>CAWJYC010000001.1:0-318478 GCA_963846985.1 uncultured Actinomycetota bacterium
ACTCCGCGCCAATCCCGGTCGCGGCCGTTGACCGAGCCCCAGGCGTAGCCCACGATCGGACGCCTGATGAAGACCGACAGCGCGAACACCCCGGCGTAGATCAGGGACGACCAGATCCCGAGGAGGAAGTACCCCTTCGACTGGCCGACCAGGTAGGCGATCAGCGCACTCACGCCGACAGCGAAGAAGCCGGACACCGCCGGCTGCAACGTCTCTCGACGGAACAGGCGCCACACCAGGATCAGGGCGGCTACCCCCAGCGCCGAGCCGATCGCCCAGCCCAGCCCGAACAGCGACGAGACCGGGACGAACACCAGCACGGGCAGCGACGAGTAGATCAGGCCGCTGATGCCGCCCATCTGCTCGAGGATGGCCTGCGCACTGAGCTTGTTCTCGGATTCGTTCTCGATTTCGTCGGGCGCCTCGGGCGCTATCTCGACGTCGTCTGCCGGGCCCCTGTCGGGGTGGGTCACTTCTGGATCTCGTAGTGGGGGTTGTAGATCGCCTTGGTGCCGTTCTCCAACTTGCCCAGACGCCCATGCACCCGCAGGGTGCGACCGGACTCGATGCCGGCGATTCGGCGCTGGCCGAGCCACACGAGCATGACGGCATCCGTGCCGTCGAACAATTCTGCGCGCACGCCGCCCGCACAGCCCTTGGCGTTGGTCTCGACACACCGCAGTGTGCCGACCATCGTCACTTCCTGGCCGCGCCGACAGTCGATGGCCTTCTGCGCACCGGTGTTCGCGGCTTCGTCACTGAGTTCCTCGACGTCCTGCTGTTCGGGATCCTCGGTGAGTCGACGCGTCAACCTCCGCAGATAACCTTCGGCCGTAGCCATGGTCTCTCCTACCCAAGTGGTGAATCAACCGTTGACCCACCTCTTAACCAACGCCACGGTAGACCTCTTGGTTCCGTTTTGCCACGCGGCGCACAGGCAGGTCGTCTACCCTGCCGCGGGCCGGTTTACTCCCCCGTGTCCGACGTCATTCGACGCACCGGGCACGATCGACGGATGTCGGTCGATCTGCGCGGAGCCGCGGTGGTCCTGCTGCCGGGCACGGGATCCGACGACGACTATGCCTACCGCGCGTTCTCGGCCGCGCTGCACGACGTGGGGGCACGCGTGATCACACCGGCGCCGGAGCCGTCACACCTCGTCGCCGGATATCTCCGCGCGCTCGACGACGCCGCGCGGCTGGAACCGATCGCGGTCGGTGGAATCTCGATCGGCGCCGCGGTGGCGACGTCCTGGGCTCTCGCCCATCCGACGGCCGTCCTCGCCGTGCTGGCCGGCCTGCCCGCCTGGACCGGATCACCCGAGTCGGCGACCGCCGCGCTGGCCGCGCTGTACTCCGCGCAGGTGCTGCGGAGCGACGGACTGGCCTCGGCGATCGAGCAGATGCGGGCGTCGAGTCCGCCGTGGCTCGGCGCCGAACTGGCCCGCTCCTGGTCGGGTCAGTGGCCCGCGCTGCCCGACGCCATGGACGCCGCCGCCGGATACGTCGCACCCACGTGCGAGCAGTTGGAGACCCTGCGGACCCCCATGGGCGTCGCGGCCGCGATCGACGATCCGGTGCACCCGTTGGCGGTGGCGGTGGAATGGGTGGCCGCCGCGCCTCGCGCGGCGTTGCGCACCTTCACCCTGGCCGAACTGGGCGCCGACCCCGGTGTTCTGGGTGCGGCGTGCGTGTCCGCGCTGATGGAGCTCTGAGCGACCCTATCCGCCCGTGATGGTGCGGAGCTGCTGCATCGCGGAGCCCTGCTCACTGCGGCGGGCCACCGGCTGCGGGGGCTGCGGTGGCTGCTGTTGACCCATTTGTTGGGCCTGCTCGGCCATCATCTGTTCGGCCCTGGCCCGCAACCGTGCGACCAGCGACTCCGACAGCTGCAGGGGCAGCATGTTGCGCACCGGCTGCGGCGTATCACCGCGTCGAACCACGGTGTCGGACAACGCATTTCGCAAGTCGCGCGCGATGGCCTCGGCGGTCTCGGGTGATCCGACGGCAGCACCGCGCACCATCCAGCGGTAACCGTCGACGCCGATGAACCGCATCACGACGGGCTCGGGGCCGTTCGTCATGTGCCCGACGACCTCACGCCCCCACGGCCCGTCCTCGATGCTGACCTCGGCCGCTTCCTTGCGCAGGGATTCGGCCACCTCGGTGACCACCTCCCGCCAGAGGCTGCCCGCCTTCGGCGCCGCGTAGGCGGTCACGTTGTAGCGGCCGTTGGACGTCACCATCCACGCCATGGTCGGCACGCCCTGCTGGTTGACCTCGACGGCGAGTTCGGCGGCCTCGTTCTCCGGGATGAGCACCGCGCCGAGGTCGTGGCGGCCCTCCGTGGCGACCGCCGGGTCGTCGAAGTCCTCGATGTCGAACGGACCGTCGTCCTCGTTCTCGATACCGGAGTCCTCGTCCTCGGTGCCGAGTTCCTCGGACGCCACGGTGTGCTTTGCGGTGCCTCTGCGGTGCCCGCCTCGTCGCCGTGGTCACCGGTCTTGCGCTTGCCGAATGCCATTACAAACTCTCGTGTCCGCCGGAGGACCCGTGGCCACCTGCGCCACGGGAAGTGTCAGCCAGTCCGGCCTCGTCGAACGACGTGACCTCGACGAGCTCGGGCAGCTCGACCCGCTGCACCAGAAGCTGCGCGATGCGATCCCCACGTCGCACGATGATCGCCTCCTCCGGGTCGAGATTGATCAGTGTCACCTTGATCTCGCCGCGGTAGCCCGCGTCGACCGTACCGGGGCTGTTCACGATCGAAAGCCCAACGCGCGTGGCCAATCCCGATCTCGGATGGATCAGCCCCACCATCCCGTACGGAATGGCCACGGCAATACCGGTGGGAACGAGGGCGCGTCGGCCCGGCGCGAGTGCGAGGTCGATTGCGCTGCAGAGGTCGACGCCGGCGTCGCCGGCGTGGGCCCGGGCGGGCAGAGGCAGGTCGCGGTCCAGCCGCACGACCGCCAGAGAGGTGGACACGACCACGGAGATTACTCTTGACCGCGTGTCCGACACGCGCGCAGCCACCCAAACGACGCGCTACCGAGAGCGGCTCGCGGTTCCGTGGTGGTGGTACCTGCCCGGGTTCGTGCTGGGGTCCGTGATCGCCTACGAAGTGGACCTCGGCATCCGCTCGCTCCCCGGCTGGCTGCCGTTCGCAATCCTGCTACCAGTCTCGGCAGCCGCGCTGGTCTGGCTGGGACGCTTGGAGCTGCGGGTGGTCAGCACGTCCACCGGCGACGGCGACGAGACCGAGTTATGGGTCGGCGGAGCCCACCTGCCCACCAACGTGATCTCCCGATCGGCGGAGGTGCCCAGGTCGGCGAAGTCCGCGGCGCTGGGCCGTCAGCTCGATCCGGCCGCGTACGTCGTGCACCGCGCCTGGATTTCGCCGATGATCCTGCTCGTCTTGGACGACCCCGACGACCCCACCCCGTACTGGTTGGTGAGTTGTCGGCGGCCGGAGCGGGTCCTTGCCGCGCTGCGCAGCTGAGCCGTCAGGCCGCGCAATCGGTGCAGATCATCAGGCCGCCCTTTTCGCTGGCCAGCCGACTGCGGTGATGCACCAAAAAACAGCTCGAGCAGGTGAATTCGTCGGCCTGCTTGGGGACCACGCGCACCGAGAGCTCCTCGCCGGACAGATCGGCGCCGGGGAGTTCGAAGGACTCGGCGGACTCGGACTCGTCTACGTCGACGACCGCTGATTGGGCCTCGTTGCGCCGTGCCTTCAGTTCCTCGAGCGAATCTTCGGAAACGTCATCGGTCTCGGTGCGCCGTGGAGCGTCGTAGTCAGTAGCCATCCTCGTCCCCTCCTTGTCGTTCCGTCGTGGAGCGACAGAGCTTTGTACCAGCGCAGAACGCATCCACCAAATGATTCGTGCCCCGGATGGCACCGGATTGGATGTGAGTTATATCACATCACAAAAGGGCTGGTAGGGACCGGCGGAGGCGGCTGGCCTTACAGTGCAGGGGTGGTAGCGCAGATCACCTCCGGCACGGCGTTCGACAAACACGGTCGCCCGTTCCGGCGGCGGAACTACATCCCCGGCATCGCCGTCATGGTCGCGCTCGCGCTCGTGACCCTCGTGGTGTGGGTCGTGGCGTTCAACCAGACCGCCGACGTCACCCAGCAAGCCGCCTGTAATCCGCCGCCCCCGGTGGCCGACGCCACCCAGACCGCTCTCGGCGAGCCGGTGTCCGCCGCCACCATGCTCGACGTCACGCCGGCCAAGCTCGCCGACACCAAGATCCGCGTCCTCAACGCCAGCGGCCAAGGGGGCCAGGCCGCCGAGGTGGCGGGTGCGCTGCGCGACCTCGGATACGCCCCGCCCACCGCGGGCAACGACACGGTCTACGAGAACACCCGGTTGGCCTGCCAGGGGCAGATCCGCTTCGGGCCGTCCGGTCGCGCGGCGGCTGCGGCGCTGTGGCTCGTCGCCCCATGCACGGAGCTGTTTCAGGACCAACGACCCGACGACACCGTCGATCTGGCGATCGGCACCGAGTTCTCGGCCGTCGGCCACAACGACGACATCGATGCGGTGCTCGCGAGCCTGCGCCCGGATGCCACCCAACCGGCCGACCCGGCGCTCATCAAGAAGGTCCACTCCACCGGCTGCTGACCGATCCGCGCGGGAGCTAATGGGCGCCGGCTGCCCGCAACGCCTCGTCGAACTCGGTGGCAATTCCCGGCGCCGCCGCGACGATGAGACCGAACCCGGCGGTCTCACCCCCCACGTCCGGCAGCAGCATCGTGGCGCCCGCTTCCTCGGCGATCAATGCGCCCGCCGCCCAGTCCCACACGTTGACGCCGCGCTCGTAATAGGCGTCGAGCCGGCCCGCCGCCACCATGCACAGATCGAGCGCACAGGACCCGATGCGGCGAACGTCCCGGACACCGGGGATGAGCCGGGCCAGCACCTCGGCCTGCACCAGACGCCGCTCGGGCGAATAGCCGAAGCCCGTACCGACCAAGGCCATCGCGAGATCGTCGATCGGGTTGCAGCGCAACGGTTCCGATTCACCGTCGCGATGCAGATTGGCGCCGTGCCCGCGGGCGGCGGAGAACACCTCTCCGGTCGGCACGTTGGCGACCGCACCGGCCACCGAGACGCCGTCGATCTGCACGCCCACCGACACCGCATAGGCCTCGATGCCGTAGACGAAGTTGACCGTTCCATCGATGGGGTCGAGCACCCAGGTGGGCCGACCGCGGTGGCCGAGCAGCGCGCCGCCCCCCTCCTCCCCGACGATCGGGTCGTCGGGCCTCAGGTCGGCGAGCCGATCGCGGATCAGCCGCTCGGTCTCGGTGTCGACGATGGTCACAGGATCGGTCGGAGTGCTCTTGGCGCTCACCGCGGAAGCCGCCTGCGACGGGGCGGAATCTGCGCCGAACACCTCGATCCTGCGGCGCCGAACGAAGTCGGCGGCTTCTGATGCCAGGAGCTCCGCGACGGCCCGTAGGCGGCCCGGATCGCTGTCGTCGGTCACATTCCCATCGCAACACATCGGGCTTGGCGAGGCACTAGTGTGTGGTTGGCGTCGCACCTGCCGACCGCTCACAGAGGAGCGCTCATGACCGAAACCCCTGCCCCCGCCCCGATCGACGGGGGTTCACCGCGTCGTGGTTTCGGCGTCGACGTCGGCGGCAGCGGGGTGAAGGGCGGCATCGTCGACCTCGACACCGGCCAACTCATCGGGGAGCGGTTCAAGCTGGCCACCCCTCAGCCGTCGACCCCTGACGCGGTCAGCAAGACCATCGCCGCGGTGGTCAACGAGTTCGGCTGGGAAGGCCCACTGGGCGTCACGTACCCCGGCGTCGTCACCGGCGGAATCGTGCGCACAGCCGCCAACGTCGACAAGGGCTGGATCGGGACCAACGCCCAAGAGGTCATCGGCGCCGATCTCGGTGGCCGGTCGGTCACCGTGCTCAACGACGCCGACGCGGCGGGACTGGCGGAGGAGAAGTTCGGCGCCGGCAGGGACAACACCGGCGTGATCGTGCTGCTGACCTTCGGAACCGGCATCGGATCGGCGGTGATCCACAACGGCGTGCTGCTCCCCAACACCGAGTTCGGACATCTCGAAGTCGGCGGCAAGGAAGCCGAACACCGCGCCGCCTCCTCCATCAAGGAAACCAAGGAGTGGAGTTACGAGCGCTGGACCAAGGAGGTCACCAAGGTCCTCGTCGCGATCGAGAACGCCATCTGGCCCGACCTCTTCATTGCCGGCGGTGGCATCAGCCGCAAGGCCGAGAAGTGGATTCCGTTGCTGCAGAACAGGACTCCGGTGGTGGCGGCTGCGCTGCAGAACGAGGCGGGCATCGTCGGGGCCGCGATGGCCGCCGACGTCGCCAGCTAGCCGACCGGTGTACCGCTACTCGTCGTCGAGTTCGCGTGCGCGGCCGGCCAATTCGGCCCGGGTACGGACGGCGAGCTTCCGGTAGACCGAACTGAGGTTGTGTTCGACGGTCTTCGGGCTGATGAACAGCGCCGAGGCAATGTCCTTGTTGGTCTTGCCCGATGCCGCCAACCGTGCGACGCGAAGCTCCGATGGCGTCAGGTCCGAGTCGTGGTTGCGCGGAGCGTCAGTCCGCTGCAGCTCGGCGCCGACACGATCGGCCCACAACGGCATACCGAGCTCGGAGAAGGTGCCGAAGGCCTCTCGCAGCGTGGTGGCCGCCAGATTCTTCTTGCGCTGCCGACGCAACACCTGACCGAGGAACAGCTGGGTGCGCGCCCGCTCGAACGGCATCGGGAGTCGGTCGTGGTGCACCAGCGCCTGGCGCAGCGTGGCCTCGGCGTCGGCGAGGTTACCCGCCGCGGCCTGCAGCATGCTTCGGCCGCGGGCGCCCACCGCCAGCATCCACGGCCGGTCCAGTCGCGCACCATACAGTTCGAGCGACTCGACCAACGGCGCCGCGTCAGCCAGTCGCCCGAGCGCGACCATTGCCTCGATGGCGTCGGGCTCGTGCAACGCCGGATAGCCGTTCCACACGTCCACGCGACCACGGTGAGATAGCAAGGGCTCCAACGCAATCAGAGCCTGCTCGTAGTTGCCCAGCGACACCTCGAGAAAGCCGAGGGCGATCAGCGGCCACGTGGCGAGGAACGGTGCGCCACACTGGCGTGCCCCAGCGATCGCCGCCCGAGCATCTTCCCGCGTCGCGTGCTCGTGACCCAGATGCGCGAGGGCGATGGCGCGTTGGCTCCTGCCGACGACCAGTGGGTAGGCACCGCCGCTGTTCTCGCCTCGCCGCAACATGTCCTCAGCCACGTCGGCGGCCACCGAGTAGCGGCCCAGCCACGTGTAGACCATCGACAGATGTCCCGAGACGTACACCATGTCGGCGTCGGCGCCCATCTCCACGCAGCGACGCCGAGCGGCGATCAATCCCGCCAGGGCCTCCTCGAGGCGGCCGGTCCACGCCTTGGTCACCGCGTCGGTGACACTGGCCCGGAACGGTGCCGAGACGTCGGGATCCGGTACTTCCAATTCCAGCGCGCGAGCCAGTGCCGACTCGTCGCGCTCGAGGCCGTGTGAGCAGTCGACCATCACGTGCAGCGCCAGTGCCTGACTGATCACCTTCGGATCACCGAGTAGCTCGGCGCGGACCACGGCCAGCTGCGCCTCCCGACGGGCCTCGCGGTGGCGACCGGTCATGTAGTGCGCGCGGGC
This sequence comes from uncultured Actinomycetota bacterium, assembly GCA_963846985.1. Taxonomy (GTDB): domain Bacteria; phylum Actinomycetota; class Actinomycetes; order Mycobacteriales; family Mycobacteriaceae; genus Mycobacterium. The sequence continues at coordinate 7,686 of CAWJYC010000001.1, forward strand.
GAGCAACAGCTGGGTCCTCACCAGCAGGTCCAGGTCGTCGCCGGCCTCGGCGACCGCTTCGGCGAGCAGCGGAACCGCCCCGGCATAGTCGTGCTCGGCAATCCGGGCCGCTCCGAGCAGGTTGAGCGAGGCGGCGTGCGACGAGCCCGGCCCGAAGTCGTCGACGGACGATTCGAGCATCCGGCGGGCACGCCGCGTATCGCCGGCCCGCAGGTGCTGTTCGGCGGCGCCGAGCCGACGGGTCGGCGTGTCGCCACCCAGGCCAATGGCCAATTCGTAGAGATCGGCGGCGGCCGCCGCGGCCCCACGGCCCACCGCGGCGGCGGCGGCGTCGTCGAGCGCGTGCAGAGTGGCGGGCTCGGCGCTCGCCGCCCCCAGCGCCATGTGCCGCGCCTTCAGCTCGGGTTGCGCCTCGACTGCGGCCAGCGCCCGATGCATCCGGCGGCGCCGAGCCGGGCCGGCATGGGTGTAGATGCCACGGGCGAGCAGCGGGTGCGCGAAGCGCACGCTGTTGCCGTCGATGCGGACGATGCCCTCGCGCTCGGGACCCTCCAGCAGTTCCACGACCCGCTCGACCGGCACGCCGGTGGCCTCGGCGAGTAGGTCGACCGTGGCGTCGGTGACCGAGCACGCCGCCAGCAGCATGTCCCCAACGCGACCGTCGAAGTGCGCGGTTCGCAGCCTCACCAGCTCGGTCAGCGTGCTGGGCAGCACGGCGTCGGCGACCGTCGACCGACCGTCGACTCCGCGCGCCAATTCCAGTGCGTAGAACGGATTGCCGCCCGACACCTCGGCGATCCGGATCATCGTCGGCCGCGGGAAGGCCTTGCCGAACCGGTCGAGGATCATCGCGTGCAACGCGCCGAGGCTCAGCGGGCCCACCCGCACCCGATTGACCGCGTCGGGTTCCTTGAGGTGCAGCCATTCCGCGGGGTCGGGTTCGGTGGCGTGCGCCCGACCGGTCAACAGCAGCCGCACCCTGCCCACCATCCGGCGCGCGGCGAAGGCCAGCACCGCCTGGCTGGACACGTCGAGCCACTGCACGTCGTCGACCGCGAGCAGGATCGGCTGGCGGGCGGCCAGCCGAGAGAGGACCGACGCGACCGCGGAGCCGGTCACCCGCTGGTCGGTGGGAGGTCCCCCGGCCCCGGTCCGGAGCAGCACCCGGTCGACGGCCACCCGTTGCAGATCGGTCAGGTCGTCGAGCACCTCGGGCTCGACGTCCTGCAACAGGTCGGCGACCGCGGCGTACGCGAGAACCGACTCCGCTTCGTCCGCCCGTGCCGACAGCACGCGGTAGCCGAGCTCCTGCGCCCGCTCGACCCCGCCGAGCCACAGCGTCGTCTTGCCGATTCCCGGCTCGCCGGCGAGCACCAGGGCACGCGGGTGCGCGTCGGTGAACGCAAGCAGGTCATCGACCGCCTGGCGTTCGCCCGAGCGACTCACCGTTGCCACTGGCACCGCTCCATCATTGCAGCTAGCAAATGCTGACGCAGGAACATGGAGCTTGTAGAAGTCGACGGAGTGATCGAATTCACCATCATCACGGCCGTCGACGCGTCGTTCACTCATTGAAGCAGTTCACGGACGGGTTTGATCTTGGCAATCGAATGTCCGAGGGCGTCGATCGCCCGATACCGAGGCGACCGCGATTCCGTCGACGGTCCGCCACGGGCACCGTCGAATTGCGCCGGGACGCCCACGGCCCGTCAGCCGCGAGCGGCCGGCACGGCACGCCGGGCGATGATTTTGCCGCTCGTAGGGGCAGTTGCGCACACTGTCGTTACAATGGTCAACGGCGGCCGCATCACGGATGGCGGCAAGTATCCGAGTTGATATCCAACGCCATCAACAGACAGCCGACGATTCACGGTGGCGCACGCCCACGCCACCGATTTGCAAGACCGAAGGGGTGCACGTGGCAGCGACGAAGGTAAGCCCGGCGATCGAAGAACCGGTGAAGCGCGCCGTCACCAAGGCTCCCGCCAAGAAGGCCGCAGCCGCGAAGGCTGCCACCGGCACGGCGCCGGCCAAGCGGGCCGCCAAGGCCCCGGCCAAGAAGGCCGCCGCGAAGGCCGCCGGCGCGCCCGGTACCCGCGGCAAGAAGGGCCCCGCCGACGCGGACGACGCCACTACGACAGTCGATCCCGTCGAAACGGGCGACGATCTCGAAGCCGGTCCCGAGGAGCTCGAGGTCGATGCCGACATCGAGCTCGAGGACCTCGAGGTAGTGGAGGCCGTCGAGGTCGACGACACCGTCGAGGACGGTGCCGCAGTCGTGGTCGACAAGGTCGCCAAGGACGGCGAGGACGCCGCCGGCGACGACGACATCGCCGAGCCGTCCGAGAAGGACAAGGCCTCCGGCGACTTCGTCTGGGACGAAGAGGAGTCCGAGGCGCTGCGCCAGGCCCGCAAGGACGCCGAGCTGACCGCCTCCGCGGACTCGGTGCGCGCGTACCTGAAGCAGATCGGCAAGGTCGCGCTGCTCAACGCCGAGGAAGAGGTCGAGCTCGCCAAGCGCATCGAAGCCGGCCTGTACTGCACGCAGAAGATGACCGAGCTCGCCGAGGCGGGCGAGAAGCTGACGACCGCTCAGCGCCGTGACTACATCTGGATCTGCCGGGACGGCGACCGCGCGAAGAACCACCTGCTGGAGGCGAACCTCCGCCTGGTGGTCTCGCTGGCCAAGCGCTACACCGGCCGCGGCATGGCGTTCCTCGACCTCATCCAGGAGGGCAACCTCGGGTTGATCCGGGCGGTCGAGAAGTTCGACTACACCAAGGGTTACAAGTTCTCGACCTACGCGACGTGGTGGATCCGGCAGGCGATCACCCGCGCGATGGCCGATCAGGCGCGCACCATCCGCATCCCGGTGCACATGGTCGAGGTGATCAACAAGCTCGGCCGCATCCAGCGTGAGCTGCTCCAGGACCTGGGTCGTGAACCCACGCCGGAAGAGCTCGCCAAGGAAATGGACATCACGCCCGAGAAGGTGCTGGAGATCCAGCAGTACGCGCGCGAGCCGATTTCGCTGGACCAGACGATCGGCGACGAGGGCGACAGCCAGCTCGGTGACTTCATCGAGGACTCAGAGGCCGTCGTGGCGGTGGACGCGGTGTCCTTCACGCTGCTGCAGGATCAGCTCCAGTCGGTGCTCGAGACCCTTTCCGAGCGCGAAGCGGGCGTCGTTCGGCTCCGCTTCGGTCTGACTGACGGCCAGCCCCGTACGCTCGACGAGATCGGGCAGGTGTACGGCGTGACCCGGGAGCGCATCCGGCAGATCGAGAGCAAGACGATGTCGAAGCTGCGTCACCCCAGCCGCTCGCAGGTCTTGCGCGACTACCTGGACTAGGCGCTAGGTCCGCTCGCGCACCTTGTACGACACCGGCCAGGACTCGCGGGACTCGTCTCCGGTCAAGGGAATTCCCTTGCCGCCGAGCTGAACCGCGTAGGCCTCCAGGCCGGCGCCTGCCTCGCGGTCGGCCTTCTCCTTGGCGAGGTAGATCAGCTCATCGATGGCGAGGTCCTTGAACGCGACGAAGGTGCTCTTCCGGACGACGTCGAGACTGGTGGCCTCGGCGACCATTCGGTCCGAGACCACGCGGCCGGCCAGCACTGCGCCCGCCAGGGCTGCGATCGGGATCACCCAGTAGCAGACGAACGACAGCGGAGTCTTGACGTCGAGGACCGACGCGCCGCCCTGCACGATCGGCGGGATCGCCGACGACACGGTCATGACCGCGAACGCGGCCACCCAGATCCAGGTGATCAAGCTGGTGACCCGGTGGAACAGCTCGCTGTCGACCACCTCCTTCGGTTGGTCGGCCTCGGCGATCTCGCGCACGAAGGGGCGGCCCACCAGCATGCCGACCAGCGCGACGAGCAGGATTCCGGCCGAGCTGAGCGTCTGGATCCAGCGCTGCATGAAGTCGTCGCTCAGGGTGAACGTCAGCACGGTCAGCACCAGAAACGTTGCGATCGAACCGATCTCGAGGGAGCTGCCCGGCGCGTGCCGCAGACGGTTGACGACGAGCGCCAGCACCGCAACCACCGTCGCCACCACGACCGCGGTGGTGAACGGAACGTTGCCGACCAGGACCCAGTAGACGATCCACGGGGCGAAGCCCGACAGGATTCCCATGACCGGTCAGTCTAGGTAGCCGGCCATGACCCCGAGGGGCATTTGCCGATGGACATCGAGACCTGTTGCGCCGCGCAGGCTTTACGATGACCAGGGTGATCCCGACCACCGGCCCCACGTCCGTCACCGAAACCGTCCCGGTTCAGCGGTGACGCCCCGCCGCATCAACGTCTCGTCGGATTCGACGTTCGAGGCCCTGGTTGGGTACTCGCGAGCGGTCCGCGTCGGCCCGTACGTCGTCGTCGCGGGCACGACCGCGCCCGGCGCCGACGTCGCGTCCCAGGCGCGCGAAGCGTTCCGGCGCATCGAGACCGCCCTGGCCGAGGTCGGGGCGTCCCTCACCGACGTCATTCGCACCCGCATGTTCGTCACCGACATCTCGCGGTGGGAGGAGGTGGGCGCGGTTCACGCCGAGGTGTTCGGCACCGTGCGCCCCGTTGCGACGATGGTGGAGGTGACCGCGCTCATCGGCGCCGAGCTCTACGTCGAGATCGAGGTCGACGCCTACGTGTCCGAGTGAACCAACGCCGGAAAGCGGCCGTCGGCATCGGGCCGATACGGCGTGACACTGGTCACAGCGGCGACGGGCAGCGGTCCGTAGAGATGTGGGAACGTCATCGACGACGGGTCGGTCGCGACGCCGGGCTCCCACCGGACGGGGGCAGCCAACCGCGCCGGATCGAGCCGCAGCACGACCATGTCAGGGCGGCCGGCGAACAGCCGGTTCGCCGGCAGGTGCACCTGCTCGGGCGTCGAGAGATGCACGAAGCCGTCCTCGTCGAGAGAGGGCGGCCGGCGTTCGCCGGCCTCGCGGGCACGTTGCCACTCACCCGTCGTGCAGAGGTGAACGAGTTCGCGCGGCGACGAGATCATCCGGCCAGTGTGCCGTGGCCGCAACTTCGGGAGCGCGTGAGACACGACACACCGGTGAACGATCGGGGAACAAGGCCGGAAGCGAAAACGTCTGACAGAGTGGACCAAAGCACGTAGCAGATATGGAGGAGGCGCCATGAACGCAACTCTGACCAGCCCTGAGCTGACCCGGGCTGACCGCTGCGACCGTTGCGGCGCTGCCGCCCGTGTCGTTGCCAAGTTGCCGTCGGGTGCCGTTTTGCTCTTCTGCCAGCACCACGCCAACGAGCACGAAGCCAAACTGGTCGAGCTCGCCGCCGTGCTGGAGACCAGCAAGATCGACTCGTAACAGCCACGCCCACCCACCACCGCGAGCGCCGGCGCGCTCGATCGTGAATGCTGGGGTGGTCATGAAGGACGATCACACGCCAGCCAAGCCATCGCGGCACCACGTTTGGCGCGTCGTCAAACGCACCCTCGCCAAGAGTTGGGACGACTCGATCTTCGCGGAGTCCGCGCAGGCAGCGTTCTGGTGTGCGCTCTCGCTACCGCCCCTTCTCCTGGGGATGCTCGGCAGCTTGGCCTACGTCGCACCGCTGTTCGGCCCCGGCACCCTGCAGACCATCCAGGAACGTCTGGTGAGCACTGCGGGCAGACTGTTCTCGAGCAACGTGGTGAACGAGATCATCCAACCCACGGTGTCGGACATCGTGGTCGGCGCCCGCGGCGAGGTGGTGTCGCTCGGGTTCGTCATCTCGCTGTGGGCGGGCTCGTCGGCGGTCTCGGCGTTCGTGGACTCCGTGGTGGAGGCACACGACCAAACCGAGCTCCGGCACCCGGTGCGCCAACGCTTCTACGCGCTCGGCCTCTACGTCGTGGGGCTGGTGATCGTCATCGCAACGGCCCCGCTGCTCGCCATCGGTCCCGCGAAGATCGCCGAGCACATTCCCCAAAGCTGGCAATACTTCCTGAGTTACGGCTACTACCCGGTTCTGTTCATCGGCCTGGTGGTGGCGATCAACATCCTCTATCGCGTCGCGCTGCCCAATCCGCTTCCGACACACCGACTTCTGTACGGAGCGGTGCTGGCGGCGTTCGTGTTCCTGGTGGCCACCCTCGGATTGCGGGTGTACCTGACGTGGATCACCGCGACCGGGTACACCTACGGGGCGCTGGCCACCCCGATCGCATTCCTGCTCTTCGCCTTCTTCCTCGGCTTCGCCATCATGATGGGCGCTGAACTCAACGCTGCCATTCAGGAGGAGTGGCCCGCACCGGAGACGCACGCACGGCGGTTGCGGGGCTGGCTGGAGGAGAAGGCCGACGAGCGCAGCGGGGACGGCTCGCCCGACGCGCCTGCGGTCCCACCCCGCGATGCGGATGCCGGCGCGGCCGCCGAGGACCGGCCGGCGACTACTTCTTGAGCTGCTGGTAGATCCGCTTGCAGTCAGGGCAGACCGGCGATCCCGGCTTGGCGGCCTTGGTCACTGGGAAGACTTCGCCACACAGTGCGACGACGTGGGTGCCCATGACGGCGCTCTGGGCGATCTTGTCCTTCTTCACGTAGTGAAAGAACTTCGGCGCATCACCGTCGGTCCCGTCGTCGACCTGTTCGTCGGTGTCGGTGCGCTCGATGGTCTGGGTGTCCATGACGTTCATTGTGCCTGGGATGGCATCGGTAATAAACCGGACAGTTCGCAACAGTTTCATGGTGGTCGAGGTGTGGAACAGTGGAGAGATGAAGCACGGCCCCGAGCTGGGTTTCGACGACACCGGTCGACCAGTCCTCATCACGCGCGCGGCGCAACCCTACGAGGAGCAGCACCGCGAGCGGGTGCGCAAGTACCTCAAGATCATGTCGTGGCGCGTCCCGGCGCTTCTCGGTGCCGCCCTCGCCTACGGAATCTGGCACAACGGCTTGATCTCGCTCGCCATCCTGGTGGCGTCCATCCCACTGCCGTGGATCGCCGTCCTGATCGCCAACGACCGACCGCCGCGGCGGGCCGAGGAACCACGTCGCTATCAGGACAAGGGCCGCATCCCGCTGTTCCCCACCGCCGAACGACCGGCGCTGCAGGCGCGCCAACAGCCGCCGCCGCAACCGGAGTCGGCGCACTGGCAGCAGGACGTTCCCTGACCTGAGGGGCCGTCCCGGATTTCTCAGGAGAATCTCAGGTCGACGTCGAATAAGTGCAGGTCAGAAGGTGTGAGACCGGCAACCCGTGGGAACTCTTGGAACGACGCGAGCGTTATAGCTCATGACAGTTCCAGCAGAGCAGGAGGCCGTAATGGCAAACGCCACCGCAAGCCGTATCGATTCCGATCTGGACTCCCAGAGCCCAGCCGCGGACCTCGTCCGCGTGTATTTGAACGGCATCGGCAAAACTGCCTTGCTCAACGCCGCAGACGAAGTCGAACTCGCCAAGCGCATCGAAGCTGGGCTTTATGCGCAGCATCTGCTGGCTACCAAGAAGCGTCTCGGCGACAGCCGCAAACGTGAACTGGCTGCCGTCGTCCGCGATGGCGAGGCGGCTCGTCGTCATCTACTGGAGGCCAACCTCCGCCTGGTGGTGTCGCTCGCGAAGCGCTACACGGGCCGGGGCATGCCGCTACTGGACCTCATTCAAGAAGGCAACCTCGGACTGATCCGCGCGATGGAGAAGTTCGACTACGCCAAGGGATTCAAGTTCTCCACCTATGCCACCTGGTGGATCCGGCAGGCCATCACCCGCGGCATGGCCGACCAGAGTCGCACCATCCGCCTGCCCGTGCACCTCGTCGAGCAGGTGAACAAACTCGCCAGGATCAAGCGCGAAATGCACCAGAACCTCGGCCGCGACGCCAGCGACGAGGAGTTGGCCGAGGAGTCCGGAATCCCCGCGGAGAAGATCGCCGATCTGCTGTCGCACAGCCGCGACCCGGTAAGCCTGGACATGCCGGTCGGCAGTGACGAAGAGGCACCACTCGGTGACTTCATCGAAGACGCCGAGGCGATGTCCGCCGAGAACGCGGTGATCTCCGAGTTGCTGCACACCGACATCCGGCACGTGTTGGCCACGCTCGACGAGCGCGAGCAGCAGGTGATCCGGTTGCGATTCGGCCTCGACGACGGCCAGCCCCGCACCCTGGACCAGATCGGCAAGCTGTTCGGGCTGTCCCGTGAGCGCGTCCGCCAGATCGAGCGCGAGGTCATGGCCAAGCTGCGCCAGGGCGAACGTGCCGAGCGGCTGCGCTCCTACGCCAGCTAGCACCGCCAAAGCCATCCGCCGACCGATGCCCGCCGCTTCCGCGGCGGGCATCGCCGTGCCTGGCCATTAGGTCGGCGAGGGCACTCCGCGAAGGGTCAGCCGGCCGCGTCGGGGATCACACGGCCCGGAGCTATGTTGAAGCCCAGTTCAGGCGCCGTCACCGGTAGACTCGAAACGCAATGGAGGGCTGCCCATGAACGATCTGATCGACACCACCGAGATGTACCTGCGGACGATCTACGACCTCGAAGAAGAGGGCGTCGTGCCGTTGCGCGCCCGCATTGCGGAACGTCTCGAACAGAGCGGTCCCACGGTGAGCCAAACCGTCTCTCGCATGGAGCGCGACGGACTGCTGCACGTGGCGGGCGACCGTCACCTCGAACTGACCGACAAGGGGCGTTCGCTGGCGGTGTCGGTGATGCGCAAGCACCGGCTTGCCGAACGCCTCCTCGTCGACGTGATCGGTCTGCCGTGGGAAGAGGTCCACGCCGAGGCGTGCCGCTGGGAACACGTGATGAGCGAAGACGTCGAACGCCGTCTCGTTCAGGTCCTCGACAATCCGACGACCTCCCCATTCGGGAATCCCATCCCCGGCCTTTCCGAGCTCGGTGTCACGTTGTCCGACGCCGACGACGTCAGCCTGGTCCGGCTCACCGAACTGCCGTCGGGCTTCCCCGTTGCGGTTCGGGTGCGCCAGCTCACCGAGCACGTCCAGGGTGACGTCGAGCTGATCGCCCGGCTCAAGGATGCGGGCGTCGTTCCCAATGCCCGGGTGACCGTCCAGGTCAGCGAGCACGGCGGCGTGATGATCGTGATCCCGGGCCACGAGCAGGTCGAGCTCCCCCACCACATGGCGCATGCGGTCCGGGTGGAGAAGGTCTAGCCGGCCCGCCTGCCCGTTCCCTGCCGGGGCGGCAGCTGCACGCCCAACCGTTTTGCGAGTCGATAGCCCGTCTGCGCCAGCTCCCGGATCTGATCGGGCCGCATTCCCGACTGCAGTGCCTGATCCAGCATGACCGCCATGCGATGTCGCGCGTCGCTGCGGAGGGCTGCCTCCAGCGCCACCCCCGCCAGCGGCCCATCTCCGCGCGCATAGGCCGAAAAGGCAAGCAGCACCAGGGCGTCCACGCGCCACGGATCGGGCAGCGTCCGCGCCAACGTGGCCCATAACGCCTCGGCACGATCGGCCTCCCGGCCGACCGCCAGCGCATACAAGGTGTCACGCACGCGGGGGTCGGTGATACCGCAGCCCAGCCGGGCGAGGTCATCGGGGCCTGGGACCAAGCCCTCGGAGAGTCCGCGGCCCATCGCCAGCGCGTGCTCGACGTCGCAGCGGGCGTCGGCGTCGGGCCGCAGGTCCCCGTCGTGCTCGGCGCGAAGTAGCGCCGGGCGCAGGGCCTCGGCGCGCACCGGGTCGACGCCGATGACCGCTTGCAGCTCACCGCGTCTGGCATAGAGCCGACGGCCGTCGAGGACCGCGGCAGCCGCGAGCGGTGACGACATCGGGTCTTCGATCGGCCCGCCGCCGGGACGGCCGTCAGCCCGGTGCCATCGTCCGCCTGCGGCCAACCGGTCGACGACGTAGACGGCGACGAGTTCGATGCACCGCCCGGTCAACTCCTCCTCGAGGACGGCCGCCAGGGCCTGATGCTCCTCGATGCACATGCGGCACGACGCGCCGTCCTCGTCGACGATGACGGCGACGGCGGCATCCGGTGCGTTGGAGGCGACGACCTCGGCCATGTGATCGAGGGAGTCGAACAGGTCGGCCGAGAGATCGACGCGCATGACGCACCCCAACCCGCCGTCCTCGAAGGTGGCGAGCACGAGGGATTTCTCCGGTACGAAACCGAGGACGGCGGGCAATGCGGCGATCAGGGCGGCGGGCCTGTTCGGATGGAAGTCGAAGCCTTCGAAAGTCGTCATGGGCAGAACTTGGCAGCACCGACCCTCGAGATCCGTCGCCAGAACGCGGCGCCGCAGCCGTCTGTGGACGAAGCGTCGTCTGGGGATGGCAGTCGTTGTTCACGCGGTATTGACCTACTCGCCGTGCATGATGGCACCGGGCGGCGTACACCTGTTCCCCATGGGTTCCATGCAGGAATACGACCTCGTCGTCATCGGCTCCGGCCCCGGCGGACAGAAGGCCGCCATCGCCGCGGCGAAGCTCGGCAAGACGGTCGCCGTCATCGAGCGCGGGCTGATGCTCGGTGGGGTCTGCGTCAACACCGGCACGATCCCGTCGAAGACACTGCGCGAGGCCGTCGTCTACCTGACCGGCATGAGCCAGCGCGAACTGTACGGAGCGAGCTACCGGGTGAAGGAGAAGATCACCCCCGCCGACCTCCTGGCCCGCACCCAGCACGTCATCGGCAAGGAGATCGACGTCGTGCGCTCGCAGCTCCTGCGCAACCGCGTCGAGCTGTACGTCGGGCACGCCCGCTTCACCGACGCGCACACCCTGCAGGTCGAGGATCCCAGCCGGGCCGAGAGCATCTCCGTCAGTGCCCGCAACATCGTGATCGCCACGGGCACGAAGCCGTTGCGGCCGACGGGCGTCGAGTTCGACGAGTCCCGAGTGCTGGACTCCGACGGCATCCTGGATCTGAAGACCATTCCGACGTCGATGGTGGTCGTCGGCGCCGGAGTGATCGGCATCGAGTACGCCTCGATGTTCGCCGCGCTCGGCACCAAGGTGACGGTCGTGGAGAAGCGTCCGACGATGCTGGACTTCTGTGATCCGGAGATCGTGGAGGCGCTGCGCTTCCACCTGCGAGACCTGGCGGTGACATTCCGCTTCGGGGAGGAGGTCACCGCCGTCGACGTCGGCGCGTCGAGCACGGTCACCACGCTCGCCAGCGGCAAGCAGATCCCGGCCGACACGGTCATGTACTCCGCCGGCCGGCAGGGCCAGACCGAACACCTGGACCTGGAGGCCGCCGGACTGGAGGCCGACGCGCGCGGTCGGATCTTCGTCGACGACGAGTACCGGACCAAGGTGGACCACATCTACGCCGTCGGCGACGTCATCGGCTTTCCCGCGTTGGCGGCGACCTCGATGGACCAGGGCCGGCTCGCGGCTTACCACGCCTTCGGCGAGCCCTGCAAGGGCATGACGGAGCTGCAGCCGATCGGCATCTACTCCATTCCCGAGGTGTCCTACGTGGGCGCCAGCGAAGTCGACTTGACCAAGGACTCGATCCCCTACGAGGTCGGCGTCTCGCGCTACCGAGAACTGGCCCGCGGCCAGATCGCCGGCGATTCCTACGGCATGCTCAAGCTGCTGGTCTCCACCGAGGACCTCAAGCTCCTCGGCGTGCACATCTTCGGCACCAATGCCACGGAGATGGTGCACATCGGACAGGCGGTGATGGGCTGCGGTGGCACGGTCGAATACCTGGTCGACGCGGTGTTCAACTACCCGACGTTCTCGGAGGCCTACAAGGTCGCGGCGCTGGACGTGATGAACAAGCTGCGCGCGCTGAGCCAGTTCAAGGCCTGATCAACAGTCCGATGCGAGCGCTGTGGGAGCGACGTCGGCCGGTTCCCCGGCCTCGGCGCGGGCGAGCAGATCGGTGACCCCGCGGTCGAACGGCGGCGCGTAGGAGACGTTGTCGTCACATCCGCCTCCCTCCAGGCCGCCCGTGACGCCCACCACGGTCGCTCCCGACAGCCACGGCGACCCGCTGGTGCCGTCGACCAGACCGGCGCAGCGGATCGACGGATACCCGCGTTCGAGCGCCGCCATCACGGCCCGGCAGCCCACCGGCACCCCGCCGACGCCAAGGGCGTAGCCCGTGACGACGACGTCGCTTCCCACCCCTGGACTGGGCGCAATCGTCAGGCCGCCGCCAACGGCAGCCTCCACCGAGCCACCGTCCTGGCGACTGACACGGGCCACCGCGAAGTCGGCGAGCGGGTCTTGCGTCGCCACCCAGCGGGGGTCGAGGTAGACCGCGTCGACGTGCCAAAAGTCTTGCGGTGCAGCACTATTCGCGAAGGCAGGCACGAACGACGTGTCCACTCCCTGGGCTAGGCAGTGGGCAGCGGTGAGGATGAGGTCGCCGGAACTCGAGTTCAGCACCGAACCGGTGCACGTGTGCAACGACTGTCCTCCGAGGAAGATCGCCCCCACGAGGGGATCCACCGCCACGGGCACCGCCATCGCCGTGGCCGTGGCCGTGGCCGTCACGGTGGGCTGCCCAACCGATGACGCCAATCCCGACGACCGCGCGGGGTTCTTCCGCGGCGCGGCGGCGGGCGGGCTGCAGGCCGTCGACACGGCGGCCACGGCCGCCACGACGGCAAGCAGATGGAACCCGGAACCGGCGCATGGACACCGATCTTGCCCGATGTCCCCGGCAGCGGCAGTGGCTGACGGAATGCGCCCGCAGCGGCCGGGCGTTTCACCGAATGCGTGGGGCCCTGCTGGCGGGAACCGCGAAGTACGGGACACTGGAAGACAAGAGGAGGAGAGGCTGCATGGCTGATCAACCAGAGAACGCGGGCCAGCACTACCAACCCGAACAGACCGGGATCTACGAACTGGAGTTCCCGGCGCCGCAGCTGTCGTCCGACGACGGCCGCGGTCCGGTCATGATTCATGCGCTGGAGGGGTTCTCGGACGCCGGACACGTCATCAAGATCGCCGCCACGCATTTGAAGGACACGCTTGACACCGAGCTGGTGGCATCCTTCGCGATCGACGAGCTGCTGGATTACCGCTCCCGGCGACCCCTGATGACGTTCAAGACCGACCACTTCACCCATTACGACGATCCCGAGTTGAACCTGTACGCCCTGCACGACAGCGTCGGTACGCCCTTTCTTCTACTCGCCGGCCTGGAGCCAGACCTTCGGTGGGAACGGTTCATCACCGCGGTGCGGCTGCTGGCCGAACGCCTCGGCGTCCGGCAGACCATCGGTCTGGGCACCATCCCCATGGCGGTGCCGCACACGCGCCCGGTCACGATGACGGCTCACTCCAACGACAAGGAGCTGATCGCCGGTCATCAGCCGTGGGTGGGTGAGGTTGCGGTGCCCGCCAGCGTGTCCAATCTGTTGGAGTACCGGATGGCCCAGCACGGGCACGACGCCGTCGGCTTCACGGTGCACGTTCCCCACTACCTCGCTCAAACGGACTACCCACCGGCGGCGGAGGCGCTGCTCGAGCAGGTTGCCAAAACCGGCTCGTTGCGACTGCCGCTGGGGCCACTCGGCGAGGCCGGCATGGAGGTGCACGCCAAGATCAACGAGCAGGTGGAGTCCAGCGACGAAGTCGCTCAAGTGGTGACGGCCCTGGAGCGCCAGTACGATGCGTTCGTTGCTGCCCAAGAAAATCGCTCCCTGCTGGCACGTGACGAGGATTTGCCAAGTGGCGATGAACTCGGTGCCGAATTCGAACGGTTCCTCGCCGAGCAGACCGGAGACGACTCAGCAGGCGGGGACGGCAACACCCGGTCTTGACTGGCCGCCTGACCAGGGCCCCGACGACGAGGTTGGTGATCGTGACGGAGCGCAAGCCCAATTTGCGACCGGTGCGCGAGGTCACTCCGACGCTGCACTACCGGACGATCCACGGGTATCGGCGGGCGTTCCGGATCGCCGGTTCCGGCCCCGCCATCCTGCTGATCCACGGCATCGGGGACAACTCCACGACGTGGAGCACCGTGCAGTCCAAGCTCGCCCAGCGCTTCACCGTCATCGCCCCGGACCTGTTGGGGCACGGCAAGTCCGACAAACCCCGCGCGGACTACTCGGTCGCCGCCTATGCCAACGGCATGCGGGATCTGTTGAGCGTCCTCGACATCGAGCGCGTCACCGTCGTCGGCCACTCCCTCGGCGGTGGAGTGGCCATGCAATTCGCCTACCAGTTCCCGCAATTGGTCGATCGGCTGATCCTCGTCGGAGCCGGCGGAGTCACCAAGGACGTCAACGTCGCGTTCCGTATCGCCTCGATGCCACTGGGCAGTGAGGCGCTTGCGCTGCTTCGGCTGCCGATGGTGCTGCCCGCGCTCCAATTGATCGGACGGGTGGGCGGATCGATGTTCGGCTCGACCGGTCTCGGTCGCGACATCCCCGACGTCCTACGGATACTGGCCGACCTGCCGGAGCCGACGGCATCCGCGGCGTTCGCCCGCACGCTCCGCGCCGTCGTCGACTGGCGTGGCCAGGTGGTCACCATGCTCGACCGATGTTACTTGACGGAATCCGTTCCCGTGCAATTGATTTGGGGCTCACACGATTCGGTCATCCCGGTCAGCCACGCCCGGATGGCACACGCCGCGATGCCAGGCGCCCAGCTCGAGGTATTCGAGGGTTCGGGCCACTTCCCCTTCCACGACGACCCGGACCGCTTCGTGGAGATCGTCGAGAAGTTCATCGGGTCGACCGATCCGGCCGTGTACGACCAGGAGTTGTTGCGCAACCTGCTGCGAGCCGGGGTCAGCGAGGGCGGTCTCACCGGGTCGATCGACACCCGCGTCGCGGTGCTCGATGCCATGGGGGCCGACGAACGCAGCGCTACCTAACCCATCCGCCGTCGCTGAGTCGTACCATCGGCTGATGGCTCTGGACGTGACCGTGCTGCGCGTCTTCGCCGACGCGAACGGCGACTACGGCAATCCCCTTGGCGTCATCGATGCCCGCGCGGTTGCACCCGCGGACCGGCAGCGGATCGCGACCCGATTGGGTTACAGCGAAACGATTTTCATCGACCTTCCCGCCGAGTCCGCCGGCACCACCACGGCGCGGATCTTCACCCCGACGGTGGAACTTCCGTTCGCCGGGCACCCGACCGTCGGCGCCGCGTGGTGGCTGGCGAACCGAGGGACTCCGGTGAGGACGCTTCAGGTGCCTGCCGGCCTGGTGCCGGTGTCCCATGACCGGTATCCCGATGGTGACTTCACCGCGATCAGCGCGCGCGCCGACTGGGCGCCGGACTTCTCGATCCACGACATGGCATCGGTGGACGACGTGCTCGATGCCGATCCCGACGACTTCGGCGAGGCCGTCGAGCACTACGTCTGGGCGTGGCTCGACGAAGCGGCGGGCACCATCCGGGCGCGAATGTTCGCCAGTGATCTCGGCATCCCCGAGGACGAGGCGACGGGGGCCGGCGCGGTGCGCATCACCGACTATCTGAGTCGCGACCTCGCGATCGTGCAGGGCAAGGGATCCGAGCTCCGCACCCGGTGGAGTGCGGACGGCTGGGTGACGGTTGCGGGCCGCGTCGTGGACGACGGCGTCCGACGGCTCGACTGAGGCTCGGGGTGGTCGATCAGGTGGTCGACACGCCGCGGTGCGCGCGCAGCGCCTCGATCTCGCGTTCGAAGTCGGCGGCCGACGAGAACGACCGGTACACCGACGCGAAGCGGAGGTAGGCGACCTCGTCGAGATCGCGCAGCGGGCCCAGGATCGCCAGGCCGACCTCGTTGCTGGGCACTTCGGGCGAGCCCGCCGCCCGCACGGCGTCCTCGACCTGCTGCGCCAACAGGTTCAGCGCGTCGTCGTCGACGTCGCGACCCTGGCAGGCGCGGCGAACGCCCTTGATGACCTTCTCGCGGCTGAACGGTTCGGTGACACCGCTGCGCTTCACCACGGCGAGCACGGCGGTCTCCACGGTGGTGAATCTGCGCCCACACTCTGGGCATGACCGGCGGCGCCGGATGGCCTGGCCCTCGTCGGCCTCGCGGGAGTCGACGACCCTGGAATCCGGGTGACGACAGAACGGACAATGCATCGCCGCTCCTCCGTCGCACGCACGTACTTCGAACGCATCCGAGCGTACCGTCGCGCGGCAGAAGGGCTCACGGCGCATGCCGCCGCTCAGCCGACCGGCGCGATGAGCGTCTGCCCGGCGTCGACAGCCGGCGACTTCAGCTCGTTGAGATCGCGGATCTGGTCGACCACCGAACCGACGGACGCATCCGGTGCGATCCGCTGCGCCAACTGTTCCAACGACTCGCCGGCCTGCACCTGGACGACCGCAAGCCGGGCCGCCGGCGTGGGAGCATCGGCGGCCGGGGCACCCAGATGCGCCACCAGCCCGAGCCACACCGTGATGGCCGCCGCGACGAGCGCAAGGACGACGGTGGCCAGCGGGGTGACCGGCTTGCGCCGATGGGAGGCGCGCGACATCAGCACGCCGGTGCCGCGAAACTGCAACGGTGCTCCCGCCGGACGATGTGGCTGCGGACCCCGCCTGGCGGCGGGCGACGTGCGCCGCACCGGCCGCATCGGACGCACGACGAGGTCGGTGGGGTCTTCTCGGGTGATGATCGTCATCTCGTGGGCCTTTCCCGTGGGTATCGAATCGCTTGTGTGTTCGAATGCTAATCGCTCACGTGTTCGATGACTAGAACACGTGATCGAACTGTTGCAAACGCTAACTCGACCCACCGACACGTTCGGCCGACGGCCGCGGCGGGCGACACGCCTCGAACACATGTTTGATTCTCCTGCCCGGCAGGACTACATTCGGCGCCATGAGTGACAGCAGCGACACGGTCCTTACCGAACGTCAGCGCACCATCCTGGAGGTCATCAGAAGCTCGGTCACCACCCGTGGCTACCCGCCCAGCATCCGGGAGATCGGCGACGCGGTCGGGTTGACGTCGACCTCGTCGGTGGCCCACCAACTCCGGACGCTCGAACGCAAGGGTTACCTGCGCCGCGACCCCAATCGGCCACGCGCGGTAGACGTTCGGGCGATCGACGATCCGTCACGTCAGCCGGCGCCGGCCGTCACGACCGACGTCGTGGGCTCCGACGCGCTGCCCGAGCCCACGTTCGTGCCGGTGCTCGGTCGCATCGCCGCAGGCGGCCCGATTCTGGCCGAGGAGGCGGTCGAGGACGTGTTCCCGCTGCCGAAGGAATTGGTCGGCGAGGGGTCGCTGTTCCTGCTCAAGGTGGTCGGCGAATCGATGATCGATGCCGCCATCTGCGACGGCGACTGGGTGGTGATCCGTCAGCAGAACGTCGCCGACAACGGCGACATCGTCGCGGCGATGATCGATGGCGAGGCGACCGTGAAGACGTTCAAGCGCACCAGCGGACAGGTATGGCTGATGCCCCACAACCCGGCCTTCGATCCCATCCCGGGCAATGACGCCGCCATCCTCGGCAAGGTCGTCACCGTCATCCGCAAGATCTGACGACGCCCGGGGACACCACCGCTCAGGCCTTGGTGAAGCCGTTCGTCACGGCGAATTCCTCGCTGGCGAACCATATTTCCGGCCGAACGGTGTCGTAGCGACCAGTGCCCGGCGTCCAGTACAGGCCCGACTTGGTGTCGGCTTTGATCGGGTAACCGTGCGGGGCGTCGAGGGAATTGCCGTCTGCCAGGCGCAGCGACGTCTCCGCGACCGCGGGTTCGTCGAGTTGGATCGCTGCGTGGCGACCGCTGGGCGGCCCACTGTCCGGTTCGGGGACGGCTTTCGGCTCGGCTTCCGGTACGGCTTCCGGCTCCGAAGAGGCGGACTCGCCTTCCACATCGGGTCCGTGCTCCGGCGCGGGGGCGTGCTCGTCGAGATCGGAGAACCACGGCGCCTCCGGCGGGCCACCCGCCTGGGTGACGATCGGCGTCGGCGTGGTGTCGATGGCGTCTTGATCGCTGGCCAGGTCGGCCTGATATCCGTCGGCCCGGCCTTCGGGTTCGGGGTGGGACGGGTCGCCGTGCTCGTCGGCCGGCATCGCCCAGCCGCTACGACGCCCAACTGCTGCGTCGTGCTCGTAGTCGTGGTCGTCCTCGTGGTCGGGGTCGTGGTCCTGGTAGGCCCCGACCGCCCCGGGTCCGGAGCCGTCGTGGTCCCCGTACTCGTGCTCGTCGTAGTCGTCGTCGAAGTCGTTCAGCGGTGCGCGGTCGTCGTGTCGACGCCGGTTCATCACGACGGCAGCCGCGACGATCCCGACGAGCGCCAGCAGGGGCACGATGCCCAGTAGCCACCACCGCGACGGCCGGAACCAGCTCGAGCTCGAGTCCGACGGCGATCCCGCGGCTGGGGGCGCCTGCGGCACGTCGGCACCGGGTACCGCCAGGCCGGCCAGTTGCGATTGCAGGGTCGCCGGTTCGGTGGTGAACGCCTTGGTCGACGTGTTGAAGGAGATCGCGCCACCGCTGAACTTCTGCGTGACGACGTCGTCATTCTGGGTCTGGTCGGCGGTCGGGGCACCGAGCGGACCGGTCGGCCCTCCAAGCTTCGTCCAAGCCGCGTTCATCGCGCCGCGCACGATGACGGCGCCGAAGTCCGGCGTCCAGAAGATGACGGGCTGATCGGCGGCGGCGAAGCTCGCGATCCGGCTCATCGGAGCGATGCCGCCATCGTTCTCGTCGCTGGTCGGGAGTCCGAGGTCGCCTTGCGGGCCGCCGACGCTCTCGTACTTGGCGAGCACCTGACCGGTCAGGACGGCGGCGCCGGTCTTCGGAGAATAGAGGATCTTGCCGCCGGCGTAGTTCTGCCCGGCGCCGTCGGACCCGATCGAGTACTGCGGCCCATCGGGGGCGCCCAGCGGTCCGAGCGGCCCACCCGCTGCACGGCGGGCGGCGGCGATGGCCGTGGTCGCATCCCCGGGGATAGCCAGGCCGGCGAGTTGCTCCGCCAACTCCGGCGGAGTCGTGGTGAAGACGTTGGTTCTCCGATTCCACACCACCTGACCGCCCGAGAAGGTCTGGCTGACCTCGTCACCCTTATAGGTTTCGTCGACGGTCGGGACGCCGAGGACGCCTGCAGACCCCCCGAGCTTGTCCCATGCTGCGTTGATCGCCCCGCGAACCACCCGGGCTCCGGTGTCCGGGGTCCAGAAGATCACCGGCCGGTCGGCGGCGCTGAAGGTGGTGTTGCGGCTGCCCGGTGCTCGTCCGTCGCCCTCGTCGATGGTCGGGAAACCCAGGTCGCCGTCGGCCGGACCGCCGAGCGACAGGTATTGGTCGAGAATCGCGCCGCGCATCGCGTGGGCGCCGGTCTCCGGGGTGAAGTAGATCTTCCCGCCCGCGAAGTCCTGACCGAATCCAGCTCCGACCGGGTAGACGCCGCCGTTCTTGACGCCGAGGGGTCCAGTGGGTCCACCGCTTGCGTCCCAGGAGGCCGTGATCGCGGCGTCGGCGTCCCCGTCCGGCGTTGCCGCCGCCAAGGGTGTGACGAGCAGCGAGGCGGCCAGCGCCAGCAGAAGGCCGGCCCCCGTCCGTCCGATCGTCCTGCCCAGCCGGGTTCTGAGCCCCGTCATTGCGTCCTCCCAGCGAGCTACGCCGGACTCCCTTGAGTTCCGCGTTCGTCAACTCTGCGTCAGTCGACGTCCATCTTGAGGGATATCCAACCCGTCCGAGAATTGTGTCGCGCGGGGAGGCCGGTCAAACGCCGACGCTGCGTCCGATGATCTCCTTCATGATCTCGGTCGTGCCGCCGTAGATGGTTTGCACGCGCGAGTCGAGGTAGGCCCGCGCGACGGGATACTCACGCATGTAGCCGTAGCCGCCGTGCAGCTGCAGACACCGGTCGATGAGGTACACCTGCTTCTCGGTCGCCCACCACTTGGCCATGGCGGCCTGCTCGGCGGTGAGCTTCTCATCGAGGTGTAGGCGGATGAACTCGTCGACGGTGATCCGCACCGCGGTGGCGTCGGTGGCGAGCTCGGCCAGCAGGAAGCGAGTGTTCTGGAAGCTGCCGATCGGCTTGCCGAAGGCCTTGCGGTCCTTGGTGTACTGGACCGTCTGTTCGAGCACGGCCTCCATGCCGGCGGCGGCGCCGATGGCGATCGAGATGCGTTCCTGCGGCAGGTTCTGCATCAGATAGATGAAGCCCTGACCCTCCTCGCCGAGAAGGTTCTCCGCCGGCACCTGCACGTCGGTGAACGACAGCTCGGCGGTGTCCTGGGCGTCCATCCCGATCTTGTCGAGGTGGCGCCCGCGTTCGAACCCGGCCATGCCTCGCTCGACGACCAGCAGGGAGAAGCCCAGCGCGCCCTTCTCGGGGTCGGTGCATGCCACCACGATGACGAGGTCGGCGTGAATGCCGTTGGTAATGAAGGTCTTCGAGCCGTTGAGCACGAAGCTGCCGTCGTGCTGCTTGACGGCGCGGGTCTTGATGCCTTGGAGATCACTACCGGTGCCGGGCTCGGTCATCGCCACGGCGGTGATGATCTCGCCGCTGCAGAACCCCGGTAGCCAGCGCTGCTTCTGCTCCTCGGTGGTGAGCCGCATCAGGTAGGGCGCGATCACGTCGTTCTGCAGGGGGAAGCCCAGTCCGCTGTAGCGACCGGCGGAGGTTTCCTCGGTGATGATGGTGTTGTACCGGAAGTCGTCGTTGCCGCCGCCGCCGTATTCCTCCGGCACGGCCATCCCGAGGAAGCCCTGCTTGCCCGCCTCCAACCACACGCTGCGGTCCACGATCTTGTTCTTCTCCCACTGCTCGTGGAAGGGGGCGACGTGGCGATCGAGGAAGCCGCGGTAGGACTCGCGGAACAGGTCGTGCTCGGGCTCGAAGAGCGTGCGGTCGTACTTGATGACGCCCATGGCGTACCTCCGGATCGGCGAAACGGGATATGAGCACGACGATATACCACCCAACCGGATGGTTGATACCAGCGGTATCGAGCCCGGCGACGAACCGCTCGGGGCCCCTAGGATTGGCGCAATGGCGAAGCCTTCGACGTCGCTCACGCACTGGGGCGCCTTCACCGCGGACGTCCGCGACGGCGACATCGCCTCCGTCGCACCGTTCGCCGGCGATGCCGATCCCTCTCCCCTGCTCGGCAACCTGCCCGGCTCGATCCGGCACCGCTCACGGATCCAGAGGCCTGCCGTTCGCCGCGGCTGGCTGGAGCACGGCCCCGGTCCCACTACCCGGCGCGGCGGCGACGAATTCGTCGCGGTGTCCTGGGACGAACTCACCGAACTGCTCGCCGGCGAGCTGCGGCGCATCGTCGACACCCACGGCAACGAGGCAATCTACGGCGGTTCCTACGGCTGGGCGAGCGCCGGACGCTTCCACCACGCTCAAAGTCAGGTGCACCGCTTCCTGAAATTGCTTGGCGGCTATACCTTTTCGCGCCATTCTTACAGCCTGGGCGCGACCGGCGTCATCATGCCGCGGGTGGTCGGCACCCACGACCACCTGTTCCAACGCTCCACTGCGTGGGACGTCATCGCCGAGAACGCCGACCTACTGGTGTGTTTCGGCGGCGTCGGGCTGAAGAACTCCGCCGTCAACCCCGGCGGCACCACCGAGCATCCGACCCGGGCGGCGCTGACGAGAATGCGCGAGCGGGGCGGGCGGATCGTGTCCGTCAGCCCGCTGCGCGACGACACGCACGGAGACTGCGAGTGGTTGGCGCCGGTGCCGGGTACCGACGTGGCGATCATGGTCGCGCTGGCCTACGTGCTGTCCACCGAGGGACTCGCCGACCGCGACTTCCTCGCGACCCACTGCACCGGCTATCCGCAGTTCGAGAGCTACCTGCTCGGCGTCGACGACGGCGTGGCCAAGTCACCACAGTGGGCGGCGAAGATATGTGGCCTGCCCGCCGAGGACATCGTCACCCTGGCGCGGCGGATGGCGGCGCAGCGCACCATGGTGATGGTGAGCTGGTCACTGCAGCGCGTCCGCTACGGCGAGCAGGCGCCCTGGATGGGGGTGACGCTTGCGGCGATGCTGGGCCAGATCGGGCTGCCCGGAGGGGGTTTCGGCCACGGGTACGGGTCACAGAACGAGCTGGGCATGGCGCCGCTGCGCTGTTCCCTGCCCACGTTCCCCCAGGGCATCAACCCGGTGACGACGTTCATTCCGGTGGCGGCCGTCAGTGACATGCTGCTGCACCCCGGCGAGCAGTACGACTTCGACGGCCAACGGCTCACCTACCCGGACGTCAAGTGCGTGTACTGGGCGGGCGGCAACCCGTTCCACCACCACCAGGACATCGCCCGACTACGGCGGGCATTGGGTCGAGTCGACACGGTGGTGGTCCACGATCCGTACTGGACCGCGATGGCCAAACACGCCGACGTGGTCGTACCGTCGACGACGCCCTTCGAGAGAGACGACTACTCCGGATCGAAGAATGATCCGCTGCTGGTGGCCATGCCCGCGATGGCCGAGCCGTACGCCGGCTCGCGAGACGACTACCGCACGTTCGCGGCGCTCGCGGACCGGCTGGGTTTCGGCGACCAGTTCACCGAGGGGCGCGATGCCCGCGGTTGGCTGGTCCACATGTACGAGAAGTGGTCGGCGGGGCTGGATTTCGCCGTCCCATCGTTCGACGAGTTCTGGGCGGCAGGCCAGCTGCGGTTGCCGATCGAGACTGGATTGACCCTGCTTGCCGACTTCCGCGCCGACCCCGTGACCCACCGACTGGCCACACCGAGCGGCCGAATCGAGATCTTCTCGCGCGACATCGACGGGTTCGGTTACGACGACTGCGCGGGACATCCGACGTGGTATGAGCCCGACGAGTGGTTGGGCGGGGCGCGCGCCGCCCGCTATCCGCTCCACCTGCTGGCCAATCAGCCCGCCTCGCGGTTGCACAGCCAGTTGGATGGCGGCCGAACGAGTCTGGACTCGAAAGTGCAAGACCGCGAACCGATCCGGATGCACCCCGCGGACGCGCACGCCCGCGGCCTGACCGCCGGTGAGGTGGTGCGGGTGTTCAACGACCGCGGGTCGTGCCTGGCCGGACTGGTGATCGACGACCGACTGCGCGACGGCGTGGTTCAGCTGTCGACCGGCGCCTGGTATGACCCCGAGGACCCCTCGGACCCCGACGCGATGTGCGTGCACGGCAACCCCAACGTCCTGACGGCCGACGTCGGCACCTCGTCACTTGCCAAGGGCTGCACCGGAGCTCACGCCCTGGTGGAGGTGGAGAAATTCGACCGCCCGTTGCCACCGGTGCGGGCGCACCAGCCGCCGACGATCGTCGAACGGCGTGGTGGCCGCCAGGTGAACTAGGAGCTGGTCGGCGCTCGGCCCGAACCGGACCTGGGCCGCCGCGGACCACCGCCGCGCCGCGAGCCACCACCGGAACCTGCGGGCCTGCCGCCGGCGGCGTTGCCACGGAACGGAGAGCCATTGCCGCGGCCCGATCCACCGGTGCCACGGTTGCCACCGCGGGACGACGGCGGCGTGGCAGGCCGAACCGGGGGTTCGCGATGCGGAGCGATCTCGCCGACCAGTTCCAGCACGCTCGCCGAGTCGGCCCGCACCTGTTGCGGCGCAGCGGTGATGCCCGCCTTGCGCAGCAGCTGCTGGGTGTCGCGGCGCTGCTCGGGCAGCACGACCGTCACCACGTCGCCGGCGCTTCCCGCCCGGGCCGTCCGGCCGGAGCGGTGAAGGTAGGCCTTGTGCTCGACGGGCGGGTCGACGTGCACGACGAGTTCGACGTCGTCGACGTGCACACCGCGCGCGGCGATGTCGGTGGCGACCAGCACGCGAGCGTCGCCCGAGCTGAACGCAGCCAGGTTGCGGTCACGTGCCGGTTGAGACAGGTTGCCGTGCAGGTCGACCGAGGGCACCCCGGCGTCGGTGAGCTGCTTGGCGAGCTTGCGGGCCTGATGCTTGGTGCGCATGAACAGGATTCGACGGCCGGTGCCCGACGCCAGCCGGTGTACCAGCTGCGTCTTCTCCTGGGCACCCGAGACGTGGAACACGTGGTGGGTCATGGCCACCGGCGGCGCGTCGATCTCGTCGACCGAGTGCGTGACCGGGTTGCGCAGGAAGCGGTTGACGAGCTTGTCGACGCCGTTGTCCAGGGTCGCCGAGAACAGCAGCCGCTGACCGCCGGCCGGGGTGGCCGCTAGGATGCGCGTCACACCGGGCAGGAAGCCCAGGTCGGCCATGTGGTCGGCCTCGTCGAGCACGGTGATCTGCACGGCATCCAGAGCGATGTGACGTTGCTTCATCAGGTCTTCGAGCCGGCCCGGGCAGGCAACGACGATGTCGACGCCGGCGCGCAGCGCGGACACCTGCCGACTCTGCGACACCCCACCGAAGATGGTCGTGACGTTCATGCCGAGTGCGGCGGCGAGGGGCTCGATGACGGCGGTGATTTGGGTTGCCAGCTCGCGCGTCGGCGCCAGGACCAGACCGGTCGGCTTGGACGGACGTCGGTGTCCACCGGCGAGGCGGGCCACCAGCGGGATGGAGAAGGCGAGTGTCTTTCCGCTGCCGGTCTTTCCGCGGCCGAGGACGTCGCGACCAGCGAGCGTGTCGGCGAGCGTGCTGGCCTGGATGGGGAAGGGCGCGTTGATGCCTTGGTCGGCGAGGACGCGACACACGCGTTCCGGCACGCCGAGGATTTCGAAGGTCGGTTCTACGGTCATGTAAGTGATGCCTTTCGGGCACGGGTACGGCCACGTCTGCGCAAGAGAAGGGGATTCAGGCGTCTACGGGCTCGGTGGGCGAGATTGCCGGTGGGCAATATCGATCGCCGCGAGAAGAGCTAGTGCAATGCACTGATCGCCAAAATGCCGTCGGTCACGTCACTGTGATCGGTGGCGTCGGGCTGATCGAGCGTTCCACGACGTGCTGACGGCGCTAGGCGACACCAACATTGCTTGCAACCTTACCGTACGTCGGTGTCATTCCCGCCGTGGCGGGCTAGAACGTGACGAAGTCGGCGAGCCCCGCGGCGAGCGCGGCAGGTACCCGTGCCTTGATGCGAGTACCGCTTTCGGTGTGTTCGGTCGCGTCGACCATGCCTTCGGCATGAATGCGCGCGATCACATCGCCACGGTCGTAGGGAATGGTGACGTCGACGGTGACGTCCTTGGGCACCAGCATCTCGCTCATCCGGCTGCGGAGGCGGTCCAGCCCGTCTCCGGTGCGGGCCGACACGAACACCGCGTCGGGCAGCGCTCGCCGCAACTGGGCGAGCCCGAGTCCGGTGGCGGCGTCAGTCTTGTTGACCACCAACAGCTCTGGCGGCGGAGCGATGTCGTACTCCTGCACGACCTCGTTGACCACCTGTCGCACCGCATTCACCTGCGCCAGCGGGTTGACGTCCGAGCCATCGATCACGTGGATCAGCAGTTCGGCGTCGACGACCTCCTCCAGCGTCGAGCGGAAGGCCTCGACCAACTGGGTCGGCAGGTGCCGGACGAAACCGACGGTGTCGGTGAGCACGAAGGGCCTGCCATCCTCGAGATGTCCACGGCGCGTTGTGGGTTCGAGGGTGGCGAAGAGCGCGTTCTCCACCAGGACCCCGGCGCCGGTGAGCGAATTCAGCAGGCTGGACTTGCCGGCGTTGGTGTACCCGACGATGGCGATCGACGCCACGTCGCTGCGCAGGCGCCGGCCGCGCTGGGTGTCGCGGATCTTCTTCATGTCCTTGATCTCGCGGCGCAGCTTGGACATTCGTTCGCGGATACGGCGTCGGTCGGTCTCGATCTTCGTCTCGCCGGGACCACGCGTGCCGACGCCGCCGCTGCTGCCACCGGCGCCACCGCCCTGCCGCGACATCGACTCGCCCCAGCCGCGCAGCCGGGGCAGCATGTACTCCATTTGGGCGAAGGCGACCTGCGCCTTGCCCTCCGCCGAGGTGGCGTGCTGGGCGAAGATGTCGAGGATCAGCGCGGTCCGATCGACCACCTTGACCTTGACGGCCTTCTCGAGCGCGTTGAGCTGGCCGGGAGTCAGCTCACCGTCGCAGATGACGGTATCGGCGCCGGTGGCCACGACGACGTCGCGCAGTTCCTTGGCCTTGCCCGAGCCGATGTAGGTCCCGGCGTCCGGCTTGTCGCGGCGCTGAACCATGGCCTCGAGCACTTCGGAGCCTGCCGTCTCGGCGAGCGCGGCCAGTTCGGCCATGCTGGCGTCGGCGTCGGCGGCACTGCCCTCGGTCCACACGCCGACGAGGACCACGCGCTCGAGCCGCAGCTGGCGGTATTCGACTTCGGTGACGTCGGTGAGTTCGGTCGACAGCCCTGCCACCCGGCGCAATGCCGAGCGGTCTTCGAGGTCGAGCTCTCCGGTACTGGGTGGTCTGGATTGAGTCATGGGCGAATAGAGATTCGCACGGAGTTCACTAATCATGCACCTCCATTAACGCTGATGGGCGCGCCACCATTCCTCGGCGAGCTCCCCGTGGGCGACGAGCACCGACGGTCCGCGCAGGTAGCTGGTGGCTTCGGTGACCGTCACGGTGACCTCACCGCCGAGGATGCGGACCGTGAGCGCGCCGGTCTCCGAGCCCCGATGCGCCAGCGCGGCGACGGCAGCGGCCACGGTTCCCGTTCCGCACGATCGCGTTTCGCCGACTCCACGCTCGTGCACCCGCATGGTCACCACGCCGTCGACGGCAGCGGTCAGCACCTCGACGTTGACTCCCTCGGGGAATCGAGCGACGTCGAACTCGACGGGCGCGGCCACGTCGAGACCGGCCAGCTCCGAGCTGGTCAGCGCCTCGTCCATACAGGCCAGGTGAGGGTTGCCGACGTCGACCACCAGCCCGTCGAAGGTGCGACCACCGACCACGGCCGAGCTGGTCCCCAGCCGGTTGGCCTTGCCCATGTCGACGACGACGTCGGCGGACACCGCGTCGACGTCGCGCAACACGACCGGTCGCGGGCCGGCCAACGAGCCGACGACGAATTCGTCGCGCTGCTCGAGCCCGCTGACCCGCAGGTAGTGGGCGAACACGCGCACGCCGTTGCCACACATCTGGGCGATCGAGCCGTCGGCGTTGCGGTAGTCCATGAACCAGTCGGCGGGCTCGACGCCCTCGGGTATCCGCTCGAACACGCCCGCTGCCAGGGCGGCGTCGGCGGTGGTGATCCGCAGGACGCCATCGGCACCGAGCCCGCGGCGGCGGTCGCACAGCGCCGAGACCGCCGATGGCGTCAGCGCGAGGCGGGCCTCGACGTCGGGCAGCAGCACGAAGTCGTTCTCCGTGCCGTGGCCCTTGGCGAACATCACCCGCTCAGAGTACGTGCGGGTGGACCGATGGGGGCGCATCGTGCCACCGCCGCACCACCTCGTCGGACAGGCCGCTGCCCGAGCCGTCGAGCCAACTGATGCGGTGGTCGCGCCGAAACCACGACCGCTGCCGACGCACGTAGCGCCTGGTGCCCATGAACGTCCGCTCCCTGGCATCGGTCATCGCGTCGGCATCTCCGCCAGCGGCCACGGCGGCCAGCACCTGCGCGTAGCCGAGGGCACGCGACGCCGTCACACCCTCACGCAAACCGCCTGCCATCAGCGTCCGTACCTCGTCGACCAGGCCGTCGTCGAACATCATGTCCGTTCGCAGGCGTAGTCGCTCGTCGAGAGACGTCGTCTCCCAGTCCAACCCGATGATGACCGTGCTCCAGCGCGGCTCGCCGATCACGGGCGCACTCGCCGCGAATGGCTGGCCCGTCACCTCGACCACCTCGAGCGCACGCACGATGCGGCGGCCGTCGGTGGGCAGGATCGCCGCCGCGGCATCGGCGTCGACGACGGCTAGCTCGGCATGCAACGCCGCCACGCCGACCTCGGCGAGCCTGGCCTCCCACCGCGCCCGCACGACGGGGTCGGTGGCCGGAAACGTCCAGTCGTCGAGCAGGGACTGCACGTAGAGCATGGATCCGCCGACGATCACCGGCACCGCGCCGCGGGCCATGATCTCCTCGACGTCCGCGGAGGCGGCGCCCTGGTACCGGCCGACCGTCGCGGTCTCGGTGACGTCGAGCACGTCGAGTTGGTGATGCGGAATCCCGCGCCGCTGGGTGCGTGGCAGCTTCGCGGTGCCGACGTCCATGCCGCGATACAGCTGCATCGCGTCGGCGTTGACGACCTCGCCTCCGACTCGCTCCGCGACGTCCAGCGCCAGCGCGCTCTTGCCCGTCCCCGTGGGCCCGACGATGGCGATGGGGCGCACTGCTATGGGGTCCACACGCCCACGGTGTACCCCACGCCGTACGGCGCCCCCCGGTACGACTCCCGCGCCGACCACCGTGACGACCCCGCCAGACCGGCCAGCACCTGGTAGGCCACCCGACCGACGATGGCGTCGGGTAGCCGGGTCAGAGCATCGGTGTCCCCGACCGCCAGAGCGTCGTCGAGGGCCTGCTGCAGCGCCGGTGACTCGGCGTCGTAACCGCCGGGCGCCGAGGCGGTGAGCGTGTTGGCACCGTCGGCCACCACCAAAACGCCGACGGGCTCGGCGATGGCGTCGACCTCCGCACGCAGCGCCCGTCCCCTGGCCAGGGCGGCGTCCACGCCGTGATCGGCGGCGTACACCCACACCTCGGCGCTGGCCGCGGGGGCGCTGGTGGTGCGGACCCATCCCGCGATGAGCGCGCACAGGGGCAGCGGCCGCGGGTCCGCCGCGGCGGTGGGCGACAGGGCCACGCGCACGTCCGCGCCATATCCACCGAAGGTGCCGACCACTCCGGGCCCGATCACGTTGTCGGCGCGACCGACGCCGACGACGAACCAGCGGCCGGGCAGCGCGGCCGCAGCGGCGGACACCGCGCTGGTCAGATCCCGCAGCTCAGACGCCGCCTCGCCGGCTAGTTCGGGCACCAGGACGGGCGCCGACGGGATCAGGGCAATGGCATCGAGCACGTCCTCACGCTAGCCAGCGCGCCGACCGGCGGTCCGGCGAGGGCAACTGCTCGTGCGAAGCCGTGCGCACGCCATAGCGCGACCTGTTTGAATGTCGGGGGTAACAAGCCATCGAAAGCATCGCTAACGGCGCCGCGTTGCGCGGCAGGAGCGTGGGTCACCCGCGCGGAGGGCAAGGGGTAGTCGAAATGACGACAAGCGAGTCAAGCGGAGCGCCGAAGCCCGCGCCCAGGCCAGGACCTCCGCGCCCGACTCCCCGGCCTGGTGGCGTTGCGCCGACGGTCGTCGTTCCGCCGGCCGCGGATCCACATCGCTTCGGCCGCGTCGACGACGACGGCACGGTGTATCTCAAGACCGCAGACGGTGAACGCGTCATCGGTTCCTGGCAGGCCGGAGAGCACGAAGCGGCCTACGCGCACTTCGGGCGCCGGTACGACGACCTCAACACCGAGGTCGCGCTGATGGAGCGCCGGCTCGCTTCCGGAACGGCCGACGCCCGCAAGATCAAGTCCGCTGCCGCGGCGCTGGCCGAAACCCTTCCCACCGCGTCCGTGCTCGGTGACGTCGACGCGCTGGCCGCCCGGCTGCACGCCATCGCGGAGCAGGCCGACTCTCACGCGGCCGAGGAGCGCCAGAAGCGCGACGAGCACCGCGCTGCGCAGACCGCTCGCAAGGAGGCTCTCGCCACCGAGGCCGAGGACATCGCGGCCAACTCCACGCAGTGGAAGTCGGCGGGCGACCGCTTGCGCGAGATCCTCGACGAGTGGCGCACCATTACCGGTCTCGACCGCAAGACCGACGACGCGCTGTGGAAGCGCTACTCGGCTGCCCGTGAGACGTTCAACCGGCGCCGCGGCTCGCACTTCGCGGAGTTGGATCGCGAACGCGTGGGCACCCGCCAAGCCAAGGAAGCGCTGTGCGAACGCGCCGAGCAGCTGGCCGATTCGACCGACTGGGGCGCGACGGCCGCGACGTTCCGGGACATGCTGACCCAGTGGAAGGCCGCCGGTCGCGCCGCGAAGGACGTCGACGACGCCCTGTGGCGCCGCTTCAAGGCCGCTCAGGACACCTTCTTCAAGGCGCGCAACGCGGTCAACGCCGAACGCGACGCGGAGTTCGAGGCGAACGCCGCCGCAAAGGAAGCGCTGCTCGCCGAGGCCGAGGCCATCGACCTCTCCGACCCCAACGCCGCCCGAGCTGCGTTGCGGACCGTCGGGGCCAAGTGGGATGCCGTCGGCAAGGTTCCCCGCGAGCGCGCGCCGGAGTTCGAACGGCGGATGAAGGCCGTCGAGAAGAAGATCCGCGACATGGCCTCCACCGGTGGAACCGACCCGGAGGCGCAAGCCAGGGCCGACCAGTTCAAGCTCCGCGCCGAGCAGTACGAGCAGCAGGCGGTCAAGGCCGAGGCGGCGGGCCGCACCAAGGACGCCGAGCAGGCCAGGGCCAGCGCCACGCAGTGGCGCGAGTGGGCCGATGCTGCGGTCCAGGCGCTCGGCAAGAAGCGCTGACGACCGACTACTCAGTCGGGGTTGGTCGGCTCGCCGCGGTGTCCCAGCCCGTCGAGGGGACCCTCGTGCTGGCGTTTCGCGGCGCGTCTGCGGCGCTCCTCCTCGGCGGCGAGTTGGACCGCCGTCCGCGACCACACCACCCTGGCCCAGTGGAACGACAGCAGGATGACCGCGATCCACGCGATGACGAGTCCGATTCCCGGTCCCGGGTGCGGCTCGGCGACCGTTTGCCGCGACCACACCGCCAGCATCCCGATCGGGCACGCCACGGCTGAACCCGCGAGCGCGATCCACGCCAGGGCCCAGCGCCGGGTCAGCAGCGCGAGAATCGAGAACACGACGCTGAACACCAGCACCAGCCAGGTGAACACCCGCGAGGGCAGGGCGATCCCCTCCCGGATGGCGGCGTCGTCGCCGACCAGCACGTCGAGGCCCCGTGCGCCGCCGGTGTGGGGCAGCACGAACGACACCAGGATGACGAAGACCAGGATCGCGACGACCAGTGCCCTTGCGCCAGGATCGATCTCGCGGGCGACGCGCCGCTCGGCGTCCTCGAGGTCGCCCTTGAAGTCGTCGAAACCCGGTTCACCGCGGCTCATCGGCCGCATCCCGTCGACACGGCTGGCGCGGCCGACATGCCGATGCCGGGCAGTCCGAGGCCGATCGACCGCCTACCGCCGGTGGTCACCTTGCGGCCCGCCTCGTGGGCGTCGCCCGCGGCGGTGCGGCGATGGTCGATCACCTCGGCGTCGGCGATGAGGTGGTGCGGAGCGGCGTTGGTCACGATGGTGGTGACCACGTCGCCAGGACGCACGTGGCGCCCGCCGGGGGCGAAGTGCACCAGGCGTCCGTCGCGGGCGCGCCCGGACATCCTGGCGGTGCTGACGTCCTTTCGCCCCTCGCCCGTGGCGACCAGCAACTCGACGACCGTCCCGATCTGAGCGACGTTCTCCTCGAGGGAGATTCGCTCCTGCAGCTCGATGAGGCGCATGTATCTCTCTTGCACAACGGCTTTCGGAAGCTGGTCGGGAAGGTCCGCGGCGGGGGTCCCCGGTCGCTTGGAGTACTGGAACGTGAACGCGCTGGCGAAGCGCGCCCTCTCGACGACGTCGAGGGTGGCGGCGAAGTCCTCTTCGGTCTCGCCGGGGAACCCCACGATCAGGTCGGTGGTGATGGCCGCGTGCGGGATGGCCGACCGCACCCGGTCGATGATGCCGAGATAGCGCTCCGCCCGGTAGGACCGGCGCATGGCCTTCAAGATGCGATCCGACCCGGATTGCAACGGCATGTGCAGCGTGGGGCACACGTTGGCGGTGGTGGCCATCGCGTCGATCACGTCGTCGGTGAACTCGGCGGGATGGGGCGAGGTGAAGCGGACCCGCTCCAAGCCCTCGACGCGCCCGCAGGCGCGCAGCAGTTTGGCGAAGGCACCGCGGTCGGTCGCCGGATCCGCCCACACCGTCGGGTCCTCGCGCAAGCGCTCGTCCGTGGCCGTCCGGTCCTCGCGCAAGCGCTCGTCCGTGGCCGTCCGGTCCTCGCGCAAGCGCTCGTCCGTGGCGAACGACACGCCGTAGGCGTTGACGTTCTGCCCGAGGAGGGTGATCTCGGAGACGCCCTGGTCCACCAGGGACTGAACCTCGGCCAGGATGTCGCCGGGCCTGCGGTCGGTCTCCTTGCCGCGCAACGACGGCACGATGCAGAAGGTGCAGGTGTTGTTACAGCCGACCGAGATGGAAACCCAAGCGGCATAAGCTGATTCGCGCGACGCGGGCAGCGTCGAGGGGAATTCGCGCAGCGACTCGACGATCTCGACCTGAGCCACCCTGTTGTGCCGCGCACGTTCCAGCAGCGTCGGCAGCGATCCGATGTTGTGGGTACCGAAGACGACGTCGACCCACGGTGCCCGCTCGAGGACGTCGTCGCGATCCTTCTGCGCAAGGCATCCGCCGACGGCGATCTGCATGTCGGGATTGGCTTGCTTGCGTGGCACCAGGTGGCTGATGTTGCCGTAGAGCTTGTTGTCGGCGTTCTCGCGCACCGCGCACGTGTTGAACACGACGACGTCGGCGTCCACGCCGTCCGCGGCGCGCCGGTAACCGGCCTCCTCGAGCAACCCGGCCAGCCGCTCGGAGTCGTGGACGTTCATCTGGCAGCCATAGGTACGGACCTGGAAGGTGCGGTCATGGTGCGAGTCCAGTGCCGACACTTCGGCTGGCTGGCTGGCTGCTGCCAGCTCGGGCGTCGCCATCGAAGTCACACACCAATGGTACGGGCGGCGTGGTCGCTTCCAAATTCCCCGTATTCCCGAGACCGCGGCGAGCTGGACGTTCCCTGGGTAGGGTCTGTGCGCATGGAGACCGACCAGTCGGAGGCGGACGCGTCCCCACCCTCCCCGGCGTCCGTGCCGATGATCTCAATCAAGGGAGTCAACAAGCATTTCGGCTCGTTGCACGTCCTCAAGGACATCGACCTCGAGGTGAACCGCGGCCAGGTCGTGGTCGTCCTGGGACCGTCGGGCTCGGGCAAGTCGACTCTGTGCCGCACCATCAATCGACTCGAGCCGATCGACTCGGGCACCATCGCCATCGACGGCGAGAAGCTTCCCGAAGAGGGGCGCAAGCTGGCCCAGCTGCGCTCGGACGTCGGCATGGTGTTCCAGTCGTTCAACCTCTTCGCGCACAAGACGATTCTGCAGAACGTCACCCTCGCTCCGATGAAGGTCCGCAAGCAGTCCAAGGACGAGGCCCAGGCCTCGGCGATGGCACTGTTGGAACGCGTCGGCATCGCCGATCAGGCCGACAAGTATCCCGCTCAGCTCTCGGGTGGCCAGCAGCAGCGGGTGGCCATCGCCCGGTCGCTGGCGATGAATCCGAAGGTGATGTTGTTCGACGAGCC
Organism: uncultured Actinomycetota bacterium; assembly: GCA_963846985.1. Classification (GTDB taxonomy): domain Bacteria; phylum Actinomycetota; class Actinomycetes; order Mycobacteriales; family Mycobacteriaceae; genus Mycobacterium. The sequence continues at coordinate 40,864 of CAWJYC010000001.1, forward strand.
AACCAGCGCGCTTGACCCCGAGATGATCAACGAGGTGCTGGCCGTGATGACCTCGCTGGCCGAGGACGGCATGACCATGGTGGTGGTGACCCACGAGATGGGATTCGCCCGCCGGGCGTCCAACCGGATCGTCTTCATGGCCGACGGCGCCATCGTCGAGGACGCCGAACCCGAGGAGTTCTTCTCCAACCCGAAATCCGACCGCGCGAGGGACTTCCTCGGCAAGATCCTCAATCACTGAACGCTCCGGCGAAAGGAATACTGCTGTGCCTTCACGCAAGCCGTCTCTGCGATTCCGGGTGGCTGCCGCCCTGGCGATCGCCGTGGCCGTCCCGCTCTCCCTCACTGCATGCGGCGGTGGCTCCGGTGGTGACGATGGGAAGATCGTCATCGGTACGAAGTTCGACCAGCCCGGGCTGGGGCTGAAGAACCCCGACGGGACGATGAGCGGGTTCGACGTGGACGTCGCCACCTACGTCGCCGGCCAGCTCGGCTTCGCCCCCGACAAGATCGAGTGGAAGGAATCCCCGTCCGCCCAGCGCGAGACGCTGATCCAGAACGATCAGGTGAAGTTCATCGCGGCGACGTACTCCATCACCGATGCGCGCAAGCAGAAGGTCGCCTTCGCTGGGCCCTATCTGGTCACCGGCCAGAGCCTGCTCGTCAAGGCCGACAGCTCCGACATCACCGGTCCGGATTCACTGCAGAACAACAAGAAGCTCTGCTCGGTGTCCGGGTCCACCCCCGCTCAGCGCATCAAGGACAAGTACCCCGGCGTGCAGCTCCAGCAGTACGACACGTACTCGGCGTGCGTCGAGGCGTTGAAGAACGGCGCGATCGACGCGGTCACCACCGATGAGGTCATCCTCGCCGGCTACGCCGCGCAGAGCCCGGGCACGTTCAAGATCGTGGGTCAGCCCTTCTCCCTGGAAAATTATGGCATCGGCCTGAAGAAGGACGACACCGGGCTGCAGAAGAAGATCAGCGACGCGATCACCAAGATGGAGACCGACGGCGACTGGGCCAAGGCGTTCGAGAAGAACCTCGGACCCGCGGGCATCGCGACGCCGACGCCGCCACCGCCCGCCAAGTGACCTAGAGCCCTAGCGCAGCGGAGACCACGTGGAGATCTTCTCCGAGTATCAGAGCCAGATCTTCGAGGCGTTCTGGACCACCATCCAGTTGACGGTGTTCGCCGGCGTCGGAGCCCTGATCCTCGGCACGGTGCTGGCCGCGATGCGGCTGGCACCGGTGCCGATGCTCAACTGGCTCGGCACGACGTACGTCAACGTGGTGCGCAATACGCCGCTGACCCTGATCATCCTGTTCTGTTCGTTCGGCCTGGCTCAGACGCTCGGTATCACCCTGGTCGATTCGCAGTCGAGGACCTCGATCGAGGACAGCAACTTCCGGCTGGCGGTGCTCGGTCTGACGGTGTACACGGCGGCGTTCGTCTGTGAAACCGTGCGCGCCGGCGTGAACACCGTGCCGCTCGGTCAGGCCGAGGCGGCCAGGTCACTCGGATTCACCTTCGGGCAGAACCTGCGAATGGTGCTGCTGCCGCAGGCCTTTCGAGCCGTGGTCATCCCGCTGGGTTCGGTGCTGATCGCCCTGACGAAGAACACCACGATCGCCTCGGCGATCGGTGTCGCGGAGGCGGCGTTGCTGATGAAGGAGATGATCGAGAACACCGCGGCGCTGGCCACGATCGGGGCCATCTTCGCGTTGGGGTTCATCATCCTGACGCTGCCATTGGGCTTGTTGTTCGGCTGGTTGGGCAAGCGATTGGCGGTGGCCCGGTAATGCGCGCGACGAACGGACGATCATGACCGGTGCATCCGTCCTCTTCGACGCCCCTGGCCCGCGCGCCCGGGTGCGCAATCGGTTCGTCACGGCGGTGTCTCTCGTCCTGGTGGTGCTCGCCGCCTGGGTGATCTACTCGCGCCTGGACACCAAGGGTCAGCTGACGGCCGCCAAGTGGGAGCCGTTCCTGACGGCGAACCTCTGGAAGACCTACGTCCTTCCCGGTGTGCAGGGCACGTTGACGGCGGCAGCGGTGTCGATCGTGTCGGCGCTGCTCCTGGGTTTCGTGCTCGGCGTGGGCCGACTGTCGCATCACGGCGGAATCCGGTGGACGTGCTCGGTGATCGTCGAGTTCTTCCGGGCCGTCCCCGTGCTGATCATGATGATCTTCGCGTACTTCCTCTACGCGACCTATGACGTCCTTCCCTCGAAGTACCTCGCGCTCGCGGGGGTGATCACGGGACTGACGCTGTACAACGGCGCGGTGATCGCCGAGATCGTCCGCGCCGGGGTGAACGCACTGCCCCGTGGGCAGTCCGAGGCGGCCGAGGCCCTAGGTCTGCGCTGGGGGCAGATCATGCGGTCGATTCTGTTGCCGCAGGCGATCACGTCGATGCTTCCGGTACTGGTGTCCCAGATGGTCGTGGTACTCAAGGACACTGCGATCGGTTACCAGATCACCTTTCTGGAGATGGTGCGGCAGGGCACGCAGGTCGGATCGGCGTACGGCAATTACGTTCCGGCGCTGATCGTCATCGCGGTCCTCATGATCTGTGTGAACTTCACGCTCGGCGCCGTCGCGACGTGGCTCGAGGGTCGCCTGCGCCGCTCCACGCGGACGCCGGAACCGATGCACGTCACCCCAGCTACCCAGGGCACCTTCGGTGCCGGTGCGGGCGGCACGATCTAGCCGCTGCGGTCGACGCCATCGCTAGATGTACTGCGGCTAGACCCGCCGGCGTTCGTGCTCACCGGCCAGGGCCAGCTTGACGACGTCGAAGGCCATCGACTGGGAGTAGCCTCGGCGGGCGAGCATGCCCACCAGCCTGCGGGTCACCCTGGCGTCGGCGGCGTCGTCGTCGAGGCGCTCACGGCGCAACTTGTCGGCGACGAGCTGCTCGGCACGGGACCGCTCCGCGTCGGCGTCGACGTCGGCCAACGCGTCGGCGATCACCTCGTCGTCGACGCCCTTGGTGCGCAATTCGGCAGCCAGGGCGCGTCGGCCCTTGCCGGCGTTGAGGTGCCGGGAGCGGACCCATTGTTCGGCGAAGTCCTGATCGTCGACCAGGCCTACCTGAGCCAGCCGGTCCAGCACCCGCCCGCTGACGTCGTCGGGATACCCGCGCTTGGTCAGCTGGGCGGCGAGTTGCGCCCGGGTGCGGGCCCGTGCGGTGAGCAGGCGCAGGCACAGGTTTCGAGCCTGCTCCTCGCGTTCGCGAGGATCCTGCGCCTGCTCGTCGCCCGACTCAGAAGCGTCGTCGGACTCAGAAGTCGACTGGGGCGGGCAGGGCTTTGTCATTGCTGGCGTCGTTGGTCAGCACGGCGCCGATGCCGAGCTTTTCCTTGATCTTCTTCTCGATCTCGTCGGCCACTTCACGGTTCTCGAGCAGGAAGTTACGGGCGTTCTCCTTGCCCTGACCCAGTTGCTCACCCTCGTAGGTGAACCAGGAGCCGGACTTGCGGACGAAGCCGTGCTCGACACCCATGTCGATGAGCGAGCCCTCCTTGGAGATGCCCTTGCCGTAGAGGATGTCGAACTCGGCCTGCTTGAAGGGCGGCGCCATCTTGTTCTTGACGATCTTGCAGCGGGTGCGGTTGCCGACCGCGTCGGTGCCGTCCTTGAGGGTCTCGATGCGGCGCACGTCCAGTCGGATGGAGGCGTAGAACTTCAATGCCTTTCCACCGGTGGTGGTTTCGGGCGACCCGAACATCACGCCGATCTTCTCGCGGAGCTGGTTGATGAAGATCGCCGTGGTGTTGGAGTTGCTCAGGGCGCCGGTGATCTTGCGCAGCGCCTGGCTCATCAGCCGGGCCTGCAGGCCGACGTGGCTGTCACCCATCTCGCCCTCGATCTCGGCGCGGGGCACCAGGGCGGCCACCGAGTCGATGACCAGGATGTCCAGCGCGCCGGACCGTATCAGCATGTCGGCGATCTCGAGGGCCTGCTCACCGGTGTCCGGCTGCGACACCAGCAGTGAGTCGGTGTCCACCCCGAGCTTCTTGGCGTACTCGGGATCCAAGGCGTGCTCGGCGTCGATGAACGCCGCGATGCCGCCGGCGGCCTGCGCGTTGGCGACCGCGTGCAGCGCGACGGTGGTCTTGCCCGAGGATTCCGGACCGTAGATCTCGACCACCCGGCCGCGGGGCAGCCCGCCGATGCCGAGCGCCACGTCCAGGGCAATCGATCCGGTCGGGATGACCGAGATCGGTTGACGCACCTCGTCTCCGAGCCGCATCACCGAGCCCTTGCCGTGACTCTTCTCGATCTGGGCGAGCGCGAGCTCGAGGGCCTTCTCGCGATCTGGGGCTTGTGGCATGGTGGTCTCCGTCCTGTGAGTTCTCGATCGGTTTCGATCGGTTGGCCGTGACGCTAGAGGAGGCCTCCGACAAGCGCTACGACAAGCGCCCCGACAAGCCCCGACGAGTTGTCCGTCGAACACCGCCCACAGTAGACGAACACCTGTTCGATTCAAGCGGACACGCCGATGACGCAGCGGGCTAGTCACTCACCACTGGTCGCGGGGGACGTCGAAGTCGGCGCACAGGGCCCGCCACACCTCGCGCGGATCGATTCCCGCCTCGATCGCCTGCACCGCCGTCCGGCCACCGAAGCCGCTCAGCACGTGATCGACGAGCAGGGAGCCCCCTCGCACCGCGCCGAACTGTCCTTCGACGAGTTCGTGGAATTCGGTCAACCGCACACCGCCAACTTACCGAGGTGCGGCCAGCGCGTCATGGCACACCCGTACCGGATCCGCCACGCCCGCGACGCTCGCCCCGGCCCGGCGGGCGCACTCACGATGGCCGGCCGAGGACAGCACCTCGCCGACGGCGGCGATCAACGAGGCCGCCCTCAGCGGCCGGACGAGGCGCGCACTCCCCTGGCGGGCAAGACGATTGGCGATCTCCCACTGGTCTCCTCCGCCGGGTACCACCACCATCGGCACCCCCGCCAGCAGCGACTTGGCCACCATGCCGTGCCCGCCCCCGCAAACCACCAGGTCGGTGTGCGTCAGGAGCTCGTCCTGGCGGCCGAGACCGACGGCGGCCCACGGCGGCAGCGCGGCGTCGGCGCCCCCCGAATCTCCCCCGCCCCCCAACCGCGACACCACGACGCGGGCACCGGCCGGCAGCGTCCGCCCCGGGATCAGCGACTCGAGCGCCAGCTCCGCGAGGCCGACGGCACCCGTGGCGGCCGTCGACGGAGCGACCACGACGACCGGCCCGGTGCCCTGCGGAAGGTCCAGCACCGCCGACGTCGGTTCGAAGTGCAGCGGTCCGACGACCACCGCCTCGCGGGGCCAGTCCGGACGGGGTACCTCCAGCGCGGGCAGCGTGGCCACCAGCCGTCGCAGCGGCCCGGGGTCGGCCGAGGGCAGGCCGATCTCCGCGCGGGCCGCCGAGCGTTGGCGGTCGCCGGCCCGAACCGAACGCGCGGTGAGGGCCCGCAGCACGGTGTCGCGCAGCCGACCACGCACCCCCACGCCCGGCGCCAATCCACTCCCGATGGGCGGCAAGCCCTTCGACGGCAGGTACAGCGGTTGGGGGTTCAACTCGATCCACGGCACGCCGATGAGTTCGGCCGCCATGCCGCCGCAGGTCGTGATGACGTCGGACACCAGGAGGTCGAGGGCGAGTTCCCGTAAGACAGGCGCGTTGAGCTGGGCCATCCGTGCGCCCCGCCGATGGATCTTCGCGCCGCTGTCGGCCTCGTCGTCCGCCTCGGTCGCGGTCAGCCCGACGAGTTCGATGGCGTCGAGGCCGGCCGATCGCGCCGTCGACAGCCATCGGGTTCCCGTCAGCAGCGTCGGCCGGTCACCGGCGGCCAGGAACTTCAGGCACAGCGCGATGGCAGGGAAGGCGTGCCCGGGGTCGGGTCCGGCGACCACCGCGACGCGCATCGCCCTACCCTGCCACAGCGTCTGATGACTACCCTGGAGCCATGACCGACCAGATCTCGGCTGTGCCCAGCACCGACAACAAGGCGATCGTCGAGCGGTTCCTCTTCGCGCTCCAAGACGAGGACTTCGACACCGCGGACACGCTGCTCGCCGACGACGTCAGGTGGCAGAACGTCGGGCTCCCGACGATCACCGGCCGCCAACGCATCGTGAAGCTGTTGCGCAGCGGCGAGGGCCGCGCCGGCTTCGAGGTCAAGTTCCATCGCATCGCCGCCGAGGGCACGGCGGTACTGACCGAGCGCACCGACGTCCTGGTGTTCAAGTCACTGCGGCTGCAATTCTGGGTCTGCGGGGTGTTCGAAGTGCACGACGGCCGGATCACGCTGTGGCGGGACTACTTCGACTTCCTCGACATGATCAAGGCGACGGTGCGAGGGTTGGCAGGCGTCGTGGTTCCCGCGCTGCGCCCCTCGCTGTGATTGGCGAAGGAGTGACTGGCGAAGGAGTGAGCGGCCGCGGGCGCACCACGCCGAACGTCCTGCAGTACATCGGTTACTGCTACGGCAAGGCGCTGCCCCCGTCGATGCTGCAGTGGGTGGCCGACGATCTCGCGGGGCCGGGCGCGACCCGGCGCATGATGGTGCGGGTGTTCGTTCCGGCGGTGTTGGTCCTGACGCCGTTCTGGATCATTCCCATGTCGCTGTACCTGCACCTGTCCACGACACTTCCCATCCTGATCCCGTTCGTGTTCTTCTCGCACGCGTTGAACAAGGTGTGGCGGCGGCACATGCTGCGCAAGCACGGGTTGGACCCCGGTCTGGTCGACTACCGCGCCCGTCAGCGGGACGCGCACATCCACGACGCCTACGCCCAGAAGTACGGGCCCAGATCAGGACCACCGAGCAGCAGCGCCGTCTGAGCGGCTCACGCCCCGCGAAGGCGGCCGAGTTCGTCGAAGGCCTGTGCCCAGCCGGCCAACCGATCGGTGGCGGTGCCGAGTTGGTCGCGGTAGCGCTGAGCTGACATCGGCGAGCTCGACATCGAGCCCGAGTTCGCGGCGGACACCAATTGCGCTGCGGCAGCGACCAATTCGTCGTATTGCCGCACCCCGCTGTCGAGCTGAGCGGTGAACGCCCGAATCGTCGGAGCCAGGTGCACCCGGGACTGCGGCGCTGCGGTGGCCGCCTTTTCCAGCGAGACGATCTCGCTGGCGGTGGCGGCCATGGTGGCCGCGGTCTGGTTCGCGGCGGCGGTGACGTCCCGGAGTTCGTCGGCAGGCAGCATCCGACCCCGTTCCATCACCCCGAGCAGCGAGAACAATCCGCGCTCGGATGACGTCAGCGCGGCGATCGGGGCGCGAGCCGCCGAGCCCCACGGAGGAAGGCGCCGCACGCGCCGCTCCGGTGGCATCGGCGAGCGCCGGAGCCATCGGTACCGCAGGAACGAGAGTGTCGCCAGGAACGCCGCGCCGACGGCGATCGACCCGGGAATCGGCAGCACCCAGGCCGGTACCTGCTCCCACGAGGCCAGCACGCCCGTCACCACGATCCACAATCCGGTGGAGAACGCGAAGAACACCCCGGCCCTGAGCGCCCAGCGTCGCTTGCGCATCAGCTTGGCGCGTGGATCCGCTACGGCACCGAGCCGTTGGGCCATCACGTCAGAGAATTCGGCCGCGGTGTCGACGCCTCGCTGCACCAGCGTGCGCCACGCCTCCTGCCGTCCGATCCGTGAATCCCCTGCCATGTTCGAGCCAACCAATCGTCGAGGTCTATTGTGCGAGCGGGTTTTCCGGCGTCGCCGTCGGCGGATTGACCGCAGGTGCGGCCGGCGCGGCGGCGGCGTCACCCGACGGCAACGCGTCACCGCGCATGGACGCGCGGATCTGCTCCAGTCGGGAATGGCCAGCCATCTGAACGCTCGCCTGCTGAATCTCCATCATGCGGCCCTGCACCGAATTCTGCGCGAGCTCCGCAGACCCCATCGCGTTGGCGTAGCGGCGCTCGATCTTGTCCCTGACCTCGTCGAGGCTGGGAGTGCTTCCGGGAGCGGCGATTTCGCTCATCGACCGCAGTGACGCGCTGACCTGCTCCTGCATCTTGGCCTGCTCGAGCTGGCTGAGCAGCTTGCTGCGTTCGGCGATCTTCTGCTGCAGCACCATCGCGTTCTGCTCGACGGCCTTCTTGGCCTGACCGGCTGCCTGCAGAGCCTGGTCGTGCAGCGTCTTGAGGTCCTCGACGCTCTGCTCGGCGGTGACGAGTTGGGCGGCGAACGCCTCGGCGGCGTTGTTGTACTCAGTGGCCTTGGCGGCGTCGCCGGACGTGGCGGCCTGATCGGCCAGTGTCAACGCCTGACGGACGTTGACCTGAAGCTTCTCGATGTCGGCCAACTGCCGGTTCAGCCGCATCTCGAGCTGACGCTGGTTGCCGATGACAGATGCCGCCTGCTGAGTCAGGCCTTGGTGCTGCCGCTGCGCTTCCTCGATGGCCTGCTGGATCTGCACCTTCGGGTCGGCGTACTCGTCGACCTTGGAGCTGAACAGCGCCATGAGGTACTTCCACGCCTTGCTGAACGGATTGGCCATCTGTTCGTTCCGCCTTCGTATTGCAGTAGGACCGGTGTACCCGCCCCGGGGATGGGCTCCTGGACGAGTGTGCTTTCGCTACCCGCCAACTTATCGGTTGCGCGAAGATCACCACACCCCTGCTGGCGTTTCGAAGGTGGCGGATCGCAGCGGAACGCCTCAGGCCACCGCCATCGAGACGGTGTGCGGAATGACCACCCTCGTCGAGAAGTCGATGTTCGCACCGCTGGCCGTGGCCACGGGGCGAGGCGCCGCCTGCTCGTGCCGTTCCATCGTCTCGCCGGCGTCGGACAGGACGCGCGATAGCGGCACCTCGAGTGCACCGCAAATGGCGCCCAGCAGTTCGCTGGAGGCTTCCTTGCGGCCGCGTTCCACCTCGGAGAGGTAGCCGAGGCTGACCCGCGCGTCGTCGGACACTTCTCGCAGCGTCCTTCCCTGCGAGAGCCGGGCCTGACGCAGCACGTCGCCGATCACTTCGCGAAGCAATGTCGTCATCGCGGTCTCCTCACAACGAAAGACGTGGTAACAGATCTCTTCTTATCCACTAACAAGGCATTCACTACCAAGCAGAACGCGCGCACCCGTCGGATTGGTTCCCGAATCGACGGAAATCCACCTCACTCCCGGGCGCCACGCATCGCCGAGACGACGTAATCCGCGCCGGTGAGCACCGTCAGGACGATGGCGGCCCACATGAACGCCCAGGCCGCCGCCAGCCAGGGACCGGTCAGAGGAAGGACGAAGAGACCGATCGCGACCGCCTGCACCAGGGTCTTGAGCTTGCCACCTCGGCTGGCGGGGATCACGCCGCCGCGGATGACGGCGAACCGCAGCACGGTGACCCCGACCTCTCGGACGAGGATCGCCACGGTCACCCACCACGGCAGATCGCCGAGTACGGACAGGCCGATCAGGGCCGCCCCGATGAGCGCCTTGTCGGCGATCGGATCGGCGAGCTTTCCGAACTCCGTCACCATGTCGTAGCTGCGAGCCACCGCGCCGTCGACCCGGTCGGTGACGACCGCCGCCGCGAAGATCACGAAAGCGATTACCCGCCAACGAGGTTCGTGGCCGTCGCCGACGAATAAGGCAGCCAGGAACACCGGCACCAGGACGATTCGCAGTCCCGTCAGCACGTTGGCGACGTTGGCCACTCCGGCACGCGGCACCAGCGGATCGACGTCAGACTGGCCCGGCACTGCTCAAGAATATCGGTAGCGCCAACCGATACCCTCACTGCTGTGACCGGAGAGCCCCGAACCGACGACCTCGTGGTCCGTCGTGCGCGCACTTCGGACGTCCCCGACATCAAGGCTCTGGTCGACGTGTACGCCGGCAAGATCCTGCTCGAGAAGAACCTCGTCACGCTGTACGAGGCCGTCCAGGAGTTCTGGGTCGCCGAATTGGACGGCGAAGTGGTCGGCTGTGGGGCGCTTCACGTGCTGTGGGCCGATCTCGGCGAGGTCCGCACGGTCGCCGCCCATCCCCGCCTCCGCGGCCGCGGCGTCGGGCATGCCGTCGTCGCCCGCTTGCTGGACGTGGCCAAGGAGCTACGCCTCAAGCGGATCTTCGTGCTGACCTTCGAGACGGAGTTCTTCGGTAGTCACGGATTCGAGGAGATCGAGGGCACCCCGGTGACCGCTGAGGTCTACGACGAGATGCGACGGTCGTACGACATCGGCGTCGCCGAATTCCTCGACCTCTCCTACGTCAAGCCCAACATCCTGGGCAACACGAGGATGCTGCTGACGCTCTAGTCCCACCGCACCGAACGTGAGGCCGCTGCGAGAAATCGCCGCAAATTTTGCAGTGGGCTGCCGTGCGGCGAATCACTCGTCGTCGACGTCGGCGCCGTTGGCGTCCGCACCGCCGCGGATCAGCATCAGCGTCGCCGCCAGTTCATCCGGCTTCACCAGCACCTCACGCGCCTTGGAGCCCTCGCTGGGCCCGACGATGCTGCGCGTCTCCATGAGGTCCATCAGCCGGCCGGCCTTCGCGAAGCCGACCCGAAGCTTGCGCTGCAGCATCGACGTCGACCCGAACTGGGACGACACCACCAGTTCGACGGCCTGCAGGAACACGTCCATGTCGTCGCCGATGTCGGGGTCGACGTCGGTGCGCTCACCCGACGGCTTGGCGGCGGTGACGCCCTCGGTGTAGTCGGGCTCGGCCTGCTCCTTGGTCGCCTCGACGACGGCCTGGATCTCCTCGTCGCTGATGTAGGCGCCCTGAAGGCGGATCGGCTTGTTGGCGCCCATCGGCAGGAAGAGGCCGTCGCCCATGCCGATCAGCTTCTCCGCACCTGGCTGATCGAGGATGACCCGGCTGTCGGTGAGCGACGACGTGGCGAATGCCAGCCGCGATGGCACGTTGGTCTTGATCAGCCCGGTGACCACGTCAACCGACGGCCGCTGCGTGGCGAGCACCAGGTGGATGCCCGCGGCGCGGGCCTTCTGGGTGATCCGCACGATCGCGTCCTCGACGTCGCGCGGGGCGGTCATCATCAGGTCGGCGAGCTCGTCGACGATTGCCAGGATGTAGGGATACGGCTTGTAGACCCGCTCGCTGCCCAGCGGCGCGGTGATCTCGCCGGAGCGCACCTTCTCGTTGAAGACGTCGATGTGGCGTACCCGGTTGGCTTGCATGTCCTGGTAGCGCTGCTCCATCTCCTCGACCAGCCACGCCAGCGCGGCGGCGGCCTTCTTGGGCTGCGTGACGATGGGGGTGATGAGGTGCGGGATGCCCTCGTACGGCGTGAGTTCCACCATCTTCGGGTCGATGAGGATCATCCGGACTTCGTCCGGCGTGGCGCGCGCCAGGATGGACACCAGCATGGAGTTGACGAAGCTCGACTTGCCCGACCCAGTCGAGCCGGCCACCAAGAGGTGGGGCATCTTGGCCAGGTTGGCCGAGATCATCTCGCCCTCGATGTCCTTTCCGAGACCGATCACCAGCGGGTGGTGGTCTCGCCGGGTGGACGGGTCGGTGAGGACGTCGGCCAGCCGAACCATCTCGCGGTCGGTGTTGGGCACCTCGATGCCGACGGCCGACTTGCCCGGGATGGGCGCCAGCATCCGGACGCTCTCGGTGGCGACGGCGTAGGCGATGTTCTTCTGCAGCGCGGTGATCTTCTCGACCTTCACGCCCGGCCCGAGTTCGACCTCATAGCGCGTGACGGTCGGACCGCGGGTGCACCCGGTGACGGCGGCGTCGACCTTGAATTGGTCGAGCACCGAGCCGATGACCTCAACCATCTTGTCGTTGGCGGCGCTGCGCAGCTTCGGCGGATCGCCCGCGACCAGCAGGTCGAGCGACGGCAGCACGTATGGTCCCTCCACCACGCGGTCGAGGACGAGGGTGTCGGTCTTGTTGGGCTTGGCCTTCGCCTCCTTCTTGCGAGGAGCGCGGACCTTCGGCTCGGGCACGGTTGGCGTGTCGTCGAGGGCCTCGTCCAACGGGTAGTTCTCCATCGGCGTCCTGGCCGCACTGGTAACCGAGGCGCCCGGCCACTGCACGTCGTCGCCGCGAATGGACGCAGGGTCGTCGTAGTAGCCGTCGGAGAAGTCCTCGGCCCGGTCGTGGGAGTCCCGGTCCTGGGAGTCCCGGTCGTAATCGTCGTCGTACTCGTCGTCGTAGGTGTCGCCGCGGTAGGCGCCCATGACCATCGACTGCACGGCCGCCGGAACCTCCCGGATCGTCGTGCCGGTCACCAGCAGGAGTCCGAACAGGATGGCGATGATCAGCAGCGGCGTGGCGATCCACGGGGTGAGCCCGTCGGAGAGCGGTCCGCCGATCGCGAACCCGACGAAGCCCGCGACCCGCTGCCGGTCGGCGGAGTCCTGTGGCGCGCCCGACCACAGATGCCAGAGGCCGAGTACCGGCAGCGCGATCATGACGGTGCCGAGCACCAGTCGGGGGCGGGCCTCGGGGTGCGGTTCGGTGCGCATCAGGAGCACCGCCGACGCCACAAGCAGGATGGGGAGCAGCACCACAGCCGAGCCGATCACGGTGCGGACGACCGAGTCGATCCACCCCCCGACGGGTCGGGCGGCGTCGAACCACGAGCTGGCGGCGAGCACGACGGAGACGGCGATGAGCGCCAGGGCGACGCCGTCGCGCCGATGCCCGGGCTCCAGGTCGCGGGCCCGTCCGACCGACCGCGCCGTGGAACCTGCGCCGCGCGCCACCACCAGCCACCCGGCGCGCGCGCCCCGGCCGATCGCCGCGCCGGCGGAGGCGACGGGTGACGCCGTGCGTCGCGGCGCGGGTTTGCGCCGCGGAGTGGCGGGGCGCGTGGTGCGCGCTCGGGGCTTTGAGCTGCTAGAACGAGCTCCCGAGCGGGCGGCGGTCTTACTAGCCATGAGGGAAGACTAGTCGCAGTAACCACAATTGCACCACTAGCAACACAGGTAACAATTGCCCAACCATCCGCCGCTGCGCACCACCCGTGCTGAGTAGTGTGAGCGGCGCCGAACCCACTCATCGAGGAGTTTTCGCCATGCCCGTGACCGTCGTAGCCACCATGACCGCCAAGCCGGAGTCCGTCGACGCGGTGCGAGCCGCCTGCACGCAGGCAATCGAAGCCGTCCACCAGGAACCCGGTTGCGATCTCTACTCGCTTCACGAGGCCGACGGAACGTTCGTGTTCATCGAGCAGTGGGCCGACGAAGAGGCCTTGAAGACGCACAGCACCGCCCCCGCCGTCGGCGCCCTGTTCGGGACCATCGGCGAGCATCTCGACGGAGCGCCCGACATCAAGATGCTGCAGCCCGTCGTCGCGGGAGACCCCGCCAAGGGTCGGCTGCGGGGTTGACCATCGCCGACATGCGCCCCCTCGCCGGCAAGGTCGCGTTCATCACCGGTGCGGCGCGGGGCCAGGGCCGCGCGCACGCGGTCAGGCTGGCGTCCGACGGCGCCGACGTCATCGCGGTGGACCTTTGCGATCAGATCGCCTCGGTGCCTTATCCGATGGCGACCGCCGACGACCTGGCCGCCACGGTAAAGCTCGTCGAGGACACCGGCGCGCGCATCGTGGCGCTGCAGGCCGACGTTCGCGATCGCGCGGCGCTCAAGACAGCGCTGAGGTCCGGGGTCGACGAGCTCGGCGGCCGACTCGACGTCGTGATCGCCAACGCGGGCATCGCGCCGATGGCCGACGAGAACGCCTGGCACGACGTGATCGACGTCAATCTGACGGGTGTTCACCACACCGTCGACGTCGCCATGTCGCCAATGATCAAGGCGGGCAACGGCGGCGCCATCGTCCTCATCAGCTCGGTGATGGGACTGGTCGGCCTGGCCTCTCCGTTCGCCGGTTCCATTGGATATGCCGCCGCCAAGCACGGCGTCGTCGGCTTGATGCGGTCCTACGCGAATCTGCTACTCCCACAGCACATTCGAGTGAATTCGATACATCCTGCCGGGGTCCGGACACCGATGATCGACAACGAGTTCACCCGCAAGTGGCTCGCCGACATGACCGGCGGCAACGCCGACGGACTCGACATGGCCAGCGCCGCGAACATGGAGACCGTCGAGCCGGAGGTCATCGCCGACACCGTCGCATGGCTGGTGGCCGATACCGGAAAGCACATCACCGGGGTGGCGCTGCCGGTCGACGACGGATACGTCAACAAGCGCTGACGACCGACTAGACCTCGATGACCGTCGGCACGATCATCGGCTGACGGCGGTACTTCTCCCCCACCCACTTGCCGATGGCGCGTCGGGCGGCCTGGGCGATGCGATTGGGATCGGTGACCTTCTCCGCGGCCAGCGCTTGCAACGCCTCCTCGACCAGCCGGGTGACGGGCTCGAGCGCCTTGGGGTCCTCGGAGAAGCCACGCGCGTGCAAGTGCACCGGCGCGGCGGTCTTCCCCGTACCCCGGTTCAGCACGATGGTGACCGCGATGAAACCCGATGACAGCGTGAGTCGTTCGCCGAGCGTGGCATCGCCGACGTCCCCGGTGACCAGACCGTCGACGAACATCTTGCCCACGGGCACCGCACCCGCGATCTTGGCCCGGCCCGCGACAAGGTCGACGCTGACGCCGTTCTCGGCCAGCACGATGTTCTCCTCGGGCACGCCCGACTTCACGGCCAGCGCAGCGTTCGCGCGAAGATGGCGCCAGGTGCCGTGCACCGGCATCACGTTGCGCGGCCGGACGCCGTTGTACAGGAACAGCAGCTCGCCCGCGTACGCGTGACCCGAGACGTGAATGCGAACCTGGGCGTTGGTGACGACGCGGACCCCGATCTTGGCCAGCGAGTCCAGCACGCCGAAGATGGCCTCCTCGTTGCCCGGTATCTGCGACGAGGACATGATGATCAGGTCGCCGCGGGTCAAGGTGATGCTGCGGTGCTCGCCGCGCGACATCCGCGACAGGGCGGCCATCGTCTCGCCCTGAGTTCCGGTGGTGACCAAGGTGACCCGCGCGGGCGGCAACATCTCGGCGGCGGCGATGTCGATCACGTCGTCGTCGTCGACGGTCAGGAAGCCGAGATCCTTCGCGATTCCCATGTTGCGCACCATCGAGCGCCCAACGAACGACACCTTGCGGCCCAGTGCCACCGATGCGTCGATGATCTGCTGCACCCGGGCGACGTTGGAGGCGAAGCACGCCACGATGACTCGGCCCTCGGCACCGCGGATCAGCCGGTGCATGTTGGGGCCGATCTCGCTCTCCGACGGCCCGACGCCGGGGATCTCGGCGTTGGTCGAATCGCACAGGAACAGGTCGACGCCGGCGTCCCCGAGTCGCGACATGCCGGGTAGGTCGGTGGGTCTACCGTCGAGTGGCAGTTGATCGAGCTTGATGTCGCCGGTGTGCAGCAGCGTGCCCGCTCCGGTGTAGACGGCGATCGCGAGAGCATCGGGAATCGAGTGATTGACCGCGAAGTACTCGCATTCGAAGACGCCGTGCTTGCTGCTCTGCTTCTCGGCGACCTCGACGAAGACCGGCTTGATCCGGTGTTCACGACACTTCGCGGCGATCAGCGCGAGGGTGAACTTCGAGCCCACGACCGGGATGTCGGGCCGCAGCTTCAACAGATGCGGGATCGCGCCGATGTGGTCCTCGTGGGCGTGCGTCACCACCAGGGCCTCGATGTCGTCGAGACGGTCTTCGATGTGACGCAGATCGGGCAGGATCAGGTCGACGCCCGGCTCGTCGTGCCCGGGAAAGAGGACTCCGCAGTCGATGACCAGCAGGCGGCCCAGATGCTCCAGGACGGTCATGTTGCGGCCGATCTCGCTGATCCCGCCGAGCGCCGTTACCCGAAGTCCGCCCGGTGCGAGCGGACCCGGCGGCTTCAGTTCAGCGGTCATCGGAGCACACCGGCGGTCCGCATGTCGGCGGCGAGGTCCTCGAGCTGGCCGGCCGAGGCCGGAATCTGCGGCAGGCGAGGGTCACCGGGTTCGAAGCCCAACAACCCCAGTCCGGCCTTCGCCATCGTGACGCCGCCAAGCCGGTTCTGAGCGTCATTGAGCGCACCGAGCGCGACGTGAATCTTGCGGGCGGTCGCAAGGTCACCAGAGGTGAAGGCCGACAACATGTCTCGCAGTTGACTCGCCGCGAAGTGCCCCCACACGCTGATGAACCCGGTCGCGCCCATCGCCAGCCACGGCAGGTTCAGGGCGTCGTCGCCCGAGTAGTACGCGAGCCCGGTCTCCGCCATGATCATCGCGCCCCCGTGCAGATCGGCCTTGGCGTCCTTGATCGCGACGATGTTCGGATGCGGTGCGATCGCCCGAACGGTGTCCCAGTCGATCGGCACCACCGAGCGCGGCGGAATGTCGTACAGCACGACGGGCAGTGCGGTGGCGTCGGCGATGGTGGTGAAGTGCGCGACCAGCCCGGCCTGCGGCGGCCGCGAGTAGTACGGCGTCACGACCAGCAGGCCGTGGGCGCCCTCCGCCTCGCACGCCTTGGCGAGGTGCACGCTGTGGGCGGTGTCGTAGGTGCCCGCGCCGGCGATGACCCTGGCCCGGTCGCCGACGGCCTCGAGCACCGCCGCGAGCAGTGCGAGTTTCTCGTCGTCGGTCGTCGTGGGCGATTCGCCGGTGGTCCCGGAGACCACCAGGCCGTCGCAGCCCGAGTCGACCAAATGCTTCGCGAGCTTCTTGGCTTCGGCCAGGTCCACCGAGCCGTCCGGGCCGAACGGCGTCACCATGGCAGTCAGCACGGTGCCCAAACGTGCGCTGACGTCGAATCCGCTGGTGGTCACGCGGTCGAGATTACCCGCTCCACCCCGTCCTCCACGAGCACCTCGGCCCTCCCCGAGCACCTGGGGTCAGTCGGCCAGCATGCCTGCGCGACGCATTGCGGTGGAGATCAGCTCGAAGTCGATGCCGACGTGGGCCCGCGCCACCGCGTCGGCCTCGTCGGCGCGGCCGTCGGCGATCGCATCGACGAGCTCCTCGTGCTCGTGCAGCGATCGCAGTTCCATCTCCCGCATCGTGGAGGGCTCACCCCAGAGATGGGCAGGCGCACCGATGCTGATCGACGCCTCGAGGTCCAGCAGCACCTGCTTGAGCACTGCGTTGTGCGCGGCGTCCATGATGGCCAGGTGCAGTCGGCTGTCGGCCTGCTGAGCGGCGTGGCCGCTGTCGGCGGTCCGGTAGTCGTCCAGCGCCGACAGCAGTTCGCCGACGTCGGCGACGGTTCTGGCCTCGGCCGCGGCCCGGCACACGGCGCCGTGAAGGCGGGCGATGGCGTCGCACCGGTCCCTCAACTCGGCCAGCCGGATCGACAGGGTGCGTCGGACCGCGTCGGTCGAGGAGTCCGGCCACTGCTCGACGACATAGGAGCCGCCCCCGCGGCCGCGACGGGTCTCCAGGAGTCCGCGCTCGACCAGCCGGGCCAGCGCGGCGCGCACCGTCATCCGGCCGACGCCGAGCGCCGCCGCGAGATCGCGTTCCACCGGGAGACGCGCGCCGGGCAGGTACTCGCCGATGGCGATGGCCGTGACCAGGCGATCGGTGATCTCGTCCACCCGCGTCGGCATCGCCAGCTGCTGGGCAAGCAGGCCTGATGGCAGCGCGGCACCCGGTTCCGCCATCGGGGTACTGCGCTTCTCGTCGATTCGGGAATGTTAAATCCCAGTCATTGGTCTTGCAGTGAGACCATTGGCAGTACATGCTGAGCGCCATGCCCGTCCACACCCGCATGGTGCCGTTCTCCGGCGGCGAGACCTGGGTTCGGATCACCACTCCCGACGGGCCACGACCGGACGCCCTCCCCCTGTTCGTGCTGCACGGCGGGCCGGGAATGGCACACGACTACGTGCGCAACATCGCCGAACTAGCCGACGAGACCGGCCGCGTGGTCATCCACTACGACCAGATCGGTTGCGGCCGCAGCACTCACCTGCCCGGCGCGCCGCGCGACTTCTGGACCCCCGAGTTGTTCGTCGACGAGTTCCACACCGTGCGGACCGCGCTGACGTCCGACCTGGGGACGGACCGCTACCACCTCCTCGGTCAGTCGTGGGGCGGCATGCTGGGCGCCGAGATCGCCGTCCGCCGTCCGTCAGGTCTGGCGTCGCTGTCGATCTGCAATTCCCCTGCCTCGATGGAACTCTGGGTGCAGGGGGCGGCCGAACTTCGCGGTCATCTACCGCCGGACACGCAGGCCGCACTGGACCGCCACGAGGCGGCCGGGACCGTCACCGACCCGGAGTATCTGGCGGCCACCGGTGAGTTCTACCGCCGGCACGTCTGCCGGGTCGAGCCGACTCCTCCCGACTTCCTCGACAGCGAGAAGCAGATGGAAGACGAGCCGACGGTCTACCACACCATGAACGGACCCAACGAGTTTCACGTCGTCGGCACCCTGCGCCACTGGACCATCGTCGACCGCCTTGACTCGATCACGGCCCCGACGCTCGTCGTCGCCGGCGAATTCGACGAGGCGACACCCGCCACCTGGGCGCCGTATGTCGAGCGGATACCCGACGCCCGCAGTCACGTCTTCGACGGTGCCAGCCATTGCAGCCACCTGGAGCAACCCGCCGAGTTCCGGGCCGTCATCGCCTCATTCCTCACCGAACACGACCGATAGGAGACCCGGATGGTCAACTCCGACACGAGCCGTCCTGGCCAGCAGCGCAGCCTCGAATCATTCGGCTACACCCAAGAACTCAATCGGTCGGTGTCAACGGCGGACCTGTTGGTCTACGGGCTGGTGTTCATGGTGCCGATCGCGCCGTGGGCCATCTTCGGCACCGTCTACAACAGCGCGTCGGGCATGGTGCCGCTGGTCTACGTCATCGGCCTGATCGCCATGATCTTCACTGCGCTGGCCTACGCGCAGATGGCCAAGTCGTTCCCACTGGCCGGGTCGGTGTTCTCCTACGTCGGGCGCGGCATTCACCCGGGCCTCGGATTCTTCGCCGGGTGGGCGATCCTGCTGGACTACCTCCTGGTGCCGACCTTGCTCTACGTCTTCGCCGCCGAGTCGATGATCGGCTTGTTTCCAGGCACCCCACGGTGGTTGTGGGCCATCATCTTCGTGCTGGTGAACACCGTGATCAACCTGGCGGGCATCGGGTCACTCAAGATCGCCAACCGGCTGTTCCTCGCGATCGAACTGATCTTCGTCGTGATCTTCGTCGTGATCGCGGTGCGCGCGATCAGCGGCCACACCCTGCCCGACGTCGGGTGGAGCACCCTGCCGCTGTGGAACTCGAGCACGGTGACGGCACCGCTGATCGCCTCAGCGCTGTCTATCGCGGTGCTGAGTTTCCTTGGCTTCGACGGTATTTCGACGCTTGCGGAGGAATCGACGGGCGAGCGTAATCCGGCCGGCCGGGCGATGATCATCGCGTTGTTCGTCGTCGCCTTCCTCTTCGTCATCCAGACCTGGCTGGCCAGCTTGCTCGCCGGCGGCCGGGAGGCGTTCAGCGACGACGAGGCGGGGAACGCCTTCTTCACCCTGGTCCAAGCAGCGTCGAACACGGGCTGGATGAATGCGTTCTTCGCCGTCAACGTGATGGCTGTCGGCTTCGCGAATGCGATGGCCGCCCAAGCCGCCACCAGCCGGCTGCTCTACTCGATGAGCCGCGACGGCCAGCTGCCCAAGTTCCTGTCCACGATCAGCAGCCGCAAGGTACCGATCGCGGCCATTCTCGTGGTCAGCGCGCTGAGCGTCGTGCTGGTCCTCTTCTTCGTCGGTCAGATCGGACTCATCTCGTCGCTGGTGAACTTCGGTGCGTTGTTCGGCTTCTGCCTGCTTCACGTCTCGGTGGTCTGGTACTACCTGGTGCGCCAGAAGTCGAAGAACTACCTGCTGCATCTGGTGGTCCCCACGCTGGGCTTCCTGATCATCGGCTACGTGTTGTTCAACGCCGATTCGCTGGCGAAGATCGGCGGCCTGGTGTGGTTGGTGATCGGCGCAGTGGTGTTCGGCATCAATGTGTTCCGCGGCAAGGGCGTGCCCGAGTTGGCGGAATGACCGACTCACCGCCACTCGTCTCCCGACTCCTGGACGTCATCGAGGTCGACATCCTGCCGCTCACCGAACGCGGCGTGGCAGTGGGCAACAAGGTGTTCGGGGCGGCGATCCTGCGCAAGTCGGACCTCTCACTGGTGATCGCGGGCACCAATGACGAGACCGGAAACCCGCTGTTGCACGGCGAGATCAACACGCTCAACCAGTTCTTCGCGCTCGACGACCGACCGCCGACCTCCGAACTGGTGTTCCTGACCACCCACGAGCCGTGCACGCTGTGCATGTCGGCGATCACCTGGGCGGGTTTCGACAACTACTACTACTTCTACAGCCACGAGGATTCGCGGGACGCCTTCGCGATTCCCCACGACTTGAAGATCCTCAAGGAATTGTTCGGCCTCGACCCCGGCGGATACCGGAGGACCAACGCGTTCTGGACGGCTTACTCGATCTCCGACCTCGTCGACGGCGAGGTGGAGCCACTGCGCTCGGACTTGCGAGCCCGGACCGAGCGAATCAGGGCACGCTACGCGACGCTGTCGGACAAGTATCAAGAGGCCAAGGGCGACAACGACATTCCACTGAGCTGACGGGTCGGCAGGACGGCCACGGCGGTGCGGGCACCACCGCCGCGAGAGCACGCCACTGCGCTGGAATCCGTCATCATTCGTTGACGATCGTCATCATTCGTTGACGGCCTACAGCGACATGTCGCCTTGGACGGGCCGGCTGAGGCGAATTCAGAGCCTGCGCCGCAGCGCCTCGACCAGATCGCCGCGCGCGCCGACCGTCACGCTCCCCAAACCCAACCACGTTGCCATGGTGCGCAGTTCGGCCGCGAGCACCTCGGCCACCCGGTCGGTGTTCTGACCTGCTTCGGCGAACGCCCCGGGTACGTGCAGCGCGTCGCGGGCGCGTTCGGCCTTGAGGTCGACTCGCCCGACGAGCTCGCCGTCGAGGAGGAACGGCCAAACGTAGTAGCCGAACTGCCGCTTGGGTTCTGGGACGTAGATCTCGATGCGGTAGTGGAAGCCGAACAGCCGCTCGACGCGCGGCCGGAAGAAGATCAACGGGTCGAACGGGCACAGCAGCGCGGTACCCCGGTTGACGCGCGGCACGGGCTGGCCGGCTCTGAGATAGGCCGGGGCGGTCCACCCCTGCACCTCGACGGCATCGAGTTCGCCCTCGGCGACCAGGTCGGCGATCACCGGTTTGGCCTGCCCGGCGCCCAACCGGAAGTAGTCCCGGATGTCGGTCTCGGTGCCCACTCCCAGTGCGGTGGCCGCGCGCATCACCAGTTCTCGCACCGCGGCGTCGTCGTCCACCTCTCGGGCGAACACCTCGGGCGGCAGCACCCGCTCGCTCAGGTCGTAATGCCTGGCGAACCCGACGCGGGTGGCGGTCGTCAACTCCCCTGAGGCGAACAGAGC
Organism: uncultured Actinomycetota bacterium; assembly: GCA_963846985.1. Classification (GTDB taxonomy): domain Bacteria; phylum Actinomycetota; class Actinomycetes; order Mycobacteriales; family Mycobacteriaceae; genus Mycobacterium. Next base: position 62,252 of record CAWJYC010000001.1, read on the forward strand.
CTCCGCCACCCACTTGGTGTCGCTGCGATCCCACCAGGGCCCTTTACGCCCCCGCGGCTCAGCCGCCAGGTGTGCCTCGATCTGACCGGCCGTCGACGGACCCAACTCGGTGACCGCGGCGATGACGTCGACTGCCAGTTGACGATTCTTGCGGACGATCTCCTTGCCCCACCGGCCATCGGCGTATTCCCGCATCCGCCAACGCAATAGGGGCCAGTCGTCGACGGCCATCAGCGCTGCCTCGTGGGCCCAGTACTCGACGAGCAATCGCGGCGAGCGTGCGGTGTGACTCCATGCCGCCCGCTCGAGGATGCCGCGGTCATACGGTCCGAGCCGGCTGAAGATCGGCGCGTAGTGCGCACGCACGGCGACCGACACCGAGTCGAGTTGCAACACTTGGATTCGGGACACCAGTCGCTTGAGGTGCGACCGCGTCACGGGGCCCGTCGGCTTCGACTCGGTGAACCCTTGGGCGGCGACGGCGACCCGGCGGGCCTGAGCGGCAGTGAGTCTCATGCTCGTCGGTAGCTCAGGAAGCGGTATCGCAGACCGGACGTGCTGGTGCGCCAGTCCTCCGCAGTGCCGACCCACGTCTCGTCGAGCACGGGCGCCACGGCGTCATCGTCCTCCCTGGGCAACTCGAGATCGACCTCGGTGACCTCGCACCGGTTCGCCAGGGGTAGCGCCAACGCGTAGATCTGCGCGCCGCCGATCACCCAGGTGTCATCGTCTTCGCCGGCGAGCGCCTGGTCCAGCGCGCTCACCACCGTCGCTCCCTCGGCCACGTAGTCACCCTGCCTCGTGACTACGACATTTCTGCGGCCGGGCAGCGGCCGTACCCTCGCAGGCAGCGACTCCCACGTCAGCCGTCCCATGACCACGGTGTGCGCAAGGGTGAGTTCCTTGAACCGGGCCTGGTCCTCGGGCAGGCGCCAGGGAATGCCATTGGCCCGTCCGATCACTCCCGATGAGGACTGGGCCCAGATCAGGCCGACCCTCATAGCTGATGCTCGGCCCTGCAAGCAGGCCTCATACCGCCACGGGGGCCTTGATCCCCGGATGCGGATCGTAGTTCACGATCGCGACGTCGTCATAGGTGTAGTCGAAGATCGAATCCCGTTGCGCCAGAACGAGTTCCGGGTAGGGTCGCGGATCGCGACTGAGCTGCAGCCGCACCTGATCGACGTGGTTGTCGTAGACGTGGCAGTCCCCGCCGGTCCAGACGAACTCGCCGACGTCGAGTCCGGCCTGAGCCGCCATCATGTGGGTCAGCAGCGCGTAGCTGGCGATGTTGAACGGCACCCCTAGGAAGAGGTCCGCGCTGCGCTGATAGAGCTGACAGGACAGCTTCCCGTCGGCGACGTAGAACTGGAAGAACGCGTGACAGGGTGGCAGGGCCATCTGCGGGATCTCGCCCACGTTCCAGGCCGAGACGATGTTGCGGCGGGAGTCCGGATCGCGCTTGAGAAGCTCGAGTGCGGCACTGATCTGGTCGACGTGCCCACCCGAGGGCGTCGGCCACGACCGCCACTGGACGCCGTAGACCGGTCCGAGATCGCCTGTGTCGCTGGCCCATTCGTCCCAGATGGTCACGCCGTGGTCTTGCAGCCAGCGCACGTTGGAGTCGCCGCGCAGGAACCACAACAACTCGTAGACCACCGACTTGAGATGCACCTTCTTGGTGGTGATCAAGGGGAACCCCGCGGCCAGGTCGTAGCGCAATTGATGACCGAACAGGCTGCGAGTGCCAGTGCCGGTGCGGTCGGACTTGGGCGTTCCGGTGTCGAGCACCAGGCGCAACAGATCCTCGTACGGCGTTGGGATCGGCGCTGCGATTGGCACGCGCCTAGTTTACGGGCAGCGTCGGAGAGTACAACGGAGGCCATGCCCACGATCACAGACATCATCACCACCCACGACGGAGCGTGCCCGGTCACGCTCGCGACACCCGACGGCGACGGGCCGTGGCCGGGAGTCGTGCTCTACCCCGACGCCGCCGGTCGGCGCCCGGTCATGGACGAGATGGCGGCGAAGCTGGCCGGATTCGGCTACGTCGTATTGGTGCCCGACATCTACTACCGCGCAGGAGACTGGGCCCCGTTCGACATCAACACCGCCTTCGGCGATCCGGACGAGCGAAATCGGTTGATGTCGATGATGGGCAGCGTTACCCCGGACAAGATGGCCAGCGACGCGGCGGCGTTCTTCGATTACCTGGAATCGCGGCCCGAGGTCACCGGAACCTCTTTCGGTACCACCGGCTACTGCATGGGCGGACGCACCTCCCTGGTCGTCGCGGGCCGTGTTCCCGAGCGGGTGACGGCGGCGATGTCGTTCCACGGCGGCGGCTTGGCCACGGACGATCCGGGCAGCCCGCACCTGCTGGCCGACCAGATCAGCGCCGCGGTGTACGTCGCCGGCGCCGAGAACGACAAGTCGTTCACCCACGAGGCCGCCGAGACGCTGGACAAGGCACTGACCGCGGCGGGCGTCGAGCACACCATCGAGTTCTATCCCGCCGCGCACGGTTTCGCGGTGTCCGACCACAGCGGCGTCTACGACCCCGACGCCGCACAGCGGCACTGGGACGCCATGGAGAGCTTCTTCGGCGCGAAGCTCGGCTGAGGCCATTGGCGGGGCCGTTTCGTCCCGTCCAGACCGCGTAGGCGACCATTGACGCGTGTACGACCAGATGACCGGCGAGAATCCGGAGTCCAGCCACGATCCCTCCGACCCCGGATTCCGCATCGATCCGGTGTTGGCCAGGAGCTGGCTGCTGGTCAACGGCGCCCAACCCGATCGCTTCGCGCCGGCCGTCCACTCGCGCGCGGACATCGTCGTGCTCGACATCGAGGACGCCGTCGCGCCCAAGGACAAGGCCGCCGCCCGCGACAACGTCAGCAATTGGCTGACGTCCGGCAACGACGACTGGGTGCGCGTCAACGGGTTCGGCACCCGGTGGTGGGCCGACGACCTGGAGATGCTGGCGGCCACGTCGGTCGGCGGCATCATGCTCGCGATGGTCGAATCGGTCGATCACGTCATCGAGACCGCCAAGCGGCTACCCGACGTGCCCATCGTCGCGCTCGTCGAGACCGCCAGGGGTCTGGAGCGGATCACCGAGATCGCCGCCACCAAGGGAACGTTCCGGCTTGCGTTCGGCATCGGCGACTTCCGGCGGGACACCGGATTCGGCGACAACCCGGCCACTCTCGCCTACGCCCGGTCACGCTTCACGATCGCGGCGAAGGCGGCGCATCTGCCGAGCGCCATCGACGGGCCCACCATCGGCTCGAGTGCGCTCAAGTTGATCGAGGCCAGTGCCGTGTCCGTGGAGTTCGGCATGACCGGCAAGATCTGCCTGACGCCCGACCAGTGTCCGGCCATCAACGAGGGACTGTCACCGTCGCAGGACGAGATCAGTTGGGCCAACGAGTTCTTCGCGGAATTTCAGCGTGACGGCGGCGAGATCCGCAATGGCTCGGACCTACCGCGCATCGCCCGGGCCACCAAGATCCTCGACCTCGCGAAGGCGTATGGCATCCACTCGTCGCAGTTCGGTGACGACCCCGACCACGTACCTGCGCCATCCGATACCTACCACTACTGATCCCGGCCACTACTGATCCCGGCCACTACTGATCCCGGTGGCGGAGAATCGACGTCATCGCTCGCACCACTCCCCGCCCGGCGTACACGGCGGCCAGGATCGACACCACGATCATCACGACGAACATGACCAGCCAGTTGCTGCGGCTGTGGCTGACGTTCCACCAGACGATCGTGAAGAGAACGGCGCACAGGAACACGACGATGTCGCGCCAGTTGCCGCGGTAGGACTGCGCCACTTCCAGGATGGACCGGTTCTTGTCGACGGCCGCGATGATGTCGTCGACGCGGATGTCGATGACGCGTTGCAGCTCAGCGCGACGCTCGGTCTGCTCCTGCGGAAGCAGTTCCAACAACTCCATGTCCTGCTTGATCAGGGCCCTGATGTCGGGGCCCCGCAGATTGCCTGCGGCGATGCCGAGGAGGGCGCCACCCGCGATCGGCGCTCCTGCGAGGGCAAGTTCGGCGATACCGGGCATCAGCGATCTCCTCCGTCATGGATGAACGTGGCCGTCAGCGTAGATGCCGCCCACCGCTTCGCCGGGCGAAACGCGGTCCGCAGCCGGCGGTGGCGCTACTGCGCGAGGAACCCGCCGTCGACGGGCAGCACCGCGCCGGTGACGAAGGACGCCTCGTCGGAGGCAAGGAAGGCGATCGCGCTGGCGACCTCGGCCGGCTCGCCGAGGCGGCCCATCGGGTGCATGCGCTCGACGTCGGCCAGGTACTGCGCCCCGCCCGGTTCCTCCCGTAGCGACGTCACCGCTTCCGTTTGGATCGTGCCGGGGGCAACGGCGTTGACCCTGATTCCGCGATCGGCCCACTCGACCGCCAGGTGCTTGGTCAGGCCGGTGGCGACGAACTTGGCGGGGCCGTAGGCCGCCTGCCGCTTCTGGCCGGCCACTCCGGAAATGGAGGACAGGCACACGATGGCGCCACCGCCGGTCGGCACCATGGCTTCGATGGCGTACTTGCAGGTGAGGAACATGCCGCGCCCGTCGACGGACATGATCTCGTCCCAAGCCTCGGTCGTGGCGCCTCGCAGCCGCTCGGCCAGCTCCAGCAATGGTTCGGCTTTCACGTCGGCCAGGACCAGCCGTGCGCCCTCCCGCCCAAAGAGCTCCGCGGTCGCCCGTCCAATGCCCATCGCGGCGCCGGTGATCATCGCCGACTTGTGCCGGAGTCGTCCAGGTCCTTCGGTCACGGGTCTGCCTCCATCAGCTGAGCGGCAACGGTGGCGCCGAGGTTCCAGCACGCCTCCAGGTCGGCCTTCGTCGGTCGTCCCGAAACTGCCATGTAATCAGCAACTTTCACCCAGCCCAGCCCGGTCGTGATGGCGGTGACGCCACGTTCGGCTCCCTCGACGCCATCGTTGCCATGGACATACAGGCCGAACGGCCGCCCGCGGGTGGTGTCCAGGCACGGGTAGTAGCAGACGTCGAAGGCGTGCTTGAGCGCCCCGCTCATGTAGCCGAGGTTGGCCGGCGTTCCGAGCACGTAGCCGTCGGCCGCGAGCACGTCGGCCGACGACACCGTCAGTGCCGCTCGGCGAACCACGTCGACGCCCTCGATCTCGGGAGCCGTCGCGCCGGCCACCACGGCCTCGAACATCTCCTGGCAGTGCGGCGAGGGAGTGTGATGCAGGATCAGCAGGGTCTTGCTCACCGAGTGCGCTCCTGCATCGCGACCGCCTTCTTCATCGTCTCCCTGGCGCGACTGCGATCGCCGGCATAGTCGTACGCGCGTGCCAATCGGTACCAGCGCAGCCAATCGTCGGGGTCGGCCTCCACCTCGGCGCGGACGGTGGCGAAGAGGTCGTCGGCGGCCTCGCGCTCGATGCGGCCCGACGGCCGGCGCGGAAGCCTGTCGACGTCGAGTTCCATGCCCTGCTCTCGGGCGAGCCGAGCCAGTCGCTGATGAACGAAACCCGCACGCAGCGTGGCGATCATGGCCCACAGGCCGACGATGGGCAGGACGAAGATGCCGACTCCCAGCCCGATGGCGGCGGGCCGGCCGGACACCATCAGGATGACGCCGGCCCGGCCCAGCAGGACGAAGTACACCACCATCGCCACGCACATGAAGCCGATCAGAAGCTGGATTCGCAGTGCGCGCGAACCCCCGCCGCTCGTCATGTTCGTCGGTTCCTCGCGCGAGCGCTCGTCACAAGCCCATGAGGGGTTCGATCCCGATCGTCAACCCGGGACGCGCGGCGACGTTGCGCACGCCGAGCAGCACACCCGGCACGAAGGACGTGCGATCGAGGCTGTCGTGGCGGATGGTCAGCGTCTCCCCCATCGTCCCGAACAGCACCTCCTGGTGCGCGACGAGACCCGCCAGCCGGACCGAGTGCACGCGCACTCCGTCGACGTCGGCCCCGCGGGCGCCGTCCAGGCCCGTGCTGGTGGCATCGGGACTGGGCGGTAAGTCCTTGCGCGCCTGCGCGATCAGGCGCGCGGTCCGCGTCGCCGTGCCCGACGGGGCATCGGCCTTGAACGGGTGGTGCAGTTCGACGATCTCCGCGGATTCGAAGAAGCGGGCCGCCTGCCTGGCGAACTCCATCGACAGCACCGCCCCGATCGCGAAGTTGGGCGCGATCAGCACCGCGACGTCGGGCTTCTCGCCCAGCCAGACCCTGACCTGACCGAGCCGCGCGTCGGTGAAGCCGGTGGTGCCCACCACGGCGTTGATGCCCGCGTCGATGAGGAATTCGAGGTTGCCCATCACCGCGTCCGGGTGGGTGAAGTCGACGACGACCTCGGTCTGCGTCTCGGTGAACAGGGTCAGTGAGTCACCGGCATCCACGCCCGCGGAGAAGGTCAGGTCGTCAGCCGCGGCGATGGCGTCGACGATGGTGGCCCCGACCTTGCCCTTGGCGCCCAGAACTCCGACTCGCATGGGGGCAGCCTACTGGGTGGGAGAACCCGCCGATCCGGGCCTGCGCCGGCAATTGCCTGGTACCGTCGGCGGCGGACGTGAATGCGGGCGTCACCACGCCGAAATTATTGGGGTGCAGCGCTTTTGATTCTTCAGTCAGACATTCTGCCATGACCGTACTGGACGGGGCGGACCCGGACGCACGCAGAGCGGTGCGCGCGTCTCGCGTGCAAGCCTCACCGCTGCGGCGGCGCGCTGCGGGCGGCGCGTGCGCGGCGGTGTTACTGCCGCGACGTCGCGACTCACCGACGAGCGCACCCGAGGCGCTCGACGCGGGACCGCCCGCGCCGACGGTAGCGGCAATCACGTCGGGCGAGGGCCTACCGCTGCCGACCTCGGTCCCCGCCGATGCGTCGCGGAGTCTGGCCGACACGAAACGCTGGTGGACGCGATGCGAGCAACGAGTGCCGGGACGGCTCTTGGCATCGTGTCGGCGACCGCGAGGAACATGCGAGCTTCGGACTCTCCAGCGTCAACACCTCGGTCCCCGTCGGTCCCGACACGCTGTAGATGGTGCTCACAAGACGTACACCGCCGCGGCGATCTGACGGCTGGCCGCCGACGGCCGCTTGGACGTCGAGGCCCCGTCGCGCCTACCTCACCGAGCTTCGATGGCGGATGCCGCTACCGCCTCAGCGGGACGGTAGGCACTGCTAGACCATCCGGCGGTTGGTGGGGTGATGAGGGCACAACGCTGGTGAGGGACGACGCGATCGGGCGTGCGACGGCTGCCGGAACTCCCGCAACTCCACTGGGAGAGTCTCACAACAACGCGGTACGCCGGCGGACACGAAGTGTACCGGAAAGAACGCGCGGCAGGACGACGGTGCCGGCCGGCGGGGCTGACTGCGAGCACCTTCGACCCGTCGAGGGTGCTCCACACGACGCGACGGGCACCGCTGGGGAGACAACGGTCCGAGCAGTGCGTGCGACCCTGTGGCTGCCCGCAGCGCGACCGGCGGTGGCCCTGGGCGACCACCCGCGACGTCTGCGCACGCGCGCTGCACGGGTGAACCCGACGGCGGACCGGGCTGCTCTCACCGGAGACCCGAAAGCTGAGCGCAGCCGCAGGACGTGGTGGGCGCCGATCAGCATCGGTCGCACTGGTCGTGCAGAAGGTCGGCGGGCCGCGTCATCACCACAACGGGGATACGCTCGGCCAGCACACCGCCCCTCGCCATTCCCGAGAAGCGTTCGCCCGCCTGTGACCACAGCGACCGGCGCGGTCCCCACCGAACTCGCCGCGCTGGACCGGCGATGCGCGCCTATCCCGGCGGGGGCGCTGGCCGGCAGGTCGGACTGTCGCGCGCGATGATGGCCAGCGGAGCGCCGGTGCCCGACTGCCCGCCGCCGAATGACCACCTACGCCGGACGTCGCGGACCCCGGCACGGTCGTCGACTTCGCCGTCCGCGACGACGCGCACGCGCAGGTGACCCATCCGACCGCAACGCGATGCGACCGGCGATCGGCCGCGCAGGCGACGGCGCCGGTCACGGTCAGTTCTGCGAAGGACGCGGTCAGGCCGGCGAAGGCCTGACCCCATCGTGCGCAACCGCGCGGCAACGTCGCATGGGTAGCGCGAGGGAGGGGAAGCAGCTAGGGAGTGAGGGGAGTGGGGGGGGATCAGCGCGGGAATGCGGCTCTGCCCTTGAGGGCCAGCCACAGCTCCATTCGATCGTCGCCGTCGTCGAGCCGCCTGCCGGTCAGTGCTGCAATTCGGTCGATGCGATTGCGAACGGTGTTGCGGTGCAATGAGAGTCGATGGGCAGCCGGATCCCAGGCGCCGTTGGCCCGCAGCCACTGCTCCAGCGTGCGCAGCAGTTCCAGCCGGTCTCGAGGATCGAGATGGTCCAGCGGCGCGAGCACGGCGTCGGCGAAGCCCCGGACCGCGTCGGGCGTGCCCAACGACAGCAACAGCGAGACCGTTTCACCCTCGCTCGCGGTGACGACGCGACCGAGCTGCTCACTGATCGGCAGCAGCGAGCGGGCCTGCATGGCCGACACGGCCAACGCCTCCGGTGCAGTCGCCGAGCCGACGCCCGCCGGGAGTCCGCCAGCATGCCTCGCGAGAGTGTCGGTCAGCGCAGCCAAATCCGCATGCGCGATCTCCACCGTCGCACCGTGCACGCGGACGAGCGCCCCGTCGAGCTCGAGATGGACGCGGAAGGCGAGCGCGTCCGGATCCTCCGATGCGACGGCCGCCACCTGGTAGTAGTCGCCGTTCAGACCGACGCTGACGGCGAGGTGGCGCGCCCGTTCGGGCTTCGTCCCGGGCCGCAGCAGCTGCTCGAAGATCTGCCCTCGGCGCCGCCGCTCGGGCTGATCGGACAGGTTGCGCCGCTCGATGTCCAAGGCGATTAGCGCCACCAATACGGTCGAGGAGGCGCGGGATGTCGTGGTCATGTCGGCACCGAGCACCACGTACGCCAGCGGCACGTCGCCGCCCACGGTGTGCACCTCGAAGTCGCCCACCATCGACCACCCGCCGCCCGCGGCGCGCGAGTCTGCCGCGATTCGGCACGCCCGCTCGACCACCGCGGCATCTGCTGCCTCAGTGGCGGCCATCAACCGACCACCGCCATCGCACACGACGCACGGGGTGGCGCTCGCGTTCGACCACGCCGACAACAACGCCGGCAGCGGCGCCGCACTGGTCGCCACGGCCGTCAGCCGGCGGTTCACCTCCATCGCGGTCTGCAGGTCGTGGCGCTCCTGGCGGGCGATGGTCTCGAACACCCACTTGGTGACGGCGATGAACGGTGTCTCGTCGGGCACCATCAGCAGCGGGACGCCGACCGCGTCGGCGGCGGCGCTCAGTGCGTCGGGACAGTCCTGATACGGCAGGCCGTGCCCGAGGCCGAGCGCGATGCCGGCCACCCCCGCCGCCGCACACTCCGACAGATACGCCCGGCACTCGGGCGGTCGCATCGGCAGCAGCAACCCCACCGTCATGAGGAGTTCGCCGCCTCGCAGCCAGTCCCCCGGCGAGGTCAGCTCCGACACATGGGCCGAGGTGACTTCCCGGTCGGTCCCGTCGGGCCCCGCGACGAGCTGCAGTCTCAGCGTCGCATCGGCCAGCACGTCAGCGACAGTGATCATGGCTGAACTCGCGGAATGTACATTTTGCCCAATCGTAATGGACGTTGTGAACAAAAACGCCATGGTGATGAACTGGGGAGTGGCGCATGGTGATCCAGAACACAGTCGTTCCATCCCCATGCCGCAGGGAGCACCCATGTCATCCACCCCATCCGTGGCCACCGCCGGTCGCGGCGGCTCGATGATCGAGACCCGGTCGATCGACTACGTTCCCGACGACGAGCGCCACGGCAAGGTGTCACACCAGGGCCCCTTCTGGTTCGTCGGCAACTTCCAGCCGTTCACCCTCGCCCTTGGATTCGTGGGGCCCAGTCTGGGACTGTCGCTATGGTGGACGATCGTCGCGGGCATCGCCGGCATTGCCTTCGGCACCCTCTTCATGGCGTTCCACGCCACGCAGGGCCCGGTGCTCGGACTCCCCCAGATGATCCAGTCACGGGCGCAGTTCGGCTACCGCGGCGTGCTGCTGCCGCTGGTCGGCACGCTATTCACCTTCGTCGGCTTCAACGTCGTCGACGTCGTCATCATCAAGTCGGGCCTCGAGTCGATCTTCGGCTGGAACGCCGTCGTCGTGGCCGTCGTCATCACGGTCATCGCGGCCCTGGTCGCCATCTTCGGACACGACCTACTGCACAAGAGCTTTCGGGTGCTGTTCTGGATCTCGCTACCGCTGTGGATCGTCCTCACCGGTGGTGTGCTCTCGGGCGGAGTTACCGGAACCGCCTCGGCTGCAACCGGATTCACCTTCGTCGCCTTCCTCGTGCAGTTCAGCGTCGCAGCGTCCTACAACATCACCTATGCGCCGTACGTCTCCGACTACAGCCGCTACCTGCCGCGCGACACCAAGCCGTCGGCGATCATCGCATCGGTGTTCCTTGGCGCGTCGGCGTCACCCGCCTGGTTGATCCCGCTCGGCGCGTGGATGGCCACCTACCTAGGCGCCAGCGATGCCCTCGCCGGCATCAACCAGACCGGCAACGAGACGTTCTCCTACCTCGGCAGCGTGCTGGCCGTCGTGTCGACACTGGTACTCGTCGCCACGATGGGCCTCAACGCCTACAGCGGAATGCTGACCGTGGTCACCGGCCTAGACTCGCTGAAGTCGGTCACGCCGACGCGCAACCTGCGGGTGGTGACCATCGTGGTGCTCGCGGTCGTGTGGCTCGTGATGAGCTTGCTCCTCTCCAACGCCACGACGGCACTGAACACCACGCTGTTGATCATGCTGTACCTGCTCGCGCCGTGGACCGCCGTGAACCTGACCGACTACTTCTTCGTCCGCCGCGGCCACTACGCCATCGGGGACCTGTTCACCCCCAACGGAATCTACGGCGCCTGGTCCTGGCGCGGGCTGGTCGCGTTCTCCGCCGGAGTGCTCGCCGAGATCCCGTTCGTGGACCTGCCGTTCTACGTCGGTCCCGCCGCGACGGCGCTCGGAGAGGTCGACATCGCGTTCATCGTGGGGCTGCTGGTGTCCGGCCTGGTGTACGTCGCGGTCACCCGCTCGCTCGACGTGTCCGGTGAGCTCGCGTTCATCGACGCTCACCCGGACGCCGCCCATCCCGTCGTCCAGCAGGGCAATCGAGCCGAGGAGGGCACTCGATGAGCCAGGACCCCATCGGACCGCCCGACGCCAGTCGCGTTCCCCGCTACACCGAACCCGCAACCTTCGCCCGGCTGCCCCGCATCGACCAGGTGACCGACGCCGACGTCTGCATCGTCGGCATCCCCTTCGACAGCGGGGTGTCCTACCGTCCCGGCGCCCGCTTCGGGCCCGGCCACGTCCGCGCGGCGTCGAAGCTGTTGCGGCCTTACAACCCAGCGTTGGACGTGTCACCGTTCGCGACCCAGCAGGTCGCCGACTGCGGAGACATCGCGGTCAACCCGTTCGACATCGAGGATGCGCTCGCCACCATCGACTCGTCGATCACCGACATCCGCAAGCACGGGTCGACAGTCCTCACCATCGGCGGCGACCACACCATCGCCTTGCCGATCCTGCGGTCGCTGGCCCGTGATCACGGTCCCATCGCCGTGCTGCACTTCGACGCCCACCTCGACACCTGGGACACCTACTTCGGGGCGCCCTTCACGCACGGCACGCCATTCCGCCGGGCGAGCGAGGAAGGCCTGATCGACATGGAGCGCTCGCAGCACATCGGCATTCGCGGCCCGCTCTACGGCAAGCAGGATCTGGAGGACGATGCAGTTCTGGGATTCCAGGTAATCCGTTCCGACGACTACGAATTCGACGGCGTGAAGAGCATCGTCGACCGAATGCGGGCGCGCGTCGACGGCGGACCCGTCTACGTGTCGGTCGACATCGACGTGCTCGACCCCGCGCACGCTCCCGGCACCGGCACGCCCGAGGCGGGCGGCATGACGTCACGCGAATTGCTGAACACGCTGCGCGGCCTGGTCGGGCTCAACGTCGTCGGCGCCGACATCGTCGAAGTATCGCCAGCGTACGACCATGCGGAGATCACCGGCATCGCCGCTGCCCACGTCGGCTACGAACTGCTGTCGGTGCTGGCGGCCAACCGGTAGTGCACACGTTGAGGTAGCGCTGGCAGTCCAATTCTGCAGGAGGTTCGACTGCCAGCGCTACGTCGACCCATCGGCGGGTGGCTCGAGGCGAGCAGCCTCACGTTCGGCATGGTCGAGCGCGGCTACCGCCGCAGCCAAGTGCTCAGCCGCCTCCTGGGCGGTTCGCTCTGCCGCCTCGAACTGCTCGTCGGCCTCCTCCAGCGCGCGCTCGGCGGCGTCGACCGACTCCAGCAGCTTCTCGTAGCGTCGACGGGCCTTCGCCAGCAACGCCTTTCGCTCGGACGCCTGCTCGACCGCGTCGGAGTGGGCCGCCCGCGCGGCGTCGGCACCCGACGCCGCCGCGGACCGGCGCTCGCGGGCCGCCTCGAGTTCGGCTTCGCGAGTCTCGGAGGCATCGGGCTCCTCGGGCCGTGCCGACCGCGGCTTGGGCGCCACCTTCGGTTCGAGCCCCACTGCCGTCGCCGCGCCGAACTCGCCGAAGCCGGACCACTGTTCGGCCTTCTCCAGCCGACCCAACCGGGCCGCGACGTCGGGATCGGCGATCGCGGCCTGCAGGGTGCCGACGACGTCGTCACGCAGTGCGGCCGAGGGGTCTGCGATGCCCGCCGCGGTGAATGCCGTGCGCACCATGTCGTCGATCAGCCTGCGTTGGGTCGACGTCAGCTCGCGGATCCTTGCCCCGTCCATCGCCGAATGCGCCGTGCGCAAGCGATCGCCGAGGTCGTGCAGCCGGCTCCTCGCAGACTCGTCCGCACGCACCAGGACGTTGACCACCCACGCTGCCCTGGTCGGTTTGCGCGCCGCAGCGATCAGCTTCGCGGCATCGGCGTCGCCTCGCTTCTTCGCCGAGGCCGCCAGTTCCTTGCGGCGCGCCAGGAAGTCCTCCGGCGCCACGCCATAGAGGTCGTCGACATCGTCCTCGAAACTCACAGCGGCGAGGCTCCTCGCAGGTGCTCGAAGATCAGCGAGGTCTGGGTACCCGCGACGTCGGCATCGGCGTTGAGGTTCTCCACGACGAAGGAGCGGAGGTCGTCGGTGTCACGGGCCGCGACGTGCAGGATGAAGTCGTCGGCGCCGGCGAGGAAGTAGACGTCCATCACCTGGGGGCGCTTGCGGATGTGCTGAAGGAACGTGCCGATCCGCCCGCGGGCGTTCGCCTGCAGGCTGACCGAGATCATCGCCTGTAGAGACAGGCCGATCGCGGCCGGATCGATGTCGGCGTAGAAGCCCCGGATGACGCCGATGTCCTGCAGCCGTCGCACCCGGCCGTGACAGGTCGACGGCGCGATCCCGACGAGGTCTGCGAGTGCCGTGTTCGACATGCGGGCATCACCGTGGAGCGCAGTCAGGATGCGACGGTCGGTGTCGTCGAGCTCGGCGGGTCGAACATCCTTCGACGGCACGATCCGCGGCCCGGCCATCTTCGAAGAACGTTCCAACATGGCGCCACTTTACCGAATGAGCATCGATTTCATTGCCATCCTCCCGGACGTTCTTCACAATTTAGCTACAACATCGACATCTGAGGAGCAGTCATGCGCGTCGGAATCCCGACCGAGATCAAGAACAACGAGTACCGGGTGGCCATCACCCCGGCGGGCGTCGCCGAACTGACCCGCCGCGGCCACGAGGTGCTCGTCCAGGCGGGTGCCGGCGAGGGTTCCGCGATCTCCGATCGCGACTTCAAGGCCGCCGGTGCGCAGACGATCGAGACGGCAGACCAGGTCTGGGCCGAGGCCGACCTCCTGCTGAAGGTCAAGGAGCCCATCGAGGCCGAGTACGGCCGGATGCGGCAGGGGCAGACGATCTTCACCTACCTCCACCTCGCCGCGTCGAGGCCGTGCACGGATGCGTTGATGGCCTCGGGCACCACGTCGATCGCCTACGAGACCGTGCAGACCACTGGATCAGACGGGTCGGTGTCGTTGCCCTTGTTGGCTCCGATGAGCGAGGTCGCCGGCCGGTTGTCCGCCCAGGTCGGCGCCTACCACCTGATGCGCACGCAGGGCGGCCGCGGCGTGCTCATGGGTGGTGTTCCCGGCGTCGCGCCGGCCAAGGTCGTGGTGATCGGCGGCGGCATGGCCGGCGACAACGCCGCGGCGGTGGCCTGGGGCATGGGCGCGCACGTCACCGTGTTCGACCTCAACGTCAACACCCTTCGCAAGATCGACGCCGAGTACGGCGGTGCCATCGAGACCCGCTACTCGTCGGCGCTCGAGCTCGAGGAGGCGGTCAAGCAGGCCGACCTGGTCATCGGGGCGGTCCTCGTACCGGGCGCCAAGGCTCCGAAGTTGGTCACCAATTCGACTGTGGCGCAGATGAAGTCGGGTGCGGTGCTGGTGGACATCGCCATCGATCAGGGGGGCTGCTTCGAGGACTCGCACCCCACCACGCACGACGACCCCACGTTCGCCGTCCACGACACCGTCTTCTACTGCGTCGCGAACATGCCGGGCGCCGTTCCGCGCACGTCGACCTTCGCGTTGACCAACGCCACCATGCCGTACGTGCTCAAGCTTGCCGACAAGGGCTGGCGAGCGGCCTGCTCGGCTGATCCCGCACTCGCCAAGGGCTTGTCGACGCACGAAGGCGCCCTGGTGTCCGAGCAAGTCGCCGCCGACCTCGGCCTGCCGTACACCGACCCGGCGGCACTGCTCGCCTAAGTCTTGCGTCCCTTCGCCCGGTTGGCGCCCCCGCGGCGCCGGCCGGGCGATGGCCGTTCACCGGCCGATCGTCACGACTTGACACCCGTCAAGTATTCTCGGCCCATGCTTCTGACCGACGTGCTGCCCGATGCGCCCACCACCGCCGCGGCCGCCCTGGCCCTGTTCGACGCCGCGCCCGCCGTGGACCCCGACTTCATGATCGGCACCTGGCACGGCGCCGAACTGCCGACCGGACACCCGCTCGACGGCCTGCTGGCGGCCAGCGGCTGGTGGGGCAAGCAGTTCACCGACGCCGAATCGGTGCACCCGCTGCTGTTTCCGAGCGCCGACGGTTCGGCACTCTGGGCGCTCAACCCCGCACTGGCGTTCGGCGGACTCGGGCTGGCCACCCGCATCCCGGGAATCAAGAGCCGCGACTTCACCGGCGCCATCACCCGCCTCAAGCCGGTGCTCGGCACCAGGGCGCCGAAGGCTCGGCTGCGGACCACTCGCTACCGCGGCGTCGACACCGCCACCATGGTGTACGACCAGTTGCCGATCAACGACGTGTTCCGGCTGCTCGACGACTCACCGGGATCCGAGTCCGTGCTCGGCGCGATGGACCTCCGCGGGTCGGCGCGACCCTACTTCTTCGTGCTGCGCCGCGACGAGACCCTTCGGGTGAACTGACGTGACCCGTCAGCCGGCGAGGGCCCGAAGGGCTTGCGGCAGTGACTTCTTCGAACGGTGCGGACCCAGCACGGCAGCGCCGTAGGGCCGGCTCAACAACTGCTTGGCGACGGCGTTGACCTCCTCGAGGGTCACGCCGTCGATAAGGGCCAGCGTCTCGTCGATGCTCCGGTGCAGACCAAAGTTGAGTTCGCTGCGGCCGATCCGGTGCATCCGAGACCCCGAGTCCTCCAGGCCCAGCACCAGTCCGCCGCGCAGGGAGCCCTTGGCAATTCGCCATTCGGCGCTGGTGATGCCGTCGCGCGCCACCTCCGCCAGGACGTTCGAGGACACCTTCGCCACCTCGTCGAACCGCTCTGGCAGACACGCCGCGTACACCGACAGCGCTCCCGCGTCGGAGAACGTGTCGGTGCTCGAGTACACGGAGTAGGCCAGCCCGCGCGTCTCCCGAATCTGTTGGAAGAGACGTGAACTCAGGCCGCCACCGAGCGCGCTGTTGAGCACCGACAGTGCCCAGCGATGCTTCCAGTGTCGGCCCGGTGTCCGGACGCCGAGGAACATGTGGGTCTGCTCGCCGTCGCGGTTGACCAGCTGCAAGGTCGGTTGGCCGGGAACCCGGCCGGTGCCCTTGCGGGGCGCCACGGGTTGGTTGCCCTTGCGAAGGCGAGGTCCGAAGTGCTCCTTCACCAAGGCGACGACGCGGTCGTGGTCGACGTTGCCGGCCACCGCGACGATCATGCGCTCGGGCGTATACCGGCGCACGTGGAACGAATGCAGTTGCGTGCGAGTCATCGTGGAGATCGACTCGACGCTGCCGATCACCGGGCGACCCACCGGATGGTCGCCGAACATCGCCGACAGGAAGACGTCGCCGAGGGTGTCCTCGGGATCGTCGTCGCGCATCGCGATCTCCTCGAGCACGACGTCGCGCTCGACCTCCACGTCGTCGCTGGCGCACCGACCCCGCAGCACCACGTCGGCCACCAGGTCGACGGCCAACTCGAGGTCGGTGTCCAGCACGTGGGCGTAGTAGCAGGTGTGCTCGCGCGAGGTGAACGCGTTGAGTTCACCACCCACCGCGTCGACCGCCTGGGCGATCTGCACCGCCGAGCGGGTTGGCGTCGACTTGAACAGCAGATGCTCGAGGAAGTGGGCGGCGCCGGCCACGCTCTGACCTTCGTCGCGTGACCCGACGCCCACCCACACGCCCACGGATGCCGAGCGCACCGACGGGACGAACTCCGTGACTACCCGGAGCCCGCCCGGCAGTGTGCTGCGACTGACGTGGTCGGTTGGTGCTCGGGACGCGTGGAGCGACGAATCAGATTGTCGCGGCATCGGCGGTTTCGGCACCCGAATCCGTCGAGGTGTCGGCGGGAGCGTCGGTTGCCGCGGCATCTGCGTCCTCGGCCACCAGCACCAGCGAGATCTTGCCCCGGTTGTCGATGTCGGCGATCTCGACGCGCAACTTGTCGCCGACCTTGACGACGTCCTCGACCTTGGCGATGCGCTTGCCGCGACCCAGCTTGCTGATGTGGACCAGGCCGTCACGACCGGGCAGCAGCGACACGAAGGCACCGAAGTCGGTGGTCTTCACCACGGTCCCCAGGAACCGTTCGCCGATCTTGGGCAGCTGCGGGTTGGCGATGGCATTGATCAGATCGATCGCCGCCTGCGCCGCTTCGCCGTTGGAGGCGCCCACGAACACGGTGCCGTCGTCCTCGATCGAGATCGACGCGCCGGTCTGCTCGGTGATCGAGTTGATCATCTTGCCCTTGGGGCCGATGACCTCACCGATCTTGTCGATCGGCACCTTGATCGTGGTGATCCGGGGTGCGTAGAGGCTCATCTCGTCGGGCTCGTCGATGGCCTCGGCCATCACCTCGAGGATGGTGATCCGAGCGTCCTTGGCCTGCGCCAGCGCGCCGGCCAGCACCTGGGAGGGGATGCCGTCGAGCTTGGTGTCGAGCTGCAGGGCGGTGACGAAGTCCTTGGTGCCTGCGCACTTGAAGTCCATGTCTCCGAACGCATCCTCGGCGCCCAGGATGTCGGTCAGCGTGACGAAGCGACGCTCGGTCACCCCATCCACCTCGACGTCGTCGGACACCAGGCCCATCGCGATACCCGCAACCGGAGCCTTGAGCGGAACACCGGCGTTGAGCAGCGACAGCGTCGACGCACACACCGACCCCATCGAGGTCGAGCCGTTGGAGCTCAACGCCTCCGACACCTGACGGATGGCGTACGGGAATTCCTCGATGCTTGGCAGCACCGGCATCAACGCCCGCTCGGCGAGCGCACCGTGGCCGATCTCGCGGCGCTTGGGCGAGCCGACGCGACCCGTCTCACCGGTCGAGTACGGCGGGAAGTTGTAGTGGTGCATGTAGCGCTTGGAGGTTTCCGGTCCCAGCGAGTCGATCTGCTGGGCCATCTTGACCATGTCGAGGGTGGTGACACCCATGATCTGGGTCTCGCCCCGCTCGAACAGCGCGCTGCCGTGCGCCCGCGGAATGACGGCGACCTCGGCGGACAGCGCCCGGATGTCCGTGATGCCGCGGCCGTCGATGCGGAAGTGATCGGTGAGGATGCGCTGGCGGACCAGCTTCTTGGTCAGCGAGCGGAAGGCTGCGCCGATCTCCTTCTCGCGACCGGCGTACGTCTCGCCCAGGCGCTGGAGGACCTCGGCCTTGATCTCGTTGGTGCGATCGTCTCGCTCTTCCTTGCCCGCGATCGTCAGCGCCTTGGCCAGTTCGTCGGTGGCCACCGAGGACACCGCGTAGAACACGTCGTCCTGATAGTCGGGGAAGACCGGGTAGTCGGCGACCGGCTTGGCGGCGGAGTCGGCCAACTCCTGCTGCGCATCGCACAGGGCGGCGATGAACGGCTTGGCGGCCTCCAGGCCCTCGGCCACGACGGACTCGGTGGGCGCACCGGCGCCACCGGCGATGAGCTCGATGACCCGGTCGGTGGCCTCGGCCTCGACCATCATGATCGCGACGTCATCGCCGGCCTTGCGCCCGGCGACGACCATGTCGAACACGGCGTTCTCGAGCTGCTCGACGGTGGGGAACGCCACCCACTGGCCTGCCTTGTTCTCAGGAGTGGAGATGAGGGCGACGCGGACGCCGCCGACGGGACCCGAGAACGGGATCCCCGAGATCTGCGTCGACGCGGACGCGGCGTTGATCGCGAGGACGTCGTACAGGTCCTTGGGGTCGAGGCTCAGGATCGTCACGACGACCTGGATCTCGTTGCGCAGGCCGGAGATGAACGTCGGGCGCAGCGGCCGGTCGATCAGGCGGCAGGTCAGGATCGCGTCGGTGGAGGGACGGCCCTCGCGACGGAAGAACGACCCGGGGATGCGTCCCGCGGCGTACATGCGCTCTTCGACGTCGATGGTCAACGGGAAGAAGTCGAAGTGATCCTTGGGCGTCTTGCTGGCCGTGGTGGCCGAGAGCAGCATCGTCTCGTCGTCGAGATAGGCGACGACGGCGCCGGCGGCCTGCTTGGCCAGTCGGCCGGTCTCGAAGCGGATGGTGCGGGTGCCGAAGCTCCCGTTGTCGATGACGGCGGTCGATTCGAAAACACCGTCTTCAATTTCAGTTGCAGACATACGTGTGTCAGGCCTCTTTGGTTCTCGTGTGGTGCGCAGTGGCACCCCTTTTTCGCACGTCACGGACGAGAACCCGGAAAATACCGACGGCCGTCGATCGAAGCGGTCGGGGCCTTCCCTTGCGAAGGGCTCCGGCTGCCACTACCGAAGACCGCCCATTACATAGACGGGGCCTTGACGGTGACGCACTGGAACGGTGCCCGCGGGTATGCGCGAACCGCACCGATGTCCGAGCCCGATCGGGCTCAAAACATGTTCATGTTACACCGCGGCTATGACCGAATCCGCCGGTGCCGGGGCTGCCGACGGAGCGTCGAGTCCTAGCGGCGCAGACCCAAACGCTCGATCAGCGAGCGGTAGCGCGCCACGTCGACCGCAGCGATGTACTTGAGCAGGCGACGACGACGGCCGACCAGCAGCAGCAGACCGCGCCGCGAGTGGTGATCGTGCTTGTGCATCTTGAGGTGTTCGGTGAGATCGGAGATGCGCTTGGTCAGCATGGCGATCTGAGCTTCCGGCGAACCGGTGTCAGTCTCGTGCAGGCCGTACTGGCCGAGAATTTCCTTCTTCTGCTCTGTGGTGAGCGACATGCAACTACTCCATCCATGGGTTCGCGAGGAACGACTGAGGCGCGGGCCGCCGCGAACTGCAGCGCGCGCTGGGTCGCCGGAGAGTCTAACAGCGGGGCAGCGCCCGAACCGAATCGTCGGTCGTCACTGCCCGGACAGGATGGAGCGGGCGCGGGCCGTGTCGCCCTCCATGGCGACGATGAGATCGTCGATCGACCCGAACTTCTCCTGACCGCGGACCCGCGCGACGAAGTCGACCGCCACGTGCTGACCGTAGAGGTCGGCCTGGGTGTCGAGGACGTATGCCTCGACGGTGCGGGTGCGACCCGAGAACGTGGGGTTGGTCCCCACCGACACCGCCGCCTGGTAGCGCTCACCGGGGGTGACCGTGCCCATCACCGGGCCGTGGCCCAGCACCGTGAACCACGCCGCGTACACGCCGTCGGCCGGGATCGCGGAGTACATCGGCGGTGCGACGTTGGCGGTCGGGAAACCCAGGCCCTTGCCGCGGCCGTCACCGCGCACCACCACGCCTTCGACGCGGTGCGGCCGGCCCAGCGCCTCAGCGGCGGAAACGACGTCGCCGGCGTCGACGCAGGACCGGATGTAGGTCGAGGAGAACGTGACCGTGCGGTCCCGGTCGTGGTCGAGGTGGTGCTCGGACACCAGCGACATGCTCTCCACCGCGAACCCGAACCGTTCGCCGGCCTTGCGGAGCATCGCGACGTTGCCGCCCGCCTTCTTGCCGAACGTGAAGTTCTCCCCGACGACCACCTCGACGACGTGCAACCGCTCGACGAGCAGCTCGTGGATGTACCGCTCGGGGGTCAGCTTCATGAAGTCCGCGGTGAACGGCATGACCAGGAAGACGTCGACGCCCGTCTCCTCGACGAGCTCGGCGCGCCGGGTCAGCGTGGTCAGCTGGGCGGGATGGTTGCCGGGGAAGACGACTTCCATGGGGTGCGGGTCGAACGTCATCAGCACCGTCGGGACCCCGCGGGACCGACCGGCTTTCACCGCGTGGTTGATGAGTTCGGCGTGTCCGCGGTGGACACCGTCGAACACCCCGATGGTAACGACACATCTGCCCCAGTCCGTGGGGATCTCGTCCTGACCCCGCCAGCGCTGCACGATGCCAAGCCTACGACGCGCCGAGGCGGCTGGCGCCGCTAGATGCCCGGATGGGCTGCCGATTGCCTAAACTTCACTCGTGACCAGTCCCGACGACACCGCGCGCGACCTGTCGTCGGTTGCCCAGGACTACCTGAAGGTGATCTGGACGGCCCAGGAGTGGTCCGTGGACAAGGTCAGCACCAAGATGCTGGCCGAGCGCATCGGCGTGTCCGCCAGCACCGCCTCGGAGTCCATCCGCAAGCTGGCCGACCAAGGACTCGTCGACCACGAGAAGTACGGCGGCGTGTCACTGACCACCGCCGGCCGCGCCGCCGCGCTCGCGATGGTGCGCCGGCACCGGTTGATGGAGACCTTCCTGGTTCAGGAACTCGGCTACGGCTGGGACGAGGTGCATGACGAGGCCGAGATCCTCGAGCACGCCGTGTCCGACCGGATGCTGATGCGCATCGACGCCAAACTCGGCTACCCGACCCGCGACCCGCACGGCGACCCCATACCGGCCGCCGACGGGCAGGTGCCCACGCCGCCCGCACGCCAACTCTCGGTCTGCGAGAACGGGGACGCCGGCACGGTGGCACGCATCTCCGACGCCGACCCCGAGATGCTCCGCTACTTCGACAGCGTCGGGATCAGCCTGGACTCCCGGCTGCGTGTGCTGGCCCGCCGCGACTTCGCGGGGATGATCTCGGTGGCCGTCGAGAGCCCCGGAGACGGCTCGGCCTCGCCGAGCACCGTCGATCTGGGAAACCCCGCGGCCGAAGCGATCTGGGTGGTCTAGTTCTTGGGTGGTCTAATTCTTGGGTGGTCTAATTCTTGGGTGGTCTAGGTGGCTTCCGTCGGGACTGCTACCTGCCGCCGGTAGGTGAGCTTGTCGAACTCACGGCCGTATTCATCCACCGCCGTCACGTCCATTTCGCTCATCAGCGTGCCGGGCCGCACGTCGATCCTTATGAACGCATAGTTGCGGAACCGCACCCGCGACCAGGCGACCGCCTCGGCCTGCTTGTCGCCACCGGACGTCCAGACGTAGCTGTCGTCGACGAAGGTGTCGTCGATCTCGTTGCCGCGGTAGCTTTCCCGCTCCCCGGGCTGGAAGTCGTACCGCGGCCGTCCGCCGCAGCCGACGGTGTAGTACACCGTGCCGTCGGTCTCCGGATAGACGATCCCGTTGTCTCTGGCCTCCGTGGTCGGTCGGTTGGCACGGATCGGGTCGGTGCGCTCGAAGACGTGATTGTGACCCTGCAGCACCAGATCGACCCGATACCGGTCGAACAGGTCGGTCCACGCGGCCCGGACGCCACCGTCGCTGGCGTGAGCGGCCGTCGTCGAGTAGGCGCAGTGGTGGAAGAAGCAGACGATGAAGTCGATGTCGGGGTCTGCGCGGTGCGCCGCCAGCGTCCGCTGCACCCAGTTGTTCTGCGCGCCATGCGAATACCCCGTGTTGGCGGTGATCTCGTAGCTGACGTCGTTGGCGTCCAGGGACAGCACGGCGACATTGCCGTAGGTGAACGAGTACACCGACGGGCACCCGGCCGGGCCGGTACCGGGGAAGTCCAGTCGGGCCAGATGCCCGCCGTACCCGTGATCGGAGTAGGCAGCTTCCATGTCGTGGTTCCCGGTGGCGAACATCCAGGGCGTGGTCGAGGCGCTGCCCTCGATCAGCGCGAAGTAGACGTCCCAGACGTATGGGTTGAACTTGTCGAAACCACTGGCGAGCGTGCTTCCCGACGGCACGAAGCTGCCGCGCTTGCCCGTGCCGGACGGGTCGGCATAGGAGATGTCGCCGGCCAGCACGTGGAAGTCGGGCTGGGCGGCGACGATCTGGTTCTGCAGGTTCGCGGTGTGCGCGACGGTGGGATCATTGTCCGGCTTGTAGTAGTCGTCGTCATAGTCACCGGGTGCCAAGCCTGGTGGCTGCGCAGGGGTTTGGTCGGTGCCCTGATCGCCGATCATGGTGAACCGGAAGGGACCGGTCTGCCCGCGGGCGCGGGACATCGCGGTGGACGCCGACCGCACGTCGCTGACGAAGCCGTCCGAGGTACGCCACCGGTAGAACAGCGGCGTGTGGGCGGGCAGACCGGTGACGGGAGCGTGGACGTAGAACTGCTCGGCGGCCAGCACACCCCCGTCACTGGCCGGAATCTGGGTCACCAGGTTGCGGACCTCCGCCTGCATCGTCGCGCCGAGCTGCTCGGTGGGGCCGTGGTCGAGGTAGACGCGGGTTCGGCTGGGGTTGCGGGACAGCTGAGCAGCCAGGCGCAGCTCGGAGGACCCGTCGGACCCGTACCCGACGCGCCGGTTGGCCACGGCCAGCGGCGCGTCCTCGGCGTACGCCCGCGAGCCGAACGGTGTCAGGCCGACCGCCGCCACCGCCGCGGCCGCCGCCGATCCGCGGAAGAAGTTCCGCCGCGACACCTGGTGTCGACGCAGATGGGACGCGTGCCAGTCGTGGCGTTCGGCCATCGACATGCCGGCAGCGATCGCGGGCGGGATGCCGGTATCGGGAAGGTCGCCGGGCGAGGAGTACGTGGCCATCACACGATGGTGACCGATCGGATCGCGCCGAACCGACCGACTTGCCGAACCGCTGGGAAACGGTGGGTGAACTTCCGCCGCCGGCGAGGTCGAATCGACCGAGATACGGGAGGAACCGCGGAGTTGCCCCAGTGGCAACTCCGCGGCTTCTCACCGTCGACTGCGCTACCGGCCGACCGTCGCCTGCTTCGGCGGGTCATCGGAGATGCGCTCGTGCCCGATGACCGCGTCATGTCCGCCCTCGATCTCGGCGAACGCCGGGTCGTCGGCGAAGGACTTCAGCCGGGCGATGCGGTAGATCAGCAGGCCGTAGAGCGCCTTGGCCAGGATGTCGGCGATCGAGTAACCAGCTTGTTTTCCGACCCCACGCGTCGGCTCCGTCGAAG
This sequence comes from uncultured Actinomycetota bacterium, assembly GCA_963846985.1. GTDB lineage: Bacteria > Actinomycetota > Actinomycetes > Mycobacteriales > Mycobacteriaceae > Mycobacterium. The sequence goes on from CAWJYC010000001.1 coordinate 86,014, forward strand.
CCCAGCAACGGCAGCAGGTACGCGATGGGGTACACGCCCCAGGTCGCGAACAGGAGGATCCGCATCCGGCTCACGGTTTGACGCACGGCCGGCGGCTGACGATCCAGCGACCGCGTCAGCTCGAGGAACAGCACGTACAGGATGTACAGGAACGGGATCGTCGACAAAAGTCCAAACACGTTGCGAGACAGGTTCTCTCCGCTGATCTCGCCAGGATAGCTGTGGTCCGCCGACGGCCAGGCCGCGATGCGCCCGCTGGTGCCCCGACTCGTCGAAGCAGTGGCCTCGGTTCCGACGCGCTGGGTCACCGATGCGGTGCTCGTCGCGTGTGCCATGGCCGTGGTCGGCTTCATCGATCGGCACCAAGGGCTCGCAGCCGTGGAGCTGATCGCCGTGGCCACGCTATTCATGGTCGTTCCCGCCTTCGCGGCGTTCGGCGTCTACTTCGGCCTGTGGCACGCCGTGCGCCACACCAGCCGCCTGATGGACGCGCTGGCTCCCGGCGAGTCGATCGGCCGCCAGTTCGCCGCCTTCGCACGCGCATCTGCGCTGACGACGTCGGCGGCGCTGGTGGTGTTGACGCTGCTGTTCGTCTTCAGATCCAACGTCGGTGTGGTGATGACGGGCGTATCCCTACTGCTCGCACTGACCTTTCCGCACGTCGTGGTGGTCGCGGTGCTCGACCATCACGGGCGGGTCAGCCGACCGGCGGTCACAGCGTCGACGGGCGGATGACGACGATCGACTTCGTGCGCGACCCCTCGTCGGCGAGCAGGGCGATCACCCGGCCGTCGGGCGCCGTCGCGGCGTACACGCCCTCGATACCGGCCGGTGCCAGCGCCCGTCCGTTCGCCGCCGCCTCCGCCTCCCCGTCGGTGAGCTCACGTCGCGGAAAGCCCAGCAGGCAGGCGTCGTCGAGCGAGTAGCTCAGCCGCGGCTCGTCGGCGAGTGCGTCGAGGGTGTGCGCCTCGTCGAGGCCGTACCGGCCGACCCGGGTACGGCGCAGCGCGGTCAGGTGCCCGCCCACGCCGAGCGTTGCCCCGACGTCGCGGGCCAGCGCCCGGATGTAGGTGCCCGAGGAGCAGTCGACCTCGACGTCGACGTGCACGACGTCGCCATGTCGATGAGTGGCCACGACCTCGAAGCGGGAGATCCGTACCCGGCGCGCGGTCAGGGCGACGACCTTGCCCTCGCGGGCGAGCTTGTAGGCGCGTTGCCCGTCGACCTTGATCGCGCTCACCGACGACGGGACCTGGTCGATGTCGCCGCGCAGCGCCGCGATCGCCCGCTCGACGTCGGCGTCGGTCACGTGCTGAGCCGGAATGGTCTGCAGCAGTTCGCCGTCGGCGTCCTCGGTGGACGTCGTCTGCCCCAACCGGATGGTGGCGGCGTAGGACTTGTCGGTCGCGGTGAGCAGACCCAGTATCTTGGTGGCGCGCTCGATGCCGACCACCAGCACCCCAGTCGCCATCGGATCCAGCGTGCCGGCGTGCCCCACCTTGCGGGTGCCGAAGAGTCTGCGGCAGCGGCCGACCACGTCATGGCTCGTCATGCCTGCGGCCTTGTCGACGATCACCAGACCCGGTGGCGGTGCGCCACTCACAGCACGATGGCCGTCAGCGTCAAGCCGCTCGCGACCGACCACCGACCGGACAGGGCCGTCAGCGGCGGCCCGGACTCCGCCGACGGGTCGACGAGGATCCGCGACTCGAAACCGCCGGTGCGGCCCGATCCGTCCACGGTGAACGTGACGTGCGCATCCTCGAAACCCAGCCAGCGGTGCGTCAGCGGGAACCACGCCTTGTACGTTGCCTCTTTGGCGCAGAACAGGATTCGGTCCCAGTGCAGGGCGCCCGGTAGCGCCGCGAGCTCCCGTCGTTCCTCGGGCAGGCTGATGGCCTCGAGCACGCCCTTGGGCAGCTCGCCGGTCGGCTCCGCGTCGATGCCGACGGAGCGGACGTCGGTCGCGCGGCCCACCACCGCGCCGCGAAAGCCCGCGCAGTGCGCGAGGCTTCCCACCACGCCGTCGGGCCAGCACGGTTCCCCCTTGTCGCCCTTGAGGATTGGCACGGGAGGCAGTCCCAGTTCACCGAGAGCCTGGCGGGCGCAGTAGCGGGCGGTGACGAACTCGTTGCGCCGCTTGGCCACCGAGCGGGCGATGAGCGGCTCCTCCTCGGGCAGCGGCGTCAGGCCGGGCGGGTCGTCGTAGAGCTCCGACGACGCCACAGAGGCGGGCACCACCCCGGACAGCAACCGGCCCGTCACCCTCGCCTGCTCCTGACCCGCTCCTGCATCTTCTCCGCGCCGGCGCGCATCTCGGGGGTGATCTCGAAGTGCCCGCCGAATTCGTTGAGGTAGCCGGGCGGGTACTTCGGGTCGGGCAGGATCTGTCGCATCCAACGATAGGGCTTGCGTCGCCGCCACTCTCGGGGGTAGCCGACGGAGACCTCCTCGAACCGGACGCCGTCGTACCAGGTGGTGCGCGGGATGTGGAGGTGGCCGTACACCGAGCACAGCGCGTTGTACCGGGTGTGCCAGTCCCTGGTGGCGGTGGTGCCGCACCACATCGCGAACTCGGGGTAGAACATTGCCTCGCACGGCTCGCGCACCAGCGGGAAGTGGTTGACGAGGATCGACGGCGTCAACCAGTCCAGGTCCTCCAGTTTGTCGCGGGTCTGCTTGACCCGGTCGCGACACCACGCGTCACGGGTCGCATAGGGCTCGGCCGACAGCAGGAACTCGTCGGTGCCCACCACGTTGCGCTCGCGGGCGATGGCCAGACCCTCCGCCTTCGTCGCCGTGCCCTCGGGCAGGAACGAGTAGTCGTAGAGCAGGAACATCGGGACGATGGTCGCCGGGCCGCCCTCCTCGGTCCACACCGGGAAGGGGTGCTCCGGGGTGAGGATGCCCATCTCGTCGCACATGGTGACGAGGTAGTCGTAGCGGGCCCGTCCGAAGATCTGCATCGGATCCTTGGCCGTGGTCCACAGCTCGTGGTTGCCCGGCACCCAGATCACCTTCGCGAACCGTTTGCGCAGCAGATCCAGCGACCACCGGATCTCGTCGGTGCGCTCGGCCACGTCGCCGGCCACGATCAGCCAGTCGTCGGGCGACGACGGGTAGAGCGATTCGACGACGGGCTTGTTACCGGTATGCCCGATGTGGAGGTCGCTGATCGCCCAGAGCGTGGGATGGCGACGGTCCAGCGACGACCCCGACACATTGGAAGACACAACAGCCCAGCCTACTTGCGCCGCGGCCAGCCGCCCGCCCGGCAACTAGAACATGTTCTGCTTTCCGGTCCTGACGGCGGTTCGGGACTTGTACACTGCCCGCAATGGACACTGAGCGCAGGACGGGAGCCATGGCCGGCAAGGTGCGCCTGCTGTCAGCGCTGGGCGCCGTACTCGCCGCCGTGATCGTCGTGTGGCAGACCAGCCCCGTCGGCGCGCCCGCCGCCGGATCGGTCGAGCTGAGGTCCACGTCGGCGCCCTTGAGCGGGGTATCCACCAGCATCAAGTGGCCGGTGATCCAGACCACCGACCCCCGCCCGTTCGATGCGTGCGAAGACATTCCGATCGACGTGATCGACGGGCTCGGGCTCGGGTTCACCCCGCCCGAGCACGAGGACGGTCTGCGCTGCCACTACGACGCCGGCAACTATCAGATGGCGGTCGAAGCGTTCGTGTGGCGAACCTATGAGGCGACCCTGCCTGCGGACGCCGTCGAGTTGGACATCGGCGGGCACCGCGCCGCGCAGTACTGGATCCTCAAGCCGTCGGATCGCAACAACCGCTTCTGGTTCAGCTGCATGATCGCCTTCGACACCAGCTACGGCGTCCTGCAGCAGTCGCTGTTCTATGCCCCGGTGTACAGCGCCGACGACGTGGATTGCATGCAGACCAACCTGCAGCGGGCCCAGCAGCTGGTGCCGTTCTACAAGTTCTGACGGCCCTCAGTCGGCTTCGGCGATCCCGGCCAGATCGGGTGGCTGACGAGTGAACCCGCGAGTCAGCACCAGCAGGTAGACGATGCCGATCGCGAGCCACGAGCCGCCGAGGATCAGCGCAGCCTTGTCCAACTGGGTGAGGAGGTACACGTCGACGACCGCGCCGATGACTGGGATGACGACGTATCTGCCGACGTTCAGCCCGTCGGCCCGGTGCCTGATGAAGTAGGCGATGACCGAAACGTTCACCAAGGTGAACGCGGTGAACGCGCCGAAGTTGATGAATGACGTGGACGTCGAGACGTTCAGGAAGATCGCACCGAGACCGATTATTCCGGCCAGCCCGATGTTGAACCACGGGGTGTGGAACTTCTCCGACACCAGCCCGAAGATCCGCTTCGGAAGCACGCCGTCGCGCCCCATGGCGAACAGCAGCCGGGCTACGGCGGCCTGGGCGGCGAGTCCCGAGGTGAACTGGGCGATGATCAACGCCGCGAGGAAGAACGCCCCGAACAGGCTGCCCCCGATGGTGTTGGCAATATCGGAGGCCAGCGAGTCGGGGTTGTCGAACGTCCCGCCCGGTGACACCAGCGTCACGAAGTAGGCAACGACGATGAAGATGACGCCGGCGATCAACGCCACCAGGACGATGGCCTTCGGGATGGTGCGGTGCGCGTCGTGGGTCTCCTCGGTCAGGGTGCTGACGGCGTCGAACCCAAGGAACGAGTACGCAGCGATCGCCGCGCCCGCCGCGAGTGCGCCGAAGCCGCTGTCCCCGGTGAACGGTCGGGCGGATACCAGCGACTGCGAGTCGCCGACGAGGTGGGTGATGGCCAGGATCACGAAGATCGCGAGGACCAGAATCTGGAACGTCATCAGGATCAAATTCGCCTTGTCGGCGACCTTGAGGCCGATGACGTTCAGCGCCGACGTGATCACGATGAAGGCAACGATCCACACCCAGGCGGGCACCGACGGGAACTTGTCGGTCAGGTAGGACGCGCCGATCAGCCAGATCACCAGTGGCAGGAAGAGGTAGTCCAGCAGGATGGTCCAGCCGACGATGAAACCCAGCCGCGAGTCCAGCGCCTTGCGGACGTAGGTGTAGGCGGACCCGGCCACCGGAAAGTGCTTGGCCATCAACCCATAGCTCAGGGCGGTGAAGAGCATCGCCACAGTGGCCAGCAGGTAGGACCCGGCGCTGCCGCCGTCCGACGCGGCGGCGATCACCCCGAAGATCCCCAAGATGATGATGGGCGCCGTGTAGGCCAACCCGAAGAGGACGAGCGAACGCAGATGGAGCGTCTTCTCCAGAGGAGACTGATATCCGACGGGGTCGATGGCTTCGGCGGTCATGGAGCCTCCTTCGTTGGCCGGCGGACTTGATGGCCTCGCCTCAGAACATCTGGACGTTCAGAAACCTTGCAACGAAGAGCGTTTCAACGATCATCACTCGGCACGGGACGGACCCGGTCGGCGGTTGGCCGCTGGGCTGAGTGACCTTCGCCGCGCGGTTCATGCGTTCACGCTAGACCCCGCCGGATCAGTCCGCCTGCGAAAGGGTTGCGGCCGCTACCTGTGACTATGCTGTGAGTGGCTTCGAGTCCCAGTGCAGCGCAGGCGCTTCGGTTGCCTCCGCGTCCTGCAGCGAGGCGCGGGATGACCGCTCACGCCGTCTGCGTAATCTGCAGGACGTGGTCCGAAAGCCCAGCACGCTCATCGCGTCCCGTGTCCTCAGCCGAGCACTGACACTCCCCCCGCCTGTCACCGACTACCAGGTCCTGCGCGGGCTGCCGGTCCCGATGCGCGACGGCATCGACCTGGTCGCCGATCACTATGCGCCCCGGACCACCAGCCCCGCGGGGACGCTGCTCGTCCGGTGCCCCTACGGCCGCTCGTTTCCGTTCTCCACCCTTTTCGGCGCCGTGTACGCGGCCCGCGGCTACCACGTCGTGATCCAGAGCGTGCGGGGCACGTTCGGGTCCGGTGGCGACTTCACCCCGATGATCCACGAAGTCGCCGACGGCGCCGACACCGTCGCGTGGTTGCGCGACCAGTCCTGGTTCACGGGGTCCTTCGCCACCATCGGACTGTCCTACCTCGGGTTCACCCAGTGGGCACTGCTGATGGACCCGCCGCCGGAGATGGCGGCCGCCATCATCAGCGTCGGCCCGCACGACTTCAGCCAATCCGCTTGGGGAACAGGCTCCTTCACCGTCAACGACTTCCTCGGGTGGAGCGACATGGTGTCCCACCAGGAGGACGGGTCCCGACTCGCCGGCGTCGTCAAGCAGCGCCGGTCGCGGCGACGCATGGCACGGACCGTCAACGAGGTACCGATGGGTGCGTCCGGGCGGACGCTGCTCGGCGCGGGAGCGCCGTGGTGGGAGTCGTGGGTCGAGCACCCCGACCGCGACGACCCCTTTTGGACCCCATTGCGGCTGACCGACGCCCTCGACCGGGTCGACGTTCCGGTCCTGCTGTTCAGCGGGTGGCAGGATTTGTTCCTCGACCAGACCCTTGCGCAGTTCGCCCGCCTCCGGGGACGCGACGTCGAAACGGCGCTTACCGTCGGGCCGTGGACGCACACCCAGCTGATGACGAAGGGTGCGCCGACCGTCCTGCGCGAGTCGCTGGCGTGGCTCGACGAGCACCTCGGCGGCACGCCGGCCCCCGTCCGACCCGTGGTGCGGGCGCACGTCGGCAACGGAGACTGGCTCGACCTGCCGACCTGGCCGCCCACCATGGCGGAGCTACCGCTGTATCTCTTTCCCGCCCATGGTCTTTCGGCCACACCGCCCGAGGCGGACGCGCCGCCGTCGACCTTCACCTACGACCCCGCCGACCCGACGCCCACCATCGGCGGTCGGCTGCTGTCCACCGAGGGCGGCTACCGGGACGACACCCGACTGGCGGTGCGTCCCGACGTCGCCGACTTCACCGGTGACCCACTGACCGATGATCTCTACCTCGTCGGCAGCCCGGTCATCGAACTGGTCCATTCGTGCGACAACCCGCACAACGACGTCTTCGTGCGACTCAGTGAGGTCGACGACGGGGGCGGCTCGACCAACGTCAGCGAAGGATTCGTGCGGCTGGCCGCCGATTCCGGGCCGGCTTGCGAGACAGTCCGACTCGAACTCGACGCGGTCGCACACCGCTTTCCGGCCGGCTCGCGGCTCCGGCTCATGGTGGCAGGTGGCTCGCACCCGCGCTTCGTCCGCAACTTGGGAACCGACGAACCACCGGTCTCGGGGACGACGATGACCACCGCGACCCACACGATCCATCACGGCGCCGGCGGACTGTCGCGCCTGCTGCTGCCCGCGGGTCCGCAGCCGCCGTCAGCCGACTGAGGCCCGCACCCGGTCGGCGATCGCCGCCAGGGTGGCGTCGTCGTGCACGGGGTCGGCCCACTCTTTCGATACCGGCAGCTCCACCCAGCTCGTGCAGCCGGCGTAGGACGGCTGCCTGGCCAACCGCAGTGGTCGGAGCAGCGGGCGGGCCTGCACCACCAGCACGGTGAGCCGATGCCTGGGCCGGAAGTCCAGGCGATCCGAGCGCACCGAGCCGACCGTCCAGATGTGAGTGTCCGCCAGGTCGTCGAGCCCGTCGGGACGGGTGACGTCAACGGCGTCGATCACCTTCGCGCCCGCCCGGAGCACCACCTCGTCGGCCGTGCTGTCCTCGGCGGCCGGCGCGAGCAGCTCCCGGTGTTCGGGACGGACGCGGTCGGCGTGCGAGTGCGCGACCGTTGGGAAGAATATGAACTCGTCGGCGGTCACGTCGAACCGCTTCTCGTGGATGCCGCCCTTGCGCAGCAGCACCGTCTGCCGGCCGTCGAGCATCGCGTGGACGGCGGCGCTCCACTCCTTGAGGGCCGACGCGCTCACTGTGCGGCGAGCCGGGCCCGGACCTCGGGGCGACGCAACGGGGGCACCGTCTTCGGTGGCTGTCGTCGAGGAGGCAGCGCGCTCAGCAGCCGCGTGGTGGTCGCCGTGACCTCCGCGACCGCCGCCTCGAACACGTCGACGTTGGCGGCCGTCGGCCGGGTGATGCCGCTGACCTTGCGGACGTACTGACGGGCTGCGGCCTCGATCTCCTCGGCAGTCGCCGATGGCTCGAGGCCGCGCAACTCGGTGATGTTCCGACACATGCCATCAACCATAGGTCGAGTGGTCATACGGTGACGCCATGCCGAACACCCGTGATCGTGACCAAGCCGGCCCGACCGCTCTTCCGGCGAGGGCTAACGAGTGCCGGGAACCAGCCACCGGCCGGAGGACGCCCGGCATCCGACGAACACCAGGCGCATGACCATGAACGTGGTGAGGCCCGACCAGATGCCCACCAGACCCCACCCGTAGATCAGCGAGAGCCAGATCAGCGGCAGGAATCCGACGAGCGCGCTGGCCAGCGTCGCGTTGCGCATGAACGTCGCGTCCCCCGCCCCGAGCAACACCCCGTCGAGTGCGAACACCACTCCGGCAATGGGCAATTGAGCCACCAGGAACCACCACGGCACGCCGATCACGTCGAGCACCGACCGGTCGGAGGTGAACAGCCGCGGGAACGACGACGCTCCCACCGCGAAGATGGCGGCGAGCACCGCTGCGGCGGCCGTCGAGAAGATGGTCACCCGCCACGCGACCGACTTGGCGTGCGCCAGCTCACCCGCCCCCAGCGCCGCCCCGACCAGCGACTGGGCCGCGATCGCCAGCGAATCCAGCACCAGCGCAAGGAAACTCCAGAGCTGCAGCACCACCTGATGCGCAGCGACCGCGGCCGCCCCGAACCGGGCCGCCACCGCGGCGGCCGAGACGAAGCACGCCTGGAACGCCAGCGTGCGCACCACCAGATCGCGCCCCATCACCACCTGTGCCCGCAGTACCGCGACGTCCACCCGCAGCGACACCCGCTCCGACAGCAGAGCCCAACAGAACAATCCCCCGGCCAGCGACTGCCCCGCCAGGTTGGCCACCGCCGAACCGGCCAATCCCAGCCGCGGCAGCCCCAGCCAGCCGTACACCAGCGTCGGGCAGAGGACGGCGGACAATGCGAAGCCGGCGATCACGTAGCGCAGCGGGCGGGCGGTGTCCTGAACGCCACGCATCCAGCCGTTGCCCGCCAATGAGATCAGAATCGCGGGAGCACCCACGATCGCGATCCGGAGCCAGGGCAGTGCGGTGTCGGCGATCTCGCCGCCGTCGGCGATCACCGCGAGGATCGGCACCGCCGCCACCTGAACGACGACGATGACGACCGTGCCGAGCGCGATGGCCAGCCACGTGGCCTGGACTCCCTCGCCGACGGCCGCGGCACGGTCGCCGGCGCCGTAGAACCGGGCCGCCCTGGCCGTCGTCCCGTAGGACAGGAACGTCAGCTGAGACGACAGCAGGGACAGAACCAGCCCACCGATGGCGAGGCCGGCAAGGGCCACGGCACCCAGTCGTCCCACCACGGCAAGGTCGAACAACAGGTATAGGGGCTCGGCGGCGAGCACGCCCAGCGCGGGCAATGCCAGGCCCGCGATGCGACGACCAGTGACCGGAACCGATTGTCCGCCAGCAACACTCATGGCCTCAAGCCGTCCGCACCGGGATCCCGGATCACCCGAGCGCGGTCTCCAACGCCGTCACCACGGTGTCCACCGCGCCGGTCGCCGAGTACCCCGCGGCCAGCCGGTGACCGCCACCGCCGAAGGTGCTCGCGACGGCTGCCACGTCGACGTCCGACTTGGCCCTCATCGACACGGTCCAGTGCTGCGGCTCGATCTCCTTGAACACCGCGGCGACTTCGGCTTGGGCCGTCGTGCGGACGATGTCGACGATGCTCTCGACTTCCTCCGGCCGGGCTTCACGCCATTCCGCGTGGCTGACGACGGCGTACACCAGCCCGCGACCCGCCGCCGCGCCCGGCACCAGACGCGCCGACGACAGCACGCGCGACAGCATCGGGAGCCACGAGTACGGATGGGTGTCAAGCAGCGTCCGGCTGATGGAGGCGTTGTCGACGCCCAATTCGAGAAGCCGGGCGGCCAACCGGTGTGCCCGGGCACTGGCCCACCGGAACGATCCGGTGTCGGTGGTCAGGCCCGCGTACAGGCAGTGCGCGACCCGTTGGTCCAGCGGCTTGCCCCACGCGTCGAGCAGTTCGGCCACCAGCATGGTCGTCGAATCGGCGGTCGGATCGACGTAGTTCGCCGTGCCGAACAGTTGGTTGGACGCGTGGTGGTCGATCACCAGCACCTCGCGAGCGGTGTCCGCCAACTCGCGGAGCGCGCCGAGCCGATTGATGCTGGGGATGTCGACGGTGACCACCAGATCGCTGTCGCGACGCATCGTCGCCGGGTCGACCAGCAACTGGCCGCCGGGCAGCGACTGCAGCGACTCGGGCAGCACCGACGGCGTGGCGAAGCCGACCTCGACCCGCTTGCCCGCACGGTCGAGCACCAGGGCCAGCGCCAGACCGGCGCCGATGGTGTCCGCGTCGGGATAGACGTGGCAGACCACGCTCACGGTGTCCGCCGCGTCGAGCAGCTGGGCAGCTCCCCGACCATCGACGCGCATCGATGACCGAGATACCTCAGTCTTCGGGTCGATCGTGGTCATAGGTGTCCTCTGGGTCGAGCACGGCCGTGCTGTCCTCGGGCCCCCCGCGGTCATCCTCCGCCCCCGTCACACGGTACGGGTCCGGGTCGCCTGCCGGGGTGGCACCCTGCCGAATGCGAGCCAGGTCGGCGTCCGCTTGGCGGGCGCGGGCCAGGAGGTCCTCCATGTCGCGTGCCGTGTCGGGCAATTTGTCCAGGACGAACGTCAGCGTCGGGGTGAACCGGACGCCGGTACCCGCACCAACCTTGGAGCGCAGCACCCCCTTGGCGCGTTCCAGCGCGGCGGCGGCACCCTCGTAGTCCGGCTCGTCGGCGAGCGTCTCACCACGGACTGTGTAGTACACCGTCGCGTCGTGAAGGTCGCCCGTGACCTTCGTGTCCGTTACGGTCACGAAGGCCAGGGGCGGATCCTTGATCTCGAACTCGATCACCGAGGCGACGATCGTGCCGATGCGCTTGGAGAGCTTGCGCGCCCGCCCGACGTCAACCATCGATGCTCCTGCAGGCAGTGCTCATCGGCATTACGTACGGGCCTTCTCCACGAGCTCGTACGCCTCGATGACGTCGCCTTCCTTGATGTCGTTGTACGTCAAGGTGAGACCGCACTCGTAACCGTCGCGGACCTCGGTGACGTCGTCCTTCTCCCGCTTCAGCGACGAGATGGTGACCGTCTCGGCCACCACGACGTTGTCGCGGATGAGGCGCGCCTTGGCGTTGCGCCGGATGATGCCCGAGGTGACGAGGCAGCCGGCGATGTTGCCGACCTTCGACGACCGGAAGATCGCCCGGATCTCGGCACGGCCGAGTTCGCGCTCCTCGTAGATCGGCTTGAGCATGCCCTTGAGCGCGGCCTGGATCTCGTCGATGGCCTGGTAGATCACCGAGTAGTACCGGATGTCCACGCCCTCGCGGTTGGCCAGCTCGGTGGCCTTGCCCTCCGCCCGGACGTTGAACCCGATGATGATCGCGTTGGAGGCCGACGCCAGGTTGACGTTGGTCTCCGTGACGCCGCCGACGCCGCGGTCGATGACGCGCAGCTCGACCTCGTCGCCGATGTCGATGCCCAGCAAGGCCTCCTCCAGCGCCTCGACGGTGCCAGAGTTGTCGCCCTTCAGGATCAGGTTGAGCTGGCTGGTCTCCTTGAGCGCGGCATCCAGATCGTCCAGGCTGATGCGCTTGCGGGTACGCGCGGCCAGGGCGTTGCGCTTGCGCGCGCTGCGCCGGTCGGCGATCTGCCTGGCGATGCGGTCCTCGTCGACGACCAGCAGGTTGTCACCGGCACCCGGCACCGACGTGAAGCCGATGACCTGGACCGGACGCGACGGCAACGCCTCTTCGACGTCCTCGCCGTGCTCGTCGACCATGCGCCGGACGCGGCCGTAGGCGTCGCCCGCCACGATCGAGTCGCCGACGCGCAGCGTGCCGCGCTGGATGAGCACCGTGGCCACCGGGCCGCGACCGCGGTCCAGGTGTGCCTCGATCGCCACGCCCTGGGCCTCCATGTCGGGGTTGGCCCGCAGGTCCAGCGTCGCGTCCGCGGTCAACAGCACCGCTTCGAGCAGGTGATCGATGTTGGTGCCCTGCTTGGCCGAGATGTCGACGAACATGGTGTCGCCACCGAAGTCCTCGGCCACCAGGTTGTACTCGGTGAGCTGCGCCCGGATCTTGGCAGGGTCGGCGCCCTCCTTGTCGATCTTGTTGACCGCCACGACGATCGGCACGTCGGCCGCTTGGGCGTGGTTGATGGCCTCCACCGTCTGCGGCATGACGCCGTCGTCGGCGGCGACCACGAGGATCGCGATGTCGGTCGCCTTCGCGCCGCGGGCACGCATGGCGGTGAACGCCTCGTGGCCCGGGGTGTCGATGAAGGTGATCGGCCGTTCGCTGCCGTCGTGCTCGACGGCGACCTGGTAGGCACCGATGTGCTGGGTGATGCCGCCGGCCTCGCCCTCGCGGACGGTGGCGTTGCGGATGGTGTCCAGCAACCGGGTCTTGCCGTGATCGACGTGACCCATGACCGTGACGACCGGCGGCCGGAACTCGAGGTCGTCCTCGCCGCCCTCGTCCTCGCCGTAGGTGAGGTCGAACGACTGCAGCAGCTCGCGGTCCTCGTCCTCCGGGGACACGACCTGCACGACGTAGTTCATCTCGCCGCCGAGCAGCTCGAGGGTCTCGTCACCGACCGACTGGGTCGCGGTGACCATCTCGCCGAGGTTGAACAACGCCTGCACCAGCGCGGCCGGGTTGGCATTGATCTTGTCGGCGAAGTCGACCAGCGACGCGCCGCGGGCCAGCCGGATGGTCTCGCCGTTGCCGTGCGGCAACCGCACGCCACCGACGACCGGTGCCTGCATGTTCTCGTATTCGGCGCGTTTTGCCCGCTTCGACTTGCGGCCGCGACGGACTGCACCGCCGGGCCGGCCGAACGCACCTGCCGCGCCACCACGCTGGCCGGGACGGCCACCGCCGCCACCGCCGCCTGGGCGACCGCGGAAGCCACCGGCCGGCGCGCCACCTGGGGCTCCGGCACCGCCGGCGCCGCCACCACGGTAGTTACCGCCGCCACCTGCACCGGGGGGACCACCGGGACGTCCGCCGCCGGCGCCGGGTCCACGAGCACCTGGGCCGGGACGGGGTCCGCCGGGACGACCCGTTGCGCCCGGGCGGGCGCCGGGAGGACGCGGAGGCATGTTGCCCGGCGTCGCGCCCGGGCGTGGTCCGCCACCGGGACGCGGGGGGCCGCCCGGACGGGGCGGTCCGCCGGCACCCTGCGGCGGCCGCGGGGCGGGACGCTCGACGGGAGCCTGCGAGGAGAAGGGGTTGTTGCCGACGCGCGGGGCGCGGGGGCCGGGGCGGGGAGCGCCGGGGGCGGGGCTCGGACGAGCGCCGGGCGTGGGCGCGCCAACGCTGGGTGGCGCTGTTGGGGTGGCCTCGGCCTGCGGCGCGGCCGGCGGCGCTGCGGCCACCTCTGGCACGACGACGGGCGGGGCGGCCGGCGGCTCCGGCGCAGCGGCGGGGCGCGGCGCGGCGGGCTTGGGTCCACCCGGCTTGGGCGCCGTGGAGGTTGGACCGCCGTTGGTGGACGCGCCGTTGCCTGCGGCCTTGGGAGCGGCGGGTGCCGCCTTGGCGGGCGCCGGCTTGGAGCCGCCGCCGAGTGCCTCACGGAGCCGACGGGCGACGGGCGCCTCGACGGTCGAGGATGCTGATTTGACGAATTCGCCCTGCTCGCTCAGCCGGGCGAGTACTTCCTTGCTGGTGACACCGAGTTCTTTGGCCAACTCGTGCACGCGGGCCTTGCCTGCCACTACATCTCCTGTCTAGGAGGCGACAGCAGTGGGCCGCGCCTCGGGTTTAGCTATGACGCATGGTCATCGGAACTTCACGGTGTGCTCATGTTCTTCGCTACCTGTTCTGTTGCCGGGCGGATCGAGCCTTCACCCTGTGTGAAGAACTCGACCACCGCGGAGGTGTCCGGCGAACCGGTGATGCGCAACGCTCGAGTGAAGGCTCGCCGCCGGGTTGCCGCGTGCAGACACTGTTGGTCGGGATGCAACCACGCACCCCGCCCAGGCAGATTACCCGCTGTGTCGACGGTAAGGGCACAACTGCCCTCTCCGTCGTGAACGGCGGCCACTCGAAGCAGGTCGACGGCCAGCTCACGCTTCCGGCATCCCACACACGTTCGCACCGGTCCCAGGGGGCTGTGGTGCGGTCGCGCGCGGGAAGTCGAACTCTCGCGCTGGATCACGGTTCAGTCTACCGTCACGATCACCGCAGAGAGAAACGCCTACTCGCTACCCCTCCCGGGCGACGCCGTGCGGCGCCTCCTGCTCGACCGGGGGTGCGGCGTCACTGCGTATGTCGATCCGCCAACCGGTCAGGCGGGCAGCCAATCGGGCGTTCTGGCCCTCCTTGCCGATGGCCAGGGACAGCTGGAAGTCCGGCACCACGACGCGCGCGGCCCGCGCCGCTTCGTCGATCACCGATACCGACACCACCTTCGCCGGGGACAGCGCGTTGGCCACGAACCGCGCCGGGTCCTCGTCGAAGTCGATGATGTCGATCTTCTCGCCGGACAACTCGCTCATCACGTTGCGCACCCGCTGCCCCATCGGGCCGATGCAGGCGCCCTTGGCGTTGAGACCCGAGACGCGGGACGTCACCGCGATCTTGGAGCGGTGGCCCGCCTCTCGGGCGACGGCGGCGATCTCCACGGAGTTGTCGGCGATCTCGGGCACCTCCAGCGAGAACAACTTCCGCACCAGGTTCGGATGGGTCCGCGACAGCTCGATCTTGGGCTCGCGAGCGCCGCGCGTCACGCCGATGACGTAGCACCGCAGCCGTTCGCCATGCTCGTAGGACTCACCGGGAACCTGCTCGGCGGGCCGGATGACGCCCTCGGATCCCTTCGCCTCCGTGCCGAGGCGCACGATCACGTTGCCCCGCGCGTTCTCCCGCGCGTCGCGCTGGACCACGCCGCCGACGATGTCGCCCTCGCGCGCCGAGAACTCGCCGTACATCCGCTCGTTCTCGGCGTCCCGGAACCGCTGCAGCATGACCTGCCGCGCGGTGGTGGCCGCGACGCGGCCGAAACCCTCTGGGGTGTCGTCCCATTCGTTGATCAGGTTGCCGTCGTCGTCGGTCTCCCTGGCCAGCACCTTGACGATGCCGCTCTTGCGGTCGATGTCGATGCGCGCCTCGGCCTCGTGGCCCTGGGTATGCCGGTATGCGGTCAGCAGCGCAGACTTGATGGTGTCCAGCAGTTCGTCGACCGGAATCCCCCGGTCCACTTCGATGGCGTGCAGCGCACCCATGTCGATGTTCACTCTTCATCCTCCTTGCCAGACACCCCGGCCAGCTCGAGTTCGAGCGGGTTGGGTGATGAGAACTCGACCTGGACAACGGCATTGGCGACGTCGTCGAGGCTTAGTTCGCGAATGGTCAGCTGTCCGCGCCGGTCGGCGACGACCAGTTTCGCCACCCCGTCGGCGGTCTCTCCCAGCCGGCCGGTCACGGACGAACCGTCGGTCAGCGTCACCTCGACCTTGCGGCCTCTGGCTCGGCGGTAGTGCCGCTCGGCGGTGAGTGGACGATCCACTCCGCGCGAGGTCACCTCCAGGACGTAGGGCGCCTCGTCGGTGGGGTCGTCGAACCGATCGAGCAGTTCGGAGGCCAGTCGCGACAGCGTTCCGAGGGAATCGAGATCCAGACCGGCGTCCCCATCGACGACGACGACGACGCGGGGCGGCCTCGTGGAGGACTCGACGACGACGTCCTCGACGTCGTAACCCGCGCGCGCGAACTCACCTTCGAGCAGCTCGATCACCTGCTGCGGGGTCGGCAACCGCGGGAACCGCAGCGAATTTTCCGATGCCACGGTGAGCTCCTCGTCTTGAGTTGTACGGACACGGTTTCGCCGAGCGATGCGCGGAACCGAGTGTCAACGATACGCCAGCGGCGCAGTGCCACGGGGCAAACGCCGAGCCCGTCCACGGGGTTGGCGACGGCGTCGGCGTCGAGGGACCGGCCGGGACGGGATGGCAGGATGTCGATGTGCCGAGCGCCCTCCCCACCGTGAGCCGACGGCGCGTGCTCGTCGGCGCGGCCGCATTGGCGCTGCTGAGCGGCACCGTCGCCACTGCGTGTGGCACCACACCGCCCGTCCGCGACGTCGACGCCCTCCTCGGCGCGCTCGACCGGGCACAGGCCGACAGCCAGCTCGCCGGCAACGCCGCGACGGCCGCCCCGCCGACCGTCGCCGCCGCGCTGAACGTCGTCGCTCAACAGCGCGCGGCGCACGCGACGGCACTCACCGCGGAGATCACCAGGGCGACCGGCGAGACGCCGACGACACCGACTAGTGCCTCACCGACGAGTACCGCGCCGTCGAGTACCGCGCCGTCGAGCACCACGACGACGTCCGGGCCGCCGCCCAAGCCGCCCACCGCCGCCGACGTGACTGCGGCGCTGACGCAGTCCGCCGACGGTGCCACCCTGCTGGCCACCCAGCAGACCGGGTACCGGGCCGGGCTCCTCGGGTCGATCGCGGCGGCGTGCACCGCGGCGGCCACCGTCGCGCTCGCCGCGGGTGCCCCGGCGTGACGACCCCAGCGGGTCCCAGCCGGCCGTCCGACGCCGCCGACGGCGCCCTGTTCGACGCGGTCGGCGTGGAGCACGGCGTCATCTACGGATACGGCCTGGTGTCGGCGCACTCGACCCCCGACGTGAACTACCTGGTGTCGGACTCGCTCGTCGGTCACCGCGAACTGCGCGAGGAGGGCATCGAGCGACTCACCGCCCGATCCATCGCGCCGCCAATTCCCGCGGTCGGCTACCGAATACCGTTCCCGCTCAACGGTCCTGGTGATGCAGAGAAGCTGGCGGTTCGCATGGAGGAGGACTGCGCGGTGGCCTGGCGCGCGGTGCTGGAGCGGGCGAAGACGGCCGACGATCGGCAGCTCGCCGTCAGCGCCCTCACTCGCAGCGCGGTCAACGCCGCGAAGTGGCGAGCCGTGCTTGGCGTGGTGCCGAGCACGGTCGCCTTTCCCGGCGGCACCGAGTAGTCAGCCCGAGAGCCTGGCCGCGATCGCCGAGGCCGCCCCGTCGACCGGAATCTCCTCGGCCCCGCCGGTGAAGCGGTTCCGCACCTCGACGGTGCCATTGGCCCAGCCTCGCCCGACCACCACCAGCCACGGCACCCCGAGCAACTCGGCGTCCTTGAACTTCACCCCCGGTGACATCTTGCGGTCGTCGAGCAGCGGCTCGATGCCGAGCACGTCGAGCTCGCCGGCCAATGCCGTTGCACCGGTGCGGGCTTCGTCATCCTTGTTGGCGATCACGATGTGGACGTCGAAGGGGGCCACCGCCGACGGCCAGCGCAGACCGATGTCGTCGTGGTTCTGCTCGGCGATGACGGCCACCATCCGCGACACGCCGATGCCGTAGGAACCCATCGTCAGACGCAGCGGCTTGCCGTCCTCCCCGAGGACGTCGGCCTTGAACGCCTCCGCGTACTTGCGTCCGAGCTGGAAGATGTGCCCGATCTCGATGCCGCGAGCCGCGACCAGTGGACCCGCACCGTCGGGCGAGGGGTCTCCGTCGCGCACCTCGGCGGCCTCGATGGTGCCGTCGGGGGTGAAGTCTCGGCCCGCGACCAAACCGACGACGTGCTGGCCCTTGACGTCGGCCCCGGTGATCCACGCGGTGCCGTCCACCACCCTGGGGTCGACGAGATATCGAACGCCGTTGGCCAGCAACCCCTTTGGGCCGATGTAGCCCTTCGCCAGGAACGGATTCTTGGCGAAGTCGGCATCGTCGAGCAGGGCATACTCCGCGGGTTCGATTGCGGCACCCAACCGCTTGTCGTCGACTTCGCGGTCGCCCGGCACGCCGATCGCCAGCAGTTCCCACTCGCCGCCCGGTTCGCGGACCTTGAGCAGGACGTTCTTCAGGGTGTCGGCGGCGGTGACGGCACGATCGGCGAACTGGGGCAGGTTGGCGCCGTTCGCCCAGTCGACGAGGGTGGCGATGGTCGGGGTGTCACCGGTGTCGTGCACGACGGCGTCGGGCAGGCCGTCGATGGGGATCGACGGCGGCTGCGCGGTGATGACGGCCTCGACGTTGGCGGCGTAGCCGGATTCCAGGCACCGGACGAAGGTGTCCTCCCCCACTTCACTTTCGGCCAGGAACTCCTCGGACGCGCTGCCGCCCATGGCGCCGGAGACCGCCGACACGATCACGTAGCGCACCCCCAGCCGCGCGAAGATCCGCTGGTAGGCCTCGCGGTGGGCGTCGTAGGCCTTCTTCAATCCGTCGTCGTCGACGTCGAAGCTGTAGGAGTCCTTCATGACGAACTCGCGGCCCCGCAGGATGCCCGCACGGGGGCGGGCCTCGTCGCGGTACTTGGTCTGGATTTGGTAGAGCCGCAGCGGGAAGTCCTTGTACGAGTTGTACTCACCCTTCACGGTCAGCGTGAAGATCTCCTCGTGGGTCGGGCCCAGCAGGTAGTCGTTGCCGCGCCGGTCCTTCAGACGGAAGAGCGTATCGCCGTACTCGGTCCACCGGTTCGTCGTCTCGTACGGCGCCCGCGGTAGCAGGGCAGGCAGCAGGATCTCTTGTCCACCAATGGCATTCATCTCATCGCGGACGATCTGCTCGATCTTGCGAAACACCCGCAGACCCAGCGGCAGCCAGCTGTACAGGCCCGGCCCCACCGGCCGGACGTAGCCCGCCCTGATCAGCAGCTTGTGGCTGGGCACCTCGGCGTCGGCGGGGTCGTCGCGCAGCGTGCGCAGGAAGAGTTCGGACATGCGGGTGATCACAGCGGACCACCCTACTTAGTCGCGGCCCTGCCACGTACAGACGCACGCCTCGTTGCCCTCGGGATCGGCGAGCACCCAGAAGGCCGGGGCCGCGTCGTCCGACATCAGCGTGCCCCCGGCCGCGAGCGCGGAGTCGATGCGGGCCCGGGCTCGTTCGGGCGGGACGTCGACGTCGAGGTGGATGCGATTGCGCTGTGGTCGGGCAGCGTCCATCTGCTGGAACCAGATGGCGGGCCCGCGGCGGAGGGGGTCCAGCAGGGCGCCACCGGGGAGGTCCGGCGGGCAGGAGCGAAGCGACTCGGGGAGATGTTCCGGCGGGCAGGAGCGAAGCGACTCGGGGAGATGTTCCGGCGGGCCCGGTTCGTCGACGTAGCCCGTCACGGCCTTCCAGAACGGTCTGACGGACGGGATGTCCAGTGCGTCGATGGCGATCTCGATGGTCTGCGGCACGACGGTGTCGTCGCCGGGCTCGGTGCGGAGGTCGACAGCGGCAAGGGCCTGGCTCACCCGGGCCGCCAGGTCCAGGTCCAGTTCGGTGACCGAGCCGGTGCCAAGGGTGTGCAGCCGCAACACCAGGCGGTCCGCTTGCAGGTCGAGGGTGAGGTGGCCATCAGCGTCGTCTCCGGTCGCGGCGACGGCAACGGTCGCGGCCTCGGCGGCAGCGGCCAGCGACGGCACGGGAACCTGCGTGATGGCGACGCCGAGGATCAGCCGCCAACCCAGCGGGTCGATCGCGGCGGAGATCCGTTGACGGGTGAGGTCGGCGGTCATGGCGTCACGCTAGCGCGGGGCGCCGACATCGATCCCGCTAGAGCTCGCCCGCCTCCACGGCTTCCTTCGTGTGCTGCGCCCTGGCGATGTCGCGGGCCGAGAAGCCGATCCAGAACGCCGCAATGCCGACCAGGATGGATACGCCGGCCACCCACAGCAGCGAGTAGGTGTAGCCCTCGCCAAGCGCGTCGAGCTGAGCCGGCGTCATGTTCTTGACCGGACCCGTTGTGCCGCCGAGGTACAGCGTGCGTGAGGTCTGGACCGCCATGATGACCACGAGCACCAGCGGGCCGCCGAGGTTCTGCACCATCAGCGTGATGGCCGACACCGGGCCGATCTCCCGCGGCCCGACTCCAGCGACCGCGCACAGCGGCAGCACCACTGAGATGATGCCGATGCCGAAGCCGCCCACCACGATCGGCAGGAACAGGTTCGGGAAGTACGGGATGCTGCGGTCCAGGGTGGAGCCGTAGAGCATGGCAGCCAGAACGTAGAGTCCGCCGCCGATGATCAGCCAGCGCGGAGCGAAGCGGGGAGCGAGCTTGGTGGCCAGGACGTTGCCGACGCCGACCGCCACGGCGAACGGAAGGAAGCAGATTCCGGCGCGCAGCGCGGAGTAGCCGAGCACGTCCTGGGCGAGCAGGCCCACCATCACGGTGACCGTCAGCAGCACGCCGCCGCCGAGGAACCACGCGGTGAACGTCATCACCCGGTTGCGGTCGTTGAACACCGAGAACGGCACCAGCGGGTTCTCGGCGGTCCGTTCGGCGAGCAGGAAGGACACGAAGAACACCACCGACGCGATGGCCGCACCCACCACCCAGGGATCGAGCCAGCCGCGCGGCGGGCCCTGGGTGAACACCAGCACCGCCGACGTGCAGCCCAGAGTGGCCAGCAGCGCACCGGTGATGTCGAGTTTGAGGCGTTCGTGGTGCGTCTCGCCGATCCGCAGCCACGCGATGGTGACGATGACGATGCCGATCGGGACGTTCATCAGGAACGCCAGCCGCCAGGAGATGACGGTCAGCAGACCGCCGAGCACCAGCCCCATGACCGAGCCGATGGCCTGCATGCCGGCCGAGACCGCCATGGCCTGGTTGCGGGCGTGGCCGACGGCATAGGTGGTCGCGATGAGGGCCAGTCCGGTGGGAGCCGCCACGGCCGCCCCGATTCCCTGCAGGGCGCGCGCGGCGATCAGGGTGTACTCGTCGTTGGCCAGGCCGCAGATGAGCGAGGCGAGGGTGAAGACGCCGACGCCGGACAGGAACGCCCGCTTCTGCCCGATCGCGTCCCCGACCCGGCCCCCGAGCAGCAGGAGTCCGCCGAAGGTCAGGACGTAGGCGGTGATGACCCAACTCTTGCCCGCGTCGGAGAGGTCGAGTTCGGCCTGCATGCGGGGCAGGGCGACGATGACGATGGTGCCGTCGAGCGTCGACATGAGTTGCATGCCGGTGATGGCGATGATCGCGATCCCGAGCACCGACGAGGACAAGGGCGCGGTCGAATTCTCCGTCGAGCCGTCTACGGACCCTGAGGAACCACCCGCGGCAGACATTGCCGACACCCTACCCAGGCGCGACGCCCGCGAAACCGAGCGTCGGCCGAACTAGATCTCGCCCGCGTCGATCGCTTCCTTGACTTCCTGCGCCTGGGCGACCTGCTGGGCCGTGTAGCCGATGAACAGCGCGACCACGCCGACGATGACGGCGACGGCCGCCACCCACAGCAGTCCGTAGGTGTAGGCCTGGTCCAGCGCGTGCACCTGAGCCGGATTCATGTTCTTGACCGGACCGGTGGTGCCGCCCAGATACAGCGTTCGCGACGTGATGACCGCCTGGATGATGGCGAGCACGACCGGACCGCCGAGGCTCTGCAGCATCAGCGCGATCGCGGAGACCGGGCCGATCTCGTCGAACGCGACGCCCGCGATCGCCGACACCGTGAGGGGCACCACGATCATCCCGATGCCGAAGCCGCCGACGGTGATCGGGATGACGAGGTTCGGGAAGTACGGGATGTCACCGTTGAGCGTGGAGCCGTAGATCATCGCGGCGAGGACGAAGACGCCACCGACGATGACCAGCACCCGCGGCGGGAAGATCGACACCAGGTACGACGACAGGCCGAGCCCGACGCCGAGTGCGACGACGAACGGGATGAAGCCGATGCCGGCGCGAAGGGCGCTATAGCCCATGATGTCTTGCACGTACAGCCCGATCAGCACGGTCAGGGTGAACATCACGCCGCCGGCGAGGAACACCGCCGCGAAGGTGGCCACCCGATTGCGGTCACGGAACAGGCTGAACGGGACGACGGGGTTGACCGCCGTGCGTTCGACGTAGACGAAGGCCGCGAAGAACACCAGCGCGGCCAGGCCGGAGCCCAGCGTCAGCGTCGACGCCCAGCCCATCTCCGGGCCCATCGAGAAGCCGAAGACCGCCGCGGTGCAGGCCAGCGTCGCCAGGATGGCGCCGGTGGCGTCGAGCTTCATCCGTTCGCGGTGCGTCTCGCGCAGGGTGCGGCGCGCCAGGTAGATCATCAGCACGCCGACCGGCACGTTGACCAGGAACGCCCAGCGCCAGGAGACCTCGGTCAGCGCACCGCCGACGACCAGACCCATCACCGAGCCGACGCCGGTCATGGCGGCGAACACGGCCGTGGCGGTGTTGCGGGCCGGACCCTTCGGGAAGGTGGTGGCGATGAGCGCCAGCCCGGTGGGCGACGCAATGGCCGCTCCGACGCCCTGCGCCAGCCGGGCGATGACCAGGGTGCTCTCGTCCCAGGCGACGCCGCACAGGATGGAGGCGATGGTGAAGAGCGCGACGCCGACGACGAAGGTGCGCTTGCGGCCGATCGTGTCGCCGAGCCGACCACCGAGCAGCATCAGGCCGCCGAAGGTCAGGACGTACGCGGTGATGACCCAGCTGCGGCCGGCGTCGGACAGGTTCAGCTCGTCCTGAATCTTGGGCAGCGCGACGATCGCGACGGTGCTGTCCATCGTGGCCAGCAGCTGCATGCCGCCGATCGCGATGACCGCGGCGATGAATCGGCGCGACGGCAGCCACGTCGGATACCAGGAGCTCGGCACGATCTGAGTGGGCGTAATCGGCACGGGTAGCGCGTGGTCGGCGTCTTCCGCATCACGTTCGATGGCGGCGCGCTCTGCATCATTGAGAGCCGTCATAACGGGTTACCTTACAGTAATCTTAAGAACCCTTTAAGTGGCGAAGGCCGCAACGGCCCCGATCACGATGATTGCGGGCGGTCGAATTCCGTCCGCGCGGATGTGTTCGGGAGCCTCTGCCAGCGTGGTGCGCAGCGTTCGCTGCCCGGCCGTCGTCCCGTGCTGGACGACGAGGACCGGCGTCTCCGCAGGTCGGCCGCCCTTCAGCAGCACTGCGGCGAAGAGTTCGATCCGCTCCACGGCCATCAGCAGCACGATCGTGCCGGACAGTGCGGCCAGCGCATCCCAATTCACTAACGATTCGGGGTGCCCCGGCGCAACATGTCCGCTGACCACCACGAATTCGTGTGTCACGCCGCGGTGCGTCACCGGAACCCCCGCCGCCGCAGGAACCGCTATGGCACTTGTCACACCCGGTACGACGGTGACCGGAATGCCCGCATCGACGCACGCCAGGAGCTCTTCGTGCCCCCGGGCGAAGACGTACGGATCACCCCCCTTGAGCCGCACGACGAACTTGCCCGCCTTTGCGCGATCGATGAGCACCGCGTTGATCGCGTCCTGAGCCATCGACCGGCCGTAGGGAATCTTGGCGGCGTCGATGACCTCGACGTGCGGCGGCAGTTCGGCGATCAGCTCCTGGGGTGCGAGTCGGTCCGCGACGACGACGTCGGCGTGGGCGAGCAGCCTGCGGCCGCGGACGGTGATGAGCTCGGGATCCCCGGGCCCGCCGCCGACCAGGGCGACGCCGGTGTGCTGCGACCCCGGGGTGTCGGCGACCACCACACCCTGCTGCAGGGCCTCGTGAATGGCCGACCGGATGGCAGCGGACCGGCGGTGCTCGCCGCCGGCCAGCACGCCGACGCTGAGTCCGTCGTATTCGAACGAGGCGGGCGTCACCGCGGTGCCCTCGCGCGCGACGTCGGCCCGCACGCAGAAGATCCGCAGCCGCTCCGCTTCTTCCACGATGGCCGCGTTGACCGTTGGGTCGTCGGTCGCGGCGATCGCATACCAGGCGTCGGCGAGATCACCCGGGCGGAAGTCGCGCAGTACGAGGGTGATTCCCTCGAGCGCCTCGACCGCCGGGGTCGCGGCCCGGGTGATGACGTGCACGTCGGCACCGTTGGCCAGCAGCAGGGGAATGCGACGCTGCGCGACGCTGCCTCCGCCGACGACGACGACCCGCCTGCCGTTGAGGCGCAGGCCGACGAGATAGGCATCTTCGAACGCGGGGTCGGAGGTCGTTGCTCCTTGCGTGCGCGCCACCCGGCGAGCTTAGTGGTTGCCGCCGCGGTGACCGATACGCGACTCCGCCGGTACCCGGCCCGTGCGCGACTCCGCCGCCGCCCTACTCATGCGCGACTCCGCCGCGGTGCCAACGAAGCGGGTCGCCGCCTCCGGGTGGGCCGCCGCGTGGGCGTGCAGATAGGCGGCGTGCACCCCGCCGGCGACCGCGCCGTCGGTCGCGGGCGCACCCGCGCCGTCGCGAAACCCCCAGGCTGGCTCGCGGTCGCCGGCGAAGGTGACTGCGGTGCGGTGGAATTCGTGTCCGACGACGCGGGCACCCGCGCGGTGCACCGATGAATCGCGCAGTGCCACGGCATCCCGGTAGCCCAGGGTGAGCCGCTCGGTGAAGTGGGCGGTACCGGCCAGCACCCCGCACATCGGGTGCCCGTCCAGATCGTCGACCAGATAGGTCAGGCCGGCGCACTCCGCGTGGATCGGCCCACCGCGACCGGCAAGCTCCCGGATCTCCTCGCGCACAACGGCATTCGCGGACAACTCCGCGGTGAACTGCTCGGGAAACCCGCCGGGAATCACCAGCGCATCGGTGTCGCGCGGTAGCGACTCGGTCATCGGGTCGAACGTCACCACGTCCGCGCCCGCGGCGGCAAGCAGCTCCGCGTGTTCGGGATAGCCGAAGGTGAAGGCCCGGCCCGCCGCCAGCGCGACGGTGACCGCACCCGCGACGGGATCGGCCGTTCGCGGCGTCCACGGTGCGGCGGCGACGTGCGAGGCCGCGACGGCGGCCACGGCGGCGAGATCGACGTGGCGCGCGACGAGCGTGGTCATCGCATCGACCGCGGCCACGGCGCGCTGGCCGTGTTCGGCTGCGGTGACCAGCCCCAGGTGCCGCGACGGCACCGACATTTCGTCGGCCCGCGGAATCGCCCCGAGCACCGACACGCCCACCTGCTCGCACGCCTGCCGCAGAACCGCCTCGTGCCGCGGCGAGCCGACCCTGTTGAGGATCACTCCGGCGACGTGGACCGACCGGTCGAAGGTCGAGAAGCCGTGGATCAGCGCGGCGACGCTGTGGCTCTGCCCGCGGGCGTCGACCAGCAGGACGACCGGCGCCCCCAGCAGCCCGGCGACGTGGGCCGTGGATCCCCGCGCGGGCCCGGCGGCGTCCGGGTCGATGCGGCCGTCGAACAGCCCCATCACGCCCTCGACCACCGCGACGTCGGTGCCGTCGCTGCCGTGCCGGTACAGCGGCCCGATCAGGTGATCACCGACCAGGACGGGGTCCAGATTGCGACCGGGACGGCCGGCGGCCAGCGCGTGATAGCCGGGGTCGATGAAGTCCGGACCCACCTTGAATGGTGCGACCGTGCGACCGGCCCGGCGGAAGGCGCCCATTAGCCCGGTCGCGACGGTGGTCTTGCCGCTCCCGGACGAGGGTGCGGCGATCACGACGGCGGGGACGCTCACCATTCGATGCCGCGCTGACCCTTGCGCCCGGCATCCATCGGGTGCTTGACCTTGGTCATCTCCGTCACCAGATCGGCGGCGTCCAGCAGCCGGGCGGGAGCATCCCGGCCGGTGATCACCACGTGCTGCCGACCGGGGCGGGTGACGAGGACCTCGACCACCTCGTCGACGTCGACCCAGCCCCACTTGAGCGGATAGGTGAACTCGTCGAGGACGTAGAAGTCGTGACTCTGCTCGGCCAGCCGGCGCGCGATCTCGGCCCAGCCGTCGGCCGCCGCCGCGGCGTGATCGACCTCCGAACCCGGCTTCCGCGTCCAGGACCAGCCGGACCCCATCTTGTGCCACTGCACGGGTCCACCGACACCGTGCTCGTCGTGCAGGCGGCCGAGCTCGTGAAAGGCGGACTCCTCGCCCACCTTCCACTTCGCGCTCTTGACGAACTGGAACACCGCGATGTCGAAGCCCTGATTCCAGGCCCGCAGCGCCATCCCGAAGGCGGCGGTCGACTTGCCCTTGCCCGGTCCGGTGTGGACGGCGAGCAGCGGCGCATTGCGGCGCGCCCGCGTCGTCAGACCGTCGGCCGGGACGGCGAGTGGTCGACCCTGTGGCACCGCAGTCCTCCCCTCTGCCGGATCACGCGGCGCGCTCGTCGGAATGCGACCGGACCAGCCGCGACAGTCCGTCCGCCCGAAGGTGGGCGAGCCGCACCGCGGGCGCACCCAGGTCGGCGGCCAGCGATACGGCCAGATCCAACCGCACGTAGGAGGTTTCGCAATCCACCACGACGGCGTTCGCACCCTCGGCCCGCAGCATGGCCGCAGCAGTCCGGGCCCGTCCCAACGGGTCGGGTCCGCCGGTGGCCCTTCCGTCGGTGAGGATCACCACCAGGCTGCGACGCGCCCTGTCCCTGGCCTTCTCCCGGACCACGACGTCGCGGGCTGCGAGCAGGCCCTGGGCCAGTGGCGTCCTGCCCCCGGTGTCGAAGCGTGCCAGCCGCCTGCCGGCGATGTG
Source organism: uncultured Actinomycetota bacterium (assembly GCA_963846985.1). Classification (GTDB taxonomy): domain Bacteria; phylum Actinomycetota; class Actinomycetes; order Mycobacteriales; family Mycobacteriaceae; genus Mycobacterium. The sequence goes on from CAWJYC010000001.1 coordinate 112,572, forward strand.
GACCGACGACGTGGGCGGCAGGAGGAGCTGCGCCTGCGCGCCCCGGAAGGTGATCACGGCCACCTTGTCTCGCCGCTGGTAGGCGTCACGCAGCAGCGACAACGTCGCGCCGCCGACCGCGGACATCCGGTCGCGCGCCGCCATCGAGCCCGACGCGTCGACCAGGAAGATGACCAGATTGCCCTCTCGGCCCTCGCGGATCGACCGGCGCAGGTCGGCCGGAGCGAAGCGCGGGCGGCCCGGTTCGCGCTGCCGCTCGGCGGCGGCCAGGAGCGTGCCGAACACGTGCAGGCCGTGCCCGGTGGCCAAATCCGCGGTGGCCGAGACCGGCGTGCCGGTGCGGTTGCGGGCCCGCGAGCGACGGCCAGGGGCGCCCTCTCCCACGCCGGGCACCAGCAGGGTCTTGGCCCGGAAGGTGGCCGCGGGTGCGGCGTTGGGACGCGGGGTGGAGGACGGCGACTTGCCTTGCGCGGCCGAGGAGTTGGCGGCGTCGGGCGCCGCTGCTCCGTCGCCGGGCGGATCGGGATCGGGCTCGGGCTCGGAGTCGGATTCGGTGCGCGCGTCCGACTCCGGCGCCGGTTCGTCAGCGGCTTGCCCCGCCTGGGTCATCGCCTCGTCGAGCTGGTCGGGGTCGAGGCCCGGATCGTCGAACGGGTCGCGGCGCCGGCGGTGCGGCAGAGCCAGTTCGGCGGCCACCCGGACGTCCTGCTCCTCGACGCGCAGCACCACATCCCCGGTCGCTTCGCTCGCCCAGGTACTCCGCCAGGCGGCATGTGCGACTGCCGTGCGGGCGACGACCAGATCGGCCCGCATCCCGTCGACGTCGAACGCCGCGCACAGGGCGGCGATCCGGCGTAACTCGTTGTCGGGCAGGGCAACTGCCGCAACCATCGCACGGGCCAGCGAGATTCGGCGGGACAGGTCGACGTCGTCGGCGGTGTACCGGGCGGCGAAACCGTCGGGGTCGGCCTCGAAGTCCATCCGACGCCGGATCACCTCGACCCGGGTGTCGACGTCGCGGGAGGCGTAGACGTCGACCGTCAGACCGAACCGGTCCAGGAGCTGGGGCCGCAGTTCCCCCTCCTCGGGGTTCATGGTGCCGACGAGCATGAAGCGCGCCTCGTGGCTGTGCGAGACGCCGTCGCGCTCGACGTGGACGCGCCCCATGGCGGCGGCGTCGAGAAGGACGTCGACCAGGTGGTCGTGGAGCAGGTTGACCTCGTCGACGTACAGGACGCCGCCGTGCGCGCGGGCCAGCAGTCCCGGCGAGAAGGCGTGCTCGCCGTCGCGCAGCACGCGCTGCAGATCCAGCGAGCCGACGACGCGGTCCTCGGTGGCGCCGATCGGCAGTTCCACCAGGCGCGCGCCCTCGTCGACCCTGGCGAGGACTTGGGCCAGGGCCCGCACCGCGGTCGATTTGGCGGTGCCCTTCTCGCCGCGGATCAGCACCCCGCCGATCTCGGGTCGCACCGCGCAGAGGATCAGTGCCAGCCGCAGCCGATCCTGGCCGACGAGCGCGGAGAAGGGATAGGGCGTGGCCAGCGGAGCACTCATCGCCGCGTCAGCCCGCGCCGTGAAGACCGTTGCGGCGCAACATCGGAATGTGCGGGATGCCGTCGTCGAGGAACTCGTCGCCATCGCGGACGAAGCCGTGCTTGACGTACATGCTCTCCAGGTAGGTCTGTGCGTCGATGCGGCAGGGATCGTCACCGACCTCGGCGAGCGCGGCCTGCATCAGCCGGTTGGTGTGGCCGTGCCCGCGATCACTGCGCTTGGTGCACACCCTGCCGATCCGAAAGACCTTTTCCCCGCCGGGGTGCTCCTCCATCAGGCGCAGAGTGGACACCACCTGACCATCCGCGTCCTCGAGCCAGAAGTGTCGGGTCTCGGCGAGTAGGTCGCGCCCGTCCAACTCGGGATACGGGGTGGCCTGCTCGACGACGAATACCTCGACGCGCAGCTTGAGCAACTCGTACAGCGTGGCGGCGTCGAGGTCCTTGGCCCAGCTCCGACGCGGCGAGATCGTCACGCGCGCACCGTCATACGGGAACCGCGGGGACGTCCGTCGCCTTGTCGTCGAGTTTGAGCACCTTGGTGCCCCAGGCCCATACTTCCTCGAACAGCTTGGGCTCCTTGGAGAGTTCGGTGCCAAACGACGGCACCATCTCCTTGAGCTTGGGCTGCCAGCCCGGGAAGCGGTCGGGGAAGCACCGCTCCAAGACATCCAGCATGGCGGGCACCGCGGTCGAGGCGCCCGGCGAGGCGCCGAGTAGACCGGCGATGCTGCCGTCGGACGCAGCGAGCACGGTGGTGCCGAACTCGAGGACACCACCGACGCCCTTGCGGCGGATCACCTGGACGCGCTGACCCGCGATGTCGAGTTCCCAGTCCGAGTCCTGGGCGGTGGGTGCGAATTCCCGCAGCGAGTCCACCCGATCGGCCTCGCTCAGCCGCAGCTGACCGACCAGGTACTTGACCAGGCTCAGCTCGGTGAGGCCGACGCCGAGCATGGAGCCGAGGTTGTCGGGCCTGACCGAGAACGGCAGATCGGTGACGTGGCCCTGCTTGAGGAACTTCGGCGACCAGCCGGCGAACGGACCGAACAACAGATATGACCGGCCGTTGATGACGCGAGTGTCCAAGTGCGGCACCGACATCGGCGGCGCACCCAACGGCGGGGCGCCGTACACCTTGGCCTGGTGCCGCGCCGCCAGCTCGGGGTTGCCGGTGCGGAGCCACTGGCCGCCGACGGGAAAGCCGCCGAAGCCCTTCGCCTCGGCGATGCCCGACTTCTGCAGCAGCGGCAGGGCGCCGCCGCCCGCGCCGACGAACACGAACTTCGCGTTGATCTTGCGCTTCTGCCCGGTCCGCCGGTTGGTCACCTTGACCGTCCAGCTGCCGTCGGACTCCTTGTGCAGGTCGCGCACCTCGTGGCCGAACAGCGTCGTCATTCCCCGCTGGGTGGCGTATCCCAGCAGCTGCCGGGTCAGCGACCCGAAGTCGACGTCGGTTCCGTCCTGGGTCCAGTTCAGGGCAACCGGCTCGGAGAAGTCCCGGCCCTCGGCCATCAGCGGCAACCGGCGGGCGAACTCGTCTTCGTCGTCGATGTACTCCATCGATGCGAACAACGGGTTGGTGACCAGCGCGTTGTGCCGGGCCCGCAGATAGGCCGCGCCCTCTGCCCCCTGGACGAAGCTCACGTGTGGGATGGGGTTGAGGAAGCTGCGCACGTCGGGCAGCACGCCGTTCTCCACGGCGTGCGCCCAGAATTGCCGCGACACCTGGAACTGCTCGTTGACGGTAACGGCCTTGGCGATCTCCACCGTGCCGTCGGCGCGCTGCGGGGTGTAGTTCAACTCGCACAGCGCGGAATGTCCGGTGCCGGCGTTGTTCCACGGATCGCTGCTCTCGGCGGCCGCGCCGTCGAGCCGCTCGATCAACGTGATCGACCAGTCGGGCTCCATCAACGTCAACAGCGTCGCCAGCGTCGCGCTCATGATGCCCGCGCCCACCAGCACGACGTCGGTCTTAGCTACCTCAGACACCCGATCTCCGACCCTTCGTGTCGCACACCCGCTCGTCACGGCGTGCTGTGTTTCCAGGTTATCCCGTGCGTATGCCCGACAGTCGCTCGGCCGACATCCTCACTACGTGCCTCCGCTCACACTCAGTCCCAGCCTAGAGTGGGGTCGTGACTCCGAAGGAGCCTGGCAGGACGCCCGGGTGGGAACCCGACGTGCTTCCCGGCTACTCGCAGCAAACCCTGCCGCTCGGCCCGGATCCCGACGGCGAGGGCGAGTTGGTGGCCACCCTGGTGCGACGCGGGAGGGGACGGCCCGGCAGGCATGCGGTGCTGGCCCTGCACGGCTACACCGACTACTTCTTCAACACCGAACTCGCGGATCACTTCGCCGAGCACGGATTCGGCTTCTACGCGCTGGACCTGCACAAGTGCGGTCGATCGCGCCAGCCTGGGCAGACCCCCCACTTCACCACCGACCTGGCCCGCTACGACGCCGAACTCGACCGCGCGATCGAGGTCATCGCGGCGGACGGCAACGACACTCATGGCAGCACGGATGACAAAGACACGGACGGCACCGAGCCGGTGCAGGTATGCGTGTACGGGCACTCCGCCGGCGGGTTGATCGCCACTCTGTGGCTGGACCGCGTGCGCCGGCGTGGCGGCGCGACGCCGATCAGCGGTCTGGTGCTCAACAGTCCCTTCTTCGATCTCCATGGGCCTGCGATCCTGCGGACGGCGCCCACGTCGGCGGCGCTGGTGGCGCTGGCCCGGTTCCGCAAGCTGCAGGTCATCCGCAAGCCGACCCCCGGCGGGTATGGCACCACCCTGCACCGCGACTATGCCGGAGAGTTCGACTACGACCTGGAGATGAAGCCGCTCGGCGGGTTTCCCATCACGTTGGGCTGGATCAACGCCATTCGACGCGGTCAGGCGCGACTGCACCGCGGCCTCGACGTCGGGGTGCCCAACCTGCTGCTGCGGTCCGACCACAGCGTGACCGAGGCGCCGAATCCCGACGCCATCCAGCGCGGAGACGCCGTGCTCGACGTCAGCCTGGTCGCCCGTTGGGCGGGCTGCGTGGGCAACCGCCAAACCATCGTGCCCATCGCCGATGCCAAGCACGACGTATTCCTGTCGCTGGCCGAGCCGCGGGCGACCGCCTACGCCGAGCTCGGCCGCTGGCTGGAGCACTACCTGAGCTACGAAGACCGTAGTGCCACAACGAGCCTCGGACAGGATTAGTCACGTGGAACACTTCGATCTCGCGATCATCGGGACCGGCTCGGGCAACAGCATCCCCGACCCCGGCGTCGACGCCAGGTACGCGGGCATGCGGGTCGCCATGTGCGAGCAGGGCATCTTCGGCGGCACCTGCCTGAACGTCGGGTGCATCCCCACCAAGATGTTCGTCTACGCCGCCGAGGTCGCCGCGACCATCAGGTCGAGCTCGCGCTACGGCATCGACTCGACCATCGACGCGGTGCGCTGGACCGACATCGTCGACCGCGTCTTCGGCCGGATCGATCCGATCGCCGCCGGCGGCGAGTTGTACAAGCAGACCCTGCCTAACATGCGAGTGTACAAGTCGCACACCAGGTTTGGTCCCACCCAGGCCGACGGGCGGCACACGTTGCGCACCGACGCCGGCGACGAGTTCACCGCCGACCAGGTGGTGATCGCGGCGGGCTCCCGGGTGCACGTCCCGCCGGCGATCGCCGAGTGCGGTGTCGAGTACTACACGAGCGACGACGTGATGCGGATTCCCGAACTGCCCGGGCACCTGGTGATCGTCGGCGGCGGCTTCGTGGCGGCGGAGTTCGCGCACGTCTTCTCCGCGCTCGGAGTGCGGGTGACCATCGTGGTCCGCGGCGACGGGCTACTGACCCACTGCGACAAGTCGATCTGCTACCCGTTCACCCAGATCGCCACCGCAAAGTGGGATTTGCGCACCCACGAGAACGTCGTCGGTGCCCACGAGGTGGGTGGCCGCAGCGTGCTGCAACTCGACGACGGCAAGAGCATCGAGGCCGACATGCTGCTGGTGGCCACCGGCCGCGTGCCCAACGGCGACCAGCTCGACGCCAAGCTGGCCGGGGTCGACGTCGACGACTCCGGAAAGGTGGTGGTCGACCAGTACCAGCGCACCACCGCGCGCGGCATCTACGCCCTCGGCGACGTGTCGTCCGACTATCAGCTCAAGCACGTCGCCAACCACGAGATGCGGGTGGTGCGGCACAACCTGTTGCACGACTGGGACGACACCGCCTCGATGCGGGCCTCCGATCACCGCTTCGTGCCGTCCGCGGTGTTCACCGACCCGCAGATCGCCATGGTCGGTCTGACCGAGGACGAGGCGACGGCCGCCGGCTTCGACGTCGTCACCAAGGTGCAGAAGTACGGGGACACCGCCTACGGCTGGGCGATGGAGGACGGGCACGGAATCGTCAAGGTCATCGGCGACCGCGCGACGGGGAAGCTCCTCGGCGCGCACGTCATGGGACATCAGGCGTCGTCGATCATCCAGCCGATCATCCAGGCGATGAGCTTCGGCCAGACCGCGAAGGAAATTGCCCAGAATCAGTACTGGATTCACCCGGCGCTGCCCGAGGTGATCGAGAACGCGCTGCTGGGACTGGAGTAGCGGCTGCCGTTTGGGTCTCCCGCGGCCGGGCAGTATCCCCCCGACACCGCGTGCGAGAAGGGAATCCCATGGCCCAGTACGTCCTCCCCGATCTTGACTACGACTACGGTGCGCCGCACATCTCCGGCCAGGGCCTGATCTTCTAGCCGTCTGACCGTGAGCCGACGTCAGCCGTGCGCGGCGCCGATCCAGTGCAGCAGGTCGTGGATGATCTCGTCCTCGAGCCGATAGGCCACCGAGCGGCCGACCCGGGTACTGCTCACCCAGCCTTGCTGCCGAAGCACCCGAAGTGCTTGTGACACGGCGTTTTCGGATCGCCCCACGACGGCGGCCAGGTCACTCACGAAGATTCCCGGCGTGCGGTGCAGGCTGAGCAGGATCTCGAGCCGGTTCGGGTCGGAGAGCAGGTCGAACCGAAGCGTCCAGCCGGTGATGTCGACGTCGGTGAGAGCCGAGGACGCGTGCCGCACCGTCGCCTGGTGCTCCGTCCGACCGTCGATCTCCGCCACCGGTCAAATCTAAGCCCTCCGACGGTCCTGGCGGCCAGTACGGCGCGCCCGGTTGGCAACCAGTTGGTCGCCCGCCATCCCGGCCGACCACGGCGTGGCCAAAGCGGGTCGCATGGCAGGCTTGACGGTATGGCCTTCAAAGTTCGCTTCACCGCCGAGAACACTCAGGAATTCGGCGACGACGACGTCTACGACTTCCTCGCCAGCGGGGTGCTGTCGATTCGGTATGCCACTCCCGGTCAGTGGGCGGAGTACCACGCGCCCGGTCAATGGGAGCTGGTGTCTGCCCAGTCCGGTCACGGTCCGGGTGACACCGCTGGTGAGGTGCCCGGTGGGTTGCTCGTCGACGACGACTAGGCAGTTACCTAGTTGTCGAGGAACCCGTGCAGCAGTGCGGCCGAACCCCACACGTGCGCGGCCATCGTCTCCGCGGCCCCCTCCGCGTCGCCCGCCAGGATCGCCATCACGATGGCCTCGTGCTGCTCGTCGGAGTGCACGATGTTGCGCGCCAGCAACGGGATGTGGTCGAGCAGTTCGTTGAGACGCATCCGGTTCTCGGCGACCAGCGGCACCAGCGATGGCGCGCCCGCCGCCTCGGCGATCGCGAGATGCAGCCGGGAGTCCAGTCGGCGGTAGTCCTCCAGCGCCGCACCCCGGACGTCGGTCAGCCTGGTCCACAGCGTTTCGCGGTCGGAAGCGGTCAGCGTGCGACCCGCCGCCATGCGGGCCGCCCCCACCTCGAGGATCTCGCGCAGTCGCAGCGCATCGTCGATGTCGGCGCGACTGAACCGGACGCCGTCCGCGCTGGGCGTCGGCAGGTCCTCGGCCAGGAAGGTGCCGCCATAGCGACCCCGCCGCGAGACCAGGTAGCCCGCCTCGGCAAGCGACTTGATGGCCTCGCGGACGGTGTCGCGGCTGACACCGAGCCGACTGGCCAATTCCCGTTCCGGTGGCAGTGATTCGCCGGGCTCGAGCACTCCGAGACGGATGGTCTCCAGGAGCCTGCCGACGGTGTCCTCGAAGGCGTTGCCGAGCCGCACCGGACGCAGCAGTGCCTCACTGGCGGGCTGCTGGTCGGGTGCGGTCATGGCGGACGGGCCCTACAGCGGCGTCACGTAGTGGCCGGTGATGCCGCCGTCGACCAGGAAGGTCGACCCGGTGATGAACGAGGCGTCGTCACTGGCGAGGAACGCGATCGCGGCGGCGAGTTCCTCGGGCTCGGCGAAGCGGCCCATCGGCACGTGCACCAGCCGTCGCGCCGCCCGCTCGGGATCCTTGGCGAACAACTCCTGCAGCAGCGGCGTGTTGACCGGCCCGGGGCACAGCGCGTTGACCCGAATCCCCTGTCGCGCGTACTGAATTCCGAGCTCCCGTGACATCGCCAGCACGCCGCCCTTGGAGGCCGTGTAGGAGATCTGCGAGGTCGCCGATCCGTTCACCGCGACGAACGACGCGGTGTTGACGATCGACCCCTTCTGCGCGGGCACCATGTGCCGCAGGGCGGCCTTGCAGCAGAAGAACACCGACTTGAGGTTGATGTCCTGCACCCGGTCCCAGGCGTCGATGCCGGTGACCTCGATCAGGTCGTCCTCGGGGGGTGAGATGCCGGCGTTGTTGAAGGCGATGTCGACCGAGCCGTGCGTCTCGGCGGCGGTGTCGAACAGGTTGTCCACCGCCGCCTGGTCGGAGACGTCGACCTGGACGAAGGTGCCGTTGAGGTCGACGGCCACGCTCTTGCCGGTGGTGGGATCGATGTCCCCGATGACGATCGTCGCGCCCTCGGCCCGCATCCGCTTGGCCGTCGCGAGCCCGATGCCGCTGGCGCCGCCGGTGATGACGGCGACCTTGCCCGCAAGCCGCTGGGTCAGATCCATCTAGAGTTCTCCAATCTTGAAGAAGACGTTCTTGGTCTCGGTGAAGTGCAGCGGCGCATCGGGACCCAGCTCGCGGCCCAGCCCGGACTGCTTGAAGCCGCCGAACGGGGTGTTGTAGCGGACCGACGAATGCGAGTTGACCGACAGGTTCCCCGACTCCACGCCGCGCGACACCCGCAGCGCACGCGACAGGTTCTCGGTCCAGATCGATCCGGACAGACCGTACGGGCTGTCGTTGGCGAGTTCGATGGCGTCGGCCTCGTCCTCGAACGGCAGCACGGTGACCACCGGCCCGAAGATCTCCTCGGTGACCGTGCGGTCGGTGCGCTGAGGAGTGAGAACCGTTGGCGGAAACCAGTATCCGGGCCCGGCCGGAGCCGACCCCTGAAAGGCGATGGGCGCACCGTCGGGCACGTAGGACGAGACGGTGTCGAAGTGTGGACGGGAGACCAGCGGGCCCATCTCGCTGTCCCGCGACGACGGATCACCGACCACGACACCCTTGACCGCCGGTTCCAGCAGCTCCATGAAGCGGTCGTACACGTTGCGCTGCACTAGGATTCGGCTTCGCGCACAACAGTCCTGGCCGGCGTTGTCGAACACCCCGTACGGTGCGGTGGCGGCCGCCTCCTCCAGGTCGCAGTCATCGAAGACGATGTTGGCGCTCTTGCCGCCGAGTTCCAGGGTCACGCGCTTCACCTGCTGCGCCGCGCCGGCCATCACCTTGACGCCCACCTCGGTCGACCCGGTGAAGACGATCTTGCGGACGTCGGGATGACTGATGAACCGCTCACCCACGACCGAGCCCTTGCCGGGCAGCACCTGAAACAGGCCATCGGGCAGACCCGCCTCGAGGCCCAGTTCCGCCAGTCGCATGGTGGTCAGCGGGGTGATCTCGGCCGGCTTGACCAGTGCCGCATTGCCCGCGGCGAGCGCGGGTACGAAGCCCCACGACGCGATGGTCATCGGGAAGTTCCACGGCGCGATGACGGCCACCACTCCCAGCGGCTCGTTGAAGGTGACGTCCAGGCCACCGGCGACGGGAATCTGCTTGCCGGACAGTCGCTCCGGGCTGGCCGAATAGAACTGCAGGACGTCGCGGACGTGCCCCGCCTCCCACTCGGCGTTGCCGATCACGTGGCCGGAGTTGGCCACCTCCAGCTCGGCTAGCTCTCCTATGTGGGCGTCGACCACCGCCGCGAACGACCGCAACGCGGTCGCGCGCTCGGCCGGGGCCAGCCTGGCCCACGTCTTCTGGGCCGAAACCGCCCGCGCGACCGCGTCGTCGACGGCAGGGACGTCGAGGAGTTCGACGGTGCGCAGCACCTCCTCGGTCGCCGGATTGATCAGTGTCGACGTGCTCACGCGCTCTCCCTCTCCCTGTTCATCTGCCTCTTTCCGGATGCGTAGTCCGCTGCGGCCTCGACCACGCCGGCGAAGAGCCGGAGGTCGTCGAGCCGTTCCTCCGGATGCCACTGAACGGCCAGGACGAATGGCTGCCCCGACGTGGTGCCGTCGCTCTGACCGGAGATCATCTCGACGGCTTCGACCACCCCGTCCGCATCCCACGCGCTGGCGATCAGCCCCGTGCCGAGTTCGGCGATGGCCTGATGGTGATAGCACTGGGCGTTGGTGGAGGCACCGATCAACGCGGCCAGCCGGGTGCCGGGAACCGTCGTGATCGACGACGTACTGAACACCGCGTTGCCCAACTGGTGCTGGTAGTGGCCGACCACGTCGGGCAGATGCTGATGCAGGGTGCCGCCGAGCGCGACGTTGAGGACTTGCGCGCCGCGGCAGATGCCCAGCAGGGGTAGCCCGCGCGCCAACGCCCCACGCACCAGTGCGAACTCCCAGGCGTCACGGTCTCGAGCCGGCTCGTCGGTGCTCGGGTGTGGCGCCTGACCATAGGTGGCTGGGTCGACGTCGCGGCCGCCGGTGAGCACCAGGCCGTCCAGAGCGTCGAGCACGCGCTCGGCGATGGTGTCGTCCACGGGTTGCGGAGGCAGCAGCGAGACGATGCCGCCCGCCGAGGCCACGCCGTCGACGTAGACCGCGGGCAGGAAACTCGCCCGCACGTCCCAGACGCCCGTCTGAGCTTGCTGCAGGTACGTGGTGAGCCCGACGACGGGCCGGGGGCGGGCGTCGGTTCCGTCAGAGGCGCTCGAACCCACGTCGCCTCTCCCAGTCGGTGACGGTCGAGTTGTAGGCCTTCAACTCGATGCGGGCGTTGTTCAGGTAGTGCTCGACGACCTCGTCGCCGAACGCCTCGCGAGCGACCGTCGACGCGGCGAACAGCTCGGCGGCCTCGCCGAGTGTGGTCGGAAGTCGTTCTGCGCCACTGGTGTACGCATTGCCGGCGCACGCCTCGGGCAGTTCGAGGCCCTGGTCGATGCCGTGCAACCCGCCCGCGATCAGCGCCGAGACGGCGAGGTACTGGTTCACGTCACCGCCCGGTGCGCGGCACTCCATTCGCATGCCGTGGCCATGGCCGACAACACGCAGCGCGCAGGTGCGGTTGTCCATTCCCCACGCCACTGCGGTCGGCGCGAAGCTACCGTCGACGAATCGCTTGTAGGAGTTGATGTTCGGCGCATAGAACAGCGTCATCTCGCGCAGGGTGGCCAGCTGCCCCGCCACGAAGCTTCGAAACATCGGCGACATGCCGAGCGGATCGTCGTCGTCGGCGAAGACGGCCGTACCATCCTGGCCCCGGAACGACAGGTGGATGTGGCAGCTGTTTCCCTCGCGCTCGTCGAACTTCGCCATGAACGTCAGGCTCTTGCCGTGCTGATCGGCGATTTCCTTGGCGCCGTTCTTGTAGATCGTGTGGTTGTCGCAGGTGACCAGCGCCTCGTCGTACCGGAATCCGATCTCCTGCTGGCCGAGGTTGCACTCCCCCTTGACGCCCTCGCAGTACAGACCCGCGCCCTCCATGCCGACCCGGATGTCGCGCAGCAGCGGCTCCATCCGCGTCGACGCCAGCATCGCGTAGTCGATGTTGTAGTCCGTGGCGGCGGTCAGACCCGTATAGCCCTTCGACCACGCCTCGCGGTAGGAGTCGTCGAAGACCATGAACTCCAGTTCGGTCGCCGCGACCGCGGCCATGCCCCGCTGGGCCAACCGATCGAGCTGGGCCCGCAGGATTCCGCGCGGCGCGGGGCCCACGGGCCTGCCGTCGTGCCAGCCGAGGTCGGCCATCACCAGCGCGGTACCCGGCAGCCAGGGAATCGTGCGCAGTGTGGAGAAGTCCGGCGTCATCACCATGTCGCCGTAGCCGGCCTCCCAACTCGACATGGCGTATCCGTCGACGGTGTTCATGTCGACGTCGACGGCCAGCAGGTAGTTGCAGCATTCGGCGCCGTGGGCGGCCACGTCGTCGACGAACAGCCGGGCCGAGATTCGTTTGCCGGTCAGGCGCCCCTGCATGTCGGTGAAGGCCACGATGACGGTGTCGACGTCTCCCTCGGCCACCAGCTTCTCGAGCTCGGGCAGCCGGAGCAGCCCGGGTGTTGCGGCTCCCTCGGAGGATGTAGTCACGTGTCCCTGCCTCTCCACACCGACGAACTTGCCCGCAAGTCAACCATTGGATCGATGTCACCGGGGATTCCAGCCACAGATTTACACGACCGTCACGCCCAAAGGTAGGACACAAGACCATTACGGCTCTATTGTCCCTACTCAGTGAGCGCTCTCGTCGAGTGCTGCCCCGAGAAGGAGAACGTCGTGCCAGAGGGTCAAGATCTGTCGGAACTGTCCGACGACGAGAAACACCTAGCGTCACTCGGCTACACCCAGGAGCTGAACCGCACGTGGTCCAGCTTCAGCAACTTCGCCATCTCATTCTCGATCATCTCCATCCTGGCGGGCTGCTTCACGTCCTTCGGCCTCGGCTGGAACAACGGTGGGCCGGCCGCGATCGCCTGGGGCTGGCCGATCATCTCGGTCTTCATCCTGGTCATCGGCCTGTGCATGTCGGAGCTGGTGTCGGCCTATCCCACCTCCGGTGGCATCTACTGGTGGGCCAGCAAGCTCGGCGGGGCCAAGGCCGGCTACTACACCGGCTGGCTGAACCTCATCGGGCTGATCGCGATCCTGGCGTCGGTGGCCTACGGCTGCGCCACCTTCCTGGACCTGACGCTGGGCACGTTCAGTGAGAGCTGGCTCGCCGGTTACAGCCTCACCAGGACGTTCGGCATCTTCCTGGTAATCCTGGTCGCCGTCGCCGTCATCAACATCTTCTCGAGCCACCTGCTCGCGGTCATCAACAACGTCTCGGTGTGGTGGCACGTGGCGGGCGCGGTGGTCGTGATCGGGATCCTGATCCTGATTCCCGAGCAGCACGCCAGCCTCAGCGACGTCTTCGCCACGACGGTCAACAACACCGGCTTCTTCGGGGGTGACACGTCCAGCGTGGGCTTCCTGTTCTTCGTGCTGCCCATCTCGGCGATCCTCACCCAGTACACGATCACCGGCTACGACGCCTCGGCGCACCTCAGCGAAGAGACCGTGAGCGCGGCAAACGGTGCGGCGCAAGGGATTTGGCGGTCGATCTTCTACTCCGCGATCGGCGGCTACATCCTGCTGCTGTCGTTCCTGTTCGCCGTCCAGGACGTCGACGGCGTGACCAAGGGCGGTGGCGCGGTCGCCGTCATCTTCGCCCAGGCGATGGACTCCAAGTGGGTCGGCATCGTGCTGCTGATTTCCACCGCGGGCCAGTTCTTCTGCACCACCGCCTGCCAGACGAGCGCGTCGCGAATGTTGTTCGCCTTCAGTCGTGATCGCGCGGTGCCCGGCCACCAGCTGTGGTCCAAGGTGAGCAAGAACAAGATCCCCGCCAACGGTGTGATCGTCACCGCGGCGCTCGCCGCAATCATCACGCTGCCCGCGCTGGTGCAGGTCGACATCAACGGCGCACCGGTCCCGGTCGCGTTCTTCGCGGTCGTCTCGATCGGCGTGGTTGGGCTGTACCTGTGCTTCGCGGTGCCGATCTACTACCGCTGGAAGGCCGGGGACTCGTTCCCGGTCGGCAAGTGGAACTTGCGCGGGCACCACAAATGGATGGCCCCGGTCGCCCTGATCGAGATCATCGTCACCTCGATCATCGCGCTGTTCCCGACGTCCAACCTCGGCACGCCGTGGGATCCGGGCTTCGAGTGGAAGTACGTCAACTACACCCCGATCCTCGTCGGCGCGGTGCTGCTGCTGCTGTTCGTCTACTGGCACCTGTCCGTCAAGAAGTGGTTCACCGGACCCATCAAGCAGGTCGAGGTCGCCGACCTGACCTGACGGCTGGCGCTGCTCACCCAGACCACCGGGCCCCTCGCGTCGAAGGACCGAGGGGCTCGGTGCCGTTCCGGGCAGGCCTCAGCCGAACAGCTCCCGGACGTCGGAATCGGTTATGGCCGAACCGAATACGTCACCCTCGTCGACGACGGCGGCGAACAGTGCGCGCTTGCGCTCCTGCAGTGCGACGACCTTCTCCTCGATGGTGCCCTGCGACACCAGCCGGTACACGGTCACCGGGCGCGTCTGACCGATGCGGTGCGTCCGATCGACGGCTTGGGCTTCCGCCGCCGGGTTCCACCACGGGTCGCACAGGAAGCAATAGTCGGCCTCGGTCAGGTTGAGCCCGAAACCGCCCGCCTTCAGGCTGATCAGGAACACCTGACTGACACCGGCCCGGAAGTCCCGGATCGCGGCGTCGCGCTGGCCCGGACTCGACGACCCGTCCAGGTAGCTGTAGCGCACCCCGACCGAGTCGAGCTGAGTACGCAGGATCGCGAGGAACCCGGTGAACTGACTGAACACCAGGGCGCTATGGCCTTCGGCGACCAACTCGGGCAACTGCTCGACGAGGAAGTCGACCTTGGCGGCGGCGACGTCCATCTTCGACTCCTCGACCAGACCGACGTGCAGGCTGAGTTGCCGCAGCAGGGTCAGGGACCGGAAGATCTGGAATCGGTTCTTCTCCCAATCGCCGAGCAGGCCGAGCACCTTCTGTCGCTCACGCGCCATCCGGGTGTCGTAGATCTTCCGGTGCTTGGGACCGAGGTCCAGCGTGAGCACCTGTTCCTGCTTCGGCGGCAGTTCACTGGCGACCTGACCCTTGGTCCGCCGCAGCATCACCGGCTTGATCCGGCGTCGCAGTACCGCGAGCCGCTCGGGATCGGTCCCGGACTCGATCGGCTTGCGGAAGTGTTCGATGAAGGCCTTCGGCGACGGGAACAGACCGGGCGCGGTGATCGACAGCAGCGACCACAACTCCATCAGATGGTTCTCCATCGGGGTGCCGGTGATCGCCAGTTTGAACCGGGCGGGCAACCGACGCACGCACTGGTGGGTCTTGCTGTCGTGGTTCTTCACGAACTGCGCTTCGTCGAGGATGACCCCGGCCCAGTCGATGGCGGCGTACGCCTCGAAGTCGATGCGCAGCAAGGCATACGAGGTGACCACGACGTGGGCCGCGGTCGCCCGCTCCGCCAGCGACGTGCCCGACCGGGCTTCGGTGCTGGTGACCGCGACGGCGGTCAGTCCCGGGGTGAACCGGTGGCACTCGGCGACCCAGTTGCTGACTACGCTCGTCGGGGCGACCACGAGGAATCGCTGCGGACCCTGCTCGACGACCCGTGCGATCAGGGCCAGGGTCTGCACCGTCTTGCCGAGGCCCATGTCGTCGGCGAGCACCCCGCCGAGCTGGTTGTCCCAGAGGAACGACAGCCAATTCAGCCCGTCGCGCTGGTAGTCGCGCAGCGTGGCGTCGAGGCCTTGGGGCACGTCGACGGGCACGGGCGGGCGCGCTGCCGTCCGCATGGCCAGACTCTGCTGCCAACCGACCAACTGCTGGTCGACGACGCCGAGGGCGAGCAACTCCTCCCACAGCGTGACGTTGTGCGAACCGGCGTTCGCCCGGTCGCCCTCGATCTCGCCGAGCGCGCGGGCCTCGTCGAGCAGCGTGCGCAGGCGGACCAGTTCCGGGGTGTCCAACCGGAAGTAGACACCGTTGGGCAGCAGCATGTGCGTTGCGCTGGAGGCCAATTCGGCGATGACCGTGGCGATGGGGACCCGCTGTCCGTCGATCCACACGGTGACGCTCAGGTCGAACCAGTCGGTGCGGACCGGCTCGCCGCCGCCGTCCTCGCTGCCGCCGCCATCGCTAGTACCAAAGTGCAGCTCCGGTTCGCCCTCGGCGGCGCGGAAGTCGGGTGCGTC
Source organism: uncultured Actinomycetota bacterium (assembly GCA_963846985.1). GTDB lineage: Bacteria > Actinomycetota > Actinomycetes > Mycobacteriales > Mycobacteriaceae > Mycobacterium. Next base: position 128,334 of record CAWJYC010000001.1, read on the forward strand.
GCGGTCGAGTTCGACGGTGAAGGCGTCGCTGCACTCCAGCCGTGCCAGCACCTCGCCGACGAGCACTGCGGCCTCGGTCAGGGTGAGGTCGACGCCCGAGCGCAGGGTGTCGGGCGAGGCGACCTCCGCCGCGGCGGCGCCATCGCGCGTCCGGGCGATCGACGTCAGCTCGTCGACCAGCGCGGCCGTCACCGATCTGGTCATCTTTTTCTGAAGGTGCTTGGCCGCCTGCTGTTTCCAGGTGTGCGACGCCGCGGCGACGACCCGCAGCGCGGGCACGACGTCGGTCCAGACCCGGCTCTCGGCAGCCGCGTCCCGATACGCCGTGCGGGCCGCCGACGACTCGGGGGCGAAGTCGTGCTGCCGGTCGTTGACCAGGTAGCGGATGCTCCAGTGCGCCCGAACCCCGTCACCGCTCAACGTCAGGGTCAGCACCGGTCCGGGCCCGCTGATGGTCGGCGGGGTGAACAGCCCCTCCTCCAGGTCCACCGGGGTGGCGTCGACCAGCCTGGGGAGGACGTCGAGCGAGAACTCGGCCACCGTCTCGGCGGGTATGCGCACGACCTCCTGGCGAAGGACGAGGTCGGTGGCCGTCCGGGCAGGCACCGGATCGAAGCGGCCGAGCCGGAGCACGCCGTCGACGACGTCGTACATGCCGTGCGGCGCCGGGAACCCGATGAGGCCCATCCCATCGGTGGCACAGCGCTCGCCATCGACGATCATCACGACCGACATGGTGGCGCCACCGGCCTCGTCGGAGGCGAAGTCGAGCCGCAGCTGCGCGCTCTTGACCAGGTCGACGCGGTGCAGGCCGCTGCCGCCATGGGCGACGATCGTCACCCCGGCGTCCAGCACGTCGGTCAGCCGCGCCCAAAAGCCCGGCGGCACATGGGAGATCAGCATGGCATCGCTGATGGGGACGATGCCGGACCGCTGTACCTCGGCGACCAGAGCGCGCAGGGCGTCGTACTGCCCGCGGTCGAAGTCGCCGGCGGCATGGTAGGACAGCCGTTGCCAATTCACCCCGGTCCTAATCCACGTTCCGCGCCTGCCGACGGCGACGGGCCGCAGCGCGATCTCGGCGCGGGGACGGTACCGCGTGGGCGCCGAGATGGAGAACTCCAGACCCAGCGGTGCGGCGTGGTCGCCGGCGGCCGGGGCCAGTTCGTCGAGCATCTTCGTCAGGACGGTGCGCCAACGGTCGGCAGGAGGCTCGGGTGGATGGCTCGACGACGCGGCCATCAGGAGCGCGACGGCGTGTTTGCAGTAGGCCCCGACCGGACACGAGCACTCCGCCCACTCGAGCCGCAGATCGTCACCCGAGCGCTGGAAGCCTGCGCTGACCCGATACAGGTTGTCCTCCGAGCCCCAGCAGTGACCGGTCAGCTCGAGGGCGTCCTCGTCCCAGTCCGTGTCGCGGACCCGGCCGAGGTCGGCGTACCTGGTGCCCCGGCTGACGGCTGCGGGTCCGAACTCAGCGACGAGTTCGTCGACGTTGAGGACGAAGCCGTGGGGCGGCACCATGGTCAGAGGATAGTGAGGAACGCCGACACCGTCAGCGAGCCCCGACCGCCGGGCTCACCAGGTGCTGGTACGAAGCACGATTTCGGCGGCCAGCTGCGCGGTCGACTCCGCGACGTTGCGCCTGCCGAGCAGCTCGACGATCCGGTAGTCGCCGTAGACGTAGCGCTGGCTGGCCTTCGCCACGTTCCGCGCGGCCGGGGAGCTGACCAGCGCCGTGATGTTGACCTCCACCGGCGGGCAGTGCGCGTCGCGAATGACGCCCGCGTGGTCGGGCACCCGCGGATGTCCGCGGTCGATCACCACCAACCCGATGAAGCGATCGAGCCGGGTCGCGGCGAGTTCCCAGGCGAGTTCGCCTCCCACCCGGTCGCCCACCAGCAGCGCCCAGCGCACGCCGACGGAGTCGAGGATCCCGACGACGGCCTTCGGGCTCAGCCGTGGGTCCGGAGCGATCACGACGGTCCGCAGCGATGCGGTGTGCAGTCGCTGACAGACGGCGTCGTACGCCGATGGCCCTTGGTGGGCGGCTCCCAGCAGGACGACGACCGAGCCCTTCTCGGGACCGGACACGTCGACTGTTGCCGGAAAACCGTCGACGGTGACCACGGTCGAAGGCATTGCGTCACGCTACAGGGGTCGCTCGTGTTCAGGGCCGGTTTTCATCGGCTTGCACTACGACGTTCAGCCAGGTGCCAGACGGTGGGCCCACACGACGGAGCGCCGGTAAATGTTTGCGGGAGCGTCGCTTTGACCGCCGCGTCAGAACCAGTCGAGAGTGCTCAGGTGCTGCTGTCGACCGCCCGCCCGACCCGTGATGAGATCACCGGCCGTACCGGTGCGCCGTGGTGCACGAGTTCCATGACGGCCTCGACGTCGAGGTGGGCCGCGAGCAGGTCGGCCATCACGTCGAGCTGCGCGTCGCGGCGAGCGGTCACGTCGACGTCGTCGGCCACCACGAAGCCGTGGCGGCCAGCCGACCTTGCGGCGTCGGTGAGCCACCTGCGCCGCACGTCGTCGTTGTCGAGCAGCCCGTGCCAGTGCGTGCCGTACACGGCGTCCCGCCGAAGGCCGACGTCGAGCCACGGGTCCGCCGACGTGCGCGAGACCTGGCCGTGGTGAATCTCGTAGCCGCGCAACGGGTCCGACCAATGCCGCAGCGTCTTGTCCGGAACGAAGACGATGTCGGCGTCCAGCAGAGCCAACCCCGGCACCCGACGCAGACCCGATTCGACCGGATCGTCGATGGTGCGGCAGAGCATCTGGAAGCCACCGCAAATGCCCAGCACGGCGCGCCCGGACGCGGCGTGGGCGGTGACTGCGTCGGCGAGTCCGCGCTCGCGCAGCCACGTCAGATCCGACACCGTCGCCTTGCTGCCCGGCAGGACGACCACGTCGGCGTCGGCGAGATCGGCGACGTCGGCGACCCACCGCACCAGCACGCCCGGCTCGCACGCCAGTGCCTCCACGTCGGTGGAGTTGGAGATGCGGGGCAGCCGGATCGCGGCCACCCGCAGCGAGTCGGCGCCCCGCGGCGGCGCGGGAACGCCCACGATGCGGTGCGACTCGACCGAGAGGGAATCCTCGGCGTCCAGCCACAACCCGTCGTCGTAGGGCACGACGCCGTAGGTGGGTCGTCCGGTGAGCCGGGTGAGCTGCTCGAGGCCGGGGGCCAGCAACGCCGGGTCCCCGCGGAACTTGTTCACGATGAAGCCCGCGATGAGCCGTTGGTCGTCCGGCTCGAGGACGGCCACCGTTCCGAAGAGGTGAGCCAGCACCCCGCCGCGGTCGATGTCGCCGACCACCAGCACCGGCAGGTCGGCCGCCCGCGCGAGTCCCATGTTGGCCAGATCGGTGGCGCGCAGGTTGATCTCGGCGGGCGAGCCGGCACCCTCGCAGACGACGACGTCGAATTCGCTTCTGAGCGAACGCAGTTCGCGGTGGACCACCTCGGCGAGGGCGGCCCGGTGCTGAAAGTAGTCGCCCGCGGCGACCGTGCCGGTGACCCGGCCCATGACCACCAGCTGAGACGTCCGGTCGCTACCGGGCTTGAGCAGGACGGGGTTGAACCGGATGCTGGGCTCCAGCCCCGCCGCGCGGGCCTGCATCGCCTGGGCGCGGCCGATCTCACCGCCCTCGACGGTGACCGCCGAGTTGTTGGACATGTTCTGCGCCTTGAACGGTGCGACGCGTACACCCGCGCGGCTCAACAACCGGCACAGTCCGGCGACGACCATCGACTTGCCGGCGTCCGAGGTGGTGCCGGCGACCAACAGCGCGCCGGTCACGCCATGAACTCTCGGCGAGTGTGCGCCGTCATTCGCTCAACACGGCGAGCCGCGTACGACACCGCACGGTCGGCGTCGAGACAGACGGTCACTCCGGGAGCGTCAGAATCTCGGCACCGTCGTCCGTGACCACCAGGGTGTGCTCGAACTGCGCGGTCCACTTCTTGTCCGTGGTGGCGACGGTCCAGCCGTCGTCCCATATCTCGTAGTCCAGGGCGCCAAGGTTGATCATCGGTTCAATCGTGAACGTCATGCCGGGCTCGAGCACGGTGTCGACGGCGGGCTGGTCGTAGTGCAGCACCACCAGGCCGTTGTGGAAGGTGGTGCCGATGCCGTGGCCGGTGAAGTCGCGAACCACGTTGTAGCCGAAGCGATTAGCGTACGCCTCGATGACCCGGCCGACGACCGACAGCTGCCGGCCCGGCTTGACGGCCTTGATCGCCCGCATCGTGGCCTCGTGCGTGCGCTCGACGAGCAACCGGTGCTCCTCGGAGACGTCACCCGCCAGGAACGTGGCGTTGGTGTCGCCGTGCACGCCATCGAGGTACGCGGTCACGTCGATGTTGACGATGTCGCCGTCCTGCACGACCGTCGAATCCGGGATGCCGTGGCAGATGATCTCGTTGAGCGAGGTGCAGCACGACTTGGGATAGCCCTTGTAACCCAACGTCGACGGGTACGCGCCGTGGTCGACCATGTAGTCGTGGGCGATCCGGTCGAGTTCGTCGGTGGTCACCCCCGGCGCGACCGCCTTGCCGGCCTCGGCCAGTGCGTTGGCCGCGATGCGTCCGGCGACGCGCATCTTCTCGATGACCTCGGGCGTCTGCACCCACGGCTCGGTGCCTTCGTGAACGGTCGGCTTCCAGGCGTATTCGGGGCGCGGGATCGACTTGGGCACCGGGAGCGTCGGGGACAGCTCGCCGGGGCGCAGTGCGGTGCGAACGGGCATTCTGCCAGCGTAACCGCTACCGCACCGCGCCCATCGTTCCGTCGGCCCCGTGCCCAACCGGTGAGAACGCCCCTCTCCTGTCAGGAGAGGAATGCTACCGTCAGCCGGTGACGACACGGGAGCACCTGCTGAGCCAATTGGGCATGCGGGACGTCGAGGAGAGCGCCGAGACGCTGGTCATCGAGATGGACAACCGACCCCATCTGGTCAATGTTCGAGGCGCCCTGCAGGGTGGCCTGGTCGCCACCCTGATCGACATCGCGGCGGGCCGACTGGCCGCCGACGTCGTCGGGCCGGACCGTGACGTCACCACCGCCGACCTGAACGTCCACTTCCTGGCGCCGATCATCGAGGGGCCGGCCCGGGCCGAGGCCACGATCGTGCGGGCGGGGCGCCGGTTGATCGTCACGTCCGTCGACGTGTTCGACGTCGGTCGCGATCGCCTTGCGGCGCGCGCGACGCTGAGCTTCGCCGTGCTGGAACGCCGCTGAGTCTGGCCCGACCAGCGGACCCACTCGCTAGCTCCGCCGGAACCGCCCCAGTCCCGCGCGACGCGGGCCGCGGATGTCGACCGAACCGCACACGCTTCGCCCGGTCAGGATGACGTGCGGCCGGCCCTCCGCGGGCGCGTCCCTGCGGTGGTCGCGAGCGCTGCCGACGAGCACCTCGACGTCGTCGATCGACGCACTCGCCCCCTCGGGCAGCCGGATCTCCACCGAGCCGAACTTCACGTCGAGTTCGATCACCACGATCGGCCCGGCGAACCGCGCCTTGGTCAGATCGAGATCGATGGAGCCCATCCGCCGCACCAGCGACAGCCGGGTCGGCACGATCCACTCCCCGTGTCGCTTCAGGGATCCCAGCACTCCGCGGAGTTCGACCCGATCGGTCGCCGACGTGACGATGGCTCCGGGACCCGGCAGATCCTCGACGAGCGCGGCGAGTTCCGAATGCAGCCGCGCCTGCGATACCGCGCCGGATCGTTCCTCGAACTCACCGATGTCGATCAGGCCGAGCGCCACCGCGTTGTGCAGACGGCGCAACGTGCCGTTGCGGTCGGCGTCCGAGACGCGCAGTACTGCGGCCTCCGCGCCCACCTCGAAACCCGAATTGTTGCTGGTCATCACTGCCCGTCCTTCCGGGGACCAGGCTACTCAGGCGAGGTAGTCGGGAGGCAAGCCGTTCAGCATGTCCTTGCACATCCGCACGGCGTACTCCGAGCTGCCGCCGCCGACGATCAGGGCCGCGAACGCGAGATCACCGCGGTAGCCGGCGAACCAGGCGTGGGAGCCGCCGTCGAACTCCGCCTCGCCGGTCTTGCCGCGGACGTCACCGCTGCCCTTGAGCTCCTTGGCGGTGCCGTTGGTCACGACGAGCTGCATCATCGGTCGCAGGCCGTCGATCATCTTCGGGGTGATGGTCGGCGTGTCGCCCGACACCTCGGTGTGCCTGCCCTCGATCAGCTGCGGCACCGGTGTCTTCCCCGCGGCGACGGTTGCAGCCGCCAAGGCCATGCCGAACGGGCTGACCAGCACTCGGCCCTGGCCGAAGCCGTCCTCCGTGCGCTCGGTCAGGTTGACCGTCGGTGGCACCGACCCGGTGACCGTCGTGAGACCGTCGACGACGAAGTCGGTTCCGATGCCGTACTGCGCGGCGGCGGTCGTGAGACCTCGCGGAGGCATCCGGCTCGCGAGTTCGGCGAAGGTGGTGTTGCAGGAGTTGGCGAACGCGCGGGACATGGGCACGGTGCCGAGGTCGAAGCCACCGTAGTTGGGGATCGTCCGCTGGCCGATGTCGATGTGACCGGGGCAGGCGAGAAGCGTGTTGGGCGTGGCCATGTCGCGATCGATCGCGGCGCCCGCGGTGATGATCTTGAACGTCGAACCCGGCGGATAGAGACCGGTGGTGGCGGCGGGACCGTCCGCGTCGGCGGCGCGGTTCTGGGCGACCGCCAAGATCTCGCCGGTGGACGGCTTGATCGCCACGATCATCGCCTTCTTGCCCACCATGTTTACCGCGTCCTGGGCGGCATCTTGAACCGACCGATCCAGGCTGATGGTCACCGAAGGCGCTGGCGCGCCGGGGGTTTCGTCGAGCACCTCGACGTCGGCACCGTTCTGGTTGACGCTGACGACCCGCCAGCCGGCCTGGCCGTCGAGTTCGTTGGAGACGGACTTCTTCACCTGGTCGATGATGTCGGGCGCGAAGCCGTCGTCGACGGGCAGCAGTTCGGCCTGCGGGGTGATGACGACGCCGGGCAGGCCACCGATCGCGGGCGCGACCGCATCACGGTCGCTTTGGCGCAGGGTGATCAGGTTCAGCGGCTGAGCCGACGAACTGGCCGTCTCGGCGAGCCGCTGGGCGTCCATGGTGGGATCGAACCGCCGCAGCGTGTCGGCGACCGTGCGGGCCGTTGGCATCAGGTTCGCCCCGGCGGCCTTCGCGTCGAGCGCGTAGTCGTACAGGAAGCCTGGCCGCAGCACGTCGCTGCCACCGCGTTCGTTCACCGAGGCGCGGGGCGGCGCGTCGGCGCGCAGCGCGAACGTCTGGTTCTCGCCGAGATTGGGGTGCAAACCCGTTGCGCTCCAACGCACTTCCCACTGGCCCTCCTCGCGCACCATGTTCAGCTGGCCGTCGTAGGTCCAGGTGCGGTTCTTGGGCAGGTGCCAGGTGTACCGATAGGCGATGCTGCCGGTGTCCTCGGCGTACTTGGAGCCCAGGATCTGTGCGTCGAGGGTGCTCGCCTGAAGACCCGCCCACGCCTGGTTGAGCGCCGTCCGCGCGACGGCGGGCTTGTCGCTGAGGTTGGCGGCCGCGCCGGTGTCGCCCTTGGCCAGCGCCGTGAAGAACGCCGTTGCCACCGGTTCGGGACCGTTCGGCTTCGGGGTGCAGGCACTGAGCCCGCCGACGGCAGCGACCACTGCCAGGACGGTCAACAGGCCAGTGACCCTTGATGCAGATGAGGTTGTTGTTGCCATTGAGGCTGATGTTAGAAGTCGACGGCGGGCATCGGCCGTAGGCGCACCGAGATCGAATCGTGATTCGCCGAACGGGGTCTCCCCCGTCGACGAGGGGCGGGCGGTCAGTCGAGCAGGACGGTGGCGAACGTCCCCACCTCGGTGAAGCCGATCCTGGCGTAGGTGGCACGCGCCACGGTGTTGTAGCCGTTGACGTAGAGGCTTGCGGTCCGTCCGCTACGGACGACGGCCCGCGCCAGCGCGGCGGTACCGGCGGCCCCCAGTCCGCGACCGCGCCAGTCGGGATGTACCCACACGCCCTGGATCTGGCCGACGGCGGGAGACTGCGAGCCGACCTCCGCCTTGAACACCACCTGGCCGTGCTCGAAGCGGGCCCAGGCCCGGCCGGCGGTGATCAGGCCGGCGACCCGGCGCCGGTAGCCGCGACCGCCATCCCCCACCCGCGGGTCGACGCCGACCTCGCCGATGAACATGTCGACGGCGGCCACCAGGTAGGCGTCGAGTTCCTCGATGCGAACCGGTCGCACGTTCGGGTCGATCGGACACAGCGGTGCACTGGAGAGCGCCATCAGCGGTTGGTGATCCCGGACGTCCCGCGCGGGACCCCAGGCCCGTTCGAGGCGACGCCACATCGGCATCACCATCTCCGTCCGCCCGACGAGCGACGAACATCGGCGGGCCGTGCTCATCGCCTTGTCGGCGAACGCCTCGAGATCGTCGGCCTGGCCGCGCAGCGGGATCAGGTTGGCGCCGGCGAAGCACAATGAGTCGCTGGGCCGGCGGCGCGTCCACATCTCGCCGCCGATCGCCGTCGGGTCGACACCGTGGTCGGCCACCCGGGACGCCACCATGCAGGAACCGACGGGATCGTCGTCGAGGGCGCGGCGCACCATGCCGGCATCGCGCACCACCGTGACGCGTCGCTCGTCGGCGAGACGAAACAGTGGCGGAGCGGACATCAGGTCCTTCTAAGAAGCGTTAATCTCCAACGACGAGTTGAGGCCCGGCGGCGGTACTACACGAGCTAGCACTTCTCAGCTTACGGTCACGACGGGCGCGCCGCTGACATCATTGGATCCGCGATCGTCACCAATTTCGGCCGCGATGCGCATCGCCTCTTCGATCAGCGTCTCCACGATCATCTGCTCGGGCACCGTCTTGATGACCTCGCCGCGCACGAAGATCTGTCCCTTGCCGTTGCCCGAGGCCACCCCGAGATCGGCTTCCCGGGCCTCGCCCGGGCCGTTGACGACGCACCCCATGACCGCTACGCGAAGGGGAACGTCGAGCCCCTCGAGACCGGCCGACACCTCGTTCGCCAGCGTGTAGACGTCGACCTGGGCCCGTCCGCACGACGGGCACGACACGATCTCCAGACCGCGCGGCCGCAAGTTCAGCGACTCGAGGATCTGGGTGCCGACCTTGATCTCCTCGACCGGCGGTGCGGACAGCGACACCCGGATGGTGTCGCCGATGCCCCGCGACAGCAGCGCGCCGAAGGCGACCGCGGACTTGATGGTGCCCTGGAACGCCGGACCGGCCTCGGTCACACCGAGGTGCAGCGGGTAGTCGCACTGCTCTGCCAACTGCTCGTAGGCCGCAACCATGATCACCGGATCGTTGTGCTTGACGCTGATCTTGATGTCGCCGAAGCCGTGCTCCTCGAACAGCGACGCCTCCCACAACGCCGACTCGACGAGCGCCTCGGGCGTCGCCTTGCCGTACTTCTGCATCATCCGGGCGTCGAGTGAGCCCGCGTTGACCCCGATGCGAATCGGGATGCCCGCGTCACCGGCCGCTTTAGCGACCTCCTTGACCCGGCCGTCGAACTCCTTGATGTTGCCGGGGTTGACGCGGACCGCGGCGCACCCCGCGTCGATCGCGGCGAAGATGTACTTCGGCTGGAAGTGGATGTCGGCGATCACCGGGATCTGACTCTTCTTGGCGATCACCGAGAGCGCGTCGGCGTCCTCCTGCCGCGGGCAAGCGACCCGGACGATGTCGCAGCCCGACGCGGTGAGCTCGGCGATCTGCTGCAGCGTGGCGTTGATGTCGTGAGTCTTGGTGGTGCACATCGACTGCACGGCGATCGGGTAGTTGCTCCCCACTCCGACGTCGCGGACCATGAGTTGGCGCGTCTTGCGGCGCGGGGCCAGCGTCGGCGGTGGCGGAGCCGGCAAACCCAAACCGACGGTCATGATGACTTCTTTCTGGTGGCTATTGGAACAGCCTGATCGGATTGACCAGGTCGGCGGTGACGGTGAGGAGCATGTAGCCGCCCACCACGACCAGGACGACGTAGGTGGCGGGCATCAGCTTGAGGTAGTTCACGGGGGCGCCGGCCACCTTGCCGCGCGCCGCCCGAATCATATTGCGGATCTTCTCGTAGGTGGCAATCGCGATGTGGCCACCATCGAAGGGCAGCAGCGGTAGCAGGTTGATCGCACCGAGCACGAAGTTCAGTTGGGCCAGGAAGAACCAGAACGCCACCCACAGCCCGGCGTCGACGGTGTCGCCACCGATGATGCTGGCGCCGACGACGCTGATCGGCGTCTCCGGGTCCCGTGCGCCACCTCCGATGGAATGCCACAGCGCACCGATCTTGGTGGGGATCTTCGCCAGCGACTTGCCGAGTTCGACCATCAGGTCGCCGGTGAACGCGAACGTCGCGGGTACCGCCGAGAGCACGTTGTACTGCGTCGGCCCGAACTGGGCGGCGGCGATGCCGACGGCACCCACCTCCGACGGCGAGCCGTTGCCGTCCTTGGTCCAGCGCTGAGTCTTGGTGACGTCGACGGTGGTGGTGAACTCGGTGGTGCGGCCGTTCTCGGTGCGCTGGACGACGAACGGCGTCGGCGCGGCGAGCTTGCGCACGGCAGCGACCATCTGATCGAAGTTCTTCACGTCGGTGCCCCCGACCTTGACGACCGTGTCGCCCGCCCTGATGCCCGCCTGGGCGGCCGGACCCGGACCGGTGCACTCACCGAGCTTGCCCTTGGTGACTTCCGATGAGACACAAGCGGTTTCGCCGACGATCGCGGTGGTCGGCGGATGAAGGTTGGGCAGCCCCCAGATGACGGCGATGGCGTACAGCAGCACCAGACCGATGACGAAGTTCGTGCCGGGGCCGGCGAAGAGCACCGCGACGCGCTTCCACACCTTCTGCCGGTACATGGCGTACGGCCGGTCGTCCGGGGCGAGCTCGTCGACCGAGGTCATTCCCGCGATGTCGCAGAACCCACCCAGCGGGACGGCCTTGACGCCGTACTCGGTGTACCCGAGCCGGTTGGGGCGCATGGTGGACCACACCGTGGGTCCGAACCCGACGAAGTAGCGCCGCACCTTCATCCCGGTGGCACGCGCCACCCACATGTGACCGCATTCGTGCAGCGCCACCGACACCAGAATGGCCAGTGCGAACAGCACAATGCCCAGAACGAACATCATCGGGTTGGTACGACCTCCTGTGCTGGCTTGTCCGCTGCCTTCTCCGTGGCTGCCTTCGTCACTGCGGCGCTGGCCCGGGCCCGCGCCCAGTCCTGCGCCTCGAGTACGTCATCCACGGTAGCCGGTTGCGCCGACCACTGGTCTGCAGCGCGCAGGACGTCGGCGACTATCCGGACGATCGCGGGGAATCGGATCCGCCCGTCCAGGAAGGCGGCCGCCGCCTCCTCGTTCGCGGCGTTGTACACCGCGGTCAGGCAGCCGCCGCGACTGCCCGCCTCGCGGGCCAACGCCACCGCCGGGAACACCTCGTCGTCGAGCGGTTCGAAGTGCCAGGTCGACGCGGTGGTGAAGTCGCACGGCGCCGCCGCGCCCGGGACCCGGGCCGGCCAGCCGAGCGCCAGTGCGATGGGCAGCCGCATGTCGGGCGGACTGGCCTGCGCGATCGTCGATCCGTCGACGAAGGTCACCATCGAGTGCACGATCGACTGCGGATGGACGACGACGTCGATCCGGTCGTACGGGATCCCGAAGAGAAGGTGTGTCTCGATCAACTCCAGGCCCTTGTTGACCAGCGACGCCGAGTTGAGCGTGTTCATCGGACCCATCGACCACGTGGGATGGGCGCCCGCCTGCTCCGGGGTGACGTCTTCGAGCGCCGCGGCGGCCCAGCCTCGGAACGGCCCACCGGACGCGGTCAGGACCAACCGGTCCACCTCGTCGGCCGCACCGCCCCGCAGGCACTGCGCCAGTGCCGAGTGCTCGGAGTCCACCGGCACGATCTGACCCGGTTGCGCTGCCTTCAGCACCAGCGGACCGCCGGCGATCAGCGACTCCTTGTTGGCCAACGCGAGCCGCGCACCCGATTCCAGTGCTGCCAGCGTCGGGCGCAGGCCCAACGCTCCGACGAGAGCGTTGAGCACGACGTCGGCGTCGGTGTCCTGGACCAGGCGAGTGGCGGCGTCGGGCCCGACGTAGGGAACGTCACCGATCTGCTCGGCGGCAGCCGGGGCCGCAACGGCGACGTTGGTCACCCCGGTCTGCGTCCGCTGTCGGGCCAACAGCTCCGGATTGCCGCCGCCCGCGGCGAGCCCAACCACTTCGAATCGGTCCGGGTTGGCCGCAATCACCTCGAGTGCCTGGGTGCCGATCGAACCGGTGCTGCCCAGGACCAGTACGCGCAGACGGTCCGTGGTCACCGGACCATTGTGCCTGCGCACCGGACGGGTAGGTACCCGCAGCGAATTCCCGCCGAGTTGTGACGCGAATGTGACATCGGCGCACCGTTGCAATCCGTGGCCGGGGACACGGCGAATGCCCCAGTGAGGACGGCGGCACGTGCCGTCCCAGACCCACATTGGAGTGATCACGTCATGAACTCGACTCACCGCAAGGCGTTTGCGGCAGTAGGCCTGACCGCAGTCGCCATCCTCGGAACCTCCGCGTGCTCAAGCCAGACCGCGAGTTCGGCGTCCAGCACGGCCAGCAGCACCTCCTCCAGCGTGGCGAGCACCACCTCGAGCGCCGCCCCCATGACCGGCGCCGCCGACCCGGCCGCCGATCTCGTTGGCACCGGCTGCGCCGGCTACGCACAGAAGGTTCCCGAAGGCGCCGGTTCGGTCGCGGGCATGGCCAAGGACCCGGTCGCCACCGCGGCGTCGAACAATCCGATCCTCACCACCCTGACCGCAGCGGTCTCGGGCAAGCTCAACCCGGGCGTGAACCTCGTCGACACCCTCAACGGTGGCCAGTTCACCGTGCTCGCCCCCACCGATGACGCCTTCGCCAAGATCGACGCGGCGACGATCGACAAGCTCAAGACCGACGCCCCGCTGCTGACCAGCATCCTCACCTACCACGTCATCCCCGGCCAGCTGAGCCCCGCTCAGGTCGCGGGCAAGCACAAGACGGTCGAGGGCAGCGAGGTCACCGTGACCGGTGCGGGCGAGGCACTGAAGTTCGACACCTCCGGCCTGGTCTGCGGTGGCGTCAAGACCGCCAACGCGACCGTGTACATGGTCGACACCGTTCTGATGCCGCCGGCGAAGTAAGAAGCGCCGCAACCGAACCCATGAGTGGTGTCCTGCCGCACATCCCCCCGTGCCTGCGGCGGGACACCACTCGTGTCGTCAAATCCCACCACCGAAGGAAGAACCGATGAAACTGAACGACAAGACCAAGAAGGCCGCCACCACCGCGTCGATCGCAGCGTTGGCCGTTGCCGGGCTGCTGGCATCCACCGGCGTCGCTCAGGCCAATCCCGCCGCGGGCCTCGTCGGCAATGGCTGCGCCGCGTACGCCAAGCAGGTCCCGACCGGGCCCGGTTCGGTACAGGGCATGTCGATGGACCCGGTCGCGGTCGCGGCGTCCAACAACCCCGTGCTGACCACGCTGACGGCAGCGGTGTCCGGGAAACTCAACCCCGACGTGAACCTCGTCGACACGCTGAACAGCGGCGAGTTCACCGTATTCGCGCCCACCGACGACGCCTTCAAGAAGATCGACCCGGCGACCATCGACACGCTGAAGACCGACGCGCCCCTGCTGACCAGCATCCTCACCTACCACGTCGTGCCCGGCAGGCTGACCCCGGCGCAGGTCGTCGGCACGCACAAGACGGTGCAGGGTGCTGACGTCACCATCACCGGCAAGGGCGCCGACCTGAAGGTCAACGGTGCCGGCCTGGTGTGTGGCGGCGTGCAGACCGCCAACGCGACCGTGTACCTGATCGACACCGTGCTGATGCCGCCCGCGCCTCCCGCGATGTAGTCGACGACGATCCGCCAATGGGGCGGTTCGGGCCTCCGCCCGGGCCGCCCCGTTGGCGTTCAACCCCAATGCGACAACGTCTTTCGACGCTGCGCTACGGCCGGCGGGCGGCCGGATCTGCGGTGGCCTCGATCTTGACCACCAGGCCATCGCGGATGGTCAGCGTGATCACCGCGAAGAGTCGGCCGCGGTCGAACGCCAGCAGCACGGGAGCGTCGGGCGGCCCGGACACCACCGTCGCGCGCGACCCCAGATGGCGCAACAGGTTGATGGCGACGTCGTCCGGCCCGTGATTGACCCGAGGCGGCGGCGGCGGGGCGACGAGCACCGTGCCCACGCCCCAGACCGTCGGATCAAGCAGTGCCGTCAGCCCCTTCAGATCGCCGTTGGAACACGCCGTGATGAACGCCTCGGTGACCCGTCGGTGCTCGTTGCTCGCGACGGAGACGACCCGTGCGTCCACGGGGCCCGGCGCGGCGGCGATGAACTTCGCCCGCGCCCGCCGCGCCAGCTGGCGGCAGGTTCCGGCGGGCCTGCCGACCGTCTCGGCGATCTCGTCGAAGGGCACCGCGAACACGTCGTGCAGGACGAATGCGACGCGCTCCCCCGGGCTGAGTCGTCGCAGCACCGTCAGCAGGGCTGAGCTGACCTCGTCGTCCAGAGTGACCCGATCTGCGGGGTTGGCGTCGGCCGCGACTCCGAGCACACCGGCTTCCCGGTCGGGTCCCACCTTCGTCTCGAGGCGGACGCGGGCCGACTTCAGCTGATCGAGGCAGAGCCGGCCCGCCACCACCGTCAGCCAGCCACGGACGTCGTCGATCTCGGCGAGGTGCACCCGTGACAGCCGAAGGAAGGCTTCCTGGGCCACGTCCTCGGCGTCGCCGACGTCGCCGAGCATCTGGTAGGCCAGATTGACCAGATACGGCCGGTGCTCACGCCAGGCAACCGCGATGTCGGCGTCGACCGAAGGTGATTCCGTCATGGTGATACGACGAATCGGGCGGGCAGAAAGTTACCGGCGGGCACCGGGCCGCCGGTGTAACTTCTGGCCGCGATGGCTCGTCCTTGAATGCATGACATCACTCAACACCGTCGTCGTCACCGGCGCGACGGGCAACGTCGGCGGACCTCTGGTCGCCGAGCTCGCCGCCGCAGGCATCGACGTCCGCGCCGTCACCCGCCGAACCGACGTCGGATTCCCGCCCGGCGCCGCGCCATTCGCCTCCGCGATCGAGGCACTCCCGGGAGCAGACGCGGTGTTCCTCAACTCCCGGGCGCTCAGCGGCGAACTGGAGGCCACCGTCACCGCGGCACGCCGGGCCGGCGTGGCGCGTCTGGTCGCGCTGTCGGCCATCAACGTCGACGACGACTTCTCACGGCAGCCGTCGCGCTTCCGTGGCGATCGCAACCGCGAGGTCGAACGGCTGGCCGTCGAATCCGGCCTCGAGTGGGTGAGCCTGCGCCCGAGCGTCTTTGCGTCGAATTTCGCCGGCATGTGGGCCGCCCAGGTGCGGGCCGGCGACACGATCGGTGGACCTTATGCCGCGGCCACGACGGCGCCGATCGCCGACGGTGACGTCGCCGCCGTGGCGGCTACGGCCCTGACGACCGACGAATTGGTGGGGCAACGACTCCCACTGACCGGGCCGCAGGCGCTGACCAACGCCGAGCTGGCCGACGTGCTGGGCTCCAGCCTCGGGCGCTACCTGCGCTATGTGGAGGCACCGCCCGACGTGGTGCGTCAGCGCTTCGCGGACATCGGGTTCCCCGCCGACTTCGCCGACGCCTACCTCGCGATGCTCGCCGAGACGGTCGACCGGCCCGCTTTGGTCACGCACGACGTCGAGAAGATCCTCGGCCGTCCCGCGCACACCTTCGCGCAGTGGGCGTCCGAACACCGCGACCTGTTCACCGAATGAGAGGACCCGAGATGTCGAATCAGAACCCCCGCCCACCCCGATTCCTCAAGGCGATGAACAAGCTGGTGGTCGCCCTGCAGAAGCTCGGCGTTCCCACCGGACCCTCGATGGTGCTCACCGTGCCCGGGCGCAAGTCCGGCCAGCCTCGCAGCACACCCATGACGCCCTTCGATCACGACGGTGGGCTGTACACCGTGGCGGGCTACCCGGGCGCGGACTGGGCCGCCAATGCGCGCGCCGCGGGACGGGGAACGCTGACCCGCGGCCGCCGGTCACGCACGGTCAGCATCGTCGAACTGTCCCCCACCGACTCCAAACCCATCCTCCGGGCGTTCGCCGTCAAGGTGCCCGTCGGCGTCGGCTTCGCCAAACGCAGCGGCCTCGTCACCGACGGGACACCCGACGAATTCGAGACGCTCGCAGGGAGATTGGCGGTGTTTCGCTTCGACCCGGCCTGACGCGCCATGAGTTACCGCATGCCGCGTCACCCGTCCGCCTGGACCAAGAGTCGTTCGGGGTGGTGGAAGTAGTCGATGGGGCCTGCCCGACGTCCAGTGCCGGAGGCGGGATCCATTCGGCCACCCCGTCGCGGAGGCGGACCTGCCAGCCATGTTCGGCGAGCCGGTTGTCCGCCCCACACGCCAGGGTCACTTCGTCGATGTTGGTCCGCCCAGTGCCCGTCGCCCACCCGTTGACGTGATGCACCTGCGCGCCATAACCCGGGACGGTGCAGCCCGGTGTGGTGCACCCCCGATCCCGCGCATGCAGCACGATCCGCTGCCCCACCGGCGCCAGGCGCTTCGTCCGCCCCGGCGTCGATCAGCTCCTGGCCCGGTGTCCCCGACGTGCGGGGCTCTCAGTCCTGCGGCTCCCCGCTGACGCTGCTCCGCGGCCCCACTCGGCCAGCCGGCCAGCGGCATCCCTACCCGAGATCCGCAACCGCTGCACCAGGACTGCTGTGAGTGACGTGGCACCCAACTCCACCGGAGACGCCTCCCGCTGCAACCGGGCGATCACCCGGTGCCCGACAGCGGGCAGCTGCCAGCTGACGGTCTCCACGTCGGTGAGCAACTCCAGCAACTCCACATGGGTGAACTCCTCGAACGACCGCTCCAAGAGTCCGGCCGCGGCCACGCGATACTCCGCAACCGCTGCCGTCACCCGAGCCGAACCCATACCCGAACACTCGTTCGACCCACCGACATAAAACCGCGCGCTGTGACTACTGGAACCATTGTGGCACAGGGATTTTCGGCTCATCGGCGAGCGTGCGTGGAGTGCCAACAACGCTCGGTGTGTCACGTACCGACACGCACACTCGCGGCACGAGGAAGGGCTCGCGGCACGAGGAGGGACAGGCAGCGATCAGTGCTCCGGCGGGAAGTTCTCCACCCAATGCCGAGCGATGTCGATCCGCCGGGTGATCCACACCTTGTCGTGCGACTGCACGTGGTCGAGGAATCGTGCCAGCGCGGCGATCCGCGCCGGCCGACCGACGAGTCGGCAGTGCAGTCCCACCGACAGCATCTTGGGTGCGCCCGCCGCACCTTCGGCGTACAGCACGTCGAACGCGTCGCGAAGGTAGGTGAAGAAGTCGGTTCCGCTGGGGAAGCCGCTGGTCGACACGAACTTCATGTCGTTGGTGTCCAGCGTGTACGGCACGACGAGGTGGTCCCGATCCAGGACGCGGGTCCAGTACGGGAGGTCGTCGGCATAGGAGTCCGAGTCGTAGACGAAGCCGCCGTGCTCCACGACTAGCTCACGCGTCTGCGGGGAGTCCCTGCCGGTGTACCAGCCGAGCGGGGCCACCCCGGTGACTTCGGTCAGCAACCGAACCGCCGCCGCCATCTCGGCGCGTTCGGTGTCCACGTCGACCAGCTGGTAGCTTCGCCACTTCAAACCATGGCAGGCGATTTCGTCGCCGCGCTCCTGAAATGCCGCCACCGCCTGCGGGTTGCGGGCGAGTGCGGTCGCGACGCCGAAGATCGTCAGGGGTAGCGCGCGTTGGTCGAACAGCCGCAGCACCCGCCACAGACCCGCCCGGGAACCGTATTCGTACAGCGACTCCACGCTCATGTGTCGGTTCGGAAATGCCTGCGCCCCAACCACTTCGGAGAGGAACGTCTCCGAGTAGTCGTCGCCGTGCAGGACGTTGTTCTCACCGCCCTCCTCGTAGTTCAGGACGAACTGCACAGCGATGTGGGCGCCACCCGGCCACCGCGGATCGGGGGGATGCGGTCCGTAGCCCACCATGTCGCGCGGATAGTCGTCGGTCGTCGGCGTCATGGTGGGATTGTCGCAGCGGATCGACGTGGATTCGCACCGACTGCACCGCAGTGCACCACCTGAGCGTTTTCCCGCGACCGAATGCGGGCAAGATCGGGTCATGCCAACGCTGCTGTGGTTCCGTCGCGATCTCCGCCTCTCCGACCTGCCCGCACTGCTGGACGCCGCCAAGGACGGCCAGGAGGTCCTGGCCTGCTACGTCCTCGAACCGAGGCTCAGAGCGACGTCCGGACCCCGGCGGCTCCAATACCTCTACGACGCCCTGCGCGAACTGCGCGACGGACTCGGTGGCCGCCTGCTGGTCACCGAGGGCCGGGCAGAGGAGCGAATCCCCGCGCTGGTCAACCAGATCGGGGCAACGTCGGTCCACGTGTCCGGGGACTACCTGACGTTCGGACTGCGCCGGGACAAGGCTGTCCGAGACGCGCTCGCCACGGTGTCGGATGGCGTCCCGCTCGAGGAGTCCGGTTCGCCATATCTGGTGTCGCCGGGCCGGGTGACCAAGGGGGACGGCACGCCCTACAAGGTATTCACCCCGTTCTACGCGGCGTGGCGGCAGCATGGTTGGCGGGCACCCGCCAAGACGGGTGCGACGTCGGCCCGCTGGATCGACCCGGCCGACGTCGGCGGCACCGTCGACATCCCAGCGGGCGATGCCGAACTCGACCATCCGGCCGGCGAGGCCGCCGCCCTGGCGGGCTGGCGGACGTTCGTCGAATCGAGCCTGGCGGGCTATGCCGACGAGCGCAATCGGCCCGACCACGACGGCACCAGCCGGATGTCGGCCCACCTGAAGTTCGGCACCATCCATCCGCGCACCATGGCCGCCGATCTCGGCAGCGGCAAGGGCGGGCAGGCCTACCTTCGCGAACTCGCGTTCCGCGACTTCTACGCCAACGTGGTCTACTCCTGGCCCGACAGCACGTGGTGGAACTGGAACAAGAACTTCGACCGCATCGAGGTCGACGAGGACGAGGACGCGAAGAAGCGGTTCGAGGCGTGGAAGGCCGGCCGAACCGGTTTCCCGATCGTGGATGCCGGCATGCGCCAGTTGGCCGAGACCGGGTTCATGCACAACCGGGTTCGGATGATCACCGCCTCGTTCCTGGTCAAGGATTTGCATCTGCCGTGGCAATGGGGCGCCCGCTGGTTCCTCGAGCAGCTGACCGACGGCGACCTGGCCAGCAATCAGCACGGCTGGCAGTGGGCCGCGGGCTGCGGTACCGACGCCGCTCCGTACTTCCGGGTGTTCAACCCCACCACGCAGGGCAACAAGTTCGACCCCGACGGTGCCTACGTCACCCGGTGGCTGCCGGAGTCCCGCGGGAGCGGCGACTATCCCGAGCCGATGGTCGACCACGCGGCCGAACGCAAGGAGGCGCTGCGGCGATACGAGGCCGTCCGCTGACTACGACGACGCCGCCCGAATCCGCATGTGCCAGAATGGGAGCAACCGACTGGAACCCCTGAGGAGCGATCGTGGCGAACACCGAGGTCGAACGGCATACCGGCGTTGACGTCGAGGACGTGCCGTCGGCGAATTGGGGTTGGTCCAAGCAGAGCCACCGCGCCATCCAGATCGGCGGCATCCTCTCCGGCTTCTTCATCCTCGCCATGCTGCGCGGCAACCACGTCGGCCACGTCGAGGACCTCTTCCTGATCGGCTTCGCCCTGGTGATCTGGGGCATCGTGTTCCGCGACTGGTGGCTGCGCCGCCGCGGCTGGACCCGCTAGCCACACCGTCGTCCGGCCGGACGTGACATTCGGGCGGTTTCTTGTAAACCTGTGACGATGAGTCTCGTCGCCGGTCGCGGACCGCTCAGCGCCGATCCCGCCGGCTGGTTCTCCGCACCCCTCCCCACCGACGTCGTATTCGTCGAGCCGCATCCCCGCCGCGTGCAAGCCCTGGTGGGCGGTCGGACCGTCATCGACACCGAACGCGCGCTGATGGTGCACCGCCGCGGCCATGCCTTGAGCTACGCCTTCCCGGCCGACGAGGTGACCTCCGACCTCCCGCACTCGGCGCTCCCCGAGGCGCCGGGTTTCGTCCAGGTGCCGTGGGACGCCGTCGACGGCTGGCTCGAGGAGGGCCGCGCGCTCGTTCACTACCCGCCCAACCCCTACCACCGGGTGGACTGCCGGCCCACCGAACGCCGGCTCCGCGTCACCGTCGCGGGCACAGTGCTGGTCGACACCGCCGATACCGTCATCGTCTTCGAGACCTCGCTGACGCCACGGCTGTACGTCGACCCGGCTCTGATCCGAACCGACCTGCTTCGTCGATCGACCACCTCGAGCTACTGCAACTACAAGGGGTACGCGACCTACTGGTCGGTGGTCGTCGGTGCCACCGCGCACGACGACGTGGCGTGGAGCTACGACGACACACCCCCCGAGACGCTGCCCATCCGCGGCTTCCTCAGCTTCGACGAGACGAAGGCCGACGTCATCGCCGAGCTGCCGCAGACCTCGACGGCGTCCGATTGCGGCTGCGACGCGTGATCGTGGAGACACGTCCGTACAGTCGTGCGGGTGTCAGTGGGATGGGCGGCGCTTCTCGGTGAGGTGACGGCGTTCGCCACGGTCGTCGCGCTGTCGCCGTTCACCGTGATCCCGGCGATCGCCCTGGTCATTCACAGTGCGCGCCCCAAGCCCACCGGGGTGGGCTTCATCGCCGGGTGGCTTACCGGCAAGGCCGCGTTGACCGTGGTGTTCCTGCAGGCTCCGCGGCTGCTGGATGGACTCGACCGGCCTGCGCCGCACTGGACGGCTTGGGCGCGGATCGCCGCCGGCCTGCTGAGCGTCGCCGCGGCCGTCTGGTACTCGCGCCGTCCTGCCCGTGCGGTCGAGACGCCGGGATGGGTGGGCCGACTCAAGCGCATCACTCCCGCCGGCGCGGCCGGCGTCGGCGTCGCACTCACCGTGGTCAACGTCAAGGTGCTATTGATGTGCGCCGCAGCGGGATTCGCGATCGGGGCGGCGCACCTGAGCGCTCCGGGCACCGCATTGGCCGTGCTCTACTTCACCCTGCTGGCCGGCTCCACGGCCGCCCTGCCGATCGTCGCTTACCTCGTCTGGAGCCACCGGATCGACGGCCACCTCGAACGCTTCAAGGACTGGCTGCAGCGGCGGCAGACCGTCATCACGACCGTTCTGCTGGGCCTGCTCGGAATCGGGCTGATCTACAACGGGATCAGCGCCGTCTAACGGGCGGCGACCACCTGCATGCCAAACCGGTCGATGGTCTCGAGCGCATGGGAGAGGCTGTCGCCGGGAAGCTGAACCTGCGTCCACGTCACGCCGCGCGCCTCGAGTTCCTCGATGCCGGTGAGGAATTGGTCGGGATGGAAGTCGTCGGCGGCGGGGTTTCCGCCGGCGGCGTTGGTGAACGTGATGTCGATGTCCGCCGGGTCGCGGCCGGCCGCGTCGCACTTGCGCTTGAGGTCGTCGATGCCGGCGGTAAGGTCGTCGAGCGACTCCATGGCGGAGGTGCGAGCGGTTTGGGCCAGGACGGCAGGCGCCGGGAACGGGCACCAGCCGTTGCCGTGTTCGACCACCCGGCGGCGCGCGGCGCCGGTGTTGCCGCCGATCCAGATCGGTGGGTGCGGTCGGCTGACCGGCCGTGGATGCGCGGTGATTCCCGTCGCCGTGAAGTGCCTGCCCTCGAAGGCGACGTCGTCGCCGGTCCAGATGCTGCGGATCACGTGCAGCGCTTCCTCGAACAGGGCACCGCGCTCCTCGAAGTCCACTCCGAGAGCGAGGAATTCGCGTTTCAAATAACCGACGCCGACCGCGAGGGTGAAGCGCCCGTCGGACAGCAGGTCGAGCGTCGCGCCCGCCTTGGCCACGACGAACGGGTTCCGGTACGGCAGTACCACCACGTTCGGGATCAGGCGCAAGGTGGTCGTATGGGCCGCCGCGAACGCCATCGCGACGAAGGGGTCCAACGCGTCGTGGCCGCCGGATTCCAGCCAGCGCTGCGTCGGCGCCGGGTGGTCGGTGAACCCGAACCCGTGCAGGCCGGCCGCCTCCGCCGCCGCGGCGACCGCCCTGACCGCCTTGCCGCCGACCAGTTCGGCGTTGTAGGGGTGGGTGTGCATGGGATGGGTGATGGTGAACTTCACAGCGAGTGCATCCTCGATCCGGCTCGTCGGCTCACTAGGTCGGCTCAGTACGTCGTGGGAGCGATCACGTCGGGACCGTACTTCCGTCCGATCAGTGACCACGGGTCGGCGAAGCGTCCGCGCTTCTCGACCCGACGCTGTGCCGCGAAGAACATTCGCAGCAGCGGGCGAAGCCCCGGACCGAGCACGCGCAGGATCCGACGAACCCACACCTGATCGCCAGCCGCCCAAGCCGCGGTCTCCTGCCAGCCGTGCCGTTGGAAGTCGAGCAGCGCCTGCGACTCGGTGGTGTCGAACCACCCGGTGAAGCCCCAGCCGTGATCGTCGTTCGGGTCGCCGGGCAGGCTCGCCGTCGGACCAAGCCGGCCCAGACCTGCCGCCTGCATCATGTCGTCCTCCAACTCGCGTTGGGTGTGCACGTGTGTCTCGTCGCCGCCGATCAGCAACACCTTGCCGGCGACCGTCGCGCCGCGGTCGACCGCGTTGGCGAACGCCAGTGCGACGTCGCGGGCGTCGACCGTGTGCATGCGATTGTCTCCCGGCATGGCCCGCATCAGCAGCAGGTAGTCCGAGTTCATCGCCCCATCGGGTGAGATGATTCCGCCCAAACGCAGTATGGCGCAGGGCAATCCGCTGTCGACGAGCACCTTCTCGGCGCGGGCCTTGTCCTCGCCGTACTGGTCTGCGGGCTGCACCACGGTGGCCGGGGTGATGCGCTCGGGGTGGCGGTGCGGGTTGCGCGAGCCGTACACCGCCGCGCTGGACGCGTAGACGATCAGGGGCGGTTCCGGCAGGGCGACGGCGGCCGCGACCACGTTGGCGGTACCGCCGACGTTGACCGTCCGCGCCCGCCGCGGATTGCGGTAGGACACCGGCGCCAGGATCGCCGCGAGGTGGACGATCGCGCCCGGCCGGTGCTCGGCGACGAGCGCCGTCACCGACTCCGCGTCCAGGAGGTCGACGTACGCCGGGATCAAGGTGCCCGAATGAGATTGGGCAGCAAGCTCTTCGGCGGCCGCGACGGTCCGGTCGTCGCGGAGGTCCATGGCGACCACGGTGCGACCGCGTTCCAGCAGTATCGCGGTACAGCGGCGTCCGACCTGGCCGAAGGCACCGGTGACGAGCACGGTGTCCGGGGTGGTCACGTCCCCAACCTCCGGGCCAGTCGGGCGCCCACCCGTCTCATCCGGTCGGAGACGTACACGGACGCGATCGGGGTGAACACGTCCTCGCGGAGCCGGGTCAGCGTCGAGGTCTTGATCAGCCACTCGCCATCGATCTTCTCGTAGGTTTCGTGGTAGTGGCCGTATCCGCGCAGGGTCACCCCGGGCGCCAACCGGACCACGTCCTCGAGCGCCCAGACGCCGCGGGCGGTGGTTGGCGACACCACCTCCAGCTCCGGGGCGTGCACCTGATGGGCCGTGGGCTGCGACGGTTTTCGCAGCGCGTCGCGCGTGAAGGCGACGAAGTCGTCGGCGCCGTGAATCAGTCGGCCACCCGCCGATGAGGTGTCGCTGATGAAGTCGTCGGTGAAGAGCTGGCGCCAGGCGGCCCAGTCCTTGCCGTCGAGCAGCCGGCAGTAGCGGGCCTTGAGTTGCTTGAGCGCCTCGATGTCCACGAGATCTCTTGCGTCCACTGCGGCTTCCTGGAGGTAGGGGCGGGAAGGCATTCGAACACCGTGACAGTCGCCGACGCTTTTGTAAACCACTCGCCCGGCTCCGCGTCGTCCGATCGGTTACCCGCGAGGCTCGGTGGCCTCGGCGCGATGCGCGAGCTCGGCCAGGATCTGCTCGGTGTGCTGCCCCAGTTTGGGCGCCGGAGCGGTCGGCTCCCACGGCGTGCCGTGGAAGTCTGCCGGGGTGGCCACCATGGGGCGGGTCGAGTCGCCGTCGGGCACGTACACCACACCGCCGGCGGCGTGAAACTGCTCGTCGGCGAGCACGTCGTCGATCGAGTTGACCGGCGACCAGAAGAAGTCCGGCTCGGCGGCGAAGAGCCGGGCCCACTCGTCGAGGTCCCGGGAGGCGAAGATGGCGTCGAGCTCGCCGATGAGTTCAGCGCCGTTGGCGGCCCGTGCGCGGGCGGTCGCGTACCGGACGTCGTCGAGCCAGTCGGATCGACCGACCGCGCGGCACAGCGCCGGCCAGTGCCGATCGCCCTGGAGTCCGACGATCCAGAATCGTCGGCCGTCGCCCGCCGCGTAGTTGTTCATGCACGGGTTGCCCATCGTCTCGCGCTGCCCGATGGCCACCTGCTGGCCCGTCGACAGCAGCGTGTTGAGGTCGAAGCTCACCGTGTAGGCGCCCTGCCGGTAGAGCGACGTGGTGACCAGTTGGCCGTGTCCGCTGGCGTTCCTGGAGACCAGCGCGGCGCAGACCGCACCGGCGAGCGTCATCGCGACGGTGTGGTCACCCATGCCGCCGCGCTGGAACGGCGGTGTGTCGCCGGGTCGGGTCAGCAGGTCGGCCAGACCCGCGCGGGCCCAGAATGCCGCGACGTCGTAGGCCGCACGGTCGGCGTCCGGTCCGGCCATGCCGTATCCGGTGATGAGGCCGTACACCAGACGCGGGTTGCGCTCGGCGACCGCCGCGAAGTCCAGTCCGAGGCGCTGCAGCGCGGCGGGCCGCACGTTGGTGACGAAGACGTCGGCGTCGGCGAGCAGCTGGAGTGCCATCCGGAGTCCGTCGCCGGTCACGAGGTCGAGCACGATGCTGCGCTTGGAACGGTTGTCCATCTCGAACGGCGGATTGTCCCCCGAGGCGATCTGCAGCATCCGCCCGAAGGTGCGGGCCGGATCGCCGGCGGGTGGTTCGATCTTGACGACGTCAGCGCCCCAGTCGGCGAGGATGCCGCCGGCCGCGGGTGCGGCCACCCAGACGCCGAGCTCGACGACCTTGATCCCGGCCAGCGGTCCGGCCACCGTGAACCTCCCCACAGCTGACGCCCGTTTGCGCCGTTGGCCGCTTCTGCGGCACGTGGGTACCTTACGATCGACACTGCATCTGCAACGTTCCGGGGACTCGAGGCTGTGAATGGTGAACCGATGACCGCGGAGCGCGCCACCCCCGAGGCCGGCGACGACACGTCGACCAGAAGCCGGATCCTGGCTGCGACCAGCGAGGTGCTCGCCCGCAGCGGGCAAGCCAAACTCAGCCTGTCAGAAGTCGCGCTGCAGGCCGGGGTGTCACGTCCGACGCTCTATCGCTGGTTCGCGTCCAAGGGTGAACTCCTCGATGCGTTCGGACTCTACGAACGCGAGATGTTCGACAGCGGAACCAACCGGGCGACCGCGGGCCTGCGCGGCAACGAGAAGCTGGACGCCGCCCTGCGTTTCATCGTGCAGTACCAGCAGTCCTACTCCGGGGTCCGGTTGGTCGACATCGAACCCGAGGTCGTCATCGCGCAGCTCTCCAGCATCATTCCGCAGATGCGCAACCGGCTGGAGAAGTTGCTGTCGGGACCCAACGCCGGGGTGAAGGCCGCCACCGCGGTCCGGGTGGCGGTCTGTCACTACATCGTCCGCAGCGACGACGACGACGAGTTCCTTGCGCAACTGCGTCATGCCGTCGGGATCAAGGCCCCCGACTGACAGCTGGCATCAGAATCGCCCGATTGCCTCGCCAATCTCCGGGTAGACCGCTTCGGAGACACCGGAAGCGAAGCAGGAGGCGAGTTGTCATGAGCGGCCACGTCGACGTCGACCAGGAACTGTGGGACGAGTTCCACCGCGTCGTGAACATGACCTCGCGCGAACTGTCGGAGTGGTTGCGCATCCGATCGGCCGGCGAGGACAGTGAGGAATTTCCCGATCAGTCCGGCAGCCAGACCGGTCAGCACGTGCTGGCCATCCTTGCGAAGCGCCGGGTGGACCTCACCGAGGACGACGAACGCGTGATGCGCAACGTGGTGGAACGCATCCACTCCGAGCGCGGCGTCGACCTCGAACCGACGGCCGGTCAAGACCATTGGCGGCATCGGTTGATGACCCTGGGACACGATCCACTGAAGGCGGGACGCTGATGGAACGCGGAAACTCGAAGCACAGTCAGCGCGAGGACGACGCGCTGAAGGACGAACTCAGCGGCATGCTACAGGGCAACCGACCGACGCGGGCCGAGGAATGGCGCGACCCGGAAGGACCTGCCGACGACGACCCG
Organism: uncultured Actinomycetota bacterium; assembly: GCA_963846985.1. Taxonomy (GTDB): domain Bacteria; phylum Actinomycetota; class Actinomycetes; order Mycobacteriales; family Mycobacteriaceae; genus Mycobacterium. Next base: position 154,769 of record CAWJYC010000001.1, read on the forward strand.
GACGTGCCGTTCGCCGGTCCCACCAACCGGTAGCTAGCCCTCGGCCGCAAGCTGACCACAGGCCGCGGCGATCTCGCGACCGCGGGTATCGCGCACCGTGCAGGACACCCCTCGCTCACGGACCCGCTTGACGAACTCCCGCTCGGCGGGCTTGGGGCTGGCATCCCACTTGCTGCCAGGCGTCGGGTTGAGGGGGATGACGTTGACGTGGACCAGCGGCCCCAGGGCGCCGTGCAGCTTCTTGCCGAGCAGGTCGCCACGCCACGGCTGATCGTTGACGTCGCGGATCAGTGCGTACTCGATCGACACCCGGCGACCGGTCACGTCGGCGTAATACCGTGCGGCGTCGAGGGCTTCGCCGACGTTCCACCTGTTGTTGACGGGCACCAGGGTGTCGCGCAACTCGTCGTCGGGGGCGTGCAGTGAAAGCGCCAGCGTCACTCCGAGTCGTTCGTCGGCCAGCTTGCGGATGGCCGGAGCCAGCCCGACGGTCGACACCGTGACCGAACGCGCCGAGACCCCGAACCCGTGCGGCGGCGGGGCGATGATCCGGCGGACCGCGGCCAACACCCGGTTGTAGTTGGCCAGTGGCTCGCCCATGCCCATGAAGACGATGTTGGACAGGCGGCCAGAGTGCTCGTCGCGCATGACGGCGGCCGCCGAGCGCACCTGCTCGAGAATCTCCGCGGTGGAGAGGTTTCGGGTCAATCCGCCCTGTCCCGTCGCGCAGAACGGGCAGGCCATGCCGCAGCCCGCCTGCGACGAGATGCACACCGTGCTGCGTCGGGGATAGCGCATCAGCACCGACTCGAACGTGGTTCCGTCGACCGCGCGCCACAACGTCTTTCGCGTCTCGGCCCCGTCGCACTCGACCGACCGGACGACGTCGAGCAGCTGCGGGAACAGCGCACCGGCGACCTGGTCGCGCAGGGCGGCGGGCAGGTCGGTCATCGCGTGCGGATCGGCGATGAGCCTGCCGAAGTACTGGTTGGCCAGCTGCTTGCCGCGGAAGGCAGGCAGGCCGAGCTCGGCGACGGCTGCGGCACGGGCGTCGTCGTCGAGGTCCGCGAAGTGCCGCGGGGGCTTCCCACGGTTCGGGGCGTCGAACACCAACGGCAATTTCATGGTCCCGCTCATTATCAGACCTGCTCACTCAGAACGTCGCGGACGGCTTGGTCGACGGCCGCCAGCGCGCTCGCATCGACTCCGGGCCGGCCGCGGACGAACACGGTCGCCCGGCTGGTCGGCGGCAGGCCCTCGGCCAGGCACAAGCCGTCGGGTAGCCGCCCGATCATGGGTAGCAGTGCGACTCCGAGGCCCGAGCGCACGGCGGCGAACAGACCGGACAGATCGGAACTCTCGGCACTGATCCGGTAGGGCACACCGAGTCGGTCGAGGGCGGCGAAGGTCGGCTCGCGCAGCGTGCACGGCTCGGAGAACATGACCACCGGCAGCGGTTCGCTCGCGGGCATCGAGAAGGTGCGGCTCGAAATCCATTTCAGCGCAACGACGCCCGACGCGTTGGCCGGATCCAGGCCGGACCCGTCGAGCATGACGGCCAGGTCGACGGCGCCGTGCTCGATGGCATCGGCGAGCATCACGTTGCGGTCCAGCCGGAAGCGCAGCCGCCACTGGGGCAACCGGCATCCCAGTGCGCCCGTCAGCCCGGGCAGCATCACGTCGGCGCCGTGCTCGGTCGCACCGATCAGCAGGACGCGCTCCTCGGCGGCGCCCAAATCGGCGAGCGCAGCGTCATGCGCGGTGAGAATGGTGCGGGCGTGCGCGAGCACCCGATACCCCAGTTCGGTGAAGGCGACTCCGCGGCCCGACTTCTCGACCACCGGTCCCCCGACGACCGCCTCGATGCGGCGGACGTGCTGGCTGACGGCCGACTGCGTCAGGTGCAGGACGGTAGCGGCGCGGTGAAATCCGCCACAGTCGGCGACGGCCACCACGCTGCGCAGCGGTGCGATGTCGAGGACCTGGCTCACGCCGCCAACATACTCCGATCAGCAACGACGATCAAAGAATGGGAACGGGAGCGCGAATTGGGGCCTACCGCGGCGGAAGTGATCAGCGGTGCTGATCGTTCATGATCGCCGATATTCGTTGGACGGCTCCTGCCCGCGACGGCGACCATGGCATCGTGACTCCCACCCGCATGCCGCTCCGCATGGCGTCGACCGTGACGTTCTTCTACGCGCTCGGCTATCCGATCGGCAACATGGCGGTCAACGCGATGACGCCGATGGCGGTGCTGGCGTTCCGGTTCGGCCTCGCCGCTGCCCTCCTGGGGACGTGGGCCACGGTCGCGGGCGTGCGGTGGCCGACCGGCCGCACCCTCGGCCACGTCGCGGTGACCGGCCTGTTGATGCAGGCGGTGCAGTTCTGCGCGCTCTACCTGGCCATCCAGCACGGGGCGCCCGCGGTGTTGTGCGCGGTCGTCGTCGCGATGAATCCGGTCGCCACGGCACTGCTGGCGGCGACGTTCCTGCGCGATCCGCTGACCCGGCGCCGGATCATCGCCCTGGTCCTCGGCGTCTTGGCCGTGCTCGCCGCCTGCGCAAGCCGGCTCGTCGCGGAACGCGGCGTCGACCCCGCGGTGCTGCTGCTCCTGGTCGCGCTCGTCGGCTTGGCGGCGGGCGGGGTCTACCAGCAGCGCTTCTGCGCGGACGTCGACTTCCGCGCCTCGACGGCCGTGCAGAACGCGGTGGCGCTGGTGCCCGCCCTGGCGCTGACGTTCGCGACGCCGTTCGTGGTGCACGACGTGCCCAAGGCGGTGTTCGCGGTGGCGGGCGTGGTGCTGCTCAATGCGACGGTGGGGGTGTCGCTGTACGTGCGGGCGATCAACCTGCATGGCGCGGCGGCGGTGTCGATGCTGTTCTGCGTCATTCCGGCCGTCGCGGGCCTGCTGTCCTGGCTGATGCTCGGTCAGCGGGTCGACGTCGGCGTCGGGGTGGGGCTGGTGCTGGGCGCTTTGGCCTGCTGGGTCAACGGCAGGCCGGCAGTCTCGGGTGAAAAGGCACCGTCAGGCGAGAAGCGTCAGCACGACCCAGGTCGCGACGGCCGACGGCAGCACCGAGTCGAGGCGGTCCATCAGTCCACCGTGCCCCGGTAGCAACGTGCCCATGTCCTTGATGCCCAGGTCGCGCTTGACCTGTGACTCGATGAGGTCGCCCAGGGTGCCGGTCACGACGAGCATGAGCCCCAGCGGGATTCCGACCCAGGGCGGCTTGTGCAGCAGGAACGTCACCGCCAGCACCGACGCGGCGGTACCGAAGATGAGCGAACCCGCGAAACCCTCCCACGACTTCTTCGGGCTGATCGCCGGCACCATCGGGTGCTTGCCGAACAGCACCCCCGAGGCGTATCCGCCGATGTCGGAGAACACCACACCGAGCATCAGGCACAGTACCCGCCAGCGCCCGTCGTCCGGGTAGACCAGCAGCGCGCCGAACGCTCCGAACAGCGGGATCCAGGCGGCGAGGAAGATCGTCGTGGTGATGTCGCGCAAGTAGTTCTGTGGGGCGTTGGTCAACCCGCCCGACAGCAGGCGCCAGATCATGCAGACCACGACGGTCGCGCCGAACGCGCCGAACGCGCCCGTCGGCCCGAACGGCCACGTCAACCAGACGATCGCCTGGCCGCCGGCGAGCAGCGGAAGAATCGGAATCGAGTATCCGGCGGTGCGCAGCCGGCGCACCACCTCGTGCGTTGCGACGGCCATGGCGATCGCCACGACCGGCACCCAGCCCAACGGTGCGAAGACCAGGATCGCGATGACGCCGAATCCGAGGAAGGCCCCGACCGCGATGGCTGCTGGAAGATCGCGCCCGGCCCGGCCCTGCTTCTTCTTGGGGCCGGGTGCCTCGGCCCCGTCGGTGGGAGCCGTGTCGGTGTCTGCCACCGCGTCGTTGCTGAGGGTCTGGTCTTCGGCGACCTAGACCTCCAGCAGCTCGCCTTCTTTGTGCTTCACCAAGTCGTCGATCTGGCCGGTGTAGGTCTGCGTGCTCTTGTCGAGGTCCTTCTCGGCACGGCCGACCTCGTCCTCGCCCGCTTCGCCGTCCTTCTTGATGCGCTCGAGCTCCTCCATCGCCTTGCGGCGGATGTTGCGCACCGTCACCTTGGCGTCCTCGCCCTTGGCCTTGGACTGCTTGACCAATTCGCGCCGACGCTCCTCGGTCAGCTGCGGGATGGAGATGCGGATGACGTTGCCGTCGTTGCTCGGGTTGACGCCCAGATCGGAGTTGCGGATGGCGTCCTCGATGCTGCGCAGCTGACCGGCCTCGTAGGGCTTGATGACGACCAGCCGGGCTTCGGGCACGTTGATGCTGGAGAGCTGCGTGATGGGCGTGAGCGAGCCGTAGTACTCGATCTTGATGCGGTTGAACATGCCGGGATTGGCGCGACCGGTCCGGATGGCCGACAGGTCGTCGCGCGCAACCGAGACCGCCTTCTCCATCTTCTCCTCGGCATCGAAGAGGGTTTCGTCGATCACGTCATATTCTCCCGTTCGCAGGCACTCAGCCGGTCGTCCACCGCTCAGGTGGTGACCAGTGTGCCAATCCTCTCACCCGCGACCGCGCGGGCGATATTCCCGTCGGTCAGCAGGTTGAACACCAGAATGGGCATGCGGTTGTCCATGCACAGGCTGAACGCGGTGGCGTCGGCGACCTGCAGCCCGCGGTCGATGACTTCCCGGTGGGTGATCGCCCGCAGCAGCTCGGCGTCCGGGTTGGTCCGAGGATCGTCGGTGAAGACGCCGTCGACCGCCTTGGCCATCAGCACTATCTCGGCCCCGATCTCCAGCGCCCGCTGCGCCGCTGTGGTGTCGGTCGAGAAGTAGGGCAGGCCCATGCCGGCGCCGAAGATGACGACGCGGCCCTTCTCCAGGTGCCTGCGCGCCCGGCCCGGGATGTACGGTTCGGCGACCTGGCCCATCGTGATGGCGGTCTGTACCCGGGTGTCGATGCCTTCCTTCTCCAGAAAGTCTTGCAGCGCAAGGCTATTCATCACGGTGCCGAGCATGCCCATGTAATCCGAGCGACTGCGCTCCATCCCCCGCTGCTGCAGCTGTGCGCCGCGGAAGAAGTTGCCACCGCCGATGACCACCGCCACCTGCACGCCGCCGCGCACCACTTCGGCGATCTGGCGTGCGACCAGCGCCACGACGTCGGGATCCAGGCCGACCTGTCCGCCGCCGAACATCTCTCCGCCGAGCTTCAGCAGCACGCGGGAGTACCCCGTTCGGTCGGCTGGGGTGGCCAGGACCGTTTCCGCCATGACACTCCTTCGGTCCGCACGCGGGCACCCGCCGACCCGCGGCTCCGGGAGACGGCATGGACAACGGGGCCAATCCTGCCAAATGGCTGGGCGGACGGCGCGGACGGGTGGCGGCGAGCCTTGGTCCAGTCTTAGCGGTGCGCCGTGAGCAACCACGCCGGCATCGACATGCGGCCGTTGCCCTCGTCCCGAATGCCCGAGCCGGCGAAATCCCTCAGCCCCGTGGACCCCTCGGCGACGTTGGCATGAATGCGGGCCTGCCGGACCTCGTCGATGGCCCAGTACTTCGACACCACGTCACGCAGTTCCTGCTCGGTCACGGGGTTGGCCGGCCCGCCCTCGGGCATCGACGTGCGGTCGAAGACGAGGACGAAGTAGGACGCCCCCGGCGCGGCGGCCCGCACGATCGACTGCTGGTACCCCTCGCGCAGCTCGACGGGCATGGAGTGGAACAGCGTCGAGTCGACGACCGTGCCGAACCGCCCGTCGTAGCCGGTGAATGCGCTGATGTCGGCGACGTCGAAGGTGGCATTGGTCAGGCCGCGTCGAGTGGCCTCGGCCCGTGCCAGTTCGATCGCGCTCGCCGACTGATCCAGGCCCACCGTGGTGAAGCCCCGTTCGGCAAGCGCCAGGGCCGTCGCTGCTTCCCCGCAGCCGGCGTCCAGGACGTCGCCGTGGAAACGGCCCGCCTCGATGAGCGCCGCGATCTCGGGTTGCGGCTCACCGATGCTCCACGGTGGCCTGATGCCCAGCCCCAGTTCGGCGGCCTCGCCGCGGTAGGCGGAATCGAACATCGAATTCGAGGAAGTCGTCATGCCATCCGGTTTATCAACCTTATTGATATGTGTCAAGATGCTTGACATGGCCGACGTCGACGACGAACCGCTGGGCTACCTACTGCAGCGGGTGGCGACGTCACTGCGCGCCGAGGTGACGTCCGCCGCGCTCGAGCCGGTCGGTCTGTCGTTCCCGCAGTACATCTGCATGCGGATCCTGTCGCACTCCCCCGGCCGGTCCAACGCCGACCTGGCCCGCGAGGTCAACGTCTCGCCGCAGGCGATGAACATGGTGGTGCGTGGCCTGCAGGAGCGCGGGCTGGTCAACCGGCCGGCGACGGTGGCGTCGGGTCGCTCCCTGCCCGCCGAGCTCACCAGGGAGGGCATCGCCCTGCTCAAGCGGACCGATGCCGGAATCCACGCGGCCGAGCGAAAGGTGTTGGCACCGTTGCGCCCAGAGCAGCGAACGCATCTGAAGAAGCTGCTCGCCGCCCTGGGCTGACCCGGTCCCTCCCCCGGCTAGGACTCCAGCGCCTTGGCGGCGACCGGCAGACCGGCGTGGTGCGCGCCGTGGCAGGCCTTCGGCGGCGTCGGCGGCATGTCGAGCGCCGGGTTGCCGTCGAAGAATCCGATCGGCTTGAGGTGAAAGCCGGTATAGGCGCAGGGCATCACCGGCCAGTCCTCTGGCCGCACCACGTGATGCGCACCGAGGGTGTACCAGAGCACCACGTCGGTGTCCTCCAGCGGCGCATCGTCGGCGATGAACTCCGGCAACCCCTGCGCGTCGGCAGACTGGTACATGTAGTCGCCCGCGGCGAACTTCTCCGCCTCGTCGTACTTGGTCACCCACAGGTTGTGCTGGACGAACCGCGCCCGGTCGTAGATGTAGGAACCCTCCTGCACCATGACCGGCACGATGTCCTTGGGCACCAACTTGTACGCCGTCGCGGCGCCCAGCTCGTTGCGCTTGGACGGGTTGGTGATCTTCCAGTAGCGACCGGTCTTCCAGTCCCAGTCCCTGGCGCCCTCGGCCTCCGACGCCACCAGCGTGTCCTGCACGATCCAGGCGTTGTGGTGCGGGTTGAGCTCCGGATCCGGCTCCGGGATCGAATCCACCTCGTACACACTGTTTCCCGGCCCGTCGACGCTCATGTCGAGCCGGAAGTTGAAGAAGTGCTGGTGGTTCGGTCCGTACACGCCGGGGGCGACGAGCTTGCCCCACCGCGGGAGCTCACCCTCGGCGATCGATCCGGTGGTGAGCACCCCGGACAGCTTGACCTCGACCTCGATCGACGCGTCGTTGTAGAAGTACCAGAAGAAGCCGTACTCGTAGTTGCCGACGGTGCAGATCATCGAGACCACCAGCCGGCGCGACCGCCGGACCTCGACCTCCTGAGTCCGGAAGTCGGTGTGCTTCCAGGAGATTCCGTAGTCCTCCTCGTGCATGCAGATCGCATTGGGGATCACCACCGCGTTGCCATCGGAGTCGTTGACCGTGCCGTCGAAGTAGTGGATCTCACCCAGACAGTCACAGCCCAGCGTCAGCGGGTTGGCCGAGAAGCCCATGCCGACCTCACCCATGTCGAACACGTTCTTGTTCCAGTGCGTCGGCGAGGTGTCGCCATAGGGCACCACCATCTCCGACAGCGACCCCCGGTACATGATCGGTCGGGTCTCGCCGCGATCGGTATAGGTCACCTCGTGCAGCGTGATGCCCTCGCGCGGGTTGAAACCGATTCGCATCGACCACTTCTGCCAGGTCACGTGCCAGCCGTCGACGGTGAAGCTGGGGCCCTCCGGCTGGGTGATCTCGATCGGCTTGACGTCGGTGCGGAACTCGGTGAACGCCGGCCGGTTGTTCGCGTCGAACATGAACCGCTCGTCGTAGTTGCCCGCCGTCGGCGGCATCGGGACGACGCCGTGGTCCTCGATGTCGATGATCTCCATGTTGTCCAGGTCGAAGGTGACGATCAGCCCCTCGACCGGACGCGCATAGCCGTGCTCGGACGGCGCCGCGCGCATGAACGTCAGCGGCCGGCAGATCAGCGGCGAGTTGTCGTAGTGGTCCCCGGCGCCGTAATAGCCTGCGGGCCAGGGGTCGATCATCGCCAGGCTGAAGTCGGTGATGCCACGCTTGCGCATCGCCTCCTGCCACCGCGGGTCCTCGCGGACCTTCTCCTCCACACCGGTCATGTGCTCGACCAGATAGGACGGGAAGCGGCCCGGAATCGACGTCCAGGACTCGATCATGCTGGCCCCCAGATCGACGACGGCCTCGTAGATCATCTTGGCGGCGGCGTCGTACATCGAGGCGAACGCGCAGCGCGGCACGTCCGCACCGACGAACGTCAACTCCGCCGTCTTGGCCGGTTCGGCGAGGTGGATCATCACGAATTTCAGCGTGGGCGAGGCATATTCGGAAGCCATGATGATGGCCGCGGCCGACTGGATCTCGTCACCGGACAGTGGATCCAGCGGGTAGCCGGTCCCGTCCTCGGTAGCGTCCGCGCGGAGCGTGGTGCTGTCCAGGGTCATGCGTTCAGACTCCCTCGGGGGTTGCGATGTCGGACTTCTTGAGGTCGAGGACCGCCAGATGGGCGAGCGAATCCTCCTTGGTCAACTTCGAGGCCGAGCGCCGGCCGAAGAAGTACACGATCCCGCCCAGGACGAACATGCCCACGGCGATCGAGCCGACCCAGGTCATCCAGGTTGCGGGTGGCACGTCGATCCACGGCGAGGCGAACGAGTAGTAGATGCCGGCGCACGTCGCCACCACTCCGACGACGACCACCCCCCACACCACCGGCATGCCGCCGGGGATGCGCCAGAAGTCCTCGCTGGCATAGCGATCCGCATACTTCTTCCGAGCGATGGCCAGCGGGATGAAGAAGAAGAAGCCCGAGATCAGCCAGACGACGCTCAGACCGCCCTGCAGGTAGATCGTCACGTTCGCCATGCTCGCCTGCGAGTACAGGCCCACCAGGATCAGCGAGGACAGCACGCCCTGCACCAGCAGTGCGGTCACGGGGTTGCGGGTCCGCGGATTCAGGTGGGTGAAGATTCGCGGCAGGTGCCGCTCCAGGCCGGAGACGAAGATCAGCCGCGAGTAGGCGACCTGGTAGGTGGTCATGGCGATGAAGATGATGATCGCCAGCACGACGGCCGCGACTTCCATCAGGCCCGGGAAGCCGGACGTGCCAAGGGCTCCGATCACGCCGGTGACGGGATCGATCTTGTCCGACGGCAGGACCATCATGGTGCCCAGGGTGGTCAGCAGGTAGATGCCGATGAGCGCGGCCGAGCCCCACGCGATCATTTTGGTCGCACTCTTCTTCACCGAGAGGAACTCCGCGCCCATGTTGAACGGCGTCTCGACGCCGACGAGGTAGAGCAGCACCGTGCCGTAGAGGAAGCCGGCGCCCGCGAAGTTCGGTATCAGCGCGTCATGAGTGCTGAAGGGAGTGCCCGAGCCGTGGCCGGCGGCAAATACCACGCCGGCGATGAAGATGGTCAGCGTCAGGACGCCGTAGATGATGAACGTGACGTTCATGATCCGTTGGTTGGCGGCCAGTTTCGCCAGCGCCAGGCCGACCACCGTCCAGAGGATGACGAGCTGCAGGATGATGCTCAACGTCAGCCCGAGCTCGGCATGGAACGCCAGCAACAGGAACTGCAGCATGATCGCTGGTGACGAGGCGGTGTTCAGGACGACGGGCACCCACGACAGGTAGCCACCGAGGAACGCCATCTTGTCGCCCATGGTGCGATAGGCCCAGATGTAGACACCGCCCTGGCCGGGCCACAGGTTGCCGAGCTCGGCCACCGCCAGCCCCGCTGGGATCAGGAACGTCACGATGCCGAGAACCCACATGGGAATCGCGGTCCAGCCTCCGGCCGCCATCACCGAGGACCCGGTGATCCAGCAGATGATGAAGACATAAGTGGCGGTCAGGCCAAAGGTGCCGAGCACCCTCGGCAGGATCTGCTCGGGAACGAGCTCCGTGGTCATCAAGGCATCGCGGTCGGAGGGCCGCGTCGCCTCCATCTCTTGTGTCATGGCTTCTCTCCCAATCGAAATCGGAACCCGTACGGGTACCGGGTCAGTTGACGATCTGTCCGTCTCTCATCCGTACGACGCGACTTGCTTCATCGGCGACGATCGGGTCATGGGTGCTGGCGACAACGGTGACGCCCATGGTCGAGCACAGATCGCGCAGCATGCGCACGACCGTCTCTCCCGTCTTGTGGTCCAGGTTGGCCGTCGGCTCGTCGGCGAGGACGAGCGTCGGGTTGCTGATCAGCGAGCGCGCGATGGCGGTGCGCTGCTGTTCTCCGCCGGACATCTTGGTGGGTTGGTGGTGGACGCGGTGGCTGAGGCCCACCAGGTCGAGTAGCTCCATTGCCCTCTTGCGCAACGACTTCCGGTCATAGGGCTCGAACATCAGCGGCAGTTCGACGTTCTCCACCGCAGACAGGAACGGGATGAGGTTGTAGCTCTGGAAGATGAACCCGATGGTGTCGTGCCGGAGCGCGGCGAACTGGCTCTCGGTGAGCCGCGCCGTGTCCTTGCCTGCGACCACCACCGACCCCTTGGTCGGGCGGTCCAGACCACCGATGATGTTGAGCAGGGTCGACTTTCCACTTCCGCTGGGCCCCATCAGGCAGACGAACTCCCCCGGCATGACGCTCAGGTCCGCGGCGACGAGCGCCTTGACCACCTCGTCGCCGAGCTTGTGCAGTTTCCAGACGTCGGAGACCTCGATGACCGGGGTCGCGGTCGCGGCGGCTGCCGAGGCCGGCGCACCGGCCGGGGCGACGTCCATGGTGTCCTCGTTCTCGTTGACGAGCGTCATGTCTCAACCTCCCGCGGAGAGTGAATGAATGGGCGGCCGCGACGCTGCGGTCCAGGTGGGCAGGATGCTGGTCGCCAGCGCGGCGAGGATGCTGACGACGACGGCGATGCCCGCACCAAGCAGCAGTCCGCCGGTGGCGACTCCGGTGGGCACGAAACCCGTTGCGCCCAGGACCAGTGCGACGCCGGCAGCGAGCGCCGCACCCACGACCGCGCCGAGCACGGCCGCGACGACCGGCTCGACGAGCAGGGCCGCCACCACCGGGCGTCCGCGGCACTCCGTTGGCGCCGAGCACCCCGAGTTCCCTGGTGCGGTGCGCGACGGTCCGGGTGGTCGCGACGGCGACCTCGACGACGCCGACCAGGAGCACCGTGACCGCGATCAGGATCACGGCGCGACCGATCTCGTCGGCATGCCCGAGGGAGGCGGACTGCGCGCGGATGCCGTCCTGCATGCCGAACACCAGCACCACCAGGAAGGCGCCCGTCGCGGTGGTCACCACGGGGAGCACCATCTCGCCGATGCGGCGCCGGGCGGCGAGCCAACCGTAGGCCAAACCCTTGCTCAACATAATTTTCCCGTCGCTTCGCTCGCCCCACACATTCAACGGTCCCCCAGTAGCTCGACGGGTCGTTGCTGCAGCAGCCGGTGCACCGGGACGAGAGCCCCCACGATCGCCATGGCGGGCAGGAACGCGGCGACCATCCCGCAGGCCTGCAACCACGCCGTCGGCGTGGCGATGCCCGGAATCACCAGCGCCACGGCAACTCCCGCGCCCGCAATGCCGACGAGGTAGGCGACCACGAAGACGATCGCCGACTCGACGAGGAAGAAGTACAGCACCTCGTCGGCCAGGCCGATGCTCGACATGATGCCGAACTCGCGCTTGCGTTCCTGCACGGCGGCCAGGAAGGAGGACACCGCAATGACGAAACCCAGACCCAGCCCGATGGTCGAGATCAGCCCGAGTGTGGAACTGGTGACCTTGCCGGAGAACAACGCCGAGAACTTCTGCTCGAAGGTCAGTGGCCCGTTGCCGCCGACGGTGTCGTAGATCAACCCTGGGCCGCCGCGGTCGGGCAGCACCGAGGGATCGGCCGTGAAGGGAAGCCCCGTCGCCGCACCGAACGACTGCGCGAGGTCACGGTCCTTCTCGCGACCGGCGGGGGCGACCACCGTCCACCATCCCCTCTCCCCGACGACCGATCGGGCCAGTTCGGTCGAGACGATGGCGGACTGTCCATCTCCGTCGACGGCGACGATCAGACTCTGACTGCCGATCACCACGCGGTCCCCGGCGCCGACGCCGAGACGCTTGGCCAGTGCTGAGCCCAAAGTCGTTTGGCCAGAGGGGATTCGATCGCTGCTGCGCAACGACACCGCCGTGCCGTTCACGGTCGTGACGCCGGACAGCGTGTGGGTGCCGGTCCAGCCGGCGGGCAAGGTCAGCTCGGGTGCGGCGCCGTCGGCCACGAGCGCCTGGGCGTCGGGGTCGAAGTGCACGCCCGCGGCTGGCACGGCCCACAGCTGGGCCCCTGCCAGCACGTCGGTCACCGAGTCGGCGCCGGTGATGGCGAAGCTCGACGAGATGGTCCGGACGATGGTGACGCAGGCGATGGCCAGCGCGATGCCGAGGACGGAGAGCACGAACCGTTCGGGACGCCGGCGAATGTTCGCCAGCGCAAACCGGACCAGGTACCCGAAGGTATTGCCGGACGAGGTGGCGATCTCCGGTGATCGAATGGCGGTGGGCGCAGGGGACTCCACACCAGGGATGTTCAGCTCGCCGTGTTTCTTCGATTGCGACGGGCGATGTCCGGCAAGTTAACTCGGCCTAGCTCGGATTACGGTGCTGTGTCACGATGGCGACGGAATTCGTCGCCCCTGCGGCCTGCTGGAATGAACTGTGTTGTCCATCAGGGCAATCGAGCTTCGAAATCCGCAGTGCCGGCGGTGTCGAGCCGCCGGAAGGGATGGGCCTCCTCCACCTCGTACGCCAGCTCCAGCAGGGTCGCCTCTCGCCCCAGGGGGGCGCTGAACATCATCCCGATCGGCAGTCCGTCGACCGATTCCGCGAGCGGAAGGGAGATCGACGGTTCGCCGGTGATGTTCTGGAGGGGGGTGAAGGCGACCCAGTCCACCAGTCGCTCGATGATCTGGTCGTAGTCGGCCGTGGGGTCGAGATGACCGACCGGCGGTGGCGGATCGGCCAGTGTCGGCGTCAATAGCACGTCGTAGTCCCGCACCCGGGCGTGCATGCGACGGCGCAACGTCGCCAGTCGGGCGATCGCCAACGGCAGCCGCGCCAGGTTGGCCGCCGCAAAGGCCTCAAGACCCAGGGTGAGGTTGTCCAGCTTGCCGCGATCGAACGTTGACCCGAACCGGCTCTTGCCGCCGCGCACCAGTGCGAACGAAAGCAACGACCAGTACAGGAGGAAGTCGTCGATGAACGACTCCGGCACCGGCGGGTCGCCGAGGTACTCGACGCGATGTCCCATCCGCTCCAGGAGCGCGGCGGTGCGCAGGGTGTGGTCGCGCACCTCCGGGCTGCATTCGCGCTTGACGGACTTGGTGAACACCGCCACCCGCAGCCGAGTGCGGCCCGGCTGAGTCACGTCGCCGATGGGATCGAGTCGTGGATTGCGCCAGACCCTTTCGGCCTCCCGATAGAAGGCGGCGGTATCGCGAACCGACCGGGTGAGCACACCGTTGGCCACGATGCGGATGGGCATCTTGCGCATGTCCCGGTCGAGGGGCAGACGACCGCGCGACGGCTTCAGCCCCACCACACCGTTGCAGGACGCGGGAATTCGGATCGACCCGCCGCCGTCGTTGGCGTGGGCGATCGGCACCACGCCCGCCGCCACGAACGCACCGGAGCCCGACGACGACGCACCCGCCGTGTGGTCGGTGTGCCAGGGATTGCGCACGGCGCCCAATCGAGGATGCTCGGCCACGGCACTGAAGCCGAACTCCGACAACTGCGTCTTGCCCAGTGCCACCAGCCCCGTCGACAGGTAGGTCGTGGCGAAGTCGCCGTTCGCCGTCTCCGGTCGCGGGTGCCAGGCGTCAGTGCCCTCCATCGTCGGCATGCCCTCGACCGCGACGTTGTCCTTGACGAAGGTCGGCACACCGTCGAAGAAGCCGCCGTAGCGGATCCGTGCCGCGCCGCGGGCGCGAGCCCGGTCGAAGGCCTCGTATGCCAGCCCGTTCAGCCGGGGGTTCACCTCGAGGGTGCGGGCGATCGCCGCCTCCACCACGTCCGCCCGCGACACCGCGCCGGATTGGAGCGCCTGGGCCACACCCGTGGCGTCGAGGGTGCCGAGGGCGTCGTCGTGGAAGGCGGAGACGGAGGTCATGGATCGACGCTAGCAACACACATGTGCAATAGCGCTATCGAGGTCGAACGTGAAGAGACCCCGCGCCCCCCGGGATCACCGGGTGGGGACGCGGGGTCTCCTAGATGAGCGATGTGGTGCGTCGCTCACGTCATTGGGGCTAGGCGCGACCGACCTCGAAGCGGACGAACCGGGTGACGGTCAGTCCTGCCTCGTCGATCACGGCCTTGACCGTCTTCTTGTCGTCGGAGATCGCCTGCTGCTCCAGGAGAACGACGTCCTTGAAGTAGCCGGTGAGCCGACCCTCGATGATCTTCGGAAGGGCCTGCTCGGGCTTGCCCTCTTCCCGAGCGGTCTCCTCGGCGATCCGACGCTCGTTGGCGACCGCCTCGGCGGGTACGTCATCACGCGTCAGGTACTTGGCCTTCATCGAAGCCACCTGAAGCGCCACGGCGTGGGCTACCTCGGCGTTGCCGCCGCTGTACTCGACGAGGACGCCGACGGCGGGCGGGAGGTCGGACGACCGCTTGTGCAGGTACGTCTCGACCGTTCCGTCGAAGTAGGCGACCCGGCGCAGTTCGAGCTTCTCGCCGATCTTGGCCGAGAGGTCGGCGATGACCTGCTCGACGGTCGTGTCGCCCACACTCGCCGCCTTGAGCTCGTCGACGTCGGCTGCCTTGGACTCGGCGGCTGCGTTGACGATCTGCGCGGCGACGGCCTGGAACTCGGCGTTCTTTGCGACGAAGTCGGTCTCGGAGTTCAGCTCGATCAGCGCACCGCCCTTGGCGGCGACGAGACCTTCGGCGGTCGCCCGCTCGGCACGCTTGCCGACGTCCTTGGCGCCCTTGATTCGCAGGACCTCGACGGCCCTCTCGAAATCGCCGTCGGCTTCGACGAGGGCGTTCTTGCAGTCGAGCATGCCGGATCCGGTCAGCTCCCGAAGTCGCTTGACGTCGGCAGCGGTGTAACTAGCCATCTAGGCCTCCGTGGGGGTCGTTTCGGCGGCGACGGGCTCTGCCTCGGCAGGAGCAGCCGCCGGTGCGGTTGCAGTGGCCAGGAGTTCCTGCTCCCATTCGGCCAGCGGCTCGGCACCCTCGGCGGCGGCCTTGTCAGCGCCGGCGCCCGAGCGGGCCTTCAGTCCCTCGGCGACCGCGGAGGCGATCACCTTGGTGAGCAGTGCGGCCGAGCGAATCGCGTCGTCGTTGCCCGGGATCGGGTAGTCGACGAGGTCGGGGTCGCAGTTGGTGTCGAGGATTGCGATGATCGGGATGTTCAGCTTGCGGGCCTCCGCGACCGCGAGGTGCTCCTTGTTGGTGTCGACGACCCAGATCGCCGAGGGCACCTTCTGCATGTCCCGGATTCCGCCCAGCGACCGCTCGAGCTTGTTCTTCTCGCGGGTCAGCATGAGGATTTCCTTCTTGGTGCGACCCTCGAAGCCACCGGTTTGCTCCATCGCCTCGAGCTCCTTCATCCGCTGAAGGCGCTTGTGGACGGTCTGGAAGTTGGTCAGCATGCCGCCGAGCCAGCGCTGGTTGACGTACGGCATCCCGACCCGGGTGGCCTCGTCGGCGATGGACTCCTGCGCCTGCTTCTTGGTGCCGACCATCATGATGCTGCCGCCGTGCGCGACGGTCTCCTTGACGAATTCGTACGCCTTGTCGATGTACGTCAGCGTCTGCTGCAGGTCGATGATGTAGATGCCGTTGCGGTCGGTGAAGATGAACCGCTTCATCTTGGGGTTCCAGCGACGGGTCTGATGCCCGAAGTGGGTGCCGCTGTCGAGCAGCTGCTTCATGGTTACAACAGCCATAGTGAGGCCATGGTCCTTTGCGTCGGTTGTCGTTCGGCGTCGGGTGATGCCGAACCCTGGCGTCCGATGCGTGCCGGACCCGTGTTGCCACGGGACCAACCGGCACGTGAGTGCGACCTTGGAACAACGGGGTCGCGATTCGGGCGCGCGAAGTCAATCCACTGATGCAGATTGCGGGACTGAGTTTACACCGCTGACATGCATGCTTCGTCCACGCGCCAATCCACAGTGGTCGGTTCATCCACAGATGGGGTCTGGAGGCCTTCCGGTCGGCCGAACGGCGCGCTGAACTGGTCCGATGAGACTCGTCGCCGCGATACTGGCCATCGGGCTGCTGACCGCGTCGCCGGCGGCTGCGGCGGACGGCCGACTCGACTGGCCACTACGCCCGCGGCCCGCGGTGCTGCGGCCCTTCGATGCGCCGGCACAGCGGTGGGACCGGGGGCATCGCGGCGTCGACCTGGCCGGGAGCGACGGGCAGCCGGTGTACGCCGCCGCGGCCGGCACCGTCGTGTTCGCCGGCGAGCTGGCGGGCAGGCCGCTGGTGTCGATCGCTCATCCTGGGGGTCTGCGCACGACGTACGAGCCGGTGCGGGCGGCGGTGCGGGTCGGTCAGCTCGTCGATTCCGGGGACACGATCGGCCAGCTGGTCGGTGGTCATCCGGGCTGCGGCGCAACCGTCTGCCTGCACTGGGGTGCCATGTGGGGTCCGGCGTCACGGGCGGACTACGTGGATCCCCTCGGGCTGGTCGTCACCACACCGATGCGGCTCAAGCCCGTGGGTGCGCCTGATCGTGCACCGCTCGCAACCGGGCCACCGTGACGTGGGTGTAGAGCTGCGTGGTCGCGAGCGAGGAGTGTCCCAGCAGCTCCTGCACGATGCGCAGGTCGGCGCCGCCCTCCAGGAGGTGTGTCGCCGCGCTGTGCCGAAGGCCGTGCGGGCCGATGTCGGGTGCCCCGGCGACGGCCGACATGGTCTGATGCACGACGGTGCGGGCCTGCCGGGGGTCGATGCGCCCGCCCCGGACGCCCAGCAGCAGCGCGGCACCGGAGGCCGGCGTGGCCAAGGCCGGCCTGCCGTCGGTGAGCCAGGAGGTGAGCGCCCGCAGCGCAGGCTCGCCGAACGGCACCGTCCGCTGTTTGTTCCCCTTCCCGAGCACGCGAAGGACGCGGCGACCGGTGTCTGCGTCATCGACGTCGAGCGCGCACAGTTCGCCGACGCGAATGCCCGTGGCGTACAGCATCTCGACGATCAGGCGATCCCGCAGCGCGAGCGGATCCCCTTGCTGCGCACCGGAAGTAGCGGCCGCCATTGCATCGAGCGCCTGGTCTTGCCGCAGCACGGCGGGTAGCGTGCGACGCGCTCTCGGCACCTGCAGGCGCACCGCAGGGTCGCCCTCGAGCAGTCCGCGTCGCGATGCCCATGCGGTGAACGTCTTGACGGCCGACGTCCGGCGAGCCAGCGTCGTCCGGGCGGTGCCCGACGCGGCCTGGGCGGAGAGCCAGGATCGCAGCACCGGCAGGGTAAGCCGCTCCAAGGCCGGTTCCGGCATCCTTTCGGCGAGGAAGTCGAACAGCGACCGCAGGTCGCCGAGATACGCGCGGCGGGTGTGCTCTGACCGGCCGCGCTGCAATGCGAGGTATTCGTCGAACTCCTCGAGAACCGCGCTGACCATCACCGCCACGCTTCTACCGTGGCAGAGGGTGTGGCGCGCGCCCCCGCGTACGGACCCATGCCCGAAAATCGAGACCACACGGTGACCTGATGCGGCAGGGCGCCGATCGGACCGCCGCCTCTCTCCGGTGACCAGTCGTTTCGAGTCCTAGGTTCCGTTTCTGCACCAGGGTTGCGAAGTCGCCACCGAGGCAGCGGATCGCCGCCATGGCGTCGATATCGCGGCCCGGCGCCGCATCCCCGCCGCATCCCGGCCGTCTGCCGAGCACCCGTCTCTGCGTCAGGGTCACGGTTCGGCGATTCGCGGCGGCACATCGCGACCATGGTGCAGACAACGTGCTTAGCGTTGAAGAAGTGGTCCTACCCCGCAGAGGTGGCGCCCGGTCCCGAGATCAGGGCGCAACGGCCGCGCTCGCCGGATCGATCATGATCTTGGCGTGCGTCTCGGGGTCGCCGAGAGCGTCGAACGCAGTCTCCACGCCGTCCAGTCCGACGGTGCCGGTCAGCAGCGGACCACCGTCCACCTTCCCGTCAGCCAACATGTGCAGCGTATCGCGGAATTCCAGTGGCGTGTAACCGAATACGAACCGCAGGTCGACCTCCTTGCTGATGGCCATCGCGGGGCGCAGCTTGTCCTCCCCCATGCAGACTCCGACGACCACCACCCGCGAGTTCAGTGGCGCGGCAGCAACGATTCCGTCGATCATTCCTGGCACGCCGACGCACTCGAAGATCACCGGCCGCTTCGGCCCGGCCGCGCCGAGGGCGTCCGCCGCCCGGTAGACGTGGGACCAGCCGGGGAGCTTGCGCAGCTTCTCCATGGATCCCATGCCCAGTTCGTACAAATCCGGCGCTCTGGTGATCATGCCCTTGGCACTCGCCCGCTCGTAGGGCGAGTCGACCCCCGGGTCGACTACGACATCCGCTCCGCACCGGCTGGCGAGTGCCCTTCGGCCACTGGAGAAGTCGCTGGCGACGATGGTCTTGACGCCCGACGCCTTCAAATGGCTGATGACGGCGAGCCCGACCGGTCCGCAGCCGACGACGATCGCGACGTCGCCCTTGCCAATGTCGCTGCGACGCACCGCGTGCAGCGCCACCGCCATCGGTTCGGTCAGCGCGGCGACGTCGGGCGACAGGCCATTCGGAACGACGAAGCTCATCGCGGCCTCGGCGAGCACCTGCTCGGCGTAGCCGCCGGGCGCCAGGGGTGACAACCCGGTCAGGTGGACACCCCCGCCCGCCCGCACCAGGGGGAACGAAACCACCAGGGTGCCCACCTTGAACTCCTTGGCGACACCGCGGCCACGGTCGGCGACCTCGCCGGAGAACTCGTGCCCCATCACCACTGGCGTGTCGGCGCGCATGAAGTCCTCGTAGCCGACGGCGGTCATGACGTCTTGAAGTTCACCGGCGTGACGCCTGGCGTGCAGGTCGGAACCACAGATGCCGCAACGCTTGACGTCGAGGACCAGCTGTCCCCGGTCCGGCTGAGGCGCTGGCAGGTCGACGATCTCTAGATTGCCCTCCAGACAGCTGACCGCCCTCATCGCGGCACCCCGGCGGAGTCGACGCGACGCAGCGCGTCCGGCACCAGGTCCTTGAGCGAGGGGTAGCCATCGATGCCCATGATGAGATCGGCCTCGGCGAGCAGCGAGCGCAGCACGTGCACGGCGCCGTCGGTGCCGCCGAGCGCCAGGCCGTAGGCGTAGGGCCGCCCGACGCCGACCGCCGTGGCGCCCATCGCCAACGCCTTGACGATGTCGGCGCCGCTGCGGATGCCGGAGTCGAAGAGCACCGGAACGCCGCCGGCGGCCTCGACGACCCCGGGAAGGCAGTCGATCGCGGGCAGTCCACCGTTGGCCTGCCGGCCGCCGTGATTGGAGCAGTAGATGCCGTCCACGCCGCCGTCGATCGCCCGGCGGGCATCGTCGGGATGTTGGATGCCCTTGACCAGGAGCGGCAGCTTGGTCAGCGATCGCAACCACGGAAGGTCCTCCCAGGCAAGGGAATTGCCGAAGACGGAGATCCACTTGAGGATCGCGCCCTGCGGATTCTCCTCCGGCGTCTGCGCCAGCGAGGCGCGGAACACCGGGTCGCTGGTGTAGTTGGACAGGCAGTGCCCGCGCAACTGCGGGAAGTTGGATGTCGAGAGGTCTCGCGGTCGCCACCCGGGCACCCAGGTGTCCAGGGTGACCACGATGCCCCTGTAGCCCGACGCCTCGGCCCGCGACACGAGGCTCGCCGCCAGGTCGCGGTCGGTCGGGGTGTACAGCTGGAAGAAGCCTGGCGTGTCACCGAATTCGGCGGCGACGTCCTCGAGCGGATCGGCGGTCAGCGTCGAAGTCATCATCGGCACACCCGTCCGGGCGGCGGCCCGCGCCGCGGCCAGATCCCCGTGGCCGTCTTGCGAGCACAGTCCGATGACGCCGATCGGCGCCATGAACACCGGTGACGGAAGCGTCATCCCGAACAGGTCGACGGACAGGTCGCGTTCCTTGGCGCCGACGAACATTCGCGGCACCAGGCCCCAGTGCTCGAACGCCGTGGCGTTGACCCGCTGCGTGCGCTCATCACCGGCGCCGCCCGCCACGTAGGACCACAGCGACGGGGACATCGCCGCGTGGGCCTTGGCCTCGAGTTCGGCGAACGCCATCGGATACGACGGCAGGACGCCGGAGAGGCCTTGTAGATAGATCTCGAGCTGGTAGTCACCGAATGCCATGGGTCAAGGGTGCCAGCCCACGGTCATCCGGCGGACTGAGACTCCGCTTTCGCCAGTTCGGCCTTCCACTGGCGGAAGGTCTCCTCGGTGCGGCCGCGACGCCAGTAGCCGGAGATCGACGCCCACTTCGCGTCGACGCCGCGCTCCTTGCGCACGTATGCCCTCAAGTTGTGCATGACGGCCTGCGCTTCGCCGTGGATGAAGACCTGGACCTGGCCCGGCAGCCACAGCGCTTCCCGGACGGCCGCGATCAACGGCGCGTGGTCGCCCGCCTGGTCCTCGGGCACCAGGTCGGCCCGTCCGCCGCGGTAGATCCAGCGGATCTGCACACCGTCGGGCGCGATCAGCTCGATCTCGTCGTCGGGCCCGCTGACCTCGATGAAGGCCAGTCCGATGGCGTCGGGCGCCATCGCCTCGAGGGCAGCGCTGATGGCGGGAAGGCCGGCTTCGTCGCCGGCCAACAGATGCCAGTCCGCCGCTGGGTCGGGCGAGTAGGCGCCGCTCGGACCCATCAGGTAGGCGGGATCGCCCGGCTCGACGGACGCCGCCCACGGGCCGGCCACGCCGTGGTCGCCGTGTACGACGAAGTCGATGCTGATCTCACCGCGCTCGGCATCGACCCGGCGCACGGTGTAGGTGCGGACGACGGGTCGGTGGGCGTCGGGCAGTTCGGCGAAGCTGTCGAGCGTCAACGGCGTCGGCAAGGCCGACACCTCGGTTCCCGACCGCGGCAACACGATCTTGACGTAGGAGTCGGCGAAGTCGCCGGGGGTGAAGGTCGAGAAGCCGCCGCCGAACACCACCCGGATCATGTGTGGAGTCAGCCGTTCGCTGCGCACCACGTGGAATGTGTGGATCGGACGCCCAGCCACTGTCACCTCATCACGATCGTCGGTCGGCCCCCGTCGACTATACGAGCGGGCGCCGCTGGATGGTCGGCTACCGTGCCAGCACCCCGGCGGTGTACTTGGGCTGCCAGTCCGACGTGAGCAGGGCGCCGAAGTTGTCCTCGCGGTCGCCGCGGTTGGCGGTGTCGACGTCCCGAATGCTGTACACGAACGCCGGGCCACCCCACCCCGCCGCGGCCACGCCGGCGAGCACGTCGAGGATCTGCTTGGCCTGGTCCTGTTGACTCACGCCTTCGGCGTCGGGATCCGACGTCGGCGCGCCGAACTCCGTCATCCACACCTTCTTGTCGCCGTCGCCGTTGAGCGTCATGACGTCGTGGGCGCGGGCGAGGTCGGACCAGCCGTTTGCGGGATCGGCTTGCAGCCCACCGGGAAACACGTAGGGGTGCATGCCAACTGCGTCGAAGTAGCCCTTCGCGCCGTTGAGGTACATGTCGTTGAGGAAGTTCGCCGGCCCGTCGACGCGGCAGGTTGGGCTCGTTCCAGATCTCCAAGTCCGTCACGCGATCGCGGTAGCGCTTGACCACGGCGGCGGCAAAGGTGGCGTAGTCGGACGGGTCGATCGGCGGCGCGTACAGCGGCGTACCGGCGCCTTGGCCCAGTCCAGGGTTTGGTGATCAGCCCGAGCACTCGTATGCCCCGTGCTCGCGCACCGTCGATCCACCGGTCGACGTAGTCCCAGTCGAATTCACCCCGCATGGGCTCGATGGCGTGCCAGTCGATGTGCACCCGCAGCCAGCGGGCGTTGGTGAGCGCGGCGGCGTCGAGCTCGCGGTTCGCGTCCTGCGCGCTCATCCAGATCTGGGGGGCGCCAACACTGAACCCGTAGCCGTCGGCAGGTACGACCGGCTGAGCCTGCGCGGCACGACATCCCGCGATCGTCAGCGCGGCGACCACGAGCAGGGCGGCTGCCCGCGCCCCCCGTCGCCGCGCATGCAGTCAACCTACCGGAGCGCGATGCGCCACTTCCCCTCCTGCCGACGGACCAGCCCGGCGAGCTCGAGCGTGGCCAACGGGCCCAGCAGCTCGGTCGGCGGCAACCCGGCCGCGACCGCCAGCTGGTCGACGGTGCGGGCGCCCCGCGCGGGGAGCGCGTCGTAGGCTCGCAGTTCAGCGGCGGTGAGCCCGTCCAGCGGTGAGCTCGGACGCTCCGGCTCGGGCGCCAATTCCCCTGCCGTTCCGACCAATTCGACGACCTCCTCCACGCGCGTGACGAGAAGTGCTCCGTTCCTGATCAAGACGTGGCAGCCCGCCGAGGCCGAGGACGTCACCGGCCCCGGGTAGGCGCAGACGGGCCGGCCGAGCGCCTCCGCCCACGCGGCGGTGTTGGCGGCGCCGCTGCGCAACCCGGCCTCGACCACGACCGTCGCACCGGAGAGCGCCGCGACCAGGCGATTGCGGGTGAGGAACCGGTGCCGCGCGGGTCGCACGCCCGGCGGGTACTCGCTGACGAGCAGACCCTGCTCCGCGATGCGGCGCAGCATCGACGTGTGCGCGACCGGGTAGGGGACGTCGATTCCGCCCGCGAGCACCGCGACGGTGAGGCCCTCGGCGGCCAGCGCCGCGCGGTGTGCCACGCCGTCGATCCCGAAGGCTCCGCCCGAGACGACCGCGACGTCGCGTTCGGCGAGGCCGGCGGCCAGCTCGCCCGCCTGATGCTCGCCGTAGGCCGTCGCCGCGCGAGTGCCGACGATCGAGCACGACCGCTCGGCGACGTCGGCAAGCGAGTCGTCGCCGATCACCCAGAGCACCATCGGCGCGTGGCCGGCGGGCCGGCTGCCCGCACGCTCGCCATGGAAGGACCGAAAGGCAAGCAGCGGCCAGTCCGGATCGTCGGGCGTGACGAGTCGACCACCCAGGCGAGCCAGGGTCGCCAAGTCCCCTGCCGCGCAGTCTATTTCGCGCCGAGCCTTCGTCAGCCGGTCGAGCCCCTCCACCGGATCACCCCGCTTGATACGCGTCGCGGCCTCGACGGGCCCGACCTCCGCCACGTAGGCCGCCAACTCGAGCGACGGCGGCTCGACGACCCGAGACAGGTACGCCCATGCCAGAAGCTCCTCACTCATCGCGCACCCCCGGCCTGACGGAAGCTCAACGCGGTGGTCACGTCGTCGAGGACGGGCATCGAGCGGCCGCCGAGGTCGGCGAGCGTCCACGCGACCCGCAACGTCCTGTCGACGCCGCGGATGCTGAGATCGCCGCGGTCCAGGGCGGTGCGCAGTGGCGCCATCACCGTTCGGTCGGGCCGGAAGCGTCGTCGCAGCAAGGGTCCACCGACTTCGGCGTTGGTGCGGACGCCGTGCGGCGCCCAGCGCGCTGCCGCGGCCGCGCGCGCGGCGGCCACCCGCTCGCGCACTGCCGCGGTGGACTCGCCCTCTGCCGCCCCGATCGCACCCGAGCGCACGGCGTGCAATTCGACCCGCAGGTCCACCCGGTCCATCAGGGGCCCGGACAGCTTTGACATGTACCGGCGCTTGGCGGCCCCGGCGCAGATGCAGTCACTGGACTTGGCCGGCGCGCACGGACACGGGTTCGCCGCCATGACGAGCTGGAACCGCGCCGGGTAGTGCGCCACGCCATCGCGACGGGCCAGCCGAACCTCGCCGTCCTCCAACGGCGTTCGCAATGCCTCGAGGACGCTGGAACCGATCTCGGCGCATTCGTCGAGGAACAGCACGCCCCGGTGGGCGCGGCTGACGGCGCCGGGACGCGCCAGGCCCGAACCGCCGCCGACCAGCGCGGCGACGGTCGACGTGTGGTGCGGCGCGACGAACACCGGCCGGGTTATCAGCGGCGTGCCGCCGGACAGCAGGCCGGCGACCGAGTGAATGGCGGTCACCTCGAGTGACTCCTCCCGGGTCAGCGGCGGCAGCAGCCCCGGAAGCCGTTGCGCCAGCATGGTCTTGCCGACCCCGGGTGGTCCGGTCAGCAGGAGGTGGTGTGCGCCGGCCGCCGCCACCTCCACGGCGAACCTGGCGTGCGCCTGGCCGACGACGTCGGCGAGATCGGCGATCGACTCCTCCTCCGCCGACGACTCGACCGCGCGGTCCTCGAGCGCACACTTGCCCTCCAGCCAGGCCTGGAGTTGGCGCAACGTCCTGGCGCCCCACACCTCGATGCCGTCGACCAGGCTGGCCTCGGCCAGGTTGTCGATCGGCACCACCACCGTGGGCCAGCCCTCCCGCTTGGCGGCCAGCACCGCCGGCAGCACGCCCTTGACCGGCCGCACCCGGCCGTCGAGCGCCAACTCCCCGAGCAGCACCGCCTTGTCGAGCCAGGCCCACGTCTTCTTCAAGCTCGCCGAGAGCACCGCCACGGCCAACGCCAGGTCGTACACCGAGCCCATCTTCGGAAGCGTGGCCGGCGACAACGCCAACGTGAGTCGAGCCATCGGCCAGCTGTTGCCGCAGTTGGTGATCGCGGCCCGCACCCGGTCGCGCGCTTCCTGCAGCGCGGCGTCGGGCAGCCCGACCAGGTGCACGCCGGGCAGACCGGAGGTGATGTCCGCCTCGATCTCGACGATGGCCCCTTCCACGCCGCGCACCGCCACCGAGTACGCCCGTCCCAGCGTCATCACCCCACCGCCCGCAGGTGAGTGATCTCCGGTGTCGGACCCCGGCCGATCCGCACGCCGACGACGTCGATGCGCACCTGCGACCACCCGTGGTCCTGCGCGGCCAGCCACGCCCCCGCAAGCCGGCGCAACCGCCGGACCTTCTGCGGGGTGACCGCCTGCTCGACACCGCCGAACCGGTCACTGGTGCGCGTCTTCACCTCGACGAACACCAGTGCGTCAGTAGCCGGGTCCGTGGCGATCACGTCTACTTCGCCGTAGCGGCAGCGCCAGTTGCGGCCCAGGACGCGCAGTCCGCACGCCGTCAGGTAATCCACCGCGAGCTGCTCGCCGAACGCACCGATCTGGGCTCGAGTCCATGTTTCCGTCACGGGACCACCGTGCGTGCGCGCCCCGACACGACGGGCCGCCGAGAAGCGATTCATCCACAGAGGCCGGTTCATCCACGAGGCGGAGCGGAGTCTCCGTCGTGCCAGGATGTGGGCCATGGCAAACCGACCGGAACACCGCTCCCTCGCACGGCGCGCCCTCGTCCCCGTCCTTCCGCTCGTCGCGGCGGCGATCGCAGGAGCCGGCTGCTCGGACACGGTGATCAACACCGACGAGGCCCGCCCAACCACGCAGCCGAGCACCACCACGACGGCGCCGCTAGCGAACCCTTCGAACAACGACACGCTGGCCAACGCCTTCGCCTACGCCGCACCGCAGCCCAACGGAGACACCGCGTACTACTTCACCACCCCCAGCAAGCGGTGGGTGTGCGCCATCGTGCCGCGCGACAGCGCAGGTTGTCAGTCGTCAGCGGCCGGAGCCATTGCGGTCAAGGGCGCGCCGAGTACGGTGCCGGGACCGGACGGCACGGACGAGACCCCGAACGCCATCCAGGTGGGACCGCTGGAGGCCCCCCGGTTCGCCGCGCTCGACGCGCCCGGATATTCCCAGGTCTCCGGCCCGGCTGCCGTGCTGCCGTTCGGCAAGGTGCTGATCGTCTCCGGCTTTCGCTGCAACGTGCAGGAGGCAACGGGGATCTCGTGCGCCAGCGAGGTGACCGGTCAGGGCTTCACGTTCAGCGCGGACGGCTACACGCCTCAGTACACCGACCTGCCCGAGTAGCTCGCCGAACCGGCCGGCGGAACCGTGATTCCGCACGAGGGCGAACCTTCGGAATCGATGGCAAAGCCCAGGTGTTTTCGTTGGATAACCCTCACCTAGCGAGCGGTGCAGGGGACACGATCCGTGCGGAAGGGACGTCATCGATGCGAGGAGTGTCCATGCGAACACCCTTGGAGGCGGATCGCCGCCGCGCTGTCCGTCGTCGCGCGAACCGCCCGATCAGGCCTGAGGCGGCGGTTCCCGTTCGGCGATGAGGCCCTCCTGCGCCAGTGTCGCCGCCATCGCGCCGTCCGCGCCGATCAGGTTTCCGGTGATCACGCCCCGGCCGCGGGCCGCCGCCGGCGACCTGGTCTGCAGCAGGTTCCAACGGTCGGCCCGCACCGGTCGGTGAAACCAGATCGACGAGTCCGTCGTCCCGCTACGGTGGGTGCGAGCCATCATCGAGTGGTGGTGCACCTGCAGGGCGGGGTCGATCATGTACACGTCGCACACGTAGGCCCCGATGACGTCGTGCAGCAGCGGATTCGCTGGAACCGGTACCTCGACGCGCCACCAGAGATGCCTGACGAACTCGCCGCTCGACCGGTCGTCGACGACTCGAACGTCGATCTCGTCCAACGGCATGGATGGGGCGGGGCCCGGCGGGCCGGTGCGCGGTAGCGCGTCGGGGTCCTGCGGCATCGACTCGAGCCTGCCGTGCTCGGGTCCGGCCAGCGGCAGCGCGAACGACACACTGGCCGTCGTAATGAGGCGGCCGGCCTGCCGCGCCTCGACCCGACGAGTCGATGCGGTCCGCCCGTCGAACACGCGGTGCACGGTGTAGTCGACCTCGTCGGCGGCCTCACCGCCCCGGAGGAACTGCAGGTGCATGCTCGTGGGCAGCTTGGCCGGGTCCGCGGTACGGGCCGCCGCGGCCAGGCTCTGCGCCATGAATTGGCCACCGTAAGAACGCTTTCCGACGGGACCGCTGGCCGGGCCGACCCAGGTGTCGGCCACCGCGCCGGGGCGAACGTCGAGCAGTCGCAGTAGCTCACTCACGCGACGGTGCCCGCCTCGGTCAGCTGACCGATCTGGTCGTCGGAGAGACCGAGCCGGTTGCGCAGGATCTCGGCGGTGTGGTCACCGAGCACCGGCGAGCACGCCGCGGGCCGGTAGGCGCCCTCGACTGCGATCGGCAGGCCGGGTGCCAGATACTGGCCGATCCGCGGTTGGTCGAGCAGGCTGAAGAGCGGGTTGTCGGTGACCTTCGGATCGATCGCGGCGTCGGCGAAGGTGCGGTAGCGCTCCCACAGAATCGACGTCTTCTCCAGCGCCGCGGCGATCTGGTCGGCGCCGTGACCGGTGAACCACCCCGTGAACAACCCGGTCAACGCGTCCCGGTGTCGGTAGCGCTGCCCCTCGTCGGCGAAGTCCGCCCCCAGCGCATCACCCAGTGCCGCAACGGCCTTCGCCGTCCCGGTCACCTCGGCCAGGTCGCGGAAGTGGCGGCCGGTGAGCGCGACGATCATGAACGACGCGCCGTCGGCGCTGACGAATGCCTGCCCGTACTGCCCGTAGATGGAGTTGCCGATACGTTCCCGGGCGACGCCGTTGATCATCACCTCGGTGAGGAAGCCCAGGTTCCCGGCGGTGGCCAACGCGACGTTCTCCAGCGGTACGCCGATGCGCTGCCCCATTCCGGTGAGGTCGCGGCGCCGCACCGCGGTCGCGACGGCGAGCGCCACGTAGAGCCCACAGGTGACGTCCCACGCGGGAAGCACGTGGTTGACCGGATCGGCGAGGTCGCTGGGGCCGGTGACCATGGGGAAGCCGATTCCCGCGTTGACGGTGTAGTCGACACCGGTGCCGCCATCGGCCCGTCCGGAGACCTCGACGTGGATCAGGTCCGGACGAGAGGCGACCAGCGTGTCGTACGATTGCCACTGCCGCCCAACGACATTGGTGATCAAGACGCCGCTGTCGGCGATCAGTCGGGTGATCAGCTGCTGGCCCTCGGGTGAGCGCACGTCGATGGCGGCGGACAGCTTGCCCTTGTTGAGCCCGGCCCAGTAGATGCTCTCGCCGTCGGCGGTCAGCGGCCAGCGACGGTAATCCGCCGCCCCACCGACCGGATCGACGCGGATCACCTCCGCGCCGAGCTGGGCGAGCGTCATCCCCGCCAGCGGGACGGCCACGAAGCTGGAGATCTCGACGATCCGCACCCCCGCCAGCGGGCCAGCGGCTTCGGACGCCTCAGTCATGGGGCTCACGATATGGGGCCGCTCCTGCACCACCCTCCGGCGGTCGAGGTTTGGCCTCAACGCCGGCTGGGAATCTCAGCGCCGGCTCGTGAAGTAGGTCACAACCACCCTCGGCCGGAACGGACGCCCGGATGAAACTCACTCGCACCAAGAGCGTCGAGCAGTCGATCGCCGATACCGAGGAGTCCGAACACCAGCTTCGCCGGGAGCTCGGCCCCCTGCAGCTGACGGTCTTCGGTGTCGGCGTCATCCTCGGCACCGGCATCTTCGTGCTCACCGGTGAAGCCGCCGGCGAGAAGGCCGGACCCGCGATCGCCCTGTCCTTCGTCTTCTCCGGGCTGGCCTGCGCACTGGCCGCGCTCTGCTACGCGGAGTTCGCCAGTACGGTCCCGGTCGCCGGTTCGGCGTACACCTTCTCCTACGCCAGCCTTGGCGAGATGGTCGCCTGGATCATCGGCTGGGACCTGATCCTGGAACTGGCGCTGGGCGCCAGCACCGTCGCGGTGGGGTGGTCGAGCTACTTCGCGGACGTGATGAAGGGCATCGGTGTCACGATCCCCGGCTTCGCCTACGGGGAGGGGCACGACCTGGTCGCTGCGGCCATCGTGCTCATCCTCACCGCGGTGCTCTGCGTGGGCATCAAGATCTCCTCCCAGGTCAACTTCGTGTTCGTGGTGATCAAGGTCGCGATCGTGCTCTTCGTGATCATCGCCGGACTCTTCTTCATCAAGATGAGCAACTACTCGCCCTTCATTCCACCGTCGGGCTCACCGGCCGCCTCCGGTGCGGAGGCGACGCCGTCGCTGCTGCAGGATCTCGGCATGGCGCCGGGCGCGTTCGGCCTCAGTGGGATCTTCACGGGGGCGGCGCTGGTGTTCTTCGCCTACATCGGCTTCGACATCGTCGCCACCGCCGCCGAGGAGACGAAGAATCCGCAGCGCGACATGCCCATCGGCATCTTCGCCTCGCTGGGTATCTGCACGGTGCTCTACGTCGCGGTGTCGCTCGTCGTGACGGGGATGGTCAAGTACACCGACATCAAGATCGACGCCCCGCTCGCCGAGGCGTTCCGCTCCGTCGGGCATCCGGCGTTCGCCACCGTCATCTCGGTCGGTGCCCTCATCGGGCTGACGACGGTGATGATGGTGCTGATGCTGGGCCAGAGTCGGGTGTTCTTCGCGATGAGCCGTGATCGATTGCTGCCGAAGAGCTTTGCGAAGGTGAGCCCGCGGTTCGGCACGCCGCTGCGAACGACGATGCTGACCGGAGTCGTGGTGGCCGTGATCTCCACCTTCGTGCCGCTCTCCGAACTCGCGGAATTGGTGAACATCGGAACCCTGTTCGCGTTCGTGCTGGTTGCGGTCGGCGTCCTGGTGTTGCGACGCACGCGGCCAGAACTCGAGCGCGCCTTCCGTTGCCCAGGCGTCCCGGTGGTGCCCATCCTCGCCGTCCTCACCGCCGTCTACCTGATGCTGAACCTTCCGGCTGCTACCTGGATTCGGTTCCTGATCTGGATGGCCATCGGCCTGGTGGTGTACTTCTCCTACGGCGCTCGAAGCAGCCGTCTCGCGACCGAACCCGACTACGACCGGCGGCCGCAGCCGTCCCATCAGTAGCGGCCGACCTCAGATCAGCTCCACCGCGTCGGCGATCGAGTCCAGCACCCGGCTCGGCCGGAACGGATACTTCTCGATGTCGGCGAGCGAGGTCGATCCGGTGAGCACCAGGATCGTCTCGAGGCCCGCTTCGATGCCCGCGACGACGTCGGTGTCCATCCGGTCGCCCACCATGAACGTGTTCTCCGAATGCGCCTCGATGCGGTTGAGCGCGCTGCGGAACATCATCGGATTCGGCTTGCCGACGAAGTAGGGCTCCCGGCCGGTCGCCTTGGTGATGAGCGCTGCGACCGACCCGGTCGCCGGCGTCGGCCCCTCGGCCGACGGGCCGGTGACGTCGGGGTTGGTCGCGATGAAGCGCGCACCGCTGCCGATCAGCCGGATGGCCTTGGTGATCGCCTCGAACGAATACGTCCGGGTCTCTCCGAGTACGACGAAGTCCGGCCCCATGTCGGTCATGGTGTAGCCGACCTCGTGCAGGGCCGTCGTGAGGCCCGCCTCCCCGATGACGTAGGCGGAGCCGCCGGGCAGTTGGTCGTGCAGGAACGCGGCGGTCGCCAGCGCCGACGTCCAGATCGAGGCCTCCGGCACCTCGAGCCCGGACCGCAGCAGTCGGGCCGCCAGATCGCGCGGAGTGAAGATCGAGTTGTTGGTCAGCACCAGGAACGGACGATCCTTCTCGGTCAACCGCTGCAGGAAGTCCGCCGCACCCGGTAGGGCACGCTCCTCGTGCACCAGGACGCCGTCCATGTCGGTCAACCAGCACTGCGGTGTGTTGCCCATGCCCCCAGTGTGGCAAGTCGCGGGCGCGCGGACGTCAGCGCACCACGCTACGTGCAGCCAAGTGTGGCCTTACGACTCAGCCGATGGAGTGATCAGCGACGCCCGCCGCCAGAACCTGCGTTGAAACCCGGCTGAGCGACGTCCGGTTCGGTGAGCTGGAAGGGGGGTGGTGCGACGACCTCCGGGGCGGCCGGTGCGCTCGCGCTTTCACCGCCGCCGTCGGTGGGGGCACCGCCGATGACCTCGCTGGTATCTCCAGGCGCTTCCGGGCCAATTCCCTGGTTCGCACCGCTCGTCGAGACCCACACCAGCAGG
This sequence comes from uncultured Actinomycetota bacterium, assembly GCA_963846985.1. Classification (GTDB taxonomy): domain Bacteria; phylum Actinomycetota; class Actinomycetes; order Mycobacteriales; family Mycobacteriaceae; genus Mycobacterium. The sequence goes on from CAWJYC010000001.1 coordinate 185,778, forward strand.
TCCTGAACGCCGTCGTTGTAGACGACGCTGTTGGGTGTGTCGCCAACGACGTCGAAGTAGATCTTGCCCGGGATCGCGCCGCCGACGATCCGATAGTTCTGCCCACTCTCGGCGCGGGCGTTGAACAGCGCAGCCACGGGAACGCCCCCGTCGGTGGTCACCGTTGCTTCGTACAACCGCCCGTTGTGGAACACGGCGTCCGAACTCGGCCGCAGTCCCTGCACCGTGTACGTGATGGTCGGATTGCCGTAGACATCCTCGAGTGACTCCGATACGCCGTACGGCTTGATGTTGTTGGCCGCTGATGCTGGGATCGCCGTACCGGCGGCCAGGCCGACCGCGACCGCAGCGATGCCGACAGGTGCCACGAGTTTCCGAATCTTCACTTCTACCCCTCCAGTGTCAGGCGCTTTGGGGCAGAACGTTACCTCGCCGCTGGCCCGGAGCGCGCACTTTGGCGCAGGCGGATCGCACCGCCGTCGACTCAGTCGGGCAGCCGCAGCTCGGGCTTCTCGACCTCTTCGATGTTCACGTCCTTGAAGGTGATCACCCTGACCTGCTTGACGAAGCGGGCCGGGCGGTACATGTCCCACACCCAGGCGTCGGCCAGCCGCAGCTCGAAGTACACCTCGCCGTCGGCGTTGCGGGGAACCAACTCGACGCTGTTGGCGAGGTAGAACCGCCGCTCGGTCTCCACGACGTAACTGAACTGCCCGACGATGTCCTTGTATTCGCGGTACAGCGAGAGCTCCATCTCGGTTTCGTACTTCTCGAGATCTTCGGCACTCATCGGTTCAGTGGTCCTTCGGTCGGTGTTCGGTACATCTTTCCTCAGCCGAGTTCGGCATGTCGTTCGGCCTCCCCGCTGGCCAGCCGTCGCACGTTGATGAACGAGAACCGGTGTTCGCTGCAGGGTCCGTGCGCGGCCAGCGCCGCGGTGTGAAACGGGGTGCTGTAGCCCTTGTGCTCGGCGAAGCCGTAGCGGGGATGATGCGAATCGAGCTGCACCATCAGGCGGTCGCGGCTCACCTTCGCAAGCACACTCGCGGCGGCGATGCAGGCGGCCGCGGCGTCGCCGCCAACCACCGGCAGCGACGGCATCGGCAGCCCCGGCACCCGGAAGCCGTCGCTCAACACGTATCCCGGCCGCAGCGGCAATCCGGCTACGGCTCGCCGCATGCCCTCGATGTTGGCCACGTGGACGCCGCGCCGGTCCACTTCGGTGGAGGGGATGAAGACGACGTGGTAGGCGAGCGCGTAGCGCCGAATCAAGGGGAACAGGCGTTCGCGCTCCCGCTCGTTGAGCTTCTTGGAGTCGTCGAGTGCGGACAGACTCTCCAGCCGGTTGGGCCCCAGCACGCACGCCGCGACGACGAGTGGTCCGGCGCAGGCACCGCGGCCGACCTCGTCGACGCCGGCCACCGGGCCCAAACCCGCTCGGTAGAGCGCGGATTCGATGGTGCGCAGGCCTCCCGACTTGCGGATCACGGCTCGAGGCGGCCACGTCGCCGGCAAGAGATCTCCTACTGCGAAGTCTGAGGGTTGACGGCTGAGACACTGCCCCATCGACCGGGCGGCCAGGCGATGAAACGGGCCTTGCCGATCACGTTGTCCACCGGGACCGTGCCGGCGGTCGGATCACCGGTGCACAGCAGGCCCTTCTGGGCGTCCGCGGGCAGGTTGGTGCAGTGGGCCCGCGAATCGGCCGAGTGGGTGCGGTTGTCGCCCATCACCCAGAGCCGATTCTCGGGCACCTTCACGGGGCCGAATTCGTTGCCGAGGCACGGGTAGATCTGCGGGTCGGCCATCATCGTGGCGACGTCGAGGTACGGCTCGACGAGCTTCTTGCCGTCGACGGTCAGACCGGTCGTTGCACGGCATTCGACCGTCTGACCACCCACGGCGATCACGCGCTTGACCAGGTCGTTCTCGTCCGGCGGCACGAAGCCGACGAACGAAAGGGCGTTCTGTACCCAGCGGATCGGAGCACTGTCGGAGCGGATCGACTTGTAGCCGATGTTCCACGCCGGCGGACCCTTGAAGACGACGACGTCGCCGGGCTCGGGCGTGGTGAACCGGTAGGTGACCTTGTCGACCATGATGCGGTCGCCGACACAGCCCGCGCAGCCGTGCAGCGTCGGTTCCATCGACTCCGACGGAATCAGGTACGGCCGCGCGACGAACGTCAGCATCACGTAGTAGAGGACGAGCGCAATGCTCAGCAGGACCGCCGCTTCGCGAACCGCTCCACGCTTCTTCTTGGGCGGCTCGGCGTCTGGGTCCCGATCCAAGGACTCGCCGGCCTCACCGGCCTCGGCGTGCTCGTCGGTGGCGTCTGCAGCGTCGGCGGAACCGGTCACGCCATCAGGGTAGTCAGCGCGGCTGTCAGCGCCACGCTGCTCGGGATCCAACCGTCACACCCGTCCGGGTGTGGCGCCGGCGCCGGTCAGCGCTTTTCCTTGATCTTCGCCTTCTTGCCACGGAGCTCGCGCAGGTAGTACAGCTTGGCGCGGCGCACGTCACCACGGGTGACGACGTCGATGTGGTCGATGTTGGGCGAGTGCACGGGGAAGGTGCGCTCGACACCGACGCCGTAGCTCTCCTTGCGCACCGTGAAGGTCTCGCGAACGCCGCCGCCCTGCCTGCGCAGCACGACGCCCTTGAAGACCTGCACGCGCTCCTTCGAGCCCTCGATGACCTTCACGTGGACGTTCACGGTGTCGCCTGGGCTGAAGGCCGGGATGTCGTCGCGCAACGACGACTGGTCGATGAAGTCCAGGGTGTTCATCGGTGACACTTCCTCGTGGTTCGGATCGTAAGATCGGGTACTCGGTTGCGGCCCTGGGCATCACGTCGCTGGCGACGCCTAGCCGGACCGAGGTCTTCGTTGGTATCCGGCACAGGTGGGGCCAAAGCTCCCCGACCGTGCGCAGACAACTGCTCAATTGTGCCAGACGGGCACCTAAGCGACGAAATCGTACCCAAACGACCGGTGAACGTTCCGGGTGTCGACGGCATCGCCCGCGGGGCGCGGCGCGGCACTCGAACCGTTAGGGTGGGTACCGGGTAAGGATTCGCACCGGTGCGTCACAGCCGATCCCGTCCACCTCACTCAGTCCAGGGAGGGCCATGATCCGGCGGCCGTCGAAGCTGCTGATGGTGACGGCCTTGGCAGCCACCGTCGCGGTCGTCGCCGCGGGTTGCGAGGCAAAGGTGTACGGCACCCCTCCCCCGCCAGCCTCGCCACCGCTGACGGTGGTCGCCCCGCTGGGCAGCATGGCGCCCCGTCCCGAGACAGCGCCCGACGAGCCCGCCGCGACGTTCACCGGGCTCGACGTGCGGGAACGACAGGCGACCAGCGCGGCGGCCGACGACGGCGCGAAGATCACCGCGCTGGTCCTGGACCGCAACACGGGCCAGATGGTCGCCAACGGCGACACCGCTCCCATGCCGATCGCGTCGGTGGCGAAGCTCTTCATCGCCGACGACCTGCTGCTCCAGGAGTCGAACGGCCAAACCCAGCTCAGCGCTGAGGACCGCCAGCAGCTCGACGTGATGTTGCGGTCCTCCGACGACGACGCCGCCAACGTCTTCTGGGACCGCAGCGGGGGAAGCGCGATCATCACCCGCGTCGCGGCCCGCTACGGCTTGTCCTCCACGACGACGCCCTATGACGGCAACTGGTGGAACACCATGAGCACCGCGGCCGATCTGGTGCGCTACTACGACATGCTGCTCAACGGCAGCGGCGGCCTGGCGCCGGAGCGCGCCAGCATCATCCTGTCGAACCTCGCGCAGTCCACGCCCAACGGCATCGACGGCTATCCGCAGCGGTTCGGCATCCCCGACGGCCTGCCGGCCGAACCCGTCGCCGTCAAGCAGGGCTGGATGTGCTGTTGGGACGGCGGCAATTGGATGCACATGTCCACCGGGGTGATCGGCCTGGACCGTCGCTACATCATGGTCATCGGGTCGATGCAGGCCGTGGACGACGACGTCGCGCGCCAGACCATCACCCAGGCGGTCAAGACCATGTTCCCCACCGGGCGCATCTAGCGCCCCAAGTCCGGCCGACGCTCGCGGGTCCGCTGCAGGGACTGCTCGCGACGCCACGCCGCCACCTTGCCGTGGTCACCCGAGAGCAGGACCGGCGGCACGTCGAGCCCGCGCCAGGTGGGCGGCCGGGTGTAGCTCGGTCCCTCGAGCAGCCCCTCGTTGGGCCCGGAGTGCGAATCATCCTGATGCGACGCGGGATTCCCGAGGACGTCGGGTAGCAGCCGGACGACGGCCTCGATCATGACCAGCGTCGCCGACTCGCCGCCGGGGAGCACGTAGTCACCGATCGACACCTCCTCGACGCGCATCCGGCTGGCGGCATCGTCGACGACGCGCTGGTCGATACCCTCGTAGCGTCCGCAGGCGAAGACCAGATGGGTCTCGGCGGTCCACCGCTGCGCGTCGGCCTGGCGGAAGGGCCGGCCCGCCGGGGTCGGGACGACGAGGAGGGTGTGTTCGGAGCGGATCTCGTCGAGGGCCTCACCCCAGACGGGGGCCTTCATGACCATGCCGGGGCCGCCGCCGTACGGGGAGTCGTCCACCGAGTGGTGCACGTCGTGCGTCCAGCGCCGAAGGTCGTGCACAGCGAGGTCGACGGTGCCGTTGGCAATTGCCTTGCCCGGCAACGACTGTCGCAGCGCATCGAAGTACGCCGGAAAGATCGTGACGACGTCAATGCGCATGGCGGTGCACCTAGATCGAGTCCAGGTCCAGCAGGCCGTCGGGTGGGTCGATCTCGACGAGGCCGTCGGCCAGCGACACCGACGTGACGATCGCGCCGACGAACGGGACGAGGATCTCGGCCCCCTCACCGTCGGCCGGTCGCACCGCGAGGATCTCTCCCGCCGCGGTGTGCAGCACCTCGGCGACGGCGCCGACCTCGCGGCCGGCGAGCGTGCGCACCCGCAGGCCCTCGAGTTGGTGGTCGTAGAACTCGTCGGGATCCTCGATGGGAGGCAGGTCAGCGGTGTCGACGATGAACAGGCTGCCCCGCAACGCATCTGCGGCATCCCGGCTGTCGACCCCGTCGAGCCGGATCAGCAGGCGGCCGCCGTGTTCGCGCATCGAGTCGACGACGTACCGGTGCTCACTCTTGTCGCGCGCCCTGGCGCGCAGCGCCGTTCCCGGCGCGAAGCGCTCGTGCGGATCGTCGGTGCGGACGTCGACGACGACCTCGCCGCCGACTCCGTGCGCCTTGACCACACGTCCGACGACGAGGTCCATCTCTACTGGTCGGCGTCGATCTACTGGTCGGTGTCGACCACGTCGACGCGGATGCCGCGACCGCCGATGCCGGCGACCAGCGTGCGCAACGCGGTCGCGGTGCGCCCGCCCCGGCCGATGACCTTGCCGAGGTCGTCGGGATGCACGTGCACCTCGACCGTGCGCCCGCGGCGATTGGTCACCATGTCGACACGGACGTCATCCGGGTTGTCGACGATCCCGCGCACGAGGTGTTCGACGGCGTCGACGACGACAGTGCTCATTCGGCGGCGGCGTCGGCGGCTGGCGCCTCGGCGGCCGCGGGGGCCTCGGGTGCGTCCGGAGTCTCAGAGGTTTCGGGAGCTTCGGTGGCCTCGTCGGCCTTCTTGGCGGGCGCCTTCTTCTTCCGAGCCGTGGTCGCGTCGCCGGTGGGCGCATCGTCGGCGGCGGCGAGGGCGGCGTTGAACAGGTCGAGCTTGCTGACCTTGGGCTCCTTGACGCGCAGCGTGCCCTCGGCACCGGGCAGGCCCTTGAACTTCTGCCAGTCACCGGTGATCTTCAGCAGCGCCAGAACCGGCTCGGTCGGCTGGGCGCCAACGCTCAGCCAGTACTGCGCCCGGTCGGAATCGATCTCGATGAAGCTGGGCTCTTCCTTGGGGTGGTACTTGCCGATGACCTCGATCGCGCGGCCGTCGCGGCGGTTGCGGGCATCGGCCACGGCGATGCGGTACTGGGGATTGCGGATCTTGCCGAAGCGGGCGAGCTTGATCTTGACAGCCATGGTTGAACGACTTCTCCTGTGATTGCCGCGCTGGCAATTCAGCGACGCGGGCGGATTGCCCGGTCCGGTTTTGCATTGCGCGTGTGACCGGCGGGCGGCGCATCGCGCGAGGAAGTTCTCGCGTCGAACCGGGTCGCCCGTCAGACAGCCGCCAATTGTGCCAGAACACGCCCCACAGAGGAAAATCCCGTCAGACGATGCGGTCGAAGCACTTGGTCTCGACGCGGCGGGTCATCCGCCAGCCGTCGGCGGTGCGGACGAACTCGTCGTCGTACCAGAGTCCGCAGAACATCACCTGGCCGTCGGCACCCAGGACCATCGGGTTGAAGCAGAGAATCCGGGACTTCGCAGTGTCCCCCGCCGTGTCACGACTGACCCGCACGTCGAAGTTTCCGATCAGGTGCGAGTACGCCGGGAAGTTGGGCAGCACCTCCGAGAGCCACTTCTTGACGTCGGGGAAGGTGCCGTCGATGCCCCCCATGGCGCGGTAGTCGATGTAGGCGTCGGGAGTGAAGACCAGATCCAGGTCGTCGAACCGGCGGGTGTCGATCGCAGTGGAGTAGTCGACGAGGAGCTGTTGGATTTCGAGGCGGTCGGAGATCTCTTCCAGACTCAGCATGCGTCGATTCAACACCCCGCCGGGCCGGTCAGGCCTGCGGACCCTCCGAGGGCGGCCACGCCTCCCCCGGCGACACCTCACCCGGTTCGGTGAAGTCGCCGCGCGACAGCGGAACCCACTGCTCGCTCGGTGCGGGCTGCATGGATGACGGGAAGTCGCGTAGCTTGCCCGAGGGCTTGGCGTCCCACGTCGCGAACGTCAGCGGCGTCCGCAGCCAGCTGTCCAGCAGCAGGTAGCACGCCTCCAGCGAATCGAGGTGGCTGCGTTCCCAGCCGTGGCTGCCGTCGAGCCCGAACGCGACGAGCGCGGCGCGGGTGTTGGCGCCCGCTTCGATCGCCGCCGCCGCGTCGGAGCGGTAGAAGCGAAAGATGTCCCGCGCGTGGCTGATTCCGCGTTCCCGGGCGATGCGCAGCAGGTTGCGGGTCAGGTGGAAGTCGAAGGGACCGTGCATGTCGGCCATCGGAATGGTGACGCCGTGCTCGAGCGAGTGCTGACCGGGCGCGCAGACGGCGTTGTCGACCGACACCAACTCGGCCACGTCGGGCGGCAGGCCGCTGCTGGCGCCGTGCCCCACCTCCTCGGTGATGGTCACCATGATGGTGGTGCGGTGCGGCAGCACGACGTCGTTGTCCATGACGTGCTTGGCCAACGCCAGCGCAACCGCGACGCCCGCCTTGCCGTCGAGGTGACGGGAGACGATGAAGCCGTCCTCGGTCAGTTCCGGGCTGGTGATGAACGCCACGAAGTCACCGACGTTCAGTCCCAGCGCGACGAGGTCCGCGCGGGTGCTGACGTTGCGGTCGACCCGGACCTCGACGTGTTCCCAATCAGTCGGCTGGGTGTCGATCTCGTCACCGAACGCGTGCCCGGATGCCTTGAGCGGCATGACGGTTCCGGTAATGAACGTGTCACTGTCGTCGGTGAAGATGCGCACTCGCGCGCCGGCGGCGAAGCGCGCCGAGAACGTGCCGACCGGCACCAATTCCAGGCGCCCGTTGTCCTTGAGTTCGCGGACCATGCAGCCGATGGTGTCGGCGTGCACGACGATGGCGCGGTCGATGGTGGCCGACTTGCCGGGGAGTTCTGCGGTCAGCGCCCCGCGCCGGGTGAGTGTGAAGGGCACGCCGAGGTCGTCGAGGATGTTGCCGATCAACTGCATCACCGCGTCGGTACGCCCCGACGGGCTGGGCGTCTGCAGCAGCGCCAGCAGGGCGTCGACCATCCAGATCCGGTCATCGGCGTTCATCCGAGCGGCGGTGGTGGTCGCGGGGTCAGTCAAGGTTGCCTCTCCAGGTCGATTCGATCGTCCACGGGAGCCTAGCGATCGACTGACCTACTCGACGGGATCGGGCTGCCACGCCCACGGCGTCGCAGCCGTGCGGGGGAAGAGCAGATCCACGAACGCCTGTGCGGTCGGCCGGGGCTCGTGGTTGGCCAGCCCAGGGCGTTCGTTCGCCTCGATGAAGACGTACTCCTCCCCTGCGACCGACGGCACGATCAGGTCGATGCCGGTGACCGGGATGCCGATCGCGTCGGCCGCGTCGATCGCGACCTTCGCCAGCGTGGGGTTCAGGTCGTCGGTCACGTCGCGAATGGTGCCGCCGGTGTGCAGATTCGCGGTCCGCCGCACCACCAGACGATCGTTGAGCGGCAGCACGTCGTCGAGGTCGAAGCCCGCCTCGCGGACGGTGTCGACGGTGACGTCGTCGACGGGAATCACCGACTCGCCGTGCGTCGCGGCCGCTCGCCGGCGGCTCTGGGCCTCGATCAGTTGGCGGATGGTGTGGTCGCCGCTGCCGACGACCTCGGGCGGACGCCGCAGCGCGGCGGCGATCACCTTGCCGTTGATGACGATGATGCGCAGATCCTCGCCGTCGCAGAGCTGTTCGAGCAACACGTCGGGGCAGTGCTCGGCGGCCAGCTTGATGGCTCGGTCGAGATCCTCGGGTCTGGTGACTCCGACGGTGATGCCCGCACCCTGCTCGCCACGGACCGGCTTCACGACCACCGAACCGACCGTCTCGAGGAACTCGTGGTCCTCGGCGGTGAAGGTCGCCGCGCGTCCCTGCGGCACCCGGATGCCGGCCTCGCCGACGACCCGGCGGGCGACGCGCTTGTCGTCGCAGCGGCTCATCGCGACCGCGTTGGTGAGCTCCGACAGCGACTCGCGGGTGACGATGCTGGTGCCGCCGTGGGTCAGCTTGAGGTAGCCGCCCTTGGCGTCGAGCACCTGCACGGCGATCCCGCGCATGATGGCCTCGTCGGCGATGATCCTGGCGTATGGGTTGAGCTGCGCCAGTTCCTCCTCGGATTTGGCTGGGGCGAAGAGCTTTTCGTTGATCGCGTTCTTGCGCTTGATTCCCAGCACCGGCACCCGGATGAAGCCCATTCGCTCGTATAGCGCGATCGCTCCCGAGTTGTCGTGCAGCACGGAGAGATCCATTTGCGACCGCCCGCGCCGGACGAACTCATCGATCAAGGACTTCACCAGCAGCCCGCCCACCCCCGGTCGCGACAGCGTCGGATCGACCGCGAGGCACCACAGGCTGGACCCGTTCTCCTCGTCGTCGAAGAGTTGGGCGTGATCGATGCCGGTGACGGTGCCGACCACCGCGCCGGTCTCGTCGTCGGTGACCACCAGGTACACCATGTGCGGCTCGTTCTGGCTGTTGTTCCACATCAGGTCGACGTCCGCGGGAACCATGCGGCACTGCAGGTAGATCTGATTGATCGCGGCGCAGTCCTCGGGGGTGGCCACGGGGCGCACCGAGAGCCCCGGGACCGGCGCCGGCTCGTAGTCGAGCGGCGTGGTGAGGTCGATCCGGTAGGTGAAGCTCGGATCGATGAAGAACTCCTGCGGGTGCAGCGCCACGAACACGTGCGGAGCGTCGAGGTACATCCCGATGTCGCGCCGCCCGCTGGCCTCGGCGCGCAGCGCGGTCCCGAATTGGTCGGGGTCGTCGCAGGTCTGGCCGAACACCAGCCGGCCCCACCCGAGGTCCTGGACGACGCCGACCGGATGCCCCTCGCCGTCTGCGTCGGCCATGGCTACTTGACTCCGTCGACGTGGCGGGCCAGCCACAGTTCCAGCAAGCCGATCTGCCACAACGGATTTCCCCGCAGCGGGGTCAGGTTGCCGTTCGGCTCGGCGAGCAGCCGGTCGACGGCCGCCGGCGCGAACAGGCCCCGGTCCCTGGCCGCGGTGCTGTGCAGGGCCTCGGTCACCAGCTCCAGGTACGGGCCCTGCAGGTGCTTGAGCGCCGGGACGGGGAAGTATCCCTTGGGCCGGTCGATCACCTCGTGCGGAATCACCTTGCGGGCGGCCTCCTTCAGCACGCCCTTGCCGTCGTAGGCGGTCTTCAACTCGGGCGGGCAGGTGGCGGCGAGCTCGACGAGCTCGTGGTCGAGGAACGGCACGCGACCCTCCAGCCCCCAGGCCATCGTCATGTTGTCGACGCGCTTCACCGGGTCGTCGACCAGCATCACCGTGGTGTCCAGTCGCAGCGCCCGGTCGGTCGCGGTGGCCGCCCCGGGCTTGGCGAAGTGGCTCAGCACGAAGTCGCCGGCGACGTCGTCGTCGAGCCGCCACCGCGGGGCGAGCAGTTCACTGAGCCCGGCGTGGTCGCGGTCGAAGAACGCCGTGCGGTACCGCGCCAGCGCATCGGCGGGATCGCCGTCCGCGGCGTGCGCCATCGGCGGATACCAGTGATAGCCGGCGAAGATCTCGTCGGCGCCCTGCCCGGACTGCACCACCTTGACGTGCTTGCTGACCTCTTGGGACAGCAGGTAGAACGCCACGCAGTCGTGGCTCATCATCGGCTCGCTCATGGCGCCGATGGTGTCGGTCAGCGCGGGCAGCATCCGCGCGGTGTCGATGCGGATCTGGTGGTGGTCGGTGCCGTAGTGCCGCGGCGATGACGTCGGAGTACTTGAACTCGTCGCCCTCTTCTCCGCCGGCGGCCTCGAAGCCGATGGAGAAGGTCGCCAGCCCGTGCTGGCCGGCCTCGGCGAGCAGCCCGACGATGAGGCTGGAGTCGAGCCCGCCCGACAGCAGGCAGCCCACCGGGACGTCGGAGACGAGTCGCCGCTCGACGGCCGTACGCAGCGAGCCGAGGATCGCGTCCTGCCAGTCCGCCTCCGACCAGTCGGCCCGTTCCGCGGAGCGCTCGAACTGCGGCTCCCAGTAGGTCGTGGTGGTTCGGCTGCCGTCGGGCTCGATGCGCATGATGGTGCCCGGCTCGAGTTTGCGGACGCCCTTGAGGATCGTCCGCGGTGCCGGCACCACCGAGTGGAAGCTCAGGTAATGGCTCAGGGCGACCGGATCGAGCTCGGTATCCACTCCGCCGGCGGCTACCAGGGCGGGCAGCGACGACGCGAACCGCAGGCCGCCCGTCCCATTCCCGTCGTCCACGTCGCACCAGTACAGCGGCTTGACGCCGAGTCGGTCCCGAGCCAGGACGACGCGACCCGTGGTGGTCTCGGCGACCGCGAAGGCGAACATGCCCTTGAGGTGGTCGACCACCCGCTCACCCCACTCGCAATAGCCCTTGAGGATGACCTCGGTGTCGCTGTGGGAGAAGAACCGGTGGCCGAGGCCGATCAGCTGCCGACGAAGCTCGGGATAGTTGTAGACGCACCCGTTGAAGGCCACCGTCAGGCCGAGTTCGGGGTCGTGCATGGGTTGGTGCCCGGTGCTGGACAGGTCGATGATCGCCAGCCGGCGATGACCGAACGCGACGCCTCCGCTGGACCAGGCGCCTCCGCCGTCGGGCCCGCGGGGCACCATGCAGTCCGTCATTGCGCCAATGGCCGCCAGACTGGCCGGGCGACCTCGGGCGATCTCGCCGGCGATGCCACACATGGTGATCGACTCCTCGGTGGTGTCAGCGTGGGTGTGAAGTGGGTGTGAAGTTCCGATCTTCGTCCGCGCACGACGACGTCGTCGAGGCCCGATTTACATAGCCCGATAACGCGGCCGTCAAACACCGCGGTGGTGCGGTGGGCGGGCCGAGGCGACGGGCGCTCGGGTGGGTAGGCTCAGCGGCCATGGCTCGGCTCCTCGGCGCCGTCGCGGTGTTCCTCGCGGCGCTTCTCCCCAGCTCACTGCTGACCGGAACCGCCGTATCGGCGGCCGACCCGGACGATCCGCCAACGGCGGGCGTGGCCATCCCCGCCGGCCCGGCCCCGGCCTGGATCGTCGCCGACCTGGACTCCGGCCGGATCCTCGCCGGCCGCGACCAGTACGTCACCCACCCGCCGGCCAGCACGATCAAGGTGCTGCTCGCCCTGGTGGTCCTCGACGAGCTGCCGCTGGACGCCACGATCGTCGCCGACGAGGCGGACGCCCACACCGTGTGCAACTGCGCGGGCGTGAAGGCCGGTCACACCTATAGGACCCGCGATCTGCTGAATGGCCTGCTGCTGGTCTCGGGCAACGACGCCGCCAACACGCTGGCGCACGAGCTGGGCGGCATCGACGTCGCCGTGGCCAAGATGAACGCCAAGGCCGTCGCCATCGGCACCACCGGGACGCGGGCCGGATCGCCGTCGGGTCTGGACGGACCCGGCATCGACGGCTACACGACTCCTCACGACCTGGCGGTGATCTTCCGCGCGGCACTGGCCAATCCGGTGTTCACCGCCATCACCTCGGCCCCGACCGCCCCGTTCCCCGGCGACGCCGAACCCGTGACGCTGATCAACCAGGACGAGCTGCTGGGCCGCTACCCGGGCATGCTCGGCGGCAAGACCGGCTTCACCGACCCGGCCCGCAAGACGTTCGTCGGAGCGGCGCAGCGCGACGGCCGGCGTCTGGTGGTCGCGATGATGTACGGCCTGGTGGTCGAGGGTGGACCGACCTACTGGGACCAGGCCGCCGGTCTCCTCGACTGGGGGTTCGCCCAAGACCGCTCGGCGGGCGTCGGCACGCTGTAACCCCGTCCGTCCCGGGGATGCGCGGGGCGCTGCGCCGAAACTACGGTCGTTGACGCGACACGCCGAGGAACGCGTCAACAAGCGGAGTGTCGGCGAACGCAATGTGACGGAGACCTGCTCGGGAGCTGGACGAGTCCTGCGATCATAGGCTCGCCCTCGTGCGCAGACTGCTCGCGTCCTTCGCGATGGCGAACTCGCCGTCGGCGCGGCCTGACGGCGCCCGCCGCGTCGGCCCTTCCCGACGCCGCAGCCCGCAGCCGCCGTCGTCGCGCCACCGGACGGTCCCGCCAGGCCTGGCTGGTCGCCGACCTCGACAGCGGCGCGATGCTCGCAGCCAAGGACCCCGACGGGGTGCACGCGCCGGCGAGCACGATCAAGCCGCTGCTGGCGATGGTCGTGCTCGACCATCTCAACCCGAACTCGTTCGCGCGGGCGAACGAGCCGCACCGAGAGCGTCGAGTGCTCGTGTGTCGGGTTGATGGCCGGCCAGGCTACACCACCGATCGAGCTGCTCGAGGGTCTGCTGATGGTCTCGGGCAACGACGCCGCGAACATGCTCGCCGACATGCTCGGCGGCAGCGGTCGCGGTCGCCGCGATGAACGCCAAGGCGCAGGCGCTGGGCGCGCGCAGCACGCGGGCGGCTTCGCCGTCGGGGCTCGACGGGCCGGGCTGGGAAACGGCTCACCACGCCTCACGATCTCGCGCTCATCTACCGCGAGGCACTGAGAATCCGCTGATCGCCCAGATCCTTCGGCCGCCGACGGCATCGTTCCCCGGCAAGACCCTCACCGCCCAGAACGAATTGCTGGCGCGCTATCCCGGGCGACCTCGCGGGCAAGACCGGCTACACCGACCTGGCGCGCAAGACGTTCGTCGGCGCGGCGCAGCGTGGCAGGCGCCGCGCTGGTGGTCGGTGCAGATGTACGGCTCCGGCGACCTCTACGGCCAGGCGATCGGCCTGTTCGACTGGGGTTTCAGCCGAGTAGCGCCGGCACCGACTTCAGCGAACGCGCGGACCGGAAACGTGCCGAAGCCCTCGACGGCCGGCGGAGTGGCGGTGAACCGCGCTCCGCGCGCGGGCAGCGCACCGAGGTTGGTGAGGTGCTCGACGACGTGAATGCCCGCACCCAGCAGCACGGTGTGGGCGGGCCGCTCGCCGCCGGAGGCGATGTCGTCGATGTTCACCGCGTCGATGCCGACCAGCACCGCCCCCGCGTCGACGAGGTACTGCGCGCCATCGGCAGTGAGAAACGGTGCGGCAACGGCATATTCGGGCGTGCCGAAGTGTCGGTCGCCCCCGGTGTGCAACAGAACCGCGGCGCCGCGGACGTCACGGTCGGCCAGGGTCACCGCGTCGATGCCGCGTCGGTCCTCCGTCCACGCGTCGGTGAGGTGGAACACCTCGGCGCGCAGCCCGACCAACGTCGCGAGGTCGAGGGCGGCCAGATCGGCCCCGTCGGCGTAGCGGTGAAACGGCGAGTCGAGGTAGGTGCCGGTGTTGCCGGCCATGGTGATGACGTCGATCGCGAACTCGGTGCCGGGGGCGTAGACGTCCCTCGACCGTTCCCGCGTGAGATGCGGCTCGATCACCGGCACGGGCAGTCCCGGATAGGTGACCAGACCGGCCCGGATCCGGTGGCTGAGGTCGACGACGCGGGTGCGCGCCTCTGACTCGACGGCGTCCACGGTCTGCGGCGGCTCGCCGTCGTCCCGGCTGCCGCGGTGGTGCGGCTCCTCGACGACGTGCAGGCCCCGGAGTTCGACGGTGTCGACGAGCGCGAGGCCGAGGTGCCGCACCAGCAGCATCGTGATCGCCGCTTCGTCGAGGCCGGGGCCGGGTAGGTCCAGCCGGAAGCCCGTACCCCTCAGGTCGCCGCCGTTGGCCAAGCGAATGTCGAAGTCGACGTGTGCGCGATGGTCCGCCATGCCGTCAGCCAAACATCCGGCCCCGCAGCAGCACGAGGTCGGGGTGGCGCAGCACGTCGGCGCCGGTGCGTGGATCGTCGGCGTAGCAGACCAGATCGGCCGGAGCGTCGTGCTCCAGCGCCGGCCGCCCCAGCCACGCCCTGGCGTCCCAGCATGCCGCTCCCAGCGCGGCCGTCGGGTCGATGCCGACGGTCTTGAGAGCGTCGACCTCGTCGGCGATGCGGCCGTGGGCGACCATGCCGCCCGCGTCGGTGCCGGCATAGATCGGCACGCCCGCGTCGTGCGCGGCGGCGACCCGCTGAGCGCAGGAGGCGTACAGCTGCCGCATGTGCCGGGCATACGCCGGGTACTTCGCCGCGGCGTCGGCGATGCCGGGGAAGTTCTCGATGTTGATCAGCGTGGGCACCAGCGCGGTGCCGTGCTCGAGCATCAGGTCGATGACGTCGTCGCCGATGCCGGTGCCGTGTTCGATGCAGTCGATGCCGGCATTGATCAGCCCGGGCAGGGCGTCCTCCCCGAACACGTGCGCAGTGACGCGGGCCCCCTCGGCGTGCGCGGCGGCGATGGCGTCGACGAGCACCTCGTCGGACCACAGCGGCGTGAGATCGCCGACGCCCCTGTCGATCCAGTCCCCCACCAGCTTCACCCAGCCGTCGCCCCAGCGGGCCTGCTCGGCGACCGCCGCGGGCAGCAGCGACTCATCCTCGACGTCGATGGGCAGGCGGGGGAGGTAGCGCTTCGGCCTGGCCAGGTGGCGGCCCGCCCGGATGATCCGTGGCAGGTCGTCCCGGTCGTCGAAACCGCGGGTGTCCACGGGCGAGCCCGCATCACGCAGTAGCAGCGCACCTGCATCCCGTTCGGTCTCGGCCTGGGTGACCGCCTCGTCGAGGTCCGTGGGCCCGTGCGGTCCAAGGCCGACGTGGCAGTGCGCGTCGACGAGACCCGGGATGATCCACCCTGCGTCGAACACCGTCTCGGCGTCCGCGACCGGTTCGGCGCTCAGCCGCCCATGGACGACCCACCACTCGACGAGTTCACCGTCGGGCAGGCCCCGCCCCCGCAGGTGCAGACGCACCGTTACTTCTGGTTGGGGAACTTCAGCTTGGACAGATCGAAGTTGGCCAACCCCGGCGGCAGTTCGTCGAGCCCCTTCGGCATGTTGGACAGGTCGGGGAACCCGCCCGGCATGCCGCCGACGCCCAACGGATTCGGCGTCTTGGGCGGAGTTGGTCCCCGGCCCTTCTTCTTGCCCGCCTGCTTGTTCTTGCCCTTGGCCGCCTTGCGCGAGGAACCCTTGCGCGCGAACGGCATTCCCATCTGCCCGGCCATCTGCGACATCATCTTGCGGGCCTCGAAGAACCGGTCGACCAGGGAGTTGACCTCGGCCACCGCGACACCCGAGCCGTTGGCGATGCGCAACCGCCGGGAGGCGTTGATGATCTTGGGGTCCGCCCGCTCCGCGGGAGTCATGCCGCGGATGATCGCCTGCACGCGGTCCAGTTGGGTGTCGTCGACGGCGGCCAGCGCCTCCTTCATCTGCCCGGCGCCGGGCAGCATGCCGAGCAGGTTGCCGATCGGACCCATCTTGCGGATCATCAGCATCTGCTCGAGGAAGTCCTCCAGCGTGAGCTCGCCCGAGCCGATCTTGGCGGCGGCGGCCTCGGCCTGCTCGGCGTCGAAGACCTGCTCGGCCTGCTCGATGAGGGTGAGTACGTCGCCCATGCCGAGGATGCGGCTGGCCATCCGGTCGGGATGGAAGACGTCGAAGTCCTCGAGCTTCTCGCCATCGGACGCGAACAAGATCGGCACGCCGGTGATCTCGCGGACCGACAGCGCGGCGCCACCGCGGGCGTCGCCGTCGAGCTTGGTCAGCACCACTCCGGTGAACCCGACGCCCTCGCGGAACGCCTCGGCGGTGGTGACCGCGTCCTGGCCGATCATCGAGTCCAGGACGAACAGCACCTCGTCGGGATCGACCGCATCCCTGATGGCGGCCGCCTGGCTCATCAACTCCTCGTCGATGCCCAGCCGGCCCGCGGTGTCGACGATGACCACGTCGAAGTGCTTGGCCTTGGCCTCGGCCAGACCGGCCGCGGCGACGGCCACCGGATCCTCTGGCTTGATCGCCGCGATGTCGGAGCCACCCGGTGACACCCCGGGATTCGGCGCGAACACCTCGACGCCGGCGCGCTGGCCGACGATTTGCAGCTGGTTGACCGCGCCGGGTCGCTGCAGGTCGCACGCCACCAGCAGCGGCGTGTGCCCCTGGCCCTTGAACCACTTGGCGAGCTTGCCCGCGAGCGTCGTCTTGCCGGAGCCCTGCAGGCCGGCGAGCATGACGACCGTCGGCGGCGTCTTGGCGTATGCGAGCTTGCGGGTCTCGCCGCCGAGGATGCCGACGAGCTCGTCGTTGACGATCTTGACGACCTGCTGGGCCGGGTTCAGCGCGCCGGACACCTCAGCGCCCTTGGCGCGGTCCTTCACGCGGGTGATGAAGGCGCGCACGACGGCCAGCGAGACGTCGGCCTCGAGCAGGGCCAGCCGGATCTCACGCGCCGTGGCATCGATGTCGGCGTCGGTGAGCCGGCCCTTGCCACGCAGGCCCGAAAGGGCCCCGGTCAATCGGTCGGACAGGGATTCGAACACGCGGTTAGCCTAGCTGGCGAGTCGATTCGACGGCGTACGGCTCCTCACGGCCTGGCGCGGCAGCCACGTCTGCCACGGTAATAAGGCGCCGGGGCGCCGTAAGCGGTGCCCCGGCCGTTCCGCCGCTAACTGGCCTCGGGCACGGCCCTTGGCGCGCTGGGCGACGGAAGGACGGCGTAGAGGTCGCGCTCGAGTTCCTCGCGCGCCTCGGTGTGATCGCCCGGCGTGCCGTCGGTAACCAATGCCGGCACCACCAGCCCGAAGGCGTCCACGACGGACGATCCCAGGGTCGTGACCTTGGCCCAGGCGATGTCGACGCCGTCGCGCTCGATGACGGCGGTCAGTCGCGCGAGAAGTCCCGCGCGGTCAGTGCTGCGGATCTGCAGCACGTACTCACCGCGCGACGTGCCGTCGAACCAGAGGATCCGCGGCGGCGCAGGCGCGTTGATCGGCACGGCGTCGGGGATGTCACCCGCCCGGGTCGTGTTGGTGGCGGCCGCCTCGCGGTCCCGGCGTTCGAGCGAGCCGATCACGTCGAGATCGCCGGCCAACGCCAGCACGAACTGCTCGCGCAGAAGTTCGGCGGCCGGCGGGGAACCGAAGTGCGGTGACACCACGAACGTATTGATCGCGACGCCGTCGTGGATGCTGACCGACGCCGAGTGCACCCGTAGGGAATTGAGCGCCAACACCCCGGCCGCCTTGGACAGCAGGCCCCGGCGGTCGGGAGCGATCATCGCGACGTCGAAGATGTGCGGGCTGTCTCCGGCGACCAGCTCGACGTGCACGCCGCGGTCGGCGGTCAACGAGACATGGCGCGGCTCAATGGGATCCGGCGTCGGCAGCGGCTCGCCGACCATCACCAGCCGGCAGCGACGCACCAGATCGCCGATGAGGGAGGCCTTCCAGTCGCCCCACACTCCGGGTCCGGTGGCCAGCGAGTCGGCCTCGGCCAGGGCGTGCAGCAACTCGAGCAGCACCAGGTCACCGTCGAGGGCATCCACCACCGACGCGATGATCTTGGGGTCCTGCAAATCGCGCCGGGTAGCGGTGTCCGGGAGCAGCAGGTGGTAGCGCACGATCTTCGACAGGAGCGCGACGTCGGATGGCCACAGGCCCAGCCGGGTGCCGATCTGCACCGCCAGGTCGGCGCCGATCACGCTGTGGTCGCCACCGCGGCCCTTGCCGATGTCGTGGGCCAGCGCGCCCAGCACCAACAGATCCGGGCGCGATACGCGCGTGGTGAAAGCGCTTGCGCGGGAGACGGTTTCGACGAGATGACGGTCGACGGTCCAGATGTGGACGACGTCGCGGGGCGGGAGATCGCGCACCGCGCCCCATTCGGGAAAGAGCCGGCCCCACAGTCCGGTGCGGTCCAGCGCCTCGATGGTCGACACGGTCGCCGGTCCTGCCGCCAGCATGACCAGCAGGTCCTTGAGCGCCTGACGCGGCCACGGCGTGCGGAGTTCCGGTGCCGTCTCGGCCAACCGGCTCAACGTCGAGGCCGACATCGGCAGCCCCGTGGTGGCCGACGCCGCCGCGACCCGCAGGATCAAGCCGGGATCCCGTTCCGGCCGCGCATCGCGGGCCAGCATGACCTCACCGCCGTATTCGATGACGCCTTCGTCGACGGGCCGGCGCACCGGCCGGCGCAGCGCGGACAAACCGCGGCGCGGCAACGCATTCGACGCGGTGCGGATGCCCGCGTCGACGTAGTAGCTGATGGTGCGGGCGGCGTCGCTCAGCATCCGGGCCAGGTCGAACCGGTCGCCGATGTGCAACGCGGCGCCGATCTCGTCGGCGAACTGGGCCAGCAGCATCTCCCGGCCCCGCCGCGAGACGCGGTGCAGCTCGGTGCGGACGTTGAGCAACGCGAGGTGCGCGTCGCCCAGCGATCCCGTCGGCGAGGCGAGCGACCGACTCGGATAGGCATCGGCCAGTTGGGCGATCGCCAGCGCGTTGAGCAGTTGAACGTCACGCAGGCCGCCGCGCCCGTTCTTGAGGTCCGGTTCGGCGCGGTGGGCGATCTGGCCGCTGCGGTCCCAGCGCGCCCTGGTGTGTGCGACGAGTTCCTCGAAGCGGGGGGCGATCCCGGTGCGCCACTGCCTGCGGGCCCCACCGACCAGCAGCGCCGACAGGTCGGAGTCGCCGGCGATGTGGCGCGCGTCGAGCATGGCCAGACCGGCCGAGATGTCCTCGCCGGCGACCTTGAGCGCCTCGGGCACCGTGCGCACGCTGTGGTCGATGTGGATGTTGGCGTCCCACAGCGGATACCACAGCAGTTCGGCGACCTGGGACACCACGTCGCGGGGCATGTTGTCGTGGACCAGCGTCAGGTCCAGGTCGGAGTACGGCAGCAGCTCGCCCCGCCCCAGCCCTCCGGTCGCCACGATGGCGAAGCCACTGGTGGCCGTGATGCCGATCTCGGCGGCCTTGGTGGTGAGCCAGAACTCGTGCAGGTCCAGCAGCGCGTCGCGCAGCGCGGCCGAGTCCAGCTTGGCGCCTCCGCTCAGCAGCTGCTCGGCAGCGATCGCCAGGTCCTTGGCCGGACGCGACGATCCCGCCGCAGGGGCCTCCCATCGAGAAGCCCCTGAGGCGGGATCTGGTGTCTGCCTTGCCATTTCAGTCCTCCCCGGACGTACCGTTAGTCGTTGACTCCATGCGCGTCCGGGAGACGACGCTCAGCTCAGGTGGTCGTCAAATGGCGTCTGTCCCACGCTCGCCGGTCCGCACTCGGACCACGGTGTCGACGGGGCTGACCCACACCTTCCCGTCACCGATCTTTCCGGTGCGGGCGGCCTGGACGATGACGTCCACCACCTTGTCGACGGCCGAGTCGTCCACCAGGACCTCGACGCGCACCTTTGGCACGAAGTCCACGGAGTACTCCGCACCTCGGTATACCTCGGTGTGGCCCTTCTGCCTGCCATAGCCCTGCACCTCGCTAACGGTCATCCCGAGGATGCCCGCCTGCTCGAGACCCGTCTTGACGTCCTCGAGCGTGAACGGCTTGACGATCGCGGTGATCAGCTTCATGTTCTCCTATACCTCCACACCCGGGTGCTTGCCGATGACCGATCCGCCGCCGACCGACGCGTAGTCGTAGCCGGTTTCTGCGTGCTCGGCTTCGTCGATGCCGTTGACCTCGTCTTCTTCACCGAGGCGCAGGCCGATGGTGAACTTGAGGATCAACGCCAAGATAGTCGTCACGATGAACGAGTACGCGAGAACCGCGAACGCTCCGATCGCCTGGCGACCAGAGCTGGTCCCAACCACCACCGTAGAACAGACCCGCGGAAACACCGGTGACACCGTTGATCGCGGACGCCTCAGGTGCTCCGACCAAGCCAATGAGCAAGGTGCCGGTGAGGCCACCGATCATGTGCACGCCGACGACGTCGAGCGCATCGTCGAAGCCGAGCTTGAACTTCAACCCGACGGCCAGCGCACAGATCACACCGCCGGCAACGCCGATGACCAGGGCGCCGAGGATGTTGACGGATGCAGCAGGAGGGCGTGATCACGACCAGGCCGGCAACGGCCCCTGAAGCCGCACCGAGCGAGGTGGCGTGTCCGTCACGAATGCGCTCGGTGAGCAGCCAGGCCAACATCGCGGCCGCGGTAGCCACCGTCGTCGTAACGAAGGTCGATGCCGCGACACCATTGGAGTTGAGCGCCGATCCAGCGTTGAAGCCGTACCACCCGAACCACAGTAGGCCGGCACCGAGCATCACGAACGGCAGGTTGTGCGGCCGCATTGGGCTGCCAGGCCATCCCTTGCGCTTGCCGAGCACGAGGCACAGCGCGAGACCGGCGGCACCGGAGTTGATGTGGACCGCCGTTCCACCCGCGAAGTCGAGGGCGTGCAGCTTGTTGGCGATCCAGCCACCGTGCGCGCCGGTGAAGCCGTCGAAGCAGAACACCCAGTGCGCAACCGGGAAGTAGACGAAGGTCGCCCACAGGCCCGCGAACACCAGCCAGGCACCAAACTTCAGCCGGTCGGCGATCGCGCCCGAAATCAGGGCCACGGTGATGATGGCGAACATCAGCTGGAACATCACGAACACCAGCTGCGGGATCGTGCCTGCCAGTGGGATTTCCACGGCCGCCTTGGCGGCGGTCTGAGTGGATGGATCAGCGGCGACCGCGGCGGCCGCGTTGCCGCCGATGAGCCCCTTTAGGCCCCAGTACTGCGTCGGATCGCCGATCAGAGTTCCACTTGTCGTTGCCGAACGACATCGAGTAGCCGTACAGCACCCACAGCACCGTCACGACACCCATCGCGCTGAAGCTCATCATCAGCATGTTGAGCACGCCCTTGGCACGAACCATGCCGCCATAGAAGAACGCCAGACCAGGTGTCATCAACAACACCAACGCGGAGCTCGCCAGCATCCACGCGGTATCCCCGGTGTCGGGGACACCCATTATCGGGAAGCCATCCACTCGCAGTTTCCTCCTTCGCCCATGCCACCGGCAGGCACCGTTGACCTAGGCAGAGACTTTGCGCAGTCGTTGTTTCGCCGATGAGCCGCCCGTGTTTCGCTCGTGTGAACGGATCGGTCGACTTCGTTTCGTCGGTGTTAATCGGCTCGTCAGACCGTGTAGTCGTGCCCGACCCGACTAGCCAAGCAGCGCGTCGACGAACGCGGCTGGCTCGAACGGCGCCAGGTCGTCGGGCCCCTCCCCGAGGCCGACCAGCTTCACCGGCACGCCCAGTTCCTGCTGCACGCGAAACACGATGCCGCCCTTGGCCGTGCCGTCGAGCTTGGTCAGCACCACGCCGGTGATGTCGACGACCTCGGCGAACACCCGCGCCTGGGGCAGGCTGTTCTGGCCGATCGTCGCGTCCAGGACCAGCAGCACCTCATCGACCACCGCCCGCTTGGACACCACGCGCTTGACCTTGCCGAGCTCGTCCATCAGACCGGTCTTGGTGTGCAGCCGGCCCGCGGTGTCGATGACGACGACGTCGGCCCCCGTCGCGATGCCCTGGTCGACGGCGTCGAACGCCACCGATGCCGGATCGGCGCCCTCCGGCCCGCGGACCACCTCGGCGCCGACGCGGGCCGCCCAGCTCTGCAGCTGATCGGCCGCCGCGGCGCGGAAGGTGTCGGCCGCCCCGAGCACCACGCGGCGCCCGTCGGCGACCAGCACGCGGGCCAGCTTCCCGACGGTGGTCGTCTTGCCGGTTCCGTTGACGCCGACGACCAGCAGGACCGACGGCTTGTCGGCGTGCGGCAGGGCCCTGATCGAGCGGTCCAGCTCGGGGCGCAGTTCGTGGATGAGGACGTCGCGGAGCACGGCCCTGGCGTCGGCCTCGGACCGGACGCTGGTCGCGGCCATCCTGGCCCGCAGTGCGGTCACCACGGAGTCGGTGACGACCGGGCCGAGGTCGGCGATCAGAAGGGTGTCCTCGATGTCCTGCCAGGAGTCCTCGTCGAGGTCTCCGCCGCCGAGCAGCCCGAGCATGCTGCGGCCCAAGGCGTTCTGCGACTTCGAGAGCCGCCCGCGCAGGCGTTCGAGCCGGCCGTCGGCCGGTTCGATGGCCTCGACCTCCGGTACCCCGGCCGACGGCTCCTCGGCCGACGGCTCCTCGACTGACGGTGCCTCGACCGGTTCCGGTGGAGCCTCGGGCGCCACGTCCGGGGGGGCGGCGGTCTCGGGTTCCGGCAGCTGGACGTCGGCGATGGACCGCTTGGGAGAGTCGCGCGGGATGGTGGCGTCGTCCCCGACCGCGGGCAGGCCCTCGGTGTCCAGCCGCGGCGGTTCCACCGTGCCGGTCGACTGGGTGAACGAAATCGTCGACGACGCCGTGTAACCGCCGGACTTGTCGATGGGGGTGGCGGTGTCGCGGGAGGACAGGCTGACGCGCCGCTTCCGATAGCGCACCAGGCCGACGATCAGCGCCGCCAGCAGGAGAACGGCGACGACCGCCACGGCGATCCACACGTACAACAGTTGATCTTGCGCCACGACGCCCATTGTCGCAGGGTCGGCGATGCCGGCAGTCAGGGCGTCGAGGTGGCCAGTTCCTGGCCGCGCATTCGCTGCGAGATCACGGTGGTGATGCCGTCGTCGCGCATGGTGACGCCGTACAGCGCGTCGGCGACCTCCATCGTCGGCTTCTGGTGGGTGATGACGATGAGCTGCGAGCGCTCGCGGAGCTGCTCGAAGAGGCTGATCAGTCGCCGCAGGTTGACGTCGTCGAGTGCGGCCTCGACCTCGTCCATGACGTAGAACGGTGAGGGCCGGGCCCGGAAGATCGCGACCAGCATCGCGACCGCCGTCAGCGACTTCTCCCCACCGGACAGCAGCGACAGCCGCTTGATCTTCTTGCCGGGTGGCCGGGCCTCGACCTCGATGCCGGTGGTCAGCATGTCGTCGGGATTGGTGAGCAGCAGCCGACCCTCGCCCCCGGGGAACAGCGTGGCGAAGACTTGGGCGAACTCGCGTTCGACGTCGGCGTACGCCTCGGTGAAGACCTGCAGGATGCGGTCGTCGACGTCGGCGATCACGTCGAGCAGATCCTTGCGCGCGGCCTTGACGTCCTCGAGTTGGGTGGACAGGAAGTTGTAGCGTTCCTCCAGCGCTGCGAACTCCTCCAGCGCAAGGGGATTGACGCGGCCCAACTCGGCGAGTTCGCGGTCGGCCTTCTTGGCGCGCCGCTCCTGGCTGGCCCGGTCGAAGGGCATCGGCGCGGGTGCGGTCACCTGCTCTCCACGCTCCCTGGCCTGCTCGTATTCGGCCATCTCCAATTCCGACGGCGGCAGCGGGACGTGCGGCCCGTACTCCTCGACGAGGTCGTCGGTCGCCATGCCGAACTGCTCGAGCGCGTGCTGTTCGAGCTGCTCGATGCGCAGCGCGGCTTGGGCCTTGGCCACCTCGTCGCGGTGCAGCGAATCGGTCAGCGCGGTGATCCTGGCGTTGAGTTCGTTGACCTCCTGGCGCACCCGGCTCAGCGCCTCGACGCGGTGGCCGCGCTCGGCGGCCAGCCCGTCGCGCGTGCGCCCCGCCACGGCGACCGCGGTGGCCAGCCGCGCGGCGATCAACCTGCCGGAGTCGGCGACCGCCGCGCCGACGGTCGCGGCGAGCTCGCGGGCCTCACGCGCCCGCTGCGCGCGCAGGCGGGCCTCGCGCTCGGCGGCGGCGGCGCGACGCAGCGAATCCGCCCGTCCGCGAACGGCATTCGCGCGCTCCTCGGCCGTGCGGACCGCGAGCCTGGCCTCGAACTCAGCTGCCCTCGCGGCTTCGGCCGCCGCGACGGACTCCTGGCGATCGACCGGCTCGGACTCGAAGGTCGGCACGTCCTGCGCGTTGCGAAGCCGCTCCTCGAGCGCCGTCATCTCCTCGACGGTCTTGGCCCGGCCCGCCTCCAGTTCGTTTCGCTGACCGTTGAGCCGGCGCCACTCCTCCTCGGCGGCGCGGGTCTCGTGCCCGAGCCGGCCCAGCTGCTCGTAGATCGCGGAGATCGCGGCGTCGGATTCGTTGAGGGCGGCGAGCGCGTCCTCGGCGGCATCGCGGCGAGCGGCCTGTTCGGCCAGCGCCCCCGACAATGCCGCCGTCAACTCCGCGACCTGCCGCTCGGAGGCAGCCAGCTCCGCACGCGCCTTCTCGATCTCGGAGGTGATCTCCAGCGTGCTGGGCTTGCGGTCCGAGCCGCCGGTGAGCCAGCCCGCCCCGACCAGATCTCCCTCGGCGGTCACCGCGCGCAGCTCGGGGCGGGCCGCCACCAGATCCAGTGCGGCCGCCAGATCTGGCACCACCACCACGCCGGCGAGCATCGCCGTCGTGGCTCCGCGCAGCCGCGGCGCGGGTTCGACCAGGTCGACGGCCCACAGCACGTCCGGAGGTAACGAATCGCCCGAATCATCGTGTCCGACGGGACGTTCCGGCCAGTCGCCGAAGACGATCGCGGCCCGGCCGCCATCGGCCTCCTTGAGCGCCGCCACGGCCGAGCGAGCTGCGCCGAAGCTCTCGGCCGCCACCGCATCGGCGGCGCTGCCCAGCACGGCCGCGACCGCTGCCTCATATCCCGGTCGCACCCGAAGCATCTTCGCCACCGAGCCGAATAGTCCTGCGCCACCGTGGTTCTGCTGCAACCACGCGGCGCCGTCCCTGCGGTCCAGCCCGACCGCCAACGCATCGATACGGGCCAGCAGCGAGGCCACCTGGCGTTCGGCGCCGCGCTCGGCGGCCTGCAATTCGGCGACCCGCTCGTCGGCCAACCGGAGCGCGCTGACCGTGCGGTCGTGCTGATCGTCCAGGCCCAGTTCGCCGGCGTCGAGTTCGCTCACGCGATTCTGGACGGTCTCGAACTCCACCCTGGACTGCTCCACGCGCAGCGCCGACTCCTCCAGGCTGACCGTGAGCCGTGCCACGCCTTCGTCGATCGACTCGACGCGGGTGCGCATGGTGTCGACCTGGCCGGAGAGCCGAGCGAGCCCTTCCCGACGGTCGGCCTCCGCCCGCGCAGCAGCGAGATGCGCGCGCTCGGCCTCGGCAGCGATGCGTTCGCGCTCACCAAGTTCCGCGCGCGCCACTTCCTGCCGGTCCCGGCACTGCGCCAGTTCGGCCAGCAGCTGGCGCTCCTTGGCGGCGACCTCGTCGGCCTGCGCGTCGAGCTCGTCGGGATCGACGCCCTGGGACTGCTCGACGTCGGCCTCGAGCAGCTGAGCCCGCTCGCTGGCGATCCGCACCGTGGCACTGACCCGTTCGGCGAGCGCGGAGAGCCGGAACCAGCTCTGCTGCGCGGCCTCGGCCCGGCCGCTGAGCCCGGCCACCGCCGTCTCGTGGGCGGTCAGCTCGAGGGTCGCCGTCTCCAGCCGGGCGCTGGTCTCGGCGTGTTCGCGCCGCAGCGTGGTCTCCGCCTGGTTGGTGTCGTTGAACTCCGTGCGCCGGGTCACCAGGTCGTCGGCCGCCAGCCGGAGCCGCGCGTCGCGCAGATCGGCCTGGATGGTCTGCGCGCGTCTGGCCATCTCGGCCTGGCGCCCGAGGGGCTTGAGCTGGCGGCGCAACTCGGTGGTCAGGTCGGTGAGCCGATTGAGGTTGGCCGCCATCGAGTCGAGCTTGCGGACCGCCTTCTCCTTGCGTTTGCGGTGCTTGAGTACGCCCGCGGCTTCCTCGATGAACGATCGGCGGTCCTCCGGCCGGGATTCGAGGATCTCCGACAGCTTGCCCTGGCCGACGATGACGTGCATCTCGCGGCCGATGCCCGAGTCCGACAGCAGTTCCTGGACGTCCATCAGCCGGCAGCTGCTGCCGTTGATCTCGTATTCGCCTGCGCCATCGCGGAACATCCGGCGGGTGATCGACACCTCGGAGTACTCGATCGGCAGTGCATTGTCGGAATTGTCGATGGTCAGCGTCACCTCGGCGCGACCCAGCGGCGCCCGCGAGGACGTGCCGGCGAAGATGACGTCCTCCATCTTGCCGCCGCGCAGCGTCTTGGCGCCCTGCTCCCCCATCACCCAGGTGAGGGCGTCGACCACGTTCGACTTGCCCGATCCGTTGGGTCCGACGACGCACGTGATGCCGGGTTCGAAGCGCAGAGTCGTCGGCGAGGCGAAGGACTTGAAGCCCTTCAGCGTCAGACTCTTCAGATGCATGACGTGCGAGCTTACCTGCGAGGTTGCTATCTCTCGGTGAAGCCCTCGATCGCCTCGCCGGCGTCGGACCAGTCGTGGACCACGTTGTCGACGCGGCCCGGTGCCGCACCGCTCGACAGCAGTTCGAGCAGCCGCTCGCACGAGGTCCGCGATCCGCGCGCGACGACGTGTACGCGGCCGTCGTCCTTGTTCGCCGCGAACCCGGTCAACCCGAGCTCCAACGCCCGCGCGCGGGTCCACCAGCGGAACCCGACGCCCTGGACGCGCCCGTGTATCCAGGCGCTCAGCCGGATCTGATCGCCGCCGGGCGAGCTCATGGCGACCTCACGTCGGGGTGACCTCGACGGTCACCTCGGTGCCGGCCTTGAGGGTGCGCCCGACGGTGCACACCTTGTCGATCGACCGCTCGACGATGACGACGAGCTTGCGGATCTCTTCCTCGGACAGCGACGAGAGGTCGACCTCGAGCTTCTCCTCGAGCAGTGGGTAGAGCTCCTGCTCGCGGTCCGCGGGACCGGAGACGCGGATGGTCGTCTCGTAGTCGTCGCCCAGGCGCATGCGCAGGGCGTGGTCGCTGCTCATGCCGCTGCAGGCCGCGAGGGCGATCTTGAGCAGCTCGCCGGGGGTGAACACGCCCTCGACGTCCTCGGACCCGACGAGCACCTCCGCTCCGCGGCTACTGCGGCCGGTGTAGCGGCGCACGCCGGTGCGCTCGACCCAGAGATCGGTCACGAATCCTCTTCTCTCGTAGTGGTGGAAAGGTCAACGCCGCTATTTCGGCTGGCGCGGCTTCGGCTGACACCGTGGGCAGTAGAACGAGGACCGGTTCATGAACCTGTCCCGCCGCATCACCGCGCCGCAGCGTCGGCAGGGCTCGCCTTCGCGGCCGTAGGCGTCCAACGACCGGTCGAAGTATCCCGACTCACCGTTGACGTTGACGTACAGCGAGTCGAACGACGTGCCGCCCTGACCGAGGGCGTCGCTCATCACCTCGGCGGCGTGGCCCAGGAGGGCGGCCAGGGTCGGTTTGGTCAATGTCTCGGCGATGCGCGCCCCGTTGACCTTCGCGCGCCACAGCGACTCGTCGGCGTAGATGTTGCCGATGCCGGACACCACCGTCTGGTCGAGCAGCTGCCGCTTGATCTCGGAGTGCTTGCCGCGCAACACCTTTACCACCGCGGCCTGATCGAACAGCGGATCCAGCGGATCCCTGGCAACGTGCGCGACGGGCTGAGGCACCTCGGTGCCGTCGACGGTGACGAGGTCGGCGAGCATCCAGCCGCCGAAGGTGCGCTGGTCGACGAAGCTCATCGCCGTGCCGTCGTCCAGAAGGGTGGCCACCCGCAGGTGCGCGGTGTTGAAGGCCGGTGCGGCGTCGGCAATGTCGGAACGGCTCAGGAGCATTTGGCCACTCATCCCCAGGTGAACCACCAGGGCGTCGCCGCTGTCGAGGGTCAACCACAGGTACTTGCCGCGTCTGCCGGTTCCGGTGATCACGGTGTCGAGCAGTCTCGCCGTCAGATCGGCCGGGCCCTCGTCGTGCCGTCGTACCGCGCGGGGATGGTTCACCCGGACCGCGGTGATCGTCCGGCCGACGACGTGCGCGGCGAGCCCGCGTCTGACGACCTCGACCTCGGGGAGCTCAGGCATCCCGCGAGTGTTCCGGCGCGGGGGCCGGCTCCTGCAAGGCGTCCGGATCGGTGGAGGGAACCAGCACGTCGAGCGCCCGGTAGGCGGCCGCGGCGGCCTGCTGCTCGGCTTCCTTCTTGGTCCGGCCCTCGCCGTGGCCGTAGTCCTCGCTGCCGACGACGGCCCGCGCGGTGAAGTGCTTGTCGTGCTCGGGCCCGGTCGAGGAGACGACGTAGGCGGGCACGCCGAGCCGGCGGGCCGCGGCCAACTCCTGAAGGCTGGTCTTCCAGTCGAGCCCGGCGCCCAGCTTCGCGGCCGCGTCGAGGACGTCGGAGAACAGCCGCACGATCACCTCGTGCGCCACCTCGTGGCCGTGGTGGACGTAGGTCGCGCCCAGCAGGGATTCCACCGCGTCGGCGAGCAGGTTGGCCTTGTGTGCGCCGCCGCTGCCGACCTCCCCGCGACCCAGCAGG
Organism: uncultured Actinomycetota bacterium; assembly: GCA_963846985.1. Lineage (GTDB taxonomy): Bacteria > Actinomycetota > Actinomycetes > Mycobacteriales > Mycobacteriaceae > Mycobacterium. The sequence goes on from CAWJYC010000001.1 coordinate 214,654, forward strand.
AGGTAGGAGCCGAGGCCGTCGGCGGTGAGGTTCCTGGCGATTCCGGCGAGCGCCTGGGTGTTCACCACCGCGGACTTGAGCTTGGCCAGTTCGCCCTCGCTGCGGTCCGGATACTTGGTGAAGATCTCCGCCGTGATCACCAGACCGAGGACGGCGTCACCGAGGAATTCGAGCCGCTCGTTGGTGGGCAGACCGCCGGCCTCGTAGGCGTAGCTGCGGTGGGTGAGGGCAAGGGTCAGCAGATCGTCGGGCAGGTCGACGCCGAGCGCTTCCAGCAGCGGTGCCCGGTCAACCGTCACTCGCGACCCCCCGCCGCCGCATTCGGCGGCTCCTCGTCCACGGGGGTGAAGGCCGCCAGCTTGGCCCACCTCGGATCGATGACGTCATGGCCGTGCGGCTCGGCTTCGTTCTCGAAGTCGGCAAGCGGCGCACCGCATTCCGGGCACAGACCGGGGCAGTCGTCGCGGCACAGCGGCGAGAAGGGCAGCTCCATCCCGACCGCGTCGATGATCGGTTGGGCGAGGTCGATGGTGTCCCCCGACGAGTCCGAGACCACCCGGCCCATCTCGTCCTCGTCGGTCGTGGCCTCGGTGGCGCTGTCCGGGTAGGCGTAGAGCTCGGTGAGGTGGATCTCGACGTCGCCGGTGACGGGGGTCAGACAGCGGGCGCACTCGCCCTCGGTCGGCGCGGACACGGTCCCGCTGGCCAGGACGCCCTCGGACACCGACTCCAGACGCAGGTCCAGGTCGACGGGCGCACCCTCGGGGATGCCGATGAGTTCGATCCCGATGCGATACGGCGCGGCCACGCTCTCCTCGACGGTCACCATCGAGCCGGGCCGACGCCCCAGCCGCGAGATGTCCAGTACGAAGGGCGATCGCGGCCCGCGCCGTGCGCTACCGAGCGCACCATTCTTCGACTTCCCAGCCATGTGTCGATCTTACGGCCGGGCCGAGCGTCCTATCGTTGCGCGTAGTCGTGCGTGCCTGCGGCGGTGCGCAGCTGATGGCGGCCACGCCCCACCGACCGCAGTGTGCCGTTGAGGTAGTCCTCGAACTCGGCGAGCTTGCTGTCGACGTAGATGTCGCATTCGCCCCGCAACCGGTCGGCCTCGGCGTGCGCGGTGTCGATCAGGCGGGTGGCCTCCGCGGTCGCCGTCTGCACGATCTCGGTCTGCGACACCAGGCGCTGCTGCTCCTTGATGCCTTCCTGCACGGCCTTCTCGTAGGAGAGGTTGCCGTTCTCGATCAGGCGGTCGGCCTCGGCCTTCGCGCGCCCGGTACTGGCGTCGTACTCGCGCTTGGCGGTCGACATGATGCGGCTGGCCTCCTCGCGGGCCTCCCCCACCATCCGCTCGCTGTGCTGGCGCGCCTCGGCGACCATGCGGTCGGCCTGGCCCTTGGCGTCGGACAGGATGCGGTCCGCTTCGGCCCGGGAGTGGTTGAGCAGCGAATCGGCCTCGGCGGTGGCCGTCGACACCATCGAATCGGCGTGGTCCTTGGCTTCGCGCAACATCCCGTCGCGGGCGTCGAGCACGTCCTGGGCGTCGTCGAGTTCGCCGGGAATGGCGTCCTTGATGTCGTCCAGCAACTCGAGCACGTCACCGCGGGGCACCATGCAGCCGGCCGTCATCGGCACACCGCGGGCTTCCTCGACGATCGCTCCGAGTTCGTCGAGCGCCTCAAATACTCGGTACACGGCAACACCCTCCCGGCCTAGTTGGTCGTTACCAGTGTGCCTGCTGTTACTGGTGTGACTCGGTAGGCCACGCCGGTGAGTCGCGCATCCGCCACCACCCCTCTCCCCCGTCGAGTGTGCTGCGAGATCGCGATCTCGGCGAAGAACGCGATCCGTGCGCACACTCGGCGCGCTGGCGGGTTAACGCCCGGCGAGCTTGGCCCGCATCCGTGCGTTGACGGGCTCGGGCAGCAACTCCGAGACGTCGCCACCCAGCAGCGCCACCTCCTTGGCGAGCGAGGACGACACGAACGAGAACCGCGGCGTGGTCGCGACGAAGAAGGTGTCGACGCCCGCGACGTGCTTGTTCATCTGCGCCATCTGCAGCTCGTACTCGAAGTCGGTGCCGGTGCGCAGCCCCTTGACGATCGCGGTCAGGCCGCGGGCCTTGACGAAGTCGACCACCAGTCCGCTGCCACTCTCCACCCGCAGGTTGGGCAGGTGTGTCGTCGACTCGCGAATCAGCTCGATCCGCTCGTCGGCAGTGAACATGCCCGACTTGTGGGGGTTCACCAGCACCGCGACGACGACCTCGTCGAACTGGGCGGCCGCCCGTTCGAAGACGTCGACGTGGCCACGGGTCACGGGGTCGAACGAGCCTGGGCATACGGCGCCACTCATGTCCGACGACGCTACGCGATCTCCCCGATCTCCAGCCGGGTGTCTCCGTAGCGGCGGTCGCGGCCGGCCGTCCACCCGGGGGGCCACGCCACGGGCGGCGCCGACGCCGGGCGCTCGATCACCGCGACGGCACCCGCGGCCACCCAGCCGCCGTCGACGAGGGCGACCAGCACCGCCGCCACGTCGGCCGTGGACACCTCGTACGGCGGGTCGGCGAACACCACGTCGGCGGGCCGGTCGGTGCCGGCGGCGAGCACCGATGCGACGCTGGCGCACCGCACCACCGCGCCGTTCACTCCCAGCGCCGCGACGTTGGCCGAGATGACGGCGGCCGCGCGGCGATCCGACTCGACGAACACCGCGGACGCCGCACCTCGCGAGAGTGCTTCCAGCCCAAGGGCTCCCGACCCCGCATAGAGGTCGAGGACGGCGACGCCCGAGAGGTCCAGGCGCGCCGTCAGCACGTTGAACAGTGACTCGCGGACCCGGTCGGTGGTGGGTCGGGTGCCACGGCCGGCGCGGCTCTGCGGCACCGAGATTCGCCGACCGCCGAACTGTCCGCCGATGATCCGGGTCAGGTCGAGTCCCCGCCCGATCCCCCGGTCGCTGCGCTCTCCCCCGCGCGCTGGGGGACCCCCGGCCCCGAGGAAATCACCGCCAGGAGGTCGCCACCCTCCACCTGCGCGGTGGCCGCGACGGCGACCCGATTCACGGTGCCCGCCTTCGGGGCGGTGATCGCGGCCTCCATCTTCATGGCCTCGATGGTGGCGATGGTCTGGCCTGCGGCGACCTGGTCACCGGCATCGACGTTGACGGTCACGACCCCGGCGAACGGGGCGGCCACGTGATCGGGATTGGTCCGGTCCGCCTTCTCCGCCGCCGGCACGGTGTCGGCGATGCTCTCGTCGCGCACCACGACGGGCCGCAGTTGACCGTTCAGGATGCACATGACGGTCCGCATGCCGCGCTCGTCGGGCTCGGAGATGGCCTCCAGGCCGATGATGAGGTCGACGCCGCGGTCGATCTGGATGCGGTGTTCGTCGCCGTGGCGCAGGCCGTACCAGAACTGGTTGGCCGACAGCCTCGACGTGTCGCCGTAGACCTCGCGGTGGGCCTCGAACTCCTTGGTGGGCCCCGGGAACAGCAACCGGTTGAGCGTCCGCTGGCGGCCGAGGCCTGGCTCGCCGAGCAGCGCTTCGTCCGCCGCGCTGAGTTCCTGGGTGGGCTTGGCCGGTGCGCGACCCGCCAGGGCCTTGGTCCGCAGCGGCTCCGGCCACCCGCCGGGCGGATCGCCGAGTTCACCGCGCAGGAACCCGATCACCGAGTCGGGGATGTCGAAGCGCGCCGGGTCGGCGGCGAACTCGTCGGCCGTGGTGCCCGCGCCGACCAGGGCGAGCGCCAGGTCCCCGACGACCTTGCTCGACGGGGTGACCTTCACCAGGTGCCCGAGCACCCGGTCCGCACCGGCATAGGCGTCCTCGACGTCCTCGAACCGGTTGCCCAGACCGAGCGCGATCGCCTGCTGACGTAGGTTCGACAGCTGGCCGCCGGGAATCTCGTGGCTGTACACCCGACCCGTCGGGGCCGGAAGGCCACTTTCGAACGGCGCGTACACCTTTCGTAGCGCCTCCCAGTACGGCTCCAGATCGCAGATGGCGCTCAGCGAGAGCCCGGTGTCGTACGGCGTGTACATCGCTGCGGCCACGATCGAGGACAGCGACGGCTGACTGGTGGTGCCCGCCAGCGGAGCGGCCGCGCCGTCGACCGCGCTGGCGCCCGCCTGCCACGCCGCGGTGTAGGTGGCCAACTGACCGCCCGGCGTGTCGTGGGTGTGCACGTGCACGGGCAGGTCGAACCGGCTGCGCAACGCCGACACCAGGGTGGTCGCCGCAGGCGCCCGTAGCAGCCCGGCCATGTCCTTGATGGCCAGGACGTGCGCGCCCGCCTCGACGATCTGCTCGGCGAGCTCGAGGTAGTAGTCCAGTGTGTACAGCGTCTCGCCGGGATTGGACAGGTCGCCGGTGTAGCTCATCGCGACCTCGGCCACGGCGGTCCCGGTCGCGCGGACCGCGTCGATGGCGGGCCGCATCGAGTCGACGTTGTTGAGCGCGTCGAAGATTCGGTAGACGTCGATGCCGGTGGCCGTCGCCTCCTCGACGAAGGCCGAGGTGACGATCTCCGGATACGGGGTGTACCCGACCGTGTTCCGGCCGCGCAGCAGCATCTGCAGGCAGATGTTGGGCACCACCTCACGCAGCTCCGCCAGCCGTTCCCACGGGTCTTCCTTCAGGAACCGAAGCGCGACATCGTAAGTCGCCCCGCCCCAGCACTCCAGCGACAACAGCTCCGGTGTCATCCGCGCGAGGTAGGGCGCGACGGCGACCAGACCGGAGGTTCGCACCCGGGTGGCCAGCAGGGACTGGTGCGCGTCGCGGAAGGTGGTGTCGGTGACACCCACCGCGGGCGAATCGCGCAGCCAGGCCGCGAACCTCTCGGGGCCAAGTTCGATCAGTCGCTGCCGGCTGCCGGCGGCCGGCGTCGCATCGAGGTCCGCGTCCGGCAGCTTGTCCTGCGGATAGACCCGCTCGCGGCTGCCGTAGGGCGAATTGACCGTGACCTCGGCGAGGTAGTTGATGATCTTGCTGCCGCGGTCGGCCGACGCATGACCGGTGAGCAGCTGCGGCCGTTCGTCGATGAACGACGTCGTGACGCGGCCCGCGCGGAAGTCGGGGTCGTCGACCACCGACAGCAGGAAGGGGATGTTGGTCGAGACACCGCGGACGCGGAACTCGGCGAGCGCGCGCCGGGCCCTGGCGACCGCGATGGAGAAGTCCCGGCCGCGGCACGTCAGCTTGACCAGCATCGAGTCGAAGTGCGCCCCGATCTCTGCACCCAGGTTGGTGCCGCCATCCAGGCGGATGCCCGCCCCGCCCGGTGACCGGTAGCCGGTGATGCGTCCGGTGTCGGGCCGAAACCCCTTGGCCGGGTCCTCGGTGGTGATGCGGCACTGCATCGCCGCACCTCGCACCTGGATCGCCTCCTGGCTCAGCCCGAGGTCTGCCAGCGTCTCCCCGGCGGCGATGCGCAGCTGGCTGGCCACCAGGTCGACGTCGGTGATCTCCTCGGTGACGGTGTGCTCTACCTGGATGCGCGGATTCATCTCGATGAACACGTGGTTGCCCCGCTCGTCGAGCAGGAACTCGACGGTGCCGGCGCACGAGTAGCCGATGCGGCGCGCGAAGGCCACCGCATCGTCACACATCTTGACGCGCAGCTCGTGTGGCAGATTCGGCGCCGGGGCCAGCTCGATCACCTTCTGGTGCCGGCGCTGCACGCTGCAGTCGCGCTCGAAGAGGTGGATGACGTTGCCCTTGCCATCGGCCAGGATCTGCACCTCGATGTGGCGCGGATTGAGCACCGCCTGCTCGAGGTAGACCAGTGGATCGCCGAACGCCGACTCCGCCTCCCGGCTCGCAGCCTCGATCGCCTCGGCGAGCCCCTCGCGGTCGGCGACCCGCCGCATCCCGCGGCCGCCACCGCCGGACACCGCCTTGACGAAGATGGGGAAGGTCATGTCCGCCGACGCCGCAACGAGGTCGTCCACCGATGCCGACGGCGCCGACGACGCCAGAACCGGCAGACCCGCCTCGCGCGCGGCGGCGATCGCGCGCGCCTTGTTGCCCGTCAACTCGAGCACGTGCGCACCCGGGCCGACGAAGGTGATGCCCGCCTCGGCACACGCCGACGCGAGTTCGGGGTTCTCGGAGAGGAATCCGTAGCCGGGGTACACCGCGTCGGCGCCGGCGTCGAGCGCGACGCGGATGATCTCCTCGATGGACAGGTAGGACCGGACGGGATGGCCCGGCTCGCCGATCTGATACGACTCGTCGGCCTTCATCCGGTGCGGTGAATTGCGATCCTCGTACGCGTACACCGCGACCGTGGCGATGTTCATCTCATAGGCCGCGCGGAACGCCCGGATGGCGATCTCACCGCGATTGGCCACTAGGAGTTTGGAGATCACGCGCTACCCTAACCCGCTCCGCGGCCGGTCCGGCCTAGATCAGCGTCGACCAATAATTCCAGAACCGCACCAAAATCAGCAGGATCAGGGCGGTGAACCACAGTGCGACCAGCGACCACCGCCACTGGTAGGCGATGCGGGCAATCCCGTTGCCCGCCAACGGTCGCAGGGCGATCGACGCCAACACCGCGAGCAGCGGGATGGTCACCGCCCACACCACCATGCAGTACGGGCACAGCGCCCCGATGACGTAGAGGCTCTGGAAGATCAGCCAGTGCACGAACACCGCACCGAGCAGGGTGCCGGCCGCGAGTCCGGCCCAAAACCATTGCGGGATGGCGACTTTCGCGACCGCGAGAACTCCCGTCACCAACACGACGGTGAACGCGACGACACCGATCAGCGAATTCGGGAAACCGAACTCGGCGGCCTGCGGAGTCACCATCACCGAGCCGCACGACAGCACGGGGTTGATGCTGCACGACGGGACGTAGGCGGGGTTCTCCAGCAGCTTGACCTTCTCGACGGTCAGCGTGACCGCGGCGATCAGGCCGATGGCTCCGGCGATCAGGACCCAGACCGCACTGGGCGTCCGCACCCGCGCCGCGGTCCGTGCGGGCGCCGCGGTGTCGTCGGCGGCGGTCGTGGTCATCTGGTGGGAGTGGGGGCCGGAGAGGCCGGCTTCGGGGCCTGGGCCGCCGGCGTCGGCGTCGGCGTGGGTGCCGGTGCGGCCGGCGCGGGCGTCGCCCCCGGGATGTTCCCGACGATCTCCTTGATCTTGGCGACCAGGGCGTCGGGCGTGGAGAACTTGTAGTCCTCGCCGTTGATCCGCACGGTCGGCGTGCCGGTCACGGTGGTCGCCGCCGCCAGGCCCTTGACCATGTCGAGGTAGCGGCCGCTGTTGATGCACTCCGGGACCTTGCCGACGACGCCCGCCTGGCGGGCGATCTCGATCAACTGCTGGTTGGACGGGAACGTGGTGCCCGTCTCGCTGGGCTGCTGGGCGTACATCGCCGCGTGGAATCGGCGGAACGCCGCCTTGTCGGGAGTGGTGTCCTCGTCGGCCACGCAGTACGCCGCAGCACCGGCCCGCGACGAGTAGTTCTGGTTCGTCGGCCGGTCCAGGATGGCGACCATGTAGAAGTCGGTGGCGATCGCACCGCTGTCGATCAGCTTGCTGATCGTTGGACCGAACTGCTGCTCGAAGTTCCCGCAGACCGGGCAGAGGAAGTCCTCGTAGAGCGACAGCACGGCCTTCGGGTCGCTGCTGCCCTCCTTGGTGACGACGCTGCTCGTCGCCACGCGGATGGACTTCGCCTCGCCGCCGGCGGGCTTGGTGCTTCCGGAGGTGACGATGTAGACCACCAGCACGACGGCGAAGATGACCACGACCGCGGTGAGACCGACCTGAATCATCACGTTGCGCCTGCGGTCCGCAGCCTTCAGGTCGTAGCTGGCGGATTTCTTGGGTTTGGTGGCCACGGCACTAGGGTACCGGCGGCCTCCGGCGGTTCCCTCAGGCCCGGCTCAGGTGCGCCCGCAGGGCCGAGACGACCTCCGCCATGGCCGTGGCGCTGGCGCCGCCGAGAGGGAAGAAGTTGGCGAAGGCGTGCACCAGCGGCCCGAACTGCCGGTGATCGACCGGCACACCCGCCGCGGCGAGCGCCTCGGCGTAGGCGTTGCCCTCGTCGCGCAGCGGGTCGAAGCCTCCGGTCAGAACGATGGCCGGCGGCAAGCCGGACAGGTCGTCGGCCAGCAGCGGGGAGATCCGCGGGTCGGCCGTGTCCAGCGTCGAGCCGGCCAGATAGTGATCCCGGAAGAAGTCCATGTCGCTCTTGGTCAGGAAGTAGCCGTCGGCGAAGAGCGTCTTGGACCTGGTGTCGTTGGCGAAGTCGGTCACGGGATAGAGCAGTAACTGCAAGCAGGGCACGGTAATACCGTCGTTGCGGGCCAGCTGCGAGGTCACCGCCGACAGGTTGCCGCCCGCACTGTCGCCGCCGACGGCGACCCGGTCCGGATCGGCGCCGAGGTCGGCCGCGTGCTCCAACGCCCAGCGGTACGCCGCGTAGCAGTCCTCGATCGCCGCGGGCGCCGGGTGCTCCGGGGCCAGCCGGTAGTCGATCGCCAGGACGTGCACTCCTGCGTCGCGGCAGAGCAGCCGGCACAGCTCGTCGTGGGTGTCGAGGTCCCCGACGACGAAACCGCCGCCGTGGAAGAAGACCAGCAGCGGCGCCGGGCGATCGCTCACGCGGTCGGCCGGGGCGTAGTGCCGAACCGGAATCGAACCCGCCGGCCCGGGGATCGACGTGTTTCGGACGTCGACCGCAATGCCGGCCCGGATCATCGCCGAGAGCTTGCGCAGTTGGGTGCGGGCGACGGCGACGTCGCTGCTGGCGACCAGGCTGTCGACGCCCCCTGCACGCTGCGCGGCGAGCATGAACTGGAGCGTCGTGTCGAGGGTGTTGCCGTCGATGGTCACCGTCCGACGCCCGAGCAGCGTGCGCTTGACCCCGTCGGGCAGGTGCGGCAACAGCCGCAACATCGCGGCGCTGGAGGCGTTGAGCACCGCCAGCCGGGCGGGACCCGGCCGGCCTGCGCCGCGGTGCGTCAGCGGCGCGGCGGATCCAGCCGATGGAACCTGGGCTGGCACACTTCCCGACATGGCTTCTCCTTCGCATCCCACGGTTGCGCTCAACGATGGCCACTCGATACCGGTCATCGGATTGGGAGTCTGGCAGACGCCCGCGGGAGACACCGAGCGGGCGGTCGGTGCCGCGCTCGACGCGGGCTATCGGCACGTCGACACCGCGGCGGCCTACGGCAACGAAGCGGAGGTGGGACTGGCGCTGACGGCGGCCGCCTCCTCCGGGATCGCCCGCGACGACGTCTACGTGGTGACCAAGCTGTGGAATTCCGAACAGGGTTACGACAGGACGCTGCGGGCCTTCGACGCCAGCCTCGCCAAGCTCGGTCTCGACCATCTCGACCTGTACCTCATTCACTGGCCGCATGCCGGAGGCGAACACCTACGTCGACACGTTCCGGGCGTTCGCCCACCTGCGCGATGAGGGCCGCGTTCGCTCCATCGGCGTCAGCAACTTCGAGCCCGAACACCTCAAGACCCTGATCGACGAAACTGGAATCGTGCCCGCGGTCAACCAGATCGAGTTGCATCCCCTGCTTCCCCAGCACGAACTCCGCGAGCTGCACGCCGGCCTCGGCATCGCGACCGAAGCGTGGAGTCCACTGGGGCAGGGCTCGCTGCTGTCGAACGCGACGGTGAGCGCCATTGCCGATGCGCATGGAAAAACGCCAGCGCAGGTGCTGATTAGGTGGCACGTCCAGCTCGGTAATATCGTCATCCCGAAATCGGTGAACCCCGACCGGATCGCGAGCAACTTCGACGTGTTCGACTTCGAGCTCGCCGAGCAGGACATGACGTCCATCGCCTCGCTGGACGACGGAACACGGCTGGGTCCCGATCCACGGACCTTCAACTTCACAGGGTAGGTGACATGACCTCGGCGGCAGCAAACCCCAATCCAATTCCGGCAGTGGCCCTCAACGACGACAACGGCATTCCCTCGCTGGGCATCGGGGTGGGCGAGCTGTCCGACGCCGAGACCGAACGAGCGGTGTCGACCGCGCTCGAGATCGGCGTCCGGCTGATCGACACGGCAGCGGCCTACGGCAACGAAGCGGCGGTCGGCCGCGCCATCGCCGCGTCGGGCATCCCGCGCGCCGAGGTCTTCGTGACCACCAAGCTGGCGACCGCGGACCATGGCTTCCGGGCTGCGCAGGACGCCTGCCGGGCGAGCATCGAGCGGCTGGGCACCGACTACGTCGACGCCTACCTGATCCACTGGCCGGCCGGTGATCCCGGCCAGTACCTGCACAGCTGGGGCGGGATGCTCAAGCTGCGGGAGGACGGGCTGGCCAAGTCGATCGGCGTCTGCAACTTCTCGGCCGAGGACCTGTCCAACGTCATCGAGCTGTCCTACGTCGCCCCTGCGATCAACCAGATCGAACTGCACCCGCTGCTCAACCAGGCCGAACTGCGCGCCGCCAACGCCGAGCACGACATCGTCACGGAGGCCTACGGCCCGCTGGGCGTCGGCCGGCTGCTGGACAACCCGACGGTCACATCGGTTGCCGCGGAGTACGGCAAGTCGCCGGCCCAGGTGCTGATCCGGTGGAGCCTGCAGCTCGGCAACGTCGTGATCCCGCGGTCGGCAACGCCCGCCCGCATCGTCGAGAACGCCGACGTGTTCGACTTCGAGTTGACCGCCGGGCACATGGACGCCCTCAACGCGCTCGACGAGGGCACTCGCTTCCGGCCCGATCCCGCGACCTACACCGGCACCTAGGCGATAGGGCAGGTCACGGCCGCGTCGCGCAGCACTACCGCCGACGGGTCGTCGATCGGCAGCGCGTAGCCGCGCAGGACCGCGGCGAACTGCACCGCGTACTGGCACCAGAAGGCGTGGTTGGGCGGCATCCAGTCGGCCGGCTCGGCGTCACCCTTGTCCTGGTTGGCCTGGCCTTGCACCGCAAGGAGATTCGCCGGATCGTTGGCGAACCGGCGACGCATCTCGTCGGTCCAGCCCCGGGCGCCGAGGTCCCACGCCAGCGCGAGCGGAACGATGTGGTCGATCTGCACCGAGGCCCCCACCTGATTGCCGCGCGTGAATGAAATGGTTTCGCTGGTGTACGGGTCGTGCAGCGTGCCGGTGGCCACCGCGGTGGGACAGCGCGTGATCGCGGTGAACGTCTTGTCGACGAGGTCCCGGTCGAGGATGTCGTTGCGGGTGTCACAGCCGTTGTGTCCGCCGGGCGCGGTGGTGTCGTCGGTCCAAGCGTCGCCGAAGGCCGCCCGGCGATAGTCGGGTTGGTGCACGCGGGTGGGGATGAGCGCGATGCCCGCGAGGACGTCGACTCCGGGCGCCAGCGTCGGCACGTCGGCGTCGGCGACGAACCGGCTGGCCCGGTCCGACGCCAGCACGACCTGAACGGCGACGAAGACGGCCAGCGCGACGGCCACGATCAGCCAGCCGGCCTTCTTCACGCCTTGTCCAGGTACTCGACGCGCTCGGTCTCGCCGAAGGGTGCCGCCAGCACCGCGATGCCGCGGTGGTCGACCAGCGTGGGGTCGACCTCGTAGACCGATTCGGCGAAGGCCCGCGCCGCCTCGATGATCTCGCGATGCTCGGCCAGCGACAGCAGCGCCAGGGTGATGGGCCGGCCGGACTGGCTGATGCCCAGCACGTCGCCCTCCCGACGCTCCTCGAGGTCGAGGTCCGCGAGCACGAAGCCGTCCTGGGTGGACGCCACCGCCTTCAGCCGCGCGCCGGCCTTCGAGTCCTCGGGCAGCCGGGTGGCCAGCAGGCACAGGCTGGGATGCTCTCCGCGTCCGATCCTTCCGCGCAACTGGTGCAGTTGGCTGATGCCGAACCGGTCGGCGTCCATGACCACCATGACCGTGGCGTTGGGGACGTCGACGCCGACCTCGATGACCGTGGTGCACACCAGCACGTCGATCGCACCGGCCCGAAACGCCGCCATGACGGCATCCTTCTCCTCGGCGGGTAGCCTGCCGTGCATCAGCCCGAGCCGGAGGCCACTGAGCGGACCACGACCGAGTTGCTCGTAGAGGTCGACGACGGAGGTGACCGGCGGCCCCGGCTCGCGACTCGACTTCTTCCTGCTCGATTCGCCTGCGGCAGTGTCGTCTTCGTCGATGCGGGAGGCGACGACGTAGGCCTGCCGACCCGCGTCGACCTCCTCGGCGATCCGCTGCCACGCCCGCTGCAGCCACGCGGGCTTCTGGCCGACGAAGATGGTGTTGGTGGTGATCGGGCGCCTGCCCCGCGGTAGTTCGCGCAGCACCGACGTCTCGAGGTCGCCGTAGACGGTGAGCGCCACCGTCCGCGGGATGGGTGTCGCCGTCATCACCAGCAGGTGCGGTGTAATACCGTCAACTGCTTTGGCACGCAGGCGATCTCGTTGCTCGACACCGAAGCGGTGTTGCTCGTCGACGACGACCATGCCGAGATTGCGGAACTCCACGGCGTCCTGAAGCAACGCGTGGGTGCCGACGACGATGCCGGCCTCACCACTGGCCACCGCATCGCGGACCTCGCGCTTCTGCGGCGCGGTCATCGAGCCGGTGAGCAGCGCCACCCTGGTCGCGCCCTCCGGCTCGCCGAGCTGGCCGCCCATCGCCAGCGGGCCCAGCACGTCGCGAATCGATCGGGCATGCTGCGCGGCAAGGACTTCCGTCGGCGCCAGCAGAGCGCACTGGTAGCCGGCGTCAACCAGCTGTGCCATCGCCAGCACCGAGACGATGGTCTTGCCGCTGCCGACCTCACCCTGCAGCATGCGGTGCATGGGCTTGGTGTCGGCGAGTTCGGCCGACAGCACGTCGAGCACGTCTGCCTGGCCCGTCGTCAGGTCGAACGGCAATTGCCGCGCCAGCGCAGCGGCCAGTCCGTCGTCGCGCCGCGGTGCGGCCGGGCCGGTCTGGCTCAGCGCCCCGTGCCGTCGCTCGACCAGTGCCCACTGCAGGCCGACGGCTTCGTCGAAGGCTAGGCGGTCGCGGGCGCGGGTCCGCTCCTCCTCCTGCTCGGCGAGGTGGATGGCCCGCAGCGCCTCGTCCTCGGTCATCAGGTCCCACTGGTGCCGGATGGCGGCGGGCAGCGGATCGTCGACGGGGTCGAGGACGGCCAGGACCTGTCGGACGCAGGCGTAGACGTCCCAGCTCTGAACCTTGGCCGACGCGGGGTAGATGGGGAAGAAGTCCCGTTCGAAGGCCGAGAGCAGTAGTTCCCCGTCGGTCTTCTGCGACGTCTCGGCGATCTTCGCCAGCGATCTGCTGCCCTTGCCCTGCCCGGTGCCCTCGAGGATCAGGAAGGCCGGATGGGTCAGTTGCATGGCGCCGTTGAAGAAGCCGACCTCGCCGGAGAGCATCAGCCGGGTGCCCGGAACGAGGATCTTCTTGGTGAACTTGGCATTGAAGAAGGTGGCCGTGACCTTCGGTGTGCGGTCGGCGAGCGTGATGACCAGGAACTCGCGCTTGGGTTGCCGGTTCGTCCAGCGGACGTCGGCCTTGGCGATCGAGTCCACGAACGTGACGTGCTCGCCCTCCATCGGCGGTTCGGCGTCCTCGTCGAGCACCGACATGCCGTGGCTGTAGCTGCGGGGATAGTGCCGCAGCAGATCGTCGACGGTGGTGATGCCGAGGTGTTCGGCCAGGGGGCGGGCGGACTTGGCGCCGATGACGCGGTCCAGCGAGTCAGTGAGGCCGACCATTACTCCACTCCGATCAGGACGGCGTCGCCGCGGTGGCCGGTGTGGTAGGTCACCAACTCGGCGCCGAGGTGGTGGTGATGCACGTGGTCCCGCAGGGCGGCGCCGACGCCGGGGTCGACACCCGCGCCGGTGAGCACGGTGACCAGTTCACCGCCGGAGCCGAGCAGCAGGTCGATCAGTCCGATGGCCGCAGCGGTGACGTCTGGCCCGACGATGAGGACCTCGTCGCCCGAGATGCCGAGTCCGTCGCCGGGTCTGCAGGTGCCGGCCCACGTCAGTGCCTCTTCGGTGGCCACCCGGACCGACGCGTGCCGGGCGCCCGCGGCCGCCCGCGCCATGGTGTAGCCGTCGTCGACGGCCTGCCGGGAGGCATCGTGCACGGCCAGCGCTGCGAGCCCCTGAACCATGGAGCCCGTCGGCACGGGCACGACGTCGATGCCCCATCCGATGGCTGCGGTGCACCCGGCGACCAGTTCCTCGGCGGCGACGTAGCCGTTGGGAAGGACCATGATCTGCGCGGCTCCCGCGTCGACGAGCGCGCGAAGGAGGTGTTTGGCACTGATCGGGGCGTCGGCGTCCGGGCTGAGCACGTGGGCGCCCTCGCCCTCGAACAGGGCGGTGGCGCCGTCGCCGTCGACGACCGCGAGCACGGCCCGGTCGCGGACCCAGCCGCCCGCCGGGCGGCCACCCGCGCCCGTCAGCGCGGTGATCTGGATGCGGCTGGGCCTGCCGGCACCGAGCCCTACCTCGACCGCGGCGCCGGCGTCGTCGGCGTGGACGTGCACCGAGTAGCGCCCGTCGGTGCCCGATGCGGCGATGGTCACCGAATCTCCGAGCCGCTCCAGCTGCGACCGCAACTCCTCGAGTCCGCGGTGATCACAGCCGTCGACGAGGTACATCACCTCGAACCGGGCCGGGGCGGCGACCGATACGTCGACCGGACCATCACCCAGGCGCGACGGTTCGTAGCTCACCCGGTGCGGTGCGTGTCCCCGGAGCGTGGCGGTCAGCGCGTCGAGCAGCACCAGCAGCCCGCGCCCGCCGGCGTCGACCACGCCCGCGTCGGCCAGCACGTCGAGTTGCTGAGGTGTCTTCTCCAATGCCACGACCGCGGCGTCCGCCGCCACCGCCGCCACGTCGCCGACGTCGGCGTGGTCGACGGCGGCATCCTCGGCCGCGCCCGCAGCGGCCGCGAGCACCGAGACGATGGTGCCGGGAACGGATTCCCCGACCGAGGCGTCGGCCAGCACGACGGCGTGCCGCAGCGCCGCCGCGAGAAGGGGGCCGTCGACGTCGGCGAGCACGCCGTCGCGTTGCTCGGCGGCACCTGCCGCCACGTCGGCCAGGCCACGCAGGATTTGCGAGAGGATCACCCCCGAATTGCCCCGAGCGCCCTGGAGCGCTCCCTCCGCGAGCGCCGCGGCCACGCCCGCCACGTCGGGCGTCGGATGCGCCTCGGCCCGCGCACCGGCCGCCCGCATGGTGAACAGCATGTTGGTGCCGGTGTCGGCGTCGGCGACGGGGAACACGTTGAGCCGGTTGATTTCGTCGGTGCGGGCGATGAGGTCGGTGACGGCCGTGTGGGCCCACTCGCGAAGGGCCGTGGCGTCGAGCCGGCGTGCGGACATGCCCAACCGCCTCTCCCTCGACCCAACGCGGCCACGTGCGCGTCAGCCTAGCCACTCTGCCCGACACGGCCGCCATCCCGCCGCGGCCATGCACAGCCGCCCCCGCCCTCGAACGTCGTTTTGGCGATCGCCGCGGCGGCCGGTATCCTGGTCGGGTTGTCGGTCACCCGCATTTGCGGTCGTTGGCCCCAGTACTGATCAAGGAGTTTCTCATGGCTGCGGTGTGCGACGTCTGCGGAAAGGGCCCCGGCTTCGGCAAGTCGGTGTCGCACTCACATCGTCGGACCAATCGCCGGTGGGATCCGAACATCCAAACGGTGCACGCCGTGTCGCGTCCCGGTGGCAACAAGAAGCGCATCAACGCCTGCACGTCGTGCATCAAGGCCGGCAAGGTCACGCGCGGCTGATCGCCGCACCTCTTTCTTCTCCCCCGCCGAGTGTGCGGTGAGATCGCTCCGACGCGTCGGATCGCGATCTTCCAGCACACTCGAAGTGGTGATTCGCCGCTAGGGCAGCCGCCAGTCGATCGGTTCGGCGCCCATCCCCGCGAGCAGTTCGTTGGCCCGGCTGAACGGTCGCGACCCGAAGAAGCCTCGGGAGGCCGACAGCGGCGACGGGTGGACCGACTCGATGGTCGCGCAGTGCGCACCCGTCAGCATCGGCTTGAGGGTCTGCGCATCTCGCCCCCACAGCACCGCCACCATGGGCTGCGGCCTGGCCACCAGCGCGCGGATCGCGCAGTCGGTCACCGCTTCCCAGCCCTTGCCGCGGTGCGACGCCGGGGTGCCCGACCGGACAGTCAGCACTCTGTTGAGCATCATCACGCCGCGCTGCGCCCACGGCGTCAGGTCGCCACAGCTGGGTGCCGGGTGCCCGAGGTCGGTGGCGTACTCCTTGAAGATGTTGTCCAGGCTGCGCGGGAGCGGCCGCACGTCGGGCGCGACGGAGAAGCTGAGCCCCACTGCGTGGCCCGGTGTCGGATACGGGTCCTGCCCGACGATCAGCACCCGGACCTCCGACAGGGGAAAGGTGAAGGCGCGCAGCACGTTCTCCCCCGCCGGCAGGTAGTGCTGCCCGGTGGCGATCTCGGACCGCAGGAAGTCGCCCATTTTGGCGACCTGGTCGGTGACCGGCTCGAGGGCCTCGGCCCATTCGGCGTCGACGAGTTCGGAGAGCGGGCGGGCAGTCACGAGAGGTCAACCTAGCGTGCGGCGGGGATCAGAACGACCGCCAGCCCGCGGATTCGGTCGGTGCGGTCCCGTCGACCGACACTCGCGCAGGACCGTCGAGCACCGCCCCGATGGTTCGCCACCCTGCGGGCACCGGACCGGAGAACGTCGCGACGAGGGCGTGGTCCTCACCGCCTCCGAGCACCCACGCCCAGCCGTCCTCGCCCACCCGGTCGGCCGCCGCGGCGACGGCGTCGTGGTCGATTGCGATGGCAGCGCGCCACAGGTCGAGCCCGACCCCGGACGCCGCGGCGACGTGCCCGAGGTCGGCGAGCAGCCCGTCGGATACGTCGGTCATCGCCGTGGCACCCGCGTCGGCCGCCTCCCGGCCGCGCCCGTAGGGCACCGACGGCACCAGGTGACTGGCCCGCAGGTCGTCGAAATCACGAATCGCATTGCGCCACAGCGCATATCCGGCAGCTGACCGGCCGAGCGCGCCGACCATGGCGACCGAGTCCCCCGGCCGCGCCCCGCCGAGCAGCACGGGCGATCGGCCCCCGAGGTCGCCGAGCGCCGTCACCGAGATCACCCATTGACCCGCGGCAACGAGGTCTCCGCCCACGATGCTCGCGCCGCACGTCTGCGCCTCGGCCCACATGCCGTCCGACAGTCGTTGCGCGTCGTCTGCCCGTGTTCCGCCGGGCGCACCGAAGGCAACGACGAACGAGGTTGCCGCGGCGCCCATCGCTTCGATGTCGGCGGCATTCTGCGCGATCGCCTTGCGACCGACGTCGTGCGGCGTGGACCAGTCCAGGCGGAAGTGCCGCCCCTCGACGAGCATGTCGGTCGAGATCACCACCCGGCCATCGGTGGCCGACACCACCGCGGCGTCGTCGCCCGGTCCGACCAGCACGCCCGGCGTCTGCTGCCGGCCCGCGACGAGCCGGTCGATCACCGCGAACTCGCCGAGTTCGGCCAGCGTCTCGGCGCGTTGCTCGTCAGCCATGTCACCCCTGAACTTGCGTGTCCTGAACGCCGGCGCGACCTGCGGTAGGTTTGGGCCCTGCGGCGTGGAGTCTATGCAGCCCGAACGGAGGACGGCGCGAGTGGTTGAGGCGTTCATGCTGATCCAGACCGAAGTGGGCCGCGCGGAGGTCGTCGCCAAGCAGCTCGCGGGACTCCCCGGGGTGTCGTCCTCGGAGTACGTCACCGGTCCCTACGACGTGGTTGTTCGCGTCGAGGCGGCCACGCCGTCGGAGTTGCAGTCCACGGTGGTTCCCAGCGTTCAGCAGGTCACCGGCATCACCCGCACGCTCACCTGTCCCATCGCCGATGGAGCGCCCTCCCTAAGCTGATGGAGTGACCGGAGGTGATGGGCTGACCGACGGTGATGGGCCGATCGACTCCTCGCCGGACGCACCGGTGTCGCCTCCCGCAGACGTCCGCGACGGGCCGCCGCGCACCGTGCTGGTCGCTGCCCTGGTCGTGGCGGTCGCCGCGATCGTCGCCGTTCTGGTGGTCGCAGCCACCAGGCAGGCCGAGACCGCACCCCAACCCGTCGCAATCGCCGCCGCACCCGCGCCCCACGCCGACAACGATGCCTGCCGAGCGCTGATGGGGGTGCTCCCCACTGACCTCGGTGCGTACCACCGCGCCCAGGCACTGGCTCCGGCACCGCAGAGCACGGCGGCATGGCAAGCCGAAGCCGGAAGCGACCTGGTGGTCCTGCGGTGCGGCGTCGACCGGCCGGACGACTTCGTCGCCAGTTCCCCGCTGCAGCAGGTCGACGACGTGCTGTGGTTCCGCATTCCCGGTGACTCGCGCACCACCTGGGTGGCGGTCGACCGGCCGGTCTACGTCGTGCTCACCCTGCCCGACGGGTCGGGACCGACGCCGATTCAGTTGCTTTCGCGGGCCGTGTCGCAGGCGATGCCGGCGACCAAGGTCGATCCGGGGCCCGTCCGCTAACGCAGGCCGGTGCCCCGCGCCACCGCGGTGTCGACCATCGCCGCGAGCAGCGTCGGATAGTCCACACCGCTGGCCGCCCACATCCTGGGATACATCGAGATGGTGGTGAAGCCCGGCATGGTGTTGATCTCGTTGATCACCGGCCCGTCGTCGGTGAGGAAGAAGTCGACGCGCGCCAGCCCCTGGCAGTCGATCGCCCGGAAGGCTCTGATCGCCAATCCCCTTATCTCGTCGGCGATCTCGTCGTCGACCTTGGCGGGGACGTCGAGCTCGGCGGCGTCCTCGAGATACTTCGTGGCGAAGTCATAGAATCCGTCCTCGCGCCCGCGCACGCCGGCCACCCGGATTTCGCCGACGGTGCTGGCCTCGATGCGGCCGTCGGGGAACTCCAGCACACCGCACTCCAATTCGCGTCCGGGCACGGCAGCCTCGACGATCACCTTGGGATCGTGGCGGCGAGCGTAGGCGATGGCCGCGTCGAGGTCGTCCCAGCTGGTGACCCGGCTGACGCCGATGGAGGATCCGCCGCGGGCGGGCTTGACGAACACGGGCAGGCCGAGTCGCTCACGGGCGGCCAGTTCCACGGTGTGCTCGGATGCGCGCAGTACCACCTGGTCGCCGATCGGCAAGCCCTCTGCGGCAAGCAGTTTCTTGGTGAACTCCTTGTCCATGCCCGCCGCGCTGGCCAGCACCCCCGCCCCGACGTAGGGCACGCCGGCGAGTTCGAGCAGACCCTGAATGGTGCCGTCCTCCCCGTACGGTCCGTGCAGGATCGGGAACACCACGTCGACGGAGGCCAGCACGTCGCCCGGGCCGTCGCCGAGGGAGAGCAGCTGGCCGCGGCGTTCGGGGTCGGCCGCGAGCGCGAGCGACGTGCCGGCGGTGCCCGTCACCTCCGGCAGTCGACCGTCGGTGATCGCCAGCGACTCCGGCTTCCCGTCGGTGAGCACCCAGGATCCGGTCGGCGTGATGCCGACGGCCACCACCTCGAAGCGTTCGGGGTCCAGATTGCGCAGGATGCTGCCAGCGGAAACGCACGAGATGGCGTGCTCGGAGCTTCGTCCGCCGTAGACGACGGCGACGCGGACGCGGGGGTTCGAGCGGGCAGTCACAACCTAGAGAGGCTACCGCCCCGCCCCGATCACGCGCGGCTCAGCACTATCGGCCCGCGCCGTCAGCCCAGTGCTGCCGTGAGGTCGGCGATCACGTCGTCGGTGTCCTCGATGCCCAGCGACATGCGCGCGAACCCCTCGGGTACCGGATCGCCCCACCGCGCTCGCCGGTCCACCGACGTGTGCAGCCCCCCGAAGCTCGTGGCGGCGACCAGCAGCTCGCTGCGCTCGACGAGGCGGTGAACGGCGGCCGCGTCGGTGAGTTCGAAGGAGACGAGTCCACCGAACCGCTTCATCTGCGCACAGGCAACGCCGTGCGCGGGATCCTCGGGCAGGCCCGGGTAGCGGACCGACCGCACCGCCGGGTGCGCACGCAGCATCAGGGCGACCGCGAGGGCGTTGTGGCACTGCCGCTCGAACCGCAGCCCGGCGCTGCCGAGGCTGCGCAGCGCCAGCCACGCCTCGAACGGGCCGAGAACCGCGCCGGCCAGCAGTCGTTCGCGCTCGACCGCAGCCATCACCTCAACGTGGGAACTCGCGACGTAACCGGCGACGAGATCGCTGTGCCCGGACAGCGCCTTGGTGGCACTCGCGACCACCATGTCGGCTCCGAGCGAAAGTGGCTGCTGCCCAAAGGGAGTCGGCGTGGTGTTGTCGACGACGAGCGTGGCTCCCCGGCGGCGGCACGTCAGCGCCAGCCCGTGCAGGTCGACCACCTCCAGGGTCGGGTTCACCGGCGTCTCGGCGAGGACCACGTCGGCGGACTCGGCCGCCGAGGACATGTCGGCGGCAGCCACCTCCCGCACCTCGACCCCCAGCGGGGCGAGGCGTTCGGCCGCATAGAGGCGGACCTGGTAGTACCCGTCGGACGGAACCACGAGCGTCGTACCGGGTTTGGCCAGGACCCGCAGCACCGAGGTGATGGCGGCCATGCCCGAGGAGAAGCTAAGCGCGGCCGTGGCGCCCTCGAGGTCGGCCAGCGCCGACTCCAGTTGGCGCCAGGTGGGATTGGAGCTGCGGCCGTAGGAGTCCAAGGGTTGCGATTCGTCCGCGGACAGGTGGTACGCCGAGACCGGAACCGGCGGGGAGGTCACCGGCTGACCGGGAACATGATCCGAGGCAACGGCTTTGACGCTTCGGGTGGAGTCGCCGTACGGGCCGCTCATCTGCGTCACTCCGGCTTCGTGCTGCGGCCCAGCAGCAAGGCGACCGCCTGGTCGACCGACAACCCGCGATGGCACACCCGATGTACCGCATCGGTGAGCGGCATCTCGACGTCGTAGCTCTGCGCCAGCGCAAGCACCGACTCACACGACGCGACGCCTTCTGCGACGTGCCCACCGGCGTCACGCAACGCCGACTCCATGGTTCCGCCGCGGCCGAGGCGCTCGCCGAAGGCCCGGTTGCGCGAGCGGGGCGACGTACAGGTGGCCACCAGATCACCGACACCGGCCAGACCGGCCAGCGTCGCACCCTTGGCGCCCAGCGCGAGTCCCAGCCTCATGATCTCGGCGAGCCCACGGGTGATGATCGCCGCGGCGGTGTTCTCGCCGAGACCCACCCCGGCCGCCATGCCACTGGCCAGCGCAATGACGTTCTTGCACGCCCCGCCGATCTCAGCACCGACGACGTCGGAATTGGTGTAGGGGCGGAAGTATCCGGTGGAGAAGGCCCGCTGCAGTGCCACCGCGCGACCGGAGTCCGTGCAGGCGACGACCGTCGCCGCGGGTTGTTCGTCGAGAATCTCGCTCGCCAGGTTGGGTCCGGTGACGACGGCGACGCGGGCGGGGTCGACGCCGGTGACCTGAACGATGACCTGGCTCATCCGCAGCAGCGTGTCGAGCTCGATGCCCTTGGCGACGCTGACCAGTGTGGCGTCGGCTCCGATCACCTCGCGCCACGGCTCCAGATTGGCGCGCAGCGTCTGCGACGGTACCGCCAGCAGGACGGTGCAGGCGCCGTCCAGCGCCGACGCCGCGTCGCCCGTCGCGCGGATCGAGGAGGGCAGCAGCACGTCGCCGATGTAGCGCGAATTCCGATGGCTGTGGTTGATCTCGTCGGCCAGTTCGGCACGTCGCGACCAGAGGGTGACGTCGTTGCCTGCGTCGGCGAGCACCTTCGCCAACGCCGTGCCCCACGCACCAGCACCCATCACCGCAGCCTTGACCACGGGAACAAATCTAGCCTGACTCGCGCTGCTGGCAGGATGGCGTCCATGAGCAGCACCAGCGGTGGCGGCGAGGTCGGCCTGATCATCGCGGTCAAACGACTGAGCGCCGCCAAGACGCGGCTCGCCTCGGCGTTCGCGCCGGGCGCCCGCGAGGGCGTCGTGCTGGCGATGCTCGTCGACACCATCACCGCCGCCTCCTCCGTGCTGACGGTCCGCACGATCACGGTGGTGACCCCCGACCCCGTGGCGGCCGAGGCCGTCCGCGAACTCGGGGCCCGGGTTCTGATCGATCCCACCCCGGCAGGCCACCCCGACCCGC
Organism: uncultured Actinomycetota bacterium; assembly: GCA_963846985.1. GTDB lineage: Bacteria > Actinomycetota > Actinomycetes > Mycobacteriales > Mycobacteriaceae > Mycobacterium. The sequence continues at coordinate 236,710 of CAWJYC010000001.1, forward strand.
TCAACAACGCAATCTCGGTCACCGAGGCCGCGATCCGCGCGGAGACCCCGAACGTGGGCGTGCTGCAAGGGGATCTGCCCGCGCTTCAACCGCGCGAGCTCGCCGAGGCCATTGCGCGGGCGCGGCGCAACCAGCGCAGCTTCGTCAGTGACCGGCACGGCACCGGTACCTCGGCGCTGTTCGCCTTCGGCGTGCCGCTCGATCCGGTGTTCGGCGCGGATTCCGCACGGCGTCATAGGGATTCGGGTGCGGTGGAGTTGACCGGTCGGTGGCCCGGACTGCGCTGCGACATCGATACGCCCGACGATCTCGCGACCGCCCTCGGCCTCGGGGTGGGCGCGGTCACCAAGAACACCGTCGGCGGTACCTAGCACGCCCGGCCGTGCATGGGGGATGATCTTCGGTGTGACCGAAGCCGAGACACGACCTGCCGAAGCGAACTGGGCATCTGACGGCAGCGCGCCCGAGGCGCCGCCGGCCACGACGGCCGAGGCGGTCGACCCGGCGCAGTCCGATGCGCTTCCCGACGACCGCTACCTCAACCGCGAACTGAGCTGGCTGGACTTCAACTCTCGGGTGCTGGCGCTGGCCGCCGATCCGTCGCTGCCGCTGCTGGAGCGGGCCAAGTTCCTCGCGATCTTCTCCTCGAATCTCGACGAGTTCTACATGGTGCGCGTCGCCGGCCTCAAACGCCGTGACGAGATGGGCCTTTCGGTGCGGTCGGCCGACGGGCTCTCCCCGCGTGAACAGTTGCGCCGCATCGGCGAGCGCACCCAGCAGCTGGCGAGCAGGCACGCGAAGGTGTTCATGGAGTCGGTGCGTCCCGCACTGGCCGACGAAGGCATCATCGTGGTGACGTGGGCTCAGCTCGACGACGACGAACGCGCGCGACTGTCGGCCTACTTCCACGAACAGGTATTCCCGGTGCTGACCCCGCTCGCCGTCGACCCCGCGCACCCCTTCCCCTTCGTCAGCGGACTCAGCCTGAACCTGGCGATCACGGTCCGGCAGCCCGAGGACGGCACCCAGCACTTCGCGCGCATCAAGGTTCCCGACAACGTCGACCGCTTCGTCGAATTGGGCCCCCGCGAGGGCGGCGCCGCGATCCGCTTCCTTCCGATGGAGGAACTCATCGCGGCCTTCCTCTCGGTGTTGTTCCCGGGGCTGGAGATCGTGGAGCACCACGCCTTCCGCATCACCCGCAACGCGGACTTCGAAGTCGAGGAGGACCGCGACGAGGACCTGCTGCAGGCCCTCGAGCGGGAACTGGCCCGCCGCCGCTTCGGTTCGCCGGTGCGCCTCGAGGTGGCCGACGACATGACCGAGAACATGCTCGAGTTGCTGCTGCGTGAACTCGACGTGCACCCCGGCGACGTCATCGAAGTTCCCGGCCTCCTCGACCTGTCGTCGCTGTGGCAGATCTACGGAGTCGACCGTCCCGAGTTGAAGGATCCGCCGTTCGTGCCGGCGACACCGCCCGCGTTCGGCGAGCGGGAGACGCCCAAGAGTATCTTCGCGACGCTTCGCGACGGCGACGTGCTGGTGCATCACCCGTACGACTCGTTCTCGACGACGGTGCAGCGCTTCATCGAACAGGCGGCCGCGGATCCGAACGTGCTCGCCATCAAGCAGACGCTGTATCGAACCTCCGGTGACTCACCGATCGTCAGTGCGCTGATCGACGCCGCCGAGGCGGGCAAGCAGGTCGTGGCGCTGGTCGAGATCAAGGCCCGGTTCGACGAGCAGGCCAACATCAAGTGGGCGCGCGCGCTGGAGCAGGCCGGCGTCCACGTGGTCTACGGCCTGATCGGACTGAAGACACACTGCAAGACGTGCCTGGTGGTGCGCCGCGAGGGCTCCACCATCCGGCGGTATTGCCACATCGGCACCGGGAACTACAACCCGAAGACCTCACGGCTGTACGAGGACGTGGGCCTGTTGACGGCGGCTCCCGACATCGGCGCCGACCTGACCGATCTGTTCAATTCCCTTACCGGCTATTCGCGAAAGGTGTCCTACCGCAATCTGTTGGTGGCTCCGTACGGCGTCCGACGGGGCATCGTGGAGCGCATCGAGCGCGAGATCGAAGCGCACCGGGACGGGGCCGAGGCGCGAATTCGCATGAAGGCCAACGCTCTCGTCGACGAGCAGGTGATCGACGCGCTCTACCGCGCGTCGCAGGCCGGGGTTCCGGTGGAGGTCGTGGTGCGCGGCATCTGTGCCCTCCGGCCGGGGGTGCCGGGGTACTCGGAGAACATCACCGTGCGGTCGATTCTCGGCCGGTTCCTCGAACATTCACGAATCATTCACTTCCGCGCCGTCGATGAGTTCTGGATCGGCAGTGCCGACATGATGCATCGTAATCTCGACCGTCGCGTCGAAGTGATGGCACAGGTAAGGGATCCTCGGTTGGCCGATCAACTCAACGAAGTGTTCACCTCTGCCCTCGACCCGACGACGCGGTGCTGGGAACTGAGTCCGGACGGTCACTGGACGGCCTCGCCGCAGGAGGGCCAGACCGTGCGGGACCACCAGGTGTCGCTGATGGAACGTCACCGACATCCGTGACGGCGACGATGCCCGGGCGAGGGACGAGCCCCGGGAGGAGCGTCATAGTCGTCACCGAGGACGGCGATGCCCTTCGGAATTCGAGGCGGCCCGCCCTCAAATGATCTGCAGGAGTTGAGGTGACGAAGAAGGGCTCCTCGTCGGCGGCCAGGAAGGTGACGCTCGCGGCGGGCGCCGTCCTGTGGCGGCCCGACGACGAGGACGGCTCCGAGCCACTGGTGGCCGTCGTGCACCGGCCGCGGTACGACGACTGGTCCCTGCCCAAGGGCAAGGTCGACCCCGGCGAGACCGAACCCGTGACGGCGGTGCGGGAGGTCCTCGAGGAGACCGGCTACGCATCGGAATTGGGGCGTCGACTCGCGTCGGTCAGCTATCCCGTCGATGCCGGGGTCAAGCACGTGCGCTACTGGGCCGCCCGCACGCTCGGCGGCCAATTCGTCCCGAACGAAGAAGTCGACGAACTGGTCTGGCTGTCGACGGCGCACGCACTCAAGCGACTCCAGTACCCGCACGACCGGAAGGTCCTGCGGCGTTTCACCAAGAGGCCCGCCGACACCAAGACGGTGCTCGTCGTCCGGCACGGGACAGCGGGCAGCAAGGCCAGGTACAAGGGTGATGACCGCAACCGGCCGTTGGACAAGCACGGCCGCGCTCAGGCCGAGTCACTGGTCGGCCAGCTTCTGGCCTTCGGCGCCACCGAGGTTCACGCGGCACCGAGAGTGCGCTGCCATCAGACGGTGGGACCACTCGCCGAGGAATTGGGCGTCACGATCACCGACGAGCCGACGCTGACCGAAGAGGCGTACGCCGTCAGCCACGGTGCGGCTCGGCGGCGGCTGTTGGAGATCGCCGGAACGGACGGCACGCCGGTGATCTGCTCGCAGGGAAAGGTGATCCCGGATCTGATCGCGTGGTGGTGTGAACGCGACGGGGTGCGGGCAGACAAGTCCCGCAACCGCAAGGGCAGCACCTGGGTCTTGTCACACGTGGGCGATCAGCTCATCGCCGCCGACCACATCGGCAGCCCACTGGCCACCGACCGGTAGACCGCAGACGAGACACGCCGTGGATCACGGGGATCCACGGCGTGCCTTGACCCGGAACGAATTCCGGAATGCTGCTACTTGCGGCCCTTCTTGGCGGGGGCCTTCTTCGCGGGTGCCTTGGTGGCGGCCTTCTTCGCCGGCGCCTTGGTGGCCGCCTTCTTGGCCGGCGCCTTGGCGGCGGCCTTCTTCGCGGGCGCCTTGGTGGCCGCCTTCTTCGCGGGCGCCTTGGTGGCCGCCTTCTTCGCGGGCGCCTTGGTGGCCGCCTTCTTCGCCGGGCGCCTTGGTCGCCGCCTTCTTCGCCGGCGCCTTGGTCGCCGCCTTCTTGGCGGGTGCCGCCTTCTTGGCGGGCGCCTTGGTCGCGGCCTTCTTGGCCGGCGCCTTGGTCGCCGCCTTCTTCGCCGGCGCCTTGGTGGCCGCCTTCTTGACCGCTGCCCTCTTGGCGGGCGCGGCGGTGGCTCCACGCTTCACGGCAGGCCCTTCCGATGGGAGACGCTGTGCGCCAGACACAACCGCCTTGAATTGAGCCCCTGGGCGGAACGCCGGGACGGATGTCGGCTTGACCTTGACGGTCTCGCCGGTGCGCGGGTTGCGCGCAACACGGGCGGCGCGGCGGCGCTGCTCGAACACGCCGAAGCCGGTGATGGTGACGCTGTCGCCCTTGTGGACGGCACGCACGATGGTGTCGACGACGTTCTCCACGGCGGCGGTCGCCTGCCGACGATCGGTGCCCAACTTGTCCGTGAGGACGTCGATGAGCTCTGCCTTGTTCATGCAAAACCTCCGAAGCAAGTGGCCCACCTTGAGCCAACTGAAAGCTACGGTAAACCTTTACACCGCTGATTTCCAAGAGCCACGCCCAATTTGGGGCATAGCTGAGCAACATTCCGGCAATCAGGTTGCCCCACACCGGCGGTGGTACGCCGGTCCCAGAACGTGCTTGCTAGACGCTGATTTGGGCCCGTCGGGCGCCGGATCAGACCGCCGTGGTGCGCGGCTTCCAGCGTGGTCGATGCTCTTCGAAATCGGTGATCTCGTCCTGTTTCCGCAGCGTAAGGCCTATGTCGTCGAGACCTTCGAGCAGCCGCCAGGCGGTGTAGTCGTCAATCGTGAACGGCAACATGACCGTTCCCGCGGTGATGCTCCGATCTTCCAAATTCACAGTGATTTCCAGCCCCGGCTGCTGCTCGATCAACTTCCACAGCAGTTCCACATCGTCTTGGGCCACTTCGGCGGCCAGGAGGCCCGCCTTCCCCGAATTCCCGCGGAAGATGTCGGCGAACCTCGATGAGATCACCACTCGGAATCCGAAATCCATGAGGGCCCAGACCGCGTGCTCCCGCGACGAGCCGGTGCCGAAGTCGGGGCCGGCCACCAGAACCGAGCCCCTGTCGAAGGGTGCCAGGTTCAGCACGAAGGACGGGTCGTTGCGCCAGGCCGCGAATAGCCCGTCCTCGAAACCCGTTCGGGTCACCCGCTTCAGGTACACCGCCGGGATGATCTGGTCGGTGTCGACGTTGGACCGGCGCAGCGGGACACCGATTCCGGTGTGGGTGCGGAACGCTTCCATGACTGTCTCCTAGCGATTCTGGGGCAGGTCGGCGGGCGACGACAGGGTTCCGCGGACGGCGGTGGCCGCAGCGACCGCGGGCGAGACGAGGTGCGTGCGGCCGCCCTTGCCCTGGCGTCCTTCGAAGTTTCGGTTGGACGTCGCAGCGCAGCGCTCCCCCGGCGCGAGCTGATCGGGGTTCATGCCAAGGCACATCGAGCACCCGGCCTGGCGCCACTCCGCACCCGCCGCGGTGAAGACGTCTCCCAGGCCTTCGGATTCGGCCTGCACGCGAACCTTCATGGATCCGGGCACCACCAGCATCCGCATGCCGTCGGCGACCCGTCTGCCGCGCAGGACGTCGGCGACGACCCGGAGATCCTCGATCCGCCCATTGGTGCATGATCCGACGAAGACGGTGTCGACGGGGATGTCGCGCATCGCGGTGCCCGGCCGCAGATCCATGTAGGCCAAGGCCTTCTCGGCGGCCTGGCGCTCTCCCTCGTCGACGATCAGCTCCGGGTCGGGGACCGCCGCGCTGAGCGGGACGCCCTGGCCGGGGTTGGTGCCCCAGGTGACGAAGGGGCTGAGCGTGGCGGCGTCGAGGTAGACCTCGGTGTCGAATTCGGCTCCGTCGTCGGTGCGCAACCGGCGCCACGCCTCGACGGCGGCATCCCAGTCGGCGCCGGCCGGCGCATGCGGGCGGCCGCGCAGGTACTCGAAGGTCGTCTCGTCCGGGGCCACCATGCCGGCGCGGGCGCCCGCCTCGATGCTCATGTTGCAGACCGTCATCCGGCCTTCCATCGACAGCGCTTCGATGGCGCTGCCGCGATATTCGATGACGTACCCCTGTCCGCCGCCGGTGCCGATCTTCGCGATCACCGCGAGAATGATGTCCTTGGCGCTGGTTCCGGCCGGCAGTACGCCGTCCACGTTGACCGCCATGGTCTTGAAGGGGCGCAGCGGCAGCGTCTGGGTCGCGAGTACGTGCTCGACCTCCGAGGTGCCGATGCCCATGGCGAGCGCCCCGAAGGCACCGTGCGTCGAGGTGTGGCTGTCACCGCAGACGACCGTCATGCCCGGCTGAGTCAGGCCCAGTTGTGGCCCGATGATGTGGACGATGCCCTGCTCGACGTCGCCCATCGGGTAGAGGCGGACGCCGAATTCGGCACAGTTGCGCCGCAACGTCTCGACCTGGGTACGCGAGATGGGATCGGCGATCGGCTTGTCGATGTCGATCGTCGGCACGTTGTGGTCCTCGGTGGCGATGGTCAGGTCGGTGCGGCGAACCGGCCTTCCCGCCAACCGGAGTCCGTCGAACGCCTGCGGACTGGTGACCTCGTGGACGAGGTGCAGATCGATGTAGATCAGATCGGGCTCGCGCGCGGCGCCTTCGCCGGTGCCGGCGACCACGACGTGGTCGGCCCATACCTTCTCTGCCATCGTGCGCGGCGTGTCTGGGGTTCCAGTCATGACTGTCTTCATTCCTTCGTGCTCCGCAGAGGGCGCCGCGGATTCTCGCCGTGTCTCACTATTCGGGACGCTAGTATCTCTCTATGGGACAGGATAGCGGTATCGGCGTGCTCGACAAAGCGGTGGGCGTACTGCACACCGTGGCCGAGTCACCCTGCGGTCTCGCCGAACTCTGCGAACGCACGGGACTGCCGCGCGCCACCGCGCACCGCCTCGCGGCGGGCCTCGAGGTGCACCGGCTCCTGGCCAGGGACGGCGACGGGAGATGGTGCCTGGGTCCCGCGCTGAGCGAACTCGCCGGCCGGGTCGACGATCCGCTGCTGGCGGCCAGCGCCGCCGTGCTGCCGCGGCTGCGCGAAATCACCGGCGAGAGCGTGCAACTGTATCGGCGGGAGGGCTCGTCACGGGTGTGCGTCGTCGCCCTGGAGCCGCCGGCGGGACTGCGGGACACGGTCCCCGTCGGCACCCGGCTGCCGATGACGGCCGGGTCCGGGGCGAAGGTCCTGCTGGCCTACAGCGATGCCGCGACACAGGAGGCCATCCTTCCGGGCGCCACGTTCACCGACCGCACCCTGGCGGAGGTTCGCAAGCGCGGCTGGGCGCAGAGTGCGGCCGAACGCGAGCCCGGCGTGGCGAGCGTATCGGCGCCGGTCAGGGACGCCCGCGGTGCGGTGGTGGCAGCCGTCTCGGTGTCCGGGCCGATCGATCGGATGGGACGACGGCCGGGAGCACGATGGGCCGCGGACCTGCTGGCCGCCGCGGAGGCACTGACCCGCAGGCTCTGAACCCTCTGCACGCGGTCAACGTCAGGGTCGTCGTACCCCACTGGCGATCGGCGAGACGTGCTTGTTCTCAACGCTTTCCGACGCCACCCGCTGGTTCCGCCGGAGTTCGCCGAGGTCCTGGACGCATCGCGCGGACGACGGGCCGATACCTCGGCGATGCGTGGCGTACGCGCGTGCTACCGGGCCAAGGGCCGCACCGACGAAGCCTTCCGCCCGCGGCCGTGGACTTCTGCGCATCGACCGTAAGGATGGCGTCAGCGCGTCGTCCACCTGCTTCACGCGCCGCCGGGTGGCGGCCAACGCCTCCTAGGGCACCGACCACGGCACGTCCGGACCGGTGCTGGTGATCGGTAGGCCGCGACTTCCGCGACGTCTACGCCGAACTGTTGACCCACACGGTGGGAACGGATCCGGGTCCGTCGGTGGGCGAGGGCCGTCGGCCGATCGGTTTCCTGTGAACCCCGAGCGATCGAGGCAGCGCCATCCGCATGTGTACCCCCGATGGGATTCGAACCCACGCTACCGCCGTGAGAGGGCGGCGTCCTAGGCCGCTAGACGACGGGGGCTAGAACTGATTCCGGTTGGTCAGCATAGCTCAGGAGAACAACGCCGACCTAATCACCCGGTCGCTACTCGATCGACCGGAATTGGCTGGGGTACCAGGACTCGAACCTAGAATGGCGGTACCAGAAACCGCTGTGTTGCCAATTACACCATACCCCATTGGCCGTCCATCACCGCTGGTCACGGACGTTTTGCCGGTCACTCACCCGCTGGCGCCAACCAGCCCGTGCAATCACCGACCGTCGAGCACACTACCAAAGATTCGAGCGCTCGATTTCATGCCTGGGCAGCGGCGCGGTCCCGGCCGCCGCGCAGACGCTGCAACGTGCGGTCGCGGCCGAGCAGTTGCATCGACTCGAACAGCGGCGGGCTGACCGACGCGCCGGTCACGGCGACCCGTAGCGGACCGAAGGCCTTGCGGGGCTTCAGCTCGAGGTCGTCTAGCAGCGCGGTCTTGAGCGCGGATTCGATGTCGGCGGTCGTCCAGTCGCTCAGCCGCTCGAGGGCCGCGAGGGCCACGTCGAGCACGGCGACGGCCTCGGGCCGCAACTCCTTCGCCGCGGACTTCTCGTCGAGCGCGTAGGACGCGTCGTCGAAGAACTTCAGCAATTCCCACGCGTCGCCGAGCACGACGATGCGGGTCTGGACCAGAGCGGCGGCCTCGGCGAAGCCGGCGTCGTCCAGGCCCGTGTCGTGGCCGCGCGCGGCGAGGTAGTCGCGAAGGCGCGCCGCGAACTCCGCGCGGTCGAGCAGCCTGATGTGCTCGGCGTTGATCGCGTCGGCCTTCTTCTGGTCGAAGCGCGCGGGATTCGAGTTGACGTCCTTGACGTCGAACGCGGCCACCATCTCGTCGAGGCTGAAGAGATCGTGGTCGTCGGCGATCCCCCAGCCCAGCAGCGCCAGGTAGTTCAGCAGCCCTTCCGGGATGAAGCCACGGTCCCGGTGCAGGAACAGATTGGACTGCGGGTCGCGCTTGGACAGCTTCTTGTTGCCGTCGCCCAAAACGCTTGGCAGATGGCCGAACTCGGGCACGTGATCGGCCACGCCGATGCGCATCAGCGCCTGGTACAGCGCGATCTGCCGCGGAGTGGACGGCAGGATGTCCTCCCCGCGCAGCACGTGGGTGATCTTCATGAACGCGTCGTCGACGGGGTTGACCAAGGTGTACAGCGGGTCTCCGCTGCCGCGGGTGATGGCGAAGTCCGGCACCGATCCCGCGGCGAACGTCGTCGTCCCGCGCACCAGATCGTTCCAGGTGATGTCCTCGTCGGGCATCCGCAGCCTCAACACGGGCAGGCGTCCCTCGGCGACGAACTGCGCGCGCGCCACGTCGGTGAGGGTTCGATCGTGATTGTCGTACCCCAGCTTCGGGTTTCGGCCGGCGGCGACGTGCCGGGCCTCAACCTCCTCGGCCGTGGAGTAGGCCTCGTACACCTCGCCGGCGGCGAGCAGCCTGGCGACGACGTCGCGATAGATGCCCGTGCGCTCGGACTGCCGATACGGAGCGTGCGGACCGCCGACCTCCGGGCCCTCGTCCCAATCGAGTCCGAGCCAGCGCAGCGCATCGAGGATGGCGGCGTAACTCTCGGCGCTGTCGCGCGCGGCATCGGTGTCCTCGATGCGGAAGACGAAGGTGCCGCCCGTGTGACGGGCGTACGCCCAGTTGAACAGTGCGGTGCGCACCAAGCCGACGTGCGGGGTTCCCGTCGGCGATGGGCAGAACCGGACCCGCACCTCTGACGTCATGACTTACCCTTGCGGACAACGGGATTGGAGAGCGTTCCGATGCCCTCGATGGTGATGCTGACCGTGTCACCGTCCTCGATGGGCCCGACGCCCTCCGGTGTTCCGGTCAGGATCAGGTCGCCCGGCAGCAGGGTCATCACCGCCGACGCCCACTCGATGATGGCGCCGATGTCGTGGATCATCAGCGAGGTCCGGCTGTGCTGGCGCAGCTGACCATTGACCTCGGTGCGCAGATCGAGATCGAACGGGTTGACGTCGGTGTCGATCCACGGGCCGACCGGACAGAAGGTGTCGTGGCCCTTGGCCCGCATCCACTGGCCGTCCTGCTTCTGCTGATCGCGGGCGGAGACGTCGTTGGCGATGGTGTACCCGAGGATGTTCTCGGCCGCCTTCGACGCGGGCACGTCCTTGCAGGGCCGGCCGATGACGGCGGCCAGCTCCCCCTCGTGGTGGACCGGATGGGCATCGGCGGGCAGCTGGATGGGCACGTTGGGCCCGATGATCGCGGTGTTCGGCTTGAGGAAGATCACCGGGGCCTCGGGGGCCTCACCACCCATCTCGGCGGCGTGGGCGGCGTAGTTCTTGCCCATGCACACCACCTTGCTGGCCAGGATCGGCGCGAGCAGCCGGACGTCGGCGAGGGGCCAGGAACGACCGGTGAAGGTGGGCGTACCGAACGGATGCTCGGCGATCTCGCGGGCAACCGCATCGGATGCGGGGTCACCGTCGATGCTGACGAAGGCGACCCCATCGGGGCTGGCAATTCGACCGAGGCGCATTCCTCACAGCGTAGTGAGGGCCCACCGCCGCTTGGCGGAACGGGGTCGAGTCGGGCCCGCGCCGTTGAGACGGCGCTCACAGCCGGTGGACCCGCCGGTGTCGACTGGCGGCGCAATCTCAGCGAGGCTGTGGATCTGCTTCCCAAAGTATGAGACAGCCATTTAGCATGCTGAGACGAACATGCCACCATGGGGAGATGAGCTCGGCGACGATCGGCACCGCGCGCCGCTGGTCGATGTTGGTCATCGCGCTGACCGCGACGCTGTGCGCCAACGTCTTCATCAACGGCGTGGCCTTCCTCATTCCCACCCTGCACCTCGAGCGGGGCCTCGACCTGGCTCGAGCGGGCTTCATGTCGGCGCTGCCCAGCTTCGGAATGGTCACCACGCTGATCGCCTGGGGGTACATCGTCGACCGATTCGGCGAGCGCCTCGTTCTGACGGTCGGGTCGGCACTGACCGCGGCGGCAGCCTTCGCCGCCGCGTCCGCGCACTCCCTCGTCACCGTGGGCGTCTTCCTATTCCTCGGCGGCATGGCGGCCGCGAGTAGCAACAGCGCCAGCGGACGGCTGGTGGTCGGCTGGTTTCCGCCGCACCAGCGCGGCCTGGTGATGGGCATTCGCCAGACCGCGACGCCTCTCGGAGTCGGCCTGGGAGCGTTGGTGATCCCTCAGTTGGCTGAGGCCAAGGGAGTGGCAGCCGCTCTGCTGTTCCCCGCAATCGTCTGTGCCGTGGCAGCCGTCGTCAGCGCGGTGGGCGTGCTCGATCCACCACGACCACCGCGCGCGAACGCACCGGCCGACTCGCTCGCCAACCCCTACCGCGGATCGTCGACACTGTGGCGCATCCATGCGGTCTCGGTGCTTCTCGTCGCGCCGCAGAGCCTGGTCTGGACGTTCACCCTGGTGTGGCTGATGGCCGACCGCGGGTGGTCGGCGGTGTCCGCGGGCGCACTGGTCACCGTCGCTCAAGTGCTCGGGGCCGCCGGCCGGATCGCCGCCGGCCGGTGGTCCGACATGAGCGGGTCACGGCTGCAACCGATTCGGACCATTGCCATCGGAGCATCCGTCGCGATGGGCCTCCTCGCGATCACGGACCTGATGCACTCACCGCTGTCGGTGGCACTGATCGTGATCGCCTCGGTCGTCACCGTGTCCGACAACGGCTTGGCGTTCACCGCGATCGCCGAGATCGCGGGTCCGTTCTGGAGTGGCCGCGCACTGGGCACCCAGAACACCACCCAGTTGCTGACGACCGGGATCGTGCCACCGGCGTTCGGAGCGCTCATCACGGTGGCGGGGTACCCGTTGGCATTCGCGGTGTGCGCGCTCTTTCCGTTGATCGCACTGCCGCTGGTGCCGGTCGACGGCGATCCGCTGCGCAGTCAGACCGGCTCGAGCTCGGGTTGACCTCTCGGCAGGAGGAGCAGTGCGGCCACCAGGAAGCACACCGCACCCACGAAGGTGCCCAGGTTGGCGAGCGCCTCGTCGGCCACGCTGCCCGTCCGGTAGACGAATGCCCCAAGGGCACTGGCGCCGAACGCCACACAACCGATCACGTTGATCCACAGCGCCTGCCAGTCACGAGACCTGGGCGCCCAGCGCCCGACGCCTGCGGTGACCGCGACGACCCCGAATGCGGCACTGATCAGGAAGGCGAGCGAGCCGGTCGCGTCGGGCGCCCACACCAGCCGGCGTTCGGCCATGATCGCATGAGCCCACACCGCGGCTCCGGTACTGACGTTGAACAGCACGGTGCCCCCGAATTGCACTGCGGCCGAGAGCCAGTCGGCGCTACCCTCGGGACCCGAGCGGACCAGCTGAATCCACGCCGCACTGGTGAAGAACCACGAGCCGACGAAGCACAGCACGTTGGCTGCGCCGGCTCCCGCCGACGACGCGAAGCCCGGTGCGGTGCCCACGGCGAAGAACGTCGATCCGACGGCGAACAGCCAACACTGCTGCGTCAGCGTCACCTTCGCAGGCAGTGACAACGGACTAGAGCAGGCCGACGATGCGGTCACCGATCTCGGAGGTGGACCGCGTGGCATCGCCCGTCGTCGCCAGATGCTGCTCGACGGCGGCGTCGACCCGCGCGGCCGCCGCCTCGTCACCGACGTGGGCCAGCAGCAGGGCCACCGACATGATCGCCGCGGTGGGATCGGCGATGCCCTGGCCCGCGATGTCCGGCGCGCTGCCGTGCACCGGCTCGAACATCGACGGGTTGGTCCCCGTCGCATCGATGTTGCCGCTCGCCGCCAACCCGATGCCGCCCGACACCGCGGCCGCGAGATCGGTGATGATGTCGCCGAACAGATTGTCGGTGACGATCACGTCGAAGCGTCCGGGATCGGTGACCAGGTGGATCGTCGCGGCGTCGATGTGTTGGTAGGCCACCTCGACGTCGGGAAAGTCTCGGCCCACTTCTTCGACTATGCGCGACCACAGCTTGCCCGCGAACGTCAGCACGTTGGTCTTGTGCACCAGCGTCAGGTGCTTGCGTCGCTTCGAGGCGCGGGCGAACGCGTCGCGCACGACGCGCTCGACGCCGAACGCGGTGTTCAAGCTGACCTCGGTGGCCACCTCGTGGGGTGTGCCCGCGCGAATGGCGCCGCCGGTCCCGGTGTACGGGCCCTCGGTGCCCTCGCGAACGACCACGAAGTCGATGTCCACGTCACCCAGCGGGCTGCTCACCCCGGGGTGCAGTTTCGACGGCCGCAGGTTGACGTGGTGGTCCAGCTCGAAGCGCATGCGCAGCAGCAGTCCGCGCTCGAGGACGCCGCTGGGCACGGACGGATCGCCGATGGCACCCAACAGGATTGCGTCGTGCGTGCGCAGCTCGTCGACCAGGCCGTCGGGCATGACCTCACCCGTGGCGTGGTAGCGGCGGGCACCGACGTCGTAGGTGGTCTTCTCCACGCCGGGCTTGACGACGTCGAGCACCTTGAGCGCCTCGTCGATGACCTCGGGTCCGATGCCGTCTCCGGCGATCACGGCCAACTTCACGAGAGGTCCACCAGTTCCAGCGTCGTCGCGTCGACGTCCGCGCCCAGCGCGGCGAGCACGTCGTCGGGCACCTGCCGGTCCAACCGGAGCATGATCGTCGCGCCGTCGCCGTCGGCGTCCTGGCTGAGTTGGGCGGCGAGGATGTTGACCCCCGCACCGCCGAGCCGCGTGCCGATGGTGCCGAGCGCTCCCGGCACGTCGCTGTAGTTGATGATCAGGTTCACGCCCTCGGCGCGCAGATCGAGATTGCGCTCGTTGATCTGGACGATCTTCTCGACCTGCTGCGGCCCCGACAGCGTGCCGGCCACGTTGACGCATCCGCCGTCACCGGCCACCGCCCGAACGTCGACGACGCTGCGGTGGTTGGGGCTCTCCGATGCCGTGGTGATGGCGGCCTCCACGCCGCGCTCGGCGGCCAGCGCCGGCGCATTGACGAACGTGACCTGGTCTTCGATGACCGCGGAGAACAGCCCGCGCAGCGCCGAGAGTCTCAGCACCTCGACCTCTTCGGACGCCAGCTCACCGCGCACCTGAACCGAGAGGTTGGTCGGCAGCTCGGGTGACAGCGCACCCACCAGCAGCCCCAGCTTGCGCACCAGGTCCAGCCACGGGGCAACCTCTTCGCTGACCACGCCACCGCCGACGTTCACCGCGTCGGGCACGAATTCGCCTGCCAGCGCAAGCTTTACGCTCGCCGCCACGTCGGTACCCGCCCGGTCCTGGGCTTCGGCCGTCGACGCGCCGAGGTGTGGGGTGACGACGACCTGGGGCAGCTCGAACAGCGGGCTGTCGGTGCACGGTTCGGTCGAGAAGACGTCGAGCCCCGCGCCGCGGACGTGGCCGCTGGTGATCGCGTCGGCCAGCGCCTGTTCGTCGATCAGCCCACCGCGGGCGGCGTTGACGATGATGACGCCCGGCTTGGTCTTCGTCAGCGCCTCCTTGCCGATCAGGCCCGCGGTCTCCTTGGTCTTCGGCAGGTGCACGGAGATGAAGTCGGCGCGCGCGAGCAGTTCGTCGAGGGTGAGCAGTTCGATGCCGAGTTGGGCGGCGCGGGCCTGCGACACGTAGGGGTCGTACGCGGTGATGTGCGCACCGAAGGCAGCCAGCCGCTGCGCGACGAGCTGCCCGATCCGGCCGAGGCCCACGACGCCGACGGTCTTGCCGAAGATCTCGACGCCGGAGAACTTCGACCGCTTCCAGGTGTGTTCGCGCAACGTCGCGTCGGCCGCCGGGATCTGTCGGGCCGCGGCGAGCAGTAAGGCCAACGCGTGTTCGGCAGCGCTGTGGATGTTCGACGTCGGGGCATTGACGACGAGGACTCCGCGCGCGGTCGCGGCGTCGACGTCCACGTTGTCGAGGCCCACGCCGGCCCGGGCCACGATCTTGAGCTTGGGCGCCGCGGCGATCACCTCGGCGTCGACCGTCGTCGCCGAGCGAACCAGCAGGGCGTCGGCGTCGGCCACCGCGGCCAGCAGCTTCTCCCGGTCGGGGCCGTCGACCCAGCGCACCTCGACCTGGTCTCCCAGGGCGGCAACTGTCGAATCGGCGAGTTTGTCGGCGATCAATACAACGGGCAGGCTCACGCGAACAGAGTAGTGGGCTGTAATGGAGGCGTGACGAGCAGTAGCGGAGCGATCGGAGGTGGCGTTCCCGACGTCACCGTCGTTGGTAGTGGACCCAACGGGTTGAGTGCGGCCGTCATCTGCGCCAGGGCCGGATTGTCGGTGCGGGTCCTGGAGGCTCAGCCGACCGCGGGCGGCGGCGCGCGGACGATGCCCGACCCCGAGTTTCCCGGCGTCAGCCACGACATCTGCTCGGCGGTGCATCCGCTGGCGCTGGCGTCGCCGTTCTTCTCGGAGTTCGACCTCAGAGCCCGCGGCGTGCGGCTGACGGTGCCCGACATCGCGTACGGCAATCCCCTACCGGGGCGGCCCGCCGCCGATCGGCTACACCGACCTGGCGCGCACGTGCGAGGAACTCGACGACGGCGCCTCCTGGCGCCGCCTCCTCGGGCCGCTCGCTGCCGACTGCGACGGGGTGGTGGGTCTGATGCTCGGCGACAAGCGGTCGATTCCGCCGTCGCTTCCGGCCGCCCTGCGCGTCGGTCCGCGGCTGCTCGAACAAGGCACGCCGCTGTGGCGCACCCTGTCCGGCGAGGACGCCCGCGCTCTGTTCAGCGGGGTTGCGGCGCATACGATTTCGCAGATGCCGTCGCTGGTCTCCGCCGGTGCCGGGTTGATGCTCGCCACCTTGGCGCACGCGGTGGGCTGGCCGATTCCCGTCGGCGGGTCGCAGGCGATCCCCGACGCGCTGATCGCCGACCTGCGCGCCCACGGCGGCGAAGTGATCGTGGGCGAGGAGGTCACCCGCCCCCCGTCGGGCGTGGTGCTCTACGACACCGCACCGACCGCGCTGCTGAGCATCTACGGCGACGCCCTGCCGGCGCGCTACGCGAAGGCGTTGCGCCGCTATCGATTCGGGCCGGGAGTGGCCAAGGTCGACTTCGTGCTGTCAGACGACATTCCTTGGCTTGATTCGCGATTGGCGTCGGCTCCGACACTGCACCTCGGCGGCACCCGCCGGCAGATGGCACTCGCCGAGAAGCAGGTGGCCCATGGCCGACTCGCAGACTGGCCAATGGTGCTCGCCGCGCTACCCCACCTCGCCGACGCCGGCCGCATCGACGCTGCGGGGCGCCGCCCGCTGTGGACCTACGCCCACGTTCCCGCGGGTTCGGACGTCGACATGGCCGAGACGGTGACCGCGCTAGTCGAACGATTCGCCCCCGGTTTCCGCGACGTCGTGGTGGCCGCGCGCAGCATCCCCGCGTCCCGACTGTCCGAGCACAACGCCAATCTGGTCGGTGGCGACATCGGCGTCGGCGGCAACAACATGTTCAGCG
Organism: uncultured Actinomycetota bacterium; assembly: GCA_963846985.1. GTDB lineage: Bacteria > Actinomycetota > Actinomycetes > Mycobacteriales > Mycobacteriaceae > Mycobacterium. The sequence continues at coordinate 253,124 of CAWJYC010000001.1, forward strand.
CGCTCACCGGGCCGACCCTGCGCCTGGATCCGTGGTCGACGCCGATCCCGAAGGCGTACCTGTGCTCGTCGGCCGCTCCACCCGGCGGCGGCGTGCACGGGATGGCCGGTTTCTACGCGGCCCGCACGATGCTGCGCCACGAGTTCGGCATCACGAAGCTGCCCGACCTCTCCCCCAGCTCGTGATTGGCTGACGTCATGACGAAGCTCGCGGTCATCTACTACTCCGCCACGGGTCACGGCACCACCATGGCGCGGCGCATCGCCGATGCCGCCGAGGAGGCCGGCGCGCAGGTGCGCGTGCGGCACGTCGCCGAGACCCACGACCCGGAATCGTTCGCCGCGAACCCGGCCTGGACGGCCAACTACGAGGCCACCAGGGAACTGCCGGCGGCCACGGGTGACGACATCGTGTGGGCGGACGCCGTCATCTTCGGCTCACCCACCCGATTCGGTTCGGCCGCAGCGCAATTCCGCACCTTCATCGACTCGCTCGGCGGGCTGTGGGCCGAGGGCAAGCTGGCCGACAAGGTGTACGCCGCGTTCACCTCCTCGCAGACGTTGCACGGCGGCCAGGAGACCACCCTGCTGACGCTGTACGTGACGCTCATGCACTTCGGCGGCATCATCGTCCCACCGGGCTACACCGACCCGGTGAAGTTCGCCGACGGAAACCCCTACGGCGTGGGCCTCGTCGCCGGCCGCGACAACGTCGACTCGCTCGATGACGCCACGAATGCCGCGCTCGATCACCTGGCTCGTCGCGTGGTCGGCATCGCCGGCCGACTCCAGACATGACTTCGGCGCGCCCAACCGCGAAATCGCGGTCGAGCGCGCCGAAGTGGCCAACTAGGCAGTCTCGGTGATCGGCCGGTCAACCCAGCTCATCAGGTCACGCAGCTTCTTGCCCGTCACCTCGATCGGGTGCTCGGCGTTCTCCTTGCGCAGCTTCTCGAGGCGCTTGTTGCCGCCCTCGACGTTGGCGACGAGTTCCTTGACGAACGTGCCGTCCTGGATGTCCTTGAGGATGCCGCGCATGCGCTCCTTGGTGTCGGCGTCGATGACTCGTGGGCCCGACAGGTAGCCACCGAACTCCGCGGTGTCGGACACCGAGTAGTTCATCCGCGCGATGCCGCCCTCGTACATCAGGTCGACGATGAGTTTCAGCTCGTGCAGCACCTCGAAGTACGCCATCTCGGGGGCGTAGCCGGCCTCGACCATGACCTCGAAGCCCACCTTGACCAATTCCTCGGTGCCGCCGCACAATACGGCCTGTTCACCAAAGAGGTCGGTCTCGGTCTCTTCCTTGAACGTGGTCTTGATGACGCCCGCGCGCGTGCCGCCGATGCCCTTGGCGTACGACAGCGCCAGCGCCTGACCCTCACCGGTGGGGTCCTGGTCGACGGCGATCAGGCAGGGCACGCCCTTGCCGTCGACGAACTGGCGACGAACGAGGTGTCCGGGGCCCTTCGGCGCGACCATGCCGACGGTGATGTCGTCGGCCGGCTCGATGAGGTCGAAGTGAATGTTGAGGCCGTGCCCGAAGAACAGCGCGTTGCCCGCCACCAGGTTGGGCTCGATGTCGTTCGTGAAGATCTCCGCCTGCGCCGTATCGGGGGCCAGCAGCATGATGACGTCGGCCCACTTGGCGACCTCGGCCGGCGTATCGACCGCCAGGCCCTGCTCGGTCACCTTGTCGCGGGACTTGGAGCCCTCCTTGAGACCGACCTTGACCTCGACGCCCGAATCCCGCAGTGACAGCGAGTGCGCATGCCCCTGGCTGCCGTATCCGATGACGCCGACCTTGAGTCCCTGAATGATCGACAGATCCGCGTCGTCGTCGTAGAACATCTCAACTGCCACTTGATGATTCCTTCTCTTCGTTGTCCAGCATTACGTTATTTCGAGCTCGAGATGATCCCGCGCGGACCGCGAGCCAGCGTGACCATGCCGGACTGCGCGATCTCACGGATGCCGTACGGCTCCAGCAGCGCCAGTAGCGCCTGCAGCTTGCCCGGCGTGCCGGTGGCCTCCACCACCAGCGACTCGGCCGACACGTCGACGACCTTGGCTCGGAACAGGTTCACCGCTTCGATGATCTGTCCGCGCGTCGCCGCGTCGGCCCGCACCTTGATCAGCGCCAGTTCTCGCGACACCGAGTTGTCCTCGTCCTGCTCGACGATCTTGATCACGTTGATCAGCTTGTTGAGCTGCTTGGTGATCTGCTCGAGCGGAAAGTCCTCCACCGACACGACGATGGTCATCCGGGACAGGTTCTTCTGCTCGGTGGCGCCGACGGCCAGGGACTGAATGTTGAAGCCACGCCGGGAGAACAGCGACGCCACGCGCGCCAGCACGCCCGGCTTGTCCTCGACGAGCACCGACAGGGTGTGGGTGGTGATGGTCATTAGGCGTGCCCCTCGTTGCCCTGATCGTCGAACAGCGGCCGAATGCCGCGGGCGGCCTGGATTTCGTCGTTGCTCATTCCTGCGGCCACCATCGGCCACACCTGGGCGTCCGCGCCGACGATGAAGTCGATCACCACCGGACGGTCGTTGATCGCCCGCGCCTGGTTGATCACGTCCTCCACGTCTTCGGCACGCTCGCAACGCAATCCGACACATCCGAGCGCCTCGGCCAGCTTGAGGAAGTCGGGGATGCGATGGGAGTGGGTGGACAGGTTGGTCTGGCTGTACCGCTCGTCGTAGAAGAGCGTCTGCCACTGCCGCACCATGCCGAGATTGCCGTTGTTGATGACGGCGACCTTGATGGGCGCACCCTCGACGGCGCAGGTGGCCAGTTCCTGATTGGTCATCTGGAAGCAGCCGTCGCCGTCGATGGCCCACACCTCGGCGTCCGGACGGGCGAACTTGGCGCCCATCGCCGCGGGCACGGCGTAGCCCATCGTGCCCAGACCGCCGGAGTTGAGCCACGTCTTGGGCTTCTCGTACTTGATGAACTGCGCCGCCCACATCTGGTGCTGCCCAACGCCGGCGACGTACACCGCGTCGGGGCCGGCGATGCGGCCGAGTGACTCGATGACGAATTCGGGGCTCAGGCTGCCGTCGCTCTGCGGCCCGTAGCTCAGCGGAAAGGTCGCCTGCACGCCGCGCAGGTACTCCCACCACTCGTCCAGATTCAGCGTCTCCGAGTCGGTCCCGTTACGCCGCAGGGCGTCGAGCAGATCGGAGATCACGTTCTTCACGTCGCCCACGATCGGCACGTCGGCGTTGCGGTTCTTGCCGATCTCGGCAGGGTCGATGTCGGCGTGGATCACCTTCGCGTCGGGGGCGAACGAATCGAGCTTGCCGGTCACCCGGTCGTCGAACCGGGTTCCCAACGCGATCAGCAAATCGCTCTTCTGCAGCGCGCCGACCGCCGCGACGGTGCCGTGCATGCCGGGCATGCCGAGGTTCAGCGCGTGGCTGTCGGGGAACGCGCCGCGGGCCATCAGCGTGGTGACCACCGGGATGCCCGTGAGCTCGGCGAGCTCCAGCAGTTGGTCGGTGGCTTCACCGCGGATCACGCCGCCGCCGACGTACAGGACCGGCTTGCTCGCCGCCGCGATGAGCTTGGCGGCCTCGCGGACCTGCCTGCTGTGCGGCCGGGTGTTGGGCTTGTATCCGGGCAGATCGATCTTCGGCGGCCAGCTGAACGTGCACTGCGCCTGCAGCACGTCCTTCGGGATGTCGACCAGGACCGCGCCGGGGCGGCCGCTGCGGGCGATGTGGAACGCCTCCGCCATCACCTGCGCGATCTCGTCACCGCTGCGAACCAGGAAGTTGTGCTTGGTGATCGGCATGGTGATGCCGGAGATGTCGGCCTCCTGGAAGGCGTCGGTACCGATCAGCGACCGTCCGACCTGACCGGTGATGGCGACCACGGGGATCGAGTCCATCTGGGCGTCGGCGAGCGGGGTGACGAGGTTGGTGGCACCGGGCCCCGAGGTGGCCATCATGACGCCGACTCGGCCGGTGGCGTGGGCGTACCCGCTGGCGGCGTGTCCGGCGCCCTGCTCGTGACGCACCAGCACGTGGCGCAGCTTCTTCGAGTCGAACAGCGGATCGTAGACGGGCAGCACGGCACCGCCGGGGATGCCGAAGATGGTGTCGACGTCGAGTTCCTCGAGCGAGCGGATGACGGCTTGGGCGCCCGTCATCTGTTGCGGCGCAACTTTTTTCGACTCCGGCGCGGAGGTGGCTTCGCGGTTGGTCGGGCTGGCCGGCGTGCCGTTGGTCCGGGTGCCCGGCGCCGGTGGTCGCGTGGTGGGTGCGCTCACGATGTCCTCTACGTCCTCGGTGGTGGTGTCGCGTGTCGTGGTGATGTTCTCGGGCAAGAAAAAACCCCCGTCAGCGGATGCTGCACGAGGGTTGCGCGTCGGCTCGTAGGCGTGACTGGTTACTCAGTCGGGTTACGCACCAACGCGCGAACCAATTACTACGAGAACGGTCTTCATAGCCATCGACGGTAGCCTCCGCACAGCTCAAAGGTCAAATTCCGGCCTGCGCGACCAGGAGCGGGCGCTCGACGATCGGGCACCGGTGGGAAGATGGCGTGGTGACCACTCCCGCCGCGTCGGCGCCCTCGGCGCCCGTCGTCATCAGGATCTCGCCGACGGCCCACGTCGCCGTCGGGTTCTTCGCGCTCGGGCTGCTGGCCCCGGTGCTGGCGAATCCGACGTGGTTCGCCGCCCTGCTGGTCCTTCCCGTGCTGGCGTCGGCTGCGGTCGTCCGCTATCGCACGACCGCCGATCGCGACACCGTCACGGCCCGGTCGCTGATCGGCAGCAAGACGGTCGCCTGGGAGGACGTCGACGGCCTGCGCTTCGACAAGGGCTCGTGGGGGTCGGCACACCTCAAGGACGGCTCGGACGTGCGATTGCCCGCGGTGACATTTGCCACGCTGCCGCAACTGACCGCGGCGACCGACGGCCGGGTGCCGAACCCGTACGCCTAGAACCCCCGTACGCCTTGAGATCAGGCGAGCGGGTTGGCGCCGTTGAGCAGCACCCAGATGCCGATGCCGACGCCGATTCCCAGCACCAGCGCGACGGCGGATCCCACGAACGGGCGCCGGGCCCACCCGCGCCCGGCGTCGAACCCGTATCTGCCGGGGCCGGTCAGCACCAGCGAAGCGGCCACCACCAGCAACGTCACCAGGTATTCGTGACCGTCGGGTTGGAAGAACGCGAAGTAGCCGCTGTCGGGCTGGGCCACGACGGCGGCCAGGAGGGCATTGATCAGGTAGGCGACGGCGGCTGCAGCGGCCAGCGGCGTGAACAGGCCCAGGACCAGCAGCGCACCGGCGCCGATCTGGCCGGCCACGCCGACGTAGGTGAGGACGTTCGCATGTTGGTATCCCAGGTCCACCAGCGACTGCTGGAAGGCGTTGAGGCCCTGGCCACCCCACAGGCCGAACGCCTTCTGCAGACCGTGCGCGATCAGCAGCGCGCCGAGCCCGACGCGCAGCAGCAGCAGTCCGAGGTCCTGGGTGCCTCGGCGGGCCGCCAGCGCCGCCCGGTCCGAGCCACCGTCGGGTTCGATCTCGGTCGGTTCGGCGGGTTGCGGCTGGTGCCGACCGGCCGGCTGGACGTACGGCAGGGGTTCCGGCTCGCCGAGCAGTCCGTAACCGGAATGCTCCTGATTGCCCGTGGCGGAGTCGTACCGCGGGATCGCGGTCGTCTCGAAGTCGCCTGTGTACGGAGATGAGGGGAGGTCGTCCTCCGGGTCGACCAGCCGCGCCGACGCAGGACGCGCAGCGAGGTCTTCAGGTCTCTGCCACCCGCGCGGATCGTGAGAAGTACTGGTCACGCTCCCAATGTAAGTGGTGCTCACCTGCGAATCGCGCATTGGCGCGGCCTTTCGCAGCGATCTTCGCCAAGCCGTGACCAGGCGAGGCGCGCCCACCGACGTGGCGCGTACCGCGACGTGGTCCGTAATCTGGCGGGCATGAGTGTGCAGCGGCCGACGCAACGTGTGCTGGTGCTGCTGTGCGCGGCGTTGCTGGTCGGCTCGGGCTGCGCCCGGTTCGACGACAACCAGTCACAGCCGTTCACCACCCAGCCGCAGATGGCGCCGCCGCCCAGTGCGGAGCCGCCGCCGCCCCCACCGCTGCCCGCCCAACCCTTCCCGAAGGCGTGCGACGCCAAGGGCGTGATGCAGGGCTGCCTGGAGAGCACCAGCGGCCTCATCATGGGCCCGGACAGCAAGTCGGCGCTCGTCGCCGAGCGGATCACGGGCGCGGTCAAGGAGATCGCGACGAACGCCGAACCCAAGGTCAAGGTGGTGATTCCGGTCGATCCGTCCGGTGATGGCGGGCTGATGGACATCGTGCTGTCACCGACCTACAGCCAGGACCGGCTGATGTACGCCTACGTCAGCACGCCGAGCGACAACCGCGTGATCAGGATCGCCGACGGCGACGTCCCCAAGCCGATCCTGACGGGCATCCCGAAGGGCGCGACCGGCAACATGGGCGCGCTGATGTTCACCAGCCCCACCACGCTGGAGGTGCTCACCGGTGACGCGGGAAACCCCGCGCAGTCGACCGACCCGGGTTCGCTGGCCGGCAAGCTCATCCGCATCGAACAACCCACGACGGTGAATCAGGCGCCGCCAACCACCGCGCTGAACGGCATCGGTACCGCGGGTGGGCTATGCAGCGACGCGGCCGACGGTTCGCAGTACGTCACCGATCGCACACCCACCGGTGACCGGCTCCAGCGGATCACCAAGGACTCGGTCGTCTCGACGGTGTGGACCTGGCCGGACAAGCCGGGCATCGCCGGTTGCGTCGTCACCGACGGCACCGTCCTGGTCAACATGGTCACCACCAAGCAGACCGTCGCCGTGCGGTTGGCCCCCGACACGGGCGCCGTCACCGGCGACCCCGAGGTGATCCGCCAGGACACGCACGGTCACGCCTGGGCGCTGCAGCTCTCGCCGGACGGCAACGTGTGGGGCGGCACGGTCAACAAGACCTCCGGCGACGCCGACAAGGTCGACGACGTCGTGTTCCCGTTGTTCCCACAGGGCGGCGGGTTCCCACGGACCAACGCCGAGAACACCTAGCCGGCGGCGCACCTAGCCGAGGACGTTGGGCGTCAGCCCTCGACGCCGCAGGCGCTCAGCACGAGTTCCCGGACGCGCGCGGCGTCGGCCTGGCCCCTGGTGGCCTTCATGACGGCGCCGACCACCGCTCCGGCAGCCTGCACCTTGCCGCCGCGAATCTTGTCGGCGATGTCGGGGTTGGCGGCGAGCGCCTCGTCGACGGCAGCTTGGATCACCGAGTCGTCCCTGACGACGGCCAATCCGCGATTGGTCATCACCTGGTCGGGTTCCCCTTCGCCCGCCAGCACGCCCTCGATCACTTGGCGTGCAAGCTTGTTCGACAGCTTGCCGTCGTCGACCAGCTTCACCACCGTCGCGACCTGGGCCGGTGTGATGGCCAAGTCAGACACGACTACACCAATCTCATTGGCCTTCTGCACCAGGAAGTTTCCCCACCAGGCGCGGGCGGCCTCGCTCGACGCGCCCGCCGCGACGGTCGCGGTGACCAAATCGATGACGCCGTTGTTGACCAGATCGCGCATCACCTCGTCGGAGATGCCCCAGTCCTGCTGAATCCGGTTGCGCTGCAACCACGGCAGCTCCGGAATGGTGGCGCGCAACTTCTCCACCAGCTCGGCGCTCGGGGCGACGGGTTCGAGATCCGGCTCGGGGAAGTACCGGTAGTCCTCCGCGGTCTCCTTCCGGCGGCCCGCGCTGGTGTAGCCGTCCTCGTGGAAGTGCCTCGTCTCCTGCACGATCTCACCGCCGGCCTCCAAGATGGCTGCCTGCCGGCGCATCTCGTAGCGAACGGCCACCTCGACACTCTTGAGCGAGTTGACGTTCTTGGTCTCGGTGCGGGTGCCGAACTCGGTGGTGCCGATGGGCCTCAGCGACAGGTTCGCGTCGCACCGCATCGAGCCCTGATCCATCCGGACGTCGGATACGTTCAGGCCGCGCAACAGATCTCGCAGTGCCGTGACATACGCCCTGGCGATCTCGGGGGCCCGCGCGCCGGCACCCTCGATGGGCTTGGTGACGATCTCGACCAGTGGCACGCCGGCCCGGTTGAAGTCGAGCAGCGAGGTGGTGGCTCCCGCGATGCGACCCGTGGCGCTGCCCAGGTGGGTCAGCTTGCCGGTGTCCTCCTCCATGTGGGCGCGCTCGATCTCCACCCGCCAGGTGGTGCCGTCGTCGAGCGGGGCGTCGAGGTAGCCGTTGACCGCGATGGGCTCGTCGTACTGACTGATCTGGTAGTTCTTCGGCTGATCCGGATAGAAGTAGTTCTTCCGCGCGAAGCGCCCCCACGGCGCGATGTCGCAGTTCAACGCCAGGCCGATGCGGATCGCGGACTCGACCGCCAGTTCGTTGATCACGGGCAGCGACCCGGGCAGCCCGAGGCACACCGGACACACCTGCGTGTTGGGCTCGGCGCCGAACCGGTTGGCGCACCCGCAGAACATCTTGGTCGCCGTCGAGAGTTCGACGTGGACCTCCATGCCCATCACGGGGTCGTACCGGGCGATGACCTCGTCGTAGTCGAGCAGTTCAGCTGAGGCGACAGTCATGGGCCAATCCTAGTTGGGCCACGTCCACCGCCCATCGAGTGTGCTGCCAGATTGCGTATTCGCGACGTTCCGCGATCTGTGCGCACACTCGATGGGACCACGTCAGCCGAAGAACTCCGCGGCGTCGTCATACCGGCTCTGCGGCACCAGCTTCAGCTGCCTGACGGCCTCGGCGAGCGGAACGCGGCCGATCTCCTGCCCGCGCAGCGACACCATCATCCCGTACTCGCCGGAGTGGGCGGCATCGGCGGCGTTGACGCCGAAGCGGGTGGCCAGCACCCGGTCGTACGCCGTCGGAGTGCCGCCCCGCTGCACGTGCCCCAGCACCGTGGTGCGCACTTCCTTCTTGATCCGCTTCTCGATCTCGACGCCCAGTTGATGCGCGACGCCGGTGAACTTGACGTGCCCGAACTCGTCGATGCCGCCGTCGCGCAACTGCATCGACCCCTCGGCCGGCTTGGCGCCCTCGGCGACCACGCAGATGAAGTGCGAGTCACCCCGGATGAAGCGTTGCTTGATCAGCCGGCAGACCTCTTCGACGTCGAAGGGCTGCTCGGGGATCAGGGTCATGTGCGCGCCCGAGGCCAGCCCGGCGTTGAGCGCGATCCACCCGGCGTGGCGGCCCATCACCTCGACGAGCATCACCCGCTGATGGGATTCCGCGGTGCTGTGCAGCCGGTCGATGGCGTCGCTGGCGACCTGCAGGGCCGTGTCGTGGCCGAACGTCACGTCGGTGCAGTCGATGTCGTTGTCGATGGTCTTCGGCACCCCGACCACGGGGACGTTCTCCTCCGACAGCCAGTGCGCCGCCGTCAGCGTGCCCTCGCCGCCGATGGGGATCAGCACGTCGATCCCGTTGTCCTCCATCGTCTGCTTGATCTGGTCCAGCCCCGCCCGCAGCTTGTCGGGGTTGACCCGCGCGGTGCCGAGGATGGTGCCACCCTTGCCGAGCAACCGGTCGTTGCGCTCGTCGTTCGCCAGCTGGATGCGGCGGTCCTCGAGCAGGCCACGCCACCCGTCCAGGAACCCGACGACCGAGGACTTGTACCGCACGTCGCACGTGCGCACGACCGCGCGGATGACCGCATTCAACCCGGGACAGTCGCCGCCGCCGGTGAGCACTCCAATCCGCATGTGCCTATTCTCCCCCGTCAGATCGCCGTTGGCAGCGGACCGCGCGCCGCCTCGTACGCGGCACCGACGCGGTAGAGCCGGTCGTCGGCCAGCGCGGGGGCCATGATCTGTAGGCCGACGGGCAATCCGTCGTCGGCGGAGAGCCCCGACGGCACCGACATTCCGCAGTGCCCGGCCAGGTTCAGCGGCAGCGTGCAGAGGTCGAAGAGGTACATCGCGAGCGGGTCGTCGACCTTCTCCCCCAGCGCGAACGCCGTCGTGGGGGTTGCCGGTGAGACCAGGACGTCGACGCTTCGATAGGCGTTGTCGAGGTCCCTGGCGATCAGCGTCCGCACCTTCTGCGCCTGGTTGTAGTAGGCGTCGTAGTAGCCGGCCGACAGGGCGTAGGTACCAATCATGATGCGACGCTTGACTTCTGGGCCGAAACCCGCGGCCCGCGTCAGCGCCATCACCTCTTCGGCGCTGTGGGTGCCGTCATCACCGACCCGAAGCCCGTAGCGCATCGCGTCGAAGCGGGCGAGGTTGCTCGACACTTCCGACGGGAGGATCAGGTAGTAGGCCGCCATCGAGTAGTCGAAGTTCGGACAGTCCACCTCGGTGACCTCGGCCCCGAGCGCCGTCAGCTGGTCGACGGCGGCGTTGAACGACGTCAGCACGCCAGGCTGATAGCCCTCGCCGCTGCGCAGTTGCTTGACCACGCCGACGCGGACCCCGGTCAGATCGCCCACCGCGCCCGACCTGGCCGCGGCCACGACGTCGGGCACCGCGGCCTCCACCGACGTCGAATCGCGGGGATCGTGGCCCGCGATGACCTGGTGCAGCAGTGCGGTGTCGAGCACGGTGCGCGCGCAGGGGCCGCCCTGGTCCAACGACGACGCGCACGCGATCAGCCCGTACCGGGACACCGTGCCGTACGTCGGCTTGACGCCGACGGTCGCGGTCAGCGCAGCGGGCTGGCGGATCGAGCCACCGGTATCGGAGCCCATCGCCAGCGGGGCCTGAAACGCGGCGAGCGCCGCGGCGCTGCCACCGCCCGATCCGCCCGGCACGCGATCGACGTTCCACGGGTTGCGGGTCGGGCCGTAGGCGGAGTTCTCCGTCGAGCTGCCCATTGCGAACTCGTCCATGTTGGTCTTGCCGAGAATCGGGATTCCGGCCGCCCGCAGCCGCGCGGTCACCGTCGCGTCGTACGGCGATCGCCAGCCCTCGAGGATTCGCGAGCCGCACGTGGTGGGCATGTCGACGGTGGTGAACACGTCCTTGAGGGCCAGCGGCACGCCCGCGAGCGGCGATGGCAACGGGTCGCCCGCAGCCACCGCGGCGTCCATCCGGCCGGCCTCGGCCAGCGCCGCCTCACCGGCGACGTGAAGGAAGGCGTGGTAGCGGTCGTCGGTGGCGGCGATCTGATCGAGGTGGGCCTGAGTGACCTCGGTCGAGCTGACGTCCTTGGCGGCGATCTTGGCGCCGAGTGTCGCCGCGTCCAGCCGGATCAGGTCGCTCACTGCTCCTCCCCGAGGATGCGTGGGACGGCGAACCTGCCGTCGACCGCCTTGGGCGCGGCGGCCAGCGCCTGCTCCTGGGTGAGGCTCGGCGCGACGGCGTCCGGCCGCGACACGTTGACGTCCTTGAGTGGATTGCCGGTGGCCTCGACGCCCGTGACGTCGACCGCCTGCACCTGGCTGACGTGGGCCAGGATCGCGTCGAGCTGGCCGGCGAAGCTGTCCAGCTCGCCGTCGGTCAGGGTGAGACGGGCCAGACGGGCCAGGTGGGCGACGTCGTCCCGCGAGATCTGAGACACGACCACGAAGCCTAGTCACCGCAGCGGAACGCACGACGCGGGAGGCTCCCGGCGCACGCCTCCGAGCCGCTCCGCTCCTACCCTCCGTCACATCTCCCGAGTCGCTCCGCTCCCACCCTCCGTCACATCTCCCGAGTCGCTCCGCTCCCACCCTCCGTGAAACAGTGTTGCCCGTGCCCTCATATCTGCTGCGCGTCGAGCTGGAGGACCGGCCCGGCAGCCTGGGTTCGCTCGCCGTGGCACTGGGGTCGGTGGGTGCCGACATCCTGTCCCTCGACGTCGTCGAGCGCACGGCCGGGTACGCCGTCGACGACCTGGTGGTCGAACTGCCGCCTGGCGCAATGCCCGACATGCTGATCACCGCCGCCGAGAAGCTCCACGGCGTCTACGTCGACAGCATCCGGCCGCACACCGGCTTACTCGAGGCACATCGTGAACTCGAGCTGATCGACCACATCGCGGCCGCCCACGACAAAGAGCACGAACTCCAGGTGCTCGTCGACGAAGCACCCAAGGTGTTGCGCGTCGGCTGGTGCATGGTGTTGCACCTCGGCGACTCCGGCCTCCAGGTCGTCGCCACCAGCCACGGAGCACCCGAGACTGCCGCGCAGTCGGCGCCGTGGCTGCCGCTGGAGCACGCCGAGGCGCTCGACGGCACCGCCGACTGGATCCCGCAGGTCTGGCGTGACTTCGACACTGCGCTAGCCGCCGCCCCGCTCGGCGATCACCGCACGGCCGTCGTCCTCGGGCGTCCCGGGGGCCCCGCGTTCCGGCCCTCGGAGGTCGCCCGACTCGGCTACCTCAGCGGGATCGTGGCGACCATCCTGCGCTGACCCGCTCAGCCGCCAGCCGGCACCGGATAGCGGTCGTTGACGTCGGCGTTGCTGTCCTTGCGTGCGCAGTGCGCGCAGCAGAAGATCGCGTCCTCGGTCTCGACGCCGTGGCCCAGGATCCGGCACCCGCAGTGTGCGCACTCCGGCGCGAGCTGTACCGCCGCGCATTCCACGCTGTCGAAGGTCGCCGTTCGACCGTCCTGCCACGTCACGGTGAACGACTTGTCGTAGTGGTTTCCGCACGTATCGCATATCGCCATCCGTACGGCATTCCCTGGCCAAACCTGGACAAACGCAACGCACTCACGCCGGTTCCGGTCCGTTCTGCAGCAGCGCCCGGAATCCGTCCTCGTCGAGCACCGGGACGCCGAGTTCGATCGCCTTGTCGTACTTCGATCCCGGGGCGTCACCCGCCACGACGTACGCCGTCTTCTTGGAGACCGACCCGGCCGCCTTGCCACCGCGCGCCAGGATCGCCTCCTTGGCCTCGTCGCGGGAGAAACCGGTCAGCGACCCAGTCACGACGATCGACAGCCCATCGAGGGTCCGCGCGATGCTGACGTCGCGCTCGTCGTGCATCCGCACTCCGGCGGCGCGCCACTTGTCGACGATGGCGCGGTGCCAGTCGACGGTGAACCAGTCGATCACCGCGGCCGCGATGGTGGGGCCAACCCCCTCACTGGCCGCGAGTTGCTCCTCGGTGGCCGCCTCGATGGCATCGAGGCTGCCGAATTCACCGGCGAGCGCCCTGGCCGCCGTGGGCCCCACGTGCCGGATCGACAGGGCCACCAACACCCGCCACAGCGGCTGCTGCTTGGCGCGGTCCAGATTGGCGAGCAACCGCTTCCCGTTGGCCGACAGCTCACCCTTCTGCGTGGTGAACAGCGACGTGCGCAGCAGGTCGTCGGCAGTGAGGCCGAACAGGTCGCCCTCGTCGGTGATGACACCGGCCTGCAGCAGCGCGATCCCGGCCTCGTAGCCGAGCCCCTCGATGTCGAAGGCGCCACGACCGGCGACGTGGAACACCCGCTCCCGGAGCTGCGCGGGACACGTCCGGGCGTTGGGGCACCGGATGTCCGCGTCGCCCTCCTTCGCCGGTGCCAACGTGGTGCCGCATTCGGGGCACGTCGTCGGCATCTCGAATTCCCGTTCGGTGCCGTCCCGGACGTCGACCACCGGTCCGAGCACCTCGGGGATGACGTCACCCGCCTTGCGGATCACCACGGTGTCTCCGATGAGCACGCCCTTGCGCTTGACCTCCGAGGCGTTGTGCAGCGTCGCCAGCCCGACCGTGGACCCCGCGATCTTCACCGGTTCCATGTACGCGAACGGGGTGACCCGGCCGGTGCGGCCGACGTTGACGCGGATGTCGAGCAGCTTGGTGGTGGCCTCCTCCGGCGGGTACTTGTAAGCGATCGCCCAGCGCGGCGCCCGCGACGTTGCACCGAGGCGACGCTGCAGGGAGACGTCGTCCACCTTCACGACCACGCCGTCGATTTCGTGCTCGACGTCATGGCGGTGCTCACCCCAGTAGACGACGCGCTCGGCCACCGCGCCGATGCCCGTCACGCGGGTGGTGTGGTCCGACACCGGCAGTCCCCAGGCCTTGAGGGCGAGGTACGCCTCGTGCAGGGTGGCGGGGTTGAAACCTTCTGCCCGGCCGAGACCGTGGCAGATCATCCGCAGCCGGCGCCGCGCCGTCACCGCGGGATTCTTCTGGCGCAGCGATCCGGCGGCGCTGTTGCGCGGGTTGGCGAACGGCGCCTTGCCCTCGGCCACCAGCCCGGCGTTGAGCTCCTCGAAGTCGGCCAGCCGGAAGAACACCTCGCCTCTGACCTCGAGCACGCTCGGAACGGGATGATCGTCGCTGTGCGCCAGCCGCTCCGGGATGTCCTCGATGGTGCGCGCGTTCAACGTCACGTCCTCGCCGGTGCGCCCGTCACCTCGGGTCGCCGCCCGGGTCAGCACGCCGTCGCGGTACACCAGCGCCAACGCGACGCCGTCGATCTTCAGCTCGCACAAAAACTCCGGATCGGCGCCGACCTCACCGGTCAGCCGGTCCGCCCACGCCACGAGCTCCTCGGCGCTGAACACGTTGTCCAGGCTCAACATCCGCTCGAGGTGGTCGGCCGAGCTGAAGTCCGTCGCGAAGCCCGCGCCACCGACGAGCTGGGTCGGCGAGTCCGGCGTGCGCAACTCCGGGTAGCGCTCCTCGAGCGCCGTCAACTCGCCGAGCAGCCGGTCGAACTCACCGTCGGAGACGATCGGCGCGTCCTTGACGTAATAGCGGAATTGATGGCCCCGCACCTCGTCGGCCAGCTGTTGCCACTCGCGGCGGACGTCGGCGTCAGGTGAGCTCACTCCCGCAGATTATCGGAGCCCTGCGACAGCGATCGTTAGACTTCTGCGGTGCCGCACCCGATCATGTTCGGCGACGACGATCCCGGTCTCGCCGAGTTGCGCGCGATCGCGCTCGCATTCCCGGGAGCCTCGGAGAAGGTGTCGCACGGCCGGCCCGGCTTCTTCGCGGCGAAGATGTTCGCGATGTACGGCGGCAGCACCAGGGCGACCGGCGAGATGGTCGCCGTCCCACACTGCGTCATGATCAAGGTCGACGACTCCGACCGCGAAGCGCTGCAACGGGACCGGCGGTTCTTCTACCCCGCCTACGTCGGCGTCTCGGGGTGGCTCGGATTGGACTTCACCGTCGCCCCGGTCGACTGGGAGGAGGTCACCGAACTGGTCGACGCCTCGTTCCGCCTGGTCGCGCCGAAGGCGTCGATCAGGGAACTCGACCAACGTTGACCCGACGATGAGCGGCCGTGGTTCGATCAATCCACGATGAGTTTCTCGAGCCCCTTTCCTCCGGTCCACATTCCCACGACGAACCTCTACGACTACCTCTTCGGTGATCTCGACGACGACGATGGCGACCGCATCGCCCTGGTGGACGCCACGTCCGGTGACCAGACGACGTACCGCGAGATGGTCGACCGCATCGATGCCTTCGCCGGCGCGCTGGCCGCCCGCGGCATCGGCGTTGGGGACGTGGTCGGTCTGCTGGCACCCAACAGTTCGGCGTTCGCGATCGCCTTCCACGGCATCCTGCGTGCGGGCGCCACCGCCACGACGATCAACGCCCTCTTCACCGCCAAGGACATCGCCAAGCAGCTGACCGACGCCAAGGCCTCGATGCTGATCACGGTGACGCCGCTGGCGGCCCAGGCCGCCGACGGCGCAGCCTCGATCGGGCTGGCCGACGACCGCGTCGTGGTGCTCGACGGCCCCGGCGAAGCGGCCGACGGACATCCCAACGCGGCCGACCTCATCGCCGCCGGGCTGCCGGCACCCGAGGTGACGTTCGATCCGGCCACGCACCTGGCCGCGCTGCCCTACAGCTCCGGCACGACGGGCAACCCCAAGGGAGTGATGCTGACCCACCGCAACCTGGCCGCCAACGTCGCCCAGATCCGGCCGCTGCAGGGCATGCGCTCCGACGACCGCATCCTCGCGGTGCTGCCGTTCTTCCACATCTACGGAATGACGGTGCTGCTCAATGCTGCGATGCACGCCCGTGCCCGCCTGGTGATCATGCCGAGCTTCGACCTGACGGAATTCCTCGGCAACATTCAACGGCACGAATGCACTTACGCATTCATCGCTCCGCCGGTCGCGGTCGCACTCGCCAAGCATCCCGTCATCGACGACTACGACCTGACCAGCCTGCGCGGCATCATGTCCGGGGCAGCGCCGCTGGACGAGGAGCTCGGCACCGCCGTCAAGGAGCGGCTCGGCTGCCAGGTCGTTCAGGGCTACGGCATGAGCGAACTCAGTCCCGTCAGCCACGTGGCGCCGTTCGACGGCGGCCGCGAACTGGTGGGCGCCGTCGCGCCGCTGAGTTCCTGCGGCTGGACGGTGCCCAACGCCGTCAGCAAGATCGTCGACTCCGAGACCGGTGCCGAAATCGACCCGCCCGCAACGGGTCTCAGCGACACCGGTGAGCTGTGGTTCAAGGGGCCCAACGTGATGGCCGGCTACCTCGGCAACGACGAAGCCACCCGGGGGACCATCGATGACGACGGTTACCTTCACACCGGCGACGTCGCCCGCGTGGACGCGACGGGCTGCGTCTACATCGTCGACCGACTCAAGGAGCTCATCAAGTACAAGGGCTACCAGGTACCCCCTGCCGAACTCGAGGCCGTGCTGCTCTCCCACCCCGGCATCGCCGATGCGGCGGTAATCGGGGTCACCGACGCCGAGTCCGGTGAAGAGATCCCGAAGGCGTTCGTGGTCAAGCAGCCCGGTGCCGAGCTGACCGAGCGCGAGGTGATGGAGTTCGTCGCCGAGCAGGTCGCGCCGTACAAGAAGGTCCGCCAGGTCGCGTTCATCGAGGCAATCCCGAAGTCGGCGTCGGGCAAGATCCTCCGCAAGGATCTGCGGACCGCCTAGCGGCTGACCAGCTCCGAAGCCGATCGCGCCGCGCGCGCCTGGCGGTGACCCAGCCACACCCCCGCCAGCGGCGCGAGCAGCAAACCGGCGATGCCGAACAGTGCGCCGACGGGCCAGCCGGGCTGCACCCGTCCCCACAGCGACGCGACCGGCAACTGCGACGACGGCCACGCCCGGAGGTCCGTCGTCACCGGGGGTGGCGAGCTCACCGGAACCGTCTCTGGCGCCGTCTCGGGGACCGCAGGCGCGGCGAGCTGCGGAACGGGCACGACGGATGGCGACTGGCCGGTGATCGGTCCGCCGTGCGTCGCCATCAACCCATCGGCGGCGAGCCGGGCTCGCGCGGAGGCCGCAGCGCCGATGGTCTCCGACGGCGAGGCGGAACGTGCCGGCGAATCGCCGACGGTGACATCGCCACCCGGGCTGGCCGCAACGGGCGGCCCAGCGATGCTGCCCTGTGCCGCTGGTACCGGAGCCACGGAATCGGCGGCCAACTGGGGCGATGCGGTCGGCCCGGAGTCGGGAACGTCCGCGATGGCGGCAGCGGGGTTCTTGCCTTTCGACGGCTGGGGATCCTGGCCATCGCCGCGCGAGGAGCCGTTGCCGTTGCCGGGACGGTCCGAACCGCGGGAATGACCGGCCTTCGGACCCTCACCCCGCTGATCGCGGCCGGACCGATCCTGCCCTGATCCAGGGTCGGCGCGGGGGCCGCGCTCCCCACCGTGATCGTTGCGGCCGCCGCCGGAACCAGCATCGTCGTGGGAGTGGCCCGGCGATGACCCGGGAGTCGCCGAGGCGACGGCGGCGCCAGCACCGCCGGCCGCGTTAATCGCGATGATGATCGCGACGCCGGCGGCGATGCGGCCGATCGAGTCGTCCACGGTCCTCCCTGGCCGGTAGGTGAGTTTGCTCGACCCTACGCTGCACTCGGGTCGTCGGCGATGCCATCGGCAACCTTCTGCGCCAAGCCGACCGCGGTTCTGGCCCACTCGGCGGTCGAGCCGGCGAGGCCGCAGGCGGGTGTCACGCCGACGCGGTCCCGCAAGACCTCGCGGGGAAATCCCAGTCGGTCGGTGATCGATGCGGCGGCCTTCGCGACCTCCTCGGGCGACGTCGGGCGCTCCGGCGCCTGCACCGGGATGACCCCGAGCATGACGACGCGGCCCGATTCGACGAACTCCCCGATGCCGTCCAGATCCGCGGCGGTCAGCGTCGCAACGTCCACAGATACGGCGCCAATACTGCTGCGCTGCAACATCTTCCACGGCAAATCCGGTGCGCAGCAGTGCAGGCCGACCTCGCCGCCGACGGTGCCGGCGCACTCGTCGAGCAGGCCCTGGGCGAAGGACTCGTCGACCGGGTGAACCGGCGAGAAGCTCGTCACCCCCGTCAACCGCCCCGCCAGGGCGGCGGGCAGCGACGGCTCGTCGAACTGGACCACCACCGGCACCTCCAGCCGCCGTGCGAGCTGCGCCCGGTGCTGTGCGATGCCTTCGGCGAGGCTGCCCGCCAGGTCGCGGACCGCGCCCGAATCGGTGATCGCGCGGTGGCCGTTGCCCAGCTCGAGATGCGCCGCCAGCGTGATGGGGCCTGGCGCCTGCACCTTCACCGTGCGCGAGCTGCCGCGCAGTCCCGCCCGCTCCCACGCCTCCTCCAGCGCATCGACGTCCTCGTCGAGCAGGCTGACCGCCCGACGCATCGCCGAACTGCGACCGGGTGCCACGCGGTATCCGCGGGGAACCGTGTCGATGCCGATCCCGACCAGCAGGGCGCCGGCTCGGCCGATCAGATCGGCGCCGACGCCGCGCGCGGGCAGTTCCACGAGATGGGTCAGGGTGTGCAACTCCCCGACCACCACCTCGGCGGCCTGACGTGCTGCCGTGCCGGGCCAGGATCCGATGCCGGTTGCCGCGGCGAAAACGCTCACGCCGACAACACTATTCGATTGCGGGTGCGACGGGTTACCGTCGACCATGCCCGCACTCCGCCCGTGGCTGCTCCTGGCGGCCTGCGCGACGGCCCTGACCGTGTCGTGCACCTCGACCGTGACCGGTGTCGCCGTGCGACCCGCACCGGGTATCGACGACCGGTCGCGGTCGCCCGTCGACGTGGACGGTGTGCTGCTCGAACAGTCCCGCATGCAGGCGATCACGGGTGCGGGCGACGATCTGACCATCATTCCGAGCATGGACGGAAAGTTCCCCGTCGACATCGACGCGTTCGCCGCCCGCGTCCCACCCCAGTGCGCCTGGATCTTCGCCGAGACGCAGACCTTCGGCGACCTCGAGGAGTTTCACAAGACGACCTACCAGAATCCGCCGCAGGGAGCGCTGATCTCGCAGGGCGCCGCCGGATACCGGGACGTCCCGACGGCGCGCGGTGCGTTCGACGGCCTGGTCCATCGGGTGCAGGCCTGCGGATCGTCGACGTCCGGATACGTCGGTGACTGGACGGCAGGCCCGGACACGGTCCGCACCCGCACCAGCGGCGAGTGCGGTCGCGACTATCAAGTGAAGTCGGTGGTGCTGGTCGAGGTGACCTTCTGCGCCTATCCGCCGTCGGTGCCCGAGATCGTCATGACCAACATCCTGGCCAGGGTCCCCGGCTAGCGCTGCCCGTCCGCGACCGCGATGGTGGCGCTGGCCAGGACCTCGTCCCCGTCCGGGTCCGGCCGGTAGAGCACCATGGTCTGACCGGTCGCGACACCTCGCAGCGGCTCCCGGAGCGTGGCGACCAGCCTGCCGTCGCGGACCTCGGCCACCGCAGGCGCGATGCCGCCGTGGGCGCGGACCTGCACCTCGCACTCGACCGGCCCGGTCAGCGGCGTACCGGCCGTGAACACCGGCCGTTGGCCCACCAAACTCCAGACGTCGAGCTCGTCGACCCCGCCGACGTACACCGTCGCGGTGTCGGCGTCGATCGCCGTCACGTAGCGCGGCAGCCCGTCGGGACCGGGGCCGGCGATGCCGAGACCCTTGCGCTGGCCGATCGTGAAGCCGTGAACGCCTTCGTGTTTCGCGAGCACGGTGCCGCCGGCGTCGACGACCGCACCGCGCCGAATGCCGATCCGCTCTCCGAGGAACGCCCTGGTGTCCCCCGACGGGATGAAGCAGATGTCGTGGCTGTCCGGCTTGTCGGCGACCGCGAGACCGCGCCGGGCGGCTTCCGCCCGGATATGCGGCTTGGGGGTGTCGCCGATCGGGAAGATCGCCGTCGCCAGCTGGCGGTGGGTCAGCACCCCGAGGACGTAGGACTGGTCCTTGTCGTAGTCGACGGCCCGGCGCAGCCGACCGTCGGCCAGCCGGGCGTAGTGACCGGTGGCGAGCGCGTCGAAGCCCAGCGCGAGCGCGCGCGCCGACAGCGCCGAGAACTTCACCTTCTCGTTGCACCGCACACAGGGATTCGGCGTCTCGCCGCGGGCGTAGGACGCGACGAAGTCGTCGATCACGTCCTCCTTGAAGCGGTCGGCGAAGTCCCAGACGTAGAACGGGATGTCGAGGATGTCGGCGACACGCCGCGCATCACCGGCGTCCTCCTTGGAGCAGCAGCCGCGCGAGCCGGTCCGCAGCGTGCCCGGCGCCGACGACAGCGCCAGGTGCACGCCGACCACGTCGTGACCGGCGTCGACCATCCGCGCGGCCGCCACCGAGGAGTCGACGCCGCCGCTCATCGCGACCAGGACCCGCATGGCGCTAGTCCCGGCCCGCGCTCGCCAGGGCCGCCTGCCGGGCCCGGTCGACGGCGGCGGGCAGAACCGCCAGCGCGGCGTCGACGTCGGCATCGGTGCTGGTGTGTCCCAGCGAGAGTCGCAGTGAGCCGCGCGCGCTCGCCGGGTCGGCGCCCATCGCGGTCAGGACGTGCGACGGTTGCGCCACCCCGGCCGTGCACGCCGATCCGGTGGAGCACTCGATTCCCTTGGCGTCCAACAACATCAGCAAGGCGTCGCCCTCGCAGCCGCGGAAGGTGAAGTGCGCGTTGCCGGGTAGCCGGGCGTCGCCGCGGGCACCGTTGAGGAAGACGTCGTCCATCGACGACAGCACACCGTCGATCAGCCGGTCGCGCAGCGCCGAGATGCGGGCGCGGTTGGCGTCGAGGGACTCGACTGCCACCTGGGCGGCCGCGGCCATCGCGACGGCGCCTGCGACGTCGGGCGTGCCAGACCGGACGTCACGCTCCTGGCCGCCGCCGTGCAGCAGCGGCACGCACGCCGTGTCGCGCCGCAGCAACAGGGCGCCGATGCCGGTCGGGCCGCCGAACTTGTGGGCCGCGATGCTCATCGCCGACAGCCCGCTGGCCGCGAAGTCGACGGGCAGTTGGCCGACGGTCTGGACGGCATCGCTGTGCATCGGGACGTCGAACTCCGCGGCGATCGCCGCCAGTTCGGCCACCGGCATGATGGTGCCGACCTCGTTGTTGGCCCACATGATGGAGATCAAGGCGACGTCTCGGGCATCACAGTGCTTCTCCAGAGCCTCGCGCAGAGCGGTCGTCGCGACCGCACCGTCGGTACTCACGGGCAGCCAGGTAACCTCGGCGCCCTCGTGCTCGACGAGCCACTCGACGGCGTCCAGCACGGCGTGGTGCTCGACCGGGGTGGTGATGATCCTGCGGCGCGTCGGTTCGGCGTCGCGGCGGGCCCAGTAGATGCCCTTCACCGCTAGGTTGTCGCTCTCGGTTCCCCCGGCGGTGAAGACGATTTCCGAGGGCCGCGCGCCGAGCAGTCCGGCGAGCGTTTCGCGGGCCTCCTCCATCCGGCGGCGGGCCGCCCGACCGGTGGTGTGCAGCGACGACGCGTTGCCGACCGTCGCCAGTGCCGCCGTCATCGCCTCGATGGCAGCGGGATGCATCGGGGTGGTGGCGGCGTGATCGAGGTAGACGGCGCTCATGGCCCGTCAAGGATACCGGCACGGCGGTACGGCTCAGGCGACCAGCGCGTGCCCGTGGGCCCCACCGACGAGGGTGGGTGCCGCGTGCCCCGCATCGCCGCGGGCCGCCGCCTCGCATCTGGCGGTCAGATCGCGGCGGTCCGTACCCGGCAACTGCAGTGACTGCACCTGGACGTGGCACACCGTCAGACGGGCCGTGATGACCCTTCGGACCGATTCCAGCAGGGAGTCATCGCCGATGAAGGCGGGAATCGTCGACGGCTGCCCGTCCCGGTGGTGATACGTCAGCCGCAGCGGTTGCACGGGCCGTCCCGCGTCGATGGCCCCCTGGAACATCGCTGGCCGAAAACGGCCGTAGGCGACGCCGCACCACGTCGTGCCTTCTGGGAACGCCACGACGGTCTGGCCGGCGGACAGCCGGTCGGCGACCGTGCGGACGACGTCGGGCAGGCGCCGCAGGCTCGCCCGTTCGATGGGGATGACCTTCATGAGGCGAGCCAGCACGCCCAATGCGGGCCACTCGACGAGGTCGGCCCGCGCGACGAACGAACCAGGCAGCACCGCGCCGATCACGAAGATGTCGACCCAGGACACGTGGCCGCTCACCACGAGCACACCACGGAGGTTGCGAATTGGTCCGCCGGACAACGTGATTCGCACGCCGAGGCAGCGGAGCATCAATCGGCAGTAGATTCGCTGCGCGTGCGACTTGCTCGGCAGCGGCAGGGCGAGCAGCGCGGCGGTGGGCAGGACCAGCAGCGCGCACGCGACACGGGTCGCCGTCCGCAGGGCCACCACGATTCGGTGCGGCCCGTGGGCGAGGTCGGACCGCACGCACGACGCGTCACAGGTTGCCCTTGGCAGCCAGGGGCTGTCGATCACCGAGTGACTGCTCATCGGCCCGCCCCGTCGGACATCTCGCCGGCCTGGGACACCGATCGCAGCCGCTGCAGGTAGCGGACGTCGGCCTTGCGCTTGTCGAGCAGGGCCGGAAAGTCGCCGACGCCGAAGTCAGGATCGTGCGCGGGATCGCCGCATACCTCGGCGCCCAGCCGCAGATAGCCGCGCATCAGGGGTGGCAGCGTGACCCGGGCCGGCGGCGCGATGTCGTCGAGGCCCCTGCCGTCGAGCACGACCGGTCGATGCGGACGCACGGTGTAGGCCGACGCGTGACGCGCGCGGACGACGTCGCGGACGGCGCGGAGTTGGGAGCCGGGCGTCTCGTCGGGGGCGCCCTGGATCGGCACGGACACGCAGCCGGTCACGTACTCGTAGCCGCAGCGGTCCAGGTAGGCCAGAATGCCCGCCCACATCAGCAGCACCACGCCGCCGTTGCGGTGGTCGTGGCGGACGACCGCGCGACCCATCTCGACCAGCGAGGGCCGTAGCGGGTCCAGTTCGGTGACGTCGAACTCGGTGGCGCTGTAGAGACCGCCCGCGGCGATGGCGCCAGGCGGCGGCAGCATTCGGTAGCAGCCGACCAGTTCGCCGCTGCGATCCTCGCGGACCAGGATGTGGTCGCAGTATTCGTCGAACCGGTCGGCGTCCCTGGCATCGACGGTGTCGGCGAGCACGAATCCAGGCTCGGAGGTGAAGACCTGGTGGCGCAGGCGCTGGGCGTCGTCGACGAGCGCGGCGTCGGTGGAGAGCAGCAGTGTGTACCGCGGCGTGTGCGCTGATTCAGTCGTGTGATCGGGGGCGATGAGTACCGAAGCCGTGCTCATGGCCGTCACGGTGCTTCAGCCGGACAGCGACTGAGCAATCAGAGTGTGACGTGTCCGTGCACGTGAGGTGACGTCTTGCCCTCGCTGCAGCGAGTCAGACGGCGTGGTCGAGCAACTGCGTCACCGGCGAGTCGGAGCCCACGACGGTCAGGGTGGGCCGGGGACCGACCTTGCTGGCCTCGGGGCGACCGGCCCGCAGGGCCCGGGACCGCAGTTGGACCTGCGAACCGGAGCGGACGACGCCGACCGGTCCGGAGCCGACGAAGCGCGAGATGGCCGTGTCAGGCAGCGCGCTGGTCGCCTTGGCCTGGCGGTATCCGATGCGGATGCCCGCGGCGCAGGTGCTCAGGAGCCCGAGCAGACCGGGCAGCGCCATCGCGGCCAGCGCGGTGAGGGAGACGGTCGCCACGACGGCGCCGATCACGTGCTCGACCGTCGACAGCACGTCGCTGCGGCTGGCGGCCTTCGACGCCACCGGCGTCGACGACGTCACACTCGCCACACCGCTCGTGCCAGCGGTCGCAACGTCGAGCGGCGTCGGCAGCGCAAAAGTGGGCGCGACGCTGGGCGCGACGGCGGGGGCGCCGTCGACCGCGAGGAGGTCTGGCAGCTGCGGCAGCGCCGACCAGACCGGCGACGTCGACGTTGGCGCCGCGACGGAGGTGAACCGCGGTGCACCCGTCGCCGCACCGATCGTTGGCGTCGAAACCGTGGCGTTCACGCCGAGCAGGCCGGCCAGGTCGGTCGGGAGCTGCGACAGCGAGGTGCCGGCCTCACCGACCGAGGTGAGCACGTTCTGAATGGAGAGCAGCACGTCGGAGACCGGGGTCACGGACGTGGGCAGCCCCACGACGACGCCGGGCACCGCGACGATCGAGTCGGTGATCGACTTCACCGCGTTGGTCACCGGGGCCAACCCCTGTGACGTGACCTGTGACCAGGGCTGGGACGTCGCGGCGTACGGATCGGCGGGCACGACCGGCGGTACCACGGGCGTGGACGGTGTCACCGGCGTGGACACCGGACTCACCGCGGTCTCCACGAGTGGGGCGGGGGGCGGCGGCGTAGCACCTTCGGGCACCGTCGCGGAGTCGGTGCTGCCGTGCACCGTGGGGGTGCCACCGAACGTGGTCTTCGGCGATTTGGGAATGGAGCCGTACGGACCGGACTTGGCGAGTGTGTTCAGGGTGCCAGTGACGCCCTGAACCGTGCTCTGCAACGAATTCTCGACCGCCTTGCGCACGGAGTCGGCGAAGGTCTCGACGGTCCCGCGCGACGACCCGGTCGTCGGATTGGCGTCGTTGGTTCCCGCCGGAGTGGCTGGGGTATCGGTGGAACCGGAGTCGGCGGACGCGATCGCGCCACCGGCGCTGGCGATGAGCAGTCCGGTGGACAGCAAGCACACGCCCGCTGCGTTGCGCAGATGCGTCGAAATGGCGATCTCCTCCCACCAACCCACGGCCTTGTCGGTGAGTTATTCGTTGCAATTGTTCCACAGGATTGGAGTCAGTTATCGAGATTGTGCCGTGAATCTGGCGCCGTGACTACCGGCAGCGAATAAGTCGTCGTCCGCCGCTCCGCCGAATGACCTCGCGACGGGCACCGATGCGATCGCGCCCGTCGCCAGGCCATTCGTCGCTGTTCACCGATGATTGAACTGAATATCCAGCTAAAAGCGCTCATACAAGCGTCACGATGAGTTGCTGATATTCGGTCTCTGTAGTGATTACAGAATCTGTTCGACCCACTTCCGAGTCGTCGGATTCGCGTCGACCCGCGGCCGCGCAATCGCCAGTAGCTAATGGCTACATCCCGCCGCGAACCGAATGCGAGAACCCCAGTCCCCCGCATTTTCCCAAGACTGGGAATTGCCGTGCTGATCGACCGACGGTCAGGGCGTGGCGGCTGGCTCGTAACCGCAAATCGCCGCCACCTTGTCAGCCGAGGCGCTGGTCGGGTCGAATTCGTAGCCCAGCCACTCCCTGGCGAGACGTCGGGCGAGCTCCAACCCGATCACGCGCTGGCCGAAGCACAACACCTGAGCGTCGTTGGACAGCACCGAGCGCTCCACCGAGAAGCCGTCGTGGGCGGTGACGGCACGGATTCCCGGGACCTTGTTGGCGCTGATCGCCACGCCGAGGCCGGTCCCGCACACCAAGAGCGCACGGTCTGCCCTTCCCTCGGCCACCAATCGCGCCGCCGCGACGGCGACGTGCGGGTAGGCGGTGTTCTCGTCGGTGCCGACCCCGACGTCGACCACCTCGACCACCCGGTCGTCGGCGTTCAGGTCACCCTTGAGGGCCTCCTTGTACTCGTAACCCGCGTCATCGGAGCCGACGACGATTCGCAACCGCCGCACCCCGTCCGCGCCGCTTCGTTCCTGCCCTTCGGCCATCAGGCGTCTTCCCTCGCAGTAGAGATGAACTGGTCTGCCACGGTGTGGGCGATCATCGCCAAGGACGTCGCCCCCGCATCGGGGGTACCCACACTCCGCTCGGCCAAGGGTCGGGCCCGGCCCACCTTTGGCCGCAACTCGGCCGTGGCACTCGCCGCGTCGGTGGACACCTCGGCGGCCGCTCGCCACGCGTCCTGCCACGGTTCGCCGTCGCCCGTGCGACGCTGCACCTCCTCGACGAAGGGCAGCATGGCGTCGAGCATCGTCTTGTCCCCCGGTGCCGCGCCGCCGAGGTCGATGAGCGCGTCGTAGCCGTCGCGAAGCGCCGCCGCGACCGTGGCCGAATCGGGACGGCCGGTGTCGCCGAGCCGGACGCCGACGGCGTTGAGCAGCGCGCCCCACAGCACACCGGAGGTACCGCCCGCCTTGGCCGCCCACTCCCGGCCCGCCGCGGCGAGCACCGACCCCTGGCCCGCGCCGTCGGCGACTGCCGTCGCCGCGGCCGCCCGCGCCGCCGACGAGCCCTTGACCATGCCCCGACCGTGGTCGCCGTCGCCGGCCACCGCGTCGATGCGGCCGAGTTCGTCCTCGGCGTCGGCCAGCATGCCCGCCACCGCATCAAGCACCCTGGCGACGAACCGTCCCCCGGAGCGGCCGTCGTCGTCGGCGAGCGCGGCGACGTCCCGGCTCGGGGCGGCCGCGTCGGCGGCGGGATCGGTGCGGCGTCCCGTCGAAAGGTGCTGCGCCGCAATACCCTTGCGGTACGCGGGCGTGTCCGCCGGCGCCGTCCAGTACTTCTCCAACTCGTCGTCGAGCCACATCACGGTCAGCGAGCACCCGGCCATGTCGAGGCTGGTGACCAGCTCACCCACCTCGGGTTCGACGATCTGGTAGCCGCGTTCGCGCAGCAGCCCGGCCGCGGACCCCCAGACGACGAAGAGTTCCTCATACTTGGTGCGGCCGAGTCCGTTGAGGATCACCGCAATTCGTCGCGACGCACCCGCGGGCTCGTCACCGAGTACGCCGTCGACCAACGTCGCCGCCAGCTCCGCCGCCGACGGCATCGGCTCGTCCCGCACGCCCGGCTCGCCGTGGATGCCGAGGCCGACGCCCATCTGCATCTCGGGCACGGTGAACAGGGGATGGTCGGCGCCGGGCAGCGTGCACCCGTCGAAGGCGACGCCGAGCGTCCTGGTGGCCGCATTCGCCGCCTTGGCGATGCGGATGACGCCGTTGATGTCCAGACCGTCCTCGGCGGCGGCGGACGCAGCCTTGAAGACGGTGAAGTCGCCTGCGATGCCCCGCCTCTTGGCTTCCTCACCCGTTGGCGCACTGGCAATGTCATCGGTGACCGCGAAGTAGTGGGCGTCGATTCCCTCACTGCGGAGCTGCGCGACGGCGAGGCCGAAGTTCATCACGTCGCCCGCGTAGTTGCCGGTGGTGAGCAGCACGCCGGCATCACCGTGTGCGGCGCGCGCCACCGACGCCGCGTCCTCGGCCGACGGCGATGTGAAGACGTTGCCGACCACCGCACCATCGGCGAAGCCGGTTCCCACGGTGCCGCAGAACGCGGGGTAGTGACCCGACCCGCCACCGATCACCACCGCGACCTTGCCCGGCGGCGTCTCGTTGGCCCGAACCACCCCACCGGGCACCCCTGCGACGTACGTCGCGTTCGCGTCCAGGAATCCCGCGAGCATGTCCTCGGTGAACCGCGCGGGATCGTTGAACAGCTTGGTCATCGCAATCGCTCTCCGGTGTCGGTGTCGAAAAGGTACACCCGCTCCGGCGGAGCGCTGATCACGACCTTCTGCTCGGGCTGGTACTCCTCCTGCGCCGGCGTCTGCACCACGATGCCCTCCTCCACACCCGGCACCGTGGTGGTCGCCAGCCCGAATTCGAGGAGGTGCTCGAAGTACGCGACGGTGGTCCGCAAACCGCCTCCGTCAGCGGCGGCGATCGTGCAGTCCTGCGGCCGGATTCCGACGGCCACCTTCGTACCGTCGGCAACGCCGCTCACCGCGGTGTCCAAAGCGCCTGCATCGGAGCCGATCTCGACGCGGGTGCGGCCGTCGACCGTCCGGACCACGCCGCGTACCACGTTGATCTGTGGTTCACCGACGAACTGCGCGACGAACAGGTTCGCTGGGTCGTCGAACACCTCGTCGGGCGTGCCGAACTGCTGCACCACGCCGGCGTCCATCACCGCGAGCCGATCGGCGAGCGACAGTGCCTCGACCTGATCGTGGGTGACCACGATGGTGGTGTAGCCGAACTCCCGCTGCAACACCTTCAGCTCGCGTCGAACCCGTTGCCGTGCCGAGGCATCCAGGTGGCTGAGTGGCTCGTCGAGCAGCAGGACCGGTGGGTTGCGCACCAGCGCGCGGGCCAGTGCCACGCGCTGCTTCTGGCCGCTGGACAACCCCGCGGGACGCAGGTCCATGAGATCGTCCATCTCCAGCCGCGCACTGATCGAGGACACCATCTGCTCGGCGCCCTTGACCTTGCGCGCCTTCAGCCCGTACAGCAGGTTCTCGCGCACCGACATCGGTGGATACAGCGCATAGCTCTCGAAGCCGACGCCGATGCCACGCTTGGCCGCCGGCAACTGCGAGATCTCCCGGTCGCCGATGCGAATCGAACCGCTCGTCACCGTCTCCAGCCCGGCGATCATGCGCAGCGTCGTGGTCTTGCCGCAGCCCGAGGGCCCCAGCAGGGCGACCAGCTCACCCGGTTCGATCGCCAGGTCGATGCCCTTGACCGCGGTGACGCTCTCGCGCCCGCGGGAGGCATACGTCTTGACCAGGTCGGTCAGGGTCAGGCTCTGGGCGGTCGTCGTGCCTCCCCGTGGCCGGTCGGTGGTGGTGGTCACTGTGCTGCCTCCAAGGTCTCGTCATCCGCGCTCAGTCGGCCCGTGTCGCCCTCACCTGCGGCGAAGACGTGCACGTCGTCATCGGCGATGGACAATGTCACCGAGGCACCCTCGTCGACGCCTTCGCGCCCCGAAGCGAGCACGATTAGCTGCTCGCCACCCATGTCGACGGTCAGCTCGATGTTGCGTCCGAGCCGCTCGGCCAGCACCACCGTGCCCCTCATCTGCCCACCGGAATCGACGTGAATGTCGCAGGGCCGCAACCCCACTCGAACCCGTTCCCCGCTACGAGCCGGGAGCCTGGCGGGCACCGGCAGGTCGAACGTGCCACCGCCGAGGCGGATCCGGCCGTCTTCGACCTCCCCGTCGAGGAGGTTGATCTCGGGCTGTCCGAGAGCCCGGGCGACGAAGGTGTCCGCCGGCCGACGCCAGATCTCCTCGGGCGTGCCGATCTGCACCAGCGCGCCATCCCGCAGCACCGCGATGCGATCGCCCAGGGCCAGCGCCTCCTGGTAGTCGTGGGTGACGTAGACGGTGGTCGTCTTCGACATCGCCCCCAGTTGCTTGAGCTCTGCGCGCATCGCCGCACGCAGTTTCGCATCGAGGTGGCTCAGCGGCTCGTCGAGCAGGTAGATGTCGGCGGGCCGCACCAGCACCCGGCCGAGCGCCACCCGCTGTCGCTGCCCGTTGGAGAGTTCCCGCGGAAAGCGCTTGAGCAGCTGGTTGATTCCCAGCGTCGTGGTGACCTGATCGATGCGCTCACGCTGCTGCTCATCGGTGTAGCGGCCCGTGCGACCGGACTTCAAGGGCGACGCCAGGTTCTCGCTCACCGTCTTCTGCGGGTAGAGCGCGTAGCTCTCGAACGCCATGGCGACGTTGCGGTGATACGGCTCGACCAGGGTGACGTCGTTGCCGCCGATCGTCACCGAACCGCCGTCGACGTCGACCAGGCCGGCGATCGACTTGAGGGTCGTCGTCTTCCCGGCACCACTGGGCCCGAGGATGACGAAGAACTCGCCGTCGGCGATGTCGACGGAGAAGTCGCGCAACGCCCTGGTCTTGCCGTAGGTCTTGGACAGGCCCCTGAGGGCGACGGTGGCCATCAGGCCTTCACCGCCCCGAATGACAAGCCCCGCACCAGGTATCTCTGGATGGTGAGCGCCAATATCAGGGGTGGCAGTGCGGCGATGATGGCCGCCGCGGCCGTCAGGTTGTAGTAGGCCTGCCCACCGCCGCCGAGGAACTTGGTGATCGCCACGGTGACGGTGCCCGCGTTGGTGTCGGCCAGAATCAGCGGGAACACGTAGTTGTTCCAGGCGAAGATGAACGCGAGCAAGGCGGCAGCGGCGATGCCGGGGCGGACGATGGGCAGCGCCACCATCACGAACGCCCGGGTCCGGGTGTAGCCGTCGAGCAGCGCGGCCTGCTCGAGGTCTTCGGGCAGATCCTCGAAGTAGGACCGCAAAATCCACACCACCAGCGGCATGGTGACCAGTTGCAGCACCCAGATCATGCCGACCTTGGTATCGAAGAGCCCAATCTGGTTGTAGATGACGAACAGCGGGACGATCACCATCAACTCGGGAGCGAACCGGAACGACAGCATCTGGAACATCAAGTCGTTGCTGCCCTTGTACTTCCAACGCCCCGCCGCATAAGCCGCGGGAATGCCGATCACCAGCGAGACGAGCACCGCGCCGCCGCAGTTGATCAGGCTGGTGAGCATCGCGGTCTTGAAGTCGACGCTCGTCATCCGGGTGCCCTTGTCGCTGAGCACCGTGGCGAAGTTCGACCAGCTGGGACTGAACTGGAAGTACGTCGTCGTCTGCTCCTGGGCGTTCTTCAGCGCCAGGATCACCATCCAGACGATCGGGAACAGCGAGAAGACGAACCAGCCGATCAGGCCGACGTCGGCGACCACCGAACCGACGCCGAGGCGCTTTTGGCCGGGCAGCAGTTCGCTGCGCGTCGGCTTGAACTTGGTGAGTGCCATGGCTTAGGACTCCGCTCCCGCAGCACGACGCTGCGCCTTGCCGAGCACGCTCACCAGGTAGCGCGCCGTAATGAACACGATGATCCAGAGCAGCAGCATGTAGGTGCTGCCGCGCGAGTAGTTGAGGTTGATGATCGAGTCCTCGAAGGCACCGATCTGCAGAGTCCGGGTGGCCACGCCGGGCCCACCCGCGGTGAGCACGTAGATGTGGTCGAACACCTTGAGGTTGTCCATGAATCGGAAGATCACGGCGACCAGGATGTACGGCCACAGCATCGGCAACATCAGCTTGCGGAACATGTAGAACCAGCTGGCACCGTCCACCTCCGATGCCTCGAACGGTTCCTTCGGCAGCGACCGGATGCCGGCGAGCACCAGGATCGCCACGAACGGGGTGAAGATCCACAGGTCCACCAGGACCACCGAGAACAGCGCGTGGCTACTGGACAGCCAGTCGAACGTATTGCCAAGGCCAAGAACGTGATTCAGGATGCCGAACTGCGGGTTGAACATCAGCTTCCACATCACGCCGGCGATCACCGGCGCAATCATCAGGGGCAGGATCAAGACCTTCTCGAAGATCTTGCCGATGATGCTCGACCGGTTCAGCAACAGCGCCAGCCCGACGCCGAGCACCGTCTCCACCGCCGTCGCCGCCACGGCGAAGATGGCGGTGACCTTCACGCTCTGCCAGAAGACCTGGTCTCCGAGCACGGACGTGAAGTTGTCGAACCAGACGAAGTGGGGATTCGGGTTGACGGCGGCGTAGTTGAGGAAGGCGTAGTAGGCGCCGACCACGAACGGGTAGAGGATGCCGATGACGATCACCAGGGCGGGGATCGACAGCAGGTAGGGCCGTAGCCGGCGCCGCCAGGTCGGAACTTGCGGTTGCTTACGGCGCTCCTGCACGGGCGCGGGTTGATCGGGTTGTGTCGCAAGCGCTTTGGGGGTCTGTGTCGTCATCGCTGCCAGGACTCCTAGAGGTTGACCTTGGACGTATTGGTCTTGGCGAGGCTGCGCAGGCGCGATGCCGCATCGTCGCCGCCGTAGATGTCCTGCAACGCCACGGCCCAATTTTGGGTCGTGTCGAAGAAGGCCTTCTGCGGAGTGAACTGGATCTTGCTCTGACCGATGACGGTCTCGAAGGTCTCGAGGTAGCCGAATTGATCGGCGGCGACCCGCTTGAAGGTGGTGTCGAACACCGACTTGCGCACCGGGTCGGCGTACGTGCCGCCTTCGACCGCCTTGTTCATCGACTCCTTACCCGTGGCCCACTGGATGAACAGCCACGCGGGCAGCTTGTTGCGCGAGTTGGCACTCATCGCCCAACTCCACGTCCACAGGTTGGTCTTGTAGTTGCCGTCCGATCCCGCAGGCCCCGGATACCAGCCCAGGTTGCCGGCTTC
The DNA here is from genome assembly GCA_963846985.1 of uncultured Actinomycetota bacterium. Classification (GTDB taxonomy): domain Bacteria; phylum Actinomycetota; class Actinomycetes; order Mycobacteriales; family Mycobacteriaceae; genus Mycobacterium. Next base: position 285,230 of record CAWJYC010000001.1, read on the forward strand.
CTTGCTGGCGCCGGGTTTGTTCTTCGGATAGGTGGCGCTGTCGGCGTCGAACACCATCATGGCCTTGCCGTCGCCGAGATCGCCGGTGGCGTTGGGATAGTCGTAGGTCGTCCACGACGTCGGTCCGGCCTGGTGCTGCATGTCGATCCACTTCTTCGTGAACGCGATCGCCTTGTCACTGTCCATCTGGGCGACCAGATCCGAGCCGTTGAACGTGTAGTCGACCGCACCCTCGCGGGTGTACTGCGTCATGAAGCCGGGATGGATCGTCGCCCACGACTTCGACCCGCGGGTGGAGATTCCGTAGCGGTTCTGCGAGCGGTCGGTCAGGTCGACGGCCAGCTGGATGAAGTCGTCGAGCTTGTCGGGCAGCTTGGTGATGCCCTTCTCGTCGAAGATCCGCTTGTTGTAGGCGACCACGTTGTTCTCGAAGCCCCACGGAATGGCCCACTGTCCGCCGGTTCCCAGGGGGTTGCCGAGCGTGAAGTCCCACCGCGTGGAGGTGCGGAGGCCCTCGAAGATGTCCTCGAAGTCGTACTCGGCGTTGGTCGCCGAGCTGTTCTGCAGCCACGGGTTGAGGTCCTCGACCCATCCGGGCGGACCGTACTGCCAGATGAAGTAGGCGCCCAGCATGAATGCGTCGTGCTTGCCGGATCCGCCCGCGAGCTCGGTGTTCAGCTTGGTGAAGTAGTCCGCCTCTGGCACCAGATCGACGTTGACCGTGATTCCGGTCAGCTCGGTGAACTCGGCCAGCAACGGCTGGTACGACAGCTGGTAGGGATGCGGGGTCTGCAGGATGTTGATGGTCTGCCCGGATGCCTTCTTCCAGTCGAAGCCACCACTGACCTCTCCCGCGCCGTTGGGCAAGCTGGGCTTGCCGCCCACTCCGCAGGCGCTGAGCACGGGCAGGCTGGCCGCAGCCGCGCCCGCAAGTCCCAACGCGGCCAACATGTTCCGGCGGGACATCTGGGGACCACCCGGGCTGGCCCGGAATATGCCTGGGCTGTGATCTCGACTCATGTGTCTCGTCCTTCGGGGTTCTCGCGGTAGGTGGGTGGACTAGGCCGGGATCAGGGAGACCTTGACCGATTCCTTGCCACTACCGACGAGGTCGAGGCCCTTCTGGAATTCGCTCAAGGGAAGTTGATGGGTGCAAATCTCGTCGAGGGGCAGCACGCCGGATTCGATCATCTTGATGGCGGCGGGCCAGCAGTATGGGCCGAGGTGCGCGCCGAGCACGTCGAGTTCCTTGTCGTCGCTGATGATGCTCCAATCGACCGTCACGTCGCTGCCGAAGACGCCGTACTCGACGTAGCGGCCGAGCTTGCGCAATGCGTTGAGCCCCTGCGGAACTGCCGATGGATGCCCAGTTCCCTCGAGGTAGACGTCGGCGCCGTAGCCCTCGGTGAGGTCCTTGACGATCGTCTCGACGTCTTCGGATGAGATGTCGATGGTGATGTCGGCGCCGCACTTCTTGGCCAGCGCGAGCTTCTCCGGCGCCATGTCCAGTGCGATGACGTGCATGGGGTTCTTCGCGCGGGCGCCGGCGATCATGCCGAGTCCGATGGGCCCGCATCCGGCGACCACGACGGTGTCCTCGAAGGTGATCTGAGCGCGCTCGACGGCGTGCAGTGAGCAGGACAGCGGTTCGACGAACGCCGCGTGGGCAGGTGGAATGTCACCAGAGATCTTGTGCACCAACGATTCCACGGGATACGTCATGTAGCTGGCCATGGCCCCCGGGGTGCGGCGCTTGAAGCCGTAGAGGTCGTGCGGTTGGCACATGTGGTACTGCCCGCGCTTGCAGAACCGACACTGCCAGCAGGGCACGATCTGCTCCGAGGTGACCCGGTCGCCGACCGCGATTCCCCATCGGCTCGCGGCCTCGTCGTCGAGTTCGACCACGCGGCCGACGAATTCGTGCCCGGGAATCACCATGGTCTCGGCCCACGCGGGACGATTCTCGTCGCCCCAGAACTTCGCAGCACCGTGGTAGCACTTCAGATCGCTGGCGCAGATGCCGACCGCCTCGACGCGGATGAGCGCCTCGCCGGGTTGCCGGCGGGGAACCGCGACCTCTTCGAGTCGGTAGTCGTTGGGGCCGTGACAAACGACGGCCTGCATCTTCTCGGGGATCGGGTCGACGTGGGCGTCGGGCATTTCGCAGCTCCTTCACATGTGGCTGGGGTCACACTATCGAGATGCTGCACATTTGTCCAGAACGATTGTTCAGCAAAATTATTTTCAGAACAGATGTGCAGCGCCGCGGCGGTGGTGACATACTGCGTCCATGCCACGGTCGGCTCACACCACGCCGGCGACCCAGCCCGCGGAGGCTGTCTCGCAGGACGGCGAGGGCAGCCACTTTCCGTCGGCACTGCTCTATACCGCGGCTCGGCTGTACTACGAGGACGACGCCACTCAGGCCGAGGTCGCCGAACAACTCGGCACCAGTCGCGCCACCGTCAGCAGACTGCTGTCGGAAGCCAAGCGCCAGGGCATCGTTCGCATCGAGGTGATTCCACCTGCCGAGGCGCGCCCCGGCGACCTTGCCGACCGGTTGGCCCGGGCCCTCAACATCACCTCGGTGTATCTCAGTCAATCGCTGCCCGCCCCCGGAGCGGGCCGGACCGTGGTGGACGTGATGGGTCGCGCCCTCGCGCCCGCGGTCGGGCGTGCGCTGGGTGAAGCCGGTCTGCTACCGGGTGACGTCCTGCTGGTGTCGTCGGGCCGCACCATCTACGAGGTCGCCCAGTGCGAACTCGGTCCCCTGCCCGGCGTCGTCGTCGCCCCGACGGTGGGCGGCAACGACCAACCCGAGGAGTGGTACCAGACCAACGAGATCACCCGTCTGGTGGCCAATCGCATCGGGGGCCGAGCCAACTATCTGTTCGCGCCTGCACTGCCGGGCGTCGAGCTGTACCAGTCGCTGGTCAACGATCCGGGAATCCAACGGGTGCTTCATCTTTGGCCGCGCGCACGCTGCGCGCTAATGGGAATCGGCGCGCCGCCGTTGACGCGATCGGACATCCCGCGCTTCGTCCCGACCGGCTCCTCCTCGCTGCGGGCCGCGGTCGGCGACGTGTGCTCGCGGTTCTACGATCGTGACGGCGCGCCGGTGGGCTTCGAGAACGGGGAACGGCTGATCGCCCTCCAACTCGAGACGCTGCGCCACATTCCGGTGACCATTGCCGTGGCCGTCGGCAAGGACAAGATCGAGTCCATCGTCGCCGGGGCGCGCGGCGGCTACTTCAACCGTCTCGTCACCGATCCCGTGACCGCCAATGACGTCCTGACCAGTTCTGCACTGACCACCTAGGGTCAGTTGGTCGTCGGTGGTGGTGGTTCGAAGGGTTGGTACCACCACCATTGGGCGCGTTCCCCGGTCGGTCCAGGGCACGGTGCGACCGCGGGCGGGGGTCCGGTCGGGGGCCGGGCGAGTGATCCGTTGCGCAGTGGGGTGCCCTCGGCGTCGGTGACGACGAGGCGATCGGCGGGGCCGGTGATGGTGATGCCCCCGCTGTGATGCAACCGGTGATGGAACGGACACACCAGCACCAGGTTGTCCAGGTCGGTGCGGCCGCCGTCCTCCCAATGCGCGGATGTGGTGGGCGTGCAGACCGCGGGTCGCCCCGCACCCGGGCACCACGCAGCAGCGGTCACGGTGCTCCAACACCCGCCGCAACCGCCGACCGATCTGGCGGGTGGCCCGCCCGGACCCGATGACCTGCCCGTGACGGTGAAACCAGATCTCACAGTCCGCCTCGCACGTCAGGTACCGGCGGTCACCGTCGGACAGCACCGAGCCGAGATGCAGTGCCGCGGTGCGGCTCTCGACGTCCAGGTGCACGACCACGGTGGTGTGCTGCCCATGCGGGCGCCGCGCGACATCGGCGTCCCACCCGGCGTCGACCAGGCTGATGAAGCCGTCCACGGCAGTGGGAAATGGGGGCACCTGCACAGGGGAGTCGTCGTCGCCGTCACGGTCGTGGACGTCGGTGTCGCCGCCGTCGCCGCCGTCGCCGTGGTCACGTTTCCAGTCGGCGACCAACGCGTCCTGATGCGACTGCACGGCGGCGTCGAACTTCGCCGCCTCCACCTTGGGCAGGGTGATCCGGTAGGTGGTGTGCATCGCGTCGACGACCTTGGTGAACGACCGCTCGGGCCGAGGTGTGGGCTCCGGCTCGGGACGCGGCTCCTGCTTGACCGCGGTGCGCAACTGCGTCACCGTCGCCGCTGCGGCCGACTGCGCGTAGTGCTCGTCGGACCCGTCGGCGGCGTGTGCGGCGATCACGCCGATCTGATCCAACGACAACCGGCCCTCCCGCATCTGCGCCGCCAAACGGGGAAACGCCTCGAGCCGCCGCGCCACGGTGACCATCGTCTCGGCGTTGTGCGGCGAGACCCCGGCCTTCCATGCCACCAACCCGGCGATCGACCGCGCACCGGTCATCCCAGCCAGCTCCCCGCACTCGAGCTCGGCGACGATCTCCACCAACCGACCATCGATCGCGTTGCGCTGCCCGGTCAGCTCGGCCACCTCGTCGAACAACACCCCGAGCCGCTCCTTCGGAGCCAAACACGCTGCGGGCGAGGACATGACACCATCCAAGCACCAGGGTCCGACAAATCCGGGCGGTGCGGTCCGCGGCACCTTGGACCATGTGAGTAGGGTCTTGGCATGACGCCCGGCGGCCCGCCAGACCTCCATCCCACGCTGACGGCCTTGGCACCCCTGCTGGGCACCTGGGCGGGCGCCGGCGAAGGCGAGTACCCGACGATCGCGCCGTTCGGCTACCTCGAAGAAGTCACGTTCGGCCACGTCGGCAAGCCGTTCCTGAGTTACGGGCAGCGGACGCGATCCACCGACGACGGCCGCCCCCTGCACGCCGAAACCGGGTATCTGCGGCGCCATCGCCCGGCCGCATCGAGCTGGTGCTCGCGCACCCGACCGGCATCACCGAAATTCAGGAAGGGGCACTCACCGTCACCGACGACGTCCTGGAGCTGGAGTTCACCGCGACGTCGATCGGGCTGACCGCATCGGCCAAAGAGGTGACCGCGCTGAGCCGTTCGTTCCGCTCGCCGGTGACGAGTTGACGTACACCCTCCGACTGGGCGCGGTGGGCCAACCCCTGCAGCACCACCTGGCCGCAACACTGCACAGGAAGCAGGCATGACCGCAGAAGGACGGATTCGCGTACCAGCCGACCTCGACGCGGTCACCGACGTCGCCGCCGAGGACCACTCGGCATCGATCCCTTGCCGTGGAACGCATTTGGCAGGCGACTCGCCACTGGTACGCCGCGGGCATGCATCCAGCCATCCAGGTGTGCGTCCGGCACCGCGGCCGCGTCGTCCTCGACCGGGCGATCGGCCACGGCTGGGGCAACGGGCCCGACGACCCGCCGGACGCCGACAAGGTGGCGCGTCACCACCGAGACGCCGTTCTGCGTGTACTCCGCGGCGAAGGCCATGACCACCACGGTCATTCACCTGCTGGCCGAGCGCGGCGTCTTCTCGCTCGACGACCGGGTGTGCGAGTACCTGCCGAGCTACACCAGCCACCGCAAGGACCGCACCACCATCCGGCACGTCCTGACCCACAGTGCAGGCGTGCCCTTCGCGACCGGCCCAAAGCCCGATCTCAAGCGGATGAACGACAGCGAATACGCCCGCGAGATGCTCGGCAACCTGCGCACCATCTACCCGCCGGGCCTGGTGCACGTCTACCACGCGCTGACCTGGGGGCCGCTGACCCGCGAGATCGTCTCGGCCGCCACCGGCAAGGACATTCGCGATGTCCTCGCCGACGAAATCCTCGACCCGCTGGGCTTTCGCTGGACCAATTACGGTGTTGCGCCAGAAGACGTTCCACTGGTGGCACCGAGCCACGCCACCGGCACGCCACTGCCGGCGCCCATCGCGGCGGCGTTCAAACTCGCCGTGGGCGGCACCACGCACCAGATCATCCCGTTCACCAACACCCCGCAATTCCTGACCAGCGTGGTGCCGTCGTCCAGCACCGTGTCGACGGCCAACGAGCTGTCCCGCTTCGCCGAGATGCTGCGCCGCGGTGGCGAACTCGACGGCGTGCGGGTCATGGCGCCCGAGACGATTCGGGCCGCCACACGTCAGGCCCGGCGGCTGCGTCCCGACATCGCGATGGGGCTGATGCCGATGCGCTGGGGGACGGGATACATGCTGGGCTCCAAGCGCTTTGGCCCGTTCGGACTCGATGCACCCGCCGCCTTCGGCCACACCGGCCTGGTCGACATCGCCATCTGGGCCGACCCCGAACGCGACCTCGCCGTCGGCGTGGTCAGCAGCGGTAAGCCCGGTGGCCACCGCGAGGCCAAGCGCTATCCGGCCATGCTCGACGCCATCGCCGCTGGGTTCCCCCGGGTGGCAGCGGGCTAGCCTGATCGGGTGGCCAAAGTCGAGCTGTCCCGCAAACTGTCCATCAGCCCGGAGGAGGCGTGGTCGCACGTCGCTGATCTGCCCTCTCTCGGCGATTGGCTGACGATGCACCAGGGCTGGCGCTGCGACCTACCCGACGAGCTCGCCGTCGGAACCACCCTCGTCGGCGTCGCGGGCGCCAAGGGCATGCGCAACCGCGTCACCTGGACGGTTCAGGAGTACGACCCGCCCCAGTTGCTCGGCATCACCGGCGAGGGCCTAGGCGGCACGAAGTACGCGCTGCGCATGACGGTGAAGCCGCAGCCCAGGGGCTGCGAGTTCCGGCTCAAGATCGACCTCGGCGGAGCGCCGCTGTTCGGTCCGATCGGCATGGCCGCCGCCCGCGGCGTCAAGGGTGACATCGAGCGGTCCATCAAGAAGTTCGAGGAGCTGTACGGCTGAGGGACCCCGCGCCGAGTGGCCAGTTACCTGGCGCGAACCGCTCGAGGACGCGCCATGCGTGGCCGCTCGGCGACAGGGGAACGGCTAGGATGTTCTCGCCGTAGACCCGCTCGACGCTCAACGCCATCAGCACCCGGCGGTCCGACACCATCACCGACCGGTACTCGTCCCAGTCGGGGTGCTCCCCCGCCGCCCGCCGGTAGTAGTCGACGAGGGCCTCGACCTCGGGGCTCTGCGGGTCGGTGCCCGGCCCGGTCAGCGTCACCGTGCCCTCGGCCGTCGCCCACGACCTGCCGTCGGCGCTGGTGACCTCGAACGCCGCCCTGGGGTCGCGCCGCAGGTTGGCGGTCTTGGCGCGGCCCTCGGTCATCGAGACGTAGACGACGTCGGCAGCCTGGTCGTAGAACGGCGTCACCGGCGACAGCTGGGGAACGCCGCTCGCCTTGATGGTGGCGAGCACGCCGAGTCTCGCGTCGGCGAGCAGGGTGCGCGGGTTGAATGCAGTAGCGGTCATGTAGCAGGGCAACCCGTGACCGCGCACACAGTATTCCGCAGAGGGGTATTACATGCCGGATGACCAGACGGTTCGCGACGACCTCGCCGAGCTCGGGCGCCGCAGGGCGCTGACCGAGGACGCCGCCCGGCCCGACGCCGTCGAGCGCAGGCACGGCGCGGGCGGACGGACGGCGCGGGAGAACGTCGCCGACCTCGTCGACGCCGGTTCCTTCGTCGAGTACGGCCGGTATGCCATTGCCGCGCAACGCTTCCGCCGCAGTGTCGACGACCTGATCGAGCGCACCCCGGCCGACGGCATGGTGGCGGGAACGGCGCGCGTCGACGGGCACGCCTGCGCGGTGCTGGCCTACGACTACACCGTGCTCGCGGGCACGCAGGGCGCCATGGGCCACCGCAAGAAGGACCGGCTGTTCGACGTCATCGAACGGCTGCGGCTGCCCACGGTGTTCTTCGCCGAGGGCGGTGGTGGGCGGCCCGGGGACACCGACTACCCGGTCGTGTCGTCGCTGGACGTGCGGGCGTTCAAGCTGTGGGCGGCGCTGTCGGGGCTGGTCCCGCGGATCGCCGTGGTCAAGGGCCGCTGCTTCGCGGGCAACGCCGTGATCGCCGGGTGCTCGGATCTGATCGTCGCCACCGAGGACGCGTCGATCGGCATGGGTGGTCCGGCGATGATCGCCGGCGGCGGATTGGGCAACGTCGCGCCCGACGAGGTCGGTCCCATCTCGGTGCAGGCCCCCAACGGCGTGGTCGACGTCGTGGTAGCCGACGAGGCCGCGGCGGTCGCGACGGCCAAGACGTTGCTCGGATACTTTCGCGGCCCCGGCACCCCGGGCCCGGCGCCCGACCAGACCGCACTGCGGACGATGGTGCCCGAGCGCGCGCGGCGGGCCTACCACGTGGGCCCGATCATCGAGACCCTTGCCGACGAGGGTTCGGTGACGTTCCTCCGCGAGCGATTCGCCCCGGAGATGTCGACGGCGCTGGCTCGCATCGACGGGCGCCCAGTCGGGGTGCTGGCGAACAACACCCGGGTGATGGCGGGAGCGATCACCGCGGGTGCCGCGGACAAGGCGGCGCGCTTCCTGCAACTGTGCGACGCGTTCGGGTTGCCGATCGTCTCACTGGTCGACTGCCCGGGCTACATGGTCGGCCAGGCCGCCGAGGCCGAGGCACTGGTGCGCCGTGGCTCGAGGCTGCTGGTCGCCGGTGCGTCGATGCGGGTGCCGCTGGTGGCGGTGGTGCTGCGCCGCGGTTACGGCCTTGGCGCGCAAGCGATGTGCGGTGGCGGTCTACACGAACCGCTGTTGACGGTGGCGTGGCCGGGTGCGCATCTCGGGCCGATGGGATTGGAGGGCGCGGTCCGGCTGGGCCTGCGCAAGGAACTCGAGGCCATCGTCGACGACGACGAGCGCGAGGAGCACGTCCGTCAGGCGACCGCCGCCGCGCAGGAGAACGCCAAGGCGCTCAATGCGGCCGCGCTGTTCGAGATCGACGACGTCATCGACCCGGCCGACACGCGACAGCTGATCGCCTCGACGTTGGCCGCGGCCGCCGAGCATCCGATGGAGGCGAGGCGGCCGCGGTTCGTCGACACCTGGTAGGTCAGCCGGCCATGAACTCGCCGTAGGCGGACTCCAGGTCCGGCGGCAGCACCGAGACGTTGCACGTCCTCTGGGTGTCGCCGATCGGGGCGATGATCCCGCGCAGGTCGTAGTACTCCTGCGGGTTGGCCGTGAAGTAGGCCCGAATGTTGGCAGCCGCTTCGTCGCGCGGCTGGTTGCGTGCTGCGGTGACGACCTGGTCGGCACCCGGGTGCGCGCGCAGGTAGTCCCTGGCCGATCCCGTCACGGAGCTGACGGTGTTGGCCACCCCGGCTCCGCTGCAGTCCGGCGCCGCCGACGCAGCGGGTGCCACGATGGTGGCGGCTGCGACTCCGGCGAACAGCCCGCCGACGACCATGCCGACGATGCCACGGCGCCGCGACATAGTTGTCGTGCCACTGGTTTTCATGATCTAGTTCCCCTCGGGATTCGTCGTTGTTCTCTTTTGACCCCGACCCGGATTCCACGGTACGCGCGGTGAAAGGACCTTCTCCGATCATGATTGGGGCCTCGCAGGGGCCCGGCCTGGCGTTACGTGCTCGCGGAGTGACATCTCCGACATTTCGGGGCCGAATTCGATAAGCGCTCGGACAATTCCTTCAGAGTCCGGCCCGATTCCTTAATTGATCGTGATCAAGGGCCTATCAGGCGTGATCGAATCGTTATGCCGATCGCTTGCGGCCGGCGACGCCGTAATCAGTCGCGCACACCCCGATAGATGCCCCGGCGGACGATCACCGGCTGCAGGATCCGGTCGATCGACCACGCCGGGAACCGGAACGCGCGACCGCCTGCGGTGAACACCTCGAGCCCGTCGGGTTGGGCACCCAGCACCGAACCCCACCGCCGGCTCGGCGCGGAGAACGTGCGCAGCGGCTTGCCGTCGAAGTGCGCGCGGACGTTGTGGGCCAGCAGACCGTCGGCCCGGTTGCGGGCCGAACTCCGCAATGGATCGGTGGCGGCGACGTCGCCGATCGCGAACACCTCGGCGTATCCGGGGAGCCGGAGCTCTGGCGTGACTCGCACGAACCCGTTGTCGTCCAACACCTCCGGCGGCAACCAATCCGTATTGGGCCGCACCCGGCCGATCGCCCACAGCACGGCATCGGCGGTGGCCGGCGGCTGCCCGGTGCTCCAGTGCACCGGCCCGCTGCCGATCTCGTCGCAGCCGAAGCCGTCGGGCACCACGGCCCGATGTCCCTGGTGCAGGCCGACGTTCAGCGCGACGAGTCGGTTCCGGACGCGGCTCCACGTCCGGGGATGGTGGGCGGGCAGAGGTCGCTCGCCCGGGAAGTACAGGTCGATCCGCTTGTCCGGCCAGGTGCCGGCCAGGTTGGCGGCGCTGCTGACGGCGGCCGCCCCGCCGCCGACGACGATGACGGACCCGGCGCGGGCCAGGCGGTCGTGGGCGGCTCGGAGATCGGCGCCGACGTCGGCCTGCGACTGCAGCGTCGGCCGGCGCCAGAAACCGTTGGCCACCCCGGTGGAGATGACGAGCGCGTCGTATTCCTCGGTCGTCGGCGTGCCGTCGGGGCCCGTGACCGAGACCATGCGGTTGGCCAGGTCGACACCGGTGAGCCGGCCGTGCACGGTCCGCACGCGGTCGAGTCCGCGAAATCTGTCGAAGGCGATCCAGTAGTCGCGGGCCCAGTCGTCGGGGCGGCTCAGCCGGATGCCCAGTTCCTGGCCGCTGACCAGCGCGGGTTTGGCGGAGATGCCGACGACGTCAGTCGTGCGGGCCAGGCGCAGCGCGGTCAGGATTCCGCTGTCGCCCAGACCGGCGACGACGACCCGCTCGCCGCTCACGGCACCGCCTTCGCGGGCTTCGGCGGCCAGGGAACGAAGCGCGACACCCGCCCCACCACCTCCCCATACGCCGGTCGGCGTTCGAGGCTGCGCGTCTCCATCATCGGGATGCTGGCGCCCAGGAACATCGCCAGGATGGCCACCGCACCGATCACCAGCCACCACGTGTCGGCAGGCGCCCCGCGACTCCGAACAGGGCGAGCGCGACCCAGAAGCTGAACTCCCCGAAGTAGTTCGGGTGCCGCGACCACGCCCACACCCCGCGGTCCATCACCTCCCCGGGTCGACGGTCGCGGACGAACCGGTGCATCTGCACGTCGGCGACCAACTCCAGGGCGACCGCCGCCAGCCCGATCACGAACGCCACCCAGCAGAGCCACGACACGCCCGCGCCCGGACGGGTCACCGCCACGTAGACCGGCACCATGCCGAAGAAGACCTGGCAGGTGGGAATGAGGTGGATGGCGACGAGGTCGGCGACGAACTCCGCGCGGCCGGCACGCTCCTTGAACATCGGGTAGCGCCAGTCCTCGTGGTGCAGGCCCGGGAAGGCGTAGACCCAGTTGGCGGTCAGGCGGACGGCCCACAGCACCACGACGATCGCCACCAGCCAGCAGCGCAGTTGATCGACGCCGGGACCGGCCTGGCTCCACCAGTACAAGAGCAGCAGCGGTGGGATCACGCTCCAGTAGGCGTCGTAGAAGCTCGAGTTACGGTAGACGCGGCTGAAGACGAAGATCACGACGGTCGCCAGCAGGTCGGCGATGAATGTGTCGAGCCATAGCCGGCCGGTCGCCGGGCCCCATCCCAGCCAGACTGCAGCGACGCCGACGGCGATCACGTAGGCGGCGGCGACGATGGCCAGTGACCGGGTCTTACTCATCAGCTCCTCGGGGTCCGCGCGGCCCGAAATGTAACACGTTCTAGTTGTCGTTCGAGGGCGCGATCGACGCGCTAGCCGGCAACGGCGCGCCGCCACACCAGCACGTGCGTCGTCGACACGCCCCGTCGCGAGATCACCTCGGCACTCAACACCAGGGTGTCACCGTCGAGTTGCGCACGGCGGGAATGGATTCCGCCGACCCAGTTCGGCAGCAGCGACACCTCGACGTGGTGCTCGAGCACGCCGGCCGACTCGTCGAGGGTGAACGGTCCGCTGTAGCAGAGGTAGCCGCCGGCCGCGGCCGCCATCTGCTCGGGACTCCCGCCTCCGGTGATCGCCCGGTCGTAGGCGGGCCGCTCACGCCGCATCAGCTGAGCGGACATGAAGCCATCGGGCGTGTACAGGATGAGGCCGACCGGGTCGGGGCCGAGTGGTTCGTCGCGGTCGTCCCCCGACTCGGCGGTGTAGGCCTGCAGCCGCCACGCGCCGAGGACGTCGTCCCGGCGTATCACTGCGGGGCTGCGGCTCGGCCGTACGTACGGTTCATGGCCGTCGATCGTATGCCGAAGTCGTTTCGCATCGGCGACGGTCGGGTAGCTACAGGGACGGGCGCTCAGCTCAGCGCGCTTCCCCCTCACACACTTCGACAGAGAGGTTTCCCATGCCGAAGACCGACAAGGCCATCTCGACCAACCAGGACGTCGTGGACTTCCTGACCGAGCAGCACGACGCGATCAAGCGACTGTTCATCGAGACCCTCGACGCCGCTGATGCTGCGGCGCAAAAGGAGTCGTTCGACAAGCTGCGGACGCTGCTCGCCGTGCACGAGACCGCCGAGGAGATGATGGTCCACCCGCGGGTGCGCCGGAAGATCGAGGGCGGCGCGGAGATCGTCGACGCACGACTGGCGGAGGAGCACGACTCCAAGGTCGCGCTCGCGGCCATCGAGAAGCTCGAATTCGGTACCGCCGAGTTCAGCAAGTCCCTGATCCACCTGCAGCGGAGCGTGCTCGAGCACGCCGAGAAGGAAGAGACCGAGGAGTTCACCCGCCTCGAGGAGGAACTCGACGCCGACGAGCTGAAGAAGATGACCGCCGCGGTGGTGTTCGCCGAGCGCATCGCGCCGACGCATCCGCACGCCGGGCGTCGAGTCGGGCGCCGCCAACTTCGTCGCCGGGCCATTCGCCTCACTGCTCGACCGGGCGCGCGACGCGCTCAAGCGCATCGCGGCCTGAGCCCTCGGGCGGTAACCGGTACCCGGTGTCGCTTGACGGGTGTCGACTTCCTATCGTGGCTGGATGAGCAACGTTGCCGAGGCCGATCGGGTCGCCGATCTGGCGAAGGCGGTCGTCCGGGACCACGATCCGACGTCCGTCCCCATCCCCGAGTTCCTCGGAGCCTGCTACGACGCCGGGCTGTCCTGGGTGCACTTCCCGGAAAGCCTTGGTGGACTTGGTGTTTCGCGTGGTAACCAGGCGGTCGCCGACCGCATCCTGCAGGGTGCGGGCGGCCCGGTACCGCTGGGCCTGAACCCGATGGGTTACGGCATGGCGGCTCCGACGCTGCGCGAGCACGCCCAGTCCGACGAACTCAAGCGTTCGTGGTTGCGCCCGCTGGCCACCACCGAGGACATCTGGTGCCAGCTCTTCTCCGAGCCGGGTGCGGGATCCGATCTGGCCGGCCTGGCGACGTCCGCCGTCCGCGACGGTGACGACTGGGTGATCAACGGACAGAAGGTCTGGACCAGCCTCGCGCACCGGGCCAGGTGGGGACTTCTGTTGGCCCGCACCAATCCCGACGTGCCGAAGCACAAGGGGCTGACCTACTTCGTCATCGACATGCACGCCCCCGGTGTCGAGACGCGGCCGCTGCGCCAACTCACCGGCCAGGCCGAGTTCAACGAGGTGTACTTCACCGACGCCCGCATCCCCGACGCGCACCGCCTCGGCGACATCGGCAACGGGTGGGCCGTCGCGATGACGACCCTGATGAACGAGCGCAGCGCGCTCGGCGGCAGCGGCAGCCGTCGAGGCGCGGGCACCATCTCCGAGGCGGTGTCGCTGTGGGCGGCCCGGCCGGAGCGGCAGACACCCGTCCTGCGCGACCGGCTCACCCAGCTGTGGCTGCGCTCCGAGGCGCAGCGGCTGACGTCCGAGCGGTCGCGGGCCAAGGCGACCGTCGGCGGTCCCGGACCCGAGGGTTCGATCGGCAAGCTCGTCGGCGCCGAGCTGAACCAGCACATCTACCAGTTCTGCATGGATCTGCTTGGGCCGGAGGGACTTCTGTACCACGGCTACGCGAAACCCGAGGGCGGACGGGAGTCCGCGAAAGACACGGATTGGCGAGGACCGATCCAGCAGCGCTATCTGCGCAGCCGAGCCAACACCATCGAAGGCGGCACCTCCGACGTGATGCGCAACATTCTGGGTGAGCGGGTGCTTGGCTTGCCGGGCGACCTGCGGGCTGACGCGGGGATGCCGTGGAAGGAGGTGCCTCGTGGCTGAGAAGCCGAGTTCGTGTTCACCGACGAGCAGGAGCAGCTGCGCGGCGCGGTGCGCCGGTTCTGCACCGAGCACTTCGACGAGCAGACGGTCCGCCGGCTCGCGGAGTCGGACCCGCCGTTCGACCCGAAGGCCTGGCTGCGCCTTGGCACCGAACTCGGGGTCCTGGGGCTCTCGGTGCCCGAGGCCGACGGCGGCGTGGGCGGCAACCTGGTCGACCAGGCCGTCGCGATCGAAGAACTCGGCGCCGCGCTCGCGGTCGGGCCGTTCGTCGGCACGGTGTTCCTCGCCATCCCGGCGTTGGTCGCCGCCTCGGCGGGCCCGGTGCGCGACGAGTTGTTGGCCGAGCTGGTCGAGGGCCGCCGCACCGCGGCGTTCGCCGTCGTCGACCAGGCGGGCGCCTTCGACCCGGCCGCGGTGTCGGTCACGGCAGGCGCCGGTTCGACCGTGACCGGAACCGTCGACCGGGTGGTCGACGCGGGTGCCGCCGACGACCTGCTGGTCGCGGCCGCCGGCCCCGACGGAGTGGGCCTCTACGTAGTCGACGCCGCGGCTGCGGGCGTTCAACGGACGCCGCTGCTCGTGATGGACGAGACCCGGCCCCAGGCAACGGTCAGGCTGTCGGACGCCCCGGCGCGGCTGCTGGCCGGTCCCGACGAAGCGGTTCGCGTCATCACCCACGCGTTTCAGGTGGCGTCCGCGCTGCTGGCGGTCGAACAGGTCGGCGCGGGTCAGCACATCCTCGACGTCGCCGTGCAGTACGCAAAGGACAGGCTGCAGTTCGGTCGGCCCATCGGGTCGTTCCAGGCGGTCAAGCACCGGTTGGCCGACATGATGGTCGACCTCGAACACGCCCGGTCGACGGCGTACCACGCGGTGTGGGCGCTGGCGGACGGCTCGGACGATCCGGCGCTGGCGACCAGCATCGCGCAGGCGACGTGCTCGGCGGCGTTCAGCCGAATCGCCGCCGACGCCATCCAGACCCTCGGCGGCATCGGCTTCACCTGGGAGCACCAGGCGCACCTGTACTTCAAGCGGGCGACCACCGACGCCGCCCTGCTGGGAAGTGCCGAGGAGCACCGGTCGCGGGTGGCCGAGATGGTGCTCGACCAGGCACTGCTCGACGAGGCACTGGCCGACAAGCCGCCGCGGGTCGCCGACGGTACCCGCGCCTGATCCCCCGGTGTTCTCAGCCCTGTCATTTCATCCCCCAACCGTGCTCCAAGTTCTCCCCCGGCGGCGACTACTACTCGCACTGACCTCTCACCACGACCCCTTCACCACAGCGCCCGGTAGTTGATCAGCGCGCCGACCACCAGCACCGCGCCGACGACCAGGAACAGGATCCGGACGGTGATCGGGCCGTACCGGGTCGTCGCGCGGACGATGTTGCGCTGCGCGCGTCGCGCCCGGATGGTCCGCCGCGTCGAGAGCGCCAGCACGAGGAGCGACGGCAGGAGCGTCAGCGCGCAGTAGGCCAGCACGATGGCAGGCCACAAGGCCGGCAGCGGATTGCGCGCCGACACCATCGCCAGCGACGTCAGGTAGGGAACCGACGTCGCCGACTGCCCCAGTCCAATGACGATCCCGACGATCGCGAACAGCCACGGGTTGCGCCGGGTCAGGTTCAGCGCCCACCCGGGCGGCGCCGGCCGGGCCGAGCCGGAGAGACTCGCGACGGCGATCAGGATCAGCCCGAGCACCAACTGTGCCCAGTAGCGGATGGTGGGGGTGAAGTCGACGTCGACCCGGCCGGTCAAGAAGTTGATGCCCAGCACCGTGAGAAGCCCGAACGACGTGGTCGCCAGGAACACGCCAGCGACGAAGCTCAGCCCGCCGGGCAGCGCCGACCTGCGGCTGAGCCTGCTGTCGTACACGACTGCCGACGTCACGCCGAGGTTGAGGACGTTCAGCGAGTCGAGGAGCGCGAAGCCCAGCAGCGGTAGCAGAAGTCCCAGCATGACGTGACGAACTTACGGGAGCGGTCGCGGCTGGGCGACGGGAGCGATGCCCGCCGAACGGGGCGAGCGAAGCGACGGGGCAGATTCGGGTAACCCGAGCCCATGCAGACCTTCCTGCCCCTCCCCGACTTCGCCGAGTCCGCGATGGTGCTGGACTCCCGGCGCCTCGGGAAGCAGCGGGCCGAGAACGTTCAGGTACTCCGTGCGCTGACGGTCCCGGGATATGGCTGGCGCCATCACCCCGCGGCCGCGATGTGGGCCGGGTACGAAGAGGCTCTGGTGCGCTACGGGTTGGCGGTGTGCGACGAGTGGAGCCGTCGGGGTCACGCCGACGTCAGCGCGGCCACCCTGCTCGCCGATCTGGACAGCGGCACGGGACTGACCGCGGTCCGGACCCAAGCCCGAGCTTGCCGACGCCCGCGAGTTGCCGCCGTGGCTGGGCGACCCGGCGTTTCACCTCAGCCATCAGTCCGCTCTGGCCCGCAAAGACCCCGGACACTACCGCCGCTACTTCCCCGACGTGCCCGACGACCTGCCGTACGTGTGGCCGGCGTCGGACCGCGAGCGCCGGGTCGCGCGTCACGACCGGGCGTAACCTCGGCCCGCGGGGGTACCCACCCCCTCGACCCACCCACCCCACTCAACCCCCATAAAGGATCCATGACCGCCGCACGATCGCAGCTCGACCAGTCCGCATTGGCCGAGGCGCAGCGCATCGTCGGTGCCGTCGCCGGGGCGTTCTCGGCGAAGATCGTCGGCCAGGAGCACCTGCGCGAGTCACTGCTCATCGGTTTGCTCGCCGGGGGTCACCTGCTGGTCGAGAGCGTTCCTGGGCTGGCGAAGACGACCGCGGCCCGTGTCGTCGCCGAGTCGGTCGGTGGGGCGTTCAAGCGCATCCAGTGCACGCCCGACCTGCTGCCCAGCGACATCATCGGCACCCAGATCTACGAAGCGGCGACCAACTCATTCGTCACGCGACTCGGCCCCGTGCATGCCAACATCGTGCTGCTCGACGAGATCAACCGCTCGAGCGCCAAGACTCAGAGCGCGATGCTGGAGGCCATGGAGGAACGCCAGACCACCATCGCCGGCGTCGTCCATCCGATCCCCGACCCGTTCCTGGTGATCGCCACCCAGAACCCGGTCGACCAGGAGGGCACGTATCCGCTGTCGGAGGCGCAGACCGACCGGTTCATGCTCAAGGAGGTCGTGCACTACCCGTCCATCGACGACGAGGTCGAGGTCATCTCGCGGATGGACGCCGGCCTCTACGACAAGGATCACCGCACGCTGCCGGTGGTCAGCGTCGAGGACGTCCGGCGGGTGCAACAGGTGGTGGCGACGGTGCACATGGACCGCGTCCTGATCCAGTACGCCAGCCGCCTGGTCGGGGTGACCCGCGAACCGGAGAGCCATCTGTCGCCGGGGATCGCTCGACTGATCGAGTACGGAGCCAGCCCGCGGGCCACCATCGCGTTGTGTCGCACCGCCCGCGCGCTGGCTGTCCTGCGGGGACGCACCCACGTCCTGCCCGACGACGTCGCAAAGCTCGCCCACCGGGTGCTCCGGCATCGATTGGTCCTCGGCTTCGAGGCGGCCAGCGCCCGCGTCACCCCGGACGTGGTGATCGACGCGGTCCTACAGGCCGTTCGGGTGCCGTGAGCCGGCGGACGGACCGGTAGGTGGGCGTTCATCTGGACCGGGCGAGGCTGCACTTCGGTCGCGACACCGGCGGCTTCCTGGAGGGCGGCCGGTATGCGCTGGTGCACACCCGCAGCCTCGAGTTCGACGACCTGCGGCCGTACGTGCCGGGTGACGACGTCCGCGACATCGACTGGAAGGCGTCGGCGCGGTCGGGCCAGGTCCTGATCAAGCGCTTCGTCACCGAGAAGCACCACAAGATCATGCTGGTGGCCGACGCGGGCCGGAACACGCGGGCCACGACGCCGTCGGGGGAGGTCAAACGTGACGTCGCCGCCAACGTGATCGGGGCGATGGGGTTGATCACCCTGCAGCGGTCCGACGAGATCGGCATGGTGTTCGGCGATGCGCGCGGCTGCGTCGACATTCGGTTGCGCCGCGGTGAGACGCACGTCGAGTACCTGCTGCACCGCTTCCACGACCACGCGAACGACCGGCCTGCCGCCAGTCATGTCGTTGCGCAACTCGATTGGGTGGCGCGGCATCAGCGCCGTCCCCTGCTGATCGTCGTCGTGTCCGACGAGCCGGACCCCGACGAAGGCCTGTCCGACGTGCTGACCCGGCTCACCGCCAGGCACGAGGTGATGTGGGCGATGGTCTCCGATCAGGCCGCGGTCGGCTCGACCGAGGACGACGACGACGGGTACGACGTCGCCGACGGTGACTTCGTCTTCGGCGGCGCCACCCTCGGGCCGCGGGTGGTGGAGGCCTATCGAACGGCGGAACGGGAACGGCGCGAACGACTTTCGCAGTTCCTCACCGAGCATCGGATCCCGCACACGACGATCGGCGGCAGCGCCGCCATCCGAACGCAGCTCACGGCGATGACCGAGGTGTACGCGCGTGCCGGATGATCTGGTGGGGCACCTCATCGGCCCGACGCCGTACTCGGCGTGGTGGACGTGGGTGGCCGTCGGGCTGTCGATCGTGCTGGTCGGCTGGTACGTCGGCGTCGTCGTCCTGACCATGCCGCGCCGACGGTTGCGGACGGTGCCACTGATCGGCGCGGCACACGATCGGATGGTCAGGCTGCGCTTCGCCCGCGCGGTCCGCGCCGTCGGCGACCGCTACCGGGCCGGGCAGATGGGGGCGGCGCCCGCCGGCGAGGCGGTCAGCCACGAACTGCGCCGCTTCCTGCACCAGGTGACCGGCGTGCGCGCCGAGTACATGCAGATCGACGACATCGCCGCCAGTGAAATCGCTCCGGCCGCAACCCTTCTCGCCGACCTCACCGACGTCCGGTTCAACGCTGACTCGCACGTCGACGTCGACGTGGCCAGTCGCGACGCCGAGGAGATGATCCGGTCATGGGCCTGATCTGGCTGCCCGTCGTGATCGCCGGGTGCGTCGCCCTCGCACTCTGCATCGTCGCCGCCCTACTGCGGCCCATGACCGCCGAGCGCCGGCGGCTGCGCGTGCTCGCCAACACCAGGCGCCTGACCATGCTGCCGGAGTACCGGCGAGCGGTGCGATCACGGACGCGCGCAGTGGTAGTGACGATAGTGCTGCTCGCCGTCATGTTCGGCGGGGCGATCATCGTCGCGGCCCGGCCGACGGGGTTGTCCACGGCTGCAACGCGATACGCGGCCGCCGATCCCGAGGACGTCATGCTGTGCGTCGGCACGCCCCCCACCGACCGGGCGGCGAACGCGGTGCTGACGTACTTCGCCGGAAAGCTGGACTCCTTCGGCACCCAACGCATCGGCTTGACGTCGTCGAACCGCCGAGTGGTGCCGCTGACCCGCGACTATCAGTACGCCAAGCAGACCCTTCTCGACTACGCCCGGCCCGACACCCGGCGCGACGGGGTGGCGCCGTTCTCTGCAGCGGTGTCCTACGAGGATTACTCCACCAAGGTGGACGACCTGCTGGCCCTGTGCCTCACCGGATTCCCCGGCTTCGATCAGAAGGCAGCCCAACGTCGTTCGCTGATCTACGTCGGGCCCGATCTGCCCAACGACCCCACCGACGTCGGGCCCGCGCTCTTCGCCGCCGACCGGGTTCGGCAGCTTGCGACCGCCGGCGGCGTGCAGGTGAACGCGATCGTCACCGGCCGGGACTCCGACGCGCTCGCGGCGCTGGCCCGCGACACCGGTGGTCGCTCGGCCTCGGCGGATGCGAGCGTGCCCGTCACCCTGAACGACATTCGCGACCATCCGCCCGCCGCGCGGTTCACCGCCGACGGCAGCGACGTCGGTGCGGCTCCCGAATCTCCGGACGTGCCAGCGGTCATCGCGCTCGCCGCAGCGGTCGCTCTGGCCGGGTGGCCGATGGTGCAGCGCCGATGACGTTGCAACCCGCACTGCCCGTGCTGATGCTCGCCGCGATCGCCGCGATCGTTCTGGCGGCCCGCATCGCCGAACTCCGTCGACTCCCACCGGCCGCGCGAACGAGGGTGACGCTGTGGCGGTGGGGCGGCTTGACGGCGGCGATCCTGCTCCTCGTCGTGGCCGCGGCCCGGCCCGTTCTGGACCACGGGGAGGACGCGGCGACGCGCGTCGCCGACCCCGAAGCGCCCAACCTGTTCCTGGTCGTCGACCGGTCACCCGACATGCGGGTTCCCGACGCGGCCGGTGGGGCCGCCAGGATGGCCGCGGTACGCGACGACGTCGCCGCGCTGCTCGACCGCTATCCCGGCGCCCGGGTCGCGCTGCTGTCCTTCGCCTCCCGGGCGGCGCTGGACTGGCCGCTGTCACCGGACACCTGGAGTCTGCGACCGGTGGCCGCGACCCTCGCGCCGTATGCCGCCGACGCTGGCGCGGTCGACACCACCAACGCCGGTGCTGCCGCGAACATGTTGCGCTATCAGCTGATTGGATCGGTCCAGCAGTATCCCCGCGCCAAGAACCTGGTCTTCTACCTCGGCGCGGGCGCGCCCGAGTCCGACGTGCCGCCGAGGGACTTCAACCTGCCCGAGGGTGCGGTCGACGGCGGCGCGGTGCTCGGCTACGGCACCGCGGCGGGCGGCCCGATCGCAGGCACCGACGTGACCCGGTCGGCGATCGACGAGCCTGCGCTGCGCACCGTCGCCAGCCAGATCGGCGTTCCCTACCTGCCCCGCAGCGGCGGTGAGCCGCTGGCCGCGGCACTGCCTGCCGACGCCACCGACGTCACGCGCAACCAGGCCCGCACGTCGGCGGTGACCGGGCCGACGGAGTTGTACTGGGCGCCGGCCGCGCTGGCCGCCGTGCTGGTCCTCGTCGAGCTCTACCTCGTGCTGCGGGAATTCCGCCGCACCCGGCTGACGGCCGCGGACGTCGAGCCATGAGCATCGTTGCGTGGTGGCGCAGCGGGCCGGCTCGCGCGCGCCTGCGCCGGCGGCTGCTGGTGCTGTCGGCGCCCGTCGCGCTGGTGCTCCTGGTCGCGGTCGTCAAACTGTGGTCGGTCGTCATCGCGGGCGGTGCGTCGGCCACCCACTTCGCGAGGGCCGACGGCGACGCCCTGCGCGGCGACGTGACGACGCTCGGCGTCCTCAACGTCGTCGAACCGGCCAAGTACTACTTCGCCGCAGGCACTCTCGCAGTCCTCGACGACCACCTCGACGACGCGGATCGGCAGTTCACCCAGGCACTCGCGCGCACCGCCGCCGAGCGGTCGTGTCCGGTGCGGGTGAATCTCGAATTGGTCGGGGAGACACTGGGAGACCGGGCGGCCGCCGTCTTCGACGGGAGGGCGGCCGTGGACCGGTACCGGCGCGCGCTGACCGTCGTCGAGGGAGCCCCCGGCGGCTGCTTCGCCGGCAGCACCGATCCCGACCGAGATCGCCGGGCCCTCCTCGACACCGCGACCGCCCGACTCGCCGGCAAGATCGACGCCGCGTCGGCGGCGCCCCCGCCACCGCCGCCGCCACCGCCGCCTGCTCCCCCGGCCTCGCCCGCCGCGCCGTCGGGCTCCAACCGGACGCCACCCGATCAGCGGCTGCGACTCAACCCCGGCGTCGGCGATCCCCTGGACCGGCTGCAGCAGATCCTGCGCGACGCCGCTGCCGCGCAGAACGGCGGCTGAGCCCGGCCCGCACTATCGTCGGCGTGTGGCCTCGGTACTGACGGTGAACCGTACGCAGATCGATGCGGGCGAATCCGCCCCCAAGACGGGGATCGACAAGCGGCCGGTCGACGGATCGGTCGAGATCCGCTCACCCGGCCCCAAGCGCGGTGGCCACGGCAGCGGCATCGCCGGTGACGTCATCGGCAACCGCAAGCTGCACGGCGGCGACGATCAGGCCGTGTACGCCTATGCCCGCGAAGATCTGGACGCCTGGGCAGCGCGGCTGGACCGCGAGCTGACCAACGGGATGTTCGGCGAGAACGTCACCACCGAGGGCGTCGAGGTCACCAATGCCGTCATCGGCGAGCGGTGGCGCGTCGGCTCCGGTGTCCTGCTCGAGGTCACCAGTCCGCGGACGCCGTGCCAGACCTTCGCCCGGCGGCTGGCAATCCCCAACTGGGTCAAGACCTTCACCCACGGCGGCACCCCGGGTGCCTACCTGCGGGTGATCGAACCCGGTTCGGTGTCGGGCGGTGACCCGGTCGACGTGGTCGAGCGGCCGGATCACGGCATCACGATCGACGTCGTCTATCGCGCGCTCATGCTGCAATCGGACCTGCTGCCCGAGATCCTCGCGGCGGACGCCCTCCCGGACGACGTCAAGAGAATCGCGAAGCGCCGCGCCGCCGGCTAGTGGCTCACCGACCCGGGCAGTGCCGCGTCCCGCAGCGTCGCGTACGCGGCCTCGATGCACGTCGCCAACGTGGCGATGCCCGGTAGCGCGGCGGGGTCGGTGCACAATCCGATCCCGATGTCGTCCGCCGACGAGATCGCCGACACCCGCAGCGCATGGTGCAGCGCGGGTTCCGACGACGAGAACAACTGCGTCACCCGACGGCCCGCGACGCAGACGGGAACGGTCGGGCCCGGGACGTTGGAGATGGCGACGGCGAATTCGCGTGAGCTACCGGCCAGCCGCCGGGCCGCCTCCCCCACGAGCTTGACGCGGCCGAGCGCATGGAAGAAGTCATAGAGTTCGTCGGCGTCATCGAGGAGTTTGCGTTGGCCGGTCTCGGTCCGGATTCGGTCCAACCGTGCCAGCGGGTCGGGCTCGGCATGGCACAGGTCGACGTTCATGAACGAATCGTGATTCCCCGGGGCTGCCGCGTCCTCGTCGGGGTGGTGCAGGCTGACCGGGATCTGTGCCCGGACTATTCCGTGGGGCCGGCCCATCGGGTCCCGCCGCGTCAGCCACTCGTGCAGCCCGCCGCCCACGATCGCCAGCAGCACGTCGTTGACCGTCGCGCGGATCGGTCGGGCCGCGCCGATCGCCCTGACCACGGCCAGCGGTGCGACGACGAACGCGAGTTCGCGCGATCCGGTGATCGGCCGGTCCAGCGGCGACGTACCGCCGCGATGGCCCAGCTCACGCCGCAGGGTTGATGGCAGCCGCCTGGCCTCGTCGAGCTTGGTCGAAGTGGCGCGAGCGGGTCGGCGGACCTGGGTGACGGGGTTGGCGGCGTGGGCGTCCCACAGGACGGCGTCGAGGAAGCGGATCGCGGCGATTCCGTCGGCCATCGCGTGATGGATCCGGACCGCGATGGCCTCGCGACCGTCGGCCAGCGGGCCGATGACGTCGAACGTCCACAACGGCTTGCTGCGGTCCAGGTGCTCGCCCATCAGCCCGCTGACGGATCGCCACAGGTCGGCTTCCGAGAGGCCGGCGCCGCTGGGCTGCCGACGCACGTGCTCGTCGATGTCGAAGTCGGCTGCGTCGACCCAGCGCGGCCGTGGCCCGGTCGTGTCCACCCGCTGGGTGGCGCGCGGCACGGCAGGCAGGCGCGCCGTTACCGCGGCTCGCAGCGCACCGAGATCGATTGGGGTGTCAGCGGGCTCGAGCACGTTGAGCTTGAGGGTGTGGCCCATGATGACGGCGGATTCCATGCGAAGGATGTGGGCATCGTCGGATCCGAGCCGATCGGGACCGTCCTTGCGTGGCACCGCGCGAGTGTAGGCATCCCGAGCCGGTCCCGTTGGGTGCTTCGCCGGCGTCGCGCATGATTGGTCGGTGACCACTTCGATCGGCGTGATCTTCCGCCCGGACTTCCACCCGAGCGGCCTGCGGGGCGTCGCCACGGCGGCCGAGACGGCCGGAGTCGAGGAGCTGTGGTTGTGGGAGGACTGCTTCCAGCAGGGCGGTATCGCCCAGGTCGCCGTCGCGCTCGGCGCGACGGAACGGCTGAGCGTCGGCATCGGACTGGTACCGACCGCGTTGCGCAACGTGACCGCGGCGGCCATGGAGTTCGCGACGCTGGAGGCGATGTTCCCCGGCCGAACGCAAATCGCCGTCGGCCACGGCGTGCAGAGCTGGATGCGTCAGGCGGGTGCCGCCGTCGCCTCGCCGATGACGCTGTTACGCGAGTACGTAACGGCGTTACGGGCACTGCTGTCCGGGGCGGAGGTCACCGTCGACGGTCGCTACGTCCGGCTATCCGAGGTCCGCCTCGAGTTCGCGCCGGCCCGTCCACTTCCGGTGCTCATCGGGGGCACGGGGCCCAAGACCTTGCGACTGGCCGGAGAGATCGCCGACGGGGTGCTGATCGATAGCAGCTATTCCACTGCGACGGTGGGAGATGCGCTGCGGCACGTCGCCGACGGCCGGACCGCCGCCGAGGAAACTCGAGCATTCCGCACCACGATGTTCGTCGTGTGCGCGCCCGGCGCGGGCGGGCACGGGTCCATTGAGCAACGACTCAGCGACGAGGCGACCCGTCAGAACGTGCCCGCGGACGGTGTCTTCGGCGTGGGCGGCAGCGCCGAGGAGATCGCGCGCGGACTGGCGCCCTACCGCGATGCGGGCATCGACGCGGTCGCCCTGCAACCGTTGGGTCCGCTGGCGGAGATGGCCGACTTCATCGCCGCGGCGGGCCGGGTCGACTCCCTCGGCGCCTGAGAATCAGAAGCGGTCGCGGTGGATGATGATGATCTGCGGCGGCTGGTGAACGACCGGCGGAGTGGCCGTGAGCTGGCTATTGCCGGGCGACACGCACTGGGTCGCCGAGCCGACGTCGGAGCAGGTGAGCGGTGAGGCAGCGGCCACGGGTGCCGCGACGATCGCCAGCGCGGCGCCTCCTGCTACGGCCAATGACGTCAAGTGACGAGCGGTGAAGTGCATCGTGAATTCCTTTGAGCCGCACGCGCGGCAATCTACGATCATGTCGAAATCGACTGCTTGAGCAACGTCATTGTCGCGCAGCGTATTCCGCGTGGCTCATTCCAGCGTCCGACCGGTGTGGCGGTGCCCACAGGAGGAATGAAACCCCGCGCCGGCCCGTTCGACTGAGCAGACCGGCGCGAAGCGAGCTTCCACCGGAGAGAGCGTCCGAATCACGGCAGCCAGGCCGCGAATCGAACACGCTCGAGACGAGAGGATGACCATCATGAAGAGCATGCAGAAGTTCGGATTCGCCGCGATCGTCGCCGGTGGCCTCACCGCCAGCGCACTGGGTCTCTCGGGTGCCGCGCAGGCCGACATCGACCACCACGCGTTCATCAACGAGATCACGCAAACCGTCAACGTGCCGCACGTCGACACGACGGTGCATCAAAGCCGCTGATCTAATTCCCGACTTGGGGCATCCGCTTGCGGGTGCCCCTTCTTCGTGCCCACCGGACCGGGCAGGATGACGGCATGACCGCCACCCACCGCGACGTCGAGGCCAACGGCATCTCCATCCACACCGTCTCCGTCGGTGAGGGTCCGCTGGTGCTGTTCTGCCACGGCTTTCCCGAGTCGTGGTACTCCTGGCGCCATCAGTTGCAGGTGATGGCCGACGCGGGCTTCCGCGCGGTGGCGATGGACATGCGCGGCTACGGCAATACCAGCGCACCCGAGGACATCGGCGCCTACACCATGAGCCACCTGGTGGGCGACACCGTCGGGGTGGTGCGGGCGCTGGGCGCGGATCACGCGGTGATCGTCGGGCATGACTGGGGCGCGCCCGTCGCGTGGTACAGCGCGCTGATGCGGCCCGACGTCTTCCGCGCGGTGGCAGCGCTCAGCGTGCCCTACACCCCGCCGATCGGCAGCCTGCCGCTGGCCTGACCATGAACACGCTGATGCAGAACGCGGCCGGTGACCGCGACTACTACCGGTTGTACTTTCAGGCGCCGGGGGTGGCGGAGGCCGAGATCGAAGGCGACCTCGAGCGGTTCCTCCGCGGCTTCCTCTACACCGTCAGCGGTGACATCGTCGCCGACGGCGCGCGTGAAACCGGTTGGGCGGGTTACTTTCCCAAGGGCGAGCGGATGGTCGACCAACTTCTGGTGCCCGACGCGCTGCCAGACTGGATCACCGACGAGGACGTCGCCACCTACGTCGAGGAGCTGTCCCGCAACGGCATTCGCGGTGGGCTCAACTGGTACCGCAACCTCAACGCCCTGCCCGCCGTGCTGGCTCCGTTCGTCGGTGCGGTGATCGAGCAGCCCGCGCTCTACCTCGCCGGTGAGCACGATCTGATCGCGGGCAACACCGCCGAGGCGCTGGCCGGCGTGCGGGCGTCGCTACCGAATCTGCATGCGCTGCACGTGCTCCCCGGTGCCGGTCACTGGCTGCAGCAGGAGCGTCCCGCCGAGGTCAACGCCGCCCTGGTGGACTTCCTCCGGACGCTATAGCGCGTCGATCGCACGGTAGATGCGCTGCTCGCTGACCGGCCTGGCGGTGCCCAACTGCTGGGCCCACAGGCTCACCCGAAATTCCTCGATCAGGCGCGCGACGTCCCGCACGTCGTCGGCTGCCGCGCGCGACGGTGAAAGTGCTTGCACCACTTCGTGATACGCGCGCTGTAGTTCGTGCACCCGAGCCATCCGCTCGCGGTCGGCAACCAGCCCGTGCGGCAGTCGTTCCAGCCGCCTACTGATGGCGGTCAGATAGCGCGCCAGGTCCAGCAGGTGCGCGCTGCCGGTCGACGCGACGAAACCCGGCGGCAGCAATCCGGCCAACTGGGCACGGATGTCGGCGATGGCGTCGGCCTGCGCCGGCGGCGGCGCGGCCGGCAGCGCGACCTGAACGTCGTGCAGCGCGGCCAGGACGCGCTGACCCGGCTGAGCACGTCGCGCGTGGTCGCGACGAGGCCGGCGGCCACCCGGTCCCGCAGCGGCGGTGAACTCGGCTCCGCTCCACACCGGTTTGGGCGCCAGCGCGGCCACCGCGGCGTCGGCGCAGTCGTCGAGCAGGGCGGCCAGCGAGCCGTCCGGATTGGTCCCCGAGCATCAAGCGGGTCCTGGTGTCGAGCTGCTTCTCGATGGCCTTGGTCGGTGCCGGCACCGACAGCCGCAGCAGCCGGCGCGTACCCGGCCCCATCGCGGCGTCCCGTTCGGCCGGGGCGGCGAACACCCGCAGGTCCACCGCGTCGCCCGCGGTCGACCAGGCCCGGGTAGCCGCGCACCGCCCGCCCGCCGCCGGTGGTCTCGACGACGCGGGGTAGCTCGTCGAGGTCGTCCGGCCACGTTCGCAGCCCCGTCCGCTCCAGGGCGTTGCCGAAGGCCTCGGCCACCGCGTCCTGCACCGGTGCGGCGAGCCGCTCCTGCAGCGCGGGGAGATCCTTGCCGCGGGCCAGCTCGGTGCCGTCGCCGGCCTCGACGGCGAACGTCACGCGCAGGTGGTCGGGGATCTTGGTCGAGGTCGAACGCGTCGATGGGCACCAGCACGCCGGTGCGCCGCCGCAGTTCGCGCTGCAGGGCGTCCAGCAGCGGCCCGGTGCCCGGGTCGAGCGAGGGCACGACGGCCCGCGCGGTGTCGGGCGCGGGAACGAAGTTGCGGCGCAGGTCCTTTGGCAGCGACCTGATCAGTGCGGTCACCAGTTCCTCACGTAGGGCGGGGACGTGCCAGGCGAAGTCGTCACCGCTGAGGCGGGGCAGCACCTGTACCGGGACGTGGACGGTGACGCCGTCGTCCTCGACGCCCGGCTCGAAGCGGTACGTCAGCGGCAGCGACAGGTCGGCGGCCTCCCAGGTGTCGGGCTGATCGGCGTCGTCGCTCGTTGCGGAGCAGGTCGTCACGGGTCATCGTGAGCAGGTCGGGGGTGCGGTGCCGCTGCTTCTTCCACCAGCCGTCGAAGTGACGCGCCGACACCACCTCCGGCGGTACCCGGGCGTCGTAGAAGGCGTAGATCTCGTCGTCGTCGACCAGCAGGTCGCGTCGGCGGGCGCGCTCCTCCAGCTCGGCGAGATCCTCGCGCAGCCGGGCATTGTCGCGGAAGAAGTGGTGCCGGGTCTGCCAGTCGCCCTCGACGAGCGCGTGCCTGATGAACAGGTCCCGCGCGACGGCCGGATCGACCCGGGCGTAGTTGATGCGGCGGTGCGCCACCAGGGGTAGGCCGTACAGCGTGACGCGTTCGTATCCCATCACCGCGCCACGCTTGGCATCCCAGTGCGGCTCGCTGTAGGTCCGCTGGACCAGGTCACCCGCGACGCGCTCGACCACCTCCGGTTCGATCCGCGCCGCGATCCGGCCGAACAGCCGGCTGGTCTCCACCAGGTCGGCGACCATGACCCAGCGCGGCGGCTTCTTGCTGAGCACCGAGCCTGGCGCGAGGACGAACTTCGAGTTGCGCGCACCGGCATAGTCCCGGCCGTCCCCCTCGCGTAAACCGATGTGCGACAACAGTCCTGCGAGCAGGGCGGCGTGCACCCGCGCGGGATCGGCGGGCTCCTGGTCGTCGCTCTCGCGGATTCCGAGATCCCTGGCGATGCTCCGCAGCTGACCGGTGAGGTCCTGCCACTCGCGGATGCGCAGGTAGTGCAGGAACTCCTCGCGGCACATCCGCCGGAACGCGCTGCCGGACAACGCTCCTTCGCTGCTCGCCGAGATAGCGCCACAGGTTGAGGTAGGAGATGAAGTCGGAGTACTCGTCGGCGAACCTGGCGTGCTTCTGCCGCGCCGCCTCCTCGCGGTCGGTCGGACGCTCGCGCGGATCCGGGATGGACAGCGCGGCGGCGAGCACCAGCACCTCGCGCACGCAGCCCTCGTCGTCCGCGGCGAGGATCATCCGCCCGATGCGCGGGTCCAGCGGCAGCTTCGCGAGCCGGCGGCCCAGCTCGGTGATGGCGCCGTCGCCGTCGAACGCGCCGAGCTCGCGCAGCAGCTGCACGCCGTCGCGGATGCTGCGCGCGTCGGGCGGATCCAGGAACGGGAAGTTCTCGACGTCACCGAGACCGAGCGCCGTCATCTGCAGGATCACCGCCGCGAGGTTGGTCCGCAGGATCTCGGGATCGGTGTAGCGGGGCCGGGATTCGAAGTCGGCCTCGGAGTACAGCCGGATGCACACGCCCGGTGCGGTCCGACCCGACCGGCCCGCACGCTGGGCGGCCGACGCCTGCGAGATGGGCTCGATCGGCAGCCGCTGCACCTTGGTCCGTCGGCTGTACCGCGAGATGCGCGCGGTGCCGGGGTCGACGACGTAGCGGATGCCCGGCACCGTCAGCGACGTCTCGGCGACGTTGGTGGCCAACACGACTCGGCGGCGCGGAGTGCGACGGCGCGAACACCTTCTGCTGCTCGGCCGTCGGCAGCCGCGCGTACAGCGGGAGCACCTCGGTGTGACGGGCCGACGACGCCGCGCAAGGCTTCGCCGGTGTCGCGGATCTCGCGCTCGCCGGACAGGAAGACCAGCACGTCGCCCGGGCGGCTCGGCCTCGAGTTCGCGGACGGCGTCGATGATGGCCTCGGTCTGATCGCGCACCTCGGTGCGGATGACGTCGTGGTCCGGGTCGTCGGGGTCCTCGTCGTCGTCGGATCGCGGTCGACGACTTCCAGTGGGCGGTAACGGATCTCGACCGGGATAGGTGCGGCCGGACACCTCGACGATCGGGCGCGCCGCCGAAGTGGGCGGCGAAGCGGCCCGGCTCGATCGTCGCCGACGTGACGATGACCTTCAGGTCGGGCCGCCGCGGCAGCAGCTCGCGCAGATAGCCGAGCAGGAAGTCGATGTTGAGGCTGCGCTCGTGGGCCTCGTCGAGGATCAGCGTGTCGTAGCGCAGCAGCCGGCGGTCGCGCTGGATCTCGGCGAGCAGGATGCCGTCGGTCATCAGCTTGACCAGCGTGCGGTCGCTGGCGTGGTCGTTGAACCGGACGGTGTAGCCGACGGCGTCGCCGAGCGGGACGTGCAGTTCGTCGGCGATGCGCTGACCGACGGTGCGGGCGGCGAGCCGGCGCGGCTGGGTGTGCCCGATGGTGCCGCGGATGCCGCGGCCGAGCTCCAGGCAGATCTTCGGCAGCTGGGTGGTCTTGCCCGATCCGGTTTCCCCGGCGACCACCACCACCTGGTGTTCGGTGATGGCCGTGGCGATGTCGTGGCGCATCTCGCTGACCGGCAGGTCGGGGTAGGTGATCTCGGGCACGGCGGCCAGCCGGGTCGCGACGAGCGCCTCGGCCGCGGTGACCTGCTCGGCGATCCGCTGCACGGACGCGGCATCGCTGCTGCGCAGTCCGCGGAGGCGGCGCCGCAGCCGGTCGGCGTCGCGGATGGTCAACCCGTCGAGGCGCGCACGGAGCTCGCGGAGCTCGTCGCGGGAGGGTTCGGACACTCGGGCAAGGATAGGCGTTCGGTCAGCGGCGCCAGAAGTCGTACTCGTCGCGGCCCGGCCGGAAGCCGGCCGCCTCGACGATGTCCACCGCCACCTCGAACTGATCCCCGACCCGCAGCGGCACGTGCGCGTCGCTGCCGAAGGACACCGCGCCGCCGCCCTCCTCGTACCACCAGCGCATCAGGGTCGCCGACGCGAGCGGGCTGGCCGTGTTGAGCTCGAGTGGCCGGTCCGACGCCGCGAGGGCGCGGAACACGGTCCGGTACTCCTCCTCGAAGTCCGCCTCGCGGTACCGGCCCTCGCGGGCGGTGGGCCAGGAGCGGCGCGGGTAGTCGCAGTGGGCCAGCACCCCGAAGACGTCGGATCCCTCGACCAGGCGCAGCAGCTCGGCGAAGTACTCCCGAACGACGACGTGGGCGGGCAGCGACCCGAACACGTGGTTGGCGTAGACCAGGTGACCGTCGTGCACGATCGAGTGCAGCGAGCCCAGCACCCGGTCGAAGCCACCCGATGCGAGCACTGCCGCGACGCTGCCCGCGAAGTGGTGCGGCTCGCCCGCTTCGATGCCGGTGAGGATGCGCAGCCCGGGAAACCGATGCCGACATCTCTCGATGGACGCGAGATACCCGTCGACGTCCAGCGGGAGCACGCGCCTGCGGGTCCCGACCCGGGCGCCGACGGGCGGACGGTCGTGCTCGCCCCAGTCGGTGAAGTCGACGTGCTCGGTGAAGGCGACCGCGGGCAGACCCACCTGGACCGCGCGGTGGCAGGTCTGCTCCATCGAGGCGCTGGGACCGGTGTCCCAGGAGAACTCCGAGTGCACGTGATTGTCGGCGGGCAGCACGCCAACAATCGTTCCACGGGTCGGGTGCGCGCTGCGGGCGACGCAGCCCACAGTGGCGCGGTCGGTGATCGCGGGTAAGAACAGGGGATGCCATCGACGCGGATCGCCCGGCGCCTGTTGGCGGTGGTCCTGTCGGCGGCGCTCGCGACCGCCTGCGTCGACGGGTCGAATTCGTCGGCCCCGGCCCAACCCGTGGCCCCGACCACGGCCACGCCTTCCCCGACACCGTGGTCCCCGGGCGCGGGCCCCAGCTACGTCGCCATGGGCGATTCCGCCGCGGCGGCGCCGCTGGTACCCGAGCAGGCCGAGCCCGCGGGCTGCCTGCGCTCGACCAACGACTATCCAGCAGTGCTGGCCAGCCGCCTGCAGGCGGCCGCCTTCACCGACGTCACGTGCAGCGGCGCCAGGACCGTCGACCTCGTCTCGCATTCGCAGTCCACCCGCACCGGGGCGGTGCCCCCACAGCTGGCCGCGGTCGCATCGGGCACCCAGCTGGTGACCGTCACCATCGGCGGCAACGACGTCGACCTGCCCTCGATCGCGGTGAAGTGCCGGCGCGACAGCCTCGACGTCGCACCCTGCTCGGCGGACCTCGTCGCCGGCGGCGTCGACCGCATCTCCCAGGCGATCGACGACGATGCCGGCGACTGGTCGGCGCTGATCTCGTCGATCCGCGCCAAGGCACCGTCGGCGCGGGTGATCGTCGTCGGCTACGGCACCTATGTGCGGCCGCAGGGCTGCTTCCCCGACCAGCCCATCAACCCCGTCGACGCGGCGTACTTCCAGGGCAAGATCGACGAGCTCGACGGACGGTTGAAGCAGGTCGCCGCCGCGCAGGGCGTGGAGTTCTTCGACACCCGACCGCTATCGGTCGGGCACGACATCTGCGCCGCCCCCGCCGACCGCTACATCGAGGGCTTCGCACCGTCGCGGCCGGCGGCGCCGCTGCATCCGAACGGCGCGGGAGCCGAGGCGGTCGGGTCGGCGCTGGCCGAGTACGTCGCCAGGGTGCCCGGCGGTTAGCGGTCGGGCGACCAGTAGTCGAGCATCTCCGCGAACGTGTCGAAGGCCGGCCGGGACACGCCGTAGGTCGCCTCGAAGTGGATGCTGAGCGGAAAGCCGAGCGACCCGACGCCATCGATCACGCGCTTGTAGAGGTCGATCATCTGCTTGCGCTTGTCGGCCGGGTCCGCCCTCGCCAATTCCCTGACGAAGGCCTGCTCGGCGGCGACGGCGGCATTGCCGGGATCCTGAATCAGCCAGTTGATCAGCCCGACGTTCTGCTCCATCTTCGGGACGAAGCCGAACGACAGCAGGATCTCGGGGCGGTGCTCGGTCGTCGCGGCGAACTCGGTGAGGAATCCGACGATGGTGTCGGAGTAGAGCAGCTGCGTCATCCCGTACGTCGCACCCTGGTTGCACTTGAAGGTGAACCGGCCCTGTTCGCCGTCGCGGGTCGGGATCAGGATGGCGCCGCGGTTCGGCACGGCGTCGGCATAGATCGACAGCGCATCGGTCGGCGCCACGCCGGCGCCCTCGCCGTCGGCCATCGTGCGCGGCACACCGACGAAGGCGATGCCGTCGAAACCGGCCTGCCCCAGGTCAGCGAGGCGCCGGCCCAGTGCGGGCTGGTCGAGGAACGAGGTGACCTGGGTGCACAACCCGTTGATGCCGGGTAGCTCGGGCTTGATCAGGGACCAGTACTCCAGGACGTCGAGCTTCGGCTTCATCTCGATGGGACGGTCATCGTCCTCTTCGATCATGCCGGGGATCATGACGTGCCGGATCCGGCCCTCGATGCCTGCGTCGACGGAGAGTTGCAGCACCTTGTGGGCCTCGTCGATGGCGTAGGCCGCGCCACGCTCGACGTTGGGCGGGACGAGCTCCAGCGCGATGGTGTTGAGGGCCAAGATCCTGCTCCTTGCGACGTGCACTGGTTTGACGTGCGCTCCGTTGCGCGCCTGGCCCCATCGTTTGCGGGCCGCCGGGACGCCACCCTACC
>CAWJYC010000002.1:0-33135 GCA_963846985.1 uncultured Actinomycetota bacterium
CGACGACTTGGACTAAGTTACGTGCCGGATAACGGAGAGTCAAATGCGCAGGTGAGAGGCGTGTCCGACAGATGTTCAGGGCTAGAGCGGCGGCTCGTGAGCCCCTCAGACCCGCTCGACGCCCGCCACGTTGCGCTTGCCACGGCGCAAAACGAGCCACTTGCCATGGAGGAAGTCGCTGGGCGTGGGCGCCCAGTCGTCACCCTCCACCCGAACGTTGTTGACGTACACCCCGCCCTCCGCGAGCGTCCGACGCGCCTCGCCCTTGCTCTTTGACAGCCCGGTCGCCACCAGCAGATCGCCGATACCGTCCGGGACGCCCGCTCTCAACTCCGCGACCGACGTCTCCCGCAACGCCGCAGCCAGCGTCGACTCGTCGAGCCCGGCGAGTTCACCGCGTCCGAAGAGCGCCTGGCTGGCCAGCTCAACCGCGTCGGTCGCGGCCCGGCCGTGCACCAGCGTGGTGAGCTCCTGCGCCAACCGGCGTTGGGCGGCCCGTTCGTGCGCCCGCTCGGCGGTGGCCACTTCCAGTTCGTGCAACTCGTCGGCCGACAGGAAGGTGAACCACCTCAGGTAGCGGATCACGTCGGCGTCGCTGGTGTTGAAGAAGTACTGGTACCAGGCGTATGGACTGGTCAGCTCGGGATCGAGCCAGACGTTTCCGCCTCCGGTGGACTTGCCGAACTTCTTGCCGTCGGCCGAGGTCACCAGCGGCACCGTCAGCGCATGCGCCGCAACACCCAGCTTCTGCCGGAGCAGGCGAACGCCCGCAATGATGTTGCCCCACTGGTCGGAGCCGCCGATCTGGAGCGTGCAGCCGTACCGTCGATGCAGCTCGACGAAGTCGTTGGCCTGCAACAGCAGGTAGCTGAACTCCGTGTAGGAGATGCCGTCGCCGTCGAGCCGCCGCCGAATCGTGTCACGGTCGAGCATCACGTTCACCGAGAAGTACTTGCCCAGGTCGCGGAGGTATTCGATCGCTGAGAGCTGCGACGTCCAGGACAGATTGTTCTCGACGATCGCGCCGGTCGGCGACCCGTCGAAGACCACGAACCGCTCGAGTTGTCCGCGGATGCGCTCAGACCACTCCGCGACCGTGTCCGCGCTATTGAGCGTGCGTTCGGCCGTATCCCGAGGATCGCCGATCAGCCCGGTCGCACCACCGGCGAGAACGATCGGCCGGTGGCCGGCGCGCTGGAAGCGCCGCAGGGTCAGCAGCGGAATCAGATGTCCGGCGTGCAGGCTCGGTGCCGTCGGGTCGAAGCCCGCGTAGACGGTCAGTGGTCCCGACGCCGCGGCGGCCGCGAGGGCGTCACGGTCGGTGGACTGGGCAATCAAGCCGCGCCAGTCCAATTCGTCGAGGATTCCCGCGCCCGGAGTTGTCACGTCGTCGATCCTCCCGTATCAGTCCCCCGCATCAGTCACTGTCCCCCGGCGCGGGCGCCCGCGGACTGCGCCGGAAGACCGACACCTCCGGAGTATCAGCCAGCCAGAAGCGCCACGGCCGGTCGGCGGCCTTGCTGACACCGACACGTGGGCCACTGACGGCGGGTTCGGGCGCCTGAAGGCTCAGGCGGATCGGTGCGTCGTCGTCGAACAGGTCGATTCCGTTGTCTTCCATGGTGATTCCGAGCGCCGAACAGAGGTTGCCCGGCCCGCGGGCCAACGACGCGGTGGTCACCGGCCCGCGGCGGGCGTGGGCGGCGTCGAATCCGTCGGTCACCACCGCCGCGCGGAGCAGGACTGCGGCGGCCACGCCGTCGACGCCGCATACGACGTTGGCGCACACGTGGATGCCGTGACTTCGGTAGGTGTACATCCGCCCCGGTGGTCCGAACATGATGGTGTTGCGACCGCCTCGACCGCGGAAGGAATGCGAGGCGGCATCGGGCCACGGGCCGTCGAGAGGTCCGCCGTAGGCCTCGACCTCCACCACCGTTGCGGTGACTCCCCGGCCGGTCAGGACCGCTCCGACCAGTAGCCCGGCGGCCGACACCGGGTCGGTGGCCAACCGGTCTGCACTCACCGCAGCGATTCTGCCCGTCGTCCTTGACATCACCTGTCCCGGGGGCGCATATTCATCGCATGGTGACTTCATCGCATGATGAATTAATCCCGAGCGGTGCCCGACCTGCTGTGTCGGTGGAACACCTGACCGTCGTCCGCGGCAAGCGCACCGCACTCGACGACGTCACGCTGCAGATCGCTGCCGGCACCATCACCGGCGTTCTGGGTCCGTCCGGGGGCGGAAAGACGACGTTGATCCGCAGCATCGTCGGCACTCAGATCGTCGCCAAGGGCACCGTCACCGTGCTCGGACTGCCCGCCGGATCGGCGGAGCTGCGGCACCGAGTCGGCTACGTGACCCAGGACGCGACCATCTACCAGGACCTCCGCGTCGTCGACAACGTGCGCTACTTCGCCGCGCTGTATGGCTCGGACGCTCGCGCTGCCGCCGAGGCCATCACCAACGTCGGGCTCGACGACCACCGAAACGTGCTGTGCGGCAACCTCTCCGGTGGCCAGCGGACCCGTGTGTCGTTGGCCTGCGCCCTGGTGGCGCAGCCCGACCTCCTGGTGCTCGACGAGCCCACCGTCGGCCTGGACCCCGTCCTACGCGTCGACCTCTGGGAGCAGTTCCATCAGCTCGCCCGCCGCGGCACGACCCTGCTGGTCTCGAGTCACGTCATGGACGAGGCAGACCACTGCGGTCACCTGCTGCTGCTGCGAGAGGGCCGCCTACTTGCCCACACCACACCGACCCACCTACGAGAGGACACGGGATGTCAGTCACTGGAGGCCGCGTTTCTGTCCGTCATCCGGCACAGCACCGCACCCGCGCTCGGCTGAGTCCTCGGGCCTACCTGGCGACGACGGGGCGAATCCTTCGCCAGCTGGCGGGCGATCATCGCAGCGTGGCGATGATCCTCGTCGTCCCCAGCTTGATCATCACGCTGATCTACTTCATGTTCGACAAGACTTCTGACGCTCCGCGCCCCCCGGGCACGCCGTCGCCCTTCGACAACGCGTGTTTGATCATGCTGGGCGTGTTCCCGCTCATCGTGATGTTCCTGATCACCTCGATCACGATGCAGCGCGAACGCGTCTCCGGAACGTTGGAGCGGATACTCACCACTCCCCTGCGCCGGCTCGACCTGCTTGCGGCCTACGGCACTGCATTCTCCGTGGCCGCGGCCGCCCAAGCCACGCTGGCATGCGTCATCTCCTTCGGGCTGCTGGGTCTCGATACGGCGGGTAGTCCGGCCCTGGTGTTCGCGATCGCGATCATCAACGCGGTGCTCGGTGTGGGATTGGGTCTGCTGTGCAGCGCCTTCGCGCGGACCGAGTTCCAGGCCGTTCAGTTCATGCCCGTCGTCATTGCCCCGCAGCTACTGCTGTGCGGGATCATCGTGCCGCGCGACGTGCTGCCGGACTGGCTGCAGTGGATCAGCAACGCGCTGCCCGCCAGCTATGCCCTCGAAGCACTCAAGGAGGTCGGCGCCCACCCCGACCTGACTCCCACGGCGGCGCGGGACATCGCGATCGTCGTTGGGTTCGCGGTGGTGGCCATGGGACTGGCGGCAGCCACGCTGCGGCGCAGGACTCCGTGAGCAGCTCGGGCCGAAGGCGTCCCGGCCGCCCACCCGGCACGTCCGACTCCCGCGAACGCATCCTGACGAACGCTCGGGAGCTGTTCGCCCGCAACGGGATTGGCAATACATCGGTCCGGTCGATCGCCGCGGCAGCGGGCGTCGACTCGGCTCTGGTGCATCACTACTTCGGCACCAAGGAACAGCTGTTCGCCGCGGCCGTTCACATTCCGATCGACCCCATGCAGGTCATCGGTCCGATGCGGGAGGCGCCGATCGACGAGCTCGGCCTGACGCTGCCCTCACTGCTGTTGCCCCTGTGGGAATCCGAACTCGGCTCGGGGTTCATCGCGACGATGCGGTCGCTGCTGGCCGGGGACGAGGTCGGCCTGATCCGGTCGTTCCTGCAGGACGTCATCACCGTCGAAGTGGGATACCGGGTGGACGACCCTCCAGGCTCGGGCCCGGTTCGCGTCCAGTTCGTGGCGTCGCAACTCGTCGGCGTGGTGCTGGCGCGCTACATCCTCGAACTCGAACCGTTCAAGTCGCTGCCCGTCGAACAGATTGCGCAGACGATCGCGCCCAATCTGCAGCGCTACCTCACCGGCGACCTACCCGGATGGGGTTAGGGTTCGGCGCGCTTCAGCAGGGCTTCATGCTCCGAGTCGTCGGTGATGGTGACCGCTTCGGAGATCAACAGCACGGGGACGCCGGCCTCGATCCGATACGACCGACGCAGCCGCGGGTTGTACAGGGCCTCGTCGCCGATCAGCAGCAGCGGGCCGCGGTCCTCGGGACACACCAGGAGGTCGCGTAGACGGTTATCGAGCATCGGTCAGCCGAGCGGGAGGCTGATGCCGCCGCCGCTGTTGGGAACGGGCGCTCCGCCGCCGGTGCCCCCGATGCCGATCGTCGGCGGATTCAAGACGGGCCCGCCGCCACCGGTCGCCCGCGAGGCTGCCCTCTTCTGAAACGCCAGCGTCGACTCGAGAGCCTTCACCAGCGGCGCCTGGTTGGGCCGCTTGTCGAGGGCGGCGATGATCTCGTCCTTGTTGGCCTGGGAGGGGTAGAACCCCTGCTGGCGCAACTTGAGGACCTGGTGGATCAAGTTCGATAGCTGACCACCGCCGGCGCCGGTGTCGTAGTCCGAATCGATGATCTGAAGCACCTGATCGGCCGTCATCGGCGGTGCCGCGGTGCCGTCCGCGGGGGCTGAGGCCTCCGTGGCGGGGTCGGCCCAGGCCGGCGCCGAGGCCAGGCCCGTCAGCAGTCCCGCGGCCAACGCACCGCTGGTGACGGCGCCTGCGACGGCGCGACGCACACGGGAATTCCTGCTGGTCCGTACCGCCATCAATCCTCCATCGTCGAGCTTCTACGAGATCCGGCCCGACCCGGATGGCCACATACAGCCAGGCGGAGCCTAACAAAGCGGCGCGAGCCCGGCAGCACGTCCCGCGCAACGCCCGAGTTCACTCGTCGGCAGCGGTCTCGGCGAGCTCGGCGCGCACGGCCGCCGTCAGCCGCTTGTACGTGCCGGTGTCCTCGTCGAGGTACCAGGCGTGCCGCGACGGCTTGGGGATGCCCGCGGCGCGAAGCGGCCCGAGCAGCGGCCGGTAGGTGGCGCTGAGCTTCATGTCCGGTACGACGTGCACGACGTCGGGCGGCGCTCCCACCGACAGCACGGCGAGCGCTTCGTTGAGGTCGGCGGTCGGCACGCTCCCGCCGGGGCTCAACGTCAGAGCCGACACGGCCAACTCACGGCCACCGACGGGCACCCGGTAGGTGACCGCGAGGTCGACCGCGCCCACCCGACCGATCGCATCGTTGACCGCGTCGGCGAACACCGGGCCGCGTTCGGTCCGGATCACCGAGCCGCGATTCGCGACAAGCCAGAAGTCGCCGTCCTCGTCGCGCCGGAATAGGTACTCCGTCGACACCCAGAGGTCGGCGGGCGCGAAGACTCCGCGCTTGATCGACGCGGTCGGATCCACCGGGCCCCGCGGATGGGCCAGCAGGACACCGACCTCGTTGGTACCGGCGAGCGCCACGAAGCCGCGGTCGTCCTCCAGGATCAGGTCGTCGTCCGGGTCGTAGGCGGCGAGTTCGATGTGACCGCCCCCGGGGAGGGGCCTGCCCTCGCTGCCGATCTTGGCGCCCGCCACGTTGGCCAGCACCGCTTGACCGTCGGTCGTGGCGAAGAACTCGACCACGTGCGCGGGGGCGAACTCCTCCTCGACGCGCCGCCACAACCCGGTCGGCATGCCGGAGCCGATGAACAGTCGCACCGGATGGCTGCCGTTGAGCGCGAACGCCGGGTCGTCGATCACTTCGCGCAGCATCGCCCAGGTGTAGGACACCACGGTGACGCCGTACTGCCTCAGCTCGTGCACGAAGCGGTCCGGACGCAGGCCCCGCGACAAGGCGATTCGGGTACCGCCGACGACCGCCCCGCCGAGGCTGACCAACAGGCCGGACTGATGGTGCAGCGGCGTCAGGCAGTACAGGGTGTCCCCGGAGCCCAGATTCGCCGCGGAAGCCGTGCCCAAGGCCGACAGCGCCCACCTGAAGTTCGTGATCTGCCGGGCGACGAGTTCGCCTCCGACGGTGGCGAACGCGACGTAGGCCAGATCCCTCGCGAAGCCGGGGTCGGGTCGGTACCACCCCGGCAGCGCGACGACGTCGGGGTTGATCTTCTCCATGTCGATCACGTCGTCGTCGGCGGCGAGGTCCAGATCGCGCGCCTCGCCGCCACCGAGAACCAGAACGCGCAGCGGCAGTCTGCGGGCGGCGTCCAGGTGCACCGGGTCGGCGATCACGTCGGACACCGCGCCCAGCCGGGCGGCCTCCGTCAGATCGGCGTCGGGCGGCATCAGCACGGCGACGGCCCCGAGGCGGGACAGCGCTGCAATGGCGACCAGCGCGCTGGGCCTGGTCTCCATCAGCACGCCGACGTGCGCGCCCTGGCGGACACCGACGTTGATCAGACCGCGCACGACGTTGTTGATGCGGCGGTCCACCGCTTCGTAGGTGTGCACGCGCCCGTCGAACAGCAGGAACTCGCCCTGTGGAGTTGCCTGGGCCTGCTCGGTCATGATCCGGCCGAGCGAGATGCGGGTGTGGTCGTTGATTTGGCCCAGCCGCGCCAGCCGCGGGAGCGTGCGGGCGGTTTCGACGACGAGCGCCCGAGCCGACTTGTTGGCCGCCACGAACGCCGAGCCTGCGGCACGCGCGACGCTGAACGTCATCTCGGCCGCGGCGCCGGCGCCGTGGACCAGGCGGGTCGTCAACGCCACGCCGGACTCGTTGCTCACCGCCGGCTGCAAGGCCATCGGCGTGACGTCGGCGGGCATCTCGCCGTCACCGGAGAGCCACTTCACCCACGCCGCCACCGTCGGCCAGGTCTGATTCGCGGCCTTCGACCCCACGACGAGGCCGAAATGCCCTGAGCGAATGAGGTATTCGTAGACGTCGGCCTTGGGTGAGGCCCGCTTGATGCCGCGCACCGAGGCGGGCTGACCGATGTCGTCGACCTCCCCCACGACGGCGAGCACGGGGCACTCGATGTCGCTGAGCGTGACGAGGTCGCCCCGGATGGCGAAGCCGCCGCTCATCATTCGGTTGTGCGCGATGAACTGCTTGAGCAGCTCGGCGATCGCCGGCCCCGACCACGCGATGTAACCGTCGTTGGCCAGGAAGCGGCGCTGCTGCTCGCGGGGCAGCAGCGCCTCGCGGTCGTGGAGCTGGCGGACGAAGTCCAGGCGCGACTGGGCGGTCTTGACCGGGTCGAGTAGCTGAAAGCCCGTCCGCGCCAGCCAGCCGGGAATGTCGATGCGGCTGAACACGTGGTCGGCCATGAAGTCGGCGGCGCCGACCGCCAACCCGGCGGGAAGGTTTAGTGGCAGGGCGGCCAGGGTGTCCACGGGCGACCCGAAGGCGACGATGCTCGCCAGGTCCTTGGAGCGCCGGTAGGCGGCCGTCTGATAGGCGAACATGCCACCCTGCGAGTAACCGGCGAGGTGGACGTCGCGATCGGTGACCTTCCTGACGGTGTCGATCGCTTCACTCAGCGCGATGACGTGATCGGAGAGGTTGCGCTGCATCCCGCCCTCGACCTGGTCGGGCGAGCCGAAGTCGATGACCCAGGGGTCGATACCCGCCTCGTGGAGGATGCCGACCGCTCCCTCGTCGCGGGTGACGTCCCACATGTCGGCCGACATCATCATCGGGTGCACCATGAGCACGGGTGGGCCGGCCGGCTTGGCGCCGGGCCTGGCGTCGGGTGGGAAGTACCGCCGCAGCCGGTACATCGGGACGCTCTCGATGATCTGGAACGGCGACGGAAGGGCACCGGTCTCCAGACCGCCGTAGCGCAGCACCTCCAGGCCATTCTGGGCGGTCGCCACCAACCGGCCCACGGGTCCGGTGATTGCCGAAAGGTCCACCACGGGACGTCCCCTTCCGTGCGATGCGCGAATCCCCCGATCCGACGTCATCATGGCACAGCGCACTGAAGGCCCACCCCGATCACGCCCTATGATCGGCGGCTGATGGCCAACCTGATCAACCTGGAACGCGTGACCGTCGGGTACGGCACCCGAACCTTGCTCGACGGCGTCAGCCTTGGTGTGGAGGACGGCGAGGCGATCGGCGTCGTCGGCCGCAACGGCGACGGCAAGACCACGCTGTTGCAGGTCCTCACCGCAACCCGCCCGCCCGACTCCGGACGCGTGACCCACACCTCCGGGCTGTCGGTGGGCTACCTGCACCAGTCCGACGACTTCCACCCCGAGGCCACCGTACGCGACGTGATATGGGGCGACGGGGCGTCAGGCGTGCACGGGCAGGCGGATCACATCTGGGCGGCCGACGCCGAGACCCGGTCGGTGGTCGAGAACCTGCTGACCGAGGTGTCCCTGGACCGCGACGTCGACAACCTCAGCGGCGGTGAGCGCCGCCGCGTCGCGCTGGCCGCCATCCTGCTCGCGGGCCATGACGTGCTGGTGCTCGACGAACCGACGAACCACCTCGACGTCGAGGTCATCGGATGGCTCGCCGGGCACCTCTCCAAGCGGACGGCCAAGACGCTGGTGGTCGTCAGCCACGACCGGTGGTTCCTCGACGCGGTCTGCACGCGGACCTGGGAAGTGCACGGCGGGGTCATCGACGCCTACGACGGCGGCTACGCCGCCTACGTGCTGGCCCGCGCCGAGAGGATGCGGGTCGCGGCGGGCACCGAGACGCGACGTCGCAACCTGATGCGCAAGGAGCTGGCGTGGCTGCGGCGGGGCCCGCCGGCCCGCACGTCGAAGCCCAAGTTCCGCATCCAGGCGGCCAACGACCTGATCGCCAACGAACCGGAACCGCGGGATTCCCTTGCCCTGCAACGGTTTGCGA
This sequence comes from uncultured Actinomycetota bacterium, assembly GCA_963846985.1. Taxonomy (GTDB): domain Bacteria; phylum Actinomycetota; class Actinomycetes; order Mycobacteriales; family Mycobacteriaceae; genus Mycobacterium. The sequence continues at coordinate 8,985 of CAWJYC010000002.1, forward strand.
CGGCCCGGCTGGGTAAGGACGTGTTCGACCTGCACCGCGTCTCACTCACCGCAGGCGACAAGGTGATCCTCGACGAGCTGGACTGGTCGATCGGGCCGGGCGTCCGGATCGGGCTGGTGGGCGTGAACGGCACCGGCAAGACCTCGGTGCTGAAGTTGTTGACCGGGGAGATCGCACCGACGTCGGGCACGGTCAAGCGCGGAAAGACCCTGCGCATCGGCTACCTGAGCCAGGCCCTGGTGGAGCTCGACGGCAATGAGCGCGTCCTGGACGCCGTCGAGAACGCCAAGCGGATCACCGAACTCGCCGGCGGTAAGGAAGTCAGCACCAGCAGCTTGCTCGAGGACTTCGGCTTCACGGGCGACAAGCTGACCACCCGCCTGTCGGAACTCTCCGGCGGGGAACGTCGCCGGTTCCAGTTCCTGCGGTTGCTTCTCGACGAGCCCAACGTGCTGCTCCTCGACGAGCCGACCAACGATCTCGACATCGACACGCTCAATGTCATCGAGGACTACCTCGACGGCTGGCCGGGCACGCTCATCGTCGTCACGCACGACCGGTACTTCCTCGAGCGGGTGTCCGACGTCACCTACGCGCTGCCCGGAGGCGGCCGCTGCGTGCTGCTACCCGGCGGGATCGAGCAGTACCTCGCCGAACGCGTCGCCGAGGGCAATGACACGAATGCCCGCCCGGGACAGCGCAAGGAGACCGATTCGGCGCGCGGGCGTCGGACGGGCAAGGAGTTGGCGCGCATCGAGAACCAGCTCAAGAAGCTCGACGAGCGGATCGCCACGCTGCACCACACCATGGCCGACGCCGCCGCCGACCACGTCCGGGTGACCGAACTCAACGGCGAGCTCTCGGAGTTGGTGGCCCGCAAGGACGCCCTCGAGGAGGAATGGCTGGAGCTGGCCGAGGACTAGCGCGCCACGCGGTGGCGGAGGAACACGACCCCCGAGGCGAACGTGCGTGTTTCGACGAGGTCGAGGTTCACCCGATTCTCGCGATGGTCGAAGAACGGAACGCCGCCGCCGAGCAGCACCGGACACACCCTGATCCGGTACTCGTCGATCAGTCCCAGTGCGGCGGCTCGGCCAGACCCGCACCGGCGAGTCGGGCCTGGCCGCGGACGTCGGTCAGCGTGGTGGAGAAGACGACCTTGGGCAGCAGAAGCGGAACACCTCTTCGTCGGGTGGCGCCCAGTCGATGCCGCCGTCCGGCCCGACGATGTAACCGTCCAGGGAGACGGCCATCGAAAAATTCACGCTGCGCATGGAGGTCCTCCTTCGTCGCGGGTCGACGGTAGGACCCGCGGAGGCCGCGGAACTCATCGCGCCCTAGGGCTGCAACTGAATCCAGAGCCGGTCGGCCGTCTCGCGCACGATTCCGAGCTGCTTGGCGACCTGAGAGGGCGCCGTGCCACCGCGGGCGTCCCGGGAGTTGACCGAACCCTCCACCGTCAGTACCTCGCGCACCTCCGGCGTCAACCTCGGGTGAATGGCCACGAACTGATCGTCGGATAGCTCCTCGAGCCCGACCCCGCGCGCCTCGGCGGCACGCACCGCGGCGCCGGCGGCCTCGTGGGCCACCCGGAACGGCAACCCCTGTCGCACCAGCCATTCCGCGACATCGGTCGCCAAGGTGTACCCACGCGGCGCCAGTTCGGCCATCCGCCTGGCGTCGAAAGTCAACGTGCCGACGAGGCCGGCCATCGCGGGCAGCAGCAGTTGCAGCTGGGCCACCGAGTCGAAGACCGGCTCCTTGTCCTCCTGCAGGTCGCGGTTGTACGCCAGCGGTTGCGCCTTCAGCGTCGCCAGCAGGCCGGCGAGGTTGCCGATCAGCCGCCCGGACTTGCCGCGCGCCAGCTCGGCGATGTCGGGGTTCTTCTTCTGCGGCATGATCGAACTGCCCGTCGACCAGGCGTCGTGCAACGTGACGTAGCCGAATTCGGTTGTGCTCCAGAGGATTATGTCCTCTGCCAGCCGGGACAGGTCGACGGCGATCATCGCCAGCACGAACGCGGCCTCGGCGGCGAAGTCGCGCGACGCGGTCGCGTCGATCGAGTTGTCGGCCGCAGCATGGAAGCCGAGGTCGGCGGCGATCGCATCGGGGTCCAGCCCCAGCGACGAACCCGCCAGCGCCCCTGCCCCGTAGGGCGATACGGCCGTGCGGTCGTCGAGGTCGAGGATCCGGTCGACGTCGCGCAGCAGCGGGTGGGCGTGAGCCAGCAGGTGGTGCGCGAGCAGAATCGGCTGGGCCGACTGGAGGTGCGTCTTGCCCGGCATGATCTCGGTGGGATGCGAGGCGGCCTGGGTGGCCAACGCCCCGACGACGTCCAGGGCACCGTGGCCGATCACCCGCATCGCGTCGCGCAGCCACATCCGAAAGAGCGTGGCAACCTGGTCGTTTCGCGAGCGCCCGGCACGCAGCCGGCCCCCGAGGTCCTCACCGGCCCGCTGGATGAGACCGCGCTCGAGGGCCCCGTGAACGTCCTCGTCGGACGGCAGGGGCCGGAAGCTGCCGTCGGCCACGTCGCGGCCGAGGGCGTCCAAGCCCGCCAGCAGTCCATCGCGCTGGTCCTCGGTCAGCAGGCCGGCGCGGTGGAGCACCAGTGTGTGCGCCTTCGACGCCGTCACGTCATAGGGCGCCAGCACCCAGTCGAAGTGGGTGGACTTGCTGAGCGAGGCGAGTGCATCCGACGGGCCGTCGGCGAAGCGGCCGCCCCAGAGCGAACCCTCGTTGGTGCTCACCCGAGCACGGCGCCATTGGTCAGGTCCCGCTGGGCGGCGATCTTCGACGACAGCCCGTGCACGTGTACGAAGCCCTTCGCGCTGGACTGGTCGAAGGTGTCGCCCTCGTCGTAGGTGGCGAGGTTGAAGTCGTACAGCGACTCCGTGCTGCGCCGGCCGTTGACGGCGATGTGGCCGCCGTGCAACACCATTCGAATCTCACCGGTGACGTGCTTTTGGGTGTCCGCAACGAAGGTCTCCAGGGCCCGCTTCAGCGGCGAGTACCAGAGTCCGTCGTATACCAGCTCACCCCACCGCTGGTCGGTGGTCCGCTTGAACCGCGCGAGTTCGCGCTCCAGCGTGACGTGTTCGAGTTCGGTGTGCGCGGTGATCAGCACCATGGCGCCGGGCGCCTCGTAGATCTCCCGGCTCTTGATGCCGACGAGCCGGTCCTCGACGACGTCGAGCCGGCCAACGCCCTGCGCACCCGCCCGGCGGTTCAGCTCGACGATGGCCTCCAGCACCGTGACTGGCCGGCCGTCAATCGAGACCGGCCTGCCCTGCTCGAAGCCGACGATGACCTCGTCGGGCGAGCTCCAGTTGACCGTCGGGTCCTCGGTGTAGTCGTAAACGTCCTTGGTCGGGGCATTCCAAAGGTGTTCCAGGAAGCCGGTTTCCACCGCCCGGCCCCACACGTTCTGGTCCACCGAGAACGGCGAACGCTTGGTGACGTTGATCGGGATGGCGTTCTCCTCGGCGAAGGCGATCGCCTTCTCCCGGGTCCACGCGTAGTCGCGAACGGGCGCCAGCACCTCGAGGTCGGGTGCCAGCGACGCGAAGCCGACCTCGAAGCGCACCTGGTCGTTGCCCTTGCCGGTGCAGCCGTGCGCCACGATGCCGCCGCCGTGCTCGCGCGCCGCCTCCACCAGATGCTTGACGATCAACGGCCGGCTGATCGCCGACACCAATGGATACCGATCCATGTAGAGCGCGTTGCTCTGGATGGTCGGCAAGCAGTACCCGTCGGCGAACTCGTCGCGGGCGTCCACGACGACGGCTTCGACGGCGCCGCAGTCCAGGGCGCGCTGACGGACGACCTCCATGTCCTCACCGCCCTGACCGAGATCGATGGCGACCGCCACGACCTCGCGACCGGTCTCCTTGCCGATCCAGCTGATCGCGACGGAGGTGTCCAGCCCGCCGGAGTACGCCAGGATGACGCGTTCGGACATTGAATCGATCTCCTTAGTCTTGGTTACTGCAGTTGTTCGAGAGTGCTGGCCAGTTCGGCACCCGTCATGGGTTCCCGCGCGACGACCAGAATGGTGTCATCCCCGGCGACCGTGCCGACGACGTACGGCAGTGCCGAGCGGTCGATGGCGCTCGCCAGGTAGTGGGCGCCGCCGGGCGGGGTCCGCAGGATGGCGAGGTTGCCGCTGGCGTCGGTCGACACCAGCAGCTCGCCCAGCAACTTGATCATCCGGTCGGTGCCGCCGGACACGCCGCGCACCGGGCTCCCGTCCTCGGGGACGACGTAGACCCCCGTGCCACCGTCGGCACCGCGCAGTTTCACCGCGCCGAGTTCCTCGAGATCGCGCGACAGCGTGGCCTGGGTGACCTCGATGCCCTCGGCCGAGAGCATCGCCGCCAGCTCGCCCTGACTGCGCACCGCGTGCGACGACAGCAGCGAGACGATGCGGGCCTGCCTGCCCACCCTCGTCGTACCGGTCATTCCGCGGGTCATCTCTGGTCCAGCAGCCACACCAGCAGCGCCTTCTGGGCGTGCAGCCGATTCTCGGCCTCGTCCCACACCGCGCTCTGCGGTCCGTCGATCACGTCGTCGGTGATCTCGTGGCCGCGGTGGGCCGGAAGACAATGCAGCACAACGGCTTCCGAATCGGCCAACGATAGCAGCTCAGGATTGACCTGAAACGGCCGGAACGGCCGGACCCGGTCGAGCCCGTCGTTCTCCTGCCCCATCGACGTCCATGTGTCGGTCACCAGGACGTCCGCGCCAGCGGCGGCGGCCTTGGCGTCCGCGGTCACGTCGACCGTCGCGCCGGTCTCGGCGCCCCGGCGTTCCGCGGCCGCGACGAACTGCCTCGCAGGTTCGAAACCCTGCGGCGCGGCGATCGTGACGTGGATGCCGGCGGTCACGCCGCCCAACATCAGGGAGTGCGCCATGTTGTTGGCCCCGTCGCCGAAGTAGGCCATGCGCAATCCCTTGAGCTCACCCTTGCGTTCGGCGAGGGTCTGCAGATCCGCGAGCACCTGGCACGGGTGGAACTCATCGGACAGCGCGTTGACGATCGGCACCGTCGCACCGGACGCCATGGCGGTCAGGCGCTCCTGGGCGAACGTGCGCCACACGATCGCGTCGACGTAGCGCGACAGCACCACCCCGGTGTCCTCGAGGGTCTCCTCACGGCCGAGTTGCGTGCTGCGCCCGTCGACCACGACGGCATGACCGCCCAGTTGCGCGATGCCCATCTCGAACGAGAACCGGGTGCGGGTCGAGTTCTTCTCGAAGATCACCGCGACGCCGCGGGGACCCTCGAGCGGGCGCGCGCTGAACGGCGCCCGCTTGAGATCGGCTGCCAGGGCGAGGACGTCAGTCTGCTCACCCGGCGACAGGTCGTCGTCGCGCAGGAAGTTCCGGACGGTCATGACGACTGCGCCGCGGTGTCGAGGACGTCGGGCAGCGCGGCGAGGAACTCATCGATCTGCGCCTCGGTCACCACCAGTGGCGGGGCGAGCCGGATGACGTCGGGCGCTGCCGCGTTGACCAGGAAGCCGGCGTCCCTGGCGGCGGCCTCGACCGCCTTGCCCTTTGGGGCGCTCAGCACGATCCCGCGCAGCAGACCGCGGCCCCGCACGTGGTCGACGAGCGGATGGCCGATCGCCTCGACGCCGTGGCTGATGGTCTTGCCGAGGACGTCGGCACGGCTGATGAGGTCTTCATCGGCGAGGGTCTTGAGCACGGCCAGCGCCGCGGCGGTGCACACCGGATTGCCGCCGAACGTGCTGCCGTGCAGGCCCGGCGTCAGCAGAGTGGCGGCATCCCCGATGGCGAGGCACGCGCCGATCGGTAGCCCACCACCCAGCCCCTTGGCCAAGGTCACCAGATCCGGGGTGACGCCGTCGTGCTGGTGGGCGAAGAACGTCCCCGTTCGGCCCACACCGGTCTGCACCTCGTCGAGAACCAGTAGGGCGCCGTGCCGGGCGGTGATCTCGCGGGCAGCGACGAGATAGCCGGGCGGGGGCGTGACGACGCCGCCCTCCCCCATGATCGGCTCGAGGAAGACGGCGGCGGTCGCGTCGGTGACGGCCGCGGCAAGGGCCTCGGCGTCGCCGTACGGAACGTGGGTGACGTTCCCGGGCAGCGGCGCGAACGGCGCCTGCTTCGACGGCTGACCGGTGAGCGACAGCGAGCCCATCGTCCGGCCGTGGAACGCCCCTTCGGCGGCCACCAGCTCGGTGCGCCCGGTGAGCCGGGTGATCTTGAAGGCGACCTCGTTGGCCTCGGTGCCCGAGTTGCAGAAGAACACCCGAGCCGTGACCTGTCCGCCGAGGTGTGCGACCAGGGCTTCCGCCAGGGCGATACCCGGCTCCGTGGCGTACAGGTTGGAGGTATGACCGAGGGTGTTGAGCTGGGTGGTCACCGCCTCGATGACGGCGGGGTGGCGGTGTCCTAGCACGTTGACCGCGATGCCGCCGAGCAGGTCGACGTAGGACTTTCCGTCGGCATCGATGACGACCGCACCGTCGCCGCTGACCAGCGCAACCGGCGGCGTGCCGTAGTTCTCCATCATCACGGCCTGCCAACGCCGTTGCAGCGCTTCGGTATTCGTATTGGTCACTTCACCACCTTCGTTCCCGATCCTTCGTTGGTGAACAATTCGACCAGCACGCAGTGCTCCACCCGCCCGTCGATCACGTGGGCGCTGGGAACACCGCCGTCGACCGCGCGCAGGCAGGCTTCGATCTTGGGCACCATGCCCGACTCCAGCGACGGCAGGAGTTGCGTCAGCGTCGCGGCGTCGATCTCGCTCACCAGCGACGAGCGGTCGGGCCAGTCGGTGAACAACCCCTCCACGTCGGTGAGCATCAGCAGCTTCTCGGCAGACAATGCCTCGGCCAGGGCGGCTGCGGCAGTGTCGGCGTTGATGTTGTGCACCACTCCCGCTACGTCGGGGGCGATCGTCGAGATCACCGGAATCCGCCCTGCCACAATGAGATCCACGACCGCTCCGATATCGACCCTCTCCACGTCGCCAACCAGGCCGATGTCGGTCGCGACGCCGTCGACGAGCACGCTGCGCCGCACCGCGGTGAACAGCTGGGCATCCTCACCGGTGATGCCGACCGCATACGGGCCGTGGGCGTTGATGAGCCCGACGAGCTCGCGCCCGACCTGACCGAAGAGCACCATCCTGGCGACGTCGAGAACCTCGGGAGTGGTGACGCGGAAGCCGCCCTTGAAGTCGCCGGGAATGCCGAGCTTCTTCAGCATCGAACTGATCTGCGGGCCGCCACCGTGCACCACCACCGGGTGAATGCCGCAGTTGCGCAGGAACACCATGTCGGCGGCGAAGGCCGTCTTGAGCACCTCGTCGGTCATGGCGTTGCCGCCGTACTTGACGACGACGATCTTGCCGTGCAGTCGCTTGAGCCACGGCAACGCCTCGGCGAGGACGGCCGCCTTGGTCTGCACCTGCGTCGTCACGAGGAGTAGGCCGAGTTCTCTTCGACGTAGGCGTGCGAGAGGTCGGTGGTCCGGATGGTGCCGGCACCCGTCCCGACGGCGAGGTCCACGGCGACGGCGATGTCGGTGCCGGAGAGGTCCACCTCGCGCGCGCCGGGCGCCCCGGCGCCATCGATGCACACCGGAACACCGTTGAACGACACGCTGATTCGGTCGGCGGCCATGTCGACCGGCGCCATCCCGACCGCGGCCAGGACACGGCCCCAGTTCGGATCGGAGCCAAAGAGCGCGGTCTTCACCAGGCTGTCGCGGGCGATGACACGTGCCGCGACGACGGCGTCGGTGTCGGTCGCCGCGCCGGTGACGGTGATCGTGACGCGCTTGGTCACGCCCTCGGCGTCAGCCTGCAGCTGTGCGCAGAGGTCGTCGCAGACGGCCAGCAGCGCGGCGTCGAGTTCGGCTTGCGTCGGGGTGAACTCGCTGGCGCCGGAGGCGAGCAGCAGCACGGTGTCGTTGGTGGAGCAGCTGCCATCGATGTCGAGTCGGTCGAAGGTGACCGCGGCGGCGTTGCGCAGCGCCCGGTCGAGAGCATCGGCGTCGGCCACCGCGTCGGTGGTGATGACGCAGAGCATGGTCGCCAGGGACGGCGCCATCATGCCGGCACCCTTCGCCATGGCGCCCATCGTCCAGCCGTCCTCGTGGTGCAGCGCAACCTGTTTGGGGACGGTGTCGGTGGTCATGATGGCCCGGGCGGCGTCGGCTCCCCCGGTCAGACCGCCAGCCATCTCCTGCACGACCTCCTTGACGCCGCCCAGCACCCGGTCCATCGGGAGGCGATCACCGATCAAGCCCGTGGAGCAGACCGCCACCTCGATGGCCCCGGTCTCGGTACCCCAGTCCGACAGCGCGCCGGCGACGGCCTCGGCGGTCGCGTGGGTGTCCTGGAAACCGAGCGGACCGGTGCAGGCGTTGGCGCCGCCGGAGTTCAGGACGACGGCGCGAAGCCGCCGCGTCGTCATGACCTGCTGGGTCCACAGCACGGGGGCGGCCTTCACCTTGTTGCGGGTGAAGACGCCGGCCGCGGCATAGTCGGGTCCCTCGTTGAACACCAGCGCGAGGTCCGGCTTGCCGGAAGCCTTGATGCCCGCGGAGATTCCGGTGGCGCGAAAGCCCGACGGCGCGGTCACCCCCTGATTGCGCACCAAATTCACGGCGCCACTCCCACGATCGACAGTCCTTCGGTCTCCGGCCAGCCCAGCGCCAGGTTCATCGACTGCACGGCAGCCCCTCCGGTTCCCTTGACCAGGTTGTCGATCGCGCACAGCGCCACCAGAACGCCCGCGTCCACGTCGACGGCGACGGCGACCTGGGCGGCATTGCTTCCGATCACCGACCCGGTGGTCGGCAGCCGGCCCTCGGGAAGCAGGTGCACGAACGGCTCACTTCCGTAGGCCTTGTCGTAGGCGGCGCGGATCTCCGACAGCGAGGCGTCGGTCCTGGCGGTGCACGTCGCGAGGATGCCCCGGGACGTCGGGATGAGCACGGGCGTGAAGGACACCGTGACCTCGCGGTCGGTGACGGCCCGCAGACCCTGCGCGATCTCGGGAGTGTGCCGGTGCGCGCCGCCGACGTTGTACGCCCTGGCCGAGCCGATGACCTCGGACCCCAGGAGGTCGACCTTGGCGGCCCGGCCAGCGCCGGAGGTTCCACTCACCGCCACGACCGTCACGGCCGGTTCGACGAGGCCCTCGGCGACCGCGGGCAACAGCGCCAGCAGCGCGGCCGTCGGGTAGCAGCCGGGGACGGCGACGCGCCGGGTGTTGCGCAGCGCGTCGCGGCCGCCGGGCAACTCGGGTAGGCCGTAGGGCCAGCTGCCCGCGTGGGCCGAGCCATAGAACCTCTCCCACGCCGCCGGATCGGTCAGCCGGAAGTCCGCGCCGCAGTCGATGATCAGGGTGTCCGGTCCGAGCTGCTCGGCCAGGGCCGCAGAGTGCCCGTGCGGCAGGGCGAGGAACACGACGTCGTGGCCGGCGAGCACGTCGACGTCGGTGGGTTCGAGGATCTTGTCGGCCAGCGGCAGCAGGTGCGGATGATGGTCGGTCACCGCGGTGCCGGCGCTCGCGGCGGCGGTCACCGCTCCGAGGGACAGGCGCCCGTCGGCGAGAGCAGGATGGCCGAGAAGGAGTCGGAGGATCTCGCCGCCCGCATATCCGCTGGCGCCGGCGACCGCGATGGACGTCATGATCACCGATTCTGCATGTTTATGCATAAGCATGCAAACTGATTATTCGGCACTGCGAAGGTTCGCTTCCCGTGTGCTGTTGTTGGGACCGCAGCACCGGTGCGACCTCTCCTGGGTCTGACCACTTCGTCAGCGCTATGGGCGTTGTTCGCACCACGGCTGCAATCTGCCCCGCGGTTCGCCAAACCGCGACCACGGTGCAGAAGTGGTGCCTGGCGATGCGGCGCCGCGCGGCGATGTCCACGCCATGGCGGCGATCGCCTACTCGCGCGGCAACATTGCAGCCCTCGTGCAGAAACGGGACTTAGGACTGAAAATGAGTGGTCACCGGAGGAAGGCGCCCGCGCTCGGCCTCAGGTCGCCGTGTGCCGCCCCACCTGCGTAGAACCGTGTGGGTCGAGAGGCGACGGGCCGGGCGAAAGGGGCCACTATCTGCGCTGAACGGCGCCGACCCGCGCGGCGGCCACCTCGACGGCGGCGTCTCGCGCGGCACTCGCCTCGTCCTCGGTCAGCGTCCGGTCCGGGGCGCGGAACCGCAGCGCCAGTGCCAACGACTTGTTGCCCTCGCCGATTTGCGGGCCGGTGTAGACGTCGAAGATTCGGACGTCCTCCAGCAGGTCACCCGCCCCGTCGCGGACCGCGTCGACCACCGACTGAGCACCCACGTCGTCGGCGACGACGAGGCTGACGTCCTGGAAGACCGCCGGAAACGGTGACACCGCTGGCGCGGGTAGGGGTTCGACGACGGGAATGGCGCTGAGGTCGAGTTCCACCGCGCAGACTCCCTTGGGCAGCCCCGAGCGTTCGATGACCGCGGGGTGAAGCTGGCCCGCGTGACCGATGACCGCGCCGTCGAGAACGATCGCCGCACAGCGACCGGGGTGCCATGGCAGCAACTGGTCTGCGCGGAACTCGAAGTCGACGTGGCAGGCGCGTCCGATGATGCGCACCGCCTCGAAGGCGTCCATCGCGTCGACCGGCCGACCGGGACCCCACGGGCCCGCGGGTTCGCGTAGGCCCGACAGCACGGCACCGACATGCAGTGGTTGCCTGGGGAGCGCGTCGTCGATGGCCGCAAGCTCCGACTCGGTGGGCCGGCGGTCGACGGGAAGCCGGTCGATGGACCTGGTCTGCGGTGTCGCCAGGACCACCTGTTCGATGCCGAACAGCGCGTCGTCGGTCGCACCGCGCGAGACGTTGCGCACCAGGGCCTCCAACAACCCGGGCAGCAGCGTCGACGCGAGTTGCGGCCGGTCGGCCTCCAGCGGGTTGAGCACCCGCATGGTCGCGCGACGGGGATCGTCGTCGGGCAGGCCCCAGATATCGAATACGCCTGCGGGTAGGAACGGCGTCGGCAGCACCTCGACGTAACCGTTGAGCGCCAACGACTTTCCAACTGCGCGCCGCCGTCGTTGAGTGGGGCTCAGACCGCGGCCCGCCGGTGCGGTCGGCAAGATCGACGGGATCTGCTCGAGGCCCTCGAGGCGCAGCACCTCCTCGACGAGGTCGGCGGGCTGGGTGAGGTCGGTGCGCCAGCTTGGCGGGGTGACGGTGACGACACCCCCGGATTCGGTCACCCGACCGCCGATCTGGGTCAGCCGGCGCACCGTGGCGCCGGCCGGGTAGGTGACGCCGGCCAGCCGGTCCGGCAGATCCACCGGCATGGCGACCGGCGGCGGGGACCAGTCCTCGCGGGGCGGATCGCCGCGCCAGTCCGTGAGCGTCGGCTCGACGGTCCCATCGGCGATCTCGGCCAGCAGCGCTGCGCACCGGTCCACTGCTGCAACGGAAATCGCGGGATCGACGGTGCGCTCGTAGCGCCGGCCCGCCTCGCTCACCAGCCGGAGTCGCCGCTGGGTGCGCGACACCGTCGCCGGATCCCACACCGCCGCTTCGAGCAGGACGTCGGTGGTGCTGTCGCGGACCTCGGTGGTGCCTGCCCCCATCACGCCGCCGATGGCGGCCGTATCCACGTCGTCGACGATCAGCACGTCGCCCGGATCCAGTGTGCGCGTGACGTCGTCGAGGGTCACGACGGTCTCGCCGACGGCCGCGAACCTGACGTCGAACCCGCCCTCGATCAGGCTGCGGTCGTGCGCGTGCATCGGATGACCGATCTCGAGCATGACGTAGTTGGTCACGTCGACCGCTGGTGAGATGGCGCGGATCCCACTCAGCAGCAGACGGCGCTGAAGCCACCACGGCGAGACCGCGGTCGGATCGATGCCGGTGACGGGGCGCAGCGCGAATCTTTGGACGCCGGTGCCGGGTTCGATGACCAGCGGCCACGCTTCGCCCGTGACCGGTAGGGGCGGCACGTCGGCGGGGTCGACGAAGTCGAGGTCGTAGGCGCAGGCGAGTTCCCGCGCCATGCCGCGGATCGACAGGCAGTAGCCCCGGTCCGGTGTGATTGCGAGGTGGAACACCACGTCGTCGAGACCGAGCACCTCGACCGCGGAGTCACCGGGCTCGGCGGTGCCCGGCGGCAGCACCAGGATCCCCGAGTGGTCACTGCCGAGGTTGAGCTCCGACGCCGAGCAGATCATCCCGTCGGACGTCCGCCCGTACGTCTTGCGCCTGGCGATGGTGAAGTCGCCCGGCAGGGTGGTGCCGGGCAGTGCCACCACCACCAGGTCGCCCACTGCGAAATTGGTTGCACCGCAGACGATGTCACGCGGCACGCCGTCGATGTTGTGTGGGCCGACGTCGACCTTGCACGCGCGGATCGGCTTCTTGAACTCGGTGAGTTCCTCGATCTCGGAGACCCGACCGATCGTCAGCGGCCCCGACACCGGACCGACCGGAACGATCTCCTCCACCTCGTGGCCGATGCCGATGAGGGCGCGCTCGAGTTCGTCGGGCGCGACGTCCCAACCGGGGGCGCCGGCTTGCACGACTTCGCGCAGCCAGCTGTAGGGAAGGCGCATCAGGCTCCGACCCCGAAGGGCAGGGAGAACCGCACGTCGCCCTCGACCATGTCGCGCATGTCGGGAATCCCGTTGCGGAACTGCAGGGTTCTTTCGAGTCCCATCCCGAAGGCGAAGCCGGAGTAGACTTCAGGATCGATGCCGCAGGCGCGCAACACATTCGGGTTCATCATCCCGCAACCGCCCCACTCCACCCAGCCCGGGCCGCCCTTCTTGTTCTCGAACCAGATGTCGACCTCGGCCGACGGCTCGGTGAACGGGAAGAAGTGCGGCCGCAGCCTGGTGCGCCCCTCTGGACCGAACTCGGCGCGGGCGAACGCATCCAGGGTGCCGCGCAGGTTCGCCATCGTCAGCCCGCGGTCGACGGCCATTCCCTCGACCTGGTGGAACACCGGTGTGTGGGTGGCGTCCAGTTCGTCAGTGCGGAAGGTGCGGCCGATCGACACGATGTAGACCGGCAACTCGCGTTCGAGCAGCGCCCGGATCTGCACCGGCGAGGTGTGCGTGCGCAGCACCTGGCGCGACCCGTCCGGCGCGACGTGAAACGTGTCCTGCTCGCTGCGGGCCGGGTGGTCGGGCGGGAAGTTCAGCGCGTCGAAGTTGAACTGCTCGGTCTCGACCTCGGGCCCCTCGGCCAATTCCCATCCCATTGCGACGAACACGTCGGCGACGTGGTCGGCCAGGATGGTGATCGGGTGCCGGGCGCCGACCGGGCCGCGCGTCGACGGCAGGGTGACGTCGATCCGCTCGGCGACGAGGACGGCGGCGTCGCGTTCGGCGCGCAGCACTTCGATCCGGGCATCGAAGGCGGCCTGGGCGGCAGTGCGAGCCTCGTTGACCCGCCGCCCCGCCTCGGCGCGATCGGTCTTCGCCAGCGAGCCCAGCGCCTGACGCGCGACGGCGATGGGAGACCTGTCACCGAGGTGCTCGGTCTTGGCGCGCGCCAAGGCCTCCAGATCGCCCGCCTGCTCGAAGGCCTGGCGGGCGGCGCCGATGGCGGCGGCCAGCGCCTCCTGCGAGAGCCCCGACCCGTCCGGCTGATTGACCACCCGGCGATCATAGCGACGGGTGGGGTGTGACTCGCGCTACCCTCGCGCCGTGATCAAGCGGCCGGCGAACTGCTCGAGGATCCGCCGGAGTCCTGGCATTCGGACTGGATCGAGTCGTCCGCCGTTCGGTTCCGCTGAAGCCCCGCCCGGGCCCAGCCGACGAGTCCCGTGAGCACCGCGCCCAGCACCGCTCCAGCTACGCCCCACGCGGCTGCCGGGACGGGCGTGCCCTCGCCGTTGGCCAGCACGAGGAAGCCGTAGGGGGCCGCGACGCCCAGCAGCACCAACATCGCTGGTGTCCACGGTCGAGGCACGCCGAACCGGGTGGCCGCCATCATGCCGAGGACCAGCGACAGCAGATGCCCGACGTCGGTGAAGTCCGCTTCGACGGCGACCACGGCGACCGCGGCGGCAAGCCACCATCCGATCCAGATCGGCCGCCAACGGCGCGGGATCGCCGCAGTGATGGCACCCAGCACCGCCGTGGCGCCGTAGCTCATTCCCACGTCGGTGGCCCTGGTGACGCTGGGCGACAACCAGCCGTGCGTGACCGCTGCGGTCAGCCCGGCGGCCACCAGTAGCGTCGCTCCCACGTGCCCGACCCCGAAGGCAACGACCAATCGACCACTGCGCCAGAGCAATTCGCCCAGGGCAAGGAGGCACACCAGCCCTGGCAGCCAGTACAGGACGGGTCCGGCGTCGACCACGACGGCACTTCCGAGCAGGGTACCGACGTGTCCGCGACCCAGGTTGTGGAGATTGGTGCTCGCGTGTCGGATGACCCGGTCCTGCGCGGCGGGGTCGAGCCTGCCGAGAATGGTCGCGACCGCGATGAGCACGATGGCGTAACCCACCGTCACCCGGACGCGGGCCAGGCAAGAGAACATCCGGGGCACCATTGGGACCGACTATGCCCCCGAGGCCTCGACCTCGGCGTCATCGGCACCTGGTAGGTCACTGCGAGTCTTTACCCAGTACATCACCAGGTCGTCGGGAACACCGGGCACTCTGGCCGAGAACAATTGCTTGCGAACGCGTTTCACCGTGACGCCGAGCGCCTCGAAGTCCTCGTCGGAGATGCCCGCCAGGGTGACGTTGGAGACGACCAGCCCTCCCCTGGTGGCGCGGTCCATGACGCGCGCCGCCACGTTGACGTCGACGCCGAGCCAGTCGGAGCCGATGCGTTGCGGCCGACCGGTGTGGATTCCGGCCCGCATCAGCGGCGTATATCCGCCAACCTCAACGGATTTGACCGCCTCCAGAGCCTTAAGGACGGCGCCGACGGCCGTGGCCGGATCGGTGAAGACGGCCATCGCCCCGTCGCCCATCCGCTTGACGACGCGCCCACCCGCCTCGAGCATTGGCGGCTCGGCCACCTGGGTGACCCGTCGAAGCAGTTTCAGTGCAGCGTCGTCACCGGCTCGCAACGACCACTCCGAGAAGCCGACGAGATCGGTGAACACGAGTGTCACCTCGCGGTTGGCCGGCTGACCGGAGACCCGCTCGGTCAGTGCCTGCCACACCTGGAGGCCGGCCAAGCTGACCTCGCGCGACGCGGCGTGGCGGTCCAGGATTCGGTCAGCGGCGCGGGCCGCCGCCTGCGGGCCTCCGACGCCCGCCGCCGACAACGGATCGCCGAAGTCGGGGTCGCCGGGCAACGCGCGGCGGGCTCGCCTGACGAAGGCGATGACTCCGTCGTCGTGGTTGGTGTTCCGCAGCCAGGACAGCGGGCCTCGGGCGCCGGACCGTTCGTCGAACGACTCGGCATCATCCACACCGACCAGCCTAGGTGCCGCCGGCGATCGCGGCCGTAAGGGCTGGGTCACACCGTGGAGACGCGCCGCGACGCGCCCGTCGGCAGTGGTGGACAACGTACGTTGTCACGAATACGTTGAGAAGACGGACCGAGGCTCGGACATTGGCTTGGAGTGGGGCGAGACACGATGACCGCGACACCGACGACGCCTGCCGATCCGCTCGGCCCGGACTCCCTGACCTGGAAGTACTTCGGCGACCTCCGCACGGGCATGCTCGGCGTGTGGATCGGGGCGATCCAGAACATGTACCCCGAGCTCGGCGCAGGCGTCGAGGAGCACTCGGTTCTGCTTCGGGAGCCGCTCCAGCGCGTCGCCAGGTCGGTCTACCCCATCATGGGCGTCGTCTACGACGGTGAGCGCGCACCCCGCACCGGCGCCCAGATCAAGGGCTACCACGAGACCATCAAGGGCACCGACGCCGCCGGCCGCCGGTACCACGCCCTGAACCCGGAGACCTTCTACTGGGCCCACGCGACGTTCTTCATGCTCATCATCAAGACGGCCGAGTACTTCTGCGGCGGGCTGACCGACGCCGAGAAGCGTCAGCTGTTCGAGGAACACGTGCAGTGGTATCGGATGTACGGCATGAGCATGCGGCCGGTTCCCGCCAGCTGGGAGGACTTCCAGGAGTACTGGGACGCCACCTGCCGCGACCAGCTCGAGATCAACCGCGCCACGATGGACATCTTCTCGCTCCGCGTCCCGAAGCCGTGGTTCGTCGCGCTGCCCACCCCGGTGTGGGACCAACTCTTCAAACCGATGGTGGCGAGCCAGCGGTGGATCGCCGCCGGCCTCTTCGACCCCGTGGTGCGTGAGCGGGCCGGTCTGCGCTGGACCCCGGGCGACGAGGTGGCGCTGCGCCTCTTCGGCAAGGTCGTCCAGTTGGCCTTCGTCGCCGTGCCCGACGAGATCCGGCTCCACCCGCGGGCCTTGGCCGCCTACAAGCGCGCATCCGGCCGGTTGCCCGCCGACGCGCCGCTGGTCGAGGCGCCGGGTTTCATGGGTCCTCCGCGCGATCGGCGCGACCTCCCAGTGCACTACGTGCCCGGTGGTCGTGTGCCCGGTGGTCCACGCGGCACGTCGCTGATCGAACGCGCCGGGTCCCTGGTGCACACCACGTTCTCCCTCGCAGGTCTGCGCCCGGCGCGCGGTCGGCGCAAGCCAGGAAAGGCAGCCTAGACATGCTCGAATGGTCCGACGTCGACATCGCCGTGCGCGATGCGGTTCGTGAGTTCGTCGACAAGGAGATCCGCCCCCACCTCGACGACCTGGAGAGCGGCGACATGGCGCCGTACCCCGTCATCCGCAAGCTGTTCTCCACCTTCGGAATCGACGCCATGGCCAAGGAATCGCTGGAGAAGAGGCTGGCGAAGATGCGGGCGGGCGCGGCCACGTCGGGGTCCTCAGGCGGCTTGTTCGGCGGCGACCAGACCGGCATGGGCTTCGTGGTGATCAGCGAACTCTGTCGGGTCAGCATGGGTCTGGTCACGGGCATGGGAGTTAGTCTGGGACTGACCGTCCCGACGATCGCATCCCGCGGGACACTGGCGCAGCAGGAGCGGTGGCTGCCCGAACTGGTCACCTACGAGAAGGTCGGCGCGTGGGCGATCACCGAGCCCGACTCGGGTTCGGATGCGTTCGGCGGCATGACATCCTACGTCGTGCGCGACGGCGACGACTACGTACTCAACGGGCGCAAGACGTTCATCACCAACGGACCCGACGCGGACGTCACGGTGGTCTACGCCAAGTTGGACGACGGCGACGCCGCGAGCAAGCGCGACCGGAAGGTCCTGACCTTCGTGCTGGACAAGGGAATGGACGGCTTCGTTCAGTCCAAGCCGTTCCGCAAGATGGGCATTCACAGTTCACGCACCGGCGAGCTGTTCTTCAACGAGGTTCGTCTCAGCCGCGACCGGCTGCTGGGCGAGACCGAGGACAACGACAACGGTGACGGCCGCGACAGCGCCCGCTCGAACTTCTCCGCCGAGCGCATCGGCGTTGCCGCGATGGCACTCGGGGTGATCGAGGAGTGCCTGCGGCTGTCGGTCGACTACGCCAACGAGCGCACCCTGTGGGGTCGGGAGATCGGTCGTTTTCAGCTGATCCAGCTCAAGCTGGCGAGCATGGAAGTGGCCCGAATGAACGTGCGCAACATGCTCTTTCGCGTCATCGAGGCCGCCCAGTCGGGCGCGACCATCTCCCTGGCCGAGGCATCGGCGATCAAGTGGTACTGCTCGCAGGCCGCGACCGACGTCGCGATGGAGGCCATTCAGTTGTTCGGCGGCAACGGATACATGACCGAATACCGGGTCGAGCAACTGGCCCGTGATGCCAAGTCCCTGATGATCTACGCGGGGAGCAACGAAGTTCAGATCACCCACGTGGCGCGGGGGCTGCTCAGCGATCCTCGAGGATGAGTTGGGCGGCGCGACCCGCCATGGCCATCACCGGCCCGTTCAGGTTGCCCGCCAACATGATTGGCATCGCGGAGCAGTCGACGACGCGCAGCCCGTCGACTCCCCTGACCCGCAGACGATCGTCGACCACGTCGCCCTCGCTCGGTCCCATCGCGCAACTGCCGACCGCGTGGTAGCCGGTGTAACCGCCGTCGAGGGCGGAGTCGATCAGGTCGTCGTCGCTCTGCACCTCCATGCCAGGAAAGGTCTCGTGGTCGATGCGGTCGGCAATGGGCGACTGCGCGAATAGTTCTCGCGTCCGGCGGATCAGGTCTGCGGTGGTCGTGCGGTCGTGATCGGTCGTGAGATAGTTCGGTTCGATGCGCAGCGGCGCATCCGCCGCTGCCGAGGTGATCGTGACGCTGCCCTCCGACGTGGGCCGCAACGCGAAGCCCAGGCACGACAGTCCGGGCTCGCGCTCGATGGAGATGGGTGCACCCGCCTGGTAGGCGGGAATCGTGAACGGGCCGAGGAGAAGCTGTCCGTCGACGCGTTCGGCGGCGGCGTGCGTCTTGAGGAACGCCAACACCTCGAAGGTCGGCGTCGCCAGCATCCCCGTCCTGGTGGCCAGGTAGCGGGCGGCGGCCGACGCCTGACCCAGTTTCGAGGACAGCGTGCGGTTGTACCCGAGGTCCTCGTTCAAGCGGTACCGCAGGACGAAACAGCGGTGTTCGCGCACCCTTCGGCCGACGTTCTCGCGCTCGACCAGCACCGGAACGCCAGCCTCGGTCAGGACGTCGCGAGGGCCGATGCCGGAGAGTTGCAGCAGTTGTGGACTGCCCATGCTGCCGAGAGCGCAGATCACCTCGCGGTCGGCCGTGAAGGTGGCGCTGGCGCCATCGGCCGTCGTGACCTCCACTCCCACGACGCGATCGTGGTCGAGGATCAGGCGCCGGACCGTGGTGCCAGTGACGACCCGAAGGTTGGCACGGCGTCTGGCCGGCTTGAGGAACGCGTCGACGGCGCTGACGCGGCGACCGTTCTTGATCGTCGCGGCCGCGTACCCGATGCGCGCGTCGTCGGACTCGTTGAGATCCTGCACGGCGCGGAGTCCCGCTCCGACGCCGGCGTCGATGATCTCGTCGCACAGCGGATCGGTTCCGCGGCCCACCGACACGTGCAGCGGTCCACCGACTCCACGGGTCGCAGACGGACCGAACTCGTTGTCCTCGAAGCCCGTGAAGATGGGCAGGATGTCACTCCAGCCCCAGCCCTTGTTGCCCAGCCGTTCGAGCTCGTCGTAGTCGGCGCGGTTGCCGCGGTTGTAGACCATGCCGTTGATGGAGCTGGAGCCACCGAGGACCTTGCCGCGGGTCCAGAACTCGGAGTGCTGGTTGGGCCCGAACGGCGTCGTGCGGTAGCGCCACACGTACTTCTCGTTCTCCATCAACGTGCCAGAGCCCTTGGGCACGTGGAACATCGGATGGCGGTCGGGTCCGCCCGCCTCGATCAGCAGGACCGAGGTTCGTGGGTCGGCCGACAGCCGGTTGGCCAGTACGCATCCGGCCGATCCGGCACCGGCGATGACGTAGTCGTATCGGGTCATCAGGAGCCTCCGCAGCGACTGGAGCGACGTTACACATCGAGCACGAGTTGTAGCGTCGAACAGTACACCCGAGGGGCTAGCCGCGGTGCGAGGCGCGTGAACTCGCATACAGGCAGATCGCCGCTGCGGCAGCCACGTTGAGGCTCTCCGCGCGACCCGCCATCGGAATGCGCACGCGGGCATCGGCGAGCGCGGCCACGTCGGCCGACAGCCCATGGGCTTCGGCGCCGAACAGCCATGCGGTGGGTCCTGAGAGGTCTGCGTCCTCGAGCGAGGTGTCCCCGTCGAGCGTGGTGGCGAGCACCCGGAGTCCGGCGCCGCTCAGGGCCGCGACCACCGCCGCGGTGTCGATCACCTCGAGCACCGGCAGCGCGAAGATGCTGCCCGCCGACGCGCGCAGCACCTTGCCGTTGTAGGGGTCGACCCCGTGGCCGGCGAAGACGACGGCGTCGGCACCCATGGCGTCGGCCAGCCTGATCAATGTGCCGGCGTTGCCGGGTTCGGACGTTTCGACGGCAACCGCGACCAGCCGTGGCGAGTCGGCCAGCACGGCAGGGAGGCTCGGCGTCGGGATCGAGCACACCGCGACCAGCCCGACGGGGGTCACGGTGTCGGACAGTGCCTTCGCCGCCTTCTCGGTGACGAATTGCACCGCGGCGGAGCCGAGCATCGGCTCGAACCGGTCGAACGCGGATTCGGTCACGAAGACGTCGGTGACCACGCCCCGCGCCAACGCGGCTTCGACGAGGTTGGGCCCTTCGGCCAGGAAGAGGCCGGTACGTTTACGGCCCGCGTGGCGCAGCAGCTTGGCTGCCGCGCCCACGCGGGCCGAACGTTCGGTGAGCGGGAGCTGGACGCTCAGGCGGCCTCGTCCGACGGGGCGTTCACATCGGCGGGCAGCGCCGCCTTGGCGACCTCGACCAGTGCCGTGAACGCAGCCTCGTCGCTGATCGCGATCTCGGACAGGTTCTTGCGGTCGACCTCGACGCCGGCCAGCTTCAAGCCTTGGATCAACCGGTTGTAGGTGATGCCGTTGGCGCGGGCCGCGGCGTTGATCCGCGTGATCCACAGCTTGCGGAAGTCACCCTTGCGCGCCTTGCGGTCACGGTAGGCGTAGGTCAACGAATGGAGCTGCTGCTCCTTGGCCTTGCGGTAGAGCCGCGACCGCTGGCCGCGGTAGCCCTTCGAGGCCTTCAGTACGGTACGCCGCTTCTTTTGGGCGTTTAGTGCGCGCTTGACGCGTGCCATGGGTGTTCCTATCTCGAGCGGGTCAGGTTGGGCCTAGAAAAAGGCGTGTCGGGTCAGCCGTTGAGCATCTTGTTGATGCGCTTGGCGTCGTTCTCCGCCACCACGGTCCGGCCGTCGAGCCGGCGGGTGCGCTTGGTCGCCTTGTGCTCGAGCAGGTGTCGGCGGCCGGCCTTCTGGCGCACGATCTTGCCGGTTCCGGTCTTCCGGAAGCGCTTCGATGCGCCGCTGTGTGTCTTGGCCTTGGGCATGAGTCCTCAGTTCTAGTGGTGGATCAGGTCTGCGATGGGTCTGCTGCAGGTTCGCTGGCGGGCGTCGCCGCTGGTTCGGCCGGAGCGGGTACCGCGCGCTGCGCCTGGGGCGCCGCCGCGTCGTGTGCCGCCCGTGCCTTGGTCTTGGCTCCGCGGTGGGGTGCCAGCACCATCGTCATGTTGCGACCGTCCTGCTTGGCGGACGTCTCGACGAAGCCGTAATCGGCGACGTCGGCGCCCAGCCGCTGCAGGAGGCGGTAACCGAGTTCGGGCCGCGACTGCTCGCGTCCGCGGAACATGATGGTCACCTTGACCTTGGACCCCGCCTCGAGGAAGCGGACGACGTGACCCTTCTTGGTCTCGTAGTCGTGGTCGTCGATCTTGGGTCGCAGCTTCTGTTCCTTGACGACGGTCTGCTGCTGGTTCTTGCGAGACTCGCGCTCCTTGAGTGCCGTCTCGTACTTGAACTTGCCGTAGTCCATGATCTTGCAGACCGGCGGCTTGGCAGCCGGGGCAACTTCGACGAGATCGAGATCGGCATCCGCAGCGACGCGGAGTGCATCTTCGATGCGCACGATGCCTACCTGCTCACCGTTGGGTCCGATCAAACGGACTTCGGGTACACGTATGCGCTCGTTGATGCGGGTCTCAGTGCTGATGGGGCCTCCTATGTAGTCTTCGAGGAGTCACGCCATCAGCTCGCTGCCCAATAGAGCAGAACGGCCCTGCACATTGCAGGGCCCGATGCCGACCGATCACGACTTGCGTCGCCTGCGTCATACGCAGAACACGCACCTCTCGGTGTGTGTGACCGGACCGCTGAACCTGGTAGGTCAACGGTGGGAGCGGGACTCCACTTGCTGTCCTGGCGTCTGCCGGGACGGTCGCGCGTGCCAGTCTAGCAGGCATGACCGAGGTTCCTGCATCGCCCGAATCGGCGTCACCGCCGCCCACCCGCGAGTTGGCTGAAATTCCCGCCGTCGAGGTGATCACCAGGGCGGCGGTGATGCTGATGAGCGCGGCCGCCGAGAAGCTGGGGCTCTCGGCTGACGACCCCGACGAGTCTCCCCACCGCGATCTGGACGAGGCGCGCCGGTTGATCACGGCGCTGGCGGGGCTGGTGAAGGCGTCCGCCGAGTACCTGGGACCGCACGCCGGACCGGTGCGCGACGGCCTGAAACAGCTGCAGTTGGCGTTCCGCGAGTCCTCTGCCCATCCCGACGAACCCGGGCAGGGTCCAGGCGAGAAGTACACCGGCCCCGTCTGGTAGCCAACCTGGCGTACCTCCTGGGCTTGCACTCCCAACCATTTGGCGGCAAGAGCGAATATCCTCGCGGCCTATGACGCTGACGACATCGAAGCAGCCTCGAACGTCGACCTTCCGGTGGGTGCCCGCCGCCGCGGGGTGGCTCGTCGGGATCATCGCCACGCTGTCGCTGATCGCCAGCATCTCGCCGCTGGTCCGCTGGGTGATCAAGGTTCCGCGCGAGTGGGTCAACGCCTACATCTTCAACTTCCCCGACACCAGCTTCGCGTGGGCGTTCGTCCTGGCCCTGCTGGCGGCGGCGCTGGCCGCGCGCAAGAGCCTGGCGTGGTGGATCCTCGTCCTCTACATGGTCGCGGCGATCGGCTGGAACGTCGGCGACCTGTCCACCGGCCCGGAAACGGTCATGGAGGACGCCGGCGAGATCATCGGCCTGTGTTTCCACGTCGCAGCGATCGTCCTTCTGGTCTTGGCTCGCAAGGAATTCTGGGCGAAGGTGCGGCGCGGCGCCCTGATCAAGGCGGCCGCCGCACTGGCGGCCGGGATGGCGATCGGCATCCTGATCGGGTGGGGTCTCCTGGAGATGTTTCCCGGCTCGCTCGATCGCGACGAGCGACTGCCGTACGCCGCCAACCGCGTGGTCGTGTTCGCCGGGGTCGATGCCGACGCCTTCTCCGGCCACCACCCCCACGTCTTCGTCAACGCGATGCTCGGACTGTTCGGCGCGCTGGCGCTCATGGTGGCCGCCGTCGTGCTCTTCCAGTCGCAGCGCGCCGAGAACGCCCTGACCGGCGAGGACGAATCGGCCATCCGGGGAATGCTGGAGGTCTGGGGCAAGAACGACTCGCTCGGTTACTTCGCCACCAGGCGGGACAAGTCGGTGGTATTCGCCCCCAACGGGCGGGCGGCCATCACCTACCGCGTCGAGGTCGGCGTCTGCCTCGCCAGCGGCGACCCCCTCGGCGATCCGCGGTCCTGGCCGGCGGCGATCGCGGCATGGTTGACACTGTGCCAGTCCTACGGCTGGGCCCCCGGCGTCATGGGCGCCAGTGCTAATGCCGCACAAGCATTTCGGGAAGCCGGCCTCAACGCGCTGGAACTCGGGGACGAGGCGATCCTCTACCCGGACGGGTTCAAGCTGTCCGGACCCGACATGAAGCCGGTGCGCCAGGCGGTTACGCGGGCTCGTCGGGCCGGCCTGGTGGTGCGGATCCGTCGCCATCGCGACCTGTCCCCCGACGAGATGGCCAACGTCATCAAGCGGGCCGACGAGTGGCGCGACACCGAGACCGAACGGGGCTTCTCGATGGCGCTCGGCCGGCTCGGGGACCCCGCCGACGGTGACTGCATGCTGGTCGAAGCGGTCAACCAGCAGGACACCGTCGTGGCCATGCTGTCGCTGGTGCCGTGGGGAACCAACGGCGCCTCCCTGGACCTGATGCGGCGGTCGCCGCAGTCCCCCAACGGCACCAACGAGTTGCTGGTCAGCGAACTGTGCCTGCAGGGCGAGGAGATCGGCATCAGCCGCATCTCGCTGAACTTCGCCATGTTCCGATCGGCGTTCGAGGAGGCGCTCAGCCCGGTGCAGGACCCGTCGCCCGGCTGTGGCGGGCCCTGCTGGTGTTCTTCTCGCGGTGGTGGCAGCTGGAGACGCTCTACCGGTCGAACATGAAGTACATGCCCGAATGGGTCCCGCGATTCGCCTGCTACGAGGACGCCCGGCTGATCCCGCGCGTCGGCATCGCCTCGGTGATAGCCGAGGGGTTCTTGGTGTTGCCGTTCAGCCGACGCGCCGAACAACATACGGGGCAACACATTTCAGCACCCGACCGGCTGGTGAACTCGGGCCGGCTGCAACACGACGGCAGCGCCCCCGACCTCACCGGGCTGGGTCTCGAAGGACCACCGGACGAGCCC
>CAWJYC010000003.1:0-112534 GCA_963846985.1 uncultured Actinomycetota bacterium
ACGGCGCAACGAAGGTCTCCGAGCGTCACCGTCATCGCTACGAGGTCAACAACGCCTACCGCGACCGCATCGCCGAAGGCGGCCTGCGGTTCTCGGGTACCTCTCCGGACGGACACCTGGTCGAGTTCGTCGAATACGACACCGCGGTGCACCCGTTCATCGTCGGGACGCAGGACCATCCCGAACTCAAGAGCAGGCCGACGCGGCCGCACCCGCTGTTCGTGGCCTTCGTCGGCGCGGCGCTGGACTACAAGGCAGCCAACGGCTGCCGGTCGAGCTGGCCACCCAGCGGGCCAACGGCGTCGAACTGTCGGAGCCCGCACGCCGTGGCTGACTCCGTTCCTCAAGCGCACCGAATTCGAAGCGGTCGACAGCGAAACGCTCTACGTCGGGAAGATCTTCGCCCTGCGTGCCGACGAGGTCAGCATGCCCGGCGGACGGACCGCGAGACGTCGAAGTCGTCGAGCACTACGGCGCGGTCGGCATCGTCGCGATGGACGAGAGCGACAACGTCGCCATGGTCTACCAGTACCGCCATCCCGTGGGCCGGCGGCTATGGGAACTGCCCGCCGGGCTGCTCGACATCGGAGGCGAGGCGCCGCATCTGAGCGCGGCCCGAGAACTCGAGGAGGAGGCCGGTCTGGCGGCCCGCGACTGGAGCGTCCTGGTCGACGTGATCTCGGCGGCGGGGTTTAGCGACGAGTGCGTTCGGATCTACCTCGCGACCGGGCTGACCGACGTCGGCAGACCCGACGCGCACGACGAAGAGGCCGACCTGACGCTGAAGTGGTTTCCGTGGCCGACGCCGTCGAGATGGTGCTCAGCGGCGAGATCGTGAATTCCCTTGCGATTGCGGGCATTCTAGCCGCCCGGACCATCGGCCAGGAGCGGCGGGCGTTGCGTCCCGTCGACGCGCCGTGGCCCGACAAGCCGACCAGGTTCGCCGCCAGGAAGGCTGCTCGGTGACCACTGTCGCGCCCGACCAGGTATCGGGTCGCTCCGGTACGGCGCCCAGCCTCCTGGAGGCGCAACTGCAGGGCTATCTGGACCACCTGACCATCGAGCGGGGAGTGGCCGCCAACACGCTGAGCTCCTACCGGCGGGATCTGCGGCGCTACGTCGGGCATCTCGCCGCGCGCGGCATCGACGACGTCGATTCGGTCGCCGAGCAGGACGTCAGCGACTTCCTGGCAGCACTGCGGCTGGGGGACCAGGATCTGGGCACCACGCCGCTCTCCGCGGTGTCCGCGGCCCGCACCCTCATCGCCGTTCGCGGGTTCCACCGCTTCGCGGCCGCGGAAGGACTCTGCGCCACCGACGTCGCGCGAGCGGTGAAGCCGCCGACGCCCACGCGCCGACTGCCCAAGAGCATCAGCGTCGACGACGTCGTCGCCCTGCTCGAGGGCGCGGGCGGCGACAGCGAGAGCGATGGCCCCCTGACGCTGCGCAACCGCGCGCTGCTCGAAGTGCTCTATTCGACCGGCGCACGCATCTCCGAGGCCGTCGGGCTCGACGTGGACGACGTCGACACGCACTCCCGATCGGTGCTGCTGAGGGGCAAGGGCGGCAAGCAGCGCTTGGTGCCGATCGGCAGGCCCGCGGTGAGCGCACTGGACGCCTACTTCGTCCGCGGTCGTCCCGACCTGGCACGACGCGGCAAGGGCGCCCCCGCGATCTTCCTCAATGCTCGCGGCGGGCGACTGTCCCGCCAGAGCGCCTGGCAGGTGTTGCAGGACGCCGCCGAGCGCGCGGGCATCTCGGCGTCGGTCTCGCCGCACACCTTGCGACACTCGTTCGCCACCCACCTGCTCGAGGGTGGCGCCGACGTGCGCGTCGTGCAGGAGTTGCTCGGCCACGCGTCGGTCACCACCACGCAGATCTACACGCTGGTCACGGTGTCGGCGCTGCGCGAGGTGTGGGCCGGCGCGCACCCGCGGGCCCGTTGACGACGACGCTGGCTGGCACTTTCCCACGGTTGCCGCGGGTCTGGCGTCGGCAGCGTCGTCGCCGGAGTTAAACTCCATGCGATGTTCGCCACGCCCGAAGGACGCCTGACCGGCGGCGGTACCGAGTGACCGACGACGCCGGTAGCCCCGACGGTTCTGGCATCTCGGACACGGCGGGCCACACGGGCCGTCCGCCGCGGGTCATCCCGGAACCAAAGCCCAGAAGCGTGCACGGCCCCGCCAAGGTCATCGCCATGTGCAACCAGAAGGGTGGCGTCGGCAAGACCACGTCCACCATCAATCTGGGTGCCAGCCTCGCAGAGTATGGCCGTCGGGTGTTGCTGGTGGACCTCGACCCGCAGGGCGCGCTGTCCGCCGGGCTCGGCGTCCCGCACTACGAGCTGGATCACACGGTGCACAACCTGTTGATCGAGCCGCGGGTGTCGGTCGACGACGTGCTGATCAAGACCCGCGTCAAGGGCATGGACCTGGTGCCGAGCAACATCGACCTCTCCGCCGCGGAGATCCAGCTGGTCAACGAGGTCGGTCGCGAGCACTCGCTGTCCCGGTCGCTGCACCCGGTGCTCGACCGCTACGACTACGTGCTGATCGACTGCCAGCCGTCGCTCGGCCTGCTCACGGTCAACGGGCTGGCCTGCGCCGACAGCGTCATCATCCCCACCGAATGCGAGTACTTCTCGCTGCGCGGGCTGGCACTGCTCACCGACACCGTCACCAAGGTGAGGGAGCGGCTCAACCCGAAGTTGGACATCGGCGGCATCCTCATCACGCGCTACGACCCGCGCACCGTCAACTCGCGAGAGGTGATGGCCCGGGTGCTCGAGCAGTTCGGCGACCTCGTGTTCGACACCGTGATCACCCGCACCGTCCGCTTTCCGGAAACCAGCGTCGCCGGCGAGCCGATCACCACGTGGGCACCGAAATCGACTGGGGCGCAGGCATATCGGTCGTTGGCGCGTGAGGTCATCGACCGGTTCGGCGCGTGACGTCGCCTGCGCCGCAGGAGTCCCCGCAACAGACCGGTTTCCAGGTCAGGCTGACCAACTTCGAGGGTCCCTTCGACCTGCTGCTGCAGCTCATCTTCGCGCACCGAATGGACGTCACCGAGGTCGCGCTGCACCGGGTGACCGACGACTTCATCGCCTACACCAGGGATATCGGACGCCAGCTGGAACTGGACGAGACCACCGCCTTCCTCGTGATCGCCGCCACCCTGCTGGACCTCAAGGCCGCCCGGCTGTTGCCCGCCGGCGAGGTGCACGACGAGGAGGATCTGGCGCTGCTCGAAGTTCGCGATCTGCTGTTCGCGCGACTGCTGCAATACCGCGCGTTCAAGCACGTGGCGGTGATGTTCGCCGAATTGGAAGCCGCGGCGTTGCGCAGCTATCCCCGCGCGGTCTCGCTGGAAGACCAGTTCGCCGACCTGTTACCCGAGGTCATGCTGGGTGTGGACGCCGACAGCTTCGCGCAGATCGCGGCGGCGGCATTCACCCCGCGGCCGGTGCCGACCGTCGGGATGGACCACCTCCACGTCCAGGGAGTGTCGGTGCCCGAGCAGGCTCGGCGGTTGCTGAGCATGCTGGAGGAGCGTGGGATGGGAACGTGGGCATCGTTCTCCGACCTGGTCGCCGACTGCGGCGCGACGATCGAGATCGTCGGCCGGTTCATGGCGCTGCTCGAATTGTTCCGGGCCCACGCGGTATTGTTTGACCAGCCAGAACCGCTTGGTGTGCTGCAGGTTTCATGGACCGGGGATCGCCCGACCAGTGAGTACCTGGCCGCCGCGGTGGAAGAGTGAGAAACACGCAATGACCCAGCACCACACCGAACCCGATCCTGCCCCCGACCTGAGCGCCGACCTCGGCATCGACGTCGCGCTGCGGCCCGAGATGGAGGACACCGAACTCGGCGCCGTGCTGGAGTCGCTGCTGCTGGTGGTGGACACGCCCGTCACCGTCGATGCGCTGGCAGCGGCGGTAGACCAACCCGCCTACCGGGTGGCGGCCAAGCTGCAACTGATGGCTGACGAGTTGACCGCGCGCGAGAGCGGCATCGACCTTCGCGAGGCGGGTGGCGGCTGGCGGATGTACACCAGGGCGCGGTACGCGCCGTACGTCGAGCGACTGCTGCTCGACGGCACCCGCTCCAAGCTGACCCGCGCGGCGCTCGAGACGCTCGCGGTGGTGGCGTACCGGCAGCCGGTGAGCCGGGTCCGGGTGAGCGCCGTGCGCGGAGTCAACTGCGACGCGGTGATGCGGACGCTGCTGGCTCGTGGATTGATCACCGAGGCAGGTGTGGACTCCGATACCGGGGCAACGACCTTCGCCACGACCGAGTTGTTCCTCGAGCGGTTGGGGCTCTCGACGCTGGCCGACCTTCCGGACATCGCACCCCTGCTGCCGGACGTGGACAACATCGACGACATCACCGAATCATTGGCCGACGAGCCGCGTTTCGTGAAGCTCGGGGTGGTGCCGAACGATCAACCGCTGGCCTTCGACGTGGATAAGGACTGACATGGCCGACGATGATGAAGGAACCCGACTGCAGAAGGTGCTGTCGCAGGCGGGAGTGGCCTCTCGCCGCGTCGCCGAACGGATGATCCGCGACGGCCGGGTCGAGGTCGACGGGCACATCGTGACCGAGATGGGCACGCGCATCGACCCCGACAAGTCGGAGATCCGTGTCGACGGCGTGAAGATCCGTCGCGACGACACGATGGTCTACCTGGCGATCAACAAGGAGCGCGGCATGCACTCCACGATGTCCGACGATCAGGGCAGGCCGTGCGTCGGTGATCTCGTCGAGTACCGGGTCCGCGGCAACAAGAAGCTGTTTCACGTCGGTCGTCTCGACGCCGACACCGAAGGGCTCCTGATCCTGACCAATGACGGCGAATTGGCGCACCGTCTGATGCACCCGTCCTACGAGGTGCCCAAGACGTATCTGGCGACCGTCGTCGGCTCGGTGCCCCGCGGGCTCGGCAAGAAGCTCAAGGCCGGCATCGAATTGGACGACGGGCCGATCCACGTCGACGACTTCGCAATGGTCGACGCGGTCCCGGGTAAGTCGCTGGTGACGGTGACCCTGCACGAGGGACGCAAACGCATCGTGCGGCGGATGCTCGCGGCGGTCGGCTTCCCGGTGACCGATCTGGTGCGGACCGACATCGGCTCGGTGTCGCTCGGCGAGCAGAAGCCGGGCAGCATCCGCGTGCTGACGAGTAAAGAGGTCGGCGAGCTGTACAAGGCGGTGGGACTGTGAGCGGGCCATCGGATCGTCCCCTGACGATCGCCGTCGACGGACCCGCCGGCACCGGAAAGTCCTCGGTGTCAAGGGGTTTGGCCCGCGCTCTGGGCGCGCGGTACCTCAACACCGGTGCGATGTACCGGATCGTGACACTGGCGGTACTGCGGGCCGGTCTTGATCCCAACGACGCGACGGCCGTCGCCGACCTGACCGCGGGCGTCGACCTGGCCGTCGGGTTCGACCCCGATGAGGACGTGTACTTCCTTGGCGGCGAAGACGTTTCGGCAGAAATCCGCGGTGATGCGGTGACCAGGGCGGTGTCAGCCGTGTCGGCTGTGCCCGAAGTGCGGACGCGTCTGGTGGAACGGCAGCGCGAGTTGGCCGACGGTCAGGGTGCCGTGGTGGTCGAGGGCCGTGACATCGGGACCGTGGTCCTGCCCGCCGCGGACGTGAAGATCTTCCTCACTGCCTCGCCCGAGGAGCGAGCGCGGCGACGCAACGACCAGAACGTCGAAACGGGACTCGGCGACGACTACGAAGCCGTGTTGGCCGACGTCAAGCGTCGCGATCACCTCGACACGACGCGCGTGGTGTCGCCCTTGCGGGCGGCCGACGACGCGGTCGTCGTCGACAGCACCGACATGTCCCAAACCCAGACCGTGGCTCATCTCCTGGACCTGGTACTTCAACGAGCCGGAGCCTCCCGATGAGCGACGACCTCGAGGCCGACGGCACCTGGGCCGACGAAAGCGACTGGGAATTACCGCCCGAGGGCGTCGAGGTCGGCGACCTCGAGGCGGAGTTCGCGCCACCACCGGTGGTCGCGGTGGTGGGGCGGCCGAACGTCGGCAAGTCCACCTTGGTGAACCGGATCCTCGGCAGGCGCGAGGCCGTCGTGCAGGACATCCCCGGCGTCACTCGCGACCGGGTCTCCTATGACGCTAGCTGGCTCGGTCGCCGGTTCATGGTGCAGGACACCGGTGGCTGGGAACCCGACGCGAAGGGATTGCAGCAGCTGGTCGCCGAGCAGGCCACCGTCGCGATGCGGACCGCGGACGCGATCATCCTGGTGGTCGATGCGGTCACCGGGGCCACCAGTGCGGACGAGGCGGCAGCCAAACGCCTTCAGCGCTCGGGCAAGCCGGTTTTCCTGGCGGCCAACAAGGTCGACAACGAGAAGATGGAGTCCGAGGCGGCGTTGCTGTGGTCGCTGGGCCTGGGGCAGCCGCACCCGATCAGCGCGATCCACGGCCGTGGCGTCGCCGACCTGCTCGACGCGGTGCTCGAGGTGCTGCCCGAGGTCTCGGAGATGGGTTCGACGACGGGCGGACCGCGGCGCGTCGCGCTGGTCGGAAAGCCGAACGTCGGCAAGAGCTCACTGATCAACCGGCTCGCCGACGAGGAGCGCTCGGTCGTGCACGACGTCGCGGGCACCACGGTCGATCCGGTGGACTCGTTGATCGAACTCGACGGCAAGCTGTGGCGATTCGTCGACACTGCGGGTCTGCGCCGCAAGGTCGGGCAGGCCAGCGGGCACGAGTTCTACGCCTCGGTGCGCACCCACGGCGCGATCGATGCCGCCGAGGTGGTGATCGTGCTGATCGACTCGTCGCAACCGCTGACCGAGCAGGACCAGCGCGTGCTGTCCATGGTGATCGAGGCCGGCCGAGCCGTCGTGCTGGCATTCAACAAGTGGGATCTCATGGACGAGGACCGGCGCTTCCTGCTGGACCGCGAGATCGACCTGTCACTGGAGCAGGTGCAGTGGGCCCAGCGGGTGAACATCTCCGCCAAGACCGGCCGTGCCGTGCAGAAGCTGGTGCCCGCTCTGGAGGGCGCGCTGGCCTCCTGGGACAAGCGCATCACCACCGGTCAACTGAACACGTTCCTCAAGGAGTTGGTCGCGGCCACGCCGCCGCCGGTGCGCGGTGGCAAGCAGCCCAAGATCCTGTTCGCGACGCAGGCGACGGCGCGGCCGCCGACCTTCGTGCTGTTCACGTCCGGGTTCCTGGAGGCCGGCTACCGCCGGTTCATCGAGCGCAAGTTGCGCGAGAAGTTCGGGTTCGAGGGCAGCCCGATCAAGATCAACGTCCGGGTCCGCGAGAAGCGCGGAGCTCCGAAGAAGCGCTGACGGCGGCCGACTCGCGGCCCGATAGGGTCACGTAGTGTCCGTCGCTCACATGATCTTGATCGCGCTCGCGGGTGTCGGAGCCGGCGCCATCAACGCAGTCGTCGGCTCGGGCACCTTGATCACCTTTCCGACGCTGGTCGCGCTGGGCTACCCACCGGTGACGTCGACGATGTCGAACGCGGTCGGCCTGGTGGCCGGCGGCATCTCCGGTACGTGGGGGTATCGCCGAGAGCTGAGGGGACAGTGGGATCGGCTCAAGTGGCAGATTCCGGCGTCCCTGCTGGGCGCGGTGGTCGGAGCGTGGCTGCTGCTGCATCTGCCGGAGAAGGTGTTCATCTCCGTCGTCCCCGTGCTTCTGATCGGTGCTCTGCTACTGGTCATTCTGGGCCCGCGTATCCAGGCATGGGCGAAGAGCAGGTCGGGTGATGAGGCCGAGCCGGTCTCCACCGGTCGGCTGGTGCTCTTGGTCCTCGGCACGTTCGCCGTCGGCGTCTACGGCGGGTATTTCACGGCGGCACAAGGGATCCTGCTGATCGGGGTGATGGGCGCGCTGCTGCCGGAGTCGATGCAGCGGATGAACGCGGCGAAGAACCTACTGTCGCTGTTGGTCAATTTGGTCGCCGCAGCGGCCTACACGCTGGTGGCATTCGACCGGATCAGTTGGGCGGCAGCCGGACTGATCGCGGTGGGATCGTTGCTCGGTGGTTTCCTCGGCGCGCACTACGGCCGGCGGCTGTCGCCCAACGCACTGCGCGTGGTCATCGTGATCGTCGGGTTGATCGGGCTCTATCGGCTGCTGGCGGTCTAGACGTCGGAGCTCTCCCGCCACATGTCAATGCCGGAATCCGAAGCGTACTGGTCGATCTCGGCGAGTTCGTCGGCGGTGAAGTCCAGGTTGTCCAGCGCGCCGAGGTTCTCGTCGAGCTGGGCAACGCTGGAGGCGCCGACGAGCGTCGAGGCGACGGTCGGGTCGCGCAGCACCCAGGACAGGGCCAGCTGAGCCAACGACTGACCGCGACGCTCGGCGATGCCGGCGAGTCCGCGAAGCCGGTCGAGCACCTCGCCGGTCACCAGCTCGTCGTCGAAGGTGGGGCGCGCAGTGGCACGGTCGACGTCGGAGGGAGCCCGCTGCAGATAGCGGTCGGTGAGCAGACCCTGGGCCAGCGCGGTGAACGCGATAGCTCCCATCCCAGCGTTGGTCAGCTCGGTGGTCAGATCGCCCTCGATCCATCGGTTCAGCAGGGAGTACGACGGCTGATGGATGACCAGCGGGGTGCCGAGCCGCTGGGCGATCGCCGCCGCCTCGGCCGTCTTCCGCGCCGAGTACGACGAGATGCCAACGTAGCGGGTCTTGCCCGCCCGGACTGCCGTGTCGAGAGCGTCGATGGTCTCCTCCAACGGCGTCACGGGGTCGATGCGGTGGGAGTAGAAGACGTCGACGTAATCCAGTCCCATCCGGTCGAGCGACTCGTCAAGGCTGGCAAGCAGATAGGCCCGGCTGCCGAGTTGGCCATACGGTCCCGGCCACATGTCCCAGCCGGCCTTCGTGGAGATGATCATCTCGTTGCGATACGGCTTGAAGTCGCGGCGCATCATGCGGCCGAAGTTCTCCTCGGCCGAACCGTAGGGCGGGCCGTAGTTGTTGGCCAGGTCGAAGTGGGTGATCCCGCGGTCGAAAGCATGCCGCAGCACCTCGCGGATGACGTCGAACGGTCGGTTGTCGCCGAAGTTGTACCAGAGTCCCAGGGAGATCGCCGGTAGCAGTAAGCCGGAGGATCCGACCCGACGGTATGGCATGGCGTCGTAGCGGTTTCGGGCCGCGACCCAGGGGTCGTGTGTGAAGGGAACGTCGGTGATGGCGAGTTCGTCGGTCATGCCGTTCATACTCCTCGTGGTGGTCGGTCAGAAATGTTGGCGGTCGGCTTCTTGCTCGAGCACGGCGTCGAGGTCCTTGAGTCGGTCCATGTTGGCGACGACGCGTTGGGTGCGATTGTTCTTGGCGAGCATGTCCCGATTGCGGCTGACGAAGTTCCAGTAACCCGCGGTGAAGGGACAGGCGTCGTCGCCGAGGCGTTTCTTCGGATCGTAGGCACAATGGCCGCAGTGGTCGCTCATCTTGTTGATGTAGGCGCCGCCGGCCGCGTAGGGCTTGGTGGCGAGGCGACCGCCGTCGGCGTGCTGACTCATGCCGACGACGTTGGTGGGCATTACCCAGCGGAAGCCATCGACGTACGCGGTGGCGAACCACTCGGTCAGTTGGTCGGGGCGGTAGCCGCGCTGCAGTGCGTGATTGCCGAGCACCATGAGTCGCTGGATGTGGTGACTCCAGCCGCGGTCACGCACACCCATCAGGGCATGGCGCAAGCATTCCGCAGTGACATCGTCTGCGTCGAGGTGGGCCCACCAATCAGGCAACTCCCGTTGTGCGCCAAGGGCATTGCTCTGTGAATAGTCTGGGCCGAAGTGCCAGTACAGATGCCACATGTATTCGCGCCAGCCCAGGATCTGGCGGATGAAGCCCTCGGCGGCCGCCAAGGGTGCCTCGTCGCGGTGGTAGGCCTGCTCGGCGGCTTCGACCGCGTCCAGGGGGTGCAGAACGCCGAGGTTGAGCGGCACCGAGAGTAGCGAGTGCGACATGGCCCAGTCCTCGCTCATGATCGCGTCCTCGTACTTGCCGAAGGAGGGGAGGCGATGCTCGATGAATCTGCCGAGTGCCTGCTGGGCTTCGTCGGGCGTGACGGCGAAGAGGCGCGGGCCATCGACGCCGACCGTGTCGAGGTCCATGTCGTCCAAATCGCGCCTGACGTGGTCGTCGATCTCAGTCTCGGCGGGTTGGTATGGCCCGGGGAGGCCAAGCGTCTTCTGCTTCTTCGGCGGCGACTCGCGGTTCTCCTCGTCGTAGTTCCAGCGGTTGCCGACTGGTTCGCTGCCGTTCATCAGGACGTCGAAGCGGCGGCGTTGATCGCGGTAGAAATCCTCCATACGGAATCGTGTCCGCTCTCCGGCCCACTCCTCGAAGTCCTTGCGCGGCAACGCAAACATCGGCGTGGGAAGCACCTCGGCCACCAGGCCCCGCTCGTGCAACTGGTTGACGAATCGCTCCGCGGCGAAGGACGTGGGTTGATGCACCAGCACTGGCCGGTCGAACTGCTCGAGGGCATCGGCGTAGGTGTCGGCGTGGAGGAGGGTGGCACGGTCTCCGAGGTCGCGATCGGCGTGCCGCAGCGCCGAGAGGACCAGATGCAGCTTCTGGCGGTGGTAGCGCCGCTTGCGCAGCGCCGAGGTGGCCTCGACGAGCAGCACCTCGCGGTGGGCGTGTTCACCGCCGTGCATCGCGGGACCGAGTTGGTCGGCGAAGAGCCAGAGGGGAGTGTCGTCGCGTGCGGTGACTGTCACCCCTCCTTGTTACCCCGGCCCGGTGACGGTGACGCACCGCGCGATGCGGTTGGGAGTGCAGGTGGTGGCTGCGGTAGCATTTCGACCGCTGCCGGCGGTCCCGGCAGCGCCGCGGGCTGTGGCGCAGCTTGGTAGCGCACTTGACTGGGGGTCAAGTGGTCGCAGGTTCAAATCCTGTCAGCCCGACCAGGTCGAAGGCACTTTTCGGAAATCCGGGAGGTGCCTTTTTCCGCTTATACCCAAACGCTGTACCCAAACCAGAGTCCAGTAGCTTTTGCAACGCCGTGCGTGCGCTCGACGCGCGACTGAAGAATCTGCAAGGTGGCGGCAGCTAACGCTGTCAATCCAGCCCCAGCGTCGCGCCCAAACCGTCGACAGCCGCTCTCGCGGTGTCGTCGGAGGTATGGCCGTACAGGTCACCGGTGACGGTGCAGGATGAGAGTTACGGGACGCTGATGCAGAATGTGTTCATTGCCCTCATGATCGCTGCCTTCCTCGCCTTTGCCATTCTGCTGTGCGTCTGTGCTGCACTCTTCAGTCAGCAACGCCTCGCAGCGGCGATGCTTACCGCGGGGCTGCTTCTAGCGTTCGCGGGGCTCGCGGTCGGGGTCGAAACCCATGCATGGGTGACTGGGCTCGACTCTGGAGTCGCGTCCTGGTTCAGCAGGCACAAAACCCATGGCTTGGACGTCGCCGCATCGGTGATAGCCGCAATTGGCAGCCCTTCCGCGACCGCAGTCGTCGGACTGATCGGCGGGGCGCTCCTGTCGTGGCGGGCTCGTTCGCTGATCCCGGGCGCCGTTGTGATCGGCACGGTCGGCGCTGCGGCGCTTGCTGAGACCTCAATTAAGGCGCTGGTGGAGACTTCTCGATTCCCTGACGGTCTGCAATCACCCCATGGGCTCGAGCCGGAGCATTACTCGTTGGCAGCAGAGCATCATCGGTTGTCAACGTTCCATCATTGGTTGGAAGCCTTAAATCCGCTGTCGGCCGAGCCGAACTCGTTTCCGTCCGGGCATGTCACCGGTACCGCGGCGCTGCTCGGCATCATCGCTGTCTGCCTGGGGGTGGGACGTAGTCGCATCGTCCGGGGGTGGCTAGCTGCTCTCGTGGTCGCCAGTGTGCTGGTGGTGGCGGTTAGTCGCTTGTATCTCCGGGTGCACTGGCTCACCGATGTCATCGGGGGCGCACTCCTAGCCGGGGTGTTCGTGACCCTGGGCGGAATCGTGTTGGAAGCCTTCAGTGCACGATCCGGCCGGGAGGGCGCGGAACAAAGACCGCCGTTAACGAACCCGCCGGTGAAGGTCCACTGAGTTCAATTACGCTGCCCTCCGTCGGAGGGCGGTGACGGGCCGAGGTAGTGGACAGATGCGCTGTCCAACGAGCTTGATTAGATGCAGAGCTACGCCGAACTTTTCCCCTCGAAACGGGATGGTCGCCGAAGGCGCCGCGCGGATCGCCTAAGAGCGCACATCGATACGATCTCGCGGCTAGCTCCCAGACTGCCTCGGCCAACTGCACCCGGCCCTCGGTCGGTGCCCTCGTCGGCTCGTTCTCGGTGCTTCGAGCGACGGCCCGGAACTGGTTGGCGGCGCTCGTTGCCCACACGGCTGCGTTGTTGGCTGACGTGGTCATAGGCGCAAGGTGGCGGCGTCCGCCGACAATCGCCTGAACGCGGCTCGCGGCAGTTCTCTCGACTTCGGGGGGCGAAGGAAAGAACTGCCGCGAGGGTGCGCGGACCGAGCCGGACCGGTCACTTGGGACAGCGTAGAAGACGCGTTGTTGTTTGACGCCCTCATCGCGTGGTAGAAGGCAGGTTGAGGTGCATCGATCTCGGAGCCAAGCCAGTGTCGGACCGTCGTCAATTCGATGCTGAAATACAGCGAGCCGTACCGGCGCACGCCCGTGCGGTACTGCTTTGCGCCGCAGCCAAAGAATGTTGCGAAGCCGCTGAGGAACTTCGCGCCGGCAGTTCGAAGAGGGCGCCCTTGGTGGCTCGCAAGTTTGAACCGCCAAAGGCCAGAGCAGAGCACGCACTCGACTGCGTACCGGCCTCCTAACACGCTTACCCGGCCCGATCGACAACTAGTCGTTGAGCCTGGGTTGGCTTGCTAATAAGCCGGTCAGCGGCGTCGGAGACACGCCGGTGTGCCACGAAGAGCGCGCTATTCGACGACAGTCGGCGACCTATGGGCTCTGATGTAGCCAGTGCTTGTAAGTCGTTGGAGATCTGTTCGGCGAGGAGTCGCAGCTTCACGTTGCGATGCTGCGATTCCCACCGCAGCATTTCGAACGCGTCTTCGGCGCTGACGCCGTACATGAACATCAGCATGCCTTTGACCTGGTCGATCAAGGCGACTTCATTGCGGAAGTGTTCACGCGCTTCGTTCCAGATTCGCTGCCGTTCGGCTTCCCGCGCATCGGATAGCTCATCTGCGCTCATCGTCCCCACCCCTTGAAGACACGCTGTGTCTTGCCCGTCGTTGGGGAGGGTGCCGTACCGCGTACTTCGGCGCGCATCCTGCCTGGGTCTGGGGCAAGGCCTGCCGGGTTCTCGAGCAGGCAACTGGAATTGTTCAACTAAGCGACGGCGGCGTCAATAGGGCGAATCACAACTCTTGGACGCGTCACAGATAGGACAGGATCTAGCGGGTATGGCGGGGTCTTGGCCATCGCTTCCGCGTCAGCTTGGCTGCCACAGTGCCGCGCACTTCGCCGCGACAGCTTGTTCCCTCGACTCCGATAGCCACCCCTCGCGGCTCCGCAGCAGAGGTCGCGCGGACTTGGTAGTCGGTGCGCCTCACTGTGGCAGCTGCGACAAGTATTGACCATGCAGGGAAGCCATGTCCACCCCGGAATATGTTTGCTGAACGCTAGTTGAAATTTTGTTGTCAACTGGCGTAAAAGTCTACGAAATCGCCGAGACTTTCGACGGCACTGGACTATTCCCCAAGTTGTCGCAGGAATTAGAACGGGCCCCGTCCCCGGAGGGGAGTAGGGACGGATCGAAAAGATAGGACGCGCCGCGAGGCCAATCGGTTCCCTACGGTGTCCAGACGGTGCCGTGGTCCGCGTAGGCGCCGGTGAGATCGATGTTCAGATCGACGAAGCCGCACCCAAACGCGTACCCAAACCAGCCGTAAAATTCGTCCATGTTTGGCCATGTTCGCCATGGTTCGTGTAGGTACTAAAGGCATTGCTGGCCAACGGGTTTGAGCACTAACGCGAACAACCGCGAACGTACGTGCGATGGCTGGGGGTCAAGTGGTCGCAGGTTCAAATCCTGTCAGCCCGACAGAAGAAGTAGCAGGCAGAGGCACTTTCCCGAGGTTCGGGAACTGCCTTCTTCTGTCCCGCGCTCCTCGCGTACCCCCAACCAGTGCAGAGACCGAGTGCCGGGCCCGAACCGTGCGCGGCCGCGTGCGGTGACTTCGGCGGTATGCCCACACAGATCGCCGGTGATGGCGATCGACGAGTGTCCCAGTAGGTCCGCCGATTCCTCGATGTGCACGCCCGACTCGTGCCACGCCACCGCGGCACTGTGACGCATCGTGTGGGCGCCGACCTTCTTACCCGCGTCCATGACGAGGCCGTGGTCGGTCCACTGCTCGCCTGTTCGACCCGGCTCGGCGCCACTGGGCGACCGGGCGTTTGGTCGACTGCACCGATGCTCGCCATGTGTCCGACGGTGGCTGTGATGGCCCAGGTGCCCGACGGCGGCCCGCTACCAGCGCTCCGTGGTTCCGCCCCAAACTTCCCCGACGCAACCGTTCCGGCACGTCATACGGTCGTACTCGGTTCGCATGAACACGCCATCTGGGTACGGTTCGATGTCACCGGCCGGCCATCGTCATAGCCAGACCAAGCGGTACCAACCCGCAACGGGTGGACCAGGCGTTTACCACCCGCCGCACTGCCTCCACCCGCTCGGTCGCCATGCAGCCAGGCTAGCTCCGCTACACCGCCGACCCCCGCCACCGTCCAGCCGTCCGACGCGATCGAGCCCACCAACGACGAGGAAAAGTGGGCGGCAGGGAACGGGATCTAGCGGCTTAGTCCTCTTCGGCGTCCTCTTCGGCCCGGATCCCCGGCGGCATGTGTTCCTTCGATGCCTTCACATGAATTCGCCATTGCCGCAGCGTCATTCGGGTCCGCTCCAGCAGCCCCCTTGCAGTCGGCGTAAATCCTCACCGTCATGGACGTACACGCGCCGAGCCCGGCAAGCAGCACCACACCAACGCTTGCCGAAGGCTGCCGTGACCGGGCAATGATCATGCTTTCTCGAGAGCGGGAAAAAGCAGTTCCTGTATGAGGAGCTGCAATGCCGCGGCGACCGGGATCGCCACCAGCGCACCGACAATCCCGAGCAGCGCCGCGCCGATGAGGACGGCGATCACGGTTACCCCTGCAGGAACCTTCACTGCGCGCCCGATGATCTTGGGTACCAACAGGTAGTCCTCGGCAAACCGAAACGCTGTGTAAAACCCAAGGGTTGCAATGCTGACGGGGATGGAGACCGTAAGAGCGACCGCGGCGACGATGAAACCGGCGACCGTTGAGCCGAACGGCAGCAGGTCCAATAAGGCGACGAACGCACCGAGTACCAGGGAGTACGGGACGTGGAAGGCAACGCACCACGCAAACGTGGCCGCCCCTGCGATGAGCGATATCACCACATTGCCGAAGACGTAGTCGCCGACCTTGGCGAAAATTTCATCACCGATGAGGATCGCCCGCGGCCTTCGGGACTGCGGCGCGAACCGATAGAAGGTGGCTCGGATGCGGGGCATGTCCACGAGGAAGTAGACGGTCAACACGGCCACGATCACCATGTTGGACACCGCACTGAAAACCACTGTTCCGGCCTTGACGAATCCGGTAAAAGCCGACCCGCCCAGGCCGTGGATGGTGTCGGTGATCCGCTGCTCCAGGTGAAATCGCTCGTTGAGCCTGCCGATCGCCGAGGAATGGTCTTGAGCGACCTGCAGGTAGTGCGGAACGCGCTCGATGATTTGGGCTGCCTGCTGCGCCAATGGGGGAATGGCCGCTGCCAGCGCACCGGCGACGATTGTGAATACCACCACCAATACCACGGTGACCGCCGCCCATCGGGGCAGCTTGCGGTGTATGAGCCGCGATACCGCGGGCTCGAGTCCGAGCGCGATGAACAGCGCCACGCCAATTAGCACCAACGCCGATGACGCCAACGCGAGGACCTGCACTGCCCCAAAGGTCACGGCCACGCCCGCCGACGCCATCAACCCCGCATGGAAAAGGGACCCGCGATCAAATCGCCGGCCCGGCGGGCCGAGCGGGTGCTCGTCGGAACGAATATGTGCCGCACGCTGTTCCGCCTCAGCGATCGGTCCCTCTGCGTCGCTGTGGGGCTGAGCCACACGGGGATGGTGACCTCGACTGGCCGGGTCTGGTTCGGGCTTATCACCGCAAGCGTCAACCATTGCGATACCCCCTTCATCACGGCGGAGATCAACTTTCCTTGAATGGTCAAGTCTTCTTGCGGTGCGTGATGATCGCAATAGTCGTCAAGGACTACATCGTGGCGATGGCCAACAAGTATTTCACCGCCCAAGCCATCGTGATCGGACACCTCAACCACGTGCCCATCACCCACGTCCATCCGCAACTCGTCGACGTCATCGCTCCCGCAACCTGAGAACCGTCACCCTCAACGACGTCTTCCTCACGACACGTTGAGCCTCGTCCCCGCGCGGCCCTCACCCGGTGCGTCCGCGCCTCCGCGTCACGGGAAGGCCACGAGGAGGCCGATACATCTCTGATCGGATTACCTGCGGCCGCGCGTTTAGCAATAGGGTGCGGGCGGCGATG
Organism: uncultured Actinomycetota bacterium; assembly: GCA_963846985.1. Lineage (GTDB taxonomy): Bacteria > Actinomycetota > Actinomycetes > Mycobacteriales > Mycobacteriaceae > Mycobacterium. Next base: position 16,591 of record CAWJYC010000003.1, read on the forward strand.
CCGTCTCGAGCTGGTGTCCTCGCCGGGCCACCGCCAGATCTTCGAGGTTGATGAAACCTCGTCGACAGCGCCAGCCGCCACGCTCGCACCACCGTAGGGCAACCGATGCGCGCGAACCGTGCTAGCACGGGACGCACGGTGCCCATCACGGCCGCAGCGACAACCGCAGTCGCCCCGATTACCGCGGCACACATTCGTGCTCGACCTCCGGTCCGACGGCTGTCGTGGTGCTGATCCATTCTCATCTCTCGGAACCTCCGTCTCGACGGTTTCGTCACCGACCCTGCACAACGACGTCATGGTGACGTTCGTTGGGCTATGCCAGTTTCACCCTCGATTCACCCCCGGGGCACCGACGGACAGGGAACCGCCAGCAAACCGTAACGTTATTCCCTGTATCGGCGGGCCGCGGGGCTCCGACCATTGACGTTGAATTCGTTGTCACACAAGTGCATTGAGCGTTGGCAGCGATCAGGAGAACATGCGAGCACCGCGATGGCAGTAATCGCGTCCAGGAGGCCCCCGCGGCGGTAGCATCTGCCTACGCGCCAAGCGGCGACCAGCGCGGCGCATCTCGAAAAAAATGCGGAACCATGGAGGTCCAGGTGAAGAAATTCGCGCTTAGCGTGGGACTGGCCGCCACGGCGGCATCAGCGGCGATTCTTATGTCCACCGCGGTGGCGAACGCAGGAGCGCCCAGCGTGGTCGGGCTAGACGGGACGCAATGTGATGAGTGCGAGCGAACTTAAGGTTCGGACTCACCGAAAAGGTGGCCAACACTGTCGGCGTCTTGGGTGTAGGTCGCTTAGCTGTCGGGCGTGGCGGCGTTGCCGAGATGCTGCCCGCTGCAGGAATGGGATGCCGATAGCACCTGCGATGGTTACAGCCTCATCATGAGCCCGATGGCGTGAAGCGCGCCGGCCGGGGGGGACGGGCGCGCGGTACGAGCGCTGAGCGGAGGGGTGATGTGTCAGGTGAGGGGTCAGCCATGGGGCGAGCAGGTTCAGACCGAGCGGCCGAGGACCACGTCGAGGATCTGGTGGCGCGCGGTGTTCTGCGCGAGGTTGACTGGCATGGACGCCGAGCCGCGTAACGGGTGGACGCGCCCGAGCGACGAATCATGTGCGGGTGACTAAGCGCCGAGCGATGCTGCGGTGGCGGCGATGCGATACCTAACGCACGGCCGCACCCCGGTGGGCAGGCCACTTGTCGAGAAGACGGCAGCGTCAGCGCGAATCGCAAATGACGCGATCGCAAATGAACAGAGCTGGCCTCGGAGTATTCGAACGATGCCGATGTCAGCTCGGTCAGAGCAGAGGAGTTGCACATGAACGTGAAGTGCGCTCCACCGTCGATGCGGCGGTTACCGCGGTCGGGTGACAGGCCTTGAACGCCGCCGGAGAGATACGTGCCATCTCCGCGGGAGATGTCGACGTGCGGGCCGTCGGACCCCATGCTGAAGACGAGTGCTCCCCGCGGCGGATTCATGTCCGTGTGAATCTCCCCGTGCGCCAAGAGAGTCTGGTACATGGTCTCGGATGCGCCGTCCCAGCCGTACTTCCCCAAGGGCGCGCCGTACGCGAACGCCACAAAGGCCTCGCACCCGTAGGGACCGAACCGGTCAGACCCCAATATGCTCTCCGCCCTCGCGATGGCCGCGTCCGCTCCCGGGATGATCGACGGCTCGGCCGGGGCAGTTGGTGCGAACAGGAGCGTGGCGGCTATCGGACTGGCTGAGAGAAACAGACAGATTCGGGCGATCAACTCGGTTGGCTCCGATTCCCTGCGTGAGTTGGGCGTGCGTGGAGGGGGCGGCTCGACCTCGTGGTGTCATCAAGCGGTATCGGGGGGTGCTGCTCCCAGCCAAGTCACTGGTTCTGTTCATGCAATGTTCAGATTCACATCGTCCGGTACATGGGCCTGCCGGGCAACCGGAGGAACCAAGCGCACGTGGACGGAGTCCATCAAGATCAAAATGCGGTCACGGCGACGGCAGGATAAGTTTCCTCCGGCGGGGCTGCGGTGACGTGACCTGCGGCCCCGCCTTTAGCACTCACCAGCCTGGATGGGGCGACGTGGGCGGGACAACCTGCACCGCATCACTTTTGGCGACTTCGCTACCCCTGTCGAAGAGCCTCGAAGATCTCCGCGTAGTGCAGGTGCGCCATGAAGTGGCCGCCAGGTCGCAGACGGAACTGCGCGCATGGAATCCGGTCGGCCAACTGTGATGCCCACCCCCCGTTCACGAGTTGGTCGTCGGTTCCGGCCCACACGTCGACTTCCACGGCGAGGTCCTCGGGTGCGAAACCCCACGGTCGTCTCCATGCGCGATATTCCTCGACGACACCGGCTGGGCGCCGCAGCGCCTCCCGCGACATCTCGGCAAAGGTGTCGAAGCCCTCGTCCCGCAGGACGGCAGCATCGGCGACGCCCAGCTCCCGTCCAGCGAGGCGGCCATAGGTGTTCGGCGCCCACCGCGCGGCGAGCCCCATGGCGCGAAAGCAGGGCCGCGCGACCCACGGCGCTCGCTCGGACAGGACGGTGTAGGCGCGATCGATCGCCGGCAGCTCGTCGAACACATCCGGCTCGTTAAGGGGAAGGGCGCCGGCGATGATCGCGACCCGCGTCACGCGTCGCGGTAACGCGTGCCCGAGCGCGGCCGCGTACTGCCCACCCATCGACCAACCCATCGCGGCGAACCGGTCGACATCCAGAGCCTCCATCAGGTCAGCGACGTCGTCGGCCCAATCGAGGATCGTGCGCCCGGCTAGTGGGTCGGACAACCCGATGCCGGGCCGATCGGGCGACACCAGCCGGATGCCGGCCTGGCGGGCGACGGTCGCAGCGGCGGACACGTCGAGTCGGCAGGCCAACCCGCCGTGCGCGTTGACGACGACGAAGCCGTCCGGATCACCGAACTGCGCGTAACCCAGTCGGCGTCCGTCGCGCAACCGGACCACGTGGTCGTCGGCGAGCTCAGTCATGGCCGCTGCGCCGCAAGGGGCCGGGATCTGCGTGTTCCGTCATCTAAAAGCGTCGACCTTCTCTGTGTGCGGCCTGCCGCGTTCACCCACGCGTGCTCACGCGCGGAGAAGATCGATCATGGCTCACATGCACCGCGGGCATCCGGAGAACGCCGCGCATCAGCCGCCGAAGGTGGTCACCTTCGACGGCGTGACCTCGAAGCCGGACACCAAGTAGGCCTCGTTGCCCATGACGAACGCGTCCGGCACCACCGTGAGGTAGCCCCGTAGATCGGGCGCCACCGAGATCTCGGCGTCCGCGCGCGCCGCGGCCACCGACGACGTCAGTTCTCCGGTCAGTACGGTCAGGACGATCAGTGCAGAGCGCATCCCGGGCAATCTAGGTGATGGTGGTCCGGTGCCGCTCAATCGCGTAGTCCTACTCATCCACCGCGGCCCATGGCGCGGCATGCTGGAGACATGGCACTGACCAAGCGACGAGCCGACGCGCCCACCGTGGCCGACGACTCTGCACCCGTCCGCGACCGCGCCATCGACGTCGCCCGCATCGGCGCACTCCTGGTGGTCATGTTCGGGCACTGCGCACTGCTGCTGGCCACCATCGACACGGGCGGCCTGCGGATCGGCAACCTGCTGGGCGCCGTACCCGCCATCGAGCCGGTCACCTGGGTAGCTCAAGTGATGCCGCTGTTCTTCCTCGCCGGCGGGGCGGCGGGCGCCTATGGCTGGCGACCCGGCACGGCGTGGGGAACCTGGTTGTTCACCCGGTCGCAGAGGCTGTGCCGGCCGGTGTTCTGGTATCTCGCAGCCTGGGTGCTGGGCCTGATCGTCACCCGCTTCGTGCTCGGCCCGGAGTCCGCGGCAGGGCTGGGAGGCGAATCGGTGGCACTGCTCTGGTTCCTCGGCGTCTACCTCGTCGCGCTGGCCTTCGTCCCGGCGATCATCCGGCTGCGCAGCGGTCGCGCGGTCGCGCTGGTGGTCGTCGCGCTGCTTGGCGCGGCGGCGGGGATGGATGCGGTCCGGCTTGTCGTCGGCACGCCGGAAGCCGGTGTCGCCAACTTCCTGTTCGTGTGGCTGATCCCCGTCGTGATCGGTGTGGCCTACGCCCGTGGCCTTATCCGTCCCTGCATCGCGATCGGCATCGCGGCCGTCGCCCTCACCGCTCAGGTGGTGGCGGTGCTCGCCGGACCCTACGAGATCTCTCTGGTGGTCACCGGTGCCGAGCGGCTGTCGAACGTGTCGCCTCCGACGCTCCTCCTGGGGCTGCACTGCACGTGGATGTCGTGCCTCTTCGTCGCCACCGCCGGCGTGATTCGGCGCTGGGCGGAGCGACCGCGCGTCTGGCGCGCCGTCGTAGTGGGCAACGGCGGTGCGATGACGCTCTACCTCTGGCACATACCGGCGATCGCGGTTGCCACCTTTGGGTTGCACGCGGTGGGCATCGACGCCTACGACGTACACGCACCGGGATTCTTGGGTCGGCTCGCGCTGCGGGCCGCCGTCTTCGCGGTCGTCATGGCGCTAACCTTTGCACTGCTGTCACCGCTGGAACATCGGCGGCTTCCATGGTGGGACAACGCGGCCAGAGCCACGGGCGCCCGTGCGACGGCCGCCGGTCTCTTGGTCTGCGTCGCCGGCATGGCCCTGCTGATGATGGCCAAGGACGGACTCGCCGACGCGACGGGGTGGTCGTCGCTCGGTGTCTTCGTCGTCGCCGCGGCGGCCGCCCGAGCCTGCGCTTGACGTCCGAGCCATTCGGTAGGGTCGCCGCGTGACTTCAAGCCCTGCCGTCAAATCCGTAACTGCCCGCCTCGCTGACGAACTGGCCGTTCGAGAGGCTCAGGTGGCGGCGACCGTGCGGTTGCTCGACGAGGGCGCGACGGTGCCGTTCATCGCCCGCTATCGCAAGGAGATCACGGGAAGCCTCGACGACGGGCAGCTGCGCACGCTGGAGGAGCGCCTCGGCTACCTTCGCGAGCTCGACGCCCGCCGTACCGCCGTACTCGCCTCCATCGAGGAGCAGGGCAAGCTCACCGATGACGTGCGTGCCGCGTTGCTCGCCGCGGACACGAAGTCGCGCGTCGAGGACATCTACCTGCCCTACCGCCCCAAGCGGCGGACCAAGGCGCAGATCGCCCGGGAAGCGGGCCTCGAACCACTGGCCGATCGGCTGCTCGCCGATCCGACGCTCGTTCCGGAGGCGGTGGCCGGGGAGTTCGTCGGCGCGGACGTCGTCGATGCCGCCGCAGCGCTGGAGGGAGCCCGGCACATCATCATCGAGAGCGCGGCCGAGGATGCCGAGCTCGTCGGTGCGGTCCGCGCCAAGTTCTGGTCCGACGGTTCACTGCGGACGTCCCTCTCGTCGTCCGATGCCGCCAAAAGTACTGTGGCACAGAAGTATCGCGACTACTTCGCGTTCTCCGAGTCGCTGGAGAAGGTGCCGTCGCACCGCGTGCTCGCGGTCATGCGTGGTGAGAAGGAACAGGTGCTCTCACTCAACCTCGAGGGTGGTGACGACGACGTCTATCACGCGATGGTCGCCCGGACACTCGGGGTCGACCTGTCCACGAAGGCGCCCGCTACACCGTGGTTGGTGACCACCGTGAAGTTGGCGTGGCGGGTGAAGCTGATGGTGTCGGCGGCCGTCGATGCGCGGATCAAGCTCAAGCAGCGTGCCGAACTCGACGCCGTGGCAGTGTTCGCCAAGAACCTCAAGGACCTCCTCCTGGCGGCGCCGGCCGGGACACGCACGACGCTCGGACTCGATCCCGGCTTCCGATCCGGCGTCAAGGTCGCGGTGGTAGATGCCACGGGCAAGGTGGTCGACCACTGTGCGATCTTCCCGCATCAGCCGCAGCAGAAATGGGATGAGTCAAAGGCGATGCTCGGTGCACTGATCGCGCGGCACGGGGTGGACCTCATCGCCATCGGCAACGGCACCGCATCCCGTGAAACCGATGCACTGGCAAGTGAACTCATCGCCGACATCACCGCCGCCGGCGCGAAGGCGCCGGTGAAGGCGATGGTGAGTGAGGCTGGCGCGTCGGTCTATTCCGCATCGGCCTATGCCGCGCACGAGCTGCCCCAGCTCGACGTCACGATCCGCGGTGCGGTCTCCATTGCCCGCAGGCTGCAGGATCCGCTGGCCGAACTGGTGAAGATCGACCCGAAGTCGATCGGCGTCGGGCAGTACCAGCACGACGTCACGCCAGGAACCCTCGCCCGCAGCCTCGACGCCGTGGTCGAGGACGCGGTGAACGCAGTCGGCGTCGACCTCAACACCGCGTCGGTTCCGCTGCTCGCTCGCGTCTCCGGCGTGACGGATTCGATGGCCGAGGCGATCGTGGCTCACCGCGAATCGTCGGGTCCGTTCCAGAACCGCAAGGCGCTGCTGAAGGTTCCACGGTTGGGGCCCAAGGCTTTCGAGCAGTGCGCCGGGTTCCTGCGGATCAGCGGCGGCGACGACCCGTTGGACGGATCCGGCGTGCATCCGGAGTCCTACCCGGTGGTGCGGCGCATCCTCGACCGGGCCGGTGTCACGCTCGCCGAACTCATCGGCGACGAGCGGTCGCTGCGAGCCTTGAAGCCCGCCGACTTCGCCGACGACCGGTTCGGCGTTCCGACGGTGACCGACATCCTCGCCGAGTTGGAGAAGCCCGGCCGCGATCCCCGGCCCGCCTTCACGACGGCCGCCTTCGCCGCGGGCGTCGAGAAGGTGGCGCACCTCAAGGTCGGGATGGTTCTCGAGGGAGTCGTGACCAACGTCGCGGCGTTCGGCGCCTTCGTCGACGTCGGCGTTCACCAGGACGGTTTGGTGCACGTCTCGGCGATGTCGAACCGGTACGTCTCCGATCCGCACGAGGTGGTGAAGTCCGGTCAGGTGGTGAAGGTGAAGGTGCTGGAGGTCGACGTGGATCGCCAGCGCATCGCCCTCACGCTGCGCCTGAACGACACGCCGCAGCAGCGCAGCGGACAACGCCCGGGCTCCGCGCCGAAGTCGCGGGGTGAGCGACCAAAGCCAACCCGCAACAACGCATCCGGCCGCCGGGAGCCGACTCCCACCACGGGGTCGATGGCTCAGGCGCTGCGGGATGCCGGCTTCGGAAGCTGAGTCGAGCGGGGGAAGGGCGGGTCGGCGCGATCGCCGTGTGGGAGACCACTGCGTGGGAACACCGTCTACTGTCGAACCATGCGCATAGCCATATTGGGTCTTGGGGTCGTCGTCGCGTGCTTCGGCGTGCTGTGGGCCCTGCAGGGCTTCGGCGTCGTCGGCGGCAGCCCGATGTCCAATACCACCACCTGGTCGATCATCGGCCCCATCGTCGCGGTGATCGGCGTGGCCATCGCGGTTTTCGCCGCCAGGATGCGAAAGTAGTTGTGAACTAGGGCAATTGAAGCTCAGCAGTGAAGTGAGCAAGATCCGCGAGGGCCTTCTCCAGGCGATCCTTGATGAAGTCGGGGCCAAGCAAGTGGTCGCGGTCAGCGGCAGCAACGTCGGTGCATGCGGTGACGATCGTCGTGCTGAATAGCGCCACCGCCAACTCCAGGCGCTTGTCGTCGGCGGGAACTCCCATGCGCTTCGCCAGGATCTCCATTGCGGGCACGCTCCGGTACTCCATGGCCGCGTGACGCAGCGCGTTCGAGGACTGCACGATCTGCAGTATGAGAGCGACGCGGTCGACCGTCAGTCCAGCGATCTGCCGCCGCTCCGCCACGCGGGTCAGCACCGACACGTGCGCAGCCCGCAACGACTCCAGCGGGCCGAGGTCCGACGGCTGAGTGCTCAGCTCCGCGGTGATCTCCTCGGCGAGATCGTCGATGACGGCGACGAACACGGCCTCCTTGGAGGCGAAGTACCGGCTGAACGTCCGCGGTGACACCTCGACGAGGTCGGCGATCTGTTCGACCGTCGTATGCTCGTACCCCTGTTTGAGGCAGAGGTCGATGGCGGTGTCGATCAGCATGCGACGGGTGTGAGCCTTCTTGCGTTCGCGCAAGCCAGACGGGGCTGTGACTGGGGGCTGAATCACGGTCCAATGATAGCGGGGCTGGCAAAATTCCCGTGCCATTGCCTCGCGGGGTGCGAACGGGTCCGGTCGGGCGCCACGGAATGGCAGACCGGCAGCTCGGCCCCGCCTCGCATGCTCTAGCGGGGGAAGACCCATGTCACCGATGGTGGGCGGCATGGATTCGTCGCAAAGGCGTGTCTTCGCGGAAGGCTCGAACGATCGTCAGAGCGCCCCGCGGGTGTCGACATGGCTCGGACGCCGCGGCGATCTACGCGTGGCGGCGCTCCGACGCTATGGGACGTCGGGACGCGGTCGAGCTAGATGGCGGTCGGGGCCAATTCAGGCGCAGGCGAGAGCTCCGACCCGGGCGGTGGAGGCGGCAGTTCATTGCTGACGCCGTCCAGAGCGGGAATGTCGGCCGGTCCCGGGCCGGGAGCCGCCGAGAACGGATCGGCCGGGGGAGGCGGCGGCGCGAACGGGTCGGCTGGGGGAGGCGTCGCCGGATCCTGCTGCTCGCCGTCTTGAGCCATCGGGAGGTACATGTGGCGGGTGAACTGCGGTTGGAAGGCACCGCCCCCACCGACCCGGACGCCGCCGCCGCTCTCGCCGGACGACACCGGCGTGCCGTCGGGCAGCGTGGCGGCCGTGTGGCCGGAGTTCCAGCCGACGTTCAGAGCCCCCGGCTGCGTGCCGTACTTGAATCCGCGCGCCAAGAGCGCCTGCTCCTCGTTGCCAGTATGAAAGCGATTGCCATAGACCGGTCGGCCGGTGGCCGCGTTGGCTACCCAGGACACCAGTCCCGAGCAGTCCGTTCCAGAGGGCGAGTCCCCGCCAGTGCGGTATGGCGTCCCCGAAACCTGGTTGACCAAAGTCAGCAGCGCAGTGGTCGCGATAGCATCGATCATGTCTGCGGACGCTAGCAACGGAACCTGATCGCGACCAAAATCTGTGGCGGGCCTCACGTTTGAACATCACGATGGTGCTGGTCTCAAATCGCGTTGTGCGAGAGCCGGATTCATCGGGACGGAAACGGGTTAATCGCATTCGGCGATGCGGTGTAAGCCTTTTGGTGGGCCGCGGTGCCGACAGTACGAAACTCCATGTCAGAGCGCAAATTCGAGGAGTCGCGCCATTCGCCGAGTTCCGCTGCAACGGGTTTCGATTCCGTCCGTCGGTGACACCGGCCAACCTCGTTGTCCGCGTGCGTCCAAATGGGCTGCTGAATCGGTTCAGTACGAATGATTGCGGCAAGGTCGTCGCTCGAGAAGCGGATGTGTCTGGACCGTTGACCGAATCGAACGCTCTCGCTGACAAGACAATTCGATGTCCGGACGTGCTCATGCCTCCGGAGAAGGGGTTCCGTCATCGGCGGTAGTCGAAAGACGTTGCGAGGAAGCGGTTTCCACTTCCTCCGTGGTTTGCGACGCAAGCGGGCCGCGTCGTTTTACGCCAATTGGGCCGCCCGGCCAAACATCGGCGTGGGCGACGTCGACCGGAGTGTTGCCACCGATGGGTGGGCCACCGTGGCCGGGAGTACCGTTACCCCATGATGCGCCGCGACGAATGGTGGCTGACCAGCACGGACCACGTCGTAGTCGACGACGTGCCGGCCGAGCCCGCCGCGGTACGTGAGTTCTACTGCGACCTCCACAACATCACGCGGTTTCACCCTCTGGTGGTGTCGGTGGAAGCCACCGGACGCGAGGTCGGCGACGATGCCGTCACGCAGACCTACCGCATCCGCGATCGCATCCCGCTGGGACCGTTCCGGCTGGGTATCACTTACACGGCCCGCGTCGAGGTCCCGGCCATCGGCGACGTCCTCACCGAAGCACGCCAGTTCCCTCGGGTTCGGCTTTCTGGCCGGGTGTCCTTCGACGCCGTCGACGGCGGCACGCGCCTGACGGAACGGCTGCGGATCGAGGCCCCACGACCGCTCGCAGCGGTGACCGCCCGACAGGCCGTAGCGGCGCACGCGGAGATGCTCGCGGGTATTCGCGGATGTTTCCAGTGATGGCGATGCGGGCAAAGGCGTCCGAAGGTCCCTGCAGCCGCTTCGAGTAGGATTCTTGCGGTCCGTGAGTGGGGGCCACGCCGCCGAGGCGACGACAGTGAGGAGGCGCCATGGGTACGAAGGACGAGAGTTCAACCTTGACACCGCATTTCGACGACGTTCAGGCGCATTACGACCTGTCGGACGACTTCTTTCGGCTGTTCCTCGACGAGACTCAGACCTACAGCTGCGCTTACTTCGAACGCGATGACATGTCGCTCAAGGAGGCTCAACTCGCCAAGATCGATCTGGCTCTCGGCAAACTTGGCCTCGAACCAGGCATGACGCTGCTGGACATCGGCTGCGGCTGGGGCGCGACGATGAAGCGTGCGGTCGAGAAGTACGACGTCAACGTGGTCGGACTGACCCTCAGCCGGAATCAGGCCGCACACGTCGAGAAGGTATTGGCCAGTCTGCAAAGTGAGCGCAGCCGCCGCGTCGAGCTCAAGGGGTGGGAGGAATTCGACGGCTCGGTCGACCGGATCGTGTCCATCGGCGCATTCGAGCACTTCGGCTACGACCGGTACGGGCGCTTCTTCGACATGGCCTACCAGGCGATGCCCGATGACGGCGTCATGCTGCTGCACACCATCACCCGCGCGGGCCCAGAGGATCGGGCGAGACTGAACCTGCCGGTGACGATGACGCTGATGCGATTCACCAAGTTCATCGCCGACGAGATCTTCCCCGGCGGTCAGATTCCGGTCATCGCGGAGGTCGAGAAGTTCTGCACCGAGGCCGGCTTCACCATCGACCGCATCCACGAGCTGCGCGAACACTACGCCAAGACCCTCGACATCTGGGCCGAGACGCTGTCCGCCAAGCGGGACGAAGCGGTGGCGCTGCAGTCCGAAGAGGTCTACGACCGGTACATGAAGTACCTGACCGGGTGCTCGAACCTCTTCCACCAGGGCTATACCAACCTGTGTCAGTTCACCCTGTCGAAGTAGCTCGGCGTCGAAGTACGTCGGCGCAGCCATGATGCTGGCGTCGACGTTGCCGCCGTGGACGAAGGCGGCCGAGCTGGGTGCGCGTAACCACGAGGCACCTCTGCGGGCGGCGGTAGGCCGACTCGACGTGCGGATGGAGGGCGAAGAACGCGTCGGTCGCGGTCGCTCTCGTAACGGACGAGACCGTCCATCACATCGTTGCTTTACAGATCGTCCGAGAAGTGTCACGCTCGTCGGTGGGGCCACGATAGGCTCGGCCGACCGTACACGAACTGCCTCAGGGATGGAATGCGATGAGCGGACGCACGTTTGGTAGCCGCACCGGTGGCGCCTCGGGCATGCTGGGCAAGTATCGACTCGACGTGACCGCGTCCGATGTCACCGACCTGGTGCGATCGGCGGGAGGCTGGCTGTTCGACCGTTCGCTGGCCGGCTGGGACGTCCATGCCGTGCTCACCGTTGCGGGCGACGTGCGGCCGCTGCAGATCCTCGGAGTGACCATCGAACCGCGTGAACTCGACGACGACGAGTCGGCGCCAGCCTGCGCCGTCGCGCTGGCCGCCTCCGCCGACGCCGTGTGCGCCGACCCCGCTCTTCGCGCCAACGTGCTCGGTGCGATGAAACGCGGCATCGGGGACGTTCTGATCTGGGGCAGTTCGTGGCCCGACGGCATCGAGCGTGGCGTCGACACCGTCGATCACGAGCTCAGTGCGGCCGCGCGCGCTTTCAAGGCCTACGCCCTGGCGGCGCTTGGCCTGTCGGAAACCGTAGGGCCCACCGAGACCTTCAAGGGCCGGGTCAGCGGTAGCGCCGGCTACTCCGACTTGACGCCGTCGGTGGCGACGTCCCTGGCCCACCGGTAGTCGGCCTTGCCCGCTGGCGAGCGGATCACCTTCGCCGTCCGAACGAACGCCTTCGGAATCTTGTAGCGCGCGATCGACGTGCGGCACACCTCGATCAATTCGTCGTCGGTGGCGTCGGCGCCGTCGGCGAACTGCACGACCGCGACCACCTCGCTGCCCCACCGCTCCGACGGCCGACCGACCACGACGACGTCGTACACGCTCGGATGGGCCGCAATGGCCCGCTCTACCTCTTCGACGAAGATCTTCTCGCCGCCGGAGTTGATGGTGACCGAATCCCGGCCCAACAGTTGAATTCGTCCGTCGGGCAACACGTTTGCGCGATCACCCGGCACCGACCAGCGCACCCCGGCGATGGTCGGGAACGTCTTGGCGGTCTTGGCGGCGTCGCCGAGGTATCCCAGCGGAATCAGGTCGCGCCGCGCCAGCCAGCCCTCCCCCTCACCAGGCCCGAGCACCCGGTCCAGGTCCGCCGACACGACCGCGGTGTCCGACTGCGGGGTGAACGTGGCGGCGTCGACCTCGGCGCCCGCCGTCGTCGCGGTGCTCATCTGCGCGCCGGACTCCGAGGCCCCGACCGCGTCGAGCAGCATGAGGTGCGGCAGCGCCGTCAGGATGCGCTCCCGCACGGTCGGTGAGAGCGGGGCACCGCCGTTGGTGATGGTGAACAACGCGGACAGGTCGTACTCGCCGGTCTCGATCTCGTCGATCAGCGGACGGGCCACCGCGTCGCCGACCACCGGCAGGCTCAGCACGCGCTCCTCGACCGCCAGTCGCAACACCTCCGCCGGCCGCAGCCGCTCGACGTCGTCGGGAACGACCAGTCGCCCGCCCATGGTGACGGCGTTGAACGCGGCCCACTGCGCAGCGCCGTGCATGAACGGCGGAATCATCAGCATCGACATCGCGCCCGCGGCCGCGCGCGCCTTCTCGGCCAGCTCGTCGTAGGAGGCCAGCGGCTGGTCGCTGCCCCACGGCCGACCTCCCATCGAGGACAGGAAGATGTCGTGCTGACGCCACAGCACTCCCTTGGGCATGCCCGTCGTGCCGCCCGTGTACAGGACGTACAGGTCGTCACCCGACGGCGTCGGCAAACCCGCCGCCGGCGGCGGGGTGGCCAGGATGGTTTCGTAGTCCACGGCCCCCGGAAGTAGCTCGTGGCCCGACTGGTCGGCCACCTGGATCAGTACCTCGAGGCTGGGCAGGCGGTCGCGGATGGCGGCGACCCGCGGAGCGAACTCGGCGGGGTAGACCAACGCCTTCGAGGCCGAGTCGGTGAGCAGATAGAGCAACTCGTCCTCGACATAGCGGTAGCTGACGTTGAACGGCGCGACGCGGGACCGGTACGAGCCGATCATCGCCTCGAGATACTCGTTGCCATTGCGCAGATAGATGCCGAGATGGTCCTGACCGGACTCGTGGCCGGCAAGCGCAGCGCGCTCGGTGTGACAACCGAGTCCGACCGAGGCGAGATAGTTGGCGAAGCCGTCGACCCGTTGGTCGACCTCGCCGTAGGACAACCGGCGGCCCCGCCAAACCAAGAACGTCTGGTCGGGGATCGTCGCGGCGACGGTGCCGAAGACGTCGGACAGGTTGAACGCGGTCACGCTACCCATGGTTGAAGACCATACAGGTGGTCCCTGATCGTATGGTCGAGCTCGGGCCGATCAGCCCGGGAAGAACCCCGCACCCGTCAGCGTCCCCGGCTGCCACCCCTGATCGCCCAGGCACACCATCGGCCGCCCGTCCGGCGCCTGAGCCGCTCCCTTGGGGCCATCGCACGGGGCGCCGATCTGCTGGACGCCCTTGAGCGGGTACGACGACACCCAGAACCCCGTGTACACCGGGGGCCACTGGTTGGGGATGTAGTGGCACACCACCGTGGAGCCGCCACGGCTACGGCCGAAGGTGAACAATTGATAGTTGTCGCACGGCGCGCCGAGGGACGCGTCGTAGTTCATGCCGGGCACGTCGGTGGCCGACGTGTCGTAGAGGCCGGGGTTGTCGGGAAACATCGGACCCGGGTCGGCCATTGCCGACGGCGCCAGTGCAACGGCTGCCCCGGCGACCGCTGCGGCGATCGTCAGTTCGCGAATCATGTGATGTGCCTCCTCGGTGATCTGGCAAAGCCTAACCGGTAGCGCTGAGGAGGCGTGCGGTTTCGATCGCAGCGCTACGCCGACTACTCGGCGTCGAGCACGCTCACGGCGATGCCGTAGGGCAGGAAGCGCACCTTGCGGCCGGGATCGGTGTTGTTCTTGTTGGCGCGCAACGCGTCCAGTTCGCTGGGGTAGACCTCTTCGATGTGGGCACCGCCCGCCTCGTCGACCGTGTAGATGGACCACACGCCGTCGCCCGCCTCACCCGTGGTCTCGGGTTCGGCCTTGGGTCGGGCGCCGCCGGTGAACTCTCCGAGCAGTGTCGACCAGCCGGCCTGCTTGCCCAACCGGCCCAGCGCGTCCCGCAGGCCGTCGCCCGCCTCACGCATGACCCGGTCGAGGTCCTCGGGATCGATGCCGAATGGGTTCTGGCTCATGACGGACTCCTCATCTGCGCCAACTGCCTGCGCGTGGTGTTTTCCAGTGTCAACTCAACGGCCGAGTTGGCCATGACGTTCCCGGACGGGCGAACGGGTGGTAAGTGATGGAGGTGGCCCTTCCGCATGCGGACCTGCTCGCCGCCGTCGAACGATCGCCGGAGGCCGCTGGCGCACACGACCGCGCGGGCTGGGTCGGGCTGTTCGCCGCCGACGGCCGCATCGACGACCCCGTTGGATCGCGACCCCACGTCGGGCGCGCCCGGATCGAGCGGTTCTACGACACCTTCATCGGGCCGAGGGACATCGCGTTTCATCGCGGCTCCGACATCGTCGCCGGCTCGACCGTCGTCCGGGACCTCAGCCTCGAGGTTCGTATGGGCTCGTCGGTGACGATGACGATCCCCGCCTTCCTCAGGTACGACCTGGACGACGCGCTGAAGATCGCGCGTCTGCAGGCGTACTGGGAGATGCCGGCCATGGTCTGGCAGTTCGCCCGCAACGGGGTGGACGCCGTTCCCGCGGGACTGCGGCTGTCCCGGGCACTGCTGCGCAATCAGGGCGTGCCGGGAACCCTGGGATTCCTCGCCGGGCTCGGCGGCGGGACGACTCGCGGTAAGCGGCACCTTTCCGGATTGCTCGACGACGCGTGCGGTGGCGATCAGGTCGCGGTGAAGCGACGGCTGACCGACGCCGTCCGGCTCACGACGGGCGACGACCACCGCATCGGCACCTCCGAGTTCGTGACGCTGCTGCATCGTGCGCGCTGGGACGGGATGATCCGCTCTGGGCACTGCGTGGCCGCCCGCGTCCAGCAGGGCGGCCGCCCGATGGTGGTATTCGGCGAGATCGACACCCGCCCAGTATCGGACGGGCGGAGTCTTAGGGGTCATCGGAACCAGATTCGTGCGGTGCGGGTGTTCGCTGACGACCTGTGAACGTGACAAGGTGAAAGCACCATGTCTGACGACTCCATGACATACGAGGAATTCGGCCGGGCGTTCTTCGAGTTGGCCGTGACCGAGGAACGCGTCGGCGCCGCGATCGGCCAGATCGCGGGCGCCGAGTTCACGATGGGACCGATGGCGCAGGGGCCCGGCAAGTTCGCCAAGGTCACCGCCAAGGTGAAGGTGCAGGACCCCGAGGTGACGCGCACGCTCGGTGAGCACATCACCTTCGACATCCACATCCCGCTGGAGATCGAGTTGCTCATCGACCTGCGGATCGACAAGCCGCGCTTCATCGTCTTCGGCGACATCACCCTCAAGGCCACGGCACTCGCCGCGCCGCCGCTGTCGTTGATCCTCGACGTCCAGAAGCCCCGCACGTCAGACATCTCGATCCACATCACGTCGACCACGCTGCGGGCCGAACTGGTCCGGATCGTGGGCGGCGTCGACGCCGAGATCAAGCGGTTCGTCGCCCAGCACGTCGCCGGTGAGATCGACAGCCCGGAGTCCGAGAAGGCCAAGGTCATCGACGTCGGAAGCCAGATCGCCGAGGTGTGGACCGGCGTCTGATTGGCCCGATCGTCGCGCGCGGCCGTAGTCTCTTGCCCGTGGACCGCCTATCGATCACTGCCCGCATCGCCGTCGTGACCGGTGGCGCCCTCTGCATCGCCATGATGGGCGCGGCACCCGCCTCGGCGGACTCCACCACCGACTTCATCGACTCGCTGGGCAGCGCGGGCATCGGCTCGGTCGATCCCGGCCAGGCGGCCGACCTGGGGCAATCGGTGTGCCCGATGCTCTCGCAGCCGGGTCAGGACCTGGCGGACACCGCCGCTCGCGTCGCCGACGAAGGCGGCATGTCACTGGGACCGGCGACGATGTTCACGGGTCTGGCGATCTCGGCGTTCTGCCCCGGCGCCATGGCGTCGCTGGCCAACGGCGAGTCACCGGTTCCGCTCGGTCTGCTCGGCGGCTTGGGCTTTTAGGCAGACTTCTAGGCGGGCGTCTCGCCACGCCGTGCGTCGGCGCCGGACCAGATCACGCTCAACGGCCTACCGACCGCACTGAGCTGGGTCACGATGTCGTCCAATCGGGTCCGTGGCATGTCGGCGCGCCAGTGCGGCAGCGTGCCCGTGAGGCGAACCACCCCCGGAGCGAACTCGATCGACGTCAGCTCCAGGCCGTGCGGCAGGTCGGGAACGCGAACCCCATACGAGGGCGTGCGGGCGGGCAGGTTCCAGCGCCGGCGCCGCACGACCGCGCGTGGAGTGACCCACAGCGTCGACCCGTCCAATCGAACGTCGACCTCGACGTGGCCGGTGCCCCTGCGCTTGGCGAAGTGCAGCCGGCCGATCCCGTCGGGGCCGACCTCGCCCGCCAGCCGCGGTGCCGCCCACCGGAACACGTCGTCCAAGGTCGGAGCGGGCACTTCGACGGTCAGCTCGACGGGGGCGGCGGCCAGTTCGGTGGGGCGCAGCGTGCCGCGCAGGTGGAAGTCGTGGAGGACCACGTGGGCGCGCGCTATCTCGTATTCGCGCCACGAGATGTCCTTCGCGTCCAGGCGGACGGCGCCTCGCCGGCCCGTCGTGAGGTGAAATCGCGAAGTCAGCCGGGTGACCGTCAGATCCAGCGTGCCGTCGTCCAGACGCACCGAGAGCCGCCTGCCAACGATCAGCTGGCGGATGGTCACGAACAGTGTCTGATAGGCGGCCGCCATGCCGGTGTTGGCCAGCAGATCGAACGGGCGGATCACCCCTCCAGCATCCGCGACTGCCGGGCCGGTGCCAAGTCGGCCGGCGGCCGGCAAACCCGCCGACGGATTGTGACAGGCTTGAGCCATGCCTGACCCGACCCGCCCAAAGGCCGTCGCGGATTTTCTTGACGCGCAGCGACTTACGCGCGAGCAAGTGTTCGCCGAGCCCAGCCCGGTTCCGCACTCGCCCGGCGCCTATGGATGGTGGTTCCGCACGCTGCCCGCGGCGGTCGATGCGACCGGCTGTGACGTGCGCGACGGCCTGACACTGCTGCACGTCGGAATCAGCCCGACGCCGCCGCCGGCGAGCGGGCGGCGACCGGTCAGCCAGGACCTGCACAAGCGGATCCGCTATCACTTCGGCGGCGCCCGCGGAAACGCCGACGGGTCGTCACTGCGCAAGACGCTCGGGGTGCTGCTGGCCGCCGAGCTCGGACTCGAACTGCGCCGTGTCGGCTCCGGCAAGCAGATCACGCTCGCCGGCGGCGAAGCCGTCCTCAACCAGTGGATGTCCGACAACGCCCTGGTGTCCTGGGTGGTTCGCCCCGAACCGTGGGTGTTCGAAGACGAGCTGACCGCCCACCTCGTGCTTCCACTGAACCTGCAGGGCGACAGCCCATTTCAGCAGGAATTGAAGCGTCTCCGCCGGGACGCGATGATTCGGGCCAGCAAGCTGCGCGTGCTCAAGGAGTGGTAGCCCGATGCCGAGACTGAGTGCGGGCCTGCTTCTCTACCGGCGCGCCGATGACGGCATCGAGGTCCTGATCGGCCATCCGGGCGGTCCCTTCTGGGCACGCAAGGACGACGCCGCATGGTCGATCCCCAAGGGCGAGTACGCCGAGGACGAGGATCCGTGGTCGGCGGCGCGGCGGGAGTTCGTCGAGGAGATCGGCCTTGCGGTGCCCGACGGGTCGCGGGTCGCCCTGCCTCCGGTCAAGCAGGCCGGCGGCAAGGTCGTCACTGCGTTCGCCGTGGAGGCCGACCTCGACGTGACCGACAGCGTCAGCAACACCTTCGAATTGGAGTGGCCGAAGGGTTCCGGCAACATCACCCAGTTCCCCGAACTCGATCGGGTGGCCTGGGTCTCGATCGCCGACGCGCAGGTGAAGCTGCTGAAGGGTCAGCGCCCGCTGCTCAACTCGCTCATCGCTCATCTCGAAGGCGCCTGATCGGCCGGGTGTCGATGGCGTTGATCGTCAGCCTGCGGCCGTGGATGCGCCACCCCGCCGGTGTCCGGAGATACTCGTCGTCATACCGGAGGTGCCACACGACGTCGGTGATCTGCTCGGCCGATCGCGTCCAGTGATGGGCGACGCAGGTGATGCGGCCAAGGGCGTAACCGGGTGCGGGGCCGGCGGCGTACACCTCCCCGACGATCTCGTGCTCGGTGCGGTCCACGACCCGCAGCGCTGCCATCGCCTCGCCGACGCCGGCGCGGCCACGCCTGAGAATGACCGGCTCCAGCTCGCGCGGCGGATCGGGTAGTCGCAATTCGCTTGTCTCGGTGAACAATTCGATGACGTCGGCGAAGCGACGATCATCGACCGCGGCAGCGTAGAGGTGCACCAGGTCGGCCACCGCGAGCCGGTCGGCGAGGTCCAGCGGCATGGACGAATGGTAGACCGCCACCAACGGCTAGAGATCCAGCACCAACTCGGCCTCGCTCATCGACCGCGAGACGCACACCAGCATCATCCCGGCCTCGCGCTCGGGACCGGTGAGGAGGGTGTCGCGATGGTCGACGGCGCCCCCGAGCACTCTGACGCGGCAGGTGCCGCAGAACCCCTGCTGACACGAGTACGGCGCGCGCACGCCGTTGCGATTGAGCGCCGTCAACAAGGTCTCGTCGGCCGCCACCCGGACTGCCGCGCCCGTGGAGGCGACCGATGCCGTGAACGGGGAGCCGTCGATGACCGGGGGAGCCGCGAACCGCTCGAAGTGCAGTTCTACGTCGTCGCGGCCCGCCAGCGTCGATCGCAACGCCGTCAGTACCCGAGCGGGTCCGCACGCGTAGACCGTCGTGCCGTCGGGGCAGTCGCCCAGCAGCTCCGCCGCGGTCGGCAGGCCGGCCTCGTCGTCGGTGCGAATCTCGATGCGGTCGCCGAAGCGGGCCAGCTCGTCGAGGAACGGCAGCGCGTCGCGACTGCGGCCGGCGTACACCAAAGACCAGTCCACGCCGAGAATCTGGGCCTGCGCCAGCATCGGAAGGATCGGCGTGATGCCGATGCCGCCCGCGATGAACCGGAGCCGCTGAGCGGGGGAGCCGTAACCGGGCACGGTCAAGGGGAAGGCGTTGCGGGGTCCGCAGGTGGTGATCGACGCGCCGACGACGAGTTCGTCGTGCACCTCGATCGACCCACCACCGCCAGTTGGTATGCGCCGCACCGCGATGCGATAGGTGTCGGTGACATCGGGATCGCCGCACAGCGAGTACTGCCGCACCCTGCCGCTGGCCAGCTGGACGTCGATGTGCGCTCCGGGATGCCAGCGTGGAAGCGGCGCACCGTCCGGCGCGGCGAACGTCAGCGCGATCACGTCCTGGTCGCGGGCGACGACCCGACGGTCGGTCACGACGAGCGGGAAGTCGCGGGCGACGCCCGGCAGCGGCGCGACGTTGCGGATGGCACCGGACAGTCCGAACAGTCCTGCCACGGCGACGTCGGCGAACCCCATCAACGGATCGTGGCGGATGCGGCCGGAGGTGCTCGCCGGGGCATTCCGGAACCGCGCGAAGAGGCCCATCAAAGGTGGGCGGCGCGGGCCGCGGGGGAACTCGCGAGATACGCGACCGCCTGCGCCGTGGAACCCATGTCATCCGGGGAGAACGTCGGCCTGAAGTACGTCATCGTGTTGGAGCCGAACAGTTTCCGATAGCGAGGGAGCAGCCCCAGCTTCGAGTCGCGCATCCGCAGGCGCTGCGTCCGCCACCACGATGCCGTCAGCCCGGGATCGGACTTGGCCAGATAACGGGTCCCACGTTGGAAGAACACGAACATGAAGAAGCAGGCCATCATCATCGCCCGGATGCGGTCGACGTAGCTGTCGTGGAAGTAGACCGCCACGTCGTGGGCGACCATGCGGTGCTCGACCTCTTCGCTTCCGTGCCAACGAAATACGTCCACCATCGTCGGGTCGGCGTCGTAGTCGTCCCACGCGCAGTTCAGCGAGAAGTCGCCGAGCACCGCCGTGTAGTGCTCGATGGCGGCGATCAGCCACAGCCGGTCGCACAGATGGTTGAGCTTGCGCTTGGGGTCGGTGATCGTCGGATCGGGCGCCAGCACCTTTTCGAAGAGGTACTCGACCTGCTCGAGGATGGGCGTCGGGTCGATGCCATGGGCACCGATGTACTCGCGCAGCACCTTGTCGTGCACGTCGGCGTGGGTGGCCTCCTGGCCGATGAAACCGCGCATGTCCTCGGCGAGTCGAGGATCCTTCACCAGCGGCAGCGCCTCGTTGTACGCCTCGACGAACCACCGCTCGGCCGACGGCAGCACGATGTGCAGCAGACCGATGACGTGCGAGGCCACCGGATGGTCGGGAATCCAGTGCAGCGCGATGTCGTCGACGTCGAAGTGCACTCGACGGGCCTGAATCTGGACGGGTCCGGGGTCGATCTCCGTGTCGAACCGCCGCGGTCGCAGCATGGAAAGCCCCCTATCGTCGAGTGACGAGACGCCAGTCTACGTGAGTCCGCGCATTACCTGGGATCGCGGGTACTGGGTACTGGGGCGGTCAGCCGACCGGAACGGGAACGCCGATGGGGCCGCCGTACGTGCCCTGGCCGGGCGAGGTGCCGCCACCTGCGGTGACTCCCGGCGCCGGGGCGGCCGGAGCGTCTGCCGCGGCTTGCTGGCCGGCAGCCTTGGTGCAGTCCAGCATCAGGATCATCTTGCTCTTCGAGTTGACCTTCTGCTGGCTGACTATGCACTGCGACTGCGGCAGATCGCTGCCGAAGGAGCCGCCGAACGTCGCCCGCAGGCCCTGGCTCTTGAGAATGCTGACGGCCTTGTAGTACGGCTCACCAACGACGTTCGCCGAGTTCGGAGTTCCGGGATCGGAAAGCGCGACGGCCGGGCTCAGCAAGGCCACCGACGCGATGGCCGTTGAAGCGATCGCCGTTGAAGCGATGGCGGCCGGAACGAATAGCCCGACGGCTCCCAGCCCAAGAATCTTCTTCACGTGCCCTCCGAGTGTCGCGGTGGAAAGGCGAACATAGCGCAGTTGCGCCTCTTGAGAAACTTCGGTCACTCGCGTTCCGGCGTTACTCGTGCCTTCATCACTGCGGCCAGAGCCGCCGCCCGCGGGCTGGCGAAAACATCCTCGACCAGCAGTTCCCTACCGTCGGGACCGGCGAGTTTGACACGCCAATTCGGATATTGGTCGACCGTCCCCGGTTGATTCTGGGCGCGGACGTCGCCCACCGCATCCGGGAGGGCGAGCCCAAGTAGCCGCGAGGGCGTGCGGCCAAGGAAGGCGTAGAGGGCGCTGACGATCTCCTCGACACTCGGGTCGTCGCCGAGCAGACCCATGGCGCGCAGCTCGGCCAGCCACGCCGACTGTTCGGCCCGGTCATCGGCCAACTCGTCTTCGGCCGGACGGGTCAGCAACCCCAACTCCTGGCGGATGCGCACGTGCTCGCCGGCCAGATAGCCCGCCGTCGGCGGCAAGTCGTGCGTGGTCACCGACGACAGGCAGTACTCCCGCCACCGTCGTGGCGGCAGCGGACCGCCGCCGCCGTCCCGATCCAGCTCGAACCACAGGATCGACGTGCCCAGCAGCCCGCGCTCGGAGAGATACTCCCGCGCCCACGGCTCGACGGTGCCGAGGTCCTCGCCCACCACGACGGCACCCGACCGGTACGCCTCCAACGCCACGATGCCGATCAACGCCTCGTGGTCGTACCGGACGTAGGTGCCCTCCGTCGGTGCCGCCCCCTTCGGAATCCACCACAGCCGGAACAGCCCGATGACGTGGTCGATGCGGATGCCGCCCGCATGCCGCAGGACTGCGTTGACGAGCGCGCGGAACGGCTCGTAGCCCTGTTCGACCAACCGGTCCGGCCGCCACGGTGGCTGCGACCAATCTTGGCCCAGCTGGTTGTACTCGTCGGGTGGGGCGCCCACGTTGACGCCGAGGGCCAGGGTGTCCTGCAGCGCCCAGGCGTCCGCGCCGTTGGGGTCGACGCCCACCGCGAGGTCGTGCATCACGCCCACCGCCATGCCGGCCTGCATCGCGGTGGCCTGTGCTGCGGTGAGTTGGTCGTCGAGTTGCCACTGCAGCCACCGGTGGAAGTCGACGGCATCGGCCCGCTTGGCGGCGAACTCCGCCACCGCCGCACCGGCCGGGTGCCGCAGCTTCTCGGGCCAGCGGTGCCAGTCGTTGCCGTACTTCTCGGCCAGCGCGCACCAGATGGCGAAGTCGTCGAGGCTGCGGCCCTCGCGCGCCCGGTAGGCGGCGTAGGCCAGCTCCCGGCCGGCCGACCGGCGCACGCGGTAGACCGCCCGCAGCGCCGCGCGCTTGATCTTCCACACCGAGTCACGGTCGATCAGCGGGGACTTCTTCGCCCGGGCCTGGGCCACCGACCGCGCCTTTCGCAGCTCGCCGCGGTCCCGGACGGACGCGAACTCCGCAATGGCCTCGACGCGCAGATAGATCGGGTTCACGAACCGGCGTGACGTGGGCAGGTACGGCGACGGTTCCATCGGAGCGACGGGCGCGGCGGCATGCAGTGGATTGACGAGGATGAAGCCCGCCCCGTGCCGCGCCGCCGACCACACCGCCAGGTCGGTCAGGTCGGTGAGATCCCCAATTCCCCAGGAGCCCTCGGACCGCACGCTGTAGAGCTGGGTAGCCAAACCCCACGTTCGCCCGCCACCGAGGGAGGCGGGCAGCTTCGCCATCGGGGGGCTGACGATGAGCGCCGCGTCGGCGGCGACCCCGCCCGCGTCGACGTGCAACCGGTGATAGCCGATGGGGAGATCGCTGGGCAGCTCGAAGGTGGCTTCGCCGATCACCCGGCCATCGAGTTCGAAGGGCGGGGTGTCGTTCACCAGCTGGCGCAGCCCGGTGCGCACCGTGCCGTCCTCGAGTCGGATCCACCCGCCGACGGCCCGCCCGTGGGTGACGTGTACCCAGAACGACGTCGAGCGTCCGGCCTGCGTGACGACGGTCGGAGGCAGGGTATGGCGCCAGTGCTCATCGTCGAGCCCCCGCAGCGCAGCCTGACGCGCGTCCTCGGTGGCCGCGTCGACGCCGAGCGCCGCCAGCACCGCGACCAGCGTCGCCTCCGAGACCTCCCGATGGCCGCCGGTCCAGTCGTCGTAATGCGCTGCCACGCCGTACCGCCGGGCGAGTTCGACCAACGAGCCGGCCAGTTGCGTCATGGCGACGATCTTGCCGGGAAAGGCCGCCGAGCGCGTGCCAGTATTCTCGGCTCGATGGTGATCGCCGACGTCACGCGCCGCGACAGCCGGGCTCGCATCGCGGTATCGGCCATGTTCCTCACCAACGGAGCCATCTTCGCCAACCTGGTGCCGCGATTTCCCGAACTCAAGACCGAACTGGCGCTGTCCAACACCGCCTACGGCATAGTCGTCGCCGCCTTCCCCATCGGCGCCCTGGTCGCCGGGCTGGCCGCCGGAGCGCTCACCCGCAGGCTCACGTCCGCGCGCACGGCGGTGCTGTGCACCATTGGCATCGCGCTGCTCGTCTGCGCGGCCGGGCAGTCGACCACGCCGGTGCTGCTGGCTGCCCTGCTCTTCGGCGGTGGGGTGTGCGACTCGGTCACCGACGTGGCGCAGAACGTGAACGGCCTTCGGGTGCAGCGCGTATACGGGCGATCGATCATCAACGGGTTGCACGCTGTGTGGTCGGTGGGGGCGCTCCTCGGTGCCGGGATGGCCGCGGCGGCGATCGCCCTTCACGTGCCGATCGGCGTTCACCTCGGGGTGAGCGCCGCGACGTTCATCGGCGTGGCCGTCGTGGCCTACCCCTTCCTGCTGAAGGGGCCCGACCGGGCGGACGATCCAGCCACCGCGGCCGAGCCAACGGGTCGACCGGGCTGGCGGGTCGGCGGCGCACTGCTGCTGATGGTGCTGATCGCCACCGGCGGCGCGATCGTCGAAGATGCCGGCAGCTCGTGGGCCGCCCTCTATCTGGGCGGCCTGGGCGCGGCAGGCGCCGTCACCGCACTGGGCTACGTCGCACTCCTCGGCTTCCAGATCGTCGGGCGGGTGATGGGTGACCGCCTGGTCGACCGCTTCGGCGAGCGTGCCGTCACCCGCGGCGGCGGCCTGCTTGTGACCGCGGGGATGGGGGCTGCGCTGGCCGTGCCGAGCGTGCCCGGCACCGTCGCCGGCTTCGCCGCCGCCGGACTGGGTGCGGCGACCGTCATTCCCGCCGCCATGCACGCCGCGGACCGGCTGCCCGGGCTGCGGGCCGGCACCGGGCTGGCGGCCCTGGCCTGGCTGATGCGCATCGGCTTCGTCGGAGCACCACCGATCGTCGGGATGATCGCCGACGCGACCAGCCTGCGGTTCGGGTTGCTGATCGTGCCGGCCGCCGGCCTGGTGATCGCTTCCGCGGCCGGGGTGCTCAGTGGACGGCGCCAGCCAGTTCTATCGCGAGGACACCACCGATGATCAGCGCGATGCCGACCAGCATGCGGCCGGTCAGTGGGTCGCCGAAGACGTATCTCGCGATCACTGCCACCAGGGCGACGCCGCACGCCGTCCACACGCCGTATGCGATGCCGACGGGCATCCCGAGCGCCAACGTCAGCCACAGCAGGTAGAACGACGCAAGGTACGCCGCCACCACCGGCGCGATCCAGGCCTTCCTGCGGAACCCGTCCGACGCGCGCAAACCCAGCGTTGCGAAGACCTCGACACCGATGGCCAGAGCGAGCACCAGCCACCTCAAGAGGTGGATACCCTTGGCCTCGAACCGAATTCGATGAACAGCACGCCGGCGATGATCAGGACGATGCCGACGACGATCGGCCACGTGAACGGGTCGCCGAAGATCACCGCCGCCAACACTGCGGTCAGCGCCGTACCCGTCGCACCCCAGATGCCATACGTCACGCCGACCGGCACGCCTTCGCGCAGCACCAGGGTCAGCAGCGTGAACGCGCAGGCGTACCCGGCGACCACCGCCACCAGCCAGGCGCCGTGGTCCTGTGATGCCCGCATCGCCAGCGTCGCCCCGACCTCCGTCACGATGGCCGCACCCAGCAGCACCCACTTCCGCACCGGATCAATCTAGACCCCGCGAGTGGCCAGTCATGCCACGCGTTCGGGGGCGGGCGCGACGTAGCTGGCCACTCGACGACGACCTGCTAGTAGACGACGTGCTACTAGACGACACCGATGGCTGAGGTGGAGGTACTCGCACCGGGCGGGGTCGTGCGAGTGAGTGGGTCCGCAGGTTTCGCCAGTGCCGGTCCAGGTTGACGGCGCCGTCGGTGGACGACGTGCCCGCCAATTCGAAGATGCCGCTGGCGATCTCGACGGCTAACTCTTGTGCTAGGGCCGTGGCGGCCGCCACCTTCAGCGTCGCCTCCGCGGCCAACTCGCGCGACGGCTACGACTGCGCGCAGCACTCGTCGACCAGGGCGGTGCCTGCGGCTAGCAGCGCCGCGAGCGCGTAGAGCCGCGAGGTGAACTCGCCGAACCGGCGAGCGGCGTTGCGGCGGTGATGTCGAGGGCCATGGTTATCGAGCTGGGTTTGCTAGCAGTGGCCGAACGTCGCGGCGAAACGGCGTGTCGGTGGCCGCGGGTAATCTTTTGAACACGTTGTTCGGTGGCTTTTCAAAGGAGATCCCGTGACGAA
This sequence comes from uncultured Actinomycetota bacterium, assembly GCA_963846985.1. Classification (GTDB taxonomy): domain Bacteria; phylum Actinomycetota; class Actinomycetes; order Mycobacteriales; family Mycobacteriaceae; genus Mycobacterium. The sequence continues at coordinate 42,521 of CAWJYC010000003.1, forward strand.
TGCTCAGCGCACGCTGATTGCCGTACTGCTCGATCGCTCCGGGTCGATGGAGTCGATCCGGTCCGACACCGAGGGCGGTTTCAACGCGTTCATCGCCGAGCAGGCGAACGAGCCGGGGGAGGCATCGGTCACGCTGGCACAGTTCGACACGGAGTACGACGTGGTCTACGCCAATCGTCCGATCGCCGACGTGCCGCGGCTGCAAGTGCAGCCACGGGGCGCTACGGCCCTGTACGACGGTGTCGGTCGGTTGATCACCGACATCGGTGAGGAGCTGGCAGCACGGCCGGAGGACGAGCGCCCCGGGCACGTGATCGTGGTCGTGATGACCGATGGCCACGAGAACTCGAGCGTCGAGTGGACGCACGAGGCCGTCAGCGCCGCCATCACCCGTCAGGAGAGGGAGTACTCGTGGCACTTCGTGTTCCTCGGCGCCAACATGGACGCCGTTGCGATCGGTGAGCTGATGGGGTTCTCGGCCGACAGGTCCATGACCTACTCCGCGAGTGGGGCGGGAGTTGCGGCAGCGATGGCGTCCACCGCCAGCTACGTGTCACGGCAGAGGCGCGCGGCCCCCATGGTGGCCGCGCCCGGCTTCTCCGATGCCGACCGGTTGGACGCCAGTGGTGATCGCCGATGACGGCGGAGGCACGCACGGGTCGGTCGGTCGACGCTCCGGTCGTCGACACTGCCTACGGCCGTGTCCGCGGCATCGATGACGGCACGGTCAAGTCGTGGCGGGGGGTTCGGTACGCGGCGCCGCCCGTCGCTGAGCTGCGATGGCGTGCACCGCAGCCACCCGATCCGTGGACGGACGTCGCCGATGCCACCCGGGTCGGCCCGGTCTGTCCGCAGCCAACCGATCCACGAATCCCGCTCGACCTCGGTGCTCCCCAGGGCGACGACTGCCTGACGCTGAACGTCTGGACGTCGTCGGACACCGAGGCCGGCGACGGCAAGCCGGTGATGGTATGGGTGCACGGCGGCGCCTACGTCCTCGGGTCGTCGGCGCAGTCGCTGTACCGCGGGCGGGCGCTGGCGGGCGGCGGTGACGCGGTCATCGTCACGGTGAACTACCGACTCGGGGCGTTCGGATTCCTCGACCTGTCGTCGTTCAGCACCGACCGCACCCGCTTCGAGAGCAACCTGGGCCTGCGCGACGTGCTGTTCGCCCTGGCCTGGGTGCGGGACAACGTCGCGGCGTTCGGGGGCGACCCCGCACGCGTCACGCTGTTCGGCGAATCCGCGGGTGCGGGCATCGTCACGACGCTGCTGACCAGCCCGGCCGCGGGTGGCCTCTTCTCCGCCGCAATCGCGCAAAGCTCGCCTGCCACATCGGTTTACGATGCCGGTCGCTCGCGAGGGGTCGCGCAGCAGTTCCTGGAGACCCTCGGGATCGGGGCCGACGACGTGGACCGGCTGCCTGCGGCGCCGATGGGCGCACTCTTGACCGCGTCGAAGCGGCTGTTCGACGAGGTGCCGGTGCGGGCCCCTGGCACGCTGGCCTACGCGCCGATCGTGGACGGGGACGTCGTTCCGGACTATCCCGTCGCCGTCGCCCGGGCCGGTAAAACGCATCCGGTGCCGCTGATCATCGGCACCAACAAGCACGAGGCGGCGCTGTTCCGGTTCATGAAGTCGCCGCTGATGCCGATCACGCCGGTGGCCATCAAGTCGATGTTCGACGGCATTGCCTCGGAGCAGCCCAGCCTGCAGCTGCCCAGTGAGGCCGACCTGACGTCGGCCTACCCCGGGCGGGGGAAGGCGCCGGGCCTGGGCGTGGCCCGTGACATCGGCTTCCGGATGCCGACGATCTGGTTCGCCGAGGGGCATGGCACCGTCGCGCCGGTCTACACCTACCGTTTCGACTGGGCGACGCCGATGCTGCGGCTGCTGCGACTGGGCGCCGCGCACGCCACCGAGTTGCCGTACGTGTGGGGCAATCTCGTTGCCGGACCCAAGGATCCGACGTTCAAGCTGGGCGGCCTCAAGGCGGGCACCGCGCTTTCGCAACGCATCCGCACCCGCTGGCTGAACTTCGCGGCGACCGGAGAGCCGACCGGCCCAGCCGGGGAGCCGCGGTGGCGGCGCTACCGTGACGACGACCGCGCCACCCTGTTGCTCGACAAGGCCGACACGGTGGTCGAGGATCCCGACCGGCCGTTGCGCGCAGCGTGGGGGAACGACGTCCTCAGTTTCCGCTGATCGATGAGCGCCTAGGATCGCGTTCCGAGGAGGGTGGGACGTGAACTGGCTCGACGGTGTCCGGGACGTGCTGAGCGCGCTGCCGCCGCAGATGCGCGACCCCGTGCTCTTCGCGGTCCCGTTCTTCCTGGTGCTGCTCATCGTCGAGTGGACGGCGGCGCGCAAGCTCGAGATGTATACCGACGAGCGTGCGCCATCGGGCGCGTACCTGCGCCGCGACGCGTGGGCCAGCATCTCGATGGGCCTGGTGTCGATCGCCACCACGGGCGCCTGGAAGCTCCTCGCGTTGCTCGGCTACGCCGCCATCTACGCCTACGTGGCGCCGTGGCACCTACCGTCGACCGCCTGGTACACCTGGGCCATCGCGCTCGTCGGGGTGGACCTGCTCTTCTACGCCTACCACCGCATGGCGCACCGCGTCCGCCTCGTCTGGGCTACCCATCAGGCGCACCACTCCAGTCAGTACTTCAATTTCGCCACCGCCCTTCGGCAGAAGTGGAACAACAGCGGCGAGATCCTCGCGTGGATTCCGTTGCCGCTATTCGGGATTCCACCGTGGATCGTGTTTGCCAGCTTCTCGGTCAACCTCATCTATCAGTTCTGGGTGCACACCGAACGCATCGACCGGATGTGGCGGCCCATCGAGTACGTCTTCAACACGCCGTCGCACCACCGCGTGCACCACGGCATGGACCCCGAGTACTTGGACAAGAACTACGCGGGCATCCTCATCGTGTGGGACCGGCTCTTCGGCACCTACCAGGAGGAGTTGTTCCGGCCGCATTACGGCCTGACCAAGCAGGTGTCGACGTACAACGTCTGGAAGCTGCAGACCCACGAGTACGTCGCGATCGCGCGCGACGTCAGGCACGCCGACCGGATGCGCGATCGATGGGGCTACGCGTTCGGCCCACCGGGTTGGGCGCCGCGAATCTCGACCCCGACGGCCGGCCCCGCACCGGCGTCGTCGCGGCCCTGACCATCGTCGGTAGGGTTCCTGGCGTGGACACCGTCTTCGATCGACACGTCGATCCCGCGCTGATCGAGCGGTCCCTCGCCAACAACACGTTCGGCTCGATGTGGCTCGACCTCGACCGGCCCGACCATCCCAAGCTGGCCCGGCCGGAGGCGTGCGACCTGCTCGTGGTCGGCGGCGGCTATGCGGGGCTGTGGACCGCACTGCATGCCGCTCACCGCGACCCCGACCAACGCATCGTGCTGATCGACGCCCATCGCATCGGTTGGGCGGCGTCGGGTCGCAACGGTGGCTTCGTCGAGGCCAGCCTGACCCATGGCCGAGAGAACGGAAAGACGCGCTGGCCCAACGACATCGAACGACTCGATGCCATGGGGTTGGAGAATCTGGACGGCATGGAAGCCGAGATCCGACGACTCGGACTCGACGTCGAGTGGCAGCGCACCGGAATGCTCGCGGTGGCGACGGAGCCCCATCAGGTGGACTGGCTGCGCGAGTCGGCGGCCGAGGGTGACGGCAAGTTCCTCGACGAGGCGGCCGTGCGCGCCGAAGTGCACTCGCCGACGTACCTCGCCGGCTTGCACCAGGCCGACACCTGCGCGATCGTGCACCCCGGCAAGTTGGCGCTCGAACTGGCTCGGGCGTGCGGCGAGGCGGGTGTCACGATCTACGAGCACACCAACGCGACGTCACTGAACTCGGGCACCGCCTCGATCCAGGTCGACACCGGCGCTGCGGTCATCACCGCCAAGCAGGTCGTGCTGGCGACCAACGTTTTCCCACATCTGCTGCGGCGCAACCGCTTTCACACCGTGCCGGTGTACGACTACGTGCTGGGCACCGAGCCGCTGACCGACGACCAGGTGGCCAGCATCGGATGGCAGCACCGGCAGGGAATCGGCGATTCCGCCAACCAGTTCCACTACTACCGGATGTCCGAGGACAACCGCATCCTGTTCGGCGGCTATGACGCCGTCTACCACTTCGGCCGACGGGTCGATGCGAGTTACGAGGACCGAGCCGAGAGCTACCGCAGGCTCGCCGCCCACTTCTTCATCACCTTTCCGCAGCTGGAGGACGTCCGCTTCAGCCATCGGTGGGCCGGCGCGATCGACACCAACACCCGCTTCTGCGCGCACTGGGGCCTTGCCCGCGACGGTCGCGTCGCGTACGTCAACGGCTTCACCGGATTGGGCGTCGGCGCCGCCAGATTCGCCGCTGACGTCTGTCTCGACCTGCTCGGCGGCGTACCGACCCCGCGCACGGAGTTGGCGATGGTGCGGGACAAGCCGCTCCCGTTTCCGCCCGAGCCGCTGGCCAGCATGGGGATCCAGGCCACCAGGTGGTCGCTGGATCGGGCCGATCACGCGGCCGGTCACCGCAACGTCCTGCTGCGGACGCTCGACGCGCTGGGTCTCGGCTTCGACTCGTAGGCGCATCGGCGATGTAACGGCGGCCGCCCCATCCGACGATGGTGCAGGTGAGCCGCCTGCGTCTTTTGATGCGGGCCTCGTGGGCCCTGGGTACGCTGACTGTTCACTGAGTTTGAGCGATCGGAGACGACGTTGCGCCGAACGTGTTTGCGCGAGGTCGTGCTGGCAACCGCGACGATTGCCACGCTGGGTGGGTTGCCTCTGGCCGTCGCGACGCCGGCGGGCGCCGTTGCCGGTGCGGGCGTCCACCCCGGCATGGAGATCAGGCAGGACACCAACCGGTGCACGCTCGGATTCGTCGACGTGCAGACCAGGACCGCCTACACCGCGGGGCACTGTCGCAGCAGCGGACTCGTCGGCGACAAGGACGGCAACGTGGTCGGCCATCAGGCGACCTTCCGCGACGACACGCCCAACGGCGCCACCATCACCACTGACCACATGATCTCGGACTGGGAGGCCATCACGCTGGCCCCGGACGTTCAGGTCGACGACGTCCTGCCGGACGGTCGGACGCTGTCGGTCGACCCGTCGGTGGTCCCGCAGCCGGGGCAGCCGGTGTGTCACTTCGGCGTGGCGACCGGCGAGAGCTGTGGCACCGTGGTTTCCGTCAACAACGGCTGGTTCACGATGGGCAACGGCGTCGTCAGTCAGAAGGGGGATTCGGGTGGCCCCGTGTACGTGCTCACCGGCGACGGCCGCGCCGTCATCATCGGGATGTTCAACAGCACCTGGGGCCAGTATCCGGCGGCCGTCTCGTGGCCGACGGTCGATCAGCAGATCCGCGGCGACGTCTTCAGTCCCGCCGCGGCACCCATCACGCCCCCGCCGGCGTAACCGCTGATGCGGTACCGGCTCTACTCGTGGTTCTCCTGGTTCTCGTCCGGGCAGCCATGGACGGCTCGCCGCGTCATGATCGCGGTGCTCGCGTCGGTCGGCATCCTGGCGATGGTCAGCACCATCGCCGTCGGGGCGGCGATGGCGTTCATGTCCAAGGATCAGCCGCCGCTCGCTCAGCGCACCACCGCGATGCCGACGACCAGAACTCCCGAGGTGATCGGCATTCCGCTTGCCGTGCGACCGGTGGTGGAGGTGCCGTTGGTGGCCAACCCGGGCGAATGCCCGCCCATTCCGCCGCCGACGCCCCCGGAGGCGCCGATCGTCGTGTGTGACGTCGAGAAGGCGGCGGTCTACAAGCTGGGCCCAGTCGCCTTGGGACTCAACCTGACTGGAGCCACGGAGACGAAGTTGCCGACCAGTGACTTCCACACCGTGCAGCTGTCGATGGATCAGACCTCCAGCGCGGCGTTCGCCCAATACACCGCGGCGAACGTCGGCAGGCAGCTGGCGTTCGTACGCAACGGCGTGGTGCTGGCCGCTCCCGCCATCAACCAGCCGATCGACGGGCAGTCGATTCAGATCTCTGGTCAGCTCAGCGCCGCCACGGCCGCCACGATCGCGCAGATGCTGCGCGACGGCGCGTGACCAGCGGGCCTAGACCAACTCGATGATGGGGATGGATGGCGCAGCGGCGCGGATCTGCTCGTCGGTCGAGTCCGGGGTCAGGCCGCCGACGTGTCCCTTCACTTCCCAGTACCAGCGGTCGAGGTAGCGCTTCAGCAGGTCGGACTTCGCGTCGTCGGGGACTTCGCTGACCTTGAGCCGGCGGCTGCGCCAGCGCGGCCCCAATTCCACCTCGCCGGCCGCCCTGGCGTTGCGCACCCACTGGGTGTTGCCGCGCGGCGAGACTACGAAGTCGCGACCGTCGACGGTCATCAGGTTGATGACGACGCCGCGCACCTCGCCACTCTTGCGACCGCGGACCCGCAGTGCCCGCGTGCCCGCCACGCTGATCCCTACCTCGGCGAGCCGGCGAAACACCTCGTTGGCGGCACGCGCGGTCTTGTTCGGTTCGTCGTATCGGGTCGTCATGGGTTCTCCTCGTAGTAGACCAAAGAGAGCGTTGCTCTCGTTTCACGAGCCTGCCATGCCCTCGTGCGAAAAGCAAGAGCATTGCTCTCGAATCTGCCACACTTGGCGACATGGGCAAGCGCCAGGAAAGCCGCGACCGGATCGAGCGTCAGATCGTCGAAGTGGGTCGGCGACATCTCGGCACCGACGGAGCCGCCGGATTGTCGCTGCGCGCGATCGCCCGCGAGCTGGGCCTGGTGTCCTCGGCGGTCTACCGCTACGTCGCTAGTCGAGACGATCTGCTCACCCTTCTGATCGTCGATGCCTACACCGAGCTGGCGGACGCTGTCGACCAGGCCCGCCGCGACGTCGACGCGCCATGGGACGACCGGCTGCTGGCGATGGCACGGACGGTCCGGAGGTGGGCCTTGGACCAGCCCGCGCGCTGGGCGTTGATGTACGGCAGCCCCGTGCCCGGATATCACGCCCCCGAGTTCACGGTCGGCCCCGGCACGCGCGTGATCGGTGCCCTGTTGATGGTGGTCGCCGAGGGTGTCGCTGCCGGCGACGTGCCGGATATGGGGACTGGACCAGGCCCTACGCTGTCCGCGGCAACGTCGGCGGACTTCGCCGGCGTGCGGAAGGAGTTCGGCTTCACCGGCAGCGACGCGACGGTGCTGAAGTGCTTCCTGCTCTGGGCGGCGCTCGTCGGAGCCGTCAGCCTCGAGGTCTTCGGCCAGTACGGCGCCGACACCCTCACGGACCCGGCCGAGGTCTTCGACGGCCAGATTCGCCTGGTCGTCGCCATCGCCGCATCGAACTAGAACACGTTCTAGCCACAGCAGGCCGCCGGAGATATCCTCGATGCGATGCATGACCAGACACCTGTCCAGATCGCCTGGGTGACGCGCGACCTCGGCGCCACCGAGACCATGCTGAGCAGCGTGCTGGGCGCCAAGAAGTGGATCCGCATGTCGGCCGTGCACTTCGGCCCCGACGCCTGCACTCACCGCGGGCGGCCCGCCGACTTCACGGCCGACGTCTCACTGTCCTACGCCGGAGACACCCAGCTCGAGGTCATTGCACCGGTGAGCGGTGAGAGCGTCTACACCGACTTCCTGGAGACGGCCGGCCCCGGCCTGCATCACGTCTGCGTCGAGGCGGCGGACGAAGCGACGTTCTCGGCCATGCTGCGCGATGCCGAACGGGACGGCGCGCCGGTGGTGTCGCAGGGCCTCATGCCCGGCGGGATGCGTTTTGCCTATGTCGCGGCCCCGTCCGCCGGCGTGCCCTACCTCGAGATCGCGCACTTCTCGGCCGAGGCCAAGGCGTTCTTCGACTACGTGAAACAGGAGCAAGCGTGAGCAGTCAGATTCCCGAGACCGTCGCCGCCGCGGACGTCGCGGAGTGGTCCGAGGACGTCGACGTGGTCGTCGTCGGATTCGGCATCGCCGGTGGCTGCGCCGCCGTGAGCGCCGCCGCGGCCGGAGCCCGCGTCCTGATCCTGGAGCGCGCCGCCGCGGCAGGCGGCACGACGTCGATGGCCGGCGGACACTTCTATCTCGGCGGCGGCACCGCCGTCCAGAAGGCCACCGGTCACGACGACACCCCCGACGCGATGTACGACTACCTCGTCGCCACGTCGCGCGAACCAGAGCACGACAAGATCCGCGCTTACGCCGACGGCAGCGTCGAACACTTCGAGTGGTTGGAGGACCTCGGGTTCGAATTCGAACGCAGCTATTACCCCGGCAAGGTCGTCGTCCCACCCGGGACCGAGGGTCTGTCCTACACCGGCAACGAGAAGGTCTGGCCGTTCTTCGAGCAGGCCAAGCCCGCGCCGCGGGGCCACTCCGTGCCGATGCCCGGTGAGCTCGGCGGAGCGGCGATGGTGATCGAACTGCTGGTCAAGCGCGCCGCCGAACTCGGGGTCGACGTCCGGTACGAGACGGGAGCCACCGCATTGGTCCTCGACGGCGGCCGAGTCGTCGGAGTGTCGTGGAAGCACTTCGAGGACACCGGCGCCATCCGCGCCAAGGGGGTGGTCATTGCGGCGGGCGGTTTCGTGATGAACCCGGAGATGGTGGCGACGTTCACCCCGAAGCTCGCCGAGAAGCCGTTCGTCCTCGGCAACACCTACGACGACGGCCTCGGCATCCGGCTCGGCGAGTCGGCCGGTGGCGCGACGAAGCACATGGACCAGATCTTCGTCACCGCGCCGCCCTACCCGCCGGAGATCCTGCTGACCGGAATCATCGTCAACAAGGACGGTCGACGATTCGTGACCGAGGACTCCTATCACTCGCGGACGTCGGCGTTCGTGATGGACCAACCCGACAGCGCAGCCTTCCTGATCGTCGACGAAGACCACCTCGAGCGGCCGGAGGTCCCGCTGATTCCACTCATCGACGGGTGGGAGACCGTCGAGGAGATGGAGGCAGCGCTCGGAATTCCGGAGGGCAATCTGGTGGCGACCCTGAACCGGTACAACGAGTTCGCCGCCAAGGGAGAGGATCCCGACTTCCACAAGCAACCGGAATTCCTAGCGCCGCAGGACAAGTCGCCGTGGGGTGCCTTCGACTTATCGTTGGGCAAGGCGATGTACGCCGGTTTCACCGTCGGCGGCCTCGCCACGTCGCTCGACGGCGAAGTGCTCCGCGAGGACGGCAGCGTCATCACCGGTCTGTACGCCGCAGGTGCGTGCGCGTCGAACATCGCCCAGGACGGCAAGGGCTACTGCAGCGGCACTCAGCTGGGCGAGGGCTCGTTCTTCGGCCGCCGCGCCGGCGCGCACGCGGCTTCCCTCTGAGCGGCGTGGTCTAGACCGGCACCGGTTCCTTCTCGTCGTCGAGGTTGCCCAGCTGCCATTCGCCGCCGCCCAGCAGGTGCAGCTCCTTGGTGTGGTGCTGCTCGACGGACTTGCGGTGGCTCACGCTGACCAGGATGGTGTCCGGAAGCTCGGCGCGCACCAGCTGGTACAACGTCATCTCCAGACCCTCGTCGAGGGCCGAGGTGGACTCGTCGAGGAAGACGGCCTTCGGCTTGGTCAGCAGGATGCGCCCGAACGCGATCCGCTGCTGCTCACCGGGGGAGAGCACCTTGGCCCAGTCCTGGACTTCGTCGAGCCGGTCGTTGAGGTGCGGCAGCGCGACCCGACGCAGGACGTCGTGCAGCTCGGAGTCCTGAAGCTGGCCCTCCTCGCACGGGTAGGAGACGACTGCCCGCAGATCACCGAGCGGGACGTAGGGCATCTGCGAGAGGAACATCGTCTCGTTGGGTCCGCACGGCCTGGTCAAGGTCCCGGAGGTGAACGGCCACAGCTCCGCGAGGCTGCGGAGCAGCGTGGTCTTGCCGCTGCCCGACTTGCCGGTGATCACCAGCCGGTCGCCGACCTCGAGGTGCATGTCGAGCGGGTTCACCAGCTGCCGGCCCTCGGGCGTGCGGACCTCGACGTCGGAGAGTTGGACGGTGCCGTCCACGCAGGCGGCCGTCGTCACCGACGGCAACGCCCGGCCCTCCTCATTGGCGATGACGAGCCCGTGCAGACGGATTATCGCCGCCCGGTAGCCGGCGAACTGGTCATAGGCGTTGCGGAAGAACGACAGTCCGTCCTGGATGCTGCCGAACGCCGACGCGGTCTGCGTCATGTCGCCGAGCTTGATCTCCCCCGCGAAGAACCGCGGGAACTGCAGGACGTAGGGCAGCGGCACGATGATCTGGCTGAGCGAGAGGTTCCAGCCGTAGAACCCGATCATCCGGTTGATGTAGCGCTTGTAGTTCGCGACGACCGAGGCGAAGCGCCGCCGTAGGCCGGTGCGCTCGGCGATCTCACCGCGATAGAAGGCGACCGCCTCCGACGCCTCGCGCAGGCGAACCAGCGCGTACCGGAAGGCGGCGTTGTACTTCTCGTTGTCGAACGCGAACCAGATGATCGGCTTGCCGATCCAGAACGCGATCACCGACGCGAACAACACGTAGCCGAGGCCGATCCAGAACATCGCCCGGGGGATCGTGACGCCGAACAGGGTCAACGGACCGGACAGGTGCCACAAAATCGCGGTGAACGAAATCATCGTGACGACCGCGTCGATGGCACCGAACAGCAGCGTCGACCCCGAGGTGTTGTTCGGCGTGTTCGGCGTCGGGCCGACACCGGTGGTGAAGATGTCGATGTCGTACTGGATGCGCTGATCCGGGTTGTCGATCGTGTCGTCGATGAACCGGGCGCGGTAGTAGGCCTTGCCCTCGAGCCAGTCACCGGTGAGCCGGTCGGTCAGCCAAGCCCGCCACCGCAGCATGAACCGCTGCATCAGGAAGAGGTCGAGCATGATGCGCGCCACGTAGATGACGGCCATCACGCTGAACACGAAGATCGACAGCCAAAAACCGTCCCTGCCGGACTGCTTGACGGTCGCGTCTCCGCCGCCGACTCCCGCGGCAATCACCTGAAAGCTGGTCAGCATGTCGTTGCTCTGATAGCTGAAGAGCACCGTCAGTCGGACGCCAATGATGACCGACAGCAGCAGTCCCGCCAGCCAGGCCCAGATGAGGATGCTCGAGCGCCCGCTGAAGTAGGCGCCGGTGATGCGCCAGAACTGCCGACCCCAATTGGTGAACCGGCCGATGAGAACGAGGATCACCATCGTCACCACCGCGGAGATCGCCCATGCCCTGGCGATCCACCACAGCGACGTCAGCCACTCGGCGCTCCAGTCCAGCGTCGGGGTGAACATTTCCATTCGGGCAAGGTACCCCGGGCAGCTGGTGACAGCCCGTGCAAGGGGTCAACTCGCGGTCGGCACGGATTCGAGCCGCCACCGCCCGGCGCCGAGCAGTTCGAGCTGCCGGTCGTGGTGCTGCTCGACGGTCTCCCGATGGCTGACGCTGACGATGGTGGAGTCCGGAAGTTCCTCGCGAAGCAGCCGATAGACCAGGAATTCGAGGCCCTCGTCCAGCGCCGAGGTCGCTTCGTCGAGGAACACCACCGGTGTTGCGGCAACGCCACCTTCAGCAGCGCGCGCTGAATCACGGCGGCGTCGACGTCGCCCTCAGGACACGGGTAGGCGGTGACGGCGCGCAGGTCGCCGAGCGGGATGTAGGGCAGCTGCGAGACGAACATGACCTCGCGCCCGTCGACGGGGTACTGCGCCCGGCCCGATGCGTGGGGCCACAACCCGGCGAGACTCTCCAGCGGCGTGGTCTTTCCGGCCAGGAACCGCCCGGTGATCACCACGCTCGCTCAGCGCGGCTTCGACGGCGCCGAACAACAGGGTGGTGCTGGACCCGTGCGAGGGCGTGTTCGGTTCGCCCGTGCCGGTGGTGACGATGTCGATGTCCTGCTGAATGCGCTGATCGGGATCGTCGATCGGCGTATTGGTCAGCTGCCCGCGATAGAAGGCCCCATTCGGTCAGTCGGCCCACGAGGACGAGCACGACGGCGAGGCAGCTGGCGGTGACGGCGAAGGTCTCCAACACCCACCGGGTCGACGCAAGGAGCTCATTGCTCCAGTCGACGGAGGCCTGAACGTGTCCGACTCCATCCGACTCCTCTGCGGGCGTGCGGCGACTCCGCTGCGCGGAAGTTACCGCAGTCGTCGACGGTGAACACGCACGGTCGCGGGAGGAGGCGGGGAGGCCGCGTACCGTGGTTGGGTGCCAAAGATCGCGTCCAAGAACAAAGACCGCTCGTCCGGTCGGTTGAGCAACCGATTCTGGAAGCTGCTCGGCGCCAGCACCGACAAGGACCAGGCCCAGTCGATGGACCGGGTGCGCGCCTCGGCGGAGTACGACGACAAGGCAGCCGGCCTCGACGACGAGCAACTGCGCAAGGCCGCCAAGCTGCTCGACCTCTCCGAGCTCGCCGAGTCGGCCGACATCCCGCAGTTCCTCGCCATCGCCAGGGAGGCCTCCGAGCGCGCAACGACGTTGCGGCCCTTCGACGTTCAGTTGCTGGGCGCGCTGCGCATGCTGGCCGGCGACGTCGTCGAGATGGCCACCGGTGAGGGCAAGACCCTGGCGGGCGCGATCGCCGCGGCCGGCTACGCGATCGCCGGGCGCAGTGTCCACGTCATCTCCGTCAACGACTACCTCGCCCGACGTGACGCCGAGTGGATGGGGCCGTTACTGGAGGCCATGGGCCTGACGGTCGGCTGGATTACCGCCGAATCCACTGCCGAGGAGCGCCGCACCGCCTACGCCTGCGACGTGACCTACGCGTCGGTCAACGAGATCGGCTTCGACGTTCTGCGCGACCAACTGGTGACCGACGTCGAGGACCTGGTTTCACCCGACCCCGACGTGGCCCTCATCGACGAGGCCGACTCGGTGCTCGTCGACGAGGCCCTGGTCCCGCTGGTCCTCGCGGGCACCACGCACCGCGAGACGCCGCGGCTCGAGATCATCCGAATGGTGGGGGAACTAGTCTCCGGCAAGGACTATGAAGCCGACGCCGACCGCCGCAACGTGCACCTCACCGAGGTCGGTGCGCGCAAGCTCGAGAAGGCGCTCGGTGGCGTCGACATCTACTCCGAGGAGAACGTCAGCACCACGCTGACCGAGATCAACGTCGCCCTGCACGCGCACGTGCTGCTTCAGCGCGACGTGCACTACATCGTCCGCGACGGCCGGGTGCAGCTCATCAACGCCTCCCGCGGGCGCATCGCGCAACTGCAGCGCTGGCCCGACGGGCTGCAGGCTGCCGTCGAGGCCAAGGAGGGCATCGAGACGACCGAGACCGGGGAAGTGCTCGACACCATCACCGTGCAGGCACTGATCAACCGGTACCCGACGGTGTGCGGGATGACCGGCACCGCGCTCGCCGCCGGTGAGCAGCTTCGGCAGTTCTACAAGCTCGGCGTCTCGCCGATCCCGCCGAACACCCCGAACATCCGCGAGGACGACGCCGACCGCGTCTACATCACCGCCGCCTCCAAGATCGACGCCGTCATCGACCACATCAAGACGATCCACGCCACCGGGCAGCCGGTGCTAGTCGGCACCCGCGACGTCGCCGAGTCCGAGGAACTCCACGAACGGCTCGTCAAGGCCGGCGTTCCGGCCGTGGTGCTCAACGCCAAGAACGACGAGGAGGAAGCCCGCGTCATCGCCGAAGCGGGTCAGCTGAATTCGGTCACCGTGTCGACCCAGATCGCCGGCCGCGGCACCGACATCCGCCTCGGCGGCTCCGACGAAACCGGTCATGACGAAGTCGCCGAGCTCGGCGGTCTACACGTCATCGGTACCGGCCGCCACCACACCGAGCGGCTCGACAACCAATTGCGCGGGCGCGCCGGCCGGCAGGGCGATCCCGGCTCGTCGCTGTTCTTCTCCAGCTGGGAGGACGACGTCGTCGTCTCGCACCTGGACCCGGAGAAACTCCCGATGACCACCGACGTGGAGACCGGCGACGGGCGCATCATCGATGCCAAGGCCGGCCAGCTCCTCGAACACGCTCAGCGCATCGCCGAGGGCAGGCTGCTCGACGTGCACGCCAACACCTGGCGCTACAACCAGCTCGTCGCGCAACAGCGGGCGATCCTGGTGGAGCGGCGAAATACGTTGCTGCGCACCGCAACTGCCCGCGATGAACTGGCCGAGCGGTCGCCAGAGCGCTACGAGGAACTGCTGGCGAAGCTCGATGAGGAGCGGCTCGAGACGATCAGCCGCAAGATCATGCTCTATCACCTCGACCGCGGCTGGGCCGACCACCAGGCTTACCTGTCCGACATCCGCGAGAGCATCCACCTGCGCGCATTGGGCAGGCAGAACCCGCTCGACGAATTCCACCGGCTGGCCGTCGACGCGTTCGCCTCCCTGGCCGCCGACGCGATCGAGGCCGCCCAACAGACCTTCGAGACCGCCAACGTCGCCGAGGACGAGCAGGGCCTGGATCTTTCCAAGCTGGCCCGGCCCACCTCGACGTGGACCTACATGATTCACGACAATCCGTTGGCCGAAGACTCCATGTCTGCACTGAGCCTGCCCGGGGTGTTCCGCTAGGTTCAACCCATGGAGCCTCCGGGGGAGAGCGAAGCGACCGGGGAAGTGGTTCCGGAGGGCAGGAGCGAAGCGACCGGGGAAGTGGTTCCGGAGGGCAGGAGCGAAGCGACCGGGGAAGTAGCTGCCGACCGGGTGCTCACCATCCCGAATGCCCTGAGCGTGTTGCGACTAATTCTCGTTCCCGTCTTCATCTATCTACTGGTCATCGACGCCAATGCGGTCGCCGTGTCCGTGCTGATGTTCAGCGGCTTCTCCGACTGGGCCGACGGCAAGATCGCCCGCCTGTACGACAACCAGTCCTCACGTCTCGGGGCGCTGCTCGATCCCGCGGTGGACCGCATCTACATGATCGTCATTCCAGTGGCCCTGGCCGTCGACCGCATCGTGCCGTGGTGGTTCGTGGCCGTCCTGATCGCCCGCGACGTGGCGCTGGCGTCGACGCTGCCGATCCTGCGCAGCCGCGGAATCACCGCCCTCACCGTCACCTACGTCGGCAAGGCAGCGACGTTCGCGCTGATGTCGGGCTTCCCGCTGGTGCTGCTCGGGCAGTGGGACGCGCTGTGGAGCCGGGTGATCCTGGCCATCGGGTGGGCCTTCCTGGGCTGGGGGATGGCCATGTATCTGTGGTCGGGCGTGCTGTACGCCATCCAGGTCACCATGGTGTTTCGGCAGCTGCCCCGCCATCCGGCACGGCGCCATGCCTGACGACGGGCGGGCCCTCGGCGGCTACAGCCCGGATGCCGGCCGCAATGCCCACGCCGCCGGCGCGCCGACGTTGATACCGGTGCCGTCGCTGCTGCGGTCCCTGCTGTCCGACCACCTCGATCCCGGATACGCCGCCGCGGCCGAGCGGCAAACGTCGGGCAAACCCCGCCCGACGGCGTCGACCTGGACCTGGCAGATCCTCGCCGGACTGCTGGTCACGGCCGTATTCGCCGCCGCCGCAGCCCAGGCGCAGTCCGTCGCGCCGGCCGCCCAGCAGAGCCGACAGGTGCTCGCCGCGGCCGTGCAGAAGGGGCAGCGGGCCACCAGCGACGCGACCGCCCGCCGGGCTGCGCTGGCCGTCCAGGTCGAGGCGGAGCGGCGCAGTCGGCTCGAGGGCGATGCGCGTGGCCGCACCCTGCTGGCCGACCTCGACGTGGTCGAGTTCGCCGCGGCAACCACGTCCGTCCACGGACCGGGGCTGACCGTCACGGTCACCGAGCCCAGCGCCGCGCGGGACCTCAGCGACGTGTCCAAACAACGCGTGGCCGGCAGCCCGCAGGTGATCCTCGACCGCGATCTGCAGTTGGTCGTCAACGCCCTGTGGGTCAGCGGTGCCGAGGCGGTCGCGGTCGGCGGCGTCCGTATCGGACCGACCGCAACCGTCCGCCAGGCGGGCGGCGGTCTGCTGGTCGACAATCAGCCCATCAGCAATCCGTACGTCGTGCTGGCCGTGGGTCCGCCGCACGGAATGCACGACGTCTTCGACCAGAGTCCGGCGCTGGCACGGCTGCGGATCCTCGAGGCGTCCTACGGGGTGGCCGTCACCGTCGGCGAGGCCGATGACCTGTCACTACCCGCGGGCCCGGTACGAGATGTCAACTTCGCCAAGCCGATTGGGTCGTGAGGCGAGTGAACGGAGCCACATGGTCGGAATAGCTGCCCTCGCCGTCGGCATCGTCCTCGGCCTGATCTTCCACCCCAGCGTGCCGGAAGCCATCCAGCCGTATCTCCCCATCGCGGTCGTCGCCGCGCTCGATGCGGTATTCGGTGGCTTGCGCGCCTACCTCGAACGCATCTTCGACGCCAAGGTGTTCGTGGTGTCGTTCGTGTTCAACGTGCTCGTCGCCGCGCTGATCGTGTTCGTCGGCGATCAACTCGGCGTGGGCACCCAGTTGTCGACGGCGATCATCGTCGTGCTGGGCATCAGGATCTTCGGCAACGCCGCCGCACTGCGGCGCAGACTGTTCGGCGCCTGATCCATGACCGAAAACCCCTCGCCGCCGGTGCCCGAACACGGCAGACACGAGATGCCGGACGACGCGCCGCGTCCCACGCCGAGCCGCGGTCGCAGCCAGCTGGCCTTCGGCGCCCTCGCGGTCGTGCTGTGCGCCCTGCTCGGGGTGGCGATCGTGACCCAGGCCCGACAGACCGAATCCGGCAATTCGCTCGATTCGGCCCGGCCGGCGGACTTGCTGGTCCTGCTCGACTCGCTGCAGCAGCGGGAGGCCGCGCTCAACAGCGAGGTGGCCGACCTGCAACGGACCCTGGACTCGCTGCAGTCGTCGGGCACCAACGACCAGGCGGCCATCGAGAATGCGAAGGCCCGACTGGCGGCCCTGTCCATCCTGATCGGAACAGTGGCGGCAACGGGTCCGGGAACGACCATCACCATCGACGACGTCGCGCCGGGCGTGTCACCGGAGACCATGCTCGACGTGATCAACGAGTTGCGAGCCGCAGGTGCGGAGGCGATGCAGATCGGCGGTGGCGGCGGTGTTTCGGTGCGGGTGGGCGTCGACACGTGGGTGGTCGGATCGCCCGGTGCCCTCGTCGTCGACGGTGCCACCCTGGCGCCCCCGTATTCGATTCTCGCGATTGGCGATCCAGCAACGCTGGCGGCGGCCATGAACATCCCGGGTGGGGCCGTCGACAGCGTTGGACGGGTCGGCGGCACAATGTCGGTGCGCCAAGCCGACGTGGTCGACGTAACCGCCTTGCGGCAACCGAAACCGCGCCAATACGCTCAGCCAGTCAAATGAGCCGACAGGACCCACCCATGTCTGCATCGCAACCCAGATGTGCATCCGGCCCGGAGAACCGCCGAGCCCAAGGAGAAGGAGCCCAGTGAGCGAGATTCCATCCGACCTCTATTACACCGAGGACCACGAATGGGTGCGTCGGACCGGGGATGACACCGTTCGCGTCGGGATCACCGACTACGCGCAGGCCGCTCTCGGTGACGTCGTGTTCGTCGAACTGCCCGACGTTGACGCCGACGTCACCGCGGGCAGCGAGTTCGGCACCGTCGAGTCCACGAAGTCGAACTCGGATCTCTTTGCGCCGATCACCGCGAAAGTCGTTGCCGTCAACGGCGAAGTGGCCGACGCCCCCGAGCTCGTCAACTCCGACCCGTACGGCGCCGGATGGCTCATCGACCTGCAGATCGACGCCGCCGAGCTGTCCGAGGCGCTCGACGGTCTGCTCGACGCCGACGCCTACGGCGCAACCCTCGACGAATGAGAATTCCGGCAGCGATCCGATGGTGCTTGACACGATGACCTTCGGTCCGCGGTACGGTCGTCACCAGACGCACGACGGCCGGCGTCCCTCTTGGATGTCTCGAGCGGGGAGCCAGCGCGTAGGTCAACCATCGCCACAGCAGCCAGTAAGGAGCACCGGGTGACGGACAACGACACCAGTTCGGGAGCCGACCAGAACGAAGAAGTGACCGTCGAGACCACCTCGGTCTTCCGGTCGGACTTCCTCAACGAATTGGATGCACCGCCCGCGGCCAGCGGCGACAGCGCCGTGTCGGGGGTCGAGGGACTCCCGGCCGGTTCGGCACTCCTGGTCGTCAAGCGCGGTCCGAACGCCGGCTCCCGGTTCCTTCTCGACCAGGCGCGGACGTCGGCCGGTCGGCACCCCGACAGTGACATCTTCCTCGACGACGTGACCGTCAGCCGGCGGCACGCCGAGTTTCGCCTCGAGGGCGCCGAGTTCCAGGTCGTCGACGTCGGCAGCCTCAACGGCACGTACGTCAACCGCGAGCCCGTGGACTCCGCGGTGCTGGCCAACGGCGACGAGGTCCAGATCGGCAAGTTCCGGCTGGTCTTCCTCACCGGCCCCCGGGGCGACGACGGCGGCGCGGCCGGCTAGTGGCGCCATGACCGTTGGCGCAGCGATGAGCCTCCCGGCCGACGAGCGATCGAAGACGAGCACATGAGCCAGCCCGACACTCCGGCTCTCGCCGGGATGTCAATCGGAGCGGTCCTGGACTCGCTGCGACCCGACTTCCCCGACGTGACGATCTCCAAGATCCGCTTCCTGGAAGCGGAGGGGCTGGTCACGCCACAGCGCTCCGGGTCTGGGTACCGGC
Source organism: uncultured Actinomycetota bacterium (assembly GCA_963846985.1). GTDB lineage: Bacteria > Actinomycetota > Actinomycetes > Mycobacteriales > Mycobacteriaceae > Mycobacterium. The sequence goes on from CAWJYC010000003.1 coordinate 61,125, forward strand.
GGTTCACCGCCTACGACTGTGCACGGCTCCGGTTCATCCTGACTGCCCAGCGTGATCACTACCTCCCGCTCAAGGTCATCAAGGCCCAGCTCGACGCCCAACCGGACGGGGCCCTGCCGGAGGCCGGATCCGCCTACGGCGTACCGCGTTTGGTGCAGGCGGCAAGCGACGGGGACGTGCACGACACCGCTGCGGTGGCGCCGGCCCAGGTCAGGTTGAGTCGCGAGGACCTGCTCGCGCGGTCGGGCGTCGACGAGGAGCTGCTCGGAGCCCTGATCAAGGCGGGCGTGATCACCTCCGGTCCCGGCGGCTTCTTCGACGAGCACGCCGTCGTCATCGCGCAGTGCGCGAAGGCGTTGGCCGACTACGGCGTCGAGCCGCGGCACCTGCGGGCCTTCCGGTCCGCCGCGGACCGGCAGTCCGATTTGATCGCTCAGATCGCGGGTCCGGTGGTGAAGGCCGGTGCCCGCGATCGCGCCGACGACCTGGCGCGCGAAGTCGCCGCACTGGCCATCACGTTGCACACGTCGCTGATCAAATCCGCCGTGCGCGACGTTCTGGATCGCTGAGGATTAGACTTTCCTACGACGGCTTGCGGCGCGGAGGGCAGACACAGATGGGCGAGGTTCGAGTGATCGGCATTCGCGTGGAACAACCTCAGAACCAGCCGGTTTTGTTGCTGCGAGAGTCCAACGGCGACCGCTACCTTCCGATCTGGATCGGACAGACCGAAGCGCAGGCGATCGCTCTCGAGCAGCAGGGTGTGGAGCCGGCCCGGCCGCTCACGCACGACCTGATCCGGGATCTGATTACCGCCCTTGGGCATTCACTCAAGGAGGTTCGGATCGTCGACCTGCAGGAGGGCACGTTCTACGCCGACCTGATCTTCGATCGCGACATCAAGGTGTCGGCGCGGCCGTCGGATTCGGTCGCCATCGCCATGCGGGTCGGCGTCCCAATCTACGTCGAAGAAGCCGTGCTGGCCGAGGCGGGGCTGCTGATCCCCGACGAGTCCGACGAGGAGACCACCGGCGCGGTTCGGGAGGACGAGGTCGAGAAGTTCAAGGAGTTCCTCGACAGTGTCTCGCCCGACGACTTCAAGGCCACCTGACGCCCGATAGTCACGGATGCGTCTCACGCTCTCGACACGCGGAGTCGGTTTCGTCGATACCCGCCCCGGGCAGCCATACTTTGATCCTACGAGAGGCAGTGAGTGCCGAGCAGGAAGCGTATGCTCGACATACTCGAGAGCTCGGAGCAAACGTGTTGAGTCGTCGATGAGGGCTTCCAGGCACGGATCCGGTTCGATCGGCGAGAGGATGGGCAGTGGGCGACACGCCACGTCAGGAGCAGTTGGATCTGAAGTCCAGCAGCACACCGGAGCCGGCAGTCTCGGCCGCCCCTAGCGAACCCGTCCAAGCCGGTCTGTTCCCGGACGACTCGGTGCCCGACGAACTGGTCGGCTACCGCGGACCGAGCGCCTGCCAGATCGCCGGCATCACCTACCGCCAGCTGGACTACTGGGCCAGGACGTCGCTGGTGGTCCCGTCGATCCGCGGGGCGGCCGGTTCGGGCAGCCAACGGCTGTACTCGTTCAAGGACATCCTGGTCCTCAAGATCGTCAAAAGACTTCTGGACACCGGCATCTCGCTGCACAACATCCGGGTCGCGGTCGACCATCTGCGCCAGCGCGGAGTCAAGGACCTCGCCAACATCACGCTGTTCTCGGACGGCACCACCGTGTACGAGTGCACGTCGGCCGAAGAGGTCGTCGACCTGCTCCAGGGCGGCCAGGGCGTATTCGGCATCGCCGTCTCGGGCGCCATGCGCGAACTGACCGGCGCCATCGCGGACTTCCCGGGTGAGCGCGCCGACGGTGGCGAGTCCATCCCCAGCCCGGAGGACGAGCTCGCGTCGCGTCGCAAGCACCGCGACCGCAAGATCGGCTGACCCAGCTCCCCTGAGGCGTTGCGGGTAGACTCGGCAACGCATCGCCCCCGCGCGGGAGAGTTTCGTGGCCGCCAGCCACGGACGCCGAAGGAGCAACACCTCTCCGTCAACCTCTCAGGCACCCGGACCGCGCGGAGCCACGATGCCTCTGGAAAGTGGCGAGTTCGAGATCGGGTCTCGAGATCGAATGAAGCCCGCCCATGGGGAAAGGCACCACCGGCTCGATTCGGTATGCCGAATCTCTCAGGCACCCGCGACGGGTCGACGACAGAGGGAGAGGACCGCAAGCGGTTCCACGCTCTGAGAGGTCCTCCCTTGTCCGGTGCTCAGCCCCACCCCAGCAACGAACACCACCTGCCCCGGTTCGCCGATCGGCACATCGGGCCCGATCCCGACGCCGTGGCGACCATGCTCGGGGTCATCGGCGTCGACAGTCTCGGCGAGCTGGCCGAAAAGGCACTCCCCGCGGGCATTCTCGACGCGTTGAGCGCAGACGGGGTGGCACCAGGCCTCGACCAGCTCCCGCCGCCGGCCTCCGAGGAGCAGTCCCTCGCCGAACTCCGCGCGATGGCCGACACCAACACCGTCGCCGTCTCCATGATCGGGCAGGGCTACTTCGACACGCTGACGCCGGCCGTGCTCAAGCGCAACATCCTCGAGAACCCCGCCTGGTACACGGCCTACACGCCATATCAGCCCGAGATCAGCCAGGGCAGGCTGGAAGCCCTGCTCAACTTTCAGACGATGGTCGAGGAACTCACCGGCCTCGAGGTGGCGAACGCGTCGATGCTCGACGAGGGCACCGCCGCCGCCGAGGCGATGACTCTCATGCACCGGGCCGTCAAGGGTTCGGCCAACACGCTTCTCGTCGATACCGACGTCTACGCCCAGACCGCGGCCATCCTGGCGACGCGCGCGGCCCCGCTGGGCATCGAGATCGTGACCGCCGACCTGCGTGAGGGGCTGCCCGATGGCGAGTTCTTCGGCGTCGTCGTCCAGCTGCCTGGCGCCACCGGACGCGTCACCGATTGGAGCGATCTGATCGCCACCGCGCACGACCGCGGCGCGCTGGTCGCCGTCGGCGCCGACCTGCTGGCGCTGACGCTGATCACTCCGCCGGGGGACATCGGCGCCGACGTCGGCTTCGGGACCACGCAACGCTTTGGCGTGCCAATGGGATTCGGCGGTCCGCACGCGGGCTACCTGGCGGTGCACACCAAGCACGCCCGGCAGCTGCCCGGGCGTCTGGTCGGAGTCTCGGTCGACTCCGACGGCTCGCTGGCCTACCGCCTGGCGCTGCAGACCCGCGAGCAGCACATCCGCCGCGACAAGGCCACCAGCAACATCTGCACCGCGCAGGTGCTGCTGGCCGTGATGGCGGCGATGTATGCCAGCTACCACGGCGCCAACGGGTTGAAGGCGATCGCCCACCGAGTGCACGGCAATGCGCTCGCCATCGCCACCGGGCTGGCCACGGCGGGTGTCGAGGTGGTGCACGACGCCTTCTTCGACACCGTGCTGGCCCGCGTCCCCGGCCGGGCCGAGGAGATCCGCGCGGCGGCCAAGGCCCGCGGCATCAACGTGTGGCTGGTCGACGGCGACCACGTCTCGGTGTCCTGCGACGAGGCCACCACCGCGACTCACGTCGAGGACGTGCTCTCGGCCTTTGGCGCCACGCGCGGCGGTCACCTGTGGTCGGGTCCCGAAATCGCAACTCGCACATCGGCTTTCCTGACGCACCCGGCCTTCACGCGGTACCGCACCGAGACCGAGATGATGCGCTACCTGCGGTCGCTGGCAGACAAGGACATCGCGCTGGACCGCAGCATGATCCCGCTGGGGTCATGCACCATGAAGCTCAACGCCGCCGCCGAGATGGAGCCGATCACCTGGCCCGAGTTCGCCAAACAGCATCCGTTCGCGCCCGCTTCGGACACCCCGGGACTGCGCCAGCTGATCGCCGACCTGGAGGGCTGGCTGACCCAGCTCACCGGCTACGACTCCGTGTCGCTTCAGCCCAACGCGGGCTCGCAGGGGGAGTACGCGGGCCTGCTCGCCATCCAGGCCTACCACCTGAGCCGGGGTGACTCGCAACGCAACATCTGCCTCATCCCGTCGAGCGCACACGGCACCAACGCCGCGTCGGCCGCGCTGGCCGGCATGCGCGTCGTCGTGGTGAAGTGCCGGGAGAACGGCGACGTCGACCTCGACGACCTGCGCGCCAAGATCGCCGAACACGGCGACGCCGTGGCGGCGCTGATGATCACCTATCCGTCCACGCACGGCGTGTTCGAGCACGACGTCGAGGACATCTGTGCGGCCGTGCACGACGTCGGCGGACAGGTGTACGTCGACGGCGCGAACCTCAACGCCCTCGTCGGCCTGGCCCGACCCGGCCGGTTCGGCGGCGACGTGAGCCATCTCAACCTGCACAAGACGTTCTGCATCCCGCACGGTGGCGGCGGCCCGGGCGTCGGACCGGTGGCGGTGCGCAGCCATCTGGCCCCGTTCCTGCCCGGACACCCGCTGGCCGAGGAGCTCGCCGACACCTACACCGTGTCGTCCGCACCGTACGGGTCGGCGTCGATCCTGCCGATCACCTGGGCCTACATCCGCATGATGGGTGCCCCGGGCCTGCGGGCCGCGACGCTCACCGCAATCGCCTCGGCCAACTACGTCGCCCGCCGGCTCGACGAGTACTACCCGGTGCTCTACACCGGGGAGAACGGCATGGTCGCCCACGAGTGCATCCTGGATCTGCGCACCATCACCAAGACGACCGGCGTCACCGTCGACGACGTGGCGAAGCGCTTGGCGGACTACGGTTTTCACTCGCCGACGATGAGCTTCCCGGTCGCGGGCACGCTGATGGTCGAGCCCACCGAAAGCGAGAGCCTGGCCGAGGTCGACGCCTTCTGCGAGGCGATGATCGCCATCCGCGCCGAGATCGACAAAGTCGGCTCGGGCGTCTGGTCGGTCGACGACAACCCGCTGCGCGGTGCCCCGCACACGGCCGAGTGCCTGCTGGTCGAGGACTGGAACCACCCCTACACCCGGGAGCAGGCGGCCTACCCGCTGGGCAAGGGCTTCCGGCCCAAGGTGTGGCCGCCGGTACGCCGCATCGACAGCGCGTACGGCGACCGCAACTTGGTCTGCTCCTGCCCGCCGGTGGAGGCCTTTGCCTGAGGCTCGACTAGCTCGTCGCGGTGGTGAGCGCTGCGGTGAGTTCCGGTCCCGCCGAACTGCTCAGGTTCTGGTAGGTCCCGCCGGTCGACTGGGACACCGCTTCCCACGTGGGCCGGTCGGGGTCTCCGCCGAAGTCGATGACGTCGATCGCGACGGGACGCGCCGAATTGAACGTCTGCCGGACGAAGTCCTGCAGGCCCTGACCGTCGAGTGACTGGTCGGTGTGCGGTCCGGAAGTGATCACCAGGACCGAATTGGGCTGACCCTGACGGAAGTTGGCGACCGCATCCGGGTACAACAGCCGCAGCGTGGTGAACGAGACGGCGCCGCCGCCACTGGGCACCTGACCGTTCAGGTTGGTGGTCAGCACGCCCGAGCGGGGCGTCCCGCCGAGCTGCTCGTCGAGTGGCCCCATCGGCACCTCGGACCGGCCCGCCACGCCGTCGAACGTCCACAACCCGACGGCCGACGTCGGTGGCAGCGCCTGGAGTCGCGCGGTCAGCGCAGCCGTGACGTTGGCAAGGCGACTGCGGCCCCCTTCGTCGGCCGTCATCGACTGATCGAGCAGGACCGTGACGACGGGATCCTGCGGTGGTGCGCTGACGAGGTTGGCCAGCGTGGCCCGCATGCCGCCGTCGCCGATCGACAGCGGTGCCGGCAGCGAGGGGAAGTTGGTGACGTCGCTCTGCGGCATGGTCGTGCCCTCGGCGCGGAAGCCGGCCGCGGACAGGCTCGCGAGTGCCTCCGGCTTGCGCAGGAAACGGGCGAATTCGCTGGCCGCACTGATTTGTTCGGGGTTCAACCAGTTGCCCGACAGCAACACCGTCGGATAGTCGGCCACCGCCACGGGTCCCGGCGGCTGCCAGGAGGTCAACTGACCCTTGGCGTCCGATTGGGAACCGCGCTGGAAGATCTGCTGTTCGGTGGCGACGACGGCGTGCACGTCCGCCGTCGCGGGTTTGGTCGCCTTGACCAGGGCGTCCATTGCCGTGGAGATCTTGGTGTCGGCGAGCTTCGGTTGTCCGGCCATCAGGCTGGCGATGGCGCTGGCGCCCGATGTCGGCGGCTGGCCCTGCGGTGCCGCCGCGGAGGCCACCGCCTCGGCAGCCAGGTAGGTGGCGTCGCCGTCGCCCTGCAGTGGCAGTGCCAACCGCAGCGAGCCCCAGCCGGGCAGATTCAGGCCGTCCATGGACGTGGGATTGCTCTGCAGTCCGGGAAGCGAGCCCCAGTTCTGTTGTGCCAGAGCGCTCTTGAGTTGCGGCCGAACGGCCAGCAGTACCGGCGAGGTGACCAGTGACCGGCTGTCGCTGACCGTCTTGCCGCCGCCCGCCGCTTCGAGACGGGCCTCGGAGATGGAACTGCCGGGGATCCACAGTGCCGGCCGCTCACCGAGAGCACCGGGCCACTGCCCGGCGAAGCCATCGAGCACCTGATCCGAATCGGCAGACTTGACACCGACTTTGACGCACTTGTCGCCGACGGGGTCGGCGGACTGGTTGTACTGGTCGGCGAGCGGTGCGATCTGAGCGGCGATCGACGGGTCCGCGAGCACGGCGACCGCGACCTCACCCGCCACGCACCGGGCCGCCCCCGCCTGCGAGCGCTGCGACAGTGAGTCACCGAAGAACCGCCACAGGATGACGCCGCCGACCACGACGACCACCGTGACGAGGGCGACGATCACCCCGACGCTGACGCCGCGCCGCTTGGGCGTGATCGCGCGGTGGCTGCCGGTCCACTCGCTGTTCTCCCAGTCGCGCCGATTGGGCGGCGTGGACGCGAACGCCGTCGTCGCGGGTTCTTCGTCGTGGAGATAGGCGAAGTCGCCGTCACCGGCGTCGTCGTAGTCACCGTCGTGGAGATCATCGTCGTCGCGGTAACCGTCGTCGTAGCCGGCGTCGTCATGACCGGCGTCGTGGTGAATTCGGTCGTCGTCGTACCGCGGCGGGTCATCCTGCCCGGACGGGTGCTGCGGTCCGGCGTCGGGCGCGGCCGGCTGCTCGTCCGAGGAATCCTCGGGGTCGGGAACGCTGTGCCTACCCATCCCTAACCCCTGTACTCGTCGAGTCGAAAAGTCACCGCACCGCGCCGAAGTCTACTCACCGAGTAGCGTTGCGCGCCTTGAACTCCCGGCGGCGGCGATGCAGTATCGGCTCGGTGTAGCCGTTCGGCTGAGCGACGCCGGACAGGATCAGCTCCTGAGCTGCCTCGAACGCGATGCTGGCCTCGGGATCGGGAGCCATGGGCAGGTATGAGGCGTCGTTCGCGTTCTGCTCGTCGACCACTGCCGCCATCCGCCGCAGGCTGGCCTTGACGTCCTCCTCTGTGATCACGCCGTGGCGCAGCCAGTTGGCCAGCAGCTGACTCGAGATGCGCAGTGTGGCACGGTCTTCCATCAGCGCGACGTCGTGGATGTCCGGCACCTTCGAGCACCCGACACCCGCGTCGACCCACCGCACGACGTAGCCCAGGATCGACTGGCAGTTGTTGTCGACCTCCTCGCGGATCTCCTCGGGCGCCCACGCCAGCTCCTCCGACAGCGGGATCGTCAGCAGCTCGTCGAGCGTGGACCGCTTCTTGCCGGCGAGCTCCTTCTGCACCTCGAAGACGTCGACCTGGTGGTAGTGCATGGCGTGCAGCGTGGCGCCCGTCGGCGAAGGCACCCACGCGGTCGTGGCGCCCGCCTTGGGCTGACCGATCTTCTGGTCGACCATGTCGGCCATCAACTCGGTCATGGCCCACATGCCCTTGCCGATCTGAGCCTTGCCGGACAGTCCGGCCGCCAAGCCGGTGTCGACGTTGGCGTCCTCGTAGGCCTTGATCCAGGGCTGACTCTTCATGGCGCCCTTGCGGACCATCGGCCCGGCCTCCATCGAGGTGTGGATCTCGTCGCCGGTGCGGTCGAGGAAGCCGGTGTTGATGAAGACCACGCGGTCGGCGGCGGCCTTGATGCAGGCCTTGAGATTCAGCGTGGTGCGCCGCTCCTCGTCCATGATGCCGACCTTCATGGTGGCCTGCGGCAGCCCGAGCACGTCCTCGACACGGCTGAACAGCTCGCAGGTGAACGCCACCTCGGCGGGGCCGTGCATCTTCGGCTTCACGATGTAGATGGAACCGGTGCGGCTGTTCAGCAGCGGACCGTTGCCCTCGCCGGCCTTCAGGCCGTGCATCGCGATCAGGCCGGTGAACAGTGCATCCTGGATGCCTTCGGGCACCTCCGACCCGTCCTCGAAGGCGATCGCGTCGTTGGTCATCAGGTGACCGACGTTGCGGACGAAGAGCAGGCTGCGCCCGGGCAGGGTCAGCTCGGACTCGCCGTCCGGAGCCGTGAACGTGCGGTCCTCGTTGAGCACGCGGGTGAACGACTTGCCGCCCTTGCTGACCTCTTCGGTCAGGTCGCCGCGGTTCAGGCCCAGCCAGTTGCGATATCCGAGCACCTTGTCGTCGGCATCGACGGCGGCGACGGAGTCCTCGAAGTCCATGATCGTCGTGACGGCCGACTCCAGCACGACGTCCTTGACGCCCGCCTTGTCGGTGGAGCCGACGGGGGAGTCGGGGTCGATGAGGATCTCGACGTGCAGCCCGTGGTGGACCAGCAGCACCGACGTCGGCGCGTCCGCCTCGCCGAGGTAGCCGGCGAACTCCTCCGGGTGGGCCAGGCCGACCTTCTCGTCGCCGAGGGAGACCGTCAGCTGGCCGTCTCCGACGTGGAAGCCGGTTGCGTCGGCGTACGACCCGGACGACAGCGGGACCGCCTGGTCGAGGAACGCGCGCGCGTAGGCGATGACCTTGTCGCCGCGGACCCGGTTGTAGCCGCCGTCACCCTTCTCGGCACCGTCGGTCTCGGGGATCACGTCGGTCCCGTACAACGCGTCGTACAGAGAGCCCCACCGCGCGTTGGAGGCGTTGAGCGCGAAGCGGGCGTTGAGCACCGGCACCACGAGCTGCGGGCCCGCGGTGCTGGTGATCTCGGCGTCGACGCCGGAGGTCGTGATGGAGAAGTCCTCGGGTTCGGGCTCGAGGTACCCGATCGTGGTGAGGAACTCCCGGTATTCGGTGGCATCGAAGGGGCCGATGACGCGCTGGCGATGCCACTTGTCGATCTGCGCCTGCAACTCGTCGCGGCGAGCGAGCAGGTCCTGGTTCTGCGGCGCCAGATCGGTGATGACCTTGTCCACGCCCGCCCAGAAGCTATCGGCGTCCAACCCGGTGCCCGGCAGCGCCTCATTGGTGATGAAGTCGTGGAGCACGCGTGCCACACGCAGGTTTCCAACGGTCACGCGGTCGGTCACCGGGGCGGAGTCAGTCATGCGATTCCTCTCTCGAGCGTCGATCAAGCTTACCCGTGGGTAATGCAGCGCCCGTTGGCCTGTGCTGCGCCCACCGCCGAGGCCGCCTCGAGCATCTCGTTGCACCGGCTCAGAAGGGCCGCGCGCAGGGGAGCCGCGCGATCGGCGATCTCCCGCTGACACCGTACGTACTCGGTGCGGCCGGCGGCCTCCTCGATCGCAATGGGCTCGACTCCGAACGCCGTCAGGTCGTACGGACTGGCGCGCATGTCGAGTTCGCGGGCCCGGGCTGCGAGCTCGAGGCAGTCCATCAGCAGCTCCGAGGGAACCAGCGCGCCGAGCTTGTAGGACCACTTGTAGAGATCCATGTTGGCGTGCACGCAGCCCGGTTGTTCGGTCGCAACCTGGGTCTGGCGGCTCAGCGGCTCGGCGTTGCGCCCGAGGGCAGGCTCGGTGAAGAAGCGGTAGGCGTCGAAGTGGCTGCAGCGCAATGGGTTTGACTCGACTACCGCGTCGGTGCCGGTCGGACCCAGCCGCAACGTAACCTGGCCGTGGCGCGGTTCGGAGGTTCGGTAGACCATCGCCCACTCGTGCAGCCCGAAGCAGTTGAGCCGGGCCGGGCGACCGGCGGTGGCGCCCAGCAGTCCGGCGACGAAGGCGATCGTGTCCAGGCGGCTTCGCAGGTGTGCCACGTCGACGGTGACCGCGGAACCGTCGCGGTGGTATCCCGGGCGGTCCAGGAAGCGGTCGGCGAGTGAGCCGTCGAGCGCCACGCCGAAGCCTGGGTGCCAGCGCCGCAGCTGCCGCGGCCGCAGGCTGTAGTAGCTGAAGAGGAAGTCCCACACGGGGTGCGTTTCGCCACGCTGAGCCCGCACCCGATGCGGCCCGAGGAAGGTCTCAGCCCGCTCGACGTGCCGGCGCTCGCGCTCGGTCCAGTCGGGTTCGTCGAGTACCGAGCGCTCCATGACCGCTTCAGACACGATGTGTCCCGTCGCGCACCGTCCCCACCAGATCCTCGACGAGGTCTTCGAGCGCGACCATCGCCGTCACCCGCTCACCGGTGGTGACCAGCGCCAAGTGGCTGTTGTCACGGCGCAACCGCGACAAAGCGTCCGGCAGCGACAACGTCGCGCTCACCTGTGGAAGCGGTCGCACCATGGAGGTGTCGACGATCGCGTCGGGGTCGTCGACCAGCGACAGCACGTCCTTGATGTGCACGTAGCCGGTGAATCGGCCGCCCGCGTCGACGACGGGGAAGCGGGAGTACCCGGTCTGGGCGAGCGCGTGCTGGATGGCCGCGACGGTCGGTCCCGAGCCGGCGCCGGCCGCCGCAACCGCGTAGATGTCGGCCACGGGCACCGCGACGTCGGCCACCACCCGGTTGCGGATCTGCAGGGCCCGCGACAGGCGGTTGTGTTCCTCGGGGTCCAGCAGGCCCTCGGACAGCGACTCGGCGATCATCTCGGACAGTTCGATCATCGACACGGTGTTCTCGAGTTCGTTCTTGGCCTCGACGCCGAACGCGCGCAGCGTCGCCTTGGCGCACCAGTCGTAGAACGCGATGAACGGCTTGGCGATGCGGATCCAGATCAGGTACGGCGGGACCAGCAGCATCGCGGCCGACTCCGGGCCGGCGATGGCGATGTTCTTGGGGACCATCTCCCCGAGCAGCACGTGCAGGACGACGACGACGGTGAGGGCGACGACGAAGGACACGGTATGCAGCACGGCGTCGGGCACGCCAAGCAGATCGAAGGGCGTCTCCAGCAGATGCGCCACCGCCGGCTCGCCGACGCGGCCCAGGAGGATCGAACACACCGTGATGCCCAGCTGCGCACCCGCCAGCATCAGCGACAGGTTCTGGCCCGCCTGGATGACGGCGACCGCGCTGGACTTGCCCTGCTCGGCGAGGGCCTCCAACCGGTCCCGGCGGGCGGAGATCAGCGCGAACTCCGCGGCGACGAAGAAGGCGTTGGCGGCGAGCAGCAGAACGGTGAGCAGCACGCCCAGGACGTCACTCATCGTCGCCCTCCCGTTGGGGTCCTAGTTTGACCAGCGTGATCAGGTCGATCCGGTGGCCGTCCATCCGTTCGACGGTGGCCCGCCAGTGCACCGGCCGGTCCAGGGCCGTGTCCGGGTCGAACTCGGACAAGGTCACCGACTCTCCCTCGGCCGGGATGTGGCCGAGTTCCTTGAGCACCAGACCGCCGATGGTCTCGTAGTCGCCCTCCGGAGCCCGAAACGGTGTCTCGGTGTCGACTTCGTCGATGCGCAGCAGGCCCGAGACCTGCCAGCCGTTGCGCATCTCGACCACGTCGGGGGTGGCGTCGTCGTGCTCGTCTCGGACATCGCCGACGATCTCCTCGATCAGATCCTCGAAGGTGACCATGCCGGCCGTGCCGCCGTATTCGTCGACCACCAGCGCGGTCTGCAGGCCGTTGGCGCGGATCTGTGCCATCACGGCGTCCCCGTCCAGTGTCGACGGCACGGTCGACACTGGCTGCATGAGGGTGGCCAGCCGTGTCGTCGCGCGAGCGGATTGCGGCACCTCGAACACCTGCTTGACGTGCACCACGCCGACGGTCTCGTCCAGGTCGCTCTCGACGATGGGGAAGCGCGAGAAGCCGGTGTCCATCGCCTTGGCGACCAAGTCGATGACGGTGTCGTCGGACTTGAGCGCCTCGATCTTCGAGCGGGGGGTCATCAGTTCCTCCGCTGTGCGGGTGCCGAACCGCAGGGAACGGTCGACGAGCGTGGCGGTCGCCAGGTCGAGCGACCCGGCGCGGGCCGAGGTACGCACCAGCGACACGAGTTCTTGCGGCGAACGCGCCGAACGCAACTCCTCGGCGGGCTCGATGCCCACCCGCCGCAGAATCCAGTTGGCGGTGCCGTTGGTCATCTTGATCAGCGGGGTGGTCACCATCGAGAACAGCAGCTGCGGTCCGGCCACGACCCGCGCCGTCGGCAACGGCTTTGCGACGGCGAGGTACTGAGCCACCAACTCGCCGAAGACCATCGACACCGACGTGGCGATCAGCAGCGCCAGCGCCAGCGCGATGCCGTCGGCGACGTCCCGGGTCAGCGACATTGCGCTGAAGGCGGGCTGAAAGAGTTGCGCCAGCAGGGGCTCGGCGAGGTAGCCGGTGATCAGCGTCGTGATCGAGATTCCGACCTGCGCACCCGACAGCTGGAAGGACAGTGTTCGGTGGGCGCGCTGCACCAGCTTGTCCCGGCGCGCGCCGGACTTGGCATTGGCGTCGACCGTGCTGCGCTCGAGGGCGGTCAGTGAGAACTCGGCCGCCACGAAGAGCGCCGTGCCCGCGGTGAGCACGACGAAGCCGAGCAGGGCCAGCAGGGTCCAGGTAAGGCTCATCGGAGACTCGCACGAAGAACGCCGGGCAGAGATCCCGGCCGTCTACAGGAGGGTTCGGCGTCGGACGGCTCCGAGGGCCGCTCGCTCCCGAGCGCCTCGGAATCGGGGATCTCGGTGGGTGCCAGCGGCACGTGTTCCCTTTCGATCGGAGACGAGAAGGTCCCAATCCTAGCTGAGACCCGCTGACCCCCAGAGCGACCGCGTCGCGGTCACCAGCCCGTCGGTAGCGGGTGTCCCTCGGCGAACCCGGCCGCGGACTGCACTCCGAGCACCACCTTGTCGTGCAGCTCCGGCAACGTCGCCGCTCCCACGTAGGTGCAGGTGCTCCGGACACCGGAGGTGATGTGATCGAGCAGGTCCTCGACGCCGCCGCGGGCCGGGTCCAGCCCCATCCGCGAGGTGGAGATGCCTTCTTCGAAGAGCGCCTTGCGGGCCCGGTCGAACTGGCTGTCGCCCGCGGTGCGGGCGGCCACGGCGCGTTTGGACGCCATGCCGTAACTCTCCTTGTACAACCGGTCGTCCCGATCGTGCAGGAGGTCTCCCGGTGACTCGTACGTCCCGGCGAACCAGGAGCCGATCATCACGTTCGACGCACCGGCGGCCAGCGCGAGCGCCACGTCACGCGGATGCCGCACGCCGCCGTCTGCCCAGACGTGACCACCGAGTTGCCTTGCGGCAGAAGCGCATTCGACGACCGCCGAGAACTGCGGGCGACCCACCCCGGTCATCATCCGAGTGGTGCACATCGCCCCCGGGCCGACGCCCACCTTGACGATCGAGGCGCCGGCCGTGATCAGGTCGCGCGCCCCCTCGGCCGACACCACGTTGCCGGCGGCGAGCGGCAGTCCGAGGTCCAGCGACGACACCGCCTTGATGGCGTCGAGCATCTTGAGTTGGTGGCCGTGCGCGGTGTCGACCACCAGCAGGTCCGCGCCCGCCTCGGCCAGCGCCGTGGCCTTGGCGGCGACGTCACCGTTGATGCCGACCGCCGCCGCGATCCGCAGGCGGCCCGCATCGTCGACGGCCGGTGTGTAGATGCCGGCCCGGATGGCCCCGGTGCGGGTCAACACCCCGGCCAGCCGTCCGTCGGCGTCGATCATCACGGCTACGCCGACGGGGTTGTGTTCGAGGCGATCGAACACGCCGCGTGGTTCGGTGCCGACGGGAGCGGTGACGAAGTCGGCGATCGCGACGTCACGGACCCTCGCGAACCGGTCGACGCCCCGGCACGACGCTTCGGTGACCAGACCGACCGGCCTGCCCTCCCCGTCGACGACGACCGCGGCGCCGTGGGCACGCTTGTGGATCAGCGCGGTGGCGTCGGACACCGAATCGTCCGGCGACAGGGTCACGGGCGTGTCGACCACGAGGTCGCGGCTCTTGACGAACTCCACCATCTCGCGGACCGCCGACGCCGGAAGATCTTGCGGCAGAACGACTATCCCGCCGCGTCGGGCGACCGTCTCGGCCATCCGCCGGCCGGCGACCGCCGTCATGTTCGCGACGACCACGGGGATCGTGGTGCCGGACCCGTCGACCGTGGACAGGTCGACGTCGAACCGGGACGTCACGTCGGAGCGCCCCGGCACGACGAAGACGTCGTTGTAGGTCAGGTCGTAGGGCGGGTGGTGCCCATCGAGGAATCTCATCGCGACCTCACGCAGGCGACTCGCTGCGGTCACCGCTCCACTGGGTGTGGAACTTCTTGCTCGGGTCCTCGTCGATGCGCCCGTAGGTGTGCGCGCCGAAGAAGTCGCGCAGACCCTGGGTGAGGGCGGCGGGCAGGCGCTCGGTGCGCAGGGCGTCGTAGTAGGACAGCGCGGAGGCGAAGCCGGGGATCGGGATGCCCAGCTCGGTGGCCTTGACCACGACCCGGCGCCAGCTGTCGATGCCGGCCTCGACCGCGTCGCGGAAGTACGGCGCGGCGATGAGGGTCGCCAGCTCCGGGTCCTGGTCGTACGCCTCCTTGATGCGGTTGAGGAACTTCGCGCGAATGATGCAGCCGCCGCGCCAGATGGTGGCCATGTCGCCGAGCGTGATGTTCCAGTCGTACTCGGCGCTACCCGCCTGAATCTGGTTGAAGCCCTGGGCATAGGCGATGATCTTCGACGCGTACAGCGCCTTGCTGACGTCGTCGACGAACTGGGTGGCGTCGTCCGGCGTGGCACCGAGTTCCCCAGACGCCAGGCCGGTGGTGGCCTTGCGCTGGGCGACCGAACCGGACAGGGCGCGGGCGAACACGGCCTCGGCGATGCCCGTCACCGGCACCCCGAGGTCGAGGGCGGACTTGACCGTCCAGCGGCCGGTGCCCTTCTGCTCGGCCTCGTCCAGGATGACGTCGACCAGTGGCTTGCCGGTCTTGGCGTCGACCTGCTTGAGCACCTCGGCCGTGATCTCGATCAGGTAGCTGTCCAGGTCGCCCTCGTTCCACTCGGCGAAGATCTCGGCGATCTCGGGGGCGGTCTTTCCGAGCCCGTCGCGCAGCAACTGGTAGGCCTCGCCGATGAGCTGCATGTCGGAGTACTCGATGCCGTTGTGCACCATCTTGACGAAGTGTCCCGCTCCGTCGGGCCCGATGTGGGTGCAGCACGGGACGCCGTCGACGTGGGCGGAGATCTCCTCCAGCAGCGGCCCGAGCGACTTGTAGGACTCGGCGGGCCCGCCAGGCATGATCGACGGACCGTTGAGTGCACCCTCTTCACCACCGGAGATGCCGGCGCCGACGTAGTGCAGGCCGCGCTCGCGGATGGCCTTCTCACGGCGGATGGTGTCGGTGTAGAGGGAATTGCCACCATCGATGATGATGTCGCCTTCCTCCATCGCGTCGGCGAGCTCGTCGATCACGGCGTCGGTGGGATCGCCCGCCTTGACCATGATCAGCACGCGCCGCGGCTTCTCAAGCGCCGCAAGGAATTCCGGGATGGTCTCGCTGCGCACGAACGTGCCCTCGGATCCATGGGCAGCCAGCAGCGCGTCGGTCTTGGCCACCGTCCGGTTGTGCAGTGCGACGGTGTAGCCGTGATGGGCGAAGTTGCGGGCGATGTTGGATCCCATCACCGCGAGGCCGGTGACACCGATCTGAGCCGTTGCGTTCGTTTCGGGCGAGCTCACGGGCAGCCTTTCGTAGGGGGCTTTCGTAGTGTGGTTGTCGCACAGACCTTCTGAAGGCTGAATCTACGCGGTGATCAACCGCTGCAGCTCGTTGAGCCACGGCACCGCGAGCGCGATGGTCGGCACGATCAGCACGGCCGCGGCGGTGACGTACGCCGCGACGGCGAGGGGCAGGCTGTTGGGCTTGCCGCTCAGGCGGCGCACGCGGGTGATGGTGTGCGGGCCCCCGGCGGCCAGCGCGCCCGACGGGGCACGGCTGGACGCGCACGCGACGAGCGCCCTGGCCAGCGGCGTGGGGCCGGCCCGTCGCACGGCAGCGTCGTCGGCGAGCAGTTCGATGAGCAGGCGGACGGCGTCGAGGGCGTTGGCACTGCGAACGACGCGCGGGAAGGCGGCGTGAACGGCGGTGAACATCTCGAGGACCAGGTCGTGCCTGGCGCGCAGGTGGGCATGCTCGTGGCCGAGGATCGCCGCCATCTCGGTGTCCGACAGCGCGCTCAAGGTGCCCTCGCTGACGACGACCCGACTGCGGACGCCGGGCAGGCAGTAGGCCAGCGGCTGTGCCACGTCGAGGATGCGCAGACCGTGGGACCGCCGCAAAGAGGGATCCTCCCGCCCATGAGGAGGACTCGAGGCCACCGAGCGGCCGAGGAGGTCGACGAGCATCCGGTGGTGCGCGCGGCGCCGGCGGGTGGCGATCGCCACCTGCACGACGGACACCATCAGGCGGGCGCCGATCAACAGCGTGAGGGCGAAGACGGCAACGTACAACGACCACAGCGGCCACCCGAGCACCCTGATCTCACTGGTGACGGTGGCGGTCGGCCGACCGTCGGCACCTGGCACGAAGAGTCTGCTGGCAATGGCGATGCCTGCGCTGAACGCCGACAGCACCGCAGCCAATGCGATCGACTGCCACAGCACCACCGCAGCCCGCGGAGCGCGCAGCGGCCACGTGGCTCTGGCCAACAACGCTGGCACCGGCCCGACGAGCAGCAGCGCGACTAGGGAGAAGGCCAGCGCGGACACACTGCAATTGTCCCTCAGGCGGTACCCGGATTGCTAGCGGTCGACGATGACCGATCCTTGGCCTCCAGATCGGCGAGGGCTCGGCGCAGCGCAGCGGCCTCGTCGGCGCCCACCCGTTCGACGAAGTGGACCAGCGCGGCTTCCCTGCTTCCGGAGTCCGATGCCTGGTCCAGGGCGTCGACCATCAGTCCGGCGACGAGTTCGTCGCGGCCGTGGGTGGGTGCGTACCGGTGGGCCCGGTCGTCGCGGTGCTGCACGACGAGGTTCTTCTTCGCCAGCCGCTGAAGCACCGTCATGATCGTGGTGTAGGCCAAGTCCCGCCGCGCCGCCAGTGCTTCGTGCACTTGGCGGACGGTCTGAGGCTCGCGCGTGGACCACAGGTGATCCATCACTTCGCGTTCGAGTTCTCCGAGGCGCGTCTGCTTGGCCATGTTTCGTTCACTCTCCTGAGCAATGGGATCAGGGTACTACGGGCTTACTACCGTGTGTCGTATCCATGGTCGGCGCACGGCGGACGTGTTCGTCAGAGGTGCAACCGAATGTCCTCGGCGCTGCTTCCTGACCGGTCCAGCGGTCGCGAGACCCTCGATGTGAGTCCGGTCACTAGGGAATGCCGCCATCGGTGTCGCTACTATAGTAAGGCTACCCTAATTTCGAGGAGACGCCATGCCCGTCGAGGTAGACGACCCACTGATCGCCCGGATGTCGATCGCCCGGCCCCTGCCGCTGCACGAGTCCAGCCGCCGGCTGCGCGAGCTCTCTCCCGAAAGCCCGCGGTTCTACGGCGTCGCCGTCATGGGTGATCTGTCCCGCCGCAGGTGGTGGCCCCTGCTCGACGTCCTCACCACCAATCGGCTTCAGGAGATGTTCGACGGCGCCGTCGCCGAGCTGAACAGTCGAGCGGCCGTGGCGCACCAGCTCGCCGCCACGTTCACGCACGTCGTCGTCGGGCGCGTGGTGCCGTTGCTCGCGCTCGAGGGCAGAGCGTGGGACACCGGGCTGGAGAACCTCTGGGTGCACGTGGACTCCGAGGGCGCCATCGACTGGGTCGGCGTCGTGGACCCCACCCTGCGCGCCCTCCCTGACGACGACCACTTCGCGAGTGCCGCGCGGGTATCGCGACCGCCCCAGCATCGCCTCGCCGGCGAGGGCATCGTCGCGCTGCCCAGCGAGGCGGCGCTCACGACGTGGGTGGCACACCGCAGTCATCGCTCGCTCCAGCCGCTTTTCGGCGCACTGGTGGAGGTCAGCGGCGGAGTGATCTCGGCGGCGGCGATGTGGCACACCGTCGGATCCGCCGTCGTCAGCGCGGCCACCCGGATACCGCTGCTCACCGGCAGCAGCGAGCTGACGAGCATGCGCCGTGGCCAGGCGGTACTGGACGCGCTGGTCGGCTTCGGGGCACCCGTTCGCGGCAACCATCGCACCCCGGGTGACGCCGACAAGGGAAGGTCTTGCTGAATTAGGCAAGCCTTTCCTATGCTGACGGAGCGTCATCACCGAACCATCGGACCGCCGCGGAGTCCAGAGGGCTGCTGAGACCCCCGGTCCACTCGAGGGGCAGGCCCCGCACACGACATGTGCGGGGCCTGCCCGCATTTTGGCGACGGATCGGTGGCGTGTAGACACGTCGTTGTGACGACTTGGATGCCCAATGGGGTAGGCGGATTCGACGACGAGCTCGGCCTCGTGTACGTGGACGTGACGCCCGACGGGTCGACGGCGCAACTGACCATCACCAGCGCGCACCTGCAGCCGCACGGCATCGTGCACGGCGGGGTGTACTGCGCGATCGTGGAGAGTGTGGCCAGCATGTCGGCGGCGGCCTGGCTGCAGACCAAGGGCAGCGGAAGCAACGTCGTCGGGGTGAACAACAACACCGACTTCCTGCGGGCCATCACCGCGGGCATGGTCACCGCGGTGTCGACCCCCATCCATCGCGGTCGCCGCCAGCAGATCTGGCTCATCGAGATCACCGACACCAACGCCAAGTTGGTGGCGCGCGGTCAGGTGCGACTGCAGAACCTGCCCGCCGAGGGCTGAACGCCCCTCGTTCACGCGTGCGCTGCTGAGCCACGCGCGCCGTGGCAGGATCGCGATCTATGCGCCTGTCACCGCACGAGCAGGACCGCCTGCTCATCTCGTATGCGGCCGAACTCGCCCGACGCCGGCAGGCGCGCGGTCTGCGGCTGAATCATCCCGAAGCCGTCGCGGTGATCACCGATCACCTCATGGAGGGCGCTCGCGACGGCCGCAGCGTCGCCGAGCTGATGAACAGCGGACGCGAGGTGCTCACCCGCGACGAGGTCATGGACGGGGTGCCCGAGATGCTCTACGACGTCCAGGTGGAGGCCACGTTCCCGGACGGCACCAAGCTCGTCACCGTGCACCACCCGATCCCCTGAGGTACCGATGAGCGCTTGCGCGAAGAGTAGAGGGCAACGGTGATTCCCGGAGAAATCGTCTACGGCGAGGGTGACATCGTCATCAACGAAGGTGCGCAACGACGTCAGCTCAACGTCGTCAACGCCGGGGACCGGCCGGTCCAGGTCGGCAGCCACGTGCACCTGCCCCAGGCCAACGCCGCACTTCGGTTCGACCGCCAGGCCGCCCACGGACATCGGCTCGACATTCCGGCGGGTACGGCCGTGCGCTTCGAACCCGGTATCGCGCAAGATGTTTCGCTGGTTCCGCTGACCGGCACCCGCGAGGTCTACGGGCTCTCGCTGAACCCGCCAGGGAGGTTGGATTCGTGAGTGAGCTTTCGCGCAGTCGCTACGCCGCGCTCTTCGGTCCCACGACCGGCGACCGGATCCGGCTCGCCGACACCGATCTGTTCATCGAGATCACCGAGGACCGCAGCGGTGGTCCGGGCCGGGCGGGCGACGAAGCCGTCTTCGGTGGCGGCAAGGTGCTGCGGGAGTCGATGGGACAGTCACGGGCGACCCGTGCCGAGGGTGCGCCCGACACGGTCATCACGGGCGCGGTGATCGTCGACCACTGGGGAATCATCAAGGCCGACGTCGGTATTCGCGATGGCCGCATCACCGCCATCGGCAAGGCGGGCAACCCCGACATCATGTCGGGAGTTCATCCCGATCTGGTGGTCGGACCCTCCACCGAGGTCATCTCCGGCAACGGCCGCATCCTCACCGCCGGTGCCATCGACTGTCATGTCCACCTGATCTGCCCGCAGATCATGGAGGAGGCGCTCGGCGGTGGCATCACCACGATCGTCGCGGGCGGCACCGGTCCCGCGGAGGGCAGCAAGGCCACGACGGTGACGCCCGGCGCGTGGCACCTGGCCCGCATGCTGGAGGCGCTCGACCACTGGCCGCTGAACGTGCTGCTCCTCGGCAAGGGCAACACCGTGAGTGCCGAGTCCATGTGGGAGCAATTGCGGGGTGGCGCAGCGGGTTTCAAGCTGCACGAGGATTGGGGCACCACGCCCGCCGCCATCGACGCCTGCCTGACCGTCGCCGACGTCGCCGGCGTCCAGGTCAACCTGCACTCCGACACGCTGAACGAGGCGGGCTTCGTGGAGGACACGCTGGCCGCGATCAGTGGCCGGGCCATCCACGCCTACCACACCGAGGGTGCCGGCGGCGGGCACGCACCCGACATCATCACCGTGGTGTCCGAGCCCAACGTGCTGCCCAGCTCCACCAACCCGACGCGCCCGCACACCGTCAACACCCTCGACGAGCACCTCGACATGTTGATGGTGTGCCACCACCTCAACCCAAGCGTTCCCGAGGATCTGGCCTTTGCCGAGAGCCGGATCCGCCCGTCGACCATCGCCGCCGAGGACCTGCTCCACGACATCGGCGCCATCTCGATGATCGGCAGCGACGCCCAAGCCATGGGACGCATCGGTGAGGTGGTGCTGCGCACCTGGCAGACCGCCCACGTCATGAAGAAGCGCCGCGGCGCCCTGGAGGGGGACGGCGCGGCCGACAACAACCGCGTGCGCCGCTACGTCGCGAAGTACACGATCTGCCCAGCCGTCGCGCATGGCATCGACCACGAGGTCGGCTCGGTCGAGGTCGGCAAGCTGGCGGACCTGGTGCTGTGGGAGCCGGCGTTCTTCGGCGTGCGGCCGCACGCCGTGATCAAGGGCGGCATGATCGCGTGGGCGGCCATGGGCGATGCGAACGCGTCGATCCCGACGCCACAACCCGTACTGCCGCGGCCGATGTTCGGCGCCGCGCCGGTCGCAGCGGCGGCGACCTCGGTGCACTTCGTCGCGCCGCAGGCCCTCGAGGACGGCCTCGCCGATCGACTGAACGTCAACCGTCGACTGGTTCCCGTGGGCGACGTCCGCAAGGTCGGTAAGGCGCAGATGCCACTCAACGACGCGCTCCCGCGCATCGAAGTGGATCCCGACACCTTCACCGTGACCATCGACGGCGACGTCTGGGCCGAGCAGCCCGCCACCGAACTGCCGATGGCCCAGCGCTACTTCCTCTTCTGATGTCCAGCCTCTCGACGCTGCTCGCCCTCGCCGACTCCCGGCTGCCCATTGGCGGCCACGTCCACTCGGGCGGCATCGAGGAGGCCATCACCAGCGGCCTGGTGATCGACCTGGTGACGTTGCGGGCCTTTCTGCGCCGCCGCATCCGCACCAGCGGTCTGGTCACCGCCTCGGTGGCGGCGGCCGTTCACGCCGGCAGCCTCGGCGTCGTCGCCGCCGACCGCGAAACCGATGCCCGCACACCGTCTCCCGCGGCTCGCGGAGCATCCCGGGCACAGGGCAGGGGACTGGTCCGGCTGGCCCGCCGGGTGTGGCCGGACAACGATTGGCATTCCGTCGGCGTCAAGCCCCATCTCGGCGTCGCCGCGGGCGCCGTCGGTGCGGCCAGCAGGCTGCTGCCCGAGCAGACGGCCGTTGCGGTCGTGTACACGACGATGACCGGGTCGGCGACCGCCGCCCAACGTCTGCTGGCGCTGGATCCGGGCGACGTCGCTGCGCTCACCTTCGAGCTGTCACCACTGTGCGACGAGACCGCCGCGGCAGCCGCCAAGGAACTCGCCGACCTCTCCGATCCACTGCTCGACGTGCTAGCTCAACGCCACGCCGAACGCGACCGCCCACTGTTCGCATCCTGAAAGGCCTGCCATGCCACCACATCTGCTCGACGGCGAACCCCACGGCCACGTGGAGAGGCCCCGCCGCGTCCGGCATGCGGGCGAACCTTTGCGCATCGGCATCGGGGGACCGGTCGGCTCCGGCAAGACCGCTCTGGTCGCGGCGCTGTGCCGACGGTTGCGCGACGAGCTGTCCCTTGCGGTGCTGACCAACGACATCTACACCACCGAGGACGCGGACTTCCTGCGTCGTAACGCCGTGCTGCCCGACGAGCGCATCGCCGCCGTGCAGACGGGCGGCTGCCCCCACACCGCGATCCGCGACGACATCACCGCCAACCTCGACGCGATCGACGACCTCATCGCCGGCAACGACCAGCTCGACCTGATCCTGGTGGAGTCCGGTGGCGACAATCTCACGGCGACGTTCTCGTCGGGCTTGGTGGACGTGCAGATCTTCGTGATCGACGTGGCCGGCGGCGACAAGGTGCCCCGCAAGGGAGGTCCCGGCGTGACGTTCTCGGATCTGCTGGTGATCAACAAGACCGACCTCGCGCCGATGGTCGGCGCCGACCTCGACGTGATGCGCCGCGATGCCACGACCGTGCGCGGCGACCGCCCGTTCGTGCTGATCTCGCTGACCGACGATCCGGGCGCGGCCCTGGTGCTGGACTGGGTGCATCAGCAACTCCGCGTCGCGGTATAGGGCCACCGGACACGATGATCTCCGACGTCCTGATCGTCGCGTCGCGGGGCCGGACGCCGCGCATCGAGTGTTCGGGCGGCGTGGCGGGCCGCCGCACCGACGCCGACACGGTGCACCTGGTCTCGGCGGCCGCCACCCCGCTGGGCGGGGACACCATCCGGATTCGGATCGTCGTCGAGGCCGGTGCCATCCTGCGGGTGCGCAGCGCGGCCGCGACGATGGCCATGCCGGGAACCGCGACGATGGAATCGCGGGCCGCCTGGGACCTCGACGTCGACGGTGCCCTCGACCTCGATCCTCAGCCGACCATCGTCGCCGGTACCGCCAGGCACGTCACCACCACCCGGCTGGCGGTCGGCGAGGAGGGGACCGTTCGTCTGCGCGAGCGCATCCAGATCGGGAGAACCGGTGAGCGGCAAGGTTTTTGGACGGGCTCGGTGCACGCGGACGCCGCGGGTGCGCCACTGCTGCGGCACCGCGTCGAGCTGGGCGCCGGCTCGGTGACCGACGACGACATCGGCACGCCGCGGGCTTGCATCAGCGAACTGCGCTATCCGGATACCGCGTTCGACGGAGCCGGCACCGTGCTGGCGCTGGCGGCGGGCGGGTGCCTTGCGACGTGGCAGGGCGAGCGGCTCTGACCGGAGCCGTCTCCCGAGTCGTTGCGCTTCTGCCCTCCGGGCCTAGCTCGCGGCCTTCTCGGTCTGCCGCACCGACGCGGCGATGTCCTCGAGCTGCTCGATCCGGGTCCTGGCGTAGGCCTGCTGCTCGGTGATGGTCAGTTGACCGCGCTCACGGCTCAGGAACGTCACCGCCCATGACAGCAGGGTGGCCACCTTCGTCTTGAAGCCGACTAGATAGATGAGGTGCAGACCCAGCCAGGCCAGCCACGCGATGAAACCGCCGAACTCGAGCTTGCCGACCTGCGCGACGGCGTTGTACTTCGACACCGTTGCCATCGAGCCCTTGTCGAAGTAGCTGAATGGCTCACGCGGCTTCGGAATCGTCCCGTGCTCGCGGGCCTTGGCCTCGTTGTTGATGATCTTGGAGACGTACTTGGCGCCCTGGATGGCACCCTGCGCCATGCCCGGCACCCCCTCGACGAACGCCATGTCGCCGATCACGAAGACGTTGGGGTGGCCGGGAATGGACAGGTCGGGAAGAACCTTGACGCGACCGGCCCGGTCGATCTCGGTCTCAGACTGCTCGGCCAGGTCGCGGCCCAGCGGGCTGGCCGAGACGCCGGCGGACCACACCTTGCACGCCGCCTCGATGCGCCGGATGGTGCCGTCGGCGTCCTTGACGGTGATGCCGTTGCGGTCGACGTCGGTCACCATGGCGTTGAGCTGTACCTCGACGCCCATCTTCTCCAGCCGGGCCTGCGCCTTGAGGCCAAGCTTCTTGCCCATCGGCGGCAGCACTGCGGGCGCCGCGTCCAGCAGGATGACGTGCGCCTCGGTCGGGTCGATGTGTCGGAAGCTGCCCTTGAGCGTCTGGTCGGCCAGTTCCTGGATTTGACCCGCCATCTCGACGCCGGTCGGACCGGCGCCGACGACCACGAAGGTCAGGAGCTTCGCGCGGCGGACCGGGTCACTCGAGCGTTCCGCCTGCTCGAAGGCGCCCAGGATGCGGCCCCGCAGCTCGAGTGCATCGTCGATCGACTTCATCCCGGGGGCGAACTCGGCGAAGTGGTCGTTGCCGAAGTAGGACTGTCCGGCGCCGGCCGCGATGATGAGCGTGTCGTACGGCGTCTTGTAATCGTGGCCCAGCAACTCCGAGGTCACCGTCTTGTTGGCGAGGTCGACGTGGGTGACGTCGCCGAGTAGCACCTGGGCGTTGCGCTGCTTGCGCAGGATCAGTCGCGTGGGCGGGGCGATCTCGCCTTCGGAGATGATGCCCGTGGCCACCTGGTACAGCAGCGGCTGGAAGAGGTGATGCGTCGTGCGGGCGATCAGCTTGATGTCGACGTCGGTCCGCTTGAGCTTCTGCGCAGCGTTCAAGCCGCCGAACCCCGAACCGATGATGACGACCTTATGCCGATCCGACGCCGTGGCTCCGGGGTGGCTCATTGCTGCTCCTCGCGTGCGAAAACCTAGTCGGTACAACCCAAGGTTAGTCGGCCACGTTCCCCGGAGCGCGGTGAGATAACCCACGGGCCGGAAAGGCCCGCTCGCTCACCGCGCTTCCGCCCACGGCGACGGCTACCCGGCGAGCACCGGCTTGAGCTTCTCCGCGACCGCCGTGGCACTGCCCGGCTGGTAGCCGTTGAGGCTGGTCACCGGGCTGATGATGACACCGTCGATGCCCGCGTCGAGCACCTTGGTCTTGATCTGGTCGGCGACCTGTTCCGGGCTGCCAAAGACCGCCTGCTGCCGGAAGTCCTCGGGGATGACGTCCGCGGTCACGTTCTCGTCGATGATCGCGACCACCAGCATGCTGGTCTCCAGAGTGCTGGGGTCGCGGCCGATCTTCTCGCAGCTCTCCTTGACCACCGCGAGCTTTCGCGGCAGCTCGTCGAAGCCGGCGATGATGTTCAGGTGGTCGAAGTGCTTGGCCGCCAACGGAATCGTCTTCTTCTCGCCACTGCCGCCGATCATCAGGGGGATGTGGTCGCGGAACCGCGGCTCGGCCATCGCCTCCTGAGTGCGGTAGTACTTGCCGGAGAACGTCGGCCGCTCGCCGGCGAGCATCGGCAGGATGATCTGCAGGGACTCGTCGAGCCGGTTGAACCGGTCGGTGAAGGTGCCGAAGTCATAGCCGAGCGAGTCGTGCTCCAGCTCGAACCAGCCGGTGCCGATGCCCAGGATGGCGCGGCCCTGGCTGATCACGTCGAGGGTGGTGATGGCCTTGGCGAGCAGCGTCGGGTTGCGGTAGGTGTTGCCGGTGACCAGCGTGCCGAGCTGGACGCTCTCGGTCGCCGCGGCCAGAGCGCCCAGGGCCGTGTAGGCCTCGAGCATCGGCTGGTCCGGGGTGCCCAGCCCAGGCAGCTGATAGAAGTGGTCCATCAGGAACACGGAGTCGAAGCCGGCGGCCTCGGCTTCCCGCGCCTGCGCGATGACCGTGGGGAAGAGTGCGTCGACCCCCGTGCCGTAGGAGAAGTTGGGGATCTGGAGTCCGAGTCGAATCGTCACTCAACGGACCCTAGCCACGCCTAAACGGAACCGGTACCCCGTTTCGCTGTCCGCGAAGACGGAATATCTCGGGAGTCAGGCGAAGCTGGCGAGCGCCCCGTGGCTGACGTGCAGCGTCTGACCGGTGATGTGCCTGGCGGCCGGTGTGGTGAGGAACAGCGCCAACCGGGTGATCTCGGCGGCGACCGACGGAGAGGTCCGCGCGATGCCGTCGTAACCCGGCTCGGCGCCTCGCCCGGACGCGACGGCGTTGAGCGTGATGCCGCGGATGCCGAAGTGGGTCGCTTGTCCCGCAGTCCAATTCGACAGGGCGGCCTTGACGGCGGCCTCCGCGCTGCCCTCGGTCGCGTTGTCGCCGACGACGTTGACGATGGAGCCGCCCGAGCGAAGGTGATCACCGAGGATCTGCACGGTCAGCACGGCGGACAACACGGTCGCGTCCAGCGACGTGCGCCACGCGGCCGCCCGCTCGGCGAGCGTGTACGTACGGGGGTCGCCGCCGTCGCCACGGTGCGCAGGCACGTTGACGATCGTGTCCAAGTGATGCGGGAACTGGGCGCGAGCCTCTTCGAGGCTGGCCGGATCGGTGTTGTCGAAGACGATCGATTCGACGTCGAGTTCCTTCGCGGCTACCTCGAGGTCGTCACGGCGAGAACCGGCGATGACGACCTTGTGGCCCGCGTCGCGGAAACCCTCGGCGATGATGCGTCCCAGTTCGGTGTCGCCACCGGTGAGTAGCACGTCCATCATCACGACCTCCTCGTGTTCGACGCTGAACTCAGCGAGTCGACGTTGATGTTACTGGACAGTAGCTAGCCGGCGAAATGCGCCACGCGGAGATGTCGGGTCGGCGCCGACCAGGTCACCTAGGGTTGGATCGTGACGAGCGACGCGGGTCAGAGGAACCCGGCGCAGACAGCCGTCGTCCAGCCGTGATCCACTCGGGCGGCCTGCCGCGCTGGATCTACGTTCCCGCCGCCGTCGGTGCGATCCTCGTGGCGCTGCCGCTGGTCGCCGTGGCCGTGAAGGTCGACTGGTCGCAGTTCTGGTCCCTGATCACCAGCGACTCGTCGTTGACGGCCCTGCGGCTGAGCTTCAAGACGGCCGCCGCTAGTACCGCGCTGTGCGTCGTCCTGGGAGTTCCAATGGCAATGGTGTTGGCACGCAACGATTCTCGATTGGTCCGCTGGGCTAGGCCCCTGATCCTGCTGCCGCTCGTGCTCCCACCGGTGGTGGGGGGCATCGCGCTGCTGTACGCCTTCGGCCGGCTGGGCCTGCTCGGTCGCTACCTAGACGCGGCCGGGATCCACATCGCGTTCACCACCACCGCGGTGGTGCTGGCCCAGACCTTCGTCTCGCTGCCGTTCCTGGTGATTGCGCTGGAGGGCGCCGCCCGCTCCGTCGGCTCGGACTTCGAGGTGGTCGCCGCCACCCTCGGCGCCGGCCCGACCGCGGTGTGGTGGCGGGTGACGCTGCCGCTGCTCGCGCCGGGACTGGCATCGGGAGCCGTGCTGGCGTTCGCCCGGGCGCTCGGTGAGTTCGGCGCGACGCTCACGTTCGCGGGATCGCGGCAGGGGGTGACGCGCACGCTTCCGCTGGAGATCTATCTGCAACGCGAGGTCGACGCGCGCGCCGCGGTGGCGCTGTCGGTCCTCCTCGTCGCGGTGGCCGCCGTCGTGGTGGTCGGGCTGGGAAGCCGTCGGATCAAGGCCGGTGGCGTGAGTGGCTGGCAGTAACGGATGAGTGGCGTCGAATTCCACGCGGTGCTGCCGAGTCGCGGACTGGACGTCTCCTTCACCGTCGCCCCGGGCGAGGTGCTGGCGCTGCTGGGCCCCAACGGAGCGGGCAAGTCGACCGTGTTGCACGTCGTCGCGGGCCTGGTGCGACCAACCGAGGGTTCGGTGCGCGTGGGGGAGCGCGTGCTGACCGACGCGTCGACGGGCCTCCACGTCGCCACGCACGACCGGCGGGTCGGCCTGCTAATGCAGGATCCTCTGCTGTTTCCCCACCTGTCCGTGGCCGCCAACGTGGCCTTTGGCGCGCGCGGTCGAAAGACCCTGTCGCGCAATGCTGTTCGAGACGCTGCCAACCGGTGGCTAGGCGAAGTGGGGGCGGCCGACCTCGCCGGCCGCAGACCGCGGCAGCTCTCCGGTGGCCAGGCGCAACGGGTGGCGCTGGCACGTGCCCTGGCCGCCGATCCCGACGTCCTGCTGCTGGACGAACCGCTCACCGGCCTCGACGTGGGTGTCGCCGCCACGATGCGACGGGTGCTCCGCCACGTCCTGGCGCGCGACGGCCGATCCACGGTGCTCGTCACACACGACCTGCTCGACGTCGTCACCCTCGCCGACCGCGTCCTGGTGCTCGAGGCGGGCCGCGTCGTCGAAGCGGGTGCGACGACCCCGGTCCTCGCCGCGCCGCGGAGCGCCTTCGCGGCGCGCTTCGCGGGCATCAACCTGGTGCGGGGGCAGGTGTCCGCCGACGGCACGCTGGTAACCGACTGGCGCCAGGTCTGGCACGGCGGCCCTACCCGTGACGATGCCCGTGATGACAACCGTGACGATGCCCGCGACGGGCTCCAGCGCGGCGACCCCGTCGTCGCCACCTTCCACCCCTCTGCCGTCGCCGTGTATCGCGACGAACCGCACGGCAGTCCACGGAACACCGTCGCGGTGGTGATCGCTGAACTCGACGGCCGCGGCCCGGCCATCAGGGTGCGGGCCGAGGAGCAACCCGACGGCGCGCCCGGTCTGTGCGCCGACGTCACCGCGGAGTCGGCGGCGGAACTGCGACTCGCCGCGGGCGAGGACGTCTTCTTCACCGTCAAGTCGCAAGAAGTGGCGATCCACCCCGCGCGGTAACGGCGCCCGAGGCGATGGCGATCAACAGTCAGCACCACCCGCGCACCGCGCGGGCGACTCGTCGTGCCCTCTCGAAGCCAGCAATCGAGGAAAAGTGTCCCGCCACTGCCTTTTGTGACACAGCAAGCTCCAAGATCGACACTTTAAGAGCAACTCACACTTGCGTCACGGCTGTAACACGGTAGTTTCTTCCCCATGCAGCACCCTTCCCGACGCACGGGCATCTCGAAGGCACTCGCCACGGCCGTCCTCGCAGGCGTGACCGCGGTGACCGTCGCCCTTCCCGGTCCCGTCGCATACGCAGATCCCGTCCCGCCCGCTCCGGCTCCCGCTCCGGCCCCGGCTCCCGCCCCCGCGCCGGTGCCGGTTGATCCCAACGCGCCGCCACCGGCGCCCGCCGATCCCAATGCGCCGCCACCGCCGCCGCCGGCCCCCGCGCCGGAGCCCGGGCGGGTCGACAACACCGCCGGCGGCTTCAGCTACGTCGTCCCGGCCGGCTGGAAGGTCTCCGACAACACCCAGCTGTCGTACGGCCAGGCGCTGCTGACCAAGATCCCCGAGCCCGGGACCGAGGCGCCGTCGGACACCAGCGTGTTGCTTGGCCGCCTCGACCTAAAGCTGTTTGCGGGTGCCGAGACGGACAACGCGAAGGCAGCCACCCGACTGGCCTCCGACATGGGCGAGTTCTTCATGCCCTTCGCCGGTACCCGGCAGGGCCAGGAGGCCGGAGCGCTCGACGCGGCCGGCCAGCCCGGCGCGTTCTCCTCGTACGAGGTGAAGTTCACCGACACCACCAAGCCGAACGGGCAGATCTGGGCCGGCGTCGTCGGTGACGTTCCGCCACCTGGCTCACCGCGCGGCCAACGGACCCCGAACCGCTGGTTCGTGGTGTGGCTGGGTTCGGCGAACCATCCCGTCGACAAGGCGGCCGCCACCGCACTGACCCAGTCCATTCGCCCGTTCACCCCGCCGCCCCCGCCGCCGCCGCCGGAGCCGGACCCGAATGCGGCCGCCCCGGATCCCAATGCACCGCCCGCGCCCGGCGCGCGGCCCGGCGTCGGCGTCCCCGTCCCCGTGACAAACGCCCCGCCCGGGATGATGCCGGCCGGCTGACCGCCTAAACGACCGACGAAACGTGCACCTTTCGTGCGCCTAATCGTTACCCCCTGCGCGTAGACCTGACGGTGACCAGTGCCTTGCTGGTCGAGCAGGCAACAGACAGGGGTTCGTCATGGACGTCATCACGGCAACCGAGTTCGTGGCGTTCGCGCCGCCAACTGCGGTGAGTTGGGTTGCCTACGTCATCATCGGCGGCATCGCCGGGTGGCTCGCGGGCAAGATCGTCAAGGGCGGCGGCCAGGGCATCCTGCTCAACGTCGTCGTTGGGGTGATCGGTGGCTTTCTCGGTGGGTTCCTACTCGAGAAGCTGGGCGTCGACGTCATCGCGGGCCGCCGGTGGTTTACGTTCTTCACCGCACTGCTCGGCGCGGTGATATTGCTGTGGGTGGTCGGCCTGGTCACGCGCAGCAGCAGTAGGCGATGACGGCCGGAGGCCTACGTCGACAGGTGCCAGACCACTGCGGCGGCGAGCGCGCCCAGCCCGTTGAGCGACCAGTGAAGCGCGATCGGTGCGATCAGGCTGCCGCTGCGCCTGCGTAGCCAGGTGAAGACGAACCCTGCCGCGCCCGTCGCGATCACGGCCATCACCACGCCGGCGATCGCGCCCGCTTTGCCCGCCCCGAAGAGGCCGGTGAATCCGACGTTGCTGCTCGTCAAGCCGAACGACGTTGCGATGTGCCACATTCCGAACAGCAATGAGCCCGCCGCCGCGACGCCGCGAAAACCCCAGGCCCGGTCGAGCGCGCCGTGCAGCACCCCGCGGAACGCCAGTTCCTCGGGGATGACCGTCTGCAGCGGAATGATGATCAGCGATGCGAGGAGCGCACCGGACATGGTGGCGTAGTGGTCGTTCATGAACATCGGCCGCGTCCACGGCAGGAGCGCGCCTGCGACGACGACCGTCCCGACCAAGGTGACCGCACCGAGCGCGTACCACGCGCCCGAGCGCCACTGCTCGCGCCCGAGGCCCAGCTCGGTCCACCCGAGGCCCCGTGAACGCACCAGCAGCACAAGCCCGATCGCTGCCGCGGGGACGACGACGACGTTGGCCCACGGTGTGGTGAAGTGGGCGAGCAGGTTGGTCAGCACCAGAACCACCACCACGACGCCGATGTCGACGTACACGCGGAAGTGCCGCAGCGCGGACAGCTGCCCCAGCAGGGGGTGGGGAGGCGCTTCGGCCGCGGCGAGGTCGGACATGACCGGCCAAGTGTACGTGCGCGGGCTCTTTCACCACGTCAACGCGGTACTGCCGCCGGGACCCGGTAAGCGTGCGCGAGGGTGACTGCACGATACTGATCCGCATGCTTGACAGGTGTCAGCTCTTGGCGTCGGTGCGGGTGCTCGACGCTAGCGGCCCGGGCTCGGACGGGGTCGGCCGACTGCTCGCCGATCTGGGCGCCGACGTCCTGCGGGTGGAACCGCCGGGTGGGGCCGGCCATCGAACCGCCCTGCCGACGGTGTCGGGAGCGTCGATCGCCTTCGCGCTGGACAACGCGAACAAACGCAGCGTCGTCCTCGACCCGGCCGACGCCGGCAACCGCGATCGCTTCGACGAGCTCGTCGCCGGAGCCGACATCCTGATCGACGGGGGAGGAGCCGCCGGCTCCGAGGCGTTCGGGACTTCCGCGCTGGACCTGGCCGACCGGTACGGCCACCTAGTGGCACTCGAGGTGACGGACTTCGGCACCTGCGGTCCACGGGCGAACTGGCACGCCACCGACCCGGTGCTCTACGCGATGTCGACGGCCCTGTCGCGGTCGGGTCCGACCACCGGGCGTCCCGTCCTGCCGCCGACGGGCATTGCCTCGGCGACCGCCGCCGTCCAGGCCGCATGGGTTGCCCTGGTCGCCTACTACGACCGATTGCGTTGCAGCCGAGGCGATTACATCGACTTTGCGCGATATGATGCCGTAGTTCAGTGCCTGGATCCACCGTTCGGCGCGGAGGGCCAGGCTGCCGTCGGGAAGAAGCGGTCGGGCGAATTGTGGCGTGGGCGGCCACGGAACCAGCAGATCTATCCCACGTTCCCGTGCCGCGACGGATTCGTCAGGATCTGCCTACTGTCGGCGCGCCAGTGGCGCGGCATGCGGGCCTGGCTGGGCGAACCGGACCAGTTCGCCGACCCCACGTTCGAAACCATCGGCGCCCGCTACCTCGCCGCCGACGACTTGAACGCCGCCATCGCCGAGCTGTTCGCACCCCAGACGATGGACGCCCTCGTCACGGAGGGTCAGCGCAGGGGCGTGCCGATCGCCGCCGTGTTCACTCCTGCCGAGGCATTGGGCTCGGAGCACTTCCGGTCCGTCGGCGCGCTGACCGACCTCGAACTCGCACGCGATGCGACGCTGCCGGTGCCGGCCGGACCGTTCGTGATCGACGGCCACCGAGCGGGCATCACCCGGCCCTGCCCGGAGGCCGGAGCCAACGACGGCGGCTGGCTCGGCCCGCCGCGGCAGACCGTCGAGCCGGCCGCCGACGTCGCCGGCCGACCGTTCGAGGGTCTGCGCATCCTCGATCTCGGCGTCA
Source organism: uncultured Actinomycetota bacterium (assembly GCA_963846985.1). Taxonomy (GTDB): domain Bacteria; phylum Actinomycetota; class Actinomycetes; order Mycobacteriales; family Mycobacteriaceae; genus Mycobacterium. Next base: position 93,497 of record CAWJYC010000003.1, read on the forward strand.
TCGTCGCCGGCGGAGAGCTCGGTCGGCTGTTCGCCGACCTCGGGGCCGAGGTGATCAAAGTCGAGAGCGCCGCGTATCCGGACGGATTGCGGCAGAGCCCGCCTGGCCAACCCATGAGCAGGTCGTGGGCGCTGACTCATCGCAACGAATACAGCCTCGGTCTCGATCTGCGATCGGATGACGGGGCGGCGCTCTTCCGCCGCCTGGTCGCGGAGTCGGATGCCGTGTTCGCCAACTTCAAGCCCGGAACGCTTGCCGCCCTTGGTTTCTCCTACGACGAGCTGGTCGCCGCGAACCCGCGCATCGTGCTGGCCGAGAGCAGCGCCTTCGGCGCGACCGGGCCGTGGAGCGAGCGGATGGGCTATGGCCCACTCGTTCGCGCCACCACCGGCATCAGCCGGCTATGGACCTCCGCGGATCCCGGGGCCAACGGCTTCTACGACTCGACCACCATCTTCCCGGACCACGTAGTCGCGAGGATCACCGCGATCGCCGCCCTCGCCGCCCTGATCCACCGGAACGACGCCGATACGGGTGCCCACGTCCACGTCTCGCAAGCCGAGGCCGCCGTCAACCAGCTCGCCTCCACCTACGTCGCCGATGCCGCCCGCGCTGCGGGGCTCGACGTGGTCGTCGGCGACGAGCTGCACGCCGTGTTCCCGTGTTTGGGCGACGACGAATGGTGCGTGATCTCGCTGCGGTCGGACGACGATCGCGTCGCACTGGCCAAGGTGATGGGCATCTGCAAACTTCCTTGCGCCACAGAAGATCTGGTCACCCAGCTGTCGGAGTGGACGTCGGTTCGGGTGGCCGGCGACGTCGCCGCGGCGCTCCAGGATGCGGGGGTGCCGGCCGGTCCGATGAACCGCGCCGTCGACGTTCTCGCCGATCCCCAGTTGGTCGTCCGGCGGCTGTACGCCGAGATGTCGCATCCCCTGTTCGCGACGGACATGAGCACCGAGACCCATCCCGCGCCATTCCGGCGCATCGCCGATGCACCCCTTCGGCCGGCTCCGATGCCGGGGGAGCACACTCGGCAGGTCGCCGACGCCGTGCTCCATCTGAGCGCCGCCGACACCGATCGCCTGCTCGCCGACGGCGTGCTGTTCGCGTGGACAAAGCCAGAGACAGGGGACACACCATGACGACCCTCACCGACTTCGACGGGGCGCGGGTATTCGTCGACGGACGATTCGCGAAGGCTGCTCACGTGGAGCCGGTCATCGAGGCGGCGACGGGGCAGCCCCTTGGCAACGGTTCATCGGCCACCGACGCCGAGATCGACGACGCGGTCGCCGCCGCCGGTGCCGCGTTGCCGGCGTGGCGGGCGACGCCGGCGGCCGAGCGCGCCGCGGTTCTGATCCGGCTCGCCGATGCACTGGCCGCCCGCTCGGCGCTCACCAACGAACTCTGCACTCGCGAGAACGGGATGCCGATCCGGCTGTCCAGGGGTTCGAACGGGGCCTTCCCCGCCGCGCTGCTGCGCTATTACGCCGGGCTGATCGCCGAAACCGACGACGAGGAGATCCGGCCGGCGATGATCGGGCACACGATCGTCCGTCGGGAGCCGGTCGGCGTCGTCGGCGCGATCACCCCGTGGAACTATCCGCAGGCGCTCGCCGCCATGAAGATCGCGCCCGCGCTGGCCGCCGGCTGCACGATGGTGCTCAAGGCGGCTCCCGAAACGGCGTTGGACGCGTTGATCTTCGGTGAGGCTGCCGTGGACGCGGGCCTGCCGCCGGGTGTGCTGAACGTCGTGGCCGGTGGTCCCGTCGCGGGTGCGTACCTGGTGCAGCATCCCGGCGTCGACAAGGTGGCGTTCACCGGTTCGACCGCGGCGGGCCGGGTCATCGCCGAGATGTGCGGCCGGCTGCTGCGACCGGTCACCCTGGAGTTGGGCGGAAAGTCCGCGGCCATCATCCTCGACGACGCCGACCTCGACGCGACGATCAAGGGCCTCCGGTCGGCGTCGTTCGTGAACAACGGCCAGACCTGTCACCTCAGTTCGCGGATCCTGGCGCCACGGTCGCGCTACGCCGAGGTGGTCGACGCGGTCGCGGCACTGGCCGACGATCTGACGATCGGCGATCCGCTCGACAAGGGCACCGTGATCGGGCCTCTGGTCAGCGCCCGCCAGCGCGAACGCGTCCTGAACTACATCGACGTCGGGAAGTCCGAGGGTGGCAAAGTCGTTGCAGGCGGGTCGGTTCCGGCCGATCAGCCGCACGGCTGGTTCGTCTCGCCCACGGTCTTCGCCGACGTCGACAACTCCGCCCGCATCGCGCAGGAGGAGATCTTCGGCCCGGTCGTCGTGGTGATCCCCTACGACTCCGATCGCGAGGCCATCGCCATCGCCAACGACAGCGAATTCGGTCTCGGCGGGACGGTGTGGTCCACCGACACCGCCCGCGCCACCGACATCGCGCGGGCCGTCCACACCGGCACCATCGGCGTCAACGACTACCAGCTGGACATGCAATCGCCGTTCGGCGGTGTCAAGGCCAGCGGTCTCGGTCGAGAACTGGGACCGGAGGGCCTCGCGGCGTATCAGAGCTTGAAGTCCATCTACCGGGTCGGCCCGGCCTGACCAACCCCCTCCTCCCCGCGAGCGTGCGTGTCTGCACACGACACGCCGAACAGAACCGCACGTCGCGCACGCTCGCGCACGGCAGAAAGGCGCATCCATGCCGCTTGATCCCCGGACTCCGGTCCTCGTCGGCTACGGCCAGGTCAATCAACACGACAGCGATCCCAACGTCGAGCCCGTCGACCTGATGGAGCGGGCGGCACGCGCCGCCGCCGACCCGCGCATTCTCGAAGCGGTCGACTCGGTGCGCATCGTCAACCTGCTGTCGTGGCGGTACCGCAACCCCGGACTGCTTCTCGCGCAACGACTCCGGGCCACCCGCGCCGACGGCCGGTACTCCAGCATCGGCGGCAACGTCCCGCAGTCGCTGGTCAACCAAGCCTGTCTGGACATCCAACGCGGCGACGTGGACACCGTTCTGGTCGCCGGCGCCGAGACGTGGCGCACCCGCACGAAGGTGCGTGCGGCGGGCGGCAAGCTGGACTACACCAAGCAGGACGACTCGGTCCCCGTTCCGCTGGGCGCCGATGACGAGTTCCTGATGGCGGGCCCGGTGGAACTGCGCATTCATCTCGACCGGCCCTCGTACGTGTATCCGATGTTCGAGCAGGCGCTGCGCATCACCGCGGGCGAGACACCGGATCAGCATCGCCGCCGCATCGGTGAACTATGGGCGGGCTTCAGCGCCGTCGCACGGGACAACCCGCATGCGTGGAACAGGAACCCCGTTGACGCCGAGGAAATCTCGGAGCCGTCGCCGAGCAACCGGATGATCAGTTGGCCGTACACCAAGTTGATGAACTCCAACAACATGGTCGACCAGGGCGCGGTGCTCATCCTGACGTCGGTGGAAAACGCCGAGCGTCTCCGGATACCGACGGAGCGCTGGGTGTTCCCCTACGCCGGGACCGACGCCCACGACACCTATCTCATCGGTGAGCGGGCGGCGTTCGACCGCTCGCCGGCGATCCGCATCGCCGGGGGACGGGCGCTGGAGTTGGCGGGTCGGGGCGTCGACGACATGGACTTCGTCGACGTCTACTCGTGCTTCCCGTCAGCCGTTCAGGTGGCCGCCCGGGAGTTGGGCCTTTCCTTGGACGGCGACCGCGCGTTGACCGTTACGGGCGGCCTCACGTTCGCGGGAGGGCCGTGGAACAACTACGTGACCCACTCGATCGCCACCATGGCGGAGCACCTGACGGCGACTCCCGGCGCGCTGGGCCTCGTCACGGCGAACGGCGGCTACCTGACCAAGCACAGCTTTGGCGTCTACGGGACCAAACCGCCCAGCGACGTGTTTCGTTGGGAGAATGTGCAATCCGTCGTCGACGCCGAGCCGACGCGGGTCGCCGAGGACGCCTGGGAAGGCGTCGGAACAGTCGAGTCGTGGACCACGCCGGTCAGCCGTGACGGTGCGGCCGAGCGGGTGTTCCTCGCGGTCCGGACGCCTGCCGACTCGCGGGCGCTCGCCGTCGTCACCGACCCCTCCGAGGCGGACGCCAGTACCCGCGAGGACATCGCGGGCGCCACGGTGCGCGTGCGCCCCGACGGGACCGCCACCCTGGTTTGACTCGCGACGGGGTTGACGGCGCGAGTCGCCCTGCATAGTGTGAGCCGGAGCACGTTGAAACGTTTCAAAGGAGCCGTGAGATGGCTGGCAGTGTGATGAACCTGCTCGACAACCTGGCCATCGAACTGCCGTCGTGGGCGTTCGGCAACTCCGGCACGCGATTCAAGGTGTTCGGAACGCCGGGCACTCCGCGAACCGTCGAGGAGAAGATCGCCGACGCGGCCACCGTGCACCGGTTCACCGGCTTGGCCCCGTCGGTGGCGCTGCACATCCCGTGGGACCGGGTCGACGACTACGCCGCCCTCGGTGACTTCGCCGCCGACCGCGGCGTCGCACTGGGCACCATCAACTCCAATACCTTCCAGGACGACGACTACAAGTTCGGCAGCCTGACCCACACCGACAAGCTGGTGCGGCAGAAGGCGATCGATCACCACCTGGCCTGCATCGAGATCATGAACCAGACGGGGTCCCGCGACCTGAAGATCTGGCTGGCCGACGGCACCAACTACCCCGGCCAGGGCGACATCCGCGGCAGGCAGGACCGGCTCGCCGATTCGCTGGCCACCATCTATCAGCACATCGGGGAAGGCCAGCGAATGGTGTTGGAGTACAAGTTCTTCGAGCCGGCGATGTACATGACCGACGTGCCGGACTGGGGCACGTCCTTCGTCCAGGTCTCCGCACTGGGCGAGCGCGCGAAGGTGTGCCTCGACACCGGTCACCACGCTCCTGGCACCAACATCGAGTTCATCGTCGCGCAGTTGCTCCGCCTCGGGAAGCTGGGTTCGTTCGACTTCAACTCGCGCTTCTACGCCGACGACGACCTCATCGTCGGGGCGGCCGACCCGTTCCAGCTGTTCCGAATCATGTTCGAGGTCATCCGCGGTGGCGGACTGGAGACTGGGAGCGACCTGGCGCTGATGCTGGATCAGTGCCACAACGTCGAGGCCAAGATTCCCGGTCAGATCCGCTCGGTGCTCAACGTCGCCGAGATGACCGCTCGGGCGCTGCTCGTCGACACCGACGCGCTCGGGGTGGCCCAGGAGACCGGCGACGTGCTTGGTGCCAACGAGATCGTCATGGACGCGTTCTACACCGACGTCCGACCGGCTCTGGCGCAGTGGCGCGCCGAGCGCGGCCTACCCGAACATCCCATGCGCGCCTTCGCCGAATCCGGCTACCAGGAGACGGTCGCCGCGGAACGTGTCGGTGGCACCCAATCTTCTTGGGGAGCCTGACATGACCAATCCCACCGTCACCGAGCTGATCGGCCGGTCCAACCGGCTGGGCTCCGATCCGAAGAACACCAACTACGCGGGCGGCAACACCTCCGCCAAGGGATCCGACGTCGACCCGGTTACCGGCGCAGCAGTGGGACTCTTGTGGGTGAAGGGCTCCGGGGGGGACCTGGGCACCCTCACCGAGAACGGGCTGGCCGTGCTTCGGCTGGACCGGCTGCGCGCGCTGGCCGACGTCTACCCCGGCGTGGAGCGCGAAGACGAGATGGTCACGGCGTTCGACTATTGCCTTCACGGTCGCGGCGGCGCGGCGCCGTCCATCGACACCGCGATGCACGGTCTGGTCGATGCGGCGCACGTCGACCACCTGCACCCCGACTCGGGCATCGCACTGGCGACCGCGGCCGACGGCGAGGCGCTGACCAAGCAGATCTTTGGGGACCGGGTGGTGTGGATTCCGTGGCGCCGTCCCGGTTTTCAGCTCGGCCTCGACATCGCCGAGGTCACGCGGCGCAACCCGCAGGCCATCGGCACCATCCTCGGCGGCCATGGCATCACCGCGTGGGGTGACACGTCGGCCGAGGCGGAGGCCCGCTCACTGGAGATCATCGACACCGTGCAGCGCTACCTCGACGCCAATGGCAGACCGCAGCCCTTCGGCGCACCGTTGGCCGGTTACGGCGCACTGCCCGACGATCGGCGTCGCGCCAAGGCAACCACATTGGCCCCGTTCATCCGCGGGCTGGCGTCTGCGGACAAGCCGCAGGTTGGCCACTTTACCGACGACCCGAGGGTGCTCGACTTCCTCTCCGGCAGTGAACATCCCCGGCTCGCCGCCCTAGGCACCAGCTGTCCCGATCACTTCCTGCGGACCAAGGTCAAGCCCATGGTGCTGGACCTGCCTGCCGACACGTCGGTCGAGGACTGTCGGGCTCGGCTCGCGGAACTGCACGAGTCGTACCGCGCCGACTACCAGGCGTACTACGACCGGCACGCGACCGCGGACAGCCCCGCCATTCGTGGTGCCGACCCGGCGATCGTGCTGATTCCGGGTGTCGGGATGTTCAGCTACGGCAAGGACAAGCAAACCGCCCGGGTGGCGGGCGAGTTCTACCTCAATGCCATCAACGTGATGCGGGGCGCGGAGGCCATCTCCACCTATGCCCCGATCGACGAGGCCGAGAAGTTCCGGATCGAGTACTGGGCGCTGGAGGAGGCGAAGCTGGCGCGGATGCCCAAGGCCAAGCCGCTGGCCACCCGCATCGCGTTGGTCACCGGCGCGGCGTCGGGCATCGGCAAGGCCATCGCCGAACGCCTCGCGGCCGAGGGTGCGTGCGTCGTCATCGCCGATCTCGATGCCGAGAAGGCAAGCGCCGCCGCAGAAGCCATCGGCACCGCGGACGTCGCGATCGGGATCGCCGCCGACGTCACCGACGAGACCGCGGTACAAGGGGCGATCGACGCCTGCGTGCTGGCGTTCGGTGGCATCGACATCGTGGTCAACAACGCCGGCCTGTCCCTGTCCAAGTCGCTGCTCGAGACCACGGCCGAGGATTGGGACCTGCAGCACAATGTGATGGCCCGCGGCTCGTTCCTGGTGTCGAAGGCGGCGGCCCGCGCGCTGATCGATCAAAAGCTCGGCGGCGACATCATTTACATCTCGTCGAAGAACTCGGTATTCGCCGGCCCCAACAACATTGCCTACTCCGCGACGAAGGCCGATCAGGCGCACCAGGTTCGGCTACTGGCCGCTGAACTCGGCGAGCACGGCATCAAGGTCAACGGCATCAACCCCGACGGTGTGGTCCGTGGCTCGGGCATCTTCGCCGGCGGCTGGGGCGCCAAGCGGGCGGCGGTCTACGGCGTGCCCGAGGAGGAGTTGGGCGCCTACTATGCCCAGCGCACCCTGTTGAAACGCGAAGTGCTGCCGGAGAACATCGCCAACGCCGCATTCGCCCTGTGCACGTCGGACTTCTCGCACACGACGGGCCTGCACGTGCCGGTGGATGCGGGCGTCGCGGCGGCTTTCCTGCGATGAGCCGAGTGGTGCGATGAAGACCGGCCGGTTCGTCGCGGTCGACCTGGGCGCGACCAGCGGCCGGGTGATGCTGGCCGAGGTCGGCCCGGGATCGCTCGAGATGCAGGAGACGGCCCGGTTCGCCAACGACCCGGTGTATCTCTGGAACAGTCAGCGCACCGCGATGCACTGGGATCTGCCGGGGCTGTTCGTCGGCATCTGCGCGGGATTGGCGCAGGCAGTCCGGTCGACACCGGATCTGGCGAGCGTCGGGGTGGACTCCTGGGCCGTCGACTACGGACTGCTGCGCGACGGGAGACTCCTTGGGCTGCCGCACCACTACCGCGATGCGCGTTGCGCGCGCGGAGCAGACGCCGTCCACACGGTGCTATCACGGGACCGGATCTACGAGCGCAACGGATTGCAGTTCCTGGCCTTCAACACGATGTTCCAGCTGGCCGCCGACCGTGCGGACGGTCTGCTCGATCTCGCGGACGCCGCCCTGCTGGTGCCGGACCTGATCGGCTACTGGCTGACCGGTCGCATGGCGACCGAGCGGACCAATGCGTCGACCACGGGACTGCTCGGCGTCGACGGAACGTGGGACGCTGAACTGGAGTCGATGCTCGGCCTGCCGGCGAACCTGTTCCCCGGCCTCACCGAGCCCGGGGCCGAGCTGGGTGCCCTGCTTCCCGACCTCGCCGACCGAATCGGCCTCGATGCGGCCCTGCGCGTCACCACCGTAGCGTCGCACGACACCGCCTCGGCGGTCGTGGCGATTCCGATGACCGCGCAGTCGGCGGCCTACGTCTCCTGCGGTACCTGGGCGCTGGTGGGCGTCGAGCTGGGCGCGCCGGTGCTGACCGCCGAGGCCCGCGCCGCCAACTTCACCAACGAGGTCGGGGCCGACGGTCGAATCCGGTTCCTGCGCAACGTAATGGGGTTGTGGGTGCTCAGCGAATCGGTGCGGCACTGGGAGCGCGCCGGATCGCGCGTCGACCTGCCGCGGCTGGTGGAGCAGGCCACCGCTTGCGCGCCGCCGGCGGCGCTGTTCGACCCCGACGACCCCCGCTTCACCGAGCCCGGCGACATGCCCGCGCGCATCCTCGCCTGGTACGCCGAGCGCGAGCTGCCCGCGCCGGCGAGTCGACCCGACATCGTCCGCGCCATCGTCGAGAGCCTCGCCGCCGGGTACGCCCGCGGTGTCGACGAGGCCGCCGCGCTGTCCGGAGTTCCCGTCGAGACGGTGCATCTGGTCGGCGGCGGCGCGAAGAACCGCCTCCTCTGTCAACTGGTCGCCGATCGCACGGGCAGGCCGGTGGTCGCGGGACCGGTGGAGGCGGCGGCCATCGGCAACGTTCTGGTGCAAGCCCGCGCGCACGGGGTTCTGCGGGGGGATCTCGACGAGCTACGTGGCACCATGGCCACTGCGTTGGCAGGAATGCGCTTCGAGCCGCAACGGGCTCCGGCCGGAAGGATGTGACATCCGTGAATCAAACGAAGCGACGGGTGCCGAGCAGGCATGACCTCGCACCGCTGCTGCAGTTCAAGAAGCCGGAGTTCGACGCCACGAAGCGCAGACTGAACAAGGCTCTGACGATCGAGGACCTGCGCCGCATCGCCAAGCGACGCACACCGCGGGCCGCGTTCGACTACACCGACGGTTCCGCCGAGGCCGAGCTGTCGATCACCCGCGCCAGGCAGGCGTTCTCCGACATCGAGTTCCACCCCGCCATCCTTCGCGACGTGTCCAAGGTCAGCACCGGCTGGGATGTCCTCGGGGCGCCGGTGAGCCTTCCGTTCGGGATCGCGCCCACCGGGTTCACCCGCATGATGCACACCGAGGGCGAGATCGCCGGCGCGCACGCCGCCGCGCGAGCCGGCATCCCGTTCTCGCTGTCGACGATGGGCACCACCGCCATCGAGGACGTCAAGGCGGCGAACCCGTTGGGCCGCAACTGGTTTCAGCTCTACATGTGGAAGGACCGCGATCGGTCGATGGCGCTGGTCGAGCGTGCCGTGGCCGCCGGTTTCGACACCCTGCTGGTGACCGTCGACGTCCCAGTCGCCGGGGCCCGACTGCGCGACAAGCGCAACGGCATGTCGATCCCGCCGGCGCTGACGTTGCGGACGATCGCCAACGCGCTGCCGCGCCCGCAGTGGTGGTTCGACTTCCTGACCACCGAGCCGCTGGCGTTCGCGTCGCTGGACCGGTGGTCGGGCACCGTCGCCGAACTGCTGGACACCATGTTCGATCCCACGGTGACCTTCGAGGACCTCGCCTGGATCAAGTCGCAGTGGCCGGGAAGATTCGTGGTCAAGGGCGTCCAGACCGTCGCCGATGCACGCGCCGTCGCCGATTTGGGGGTCGACGGTGTGCTGCTATCGAATCACGGTGGGCGGCAACTCGATCGGGCGCCCATACCGTTTCACCTGCTCCCGGCGGTAGTCGCAGAGGTGGGCCGCGACGTCGAGGTGCTGCTGGACACGGGGATCATGTCCGGTGCCGACGTGGTCGCAGCCGTCGCCATGGGCGCCCGCTTCACGATGATCGGCCGCGCGTACCTGTACGGGCTGATGGCCGGCGGAGAAGCCGGCGTGGACCGCGCCATCGAGATCCTCGCCGGCCAGGTGGAGCGCACCATGCGCCTGCTGGGCGTCACCTGCCTCGAGGAGCTCAACCCCGGCCACGTCACGCAACTGGTGCGGTTGGCGCCTCGTGCGTTGACCGGCGGGTAGGGGACCCGCTCTCGATGGCCGCTGGAATCCGCGACGTCGCCGCCGCGGCGTCGGTGTCGGTCGGCACGGTGTCCAACGTGCTCAACGCCCCGGAACGCGTCGCGCCGGCCACGGTGGCGCGGGTGCACGCCGCGATCGAGGACCTGGGCTTCGTCCGCAACGACGCCGCCCGCCAGCTGCGGGCGGGTCAGTCGCGTTGTGTCGGGCTGCTGGTGCTCGACGTCGGCAACCCCTTCTTCACCGACGTCGCACGGTCCGCGGAACGCCATGCCGCTCAACGCAACCTGGTCGTAATGCTGGGTACCTCCGACGACGACCCGCAGCGCGAGCGCACCTATCTCGAGACATTCGAGGAGCAGCGGGTCTTCGGACTGTTGATCTCACCGGTCGGCGAGAACCTCGATCGACTGGTCGCGCTGCATCGGCGCGGCGTCCCCGTCGTCCTGGTCGACCGCGATGGGACCGGCACGCCGTTCGGTTCGGTGTCGGTCGACGACGTCGCGGGTGGCAGGTTGGCGGTGGGCCATCTTTGCGATCGCGGGCGGACTCGCATCGTCTACGTCGGCGGCCCGCTGGGCTTGCGTCAGGTCGCCGACCGCCTGCTCGGCGCACGGGGGGCCGTTGCCGAACACCCCGGCGCCACGCTGGAGGTCCTCAGCACCGACGAGCCCAGCGTGCTGGCCGGCCGCGCGGCGGGCGAGCAAGTGGGCGCGCTGCCGGCGGAGCGTCGTCCCGACGCGGTGTTCTGCGCCAACGATCTGCTGGCGATCGGAATGCTGCAAGCGTTGACGGGCAACGGGATTCGAGTCCCACAGGACATCGCCCTGATCGGTTACGACGACATCGACTTCGCCCGCTCGGCGTCGGTAGCGCTGTCCTCCATCCGGCAGCCCAGCGCGGACATCGGCGTGACGGCGGTCGACCTACTGATGGCTGCCACCGAGAGGCCCGACGCCGAACCGAGCCACGTGGTGTTCCGCCCGGAACTGGTCGCCCGCGCGTCGACTGCAATCTGACGCGGCTACTTGATGGTGTAGCCGCCGTCGATCACCAGATCCGCTCCGTTGACCATGCCCGCGGCACTCGACGCGAGGAACACTGCGGCAGCGGCGACTTCGTCTGGGTAGGCGAACCGACCCGTCGGGATCTGCTTCTTGAGCGCGTCGCCCTTCGGGTTGTCCCAGGCCTTGATCCCTAGGTCGGTCAGCACCACGGTGGGGGAGATGCTATTGACCCGCACCCCGCGGCCCGCCCATTCGGTGGCGAGCACCTTGGTGATGCCGACGACGCCGAACTTCGACGCGCAGTAGGCGACGTGTTCCTCGATGGCCACGCTGGCGGCCTGCGAGGCCATGTTGATGATGGCGCCGCGACCGGCGGCCAGCATGTGCCTGCCGACGGCTTGGCACATCAGGAAGGTGCCCTTGAGGTTGACGGCCATGGTGGAATCCCACTGCGCGACCGAAAGCGACTCCGCCGGTGCAAGTCTCGCGATGCCGGCGCTGTTGACCAGAATGTCGATCCTACCGAGATCCCCGATGACGGCGGCTACCGTCGAGTCGACCGACTCCGGATCGGCGACGTCACACCGATAGCCTGCGTCGGTGGCGAGATCGGCGACCGCGACGGTCGCACCCTTGGTCGCGAAGGCCGCGGCGATGGCCGCCCCGATGCCCGAGGCTCCGCCAGTCACCAGGGCGACCGAACCGTCCAGACGGAAGTCGAGGTCCACTGTGGGTGCGGGTGTTTCGGGCATGTCCGTCATCTCCTTCGGGTAGGCGTCAATCCAGGACTGCGGTGGCGATGTCGACGTCGGTGACCAGTGAGGACACCAGGCCGGACTTGAGAACGGCTCGCGTCGCGGCCGCCTTCTCCTTGCCGGCCGCGATGGCGATCCGGGTGGGGATGGCGCGCAAAACCGGCTCGTCGATGCCCATCCGGCGCTGGTCGAGTCCGGCGACCCGCCGGCCGTCGACGTCGAGCAGCAGGGCACAGGTTTCGGCGCACACCCCGGCCTCGGCGAATTTCCTCGTCTCGTCGGCGGTCAACGATTCGTACACCTGAGACGCGCCCGCGGTCCAGGCGCCGACCGAGACGATGGCGCAGCTGACCGACGATTGGCGGTCGATCGCCTCGCGAATCTGCAGGTTGTCGGCCAGGCTTCGGGCGGTCCGCGCGTCGGTGACGACGAGAGGGGCGTACAGCGGCCAGGATTCACCGCCGCTCACTTCGCTGATGCGCCGCACCAGGTCGGTGCCGTTCGAGGTGATGTGTCCCGCCATCCCCGTGAGTTGCACGACGTCGCACCGCGGCAGCGACGTCAGGTACGGCGCGATGTGGGTGAGGGTCCGGCCGCAGTCGACGCCGACGACGTCGCCGTCGCGCAGGATCGATTGCAGCAGTTCGGCCATCGCCTTGGCGACGGCGTCCACGTGGTCGGCGGCATTGCTGGAGTCCGCCGCGACGGCGTAGGCGTGCTCGAGCCCGTACTGGCGTTGCAGAGCGGTCGACAGTTCGACGTCGATGGCGCCGGGATTGTGGATCTTGATCTCGACCATGCCAGATTCGACTGCCTCGTCGAGCATCCGGGCGACCTTGAACCGGGACAGCCCGAACTCCTCGGCGATCTGGATTCGGGTGCGTCCCTCCAGGTAGTAGCGACGGGCGATGACCGCCCGCTGAAACAACTCATCGGGTCCCATGAGGTGCCTCCCGTGGATGTCGCGCCCGCAGCCCGGCCCGGCTCTGCACATATGTGCAGGGGCGTTGACATGTGAGCATACGCATTGCATGATCCACATCACAACGAATCACATGAGTATCGGAGCTGACAGATGAGCGAGGACGACGTCGGCCTGGCTGCACTGGCCGGCGCCGTGTTGGCCCGCGAGTCCGAAGCCCTGTCCGCGCTCGTGGGCGCCGTCGAAGCCAGCGCGGTCGCGGTGGCTCGCCAGATGATCGGCGTCAGCGGCAAGGTCGTCACGACCGGGTCGGGCACGTCGGGCATCATGGCCGAGCGGCTCGCGCACCTGCTCTCCGTGTGCGGCACACCGGCGGTGTACCTCCCCTCGATGGACGCGCTGCACGGGGGCATGGGGGCAATCACCATGTCCGACTTGGTGATCGCGATCTCCAAGACGGGCCGCAGTCAGGAACTCACCCACCTCGTCGAACGCCTGGGGCAGCGCGGCATTCACGTCGTCGCCGTCACCGAGAGCCCCGAGTCGGCGTTCGCCGTTGCCGCGGCCAGCGTCGCAGCGCTACCCCCGACGCCCGCCGATGCCGATCCCGGGGACATGATCGCCATGGCGAGCACCCTGGCGGTCGGGGCGTGGAGTGACGCGGTCGCCGTGCTGACGATGGCGCTGCGCGGTCATACGGTCGGTGACGTCATCGACACCCATCCCGCGGGCGGGGTCGGCGTCCGCGGTCACCGGCCGGGAGACGAATCAGCGCCGGTGGTGCGTGGCGCATGACGACGGCAGCGGTGATGGGCGTCGACTCGTCGACCCAGTCGTGCAAGGTCGAGGTTCGCGATCTCAGTACCGGACGGCTACTCGCCTCCGGCGCTGCGCCGCATCCGCCGGCGTTTCCGCCGTGCAGCGAACAGCATCCGGACGACTGGGTGACCGCCTTCGTGTCAGCTGCCAGGCAGGCCCTGGCGGCGTGCGCCGAACGCCCCGAGATCCGCGCCATCTCCGTCGCCGCGCAGTGCCACGGGCTGGTCCTGCTCGATGCTCGGGGCGAGGTGCTGCGGGCGGCCAAGCTGTGGAACGACACGACCGGCGCGCCCAACCTGGCCCGTCTGGTCGAGCGCATCGGCGCCCGCCGCTGGGTGATGCGGATCGGTACGCTGCCGACCGCCGCCTTCACCATCGCCAAACTGGCGTGGGTCGCCGAGCACGAGCCCGGCCTGCTGGACAGGGTCGCCTCGGTGCTGCTGCCGCACGACTACCTGACCTACTGGCTCACCGGCGAGACGGTCACCGATCGCTCCGACGCCTCGGGCACCGGATACTTCGACGCCGTTGAGGGGCAGTGGATTCCGTCGTATCTCGAACTCGCCGCTGGCGACCGGGACTGGGCCGACAAACTGCCGAAGGTGCTCGGGCCGGCCGAGGCTGCCGGACGGGTGCGGCCCGCGCGGGCAGCCCTGCTCGGCATCGGCGACGACGTGGTGGTGGGGCCGGGTGGCGGTGACCAGCACGCGGCGTATCTGGGGCTCGGCCTGGCCGACGGCGACCAATACTTCGCCATCGGCACCTCGGGTGTAGTGGCCACGTCCGCCCGGGGTCCGGTGTTCGACACCACCGGTGCGGTGGACGGCGTCGCCGACATGACCGGCGGGTACCTACCACTGATGAGCACCTTGAACGCCGCGCGGGTCGTCGACCGGGCGGCGGTCCTGTTGGGTACCGACCTCACCGGGATCTCCGAGCTGGCGCTGGCCGCGGGACCGACCCAGGGCCCGGTGCTGGTCCCGTTCCTCGACGGCGAGCGCACCCCCGACCGGCCCCATGCGCGCGGCGCCTTCGCCGACCTCACGTCGGCCACCACCCGGGAGGAACTTGCCCGTGCCTTCGTCGAAGGTCCGCTGCTGTCACTGCTCTCGGGTCGCGACAGCCTGGTCGCGGCCGGTGTCGAATTCGGCGGTGCCGCAACGGCCGTCGGTGGCGGCACCCGCTCGCCGGCGACCCTGCAGCTGCTGGCCGACCTGCTCGGCGACGAGGTCACGCTGCCCGACGTCGACGAAGCGACCGCGCGCGGCGCCTGTATCCAGGCCGCGGCGGTGGCGGCGCGCACCGACCGGGCCGGATTGGTCGACCTCGCCAAGCGGTGGCAACCCGACGCCAGGGCCCGCGTTCACCCCCGCGCGCACGGCCGGGATCTGGTTGCCCTGCGCACGCGGTGGGCGGCGCTCGCGGCGGCTCCGGTCATCGACGGGGGAGGCCCCCGATGACCGCGCTTGCGTCGTGGCACCGCGACTATCCCGGCCTGGTCGCCGGATCCATCTACGCCGCGCCCGACTCCAGGGTCGCGGCCGCGCAGACACTGGCCGAGACGGGGCTCGACGTCCACGTCGACGTGATGGCCGTGTCCGAAGGACTGCCTGCAGGTGTGAGTCTGGCTGAGCTGCAGATGATCTCGAACAGCGTTGACCGCGACCGGATCGGCGTGCACCTGATCGGTTCGGGCGACTTCGTCGACGCCGTGCTCCCCAAGGTCCTGGCCGCCGCACCCGGCGCGGTCTTCCTGTCCTGGCCCGCGTTCAGCGGCGAGCGCGCGCGGGCGATCCGCGCTGCCGGCGGCTCCGCCTGGATCGCGGTGTGGCGGGAATGGGACGGCTTGAGCGAACCGCACTGGCCCGCAGACCCCGACGGCGTCCTGGTCATGCTCATCGAACCCGGCACGCGCGACCGCTGTCGCCTCGACCGGCTGAGCCTGGTCACCGCCTGCACCGCACGGTATTCCGCGCTACCGGTGGCGGTCGACGGCGGCGTGACCGAGGAGATCGCGCCGTTGTGCGCGGCCGCAGGCGTCACGCAGATGATCGTCGGCCGGGCGCTACTCACCTCCGAACGAAGGGAAGCGATATGACCACCGATACCACCACGATGCGCGCCAGCGTGATGACGGGCGTCGGCACGCTGCAGATCGAGGACCGACCCGTCCCGGCGCCGCGGACCCCACGAGGTACTGGTCGAGGTCGCCGCGGTCGGCGTGTGCGGATCCGACGTGCACTACTACCGCCACGGCCGCATCGGCGACTTCGTCGTCGAGCAGCCCATGATCCTCGGACACGAACTGTCGGGCCGGATCGCCGCCGTCGGCGACGGGGTCGACCCCACCCGCGTCGGCCAGCGAGTCGCCGTGGAGCCGCAGCACCCGTGCCGGCGGTGCAAGCAGTGCACCGCGGGACGTTACAACCTGTGCCCGTACATGGAGTTCTACGCCACGCCGCCGATCGACGGAGCGTTCTGTCGCTACGTGATCATCGACGCCGAATTCGCCCATCCGGTACCCGATTCCATGTCGGACGAGGCCGCCGCACTCCTGGAACCGCTATCGGTCGCCGTCACCACGATGCGCAAGGCCCACGTCGCGCCGGGCACCTCGATCCTGATCGCCGGCGCCGGGCCCATCGGCGTGATGTGCGTCCAGGCGGCCCGCGCCTTCGGCGCCGCCCGGATCGTCGTCTCGGACCCGCAGGAATCCCGCCGCGACAGCGTCGTGCGGTTCGGTGCCACCGAGGTGATCGACCCGATGGTCGACGACGTCGCCGCACTCGACCCCCAGGTGGACGCCTTCGTCGACGCCAGCGGTGCGGCGCCCGCCGTGGTCAGTGGCATCAAGGCAGTCGGCCCCGCCGGGCACGTCGTCCTGGTCGGCATGGGATCCGGCGACTACGCGCTGCCCATCAGCCACATCCAAAACCTGGAGATCACCCTCACCGGGGTGTTCCGCTACACCGATACCTGGCCTGCCGCAATCCATCTGGTCACCTCGGGTGCGGTGGACCTCGATGCCATGGTGACGGGCCGTTACGACCTCGAGCACGTGGGCGACGCCCTCGACAGTGACACCGATCCGGCCAGCCTCAAGTCGATCGTCGTGCCGTCATGAGCGACCGTTCCCCCTTCGACCTGACCGGTCGCACCGCCTTGGTGACCGGTGGCAACCAGGGTCTCGGGCGGGCCTTCGCGTTCGGCCTCGCCGAAGCGGGTGCAACCGTCGCGATCTCGGGGCGCAGCGCCGAGCGCAACCAGAAGGTGGTCGCGGAGGCCGCAGCCGCGGGACACGAAATGCACCCGATCACCGCCGACATCACCAAGGGGGCGGACGTCGACCGGATGACGGCCGAGGCCATCGAGTCACTCGGCCACGTCGACGTCCTGGTGAACAATGCGGGCACCTGCTATCACGCCGAGTCGTGGGACGTCACCGAGCAACAGTGGGACGACGTGTTCGACCTGAACGTCAAGGCGCTGTGGGCCTGCTCCCTGGCCGTCGGCGCCCACATGCGGGAGCGCGGCTCCGGGTCGGTCGTCAACATCGGGTCGATGTCCGGTCTGATCGTCAACCGGCCGCAGATGCAGCCGGCCTACAACGCCTCCAAGGCGGCGGTGCACCACCTGACCAAATCGCTTGCCGCCGAATGGGCTCCGTTGGGCATCCGCGTCAATGCGGTGGCACCCGGGTACTGCAAGACCGAGATGGCCCCCGTCGACCGGCCCGACCTCAAGCGGTACTGGATCGACGACGCACCGCAGCAGCGGTACGCCATGCCGGAGGAGATCGCTCCCAGCGTGGTGTTCCTCGCCAGTGACGCCGCCTCCTTCATCACGGGCTCGGTGCTCGTTGCGGACGGGGGGTACACCGCGTGGTGACCGCCGTCGAGATGGGCACCAATCGCCGAGTCGTCGTCAACGCGATCGACGACGTCGTCGTCGAGACCGTCGCGGAGGCCGAGCCGGCCGCCGGTGAGGTCCGCGTCCGTGGGACCGTCGTCGGCATCTGCGGTTCGGACACGCACGCGGCGTGCGGCCACCATCCGTTCATCGATCTGCCGTATCGGCCGGGCCACGAGGTGATCGGCGTGGTCGACGCCGTGGGCGCGGCCGTCGACGAATCCTGGCTGGGCACACGCGTGGTGGTGGAGCCCAACCTGGCCTGCGGACACTGCCCGCAGTGCCTCGCGGGCCGGTACAACATCTGTCGGGAACTGCTGGTGCTGGGCTGTCAGACCCCGGGCGGCCTGGCGGACAGCTTCACCGTCGCCGTCGACCGGGTCATCGCACTGAACGCCGATCTCGACGACGATCACGCCATCCTCATCGAGCCGCTGGCCACCCCCATCCATGCCGTCCGTCGCGCCGCCGAGGCGGTCGGCGATCTGCGCGACCGTCCCGTCGTCGTGATCGGCGCCGGACCCATCGGGCTGTTCGTGCTGCTGGCGCTGCGCGACGCGGGCGCCAAGGTGGTGGTCGGTGACCTGCTGGCCTCCAAGCGGCAGCGGGCCGAAAGGCTTGGTGCCATCGGCAGTTTCAACCCGAGCCAGCCGGATGCCGTCACGTCGGCGCTGAGCTTGCTCGGCGGACCCGCCGCCGTGGTCGTGGACTGCGTCTCCCGGGAGAGCTCGGTGGCCCAAGCCGTCGACCTCGTCGACAAGGGCGGCGCCATCATGATCGTCGGTGTCGCCGCGGGAGCCACGCTCGTGCGACTCGATCTGATTCAGGACCGCGAACTCGCGCTGATCGGGAATCTGATGTACGTCCGCGAGGACTACCTCGCGGCCATCGACCTACTCGGGTCCGGCGCCGTCCCGATCGACGAGATCATCACGGCGCGCTTCGACTTCGAGCACTCCGCGGATGCCTTCGCAGCGTCGATGGATCCGGAGAACGTGAAGGTCGTGGTGAACATCGGGGCGAGCGAAGCGACGGGGGATGACATCGGGGCGAGCGAAGCGACGGGAAGTGTGAGATGAGCTCAGCCATCCTCGAATGTGCCGACATCACCAAGAGTTTCGGCGGGGTGCCCGTTCTGCGGGGCATCACCTTGAATCTGGAGCCGGGATCGGTCACCGCACTGGCGGGCGAGAACGGCGCGGGCAAGTCGACGTTGATGAAGATCGTCAGCGGCCAGTACAGCGCCGACAGCGGTTCGGTGTCGGTCAAGGGCGCTCACCTGGCGCCCGGCAATCCGCGCGACGCGGTCCGGCACGGCGTGGCGATAGTGCCGCAGGAGCTGGCGTCCATCGAGGACATGACGGTCTACGAGAATCTGTTCGTCGGTCGCGAGATCAAGACCGGTCCGTTCCTCAACCGCGGGGCGATGATCGGTGAGGCAAAGGAAGCGCTGGCCGTCTTCGGCGTGGACATCT
>CAWJYC010000004.1:0-588511 GCA_963846985.1 uncultured Actinomycetota bacterium
CCTGGTGCTCTACCAACTGAACTACAGCCACCATGACTACCGGCCCGAAGGCGCAGCAGCGCTCTCGATCTTAACCGCTCGAGTGGTCTGAGGCCGAATTCTTTGGCGTCGCGTCGCCGGCGGTGGGCCCGAGTTCGGCGGCAATCGCGGCGATGTCGCTGGTCGTAGGGCCGGGCGGGGCCACGAAGGCGGTGCTGCGGTAGTACTTCAACTCGCGAATCGACTCGTGGATGTCGGCGAGTGCGCGGTGGGCGAGGCCCTTCTCCGGTTGTCCGAAGTAGATCCGCGGATACCAGCGTCGGCACAGCTCCTTGATCGAGCTGACGTCGATCATCCGGTAGTGCAGGAAGTCGTCCAGCGCCGGCATGTCCCGGGCGATGAAGCCGCGGTCGGTGCCGATCGAGTTGCCGGCCAGCGGAGCCGTGTTGGGTGCCTTGACGTGGCCCTTGATGTAGTCGAGCACCATCGCCTCGGCCGTGGGCACGTCGACGGTCGACGCCCGCACCTCGTCGGTGAGACCGGATTTGCGGTGCATGGTCGCGACCACGTCGACCATGCCGTCGAGCGCGGCGTCGTCGGCGTGGATCACGACGTCGAGGCCGTCGCCGAGCAGGTTGAGCTCGCCGTCGGTCACCAGGACTGCGATTTCGATGAGCCGGTCGGACTTGAGGTCGAGTCCAGTCATCTCGCAGTCGATCCACACCAGTTCGTCACGCACGGTGTTCAACAGTATTCGCACTACCCGACAGGCCTGCCCAGACCCTCCTTCGCCGCCGCTGGCCAGTAGTGTCGCCCAGATGAGCACAGAATCGCCTGCCAGTCCCGCGCAGCAGATCGCCGCTGGTTACGTCGTCGAGGGGCAGGCGCTCGAACTCGGCTCCGTCGTCGTCGACGGGGCCGTCGACGCGAGCGCGCGGGTGCGGATCCCACTGGCGACCGTCAACCGTCACGGCTTGGTCGCCGGGGCCACCGGTACGGGTAAGACGAAGTCGCTGCAGGTGCTCGCCGAGCAGCTGTCGGCGGCGGGCGTGCCGGTGGTCATGGCCGACGTCAAGGGCGACCTGTCCGGACTGGCCAGGGCGGGCGCCCCGGGAGACAAGACCACCCAGCGCGCCACCGACACCGGTGACAGCTGGACACCGACGGCCTTCCCCGTCGAGTTCCTTTCGCTGGGCACCGAGGGGGTCGGGGTACCGGTCCGGGCCACCATCACCAGCTTCGGGCCGATCCTGCTGTCAAAGGTGTTGGGGCTCAACGCAACTCAGGAATCGACGCTTGGGCTCATCTTCCACTGGGCCGACCAGCAGGGGCAGCTGCTGCTCGACATCAAGGATCTGCGCGCCGTCATCCAGTTCCTCACCAGCGACGAGGGCAAGCCCGAACTCAAGGCGCTCGGTGCGGTGTCGCCGACCACCGCCGGGGTCATCCTGCGCGCGCTGATCAACCTCGAGGCGGAGGGCGCCGACACGTTCTTCGGCGAGCCGGAGCTGGAGCCCAAGGACCTGATGCGGTTCGACGCGCAGGGCCGGGGTGTCATCACGCTGCTGGAGCTCGGAGCCCAGGCGGCCAGGCCGGTGATGTTCTCGACATTCCTGATGTGGGTGCTGGCCGACCTCTTCACCACGCTGCCGGAGATCGGTGACGTCGAAAAGCCCAAGCTGGTCTTCTTCTTCGACGAGGCGCACCTGCTGTTCACCGACGCGTCCAAGGCGTTCCTCGACCAGGTGGAGCAGACCGTCAAGCTGATCCGCTCCAAGGGTGTCGGCGTGTTCTTCTGCACGCAGCTACCCACCGACGTGCCGAACAACGTGCTGTCCCAGCTCGGCGCTCGCGTCCAGCACGCCCTGCGCGCCTTCACCCCCGACGATCAGAAGGCGCTGACGAAGACGGTGCGGACGTACCCGAAGACCACCGTGTACGACCTGGAGTCGGCGCTGACGTCGCTGGGCATCGGAGAGGCAGTCGTCACGGTGCTCTCGGAAACCGGTGCCCCGACGCCGGTGGCGTGGACCAGGATGCGCGCTCCCCGGTCGCTGATGGGCGCGATCGGCGACGACGCGATCGGCGCGGCGGCCAAGGCCTCGCCCCTGCAGGCCGAGTACGGCCCGACGATCGACCGGGAGTCCGCCTACGAGCGACTCACCGCGAAGCTGGCGCCGCCGCAAGAGCAGCCATCGAATCTGCCACCGCCGCTCCCGCCGCGCGACGGCGGGATCGCCAGTGCGTCGGGCCAGGGCCGAATCGAGGCGCCGCAACCCGAGGGTCCGAGCATGGTCTCGGAAGTGATCCACAGCTCGGCCTTCAAGAGCTTCATCCGCTCCGCGGCCACCGTCGCCGGCCGGGAGATCACCCGCAGCGTCTTCGGCACCGGCACCCGCCGGCGCCGTTGACCGACAGAGACGGACTACTCGCCGCCGAGCTTCTTGTACACCGCGCCGACGATCGGCGTGACGATGGACCGCGGCGCATAACCGCTGGCCACCGACATCGCCTTGGACGTCACGCCAGGGACGACGCGCATCTTGTTGCGTTGCAAGCCATCCAGCGAGAGCTTGGCGGTGTGCTCGGTGGAGATCCACAGGAAGTCCGGGATGAGCTTCTCGACCAGCGACTGCTCGTCGGGGTCCGGCAGCTCGGTGCGCACCGGCCCGGGTGCCAGCACCGTGACGTGGATTCCGAGGCTCTTCACCTCCCCGCGCAGCGATTCGCTGAAGGTGTTCACGAACGCCTTCGACGCCGCGTAGGTGGCGTTGTTGGGGATGGGGGAATTGCCCGCCGCCGACCCCGAGATGAGGATGCCGCCCGCGCGGCGGTCGACCATCCCCGGCAGCACGGCCAGCACGAGGTCGTGCACGCCGAGCACGTTGAGCTGGACCTGCGCCTTCTCGCCGGCCACGTCGAGGTTGGCAACGGGGCCGAAGGTGGCCGTGCCCGCGTTGGCGCACAGGACGGACACGTTCCGCGTGGCGAGCTCGGAGCAGAACTCCGCGCGCTGCGTCGGATCGGCCAGATCGACGGGACGCACCTCGACGGTGACGCCGTAGCGGGTGGTCAGCCTGTCCGCCAGGGCGGTCAGCACGTCGCCGCGGCGGGCAGTGACGATCAGGTGGTGCCCTCGGGCGGCAAGCTCGGTGGCCAGAGCCTCACCGATGTTCTGCGAGGCGCCGGTGACGACGGCGCGCGCGTCGGGATGGGGAACGGGTACGGGCATGGGCCCAATCGTAGGTACCAATAGAGTGCGGTCATGACCAACCCCGCGGGTGCTCGCACCGCGGGGCGACTCCCGGTCGTGGCATGGGCGCTATGGGACTGCGGCGCAACCGGAGTCAACGCGATCGTGGTGACGTTCGTGTTCTCGGTCTATCTCACCCGCCAGGTCGGCGCCGGCCTACCTGGCACCACGACACCGACCGCCTGGCTCGGGTGGGCGCTGTTCGCCGCCGGGCTGACCGTCGCGGTGCTGGCCCCCGCAACGGGAATCTGGGTCGACGCGCCACACCGCCGCCGCACCGTGCTGACCGTCCTGACGGGCGTGGTGATCGCTCTGACGGCGGCGATGAGCGCGATCCGGGTCGACCACCGCTATCTGTGGCTGGGCCTGGTGCTCCTCGCGCTGACCGCGGCGTGCAGTGACCTCGCGACCGTGCCGTACAACGCGATGCTGCGGGAACTGTCGACGCCGGACACGTCGGGCCGGGTATCCGGATTCGGTGCAGCCGCAGGGTATTTCGGTAGTGTCCTGCTGCTCCTGGTCGCCTACTTCGGTTTCCTGGCCGGTGACGGCGACACCCGCGGCGGGTTCGCGATCCCGGCCGCCGACGGGTGGCCGGTGCGACTGGTGCTGCTCATCACCGCGGCCTGGTTCGCGGCGTTCGCGCTGCCGCTGCTCTTCGGGACGCGGACCCCACCGACCGGGGACGTGGAGCCGTCGAACGGGTTCACCGGGGCCTACCGGAAACTGTGGGCCGAACTCGGCGATCAATGGCGTCGGGACCGCAACATCGTCTACTACCTTGCCGCGAGCGCGATCTTCCGCGACGGCCTGACGGGCGTGTTCACGTTCGGCGCGGTCCTCGGTGTCTCGGTCTACGGGGTGTCGGGCGCCGACGTGGTGCTCTTCGGGATGTGTGCCCTGGTCGTCGCCGCGACCGGAGCGGCGCTCGGTGGCCTGCTCGACGACCGCGTCGGCTCCAAGCCGATCATCGTCGGATCGCTCACCTCGATGATCGTCGTCGCCTCGGTGCTGATGACGCTGAACGGGCCGGCGGCGTTCTGGACGTGCGGCCTGCTGCTGTGCCTGTTCATCGGACCCACCCAGTCATCGGCCCGGACCCAGATGCTGCGAATGTCGGTGGAGGGCAAGGAAGGAGCTGCCTTCGGCCTCTACACCACGACCGGGCGGGCGGCGACGTTCCTGGCTCCGATTCTGTTCACCACGTTCATCACGGTGTTCGGCTCGGACCGCGCGGGGATGGGCGGTTTGATCACCGTGCTGGCGCTGGGCCTGGGCGCGATCATCCTCGTCCGAGTGCCGCGGCATGCGGTCGACGCGGCGCCGCCTCGGGTCTAACGGGTGCCCAGCGCGGTGCACAGCGTCAGGCCGGTGCCGGAATTGTGCTGCGTCTCAGTGCCGTCGATGGTGATCGAGCAGGAGAGCTCCCGGCCCACGTTGACGATGCTGACGCTGGCGGAGCTGTTCGCGGCGCCCGTGAGCTGAACTTCCTTGCTCCAGGGCAGCAGAACGTTGAACTCGGTCTGCAGCACCCCGCCGCTGTCGAGGTACAGGATGCTGATGGCGCGGCCCTCGCCGGCCACCGAGTAGACCACCGTGTGCGTGGCGCCGGGGTCGGTCTGATTGGTCGATGGCGGTACGCCGGGCACCGTCGTCGGTGTCGTCGCCATCGTGGTGGGAGTGGTCGTCCGCGTCGTGGTCGGGGTCCGCGTGGTGGTCGTCGGTGCGGTCATCGTGGGTTCGATCGGCGTCTGCGGCGGCGCCACGACCGTGTCCTGCCTCGAGCTGTTGACGATGACCAGGCCGATCACCAGACCGAGCGCGACCAGCAGAGCCGTCCCGGCGATCAGCCACAGCCAGCGGCGAGGGTTGGGACCACCCGGCGGTGGCGTCTCCGGCGGGACGCCGGGCGGGTTCGGCGGGCCATACTGTCCGGTCGCATACGGGCTCTGGCCGTAGGGCGAGTAGGCAGGCAGTTGCTCGGTCGGCCGGATGCCCTCCGGGGATTGGTACTGCGGTTGCTGACCGTACGGCGAGCCGGGATAGGCCGGGTAGTTGTAGGTACCGGGATGCTCCTGGTCCCACCCGTCGCGGCCCGATGGATCGGTCATGTCCACCTCATGCCTGCAGGGTACCTGCGTCACCGGCGGGAGCGTTCGCGCCAGGTCACGCGACTCCGGATCGCGCAGAGGGGTTTACGACGCACGTCGGCCGGGTACACCTTCGCGACGCCGTGTGGCGGACTACGGACATGGAGGTCCAGCATGCGAGGTAGCGGAATCATCGGCACGATCGTGCTCGTTTGGCTGCTCATCGGCGTCTTCGCCGCATACCAGCGCGATTACTTCAAGAGTTCTGAAACCAGTTGTGCGACGGCGGGTTCCATCGCCCTGACGGTGGTCGCCGGACCACTGAACTACGCGGGCGCGAACCCCAAGGTGGCCGACTGCAACGTCAACGTCCCACAGCCCAGCCAATAGTCGAGGAGTGACCATGATTGCCATCGGAGTGATTCTGTTGATCCTGGGACTGGTCTTCGGCGTGCCGATCCTGACCTACGTCGGGGTGGTCGCGCTAGTGATCGGCGCGGTGTTCTGGTTGCTCGGGGCTGCCGGTCACGCGGTCGGCGGCAGGCGGGTCTGGTACTAGCCCCGTCGCTCAGGTTTCAGCGCCGCGAGCGTCATCGCCCTCAGCACCTCCCGGGATGAAGCGCGTGCCGCGCCGGGTCTGATGCTGTACGGGGTGGAGTTCAGCAGTCCGAAAGCGGCGTGCGCCATCAGGCGCGCGTCGTTCTCGTCGAGGTCGGCGGTCAACCTCCGCAGCACCTCCACCCAGATCTCGACGTACTGCCGCTGAGCCCGCCGGACCTGACGCTTGGCGGCGGTCGGCAGGTGGGCCAGATCGCGGTCCTGAATGCGGATCAGGTCGGGTTCGGTGAAGACGAAGTCGAGGTGGAAGTCGATCAGCGCGTCGAGCGCCGCGCCGGGTTCGCCGTTGGCCGCCACCACCTCGGTCGCACCGGAGAGCAATCGGGTGCTGATCCCGACGAGGAGTTCGACGAGCAGCGCCTCCTTGTTGGGGAAGTGGCGGTAGATCGCCGGTCCGGTGACTCCGACCGCCGCTCCGATGTCCTCGAGGCGGACGGCCAGGTAGCCGTGTTCGGCGACGAGTCGTTCGGCGGCGGCGATCAATTGCGAACGCCGGTCGGACTTCGCCCTGCTGCGCCGGGTCGGGGGCGCGGCGGCCGGCGAGTTCCGTGCCACGTCCACCCCCGCACTCCTAGACATTTCGGTTAATGCTCACTAACATACCACCAGTTAGTCATCATTAACTCAATTGAAGCGGGTGGCATGGCAACGCGCGTATCGCACCGCGACCAGCATCTGACGTTGGTCGCGGAACTGCGGGACAAGCTCGCGGCTGCCGCGCTCGGCGGATCGGAACGCGCCAGGGAGCGTCACGTCAGCCGGGGCAAGCTGTTGCCGCGCGACCGGGTCGACGGACTGCTCGACCCCGGCAGCCCGTTCCTGGAACTGGCACCACTGGCCGCCGACGGCATGTACGACGACGAGTGCCCCGGGGCCGGGATGATCGCCGGCATCGGCCGGGTATCGGGCCGGGAATGCATGATCGTGGCCAACGACGCGACCGTCAAGGGTGGCACCTACTACCCGATCACGGTGAAGAAACATCTTCGGGCGCAAGAGATTGCGGCGCAGAACCGACTCCCCTGCCTCTACCTCGTCGACTCCGGAGGCGCCTTCCTGCCGCGGCAGGACGAGGTGTTTCCCGACCGCGAGCACTTCGGGCGCATCTTCTTCAACCAGGCCACGCTCAGCGCGCAGGGCATTCCGCAGATCGCCGCCGTCCTCGGCTCCTGCACCGCCGGTGGTGCCTACGTTCCCGCCATGAGCGACGAGGCCGTCATCGTGCGCAATCAGGGCACCATCTTCCTCGGTGGCCCACCGCTGGTGAAGGCCGCGACCGGCGAGGTCGTGACCGCCGAGGAACTGGGCGGTGGCGACCTGCACTCCAAGGTCTCCGGTGTCACCGACCATCTCGCCCACGACGATCGCGACGCCCTGCGCATCGTGCGCAACATCGTCGCCACGCTCGGCCCGCGCGCCCCCATCCCGTGGGAGGTCCGGCCGACGGTCGACCCGGTCGCCGATCCGGGCGAGCTCTACGACGTCGTTCCCACCGACTCCCGGGTGCCCTATGACGTGCACGAGGTCATCACCCGAATCGTCGACGGACCGCCTCCCGACGCCGCGCCCGGGCAGGGTGGCGAGTTCTCCGAATTCAAGGCCGAGTACGGCACCACCCTGGTCACGGGGTTCGCCCGCATCCATGGTCATCCCGTCGGGATCGTGGCCAACAACGGCGTCCTGTTCGGCGAATCTGCCGTCAAGGGAGCACATTTCATCGAGCTATGCGACAAGCGCTCCATCCCGCTGCTGTTCCTGCAAAACATCGCGGGGTTCATGGTCGGCCGTGACTACGAAGCGGGCGGCATCGCCAAGCACGGCGCGAAGATGGTCACCGCCGTCGCGTGCGCGCGGGTTCCCAAGCTGACCGTCGTCATCGGCGGCTCGTACGGCGCGGGCAACTACTCGATGTGCGGGCGGGCGTATTCACCGCGCTTCCTGTGGATGTGGCCCAACGCGCGCATCTCCGTCATGGGCGGCGAACAGGCTGCGTCGGTGCTGGCGACCGTCCGCGGCGACATGACCGCCGAGCAGGAAGAGGCGTTCAAGGCGCCGATTCGCGAGCAGTACGAGCGGCAGGGCAATCCGTACTACTCGACGGCGCGCCTGTGGGATGACGGCGTAATCGACCCTGCCGATACCAGAACGGTCGTGGGACTGGCGCTCTCGGTCGTCGCACAGGCTCCGCTGGCGCCGGTGTCCTACGGCGTCTTCAGGATGTGATCGGGTGAACGCCACGACCTCCACGACCGCGGGGGGCTTCGACACCGTCCTCGTCGCCAACCGCGGTGAGATCGCGGTGCGGGTCATCCGCACGCTGCACGCCATGGGAATCACGGCGGTGGCCGTCTACAGCGACGCCGACGCCGGAGCGCGCCACGTCGCCGAGGCAGACCTCGCGGTTCGGCTCGGCCCGGCATCGGCGCGGCAGAGCTATCTGGACATCGACGCCGTGGTTGGGGCGGCGGTCAGCGCCGGTGCGCAGGCAGTGCACCCGGGGTACGGATTCCTCTCGGAGAACGCCGAATTCGCGGCCGCCCTGCAGCGGGCGGGCATCGTCTTCATCGGTCCGCCCACGCACGCGATCGCCACCATGGGCGACAAGATCACCGCCAAGGACACCGTGTCGCGCTTCGGCGTACCCGTCGTTCCCGGTGTCGCCCGTCCCGGCCTCACCGATGACGATCTGATCGCCGCGGCCGACGACATCGGCTATCCCGTGCTGGTCAAGCCATCGGCGGGTGGCGGCGGCAAGGGCATGCGCATGGTCGAGCACCCCGCCGACCTACCGGCCGCCCTGGTCTCCGCGCGTCGCGAATCAGCCTCGGCGTTCGGCGACGACACGCTGTTCCTGGAGCGGTTCGTCCTGGTGCCCCGGCACATCGAGGTGCAGGTGCTGGCCGACGGACACGGCAACGTGATCCACCTCGGTGAGCGCGAGTGCAGCCTGCAACGCCGCCATCAGAAGGTCATCGAGGAGGCTCCGTCCCCGCTGCTGGATCCGGCGACCCGCGCCCGGATCGGTGCCGCCGCGTGCGATACCGCGCGCAGTGTCGACTACGTCGGCGCCGGCACCGTGGAGTTCATCGTCGGCGCGGCGAATCCCGACGAGTTCTTCTTCATGGAGATGAACACCCGGCTACAGGTGGAACACCCTGTGACCGAACAGGTTACGGGGTGGGACCTGGTGGAGTGGCAGGTCCGGATCGCCGCGGGGGAGCGGTTGACGGCCAGCCAGGACGACGTCGTGATGACCGGACACGCGATCGAAGCCCGGGTCTACGCTGAGGATCCCGGCCGCGGCTTCCTGCCGACCGGTGGTGACGTACTGGCCCTTCGCGAGCCCGACGGTCCGGGGGTGCGGGTCGACTCCGGCCTGTTCGCCGGCACCGTGGTGGGCAGCGACTACGACCCGATGCTGGCCAAGGTGGTCGCGCACGGTGCTGACCGGGCCGAGGCGCTGCGTCGTCTCGACCGGGCGCTCGGCGACACCGCGGTGCTCGGGGTCGCCACCAACGTCGAGTTCCTACGCTTCCTCCTCGCCGATCCCGACGTGGTCCGAGGCGTTCTCGACACCGGGCTGCTGGATCGACGGGTGGGCGACTTCGAGGCGACGATGGCGAGCGACGACGACTTCGTGGCCGCTGCCACGCACCGGTGGTTGTCCCAGTGGCCGGGCACGGGTGACCCGTGGTCGGTGCCGTCGGGATGGCGGGTCGGTCGACCAGCGCCCACGGTCCTGCGGCTGCAATCGGGCGAGCGCACCGATCACGTCCGGATCGTGGGCTCGCCAGAGTCGGCCACCGTGACCGTCGAGGGCGGCGAAACACGCTCGCTGACAGGGGTGTCCGACGGAGGCGAGCTGACGGTCACCCTGGCGGGCCGACGCGTTCGATACCTGGTCGCCGAGTCTCGGCATCGGATCTGGCTGGCCGGAGTGAACGGCGTCGCCGTGCTCGACGAGGTGCACGAGGCGCCGGCGCGCCCGGACGACGAGAGCGGCGGCGACGCCGAACTCGTCAGCCCGATGCCCGGCTCAATCGTCGCCGTCGGAGTGGAAGACGGTGCGACCGCGTCGGCGGGCACCGTCGTGGTCACCGTCGAGGCCATGAAGATGGAGCACGCGCTGTCGGCACCCGTCGACGGCGTCGTCGAACTACTCGTCGCCGTCGGCGACCAGGTCAAGGTGGGTCAAACACTGGCCCGGATCGTCGCTGGCAGTCCAACATTCGCCGGCGGTGCCGGCAGTCCAACATCAGCGAGAGCCGAGGAGAATCAACCATGAGCGACCACCCAGACTTCCTGTCCACCGGCACGCTGCCGGATCACTACGAGCAGCTGGCCAAGACCGTCCGAGACTTTGCCAGGAGCGTCGTCGCGCCGGTCGCGGCGAAGCACGACCGGGAACACTCGTTCCCCTACGAAGTCGTCGCCGGGATGGCGGACATGGGCCTGTTCGGCCTGCCGTTCCCCGAGGAGTACGGCGGCATGGGGGGTGACTACTTCGCGCTGTGCCTGGCGCTTGAGGAGCTCGGCAAGGTCGACCAGAGCGTGGCCATCACGCTGGAGGCCGGGGTCTCCCTCGGCGCAATGCCGGTGTACCGCTTTGGAACCGATGCCCAGAAGCAGGAGTGGCTGCCCCTGCTGGCGTCCGGCAAGGCGCTCGGCGCGTTCGGTCTCACCGAAGCCGGCGGCGGCACCGACGCCGGCGCCACCAGGACCACCGCGACACTCGACGACGGCCACTGGGTGATCAACGGCTCCAAGCAGTTCATCACCAACTCCGGAACCGACATCACCAAGCTGGTGACGGTGACGGCCGTGACCGGAAATGACGATGGCCAGAAGCAGATCTCGTCGATCCTGGTACCGGTCCCGACACCTGGCTTCACTGCCGAGCCCGCCTACGACAAGGTCGGCTGGAACGCCTCCGATACCCACCCGCTGAGCTTCGACGACGTGCGCGTACCCCAGGAGAACCTGCTGGGCGAACGCGGGCGCGGGTACGCGAACTTCCTGCGCATCCTCGACGAGGGCCGGATCGCCATCGCCGCGCTGTCTGTCGGTGCCGCCCAGGGCTGTGTCGACGAGTGCGTCGCCTACGCCAAGCAGCGCGAGGCGTTCGGGGCCGCGATTGGGACTTACCAGGCCATCTCGTTCAAGATCGCGCGCATGGAGGCCCGCGCCTACGCGGCGCGCACCGCCTACTACGACGCGGCGGCACTGATGTTGGCCGGCAAGCCCTTCAAGAAGCAGGCGGCGATCGCCAAGCTGGTCGCCAGCGAGGCCGCCATGGACAACGCCCGCGACGCCACCCAGGTGTTCGGCGGCTACGGTTTCATGAATGAGTACCCCGTCGCGCGCCACTACCGGGACAGCAAGATCCTCGAGATCGGCGAGGGGACCACGGAAGTGCAGCTGATGCTCATCGCGCGGCAGGCCGGCCTGTGAGCGATCACAAGGTGATCACCCAGCGCGGGCTGTGGTTCGAGGAGTTCGAACCCGGCGTGCTCTACCAGCACCGCCCCGGCCGCACGATCACCGAGGCCGACAACGTCTTCTTCACCACGCTCACCATGAACACCCAGGCGCTGCACCTCGACGCCGCCTTCTCCGATGCCCTGCCGCCGTTCAACCAGCGGTTGGTCAACTCCATGTTCACGCTGTCCACCCTGGTGGGATTGTCGGTGGCCCAGCTGACGCAGGGCACCATCGTCGGCAACCTCGGCTTCGGCGACGTCGCGTTCCCCAAGCCGCTCTTCCACGGCGACACGCTCTACGCCGAGACCGAGGTGACGGACAAGCGCGAGTCCAAGAGCCGCGCCGGGGAGGGCATCGTCACGTTCGCCCACGTCGGCCGCAATCAGCACGGTGACGTCGTCGCCACGGCGTCGCGAAAGACCTTGGTGCGCAAGCGTCCTGCCGAGGTGGCTGAATGACGCTGGCCCCGACGGGCCCCGGCTGGCTGTTTTGCCCCGCCGACCGTCCCGAGCGCTTCGCCAAGGCCGCCGCGGCCGCCGACGTCGTCATCCTGGACCTCGAGGACGGGGTGGCCGCCACCGACCGGGAGGCCGCCCGCGCGGCGCTGCTGGACAGCCGCCTCGATCCAGGTCGAACCGTCGTGCGGGTCAACCCGGTGGACACCCCCGATCATGCCCTCGACGTCGCGGCCGTGGCTCGCACCGACTACACCACCGTGATGCTGGCGAAGAGCGAGACTGCTGCGCAGGTGCAGTCGTTGGCGCCGCTCGACGTGGTGGTACTGGTCGAAACCCCCGCGGCTGCACTCGTAGTCGCCGAGTTGGCCAGGGCCGACAACGCCGTGGCCGTGATGTGGGGCGCCGAGGACCTGTTCGCCGTCCTCGGCGGGACTGCCAACCGACACGCCGACGGCAGCTACCGCGACGTCGCCAAACACGTTCGCGCGCAATCACTCCTGGCGGCCAAGGCGTACGGCCGGATGGCGTTGGACTCGGTGTACCTCGACATCAAGGATCTCGACGGGTTGCGCGCCGAGACCGATGACGCGGTCGCCGTCGGATTCGACGCCAAGGTGGCCATCCACCCGACCCAGGTCGCGGTGATCAGGGCGGGTTACGCCCCGACCGACGAGCAGGTGCGATGGGCCCGCGAGGTTCTCGACGCGGCCCGGTCAGAACGCGGCGTGTTCCAGTTCGACGGTCAGATGGTGGACATGCCGGTGCTGCGTCGGGCGCAGCGCATCGTGGCCCTGGCGCCGGGCGCCTGACCGGGGCGCACTCCACCGAGTGTGGGGGTTGTGCGTACATCCGCCGAGGGCGACCGCGCAGAACCCCCACAGTCGACGGGCGGCGGCTGACCGCTACTTGCGCCGCGCAGCTGCCAAACGTGCTGCGAATTCCGGAGATTCGATGGACGTCGCCTGCGGACCGATCTCGACGTCCACCGCCAAGCGGTGCAGGTCGGTGTCCACGTTGCCGGGGTTGACCGTCGCGCGCATCGACGCCTTGGTGGCGATGACGACGTCGCGAGGGGCCGAGGCCGGTCCGGCGGCGAGTTCGCGGGCGGCGGCGACGGGATCATCGGCGACGCTGAGCGCCAATCCGTACCGGACCGACGCCTCGGCGTCGAAGCGCATTCCGAACAGCAGCGACGCGCGTGCAACCTGCGGCCCCACCCCGCGCTGAAGCATCCACGTGGCGCCCCCGCCCGGGTGGATGCCGAGCTTCTGGAAGCGCGGGTCGTAGAGCGCCGCGGGTCCGGAGATCCGGACGTCGGCGGCCAGCGCCAGATTCAGTCCCGCCCCGACCGCGGCCCCGTTCACCGCGGCGATGGTGGGCAGGGTGCAGTTGGCGACGGCCAGGAAACCGTCGTAGATCAGCCGGAGTCCATCCTCTGCGGCTGCTCCCAGCGCAGTCAGGTCGGCACCCGCGCAGAAGGCCTTGCCCGCTCCGGTGACGATGACGGCATGCACGCCGGGATCGCTCTCGGCGGCGTCGACGGCCGCCCGCAGCGCCGTGGAGATCTCCGAGGTGACCGCGTTGCGGCGATCGGGATCGTTGATCGTGATGAGCGCGACACGGTCCTCGACCTGGGTCACTACGAGATCGGACACGGATCGACAGTAGTGGACCGGTCCAGGGTTGGGTGGCATGCGTAGGCTCGGGGGTGAGCCGCTTCGCCGTCAACGATTGAGTCGTGCCTTCGCGCACGAGTGACATCAGCGTGGATTCGATCCGACTGCCGTTCCGCGCTGCGCGACGGCTTTCTCAATCGCGAAGGACTTCTCCCGATGGCCCGCAAGTCTCGCGCTCCGACGCCGGCGGCGGCATCATGACCGGTCCGACGATGCGACGCACGGCGAGCCCCGTCCGCCTCACACTCTGCGAGCAGCTGGGTCGTCGCGTCGACGGCGCCTGGTGGCCGCACTCGAATCGGTTGGCCCGGGAGTTGCCGGAACTGGTCGGCGTGCTGCATGCCCGCCTCGGCGAAGTCGTCGACATCTCGGTCAACTGGTCGCTTTCGGAGAACCTGCCGGACCTCAACTCGCGCCACTGGCAGAACAAGCATCAGCATCTGATGGCCCTGACCGGGCGCGATGCGAGCGCAAACCTGCTGATCATTCCGAGCTTGACGCCTGGCACCCTGGCCGCGCTGCTGCTGCGGATTGCGGCGGGCCTGCCCCTGAGTGCCGCGCACCAGAACACGCCGCTGTTCCGTACCGCGGCCGAGATCGTCGACGCGGCCAGGGGCGAGGGCACCGCGCTGCTGGTTCCGGCGCCCGCGGTCAAGCAGGCCAGCAGGGCGCGGGGTCGACGCTCTAGTTGACCAGCGCGACTGCGTGCGCGCGTCGCAGCTTTCCCGAGGGTGTCTTGGGGATGACGCCCGGCTGCAGCACGACGACGTTGCGGGGTCGGACGTCCACGTCGGCGAACACCTCGTGGGCCACCTGACGCTCGATCCGGCGGACGTGGTCGGCGTCGGCGTAGTCGTTGGACTCCACCGCGACGGCGAACGTCTCGCGCGATAGGCCGGCGTCCAAGCGCACCGCCACCGAGCACCCCGGACGTACGCCGGCCACTCGGGTCGCCGCACGTTCGATGTCGGTGGGGTAGATGTTCCGGCCGGCCATGATGATGACGTCCTTGACCCTGCCGCAGACCACGATGTCGCCGGCCTCGGTGAGGTAACCCATGTCGCCGGTGTCGTACCACCCGGACTTGTCCTGTGCGCCGATGAAGCCGGCCATCGTGATGTATCCCTTGGTGACCGGCTTGCCGCGCACCTGGATGACGCCGACTGCGCGGGTGGGCAGCACGTTGTCGTCCTCGTCGACGATGCGGGCCTGCAGCCCGTCGATGGGCTGTCCCAGGGCCACCAGGCGGCGGGTGTTGCCCTTCGCGGCCGGCACCGCGCGGTGCAGCACGGCCAGCAGATCGGCGTCGACTTCGTCGACGACCATGCCCGAACCGCATTCGGTGAAGGACACGGCCACGGTGGTCTCGGCCATGCCGTAAGCGGGGACGATCGCGTCTGGCCGCAGCCCGAAGCGCGCCCCGGCCTCGCAGAGGTCCTCGACGTCGGCCGGGTCCACCTGCTCGGCGCCCGAGAGCGCCCAGCGCAGCGAAGACAGATCGAACTGGCCCTCCGTGGCCTGCCTGCGCAGACGCTTCGCGAAGAGGTTGTAGGCGAAGTTGGGCGCGGCGGTCATCGTGCCCCGGTACTTGTCGATCAGCTTGGCCCACAGAAGAATGTCGCCGAGGAAGTCCATCGGCGTGACCTTGACGAGTTCGGCGCCGAAGTACATCGGCACCGTCAGGAAACCGGTCATGCCCATGTCGTGGAAGCAGGGCAACCAGCTCACGATGACGTCGGTGTGGGTGTCGAAGTTCGCGCCGACGAACATCGCCTCGGCGTTGGCCACGATGTTGGCGTGGGTGATGCAGACGGCCTTCGGAAACCCGGTGGACCCGGACGTCAGCTGCATCAGCGCAAGGTCGTCGTCATCGGTGTCGACCGGGTCGATCGGGTCGCTCGCCAGCAGGCTCTCGACGGTGAGCACCACGAGGCCGCGCTCGGTCAGTACCGGCGCAGCGGGCATGAACGGCTCGGAGACGATGACGGCCTTCGCCTCGATCATCCCGATGACGTCGGTGGTTTCCTTCGCCCATCGCTCCAGGTCGGTGCGCGGAGTTGGCTGGTGCAGCATGGTCAGGCTGGCGCCGCGCATCCAAATGCCCTGCGCGGCCGGGGCGATCTCCACCGGAGCGCCCGCCAGGACCGCGACGGCGTCCCCGGGCCCGATACCGGCCGCGGCCAGACCCCCGGAGATGCGGCGCGCCCGCTCGTACACTTCCCGCCAGGTGTGCCGCACGGGTGTGCCGGGGTCGCCGGTGGTCATGCCGTTGAGGCTGGTGTGCGCGTTGGCGAACATGGTTTCGGTGAAGGCACTCACGAATATCCCTTTGGCTCTGGCGCGTTGGCGGCGATACAGATCTTGATCGTCGAGCGGTCGTCCCTCTGTCGAACACCCTCGAGAGGTAGCGCGGGGACTTGGCGCCATGGCCGCGGAAGCAGCACGGATGAGGCCATCATCGGCCATTGTTGGCGCCGATGTGGGGCGAAGCGTGAACTCCTCTGGCTGGGTCCCGGGTCGCGCGAATCGTTCGCAGCTCGTGGGCCCCAGATTGGTTGGACGCACTGACTGTACAGAGTCCGCGCTGACCTGCAGCCCCTCGCCGAGGACTGGGGCTTCAATCGGTTGCCGATCGATGCCGGGCCGACACCGCAGCCACGTCGTCGGCGAACGCCGCGGCCGGCGCCGAAGTGGTGATCCGTGGCGGTCATAGGGGCCTGACCTCCCGATTCGCGTCGGATGGGTGACGGCGTGGTCGCGGACCCATGGTCTCCGTGTTCGGCCTCGCCCTCCCGCGCCTCGCCGCGGGGTGATCAATTCGTGACGGCACCGATGACTGCCTGAGTTCGACTGCCAGAGATCGGCGAGGGAACGCGCCGCGCCCCGAGGCCGGATGCCATGATCCGCAGGTGACGTCAACGGACAAGGGTGTGCTGCGAACACCCGACGAGCGATTCGCCGTCCTACCGGACTATCCGTTCGAGCCCAACTACCTCGAGGTTCGGACCGCCAGGATCGACCCGGTGCGGATGCACTACGTCGATGCCGGGCCGGCGGACGGCCCGGTGGTGGTGCTGCTGCACGGACAGCCCACGTGGTCATATCTGTACCGCAGGGTGATCGGTGTGTTGGCCGACGCCGGACTGCGGGTCGTTGCGCCCGACAACATCGGCTACGGTCGCTCCGACAAGCTCACCGACGCAACCGATTACACCTTCGCCCGGCACGTCGACTGGCTGCACGATCTGGTCACCGGCCTCGACCTGCGCGACGTCACGCTCGTCGCGCAGGACTGGGGTGGACCGCTCGGCCTCAGCGTCTTGGCCCGCGACGAGCGCCGCTTCGCCCGCGTCGTGGCCACCAACACCATCCTGCATACGTGCGATCCCGCGCTGGAGGGTCAGCTCACCTGGGCGCACCACGGGGTGGGCGATGGCCGAATGATGTTGCAGGAGACGCTGCTCGACTACGTCGCGTTCTACCAGCGCGCGCCCGACATCGTGCCGAGTTTCTTCCTCGACGCGGTGGCGGGTCCGCTGCCCGCCGAGGTGTTGGCGGCCTACGACGCGCCGTTCCCGGATCGGTCCTACACCGCGGGCCTGCGCCAACTCATCGCGCTCATTCCGCTGACCCGCAACGATCCCGGAGCCGCCATTGGACGCGCCACGATGGCGGCCCTCGAACAGTGGCACAAGCCGTTCCTCACCGCCTACTCCGACGGCGACCCCGCGACCCGCGGCTGGGACCGGCTGTTTCAACAGCGGGTGCCCGGTGCCCAGGGTCAGGACCACGTCACCATCAGCGGCGCCGGCCACTTCGTCCAGGAGCAGCGGGGTGAGGAACTCGGCCGCATCGTCGCCGACTTCGTCGCTCACACCTGACCGACAGCGAACTTGCAGGAAGCCCTGGCAACCTCGACGACGGAATCGTCGGCAGGCGGCGACAGGTCAGGAGGGGCCGTGGTCAGCGTGCTGCAGCGCGACGATCCACCCCGTGGCACGCCGCCCGCGTCGCACCGGCTGCCCCGGCGCTGGCCCCGCGTCCTGCTGGCGGTGTTGGTGATCGCCGCGCTGGCCATCGGCGGGTGCGTCGTGGACGCGTTGCGCGTTCCCGGGTCGGACAGCGTCGCGGCGAAACTCGCCGAGTGGGGCCGCGGCCACGGGCTGAACGCGCCGGTGACCTTCCTCGAGCGGGAACTGTATCTGCGCAACCAGCCCGCGGTGGGTGGCCAGCCGCCCGGTGGCATACCCGCTGCGGCGGGAGAGGTGTTGCAGGTCGTGGCGTCACCGACGTTGTCATCGATTCCGTTGACGCCGTTGGGAAATGGTGCCGCGTTGCCAGGCGAGGGCACCTGGAGCACGGTGGTGAGCGTGCGCGGGCGGCCCGCCGTCCAGGTCGCGGCGCTGCGCCCCGACGGCCAACACACCTCGTTCGTCGTAGGTGTCCTGCGGATGGATCCCGCCCTGGTCCGAGGTCAATTACGACCGGGCACCACCGACCCGGGCGGGAGCTGGCGTGCGTCGTCGTCTCTGACGCCGGGCGAAACCCGCAGCGTCGCAGTCGTATTCAACGGCGGATTTCGGCTGACCGACCCCAGCCGTCCCGGCTACTACAGCGAGGGTCGCACCGTGGCCCGACTGGTCGACGGTGAGGCGAGCCTGGTGTTGCATGCCGACGGCACCGCCACCGTCGGCAGCTGGAACCGGGAGGTTCGGATGACGCCCGACGTCGTAAGCGTGCGGCAGAACCTCGTACCGCTGGTCGACGACGGTGAGCTGAACCAGACGTGTGCGACCGGCGGTACCAAGGAGTGGGGCGCGACCATCGGGCAGAAGGCCTTCATCCATCGCTCCGGGTTCGGTGTCACGGCCAGCGGAGTGGAGGTCTACGCGGCGGGCCCGGCGCTGTCGGTGTGCACGCTGGGCCGCATCCTGCAGGACGCGGGCGTCGTGCGGGGCATGGAACTCGACATCAACCCGGACTGGGTGAGCGGCGCCTACTTCCACCCGCAGCCGGGCGGCGAGCCGCGAAGCTTTGCCCTGTTTCCCGCCGAAAAGGTCACTCCCGGGCACTATCTCGGGCCGTCGAGCCGTGACTGGTTCGCGTGGTTTACCCGCTGACGATCAGTCGACGCTGACGGCTTCGACGATGTTGAGCCGCGCGGCCCGCACCGCCGGCGGCACGGACCCCAGCAGGCAAATGAGCAGTGCGCCAAGGCCGATCAACAGCATCGAGGGGCTGGGTTCCCAGGCGACGTCGATGCTGAGGACGTTGGTCAAGGCGATGGAGGTCAGGTACTGGATGGCCGCACCCAGGACGAGTCCCAGCAGCCCGCCGACGATGCCGATTCCCGCCGCCTCGGCCAAGATGGCCTTGAGCGTGAAGGCCCTCGTCGCACCGATGGCCCGCAGCACGCCGATCTCCCGTCGGCGGTCCAGCACCGAGAGCATGAGCGTGTTCAGCAGCGTGACGGCCGAGACCACGACGACGATCCAGGCGATGATCGTGATTACGGCGATCACCTGATCCAACGCGCTCGCCACGCCCTGGAGAGCCTCGTCGCCCGAGTACACGAAGGAGGCGGGCGCGACGACCTTGCGGATCGCGGCCCGGACCGCAACCGGGTCGGCCCCGGGGGCGACGGTGACCTCCAGGTCGCTGGCACCCGGGCGGACGAACCAGCCCTGCATGGCGTCGAGGCTCATGGCCACGGTGCCCGTCATGCCGGAGAAGTAGGGGACCAGCGCCAGCACCTGCACCGTGCGGGGACCGGTTGGGGTCTGCAACGTGATCCGGTCGCCCGCAGCGACTTTCATCGACTGGCCGAGGTCACGCGACATCGCAACGCCCTCGCCGGCGAGCAGTTTCTGGCGGTCGGCCGGCGCGAGCGAGGTGTAGATGTCACGGTGAGAATCCGCGGCGATGCCGAGCAGCATCACCCGGGCGTCGCCTACCGTGGCGAATGCCATCTGGTCCGGGACGACGCGCGCCACGCCCGGAACGGCGGCGACGTTGGCGGCCGTCTCCGGCGGCAGCAGTGCCGACGAATAGTCCGTCGCGGCAGCCGAACTGACCCAGACGTCGGCCTGCGCGATCGAGGCGAAGGATGCGACCGTCGAGTCGACGGCATTGCTGGTCGCCCCCGTGACGGCGACGGTGGTGACGACCGCGGTCAGCACGGTCATCATCGCGACCCACATCCGCCGCGGAGCCCGCTCGATGGTGGCCGCGCCGAGCACGCCCGCCGGCCCGAAGCGGCGGGCCACGGCCGCGGCGGCGGCGATGATGGGTTCGGAGAAGGCGAAGCACAGTGCACTGAAACCAATGAACGACAACGCAATCGACGCGATGGCGATCTGCCCGAGATCGGCGGTGACGACACCCACCGTGACCGCCAGCAGGATGGCTCCCGCGACGCCGGCAGCGATGCGCAGCCGTCGCGAGCCGGGGTCCGCGGCCGCCGCTCCGCCCGGAGCCAGCGCCTCGATCGGCGCGACCGCGTGCACCTGGCGGGCGGCCAGTGCCGATGCCGTCACGCTCGCGGCCACGCACGCGGCGACGGCAACGGGGACCACCCACGCGGGAAGGACGTACTCCAGCCGGGCATCGAGCGTCTGGACCATCGTCGACGGCAGCTCACCGATGGCGAGATAGCCGATCACCACGCCGAACACCGAGCCGATGACGCCACCGAGGAAGCCAACCAGCGCTGCTTCGGCCAGCATGTCGGACATGATGACGCGCCGGCGGCCGCCGAGAGCACGCATCGTCGAGATGACCGGGCGACGTTGAGCGATGGCGATGCTCATCGCGTTGTAGCTCAGGAAGGCGGCCACGACCAGGGAGACCGACGCCGCCAGCAGCGTCATCGCCTGGAGGATCGCGAACGAACTACTGGCCTGCGCGGCACGGAAACTCGGCGTCGCCACCACTGCCCGGCCGCCCAGTGCGGTCGCCACCGCGGCGCGGACTGTTGCCACGTCGGCATCGGGCTTGGTGAACATCAGGATCGAGTCGAGGCGTCCCGCTCGGCCCGAGATCCGTTGAGCCAACGCGAGGGGAGCGATCACGAAGTGGGCGTCGTTCAGCCGGCGGGCGGCCGGGCCGTCCACGACCGCCACCGCGGCGACCCGCGTCGAACCCGCAACGTCGAACTGCCCGCCCTTGTCCACTCCGAGGCCGGCTCCGACGATGACGCCGTTGGGCGCGGACGTCACGGGCGAACCCGATTCGAGCTGGTCGGCGATCGCGGTCTGGAGGTCGGAGTGCAGCTCGGACGCGTTCTGACCGAGGCCGATGAGCAGCGCAGGCTGGCCGTTGGCGGTCACGCGCGCGCGCACCAACGGCACTGCCGCTCTGACACTTTCGACACCATCGATGGCGCCGAGCATCGCTTCGTCGATACCCTCGCCGGTGATGCCGGAGACCTCGAGGTCGGCGTCACCGCCGATGCTGGTGGCGAGTCGGTCGATCGATCCGGTGATCGAACCGGACACGCCGAGCACCGCGACCAGTAGCGCCGCCGATACCGCGACGACAGCGATCGATGCCACCGCACGCCCCCAGTGGGTGCGCAGTTCACGGACGTTCAGGACCTTCAGTCGGCTGAAAGCGGCGAGGGCCACGCGCTAGGACCGGCGCGCCGAATGCCTGCCGCGGTGCCGTGGTGGGTCGGCCACCAACAGCCGCGAGGTGAACTCGCCGTTGCGCACGGTCGGGATGATCTCCGTCGGCTGGTCGCGCACGCCTGCCGAATGCCGGCCGCCGCGCGGGAGGGGCCGGGGGACGACGTCGGACTTCACCGACCCGTCCTGAACGGTGATGACGCGATCGGTCAGCGACGCAGCGTCGAGGTTGTGCGTGACCATCACGACGGCGCGCTCGGCCCCGTCGGTGCGCGAGACGTCGCGCAGCAGTTCCATGATGGCCGTGCCCGTCGACGAGTCGAGGTTGCCGGTGGGTTCGTCGGCGAGGATGAGAGGCGGATCCATCATCAGGGCGCGTGCGACGGCCACTCGTTGCATCTGTCCGCCGGACAGCTCGGCGGGGCGGTGGTCGATGCGGTCCTTCAACCCGACCCGGGTCAGCAGGGCAACCGCATCCGCCCGAACGTGACGGAGCTTCTTCCCGTCGAGCAGCATCGGCAGTGCGACGTTCTCCCAGGCGGTCAGCGTCGGCAGGAGGTTGAAGAACTGGAAGACGAACCCGACCTGGTGGCGGCGGAACGTCGATTGCCGTTCGTCGGTCATGGTGGCGATCTCGGTGCCGTTGAACTGGATCGAGCCGGAGTTCGGCGAGTCCAGCGCTCCGAGTAGTTGGAGCAGGGTGCTCTTGCCGGCGCCGGACGGGCCGACGATGGAGGTGAATTCGCCCCCGTTGATCCGCAACGTGACGCCGTTGAGGGCCCGGACGGTGTGTCCGCCGGTGCGGTACTCGCGTACCACATTCGTCAGATCCACGGTCAGCGGCATGTCACCTCGCGGCGAACTGTTCCACGGTGGGCATGGCGGTCTCGGCGAAGCAGTCCCGGATCTTCTGTCCCACCTTGCGATTGCGCCGCTGGGCGATGCCGAGCAGGGACGGAACGTGGGCGTAGACCGCCTGATTGTTCGGCGCGTCCATGTGCGTGAACGGCGGCGTGCCCGCCAGCGGCGCGAGGGGTAGGCCCAGCACGTCCCGCGCGGCGCGCACGACCGGGGCGTCCAGCACCGCGACGAAGTGCTGGATGTTCTCCCGCATGGCGGCCATGGCCACGACCCGCATGATCTGCACGTGCGAGGCGGCGAGCCTGCGGCGGTAGCGCCGCGGGATGGCCGCGGTGGCGCCGTCCCAGCAGCGGTCCAGGTCGTCGATCCCGTGGTGGCGCATGACGTCGTCGACGGGGATGACGGTCGGGGCGATCGGGGACTTGATCCGGTCGTCGAGGTCGACGATCGTCTTCAGCCCGGCCGACGAGTTGCGAATCATTCGCAGCACGGCCGCGGGGACCTTGTCGTGCGTGTCGACGGCCATGAAGAACACGCTGCTCTCGTCGTAGGGGCCGTACTCCTTCTTCATGGTGGCGGAGTCGTTGCCCCACGACGTCTCGAAGACCTCGCGTTCGAGTTGTCTGGCGATGTTGGCGAACGGATCGGTGCTCTCCAGCGCGAAACAGGCAAACCGGCCGCAGCCCAGCGTCTTGCTGTGAAGGAACTCCTCGGTGAGCGCGTCGCGCTCGGCATCCGACATGTCGTAGACGTAGTCCGTCACTCGTCGGTACTCCCAGTGTCGGCGTGCATTCAGACAGGCAGGCTGCTGTCACGTAGATCGCCCGGCTGCGGGTTTCGACTGACCATGCCATCCACCGCGGTGAGACGCAAACGCGCCGCGTCACTTGCCAGAGGCTTCACAGCGTGGGGCCGCTCACAAAGCGCCCCCGGCAGGAATCGAACCTGCGACCTAGGGATTAGAAGGCCCTTGCTCTATCCAACTGAGCTACGGAGGCAACGCCCGGAGAGTGTATCTCCCGACTGATCCGGCAACTGCCGCACAACAGAGGTATTGCGACCCGCGGTATCGGGTAGCGGACTAGCGTGGACCTGCACTCGATGACCACGGAGGAGATCGACAGACGATGAGCGACCTGCCGGAGATCGACACGGCCGGACTTCCCGAGGAATTGAGTGCGGTCGATCAGCTGCTCCACCGCGGCGAGGCCAACCCGCGGACTCGGTCGGGGATCATGGGTGTCGAGCTGCTCGACACGACGCCGGACTGGGAGCGCTTCCGGTCCCGCTTCGAGAACGCCTCCCGCAAGGTGCTGCGCCTGCGCCAGAAGGTAGTCATGCCGACGCTGCCCACAGCCGCGCCGCGCTGGGTCGTGGACCCCGACTTCAACCTCGACTTCCACGTCCGCCGGGTCAGGGTGCCCGCGCCGGGAACGCTGCGCGAGGTGATGGATCTGGCCGAGGTCGCCCTCCAGTCGCCGATGGACATCTCCCGGCCGCTGTGGACGGCAACGCTCGTCGAGGGCCTCGCCGACGGAACCGCCGCGACGATGCTGCACCTGAGCCACGCGGTCACCGACGGCGTCGGAGCCATCGAGATGTTCGCCAACATCTACGACGTCGAGCGCGATCCGCCGCCGGCGACGGTCGCGCCACTGCCCATCCCCGAGGACCTCTCGCCCAACGACCTCATGCGCGAAGGCCTGAACAGGCTGCCCGGTTCCATCGCCGGCGGCCTCATCGGAGCACTCGGCGGCGCCGCGTCGCTGCTCGGCAGGGTGGTCCGCGACCCGGTCTCCTCCGTCGGCGGCGTAGTGAACTACGCCCGCTCCAGCGCGCGCGTCATGGGCCCCGTGGCCGAGCCATCGCCGCTGCTGCGCCGGCGCAGCATGTCATCGCGCACCGAGGCCATCGACGTCGAGTTCAGCGTTCTGCACCGGGCGGCCAAGGCCGCCGGGGGCTCGATCAACGACGCCTACCTCGCCGGCCTCTGCGGTGCGCTCCGGCTCTACCACGACGCCAGGGGCATTCCCGTCGCGACGCTGCCGATGGCGGTTCCGGTCAACCTCCGCTCCGACGACGACCCCGCCGGCGGCAACCGATTCGCCGGGGTGAACCTTGCGGCACCCGTCGGCGTCGTCGATCCCGCCAAGCGAATCATCAAGGTACGCAAGCAGATGATGATCAAGCGCGAGGAGCGGGCGATCGACATGGTCGGCGCCATGGCCCCGTTGATCACCCTGCTTCCCGACTCCATCCTCGAGTCGGTGGCCGGCTCGGTGGTCAACTCCGACGTGCAGGCCAGCAACGTGCCCGTCTACCCCGGCGATACCTTCATCGCGGGCGCGAAGATCCTGCGCCACTACGGCATCGGGCCGCTGCCCGGGGTGGCGATGATGGTCGTGCTGGTGTCGCGGGCCGGCTACTGCACCATCACCACGCGCTACGACCGCGCGGCGATAGCCGACGAGGCGTTGTGGGCGAAGTGCCTACAGGCCGGTTTCGACGAGGTCCTCGCCCTCGGCGGCGACGGGCGATCTACCCCGGCGTCGTTCGGCCCAAACTCATCCGCCCCAACCAGTTCGGTGTCCACCTCGGCCAATGGGAGTGCCCCGCAATGAGTTCGCAGAACGGACAACCCACCCGACCGGGAGACAACGTGGTCTTGCGGCTGCCCGGTTCGGTGGCCGAGATCGAGGCCAGCCCGCAAGGTCCGGAGGTCGGCGCCTTCTTCGACCTCGACGGCACGTTGGTCGCCGGCTTCACCGGCGTACTCATGACGCAGGACCGGTTGCGGCGCGGTCAGATGGGTGTCGGCGAGTTCATCGGCATGGTCCAGGCAGGACTCAATCACCAGCTCGGCCGCTCGG
This sequence comes from uncultured Actinomycetota bacterium, assembly GCA_963846985.1. Classification (GTDB taxonomy): domain Bacteria; phylum Actinomycetota; class Actinomycetes; order Mycobacteriales; family Mycobacteriaceae; genus Mycobacterium. The sequence goes on from CAWJYC010000004.1 coordinate 24,912, forward strand.
AGTTCGAGGACTTGATCGGCAAGGGCGCCCGGATGCTGCACGGCAATTCGATCAGCGACCTCGACGAGTTAGGGGAGCGACTGTTCGTCCAACACGTGCAGAAGCGCATCTATCCCGAGATGCGCGCGCTGGTGCGGGCGCACATGGCGCGCGGACACACCGTCGTGCTCAGCTCCTCGGCACTCACGGTCCAAGTCGAGCCCGTCGCCCGGTTCCTTGGCATCGACAACGTGCTGAGCAACCAGTTCGAGACCGACGACGACGGGGTCATCACCGGCGAGGTGCGCACTCCGATCATCTGGGGGCCAGGCAAGGCCCGCGCCGTACAGGCCTTCGCGGCCAAGAACGGTGTCGACCTCGCCAAGAGCTATTTCTACGCCGACGGCGACGAGGACGTCGCGCTCATGTACCTGGTCGGCAATCCACGGCCGACCAACCCGGCCGGCAAGTTGCAATCCGTTGCAGTGAAACGTGGTTGGCCCATTTTGAAGTTCAGCAGTCGCAGCGGCAGCAGTCCCGTCGCGCAGCTGCGCACGGTGGCGGGCATCGCGTCGCTGATCCCCGCGGCCGCCGGCGGCCTGGGGCTCGGCCTGCTCACCCGCAACCGCCGGACCGGGGTCAACTTCTTCACCGCCGCCTGGACCCGGCTGCTGATGACCTCGATCGGGATCGACCTCAACGTGATCGGCGAGGAGAACCTGACCGCCCAGCGGCCCGCGGTGTTCCTGTTCAACCACCGCAATCAGGCCGACCCCTTCATCGCGGGCCGACTGATCAGTGACAATTTCACCTCGGTCGGCAAGAAGGAACTCGAGAAGGACCCCCTGATGGGAACGGTCGGCCGGGTGCTGGACGCGGCGTTCATCGACCGCGACGATCCGAAGGCCGCCGTCGAGAGTCTGCGAAAGATCGAAGAACTTGCCCGCAAGGGCATTTCAGTGCTCATCGCCCCCGAGGGCACCCGCCTGGACACCACGGAGGTCGGCGAGTTCAAGAAGGGGCCGTTCCGCATCGCGATGGCGGCGGGCGTGCCACTGGTCCCGATCGTCATCCGCAATGCGGAGGTGATCGCCGAACGCAACTCCAGCACGTTCAATCCCGGCAGCGTCGACGTCGCCGTGTTCCCGCCGATCCCGGTCGACGACTGGACCACCGAGAACCTGTCCGAGCGCATCGCCGAGGTGCGCCAGCTGTATCTCGACACGCTGAAGGACTGGCCGACGGGCGCCCTGCCCAGCGCGCCGCTCTACCAGCGCGCTGCCGCACCGGCCAAGAAGGGTTCCGCCAGGAAGTCACCTGCCAAGAAGACGGCCGCCAAGAAGGCTCCGGCGAAGAAGGCCGCCGGTGGGGCGACTCCAGTGAAGAAGGGTCGGCCGTGAAGGTCACCGCCGACGCGCTGCACAGCTTCACCCCCACCGACGACGCACTCGTCCTCGCATCGGTGGATTCACCCGCCGAGGTCGAGATGCTCGACGCGTGGCTGGCCGCCCAGCGTCAGAACCATCCCGATGCCCGCATCGAGGTGCTCCAACTGCCGACAGACGGTGAGCCTGCGCCGGCCACCCTGGCCCGGCTGGTCGAGCTCCTCGACGTCGACGAAGACCGTTCCGTCGTACCGGTGCGCGTGTTCTGGATTCCCGGGGGCCTGCCGACCCGATCGAAGGTGGTGGCCTTCCTCAGCGGACGGGACACCTACCGTCCGCCAAAGCTGTTGCAGCGCAACATTCTTCGCAAGGACGCCGCCCGCGCCCGAGTAGTCGCCGGTGAACCGGCGAAGGTGTCGGAGTTGCGCCAGAACTGGAGCGACACCACCGTCGCGGAGAACCCGCGCGACTTCGCCCGCTTCGTGATGCGACGCGCCGAGCTCGCGATCGAACGCGTCGAGCTGCGGCTGCTTGGGCCGGAGTACAAGTCGCCTCGGCTGGTCAAGCCGGAGATGTTGGCGTCGAACCGGTTTCGCGAGGGGCTGGAGCAGATTCCCGGCGCCACCATCGACGCTGCGGGGGAGATGCTCGACGAGCTGGCGACCGGTTGGAGCCGGTTCTCCGTCGACCTGATTCCGACGGTGGGCCGCGCGATCTTCAGCCGTGGCTTCGACCCGAACATCGACTACGACCGCGCCGAGGTCGAAGCCATGCGGGTCGCGTTGGAGAATCACCCTGCGGTGCTGCTCTTCTCGCACCGGTCCTACCTGGACGGTGCAATCGTTCCGGTCGCGATGCAGGAAAATCGACTACCCCCCGTGCACACCTTCGCCGGAATCAACCTGTCGTTCGGGTTGATGGGACCCCTGATGCGCCGGTCGGGGGCCATCTTCATTCGCCGCAAGCTCGACGACCCGCTGTACAAGTACGTGCTTCGGGAGTTCGTGGGCTACATCGTCGAGAAGCGGTTCAATCTGAGCTGGGCCATCGAAGGCACCCGCTCGCGCACCGGAAAGATGTTGCCGCCCAAGCTCGGTTTGCTCGCCTACGTGGCCGACGCGTACCTGGCGGGTCGCAGCGATGACATCCTCCTGCAGCCCGTGTCGATCAGCTTCGACCAACTGCACGAGACCGCTGAGTACGCGGCCTATGCGCGCGGCGGCGAGAAGACGCCGGAGGGACTGTCCTGGCTGTACAACTTCATCAAGGCCCAGGGCGATCGCAACTACGGCAAGATCTACGTCCGCTTCCCGGAAGCGGTGTCGATGCGCAAGTACCTCGGCGAGCCGCACGGCCCGATGTCCACCGACGAGGCCGCCAAACGCCTTGCGATGCAGAAGATGGCCTTCGAGGTGGCGTGGCGCATCCTGCGCGTCACCCCGGTCAACGCCACCGGCCTTGTGTCGGCGCTGCTGCTCACCACCAACGGGGTGGCGCTGACACTGGCTCAGCTTCACCACACCGTGCAGGACGCCTTGGACTACCTCGAGCGCACCAAGACCCCCATGACCAACAGCGCGCTGCGGTTGCGCACCACCGAGGGCATGCGGGCGGCGGTGGACGCCCTGTCCGGTGGCCATCCCGTCACCCGGGTCGACGGGGGCCGCGAGCCGGTGTGGCGAATCGCCCCGGAAGACGAGCACGAGGCGGCCTTCTACCGGAACACCCTGATCCACGCCTTCCTCGAGACCTCGATCGTGGAGCTATCACTGGTGTACGCCTCGCGCGCGGACGGTGACCGGGTGGAGGCCTTCTGGGCGCAGGCGATGCGACTGCGCGATCTGCTGAAGTTCGAGTTCTACTTCGCGGATTCTGCGGCGTTCCGCCAACACGTCGCCGAGGAGATGTCGTGGCACGAGGACTGGGAGCAGCACGTCGCCGCCGGCGGTGGCGAGGCGGACGCCATGTTGCGCGCCAAACGACCCCTGATCGCGGGTGCGATGCTGCGTCCGTTCATCGAGGCCTACGAGATCGTCGCGGACGTACTCAGGGGCACGCCGCCGGACATCAGTGAGAAGGAACTCACCAAGCTGGCGCTCGGGGTCGGTGGGCAGTACATCGCGCAGAACCGCGTCCGCAGCAATGAGTCGGTGTCGGCCCTGCTGTTCGCCACCGCCCGGCAGGTGGCCGCCGACCAGCACCTGCTCACGCCGGCCGCTGACCTCGAAGAACGTCGCGAGTCGTTCTTGGCTGAACTCCGCGGCATCCTCGGCGACATGGACAAGGTCGAGGAGTTCTCCCGCGAGCAGTTCTTCGTCCGCGAGCTGGTCAAGCGGACGAAGTAGGTGGCTCGTCGGGAACGCGCCATACCCTGTTCTCATGACCGAGACCGATCACCGCACGACGCAGGCGCGGACCGAGACCCGCTCCAGCACGGTGTGGCCGATCTTGCTCGGCGTCGGGCTGCTGGCCGGTTCGGTCGCCGCGGGAATCGCCGCGCTGTCGCTGGCCGATGCGTTGACCGCGACCGGCCTTCCCGACCCCGGTCCCATCACCAACTACGGGCTGCCATTCGTCAGAGCCGCGGGCGAGATCGCCGCCGTCGTCGCGGTGGGTTCGTTCCTGCTCGCCGCCTTCCTAGTGCCGCCGCAACGCAACGGCGTGCTCGACGCGTCGGGCTACCGGGCGCTGCGCCTTGGCACGGTGGCGTCGGGCATCTGGACCGTGTGCGCGGCGCTGCTGGTTCCGCTTACGGTGTCCGACGTCACCGGTCAACCCCTGACCAGCCGCCTCAATCCGGCCACCATTTGGTCGGTGGCCAGCCTGATCGACGTGGCGGGGTCATGGCGCTGGACCGCGTTGCTCGCCGCGATCTTGACGGTCGTCAGCATCCCGGTGTTGCGGTGGTCGTGGACGCCGCTGCTGTTCGCCGGTGCGTTGGTGACCCTGCTTCCGCTCGCCGTGACCGGTCACTCGTCGGCGGGTGGGTCCCACGACGTCGGCACCAACAGCCTCCTGATCCACCTCGTCGCCGGTGCCCTGTGGGCGGGCGGCCTGCTCGCGCTGCTGGTGCATGCGATCCGCGGCGGCGAGCACGCCGACGTGGCCGCCCGCCGTTTCTCTGCCATGGCGCTGTGGTGCTTCGTCGCGATGGCGGTGTCCGGCGTCCTCAACGCGCTGGTCCGCATCCGCCCGGCGGACCTGGTGCACACCAGCTACGGCTGGCTCGTCGTCGGCAAGGCGGTCGCGCTGTGCGCGCTAGGCGTCCTTGGTTGGCAGCACCGGCGCCGCGGCGTTGCCGTGCTGCAGGCCAACCCGGATGCGCGCGGCCCCCTGATCCGGCTGGCCCTGGTCGAGGCCGGCGTGTTCGGCGTGACGTTCGGCATCGCGGTGGCGCTGGGTCGTACCCCGCCGCCGCCGCCCGCGGTGTTCAATCCGTCGGTGACGGCCGTCGAGATCGGCTACGACCTCGCGGGCCCACCGACCGTAGGCCGAGTACTGTTCGACTGGCGTTTCGACCTGATCCTCGGTACTGCCGCTCTGGTGCTCGCCGGCCTGTACCTCGTGGGCGTCCGGAGGCTGCGAAAGCGCGGCGACGTATGGCCCACGGGACGGATCGTGGCGTGGCTGTGTGGGTGCGCGGTCCTGCTGTTCGCAACGTCGTCCGGCATCGGTCGCTACATGCCCGCGATGTTCAGCATCCACATGGCAGCGCACATGCTGCTGTCGATGCTGGTGCCGGTGTTGCTAGTACTCGGGGCGCCGGTGACCCTGGCGTTGCGGGCGCTGCCCGCGGCAGGCAAGGACGGTTTGCCCGGTCCGCGCGAGTGGCTGTTGGCGGCCCTGCACAGTCGGGTGTCGCACTTCCTCACGAACCCCATCGTGGCGACCGTGATCTTCGTGGCGGGGTTCTACGGGTTGTATTTCGGTGGCATCTTCGACGTGGCGGTCACCAGCCACGCCGCCCACGTCGCGATGAACGTGCACTTTCTGGTGACCGGCTACCTCTTCTACTGGGTCGTCATCGGCGTGGATCCGACGCCGCGGCCGATCCCGCCGATCGCCAAGCTGGCCGTCGTGTTCGCCTCGCTGCCCCTGCACGCGTTCTTCGGGGTGGTGCTGATGGGCACCAAGGCCGTGCTGGCTGGCGACTTCTATCAGTCCCTACAACTGAGCTGGCACAGTGACTTGCTGGCCGACCAACGTCTCGGCGGCGGGATCGCCTGGTCGGCAGGCGAAGTACCGCTGGTGTTGGTGTTGATTGCGCTGCTCATTCAGTGGCGCCGTAGCGACCAGCGCACCGCGGTGCGGATGGACCGCGCCGCCGACCGCGACGAGGACGCCGACCTCGCGGCGTACAACAACATGCTCGCGGCGCTCGCCAAGCGAGGCGACAGATAGGCGCTTTGGCGGCGTCCCTTTTCTGTCGGACCCCTCTGCTTGGATGGTGTCGGCTCACCGGGGAACGCGCCCACTGGTGGTGGTACCACCCCTACGAACCACCACCATTACCGACCACCGATCAACGACCAGGTACGAATGTCGTTGCGGGACGGGCTCTTCGACGTGCCATGCAGTGGGCGCGGCTCACTGCGCCGTGGAGCGCCACCCACTGCGGCCGGCCGTAGCCAGCGCCGGGCTCTGCGCTGAAGGCTGAGTCGATGGTCAACGGGCGTCGGCGGCGCGATCTGTCGCAGCGCGGGATTGCCGTCACGCCGGAACTCGGTGACGGTGATCACCGCACCAGCCCGCCACCCGTTCATCCCCAGTCCGCGGTTCATTCACAGGGCGCCGGCCCGGTGCCCGAGTCGTAGCCGCCGCGTCGGCCGCCCGGCGGTGAATGGTCTCAGCAGCCCGCACCGGGCTGTCGAACCGAAAACCGATGAAGGGAAGCACGATGTTCGAGACACCGTTCCACATGGTCGGCACCGTCGTCACCGATCCGATCCTCCGCAGGGTCGGCGATCAACAGGTCTTCAAGTTCCGTGTCGCCAGCAACTCGCGCCGCCGCACTCCCGAGGGCACCTGGGAGGCGGGGAACTCACTGTTCGTCAACGTCAACTGCTGGGGCCGCGTCATGGACGGCGCGAGCGGAGTTTTGATCAAGGGAGATCCGGTGGTCGTCGTCGGTCACCTCTACACCAGCGAGTACGACGACAAGGAGGGCAACCGGCGGTCGTCGGTCGAGGTGCGCGCCACCGCCGTCGGACCGGATTTGACCCGCGCGACCGTCCGCATCGAGCAGCGCAAGCGCACCGAGGACGAGGCCGAACCGAGCACCGAGCCGAGCAGCGACGGGGAAGGCATCGACGCCGACGCCGGCGAGCCGGACGAGGACGGCCTGCCACTGACGGCATAGCCGTAACTCGCCGCGCCTAAGATGGACGGCTGAGCGATTCCCGCAGACCGGAAAGGCAATACCCAAAGCATGGCTGAGTTCATCTACACGATGAAGAAGGTCCGCAAGGCGCACGGTGACAAGGTCATCCTGGACGACGTCACGCTGAACTTCCTCCCCGGAGCCAAGATCGGCGTCGTCGGTCCCAATGGCGCAGGCAAGTCGAGCGTCTTGAAGATCATGGCCGGCTTGGACAAGGCCAACAACGGCGACGCGTTCCTCGCCACCGGCGCCACGGTCGGCATCCTCATGCAGGAGCCTCAACTCGACGAGACGAAGACCGTCCGCGAGAACGTCGAGGAGGGGGTGCCGATCAAGGCGAAGCTCGCCCGGTACAACGAGGTGGCCGAGTTGATGGCCACCGACTACACCGACGAGCTGATGGAGGAGATGGGCCAGCTGCAGGAGGAGCTGGACGCGGCCGACGCGTGGGACCTCGACTCGAAGCTCGAGCAGGCGATGGACGCGCTGCGCTGCCCGCCGCCCGACGAGCCCGTCACCCACCTGTCCGGCGGTGAGAAGCGTCGCGTCGCGCTGTGCAAGCTGCTGCTCTCGGAGCCCGACCTGCTGCTGCTCGACGAGCCCACCAACCACCTGGACGCCGAGAGCGTGCTGTGGCTGGAGCGCCACCTCGCCGACTACAAGGGCGCGATCCTCGCCGTCACGCACGACCGCTACTTCCTCGACAACGTCGCCGAGTGGATTCTCGAACTCGACCGCGGCCGCGCCTACCCGTACGAGGGCAACTACTCCACCTACCTGGAGAAGAAGGCCGAGCGACTGGCCGTCCAGGGCCGCAAGGACCAGAAGCTACAGAAGCGACTGGTCGAGGAACTGGCCTGGGTGCGCTCCGGCGCCAAGGCCAGGCAGGCCAAGAACAAGGCCCGCCTGAGCCGGTACGAGGAGATGGCGGCCGAGGCGGAGAAGACGCGCAAGCTCGACTTCGAGGAGATCCAGATCCCTACCGGCCCGCGACTGGGCAACATAGTGGTGGAGGTCGAACACCTCGACAAGGGCTTCGACGGGCGGGTCCTCATCAAGGACCTGTCGTTCACCCTGCCGCGCAACGGGATCGTTGGCGTCATCGGGCCCAACGGTGTCGGCAAGACCACGCTGTTCAAGACCATCGTCGGCCTGGAGGCTGCCGATAGCGGCGTGGTCAAGGTCGGCGAGACGGTCAAGCTCAGCTACGTCGATCAGAACCGCGGCGGCATCGATCCCAAGAAGAACGTCTGGCAGGTTGTCTCCGACGGGCTCGACTTCATCGAGGTCGGTCAGAACGAGGTGCCCTCGCGCGCCTACGTCTCCGCGTTCGGTTTCAAGGGACCCGATCAGCAGAAGCCGGCCGGAGTGCTCTCCGGCGGTGAGCGCAACCGGCTGAACCTGGCGCTCACCCTCAAGGAGGGCGGCAACCTGATCCTGCTCGACGAGCCGACCAACGACCTGGACATCGAAACGCTCAGCTCGCTGGAGAATGCGCTCCAGCAATTCCCCGGCTGCGCAGTGGTCATCTCCCACGACCGGTGGTTCCTGGACCGCACCTGCACGCACATCCTGGCGTGGGAGGGCGACGACGACAACGAAGCGAAGTGGTTCTGGTTCGAGGGCAACTTCGGCGGCTACGAGGAGAACAAGCTGCAGCGGCTGGGGGCGGACGCGGCCCGGCCACACCGGGTTACGCACCGCAGGCTCACCCGCGACTGATCCGGCGGGGTGCAACCGCAGCCACCCTCGAGGCAACTAGTGTCACATTCGCGTGCCGCGTCTCCGCTTCAGCGGCGACATCCAACGGCGGTGGGCACGCGGGCGTAGGGCAGGAGCGATCGGCATGACGACGGTGAATCCCGGTTCTCCAGGCCGGCAGCGCAGCGAGGACACGGACGCGACCGAGGTGATCCGCACCGGCCGGAAAGGTGATCTCGCCGAGGCCTACCTCGCCACCCATCAGGGGCCGCACGGTGATGCGCCGGCGGCCGATAGCGTGCTGACCGCGCCGATGGACGTCTCCGGTCGCTCGGTCCCACCCGCGCTCGTCGCCGCTCATGCGCGGGTCGGCGAGCAGCGGTCAACCGGGGACACCAGGGTCGCGGTCTATGCCGCCGAGGACTCCAGTGGCGTCGGACCGGCGATCCAGATCGTCACCGATCAGGGCGCGATGGTGATGGATACCGTCACCGTGCTGCTGCACCGCCTCGGCGTCGCCTACACCGCGATCATGAACCCCGTGTTCCGGGTTCGTCGGAATCCGGCCGGGCAGCTCTTGGACGTCCATCCCGCCTCGGCTCCCGACGCCCCGACGGACGGCGTCGACGAGACCTGGATACACGTCAGCCTGTCGCCGTCCGCGGACGCCAGGGCCGTGGCCGAGGCCGTCGCCCTGCTGCCCAACGTCCTCGGCGACGCCCGCCAGGTGGCGCTCGATGCGGCCGCCCTGAACGCCGCGCTGGTGGTCCTGGCCAGTCAGCTGGACTCCGATCGCGATGGCCACTTCCCGTCCTATGACCGCCGCGACGTCGCGGCGCTGCTTCGCTGGCTGGCCGATGGCCACTTCGTCCTGCTCGGGTACCAGCGCTGCTCGGTGGAGGGCGGTCACGCCACGGTCGACCTGACGAGTCGGCTGGGGGTGCTGCGGCTGCGCACCGACGTGCTGCCGCAACTCACCGATGACGACGACCTGCTGGTGCTGGCCCAGGCGACGATGCCGAGCTACCTGCGCTATGGGGCCCATCCGCACATCGTGGTGGTCCGCGAAAGTGTGCCGAACCAAGCCGCTGCCATCGAGCACCGGTTCGTCGGACTGTTCACGGTCGCCGCCTCCAACGCCAACGTGCTGGAGATTCCGCTCATCTCGCGGCGGGTCCACGAGGCGTTGGCGCTCGCGCACGGCGACACCAGCCATCCCGGTCAGCTGACCCTCGACATCATCCAGACGATTCCGCGGTCGGAGCTGTTCTCGCTGACCGCCCGGCAACTCCTCGACATGGCCAACGCCGTGGTCGACCTGGGTTCGCGGCGCCGGGCGCTGTTGTTCCTGCGCACCGATCAACTGTCGCACTACGTCTCGTGCCTGGTGTACCTGCCGCGCGACCGCTACACCACCGTGGTGCGACTCGGCATGCAGGACATCCTGCTGCGCGAACTCGGTGGCGAGAGCATCGAATACACCGCGCGGGTCAGCGAATCCCCTTGGGCGGTCGTGCACTTCACCGTTCGGCTGCCCGACGGCACCGCCGCCGCCGACGTCGACACGTCGCTGGACACCGAGACCCGAATCCAGAACCTGCTGACCGAGGCCGCCCGCACCTGGGGTGACCGACTGATGGGCGCAGTTCCGACCGGCGCGATCAGCCGCGCCAACGCCGAGCACTACGCGGAGGCCTTCCCGGAGGTCTACCGCCAAGCCTTCAGCCCGCACGACGCCATCGGTGACATCGCGATCATCGAACAGCTGCAGGGCAATTCGGTGAAGCTGGTGTTCGCCGACGGCGGCGAGGGGCAACCCGCCAACCTCACCTGGTACCTGGCGGGGCGGTCGGCGTCCCTCAGCGTGCTGCTGCCCATGCTGCAGTGCATGGGCGTGGTCGTGCTCGAGGAGCGGCCGTTCACCGTCACCCGGCCCGACGGCATGCCGGTGTGGATCTATCAGTTCAAGATCTCACCGCAGCAGTCGATCCGCGGCGAACAGGACGCCGAAGAACGCGAAGCCACCGCCATGCGGTTCGCCGACACGGTCACCGCGATCTGGCACGGCCGCGTGGAGATCGACCGGTTCAACGAGTTGGTCCTGCGTGCCGGCCTGACCTGGCAGCAGGTCACCGTGCTGCGGAGCTACGCAAAGTACCTGCGGCAGGCCGGTTTTCCGTACAGTCAGTCCCACATCGAGACCGTCGTCAACCACAACGCCGGTACGGCTCGGGCACTCGTCGAGCTCTTCGAGGCGCTGTTCGACCCGGAGGACGCCCAGTCGGAGTCGGGCAAGAAGCGCGCGTCGGCGGCCGCTGCGGCCGTCGCCCAAGGCATCGACGCGCTGGTCAGCCTCGACACCGACCGGGTGCTTCGGGCGTTCGCGTCGATGATCCAGGCCTCGCTGCGCACCAATTACTTCGTCACCAGATCCGGTTCGGCACGCAGCCAAGACATCCTCTCGATCAAGGTGAACCCTGGACTGATCGACGAATTGCCGCTTCCTAGACCGAGATACGAGATCTTCGTGTACTCACCTCGCGTCGAGGGCGTCCACCTCCGGTTCGGCAACGTGGCCCGCGGCGGCCTTCGATGGTCGGACCGTCGCGAGGACTTCCGCACCGAGATCCTCGGCCTCGTCAAGGCGCAGGCGGTGAAGAACGCGGTCATCGTGCCCGTCGGCGCCAAGGGCGGCTTCGTGCTGAAGCACCCGCCCGCGCCCACCGGCGACGCTGCCGCCGACCGGGATGCGCAGCGCACTGAGGGCGTTGCGTGCTACCGGCTCTTCATCTCCGGATTGCTCGACGTCACCGACAACGTCGACACCGCGACCGGCGCCGTGACACCGCCACCGGGGGTGGTTCGTCGCGACGGCGAAGACGCCTACCTCGTCGTCGCCGCAGACAAGGGCACCGCGACGTTCTCCGACATCGCCAATGAGGTCGCCAAGTCCTACGGTTTCTGGCTCGGTGACGCGTTCGCCTCCGGCGGCTCGGTGGGATACGACCACAAGGCGATGGGGATCACCGCCAAGGGAGCGTGGGAGTCGGTCAAGCGGCACTTCCGCGAGATGGGCCACGACACCCAAACCGAGGACTTCACCGTGGTCGGGGTCGGCGACATGAGCGGCGACGTCTTCGGCAACGGCATGCTGCTGTCCCGGCACATTCGGTTGATCGCGGCGTTCGACCACCGGCACGTGTTCCTCGATCCGAATCCCGACGCGGCGACGTCGTGGGCGGAGCGAGATCGGATGTTCGCGCTGCCGCGGTCCAGTTGGGATGACTACGACCGCGCGCTGATCAGCGAGGGCGGCGGGGTCTACAGCCGGGAGCAGAAGTCGATACCGATCAGTCCGCAGGTGCGCACCGCGCTGGGACTGGCCGACGACGTCGAGGAGATGACGCCGCCCGCGCTCATGAAGGCGATCCTGCAGGCGCCGGTCGACCTGTTCTGGAACGGCGGCATCGGAACCTACGTCAAGGCGGAGAGCGAGTCCGACGCCGACGTGGGTGATCGGGCCAACGAAGCGGTGCGGGTGAATGGAAACCAGTTGCGCGCCAAGGTGATTGGTGAGGGTGGCAACCTGGGTGTGACGCAGCGCGGTCGCATCGAGTTCGAACTCAACGGCGGTCACGTGAACACCGATGCGCTCGACAACTCGGCCGGGGTCGACTGCTCGGATCACGAGGTGAACATCAAGATCCTCGTCGACTCCCTGGTCACCGGCGGGCAGGTGAGCGCAGAGGAGCGCACCCCGCTGCTGATGTCGATGACCGATGAGGTCGGGGCCCTGGTCCTGGAGGACAACGCGGCCCAGAACGACCTGATGGGCACCAGCCGGGCCAACGCGGCCGGCCTGCTGCCGGTGCACGCCCGGCAGATCAGGGCCCTCGCCGAGGAGCGCGGGCTGAACCGCGAACTGGAAGCCCTTCCGTCGGAGAAGGAGATCCGCCGGCGGCTCGAGGTTGGTCTGGGGCTGACGTCGCCGGAGCTGTCCACCCTGATGGCATACGTGAAGCTGGCCCTCAAGGACCAGCTCTTGGCCAGCGAGCTGCCCGATCAGGAGGTCTTCGCCGCCCGGTTGCCCGAGTATTTCCCGCACCAGTTGCGCGACCGCTTCACGCCCGAGATCCGCACGCACCAGCTGCGGCGGGAGATCACCACGACGATGCTGGTCAACGACCTCGTCGACACCGCGGGCATCAGTTACGCCTACCGCGTCGCCGAGGACGTCGGCGTCGGACCGATCGATGCGGTGCGGGCCTACGTGGCCACCGACGAGATCTTCGGCGTGGGGGAGGTGTGGCGGCAGATCCGGGCCGCCGGCGAGGCCGGAGCGCCGGTCGCGGTGACCGATCGGATGACGCTGGATCTGCGTCGCCTGATCGACCGTGCGGGGCGGTGGCTGCTCAACTACCGACCGCAGCCGTTGGCGGTGGGTGCCGAGGTCAACCGGTTCGCCGCGAAGGTGGCCGACTTGACGCCGCGGATGTCGGAGTGGTTGCGCGGCGAGGACCGGGCCATCGTGGCCAAGGACTCGGGCGAGTTCATGGCGCAGGGCGTATCCGAGGAGCTGGCGATGATGGTCGCCACCGGGCTGTATCAGTACAGCCTGCTCGACGTCATCGACATCGCGGACATCGTCGATCGCGATCCCGTCGAGGTGGCCGACACCTACTTCACGTTGATGGACCACCTCGGCGCCGACGGCCTGTTGACGGCGGTCTCGCGGCTGGCGCGTGACGATCGCTGGCATTCGTTGGCGCGCTTGGCGATTCGCGATGACATCTACGGATCGCTGCGGGCGCTGTGCTTCGACGTGCTCGCGGTCGGCGAGCCCGACGAGACCGGCGAGCAGAAGGTCGAGGAGTGGGAGCTGTCGAACAGTTCCCGGGTGGCGCGGGCGCGCCGCACGCTGGCCGAGATCTACTCCGACGGCGACAAGGACTTGGCGACGCTGTCGGTGGCGGCGCGGCAGATCCGCAGCATGACGCGGACCACGGGGACGGGGAACACGGGGTGACCGAGCGCTTTACGACGCCGGTGCCCGTGCGCTGGTCGGACATCGACATGTACCAGCACGTCAACCACGGCACGATGGTGACGATCCTCGAGGAAGCGCGGGTGCCGTTCCTCACCGAACCCTTCGCCAATGACTTCGACACCATCGGCCTGTTGATCGCCGAGGTGCGCGTGGTTTACAAGGGTCAGTTGCGACTCGCGGATTCTCCACTGCAGGTGACCATTTGGGTCAAGCGGCTGCGTGCGGTCGACTTCACCCTGGGCTACGAGGTCCGTTCCGCACTGGCTGACCCCGACTCCAAGCCCGCGGTGCTCGGGGAGTCGCAGTTGGCGGCGTTCCACATCGAGGAGCAGCGACTGGTCCGGTTGGCGGCGCACCACCGGGAGTACCTCCAGCGATATCAGCGATGAGCGCTTGCGCGAAGAGCAGAGAGCAGCGATGAGCGCTTGCGCGAAGAGCAGAGAGCAGCGATGAGCGCTTGCGCGAAGAGCAGAGAGCAGCGATGAGCAGAGCAGCGGGAGACGTGACCGGCGCGACCGGCGAGCGTGGACTGTGGCTCGACGACGCCGCACACCGAGAAGACCTCGCGACCTTCGTCGAACGTGCCATCCGCCTCGACGATGCCAGCGTCATCCGGCTGCGAGAGCGGGCCGGCGGCCAGGTGGTCGCGTGGGTGGCGACCGGTTTCGACGTCCTGGCGAGCCGTGTGGTGGGCGGTCGGCTCACGCCGGCCGACCTGTCCGTCGGGGCCGACGCCCTCGCGACGGCGCTTCCCCAGATGGACCGCGAGGGATTCGTCGACCCGGGGTTTGCGATGGACTCGGCCTGGCGTGGGATGCTCCCGCCGGAGAGGGGTTTCGTTCACCTCGACGACGTGCCCGCGCGCGTGGTTCTCGACCTCGCTCAGCGCGGGGTCGCCCTGGCCAAGGAGTACGGCAGTGCCCACGGCCCGCCGGCGTCGCTGTTGGATCAGGAGGTCGTCGCGGTCAGCTCCGGCGACACGACGGTCGGCATCCCGATGCGGTGCGTATTCGCCCTCACTGCAATGGGTTTCCTGCCGCAGGCCAATACGCCCGACCAATTCGCGCCCGAGTCGGTGACGCCCGACGAGGTGGTGCGGGTGCGCGTGCTGCCGACGTGGTTGCGGGTGGACGCCCGCTTCGGCACCGTGTACCGCCGTCGCGGCGACCCGGCGGTCGTCCTGCGGTAGTGCCGGCGCTCAGAACGGCGAGTTGACCATCGACTGCGCCGCCATCTCGAGGTAGTTCACCAGCACTTCGCGGTGCGCGTCGTCCAGCGTGGTCGAGTCGATTTCCGCGATGGCCGTGTGCATGCAGCGCAACCATGCGTCGCGTTCGAAGGGTCCGATCCGGAACGGCGCGTGCCGCATCCGCAGCCGGGGATGACCCCGCTGATCGGAGTAGGTCCGCGGCCCACCCCAGTACTGCTCCAGGAACATGCGTAGGCGAACCTCGGCGGCGTCGAGCTCTTCCTCCGGGTACAGCGGCCGGAGTATTTCGTCCTCGCGGACCAGTTGGTAGAAGGTCGACACGATGGTCCGGAACGTCTCTGCACCGCCGACTTCGTCGTAGAACGATCGTGGTTGTTCCGTCACGTGTCCCATTGTCCCTTCTCCCGATCCGCCGCCGCCCGATGGGGAGGTCTGCGACGCGGGAGCACCGGAAGCCGTCACCCGTTGTTCACCGAGGGACCAGCGAACACGCTCAGAATTGTCGTGCGATCGGCGGCGATCCATGATGCACTGTGTTTCGGAGGACGTATGTCGCAGCGAAGGAAGAGCCGCGGGCATCTGACCGCGGCCGGTACATCTGGCGCCTCGGTGCTCGCTGCGCAAACCCTGCCGCTTGCTGGGATGGAGGCCCGTCCGCCCACTCACGACGCCGGCATCTGGGGCCGCCGCCGGGTGCTCCTGCTGAACTCGACCTATGAGCCGCTTGCTGCGCTCCCGGCCCGGCGCGCGGTCGTCATGCTGCTGTGCGGCAAGGCCGACGTCGTGCACGCCGATCCGTCGGGCCCGGTGATCCACTCGGCGACGCGCGCGATCGTGGTGCCCTCGGTGATTCGCCTGCGCTCGTTCGTCCGGGTGCCCTACCGGGCGCGCGTCCCGATGACCAGGGCCGCCCTCATGCACCGCGACCGGTTCCGCTGCGCGTACTGCGGCTCGAAGGCCGACACCGTCGACCACGTGGTTCCTCGCAGCCGGGGCGGCGACCACTCCTGGGAGAACTGCGTCGCCGCGTGCGCCGGTTGCAATCACCGCAAGGCCGACCGGCTGCTCACCGAACTCGGATGGACGCTGCGGTCGACGCCGCTCCCGCCCAAGGGTCAGCACTGGCGACTGCTGTCGTCGATCAAGGAACTCGATCCGGCCTGGGAGCGATACCTCGGTGAGGGCGCGGCCTGACCGCCGCGTCCGGCCGTCGCCCCAACGCCCGGCGCATGCCTTGCTGATACGGTTTGCGACGTGAGCATCGCACTTACTCATTCGCTGCTCGGCGGGGTTCCGCTGCTAGTGGCACTGGTCCTGGCCGCACTGATCTACCGGCGCAAGGGTCCGCACCCGGTGACCTACAGGCTGACCGAGGAGTGGACCCACGAGCCGATCCTCTGGGCTGCCGACGAACCGGCCGATCACGGCCACGGATCGCATCTGACGGTGGGGGGTGGCGCAAGTGGCAAGTGGTGATCATTCGACCGAGCTGGCAACGACCGGCGGCGAGGTGCTGCCGCACGGCTACGCCTACACCGCGAGTGGACGTATCTCCGGCGTCACCGAGCCCGGCGAACTGTCGGTGCACTACCCATTCCCGGTCAAGGACCTCGTCGTCCTCGACGATGCGCTGAAGTACGGCTCTCGCACGGCTCGTGCCCGGTTCGCCGTCTATCTCGGCGGACTGGGCGCGGACACCGCCGCCACGGCGCGCGAGATCCTGGCCAAGGTTCCGACACCCAACAATGCCGTGCTGCTCGCCGTCTCACCGAATCAGCGGGCCATCGAAGTGGTCTACGGGTCGGAGGTCAAGGGCCGCGGCATCGAAGAGGCGGCTCCCCTGGGGGTCTCGGCCGCCGCGGCGTCCTTCCAAGAGGGCAACCTGCTCGACGGGTTGATCAGCGCCATCCGCGTCCTGAGCGCCGGCGTCTCACCCCGCTAGCGTCGGCTCCAAAACGACGAAGCCGGTGACCTCGTGGTCACCGGCTCGAAGGGTTTGGCGTGGGGTTAGTTGTTCTCGTCGTGCCGCTGCGCGATGGCCAGCAGCTCCTCGCGAACCGTGGACTCCGGAAGCGCATCGATTCGCGCGTAGAGGCGGCGACGGTTCATCGCACGAGTCATGTCGTCGCGGAACTGCGCGAAGGTCATCTTTACTCCTTGGTTGTGCTCCGGATCACAGAGCAGGGGTTGCTGTGGCCCGTCGGCCCGGGGATCGCCCAGGCCGACGGACCCATTCATGATCGATGTTAAATGCAAGTAAAAGCAAGCTGTGACGTGTGAGTTTGACCTCACCCGGGCTACCGAGACGGGCCTGACGCTGCCCGACCAGCTGCCTTCATACCGCCACGGGCGGGGCATTAGCTGTTTGCTGGTTGCGCTACGTGGTGGTCGCGGCGGCGATCAGTTCGCCGCGGATCCGCACATATCGCTCAAGGAAGGCACGCTCGTCGAGGCGCTTGCGCCGCAGCCAGCCGGTTACCTCGTCGTTGCACTTGCTGGCGTTGCACGCCCCGCAGGCAGGCACGACGTTGTCGAGTGTGTACCGCCCGCCGCGCGAGATCGCCATGACGCAGTCCCGCTGCAGTGGGACACCGGCGGCGCCACAATAGGCACAGCCATCCCACGCGTCCTTGATCGACGCCCACTGGTCGCCCGTCAGGTCGTTCACGACGGCGGCGACCCGTCGGGTGCGTCGGCGGGCCGCCCGCGCCCGCCGACCGTTGGTAGCCGCCACGTGGACCAGCATGCAGTGCCACCGGCCCCAAAGCCGGCCGCCCGATCGGTGTGTCGCCCCAGACCCGCTAGCTCGCGTCGAACGCGCGCGCCCGCAGAGCCCGTTCCACGCCGGCCCGGCCTTCGATGACCAACCGTCGCAACGCGGGTGGCACCTCGCCGGCCAGGAACCGATCGGCCGCGTCCAAGCCCTCCTGGCTGACGTCGTACGACGGGTACAGCCCCACGACGACGGTCTGGGCGACCTCACTGGAGCGGCGCTCCCAGACGCCGGTGATGGCGTCGAAGTACTTTCCGGTGAACGGCTTCAGCAGCGCGGCCTGACCGGGCTGCGCGAAGCCGCCGACGATGGCGCGGGTGGTGATGTTGGCCAGCGTGTCGTCCTCGATCACCTGCTGCCACGCCGCCTCCTTGACGGCGGCCTGCGGGCGTGCGGCCGCGGCGGCCGCGGCGTGCCTGCGGCCCGCGGCGGTCTTGTCGCGCTGCGCCTCGGCGTCGATGAACGGCGTGGCCGTGCCGTCGTCGTCGATGTCCCCGCCGGCGGCGAGCGCGGTGACGATGCGCCACCTCAGGTCGGTGTCGACGGTCAGACCCCGGCAGCCCCTGCTCGGCCGGGCTCGGTATCCAGCAGGGCCGCCAGCACCGCCGTGTGTCGCAGCGACAGCGCCGACGTGCACAGCGCGTTGACGTACGCCAACTGGAAGTCCGATCCCGGTTCGGCAGCGCGAGCGAGCTCGAGCAGCCGATCAGCGAAGGCCGGCCAGCCCTGTGAGCAGGCCCAGTCCGGATCGGCGTACGCGTTCAGCGCAGTCTGTGCCTGCAGTAGAAGGCGTTGCGCGACACCCACTTCGGTCTCGGCCTGCACGCCGGCCTTCACCAGTTCGACGAAGTCGCGGGCCTTCAGCTCAGCCTCGCGCGTCATCTCCCATGCTGCCGACCACGCCAACGTCCGCGGCAATGAATCGGCGATGTCGGCGATCCGGGTCAGCACCGTCTGCAACGACTCGGGGTCCAGCCGAAGCGAGCAGTACGTCAAGTCGTCGTCGTTGACCAGGATCAGCTGGCCCCGCGAAACTCCCTGCAGCGCAGGCACGTCCGTGGTCGAACCGTCGACGTCGAGTTCCTCGCGGTGGGTGCGGACCAGCTTGCCTGAGCCGTCGTCGTCGTAGATGCCGACCGCCAGCCGGTGTACGCGGGTCTCGCCTGCCCCGGGCGCCGCGCCACTCTGATCGATCGCGAAGCGGGTGAACCTGCCCTCACCGTCGACGTCGAAGTCAGCCCGCAGCGTGTTCAGCCCGGTGGTCTTGAGCCACTGCCGGCCCCAGTGCGACAGGTCGCGGCCCGATGACTTCTCCAGCGCGCCAAGCAGATCGCCGAAGGTAGCGTTGGCGAACGCATGGTCGCGGAAGTAGTCGCGCAGGCCGGCGAGGAACGCGTCGAGCCCGACGTAGGCCACCAGTTGCTTGAGCACGCTGGCGCCCTTGGCGTAGGTGATGCCGTCGAAGTTGACTTCGACGGCGTGCAGATCGGGGATGTCCGCGGCGACGGGGTGCGTCGACGGCAGCTGGTCCTGCCGGTAGGCCCACGACTTCTCGACGTTGGCGAACGTCGTCCACGCCGCGGTGTACTCGGTGGCCTCCGCCTGGCACAGCACCGAGGCGAACGTGGCGAAGGACTCGTTGAGCCACAGGTCGTCCCACCACTGCATGGTCACCAGATCGCCGAACCACATGTGCGCCATCTCGTGCAGCACGGTCTCGGCGCGGCGCTCGTAGCTGTAGCGCGTGACCTTGCTCCGGAATACGTAGTCCTCCAGGAACGTCACTGCGCCGGCGTTCTCCATCGCGCCCGCGTTGAACTCCGGGACGAACAGCTGGTCGTACTTGCCGAATGCGTAGGGGGCACCGAAGTTTCGATGATAGAAGCCGAAGCCCTGCTTGGTTTCGGTGAACAGCCGATCGGCGTCCATGTACTCGGCGAGCGACCCGCGGCAGAAGATGCCCAGCGGGATGTCACCGTGCTCGTCGGAGTAGACGTCGTCCCAGCGGGCGTAGGGACCGGCGATCAGGGCCACCAGGTAGGTGCTCATCCGCGGGGTGGTCACGAACGTGTGCACGCCATTCTCGACGGATGCCGTGGCGCCATTGGAGATGACCTGCCAGTGTGCCGGTGCGGTGACCGACACGTCGAAGGTGGCCTTGAGGTCCGGCTGGTCGAAGCACGCGAACATCCGCTTGGCGTCGGCGGTCTCGAACTGGGAGTAGAGGTACACCTCGTCGTCGACCGGGTCGACGAACCGATGCAAGCCCTCGCCGGTATTGGAGTACCGGCAGTCGGCTTCCACGACGACGACGTTGTGCTCGGCCAACCCGACCAGCGGGACACCCGTGGACTCGTCGTAGCCCGAGACGTCGATCTCGACGCCATTGAGAGTGGCGCTGCGGACCGTGTCGGCGGCGAGGTCGATCACGGTGTCCGCGCCGGCGAGGGCATCGAACGTGACGGTCGTCGTGGAGCGGAAGGTTTGTTCGCCCACGGTGAGGTCGAGTGCGATCCGGTAGTTGTCGATGGTGACGAGCGCCGCGCGCTCGGCTGCCTGGTCGCGAGTGAGGTTGGGTAGTGCCACGACGGACAAGCCTAGACGCACTTCGGGAACACGGTCGGGCCGTGCATAGTTGAGCTGAACAGAGCTGTGCCCACCCCGACCCGTATGCCTGACGAGAGGATTCGATGATGGCCAACAAGGACGTCGCCGGTTTCTGGTTCGACCCCCTGTGTCCCTGGTGCTGGATCACGTCGCGCTGGATCCTCGAAGTGGAGAAGGTCCGCGACATCGAGGTCAACTTCCACGTCATGAGCCTCGCGGTCCTCAACGAGGGACGCGACCTGCCCGACGAGTACCAGGAGATGATGAAGAAGGCGTGGGGGCCGGTCCGGGTGGCGATCGCGGCGGAGCAGGCCCGCGGCAAGGAGATCCTGAGCCCGCTCTACACCGCGATGGGCACCAAGATCCACAACGAGGGCAACAAGGACTTCGATGACGTGATCGCCACGTCCCTCGAGGAGGTCGGGTTGCCGTCCGAACTGGCCGAGGCAGCCACCAGCGACAAGTTCGACGATGCGCTCCGCAAGAGCCACCACGCCGGCATGGACGCGGTGGGCGACGACGTCGGTACGCCGACCATCCACGTCAACGGCGTCGCCTTCTTCGGACCGGTGCTCTCACGCATCCCGCGGGGCGAGGAGGCCGGCAAGCTGTGGGACGCGTCGGTGATCTTCGCCGGATATCCGCACTTCTTCGAGCTCAAGCGCACCCGGCACGAATCCCCCGAGTTCGACTAGCCATCGGTCGCCTCAGTCGACCGTGAAGATCATCGACTGCCAGCCCGTGGAGCCGTCGGGCACCGGGCCGGGATTGAGTAGCCGAAGCCGCTGCTCGACCTGCATCGCGCCATTGCCGTCGAACGCTCGCGACGTCACGGTGTGCTGACCCGGCGGCAGCGAGGTGGTCAGCTTGAACATGCGCCAGGTGTTCGGGTTGACCTCCGTGCTCAGTTCGGCGGGTTGCCACTCGCCCTTGTCGAAGCGCAGCTCCACCCGGCTGATGCCGCGACCCTGCGCCCAGGCGGTGCCTGCGACGGTGACCTGGCCGCCGCTGACCTGCTGGAATGACGAGGGGTAGTCGATCCGCGACGAGATCTTGATGGGCACCACGCCCGGCGGCTGACCGTCCCAGCCGCGCTCCACCCAGTACGGTTTGACGTCGTAGGTCGCGAGTTCGAGCTCGGTGAGCCACTTCGTCGCCGACACGTATCCGTACAGCCCGGGCACCACGGTGCGCATCGGGAAGCCGTGCTCGGGCAGCAGTGGTTCGCGGTTCATGCCAATCGCGACCATGGCCTGCTTGCCGGTGGCCCGCAGCAGATCCAGCGGCGTGCCGAGGGTGAAGCCGTCGACCGAGTGCCCGACCACCTGCTGGGCGCCACTCTGGATTCCGGCCCTGTCGAGCAGGTCCATCAGCGGCACCCCGATGAAGTTCGCCGTCGAGACGTAGGGTCCGCCAACCTCGTTGGACACGCACGTCATCGTGATCGTCTGCTCCATCAGCGGCATCGCCCGGATGTCGGCGAACGTGAACTCGACCGGGTGGTCCACCATGCCGGTGATGCGCAGCGTCGCGTCCTCCGCCCGCAGCTGCGGCACTTCCAGGTTGATGTCGATGCGGTAGAAGTCCGCCGCCGGCGTCAGGAACGGGGGAGTGCCGAGTTCGGGGAAGGCGGCCCCTGCGGGGATCGGCGGGGCCGGCGTGGCCGGCACCAACTCGCCGATTCCCTTCCGGGACGCGGTGACGTCGATCCGACGCGCCAGCGCCAGTCCGCCCGCACCGGCGACCAGTGCGCCGACGGCGGCCGCGACGGCACTGAGCACGAACCGTCGCCGCCCGAGCGAACGACCTCGTGCTGCTTCCGGAACGGTCGGCTGCTTGCCGTCAGCCGACGTGGTGGACGTCGGCCGTGCGCTCGCATGCAGCCACCAGAACACGCCGATCCCGACGATCAGCGAGGCGGCGGGGGCAAGGAGACCGAGGCGGTTGGTCGACTTCTCGAACACGGCAAGGCCACCGACGATGCCGATGACGCCGATGGCCACGACACCGGGCAGCGCGCTGCGCCGCGACACCAGTCCGACCGCCATCCCGATCAGGATCAGCGCCACGGCCATGCCGATCAACAGTGCGGTCTTGTCGTTGGTGCCGAACGTCGTGATTGCGAAGTCCTTCACCGCCGCCGGCGTCCGGTCTATCGCGGCGTTTCCCACGGCGAAGAACGGCGAGGCCGCCGGCGCCAGGAGGGCACCCGCGACCAGATGGCCCACCCCAAGTGCGGCGACGACGGCGATCAGTCCGGCGGCCGCGGCGCGAAGGGCGGGAAGGCGCGGCGTCGTCGTCATGGCATTGATTCGTCGCGGACGCTGCGTTGGACGGCGCACACCTCGACTGCGTTCACCGTGGGCCCGGCCCTAAAGCGGAGAAATGGCCGATTCCAGTTGCGGCCGGACGTCGGTCGGGCAACGGTGTACCCATGACGACGGCCGAGCCAAGCACCGACGGTTCCTACCGCAACAAGATCGTCGCGGTCGAACCGGGCGGAAACGAGTTCATCGCCGAGGCCGACCGGCACGGCAAGCCCAGCCAGCTGTTCTGGACGTGGACCTCGCCGAACCTCGAGTTCGCCACCGTCTTCGTCGGCGTGCTCGCCGTCGCGGTGTACGGAATGACGTTCTGGCAGGCCGTTGCGGGCATCGTGATCGGCACCGGACTCGGAGCGGCAGCGCACTTCCTGCTGTCGGCCCGGGGACCGCTGCACGGAGTTCCGCAGATGGTTCTCGGCCGGCTGGCCTTCGGCTTCAAGGGCAATGCCGTGCCCGCGGTGTTGATGTCGGTGACCGCCGGGGTCGGCTGGTTCGCCACCAACAGCGTCAGCGGCGCCTACGCACTGGCCGCGCTGTTCGGCATCGGGCCGCTGATCGGACTGATCATCATCGTGCTGCTGCAGACAGCGTTCGCGTTCTTCGGCCACAACCTGGTGCAGGCCTTCGAGAAGTACTCCTTCCCGGTGCTGGCGATCATCTTCGCCGTGGCCTCGGTCGCCATCCTGACGAAGTCGCACTTCGGTGCGCCGGCCCTGCCCGACGGCGTCGGGGGGCTCGGCGGCTTCCTGCTCACCGTCGGCACCGCCTTCGGCTACGCCGCGGGGTGGACGCCCTACGCCGCGGACTACACGCGCTATCTGCCCTCCACGGTGTCGACCGCGCGCACCGGACTGTTCGCCTCGGCCGGTCTCTTCCTGTCCTGCGTCGTGCTCGAGGTCGTCGGCGCCGCATCCGTCACGATCGGACCCGCGCTTTCGGAGAACCCCACCGAGGCGTTCACCGGCGAACTCGCCTCGCCAATCGCCAAGGCGACCCTGCTGGCCATCGCCATTGGCGCCATCGCCGCCAACTCGATCAACATCTACTCCGGCGCGATGGCCTTCGTGACCATCGGCGTCAAGATCCCGTCCCACGTGGCCAGGGCCCTGGTCACCGTCTTCTTCGGGGTGGCGGGTTTCCTGGTGGCGTGGTGGGCGCTGCCAGACGCCGCCCAGAGCTACGAGGCGTTCCTGCTCATCATCGCCTACTGGATCGGGCCGTGGCTGGGCATCGTGTTCGCCGATCAGTACCTGCGCCGCGGCCAGCGGATCGCCGGCATCCTCTACGACAGGTCCTATGCCAACTGGGGTGGGCTGGCCGCCTTCGTGATCGGGCTCGTCGCCTCGGTGCTGCTCTTCTCCAACCAGGAGAAGTACGTCGGCGTGGTCGCCAAGGCCCTCCCGCAACTCGGCGACGTCACCTTCTTCGTGGGCTTCCTGATCGCCGGTGCGGCCTACCTGGTGCTGTGCCGGTCGAAGATCGCCGCCGAACGCACCACCCTCGACGCCACTCCGGTATGACGCCGCTGGACATGCTCGACGTTGCCGTCGAGGAGGCTCGAAAGGGATTGTCGGAGGGCGGAATTCCCATCGGAGCCGCCCTCTTCAGGAACGACGGCGTGCTGCTGGGCAGCGGCCACAACCGGCGGGTCCAAGACGACGACCCGTCGGTGCACGGTGAGACCGACGCCTTCCGGGCCGCGGGCCGGCAACGCGACTACCGGTCCACGATCATGGTCACCACGTTGTCGCCGTGCTGGTACTGCAGCGGCCTGGTCCGCCAGTTCAACATCGGCGCCATCGTCATCGGGGAGGCGCGAACGTTCAGTGGCGGGCACGACTGGCTGGCCGAGAACGGGGTGGCGGTGACGCTTCTGGACGACGAGCGCTGCGTCCAGCTGATGACCGACTTCGTCGCGGAGCACCCGGAATTGTGGCTGGAGGACATCGGTGAATAGGGTTGGCCGATGAGTGTCATTGCGACCGTTGACATCTCGCGCTGGCGCAGCGGGGGCGCCGCGGCCGACGCCGTCGCTGCCGAGGTGGACGAAGGCCTGCAGCAGGCAGGGTTCATCCTCGTCACCGGGCACGGTGTCGACAAGGGGCTCGCGAACGCGGTGCGTGGCGCCAGCCGCAGGTTCTTCGCCCAGCCGGACGACGTGAAGCAGGGGTACGCCGTGCCGGTGGGCGGCCACGGCTGGATCGGTCCCGGCGCCGAGGCCAACGGTTACGCCGAAGGCACCGAGACGCCGCCCGACCTCAAGGAGAGCTACAGCCTGGGCGCCGAGACGGCGACGGGTGACCCCGACGTCGACCGAATGTGGTTCGCGCCCAACGTGTGGCCCGCCGAGGTACCCGAACTGCATGCCCTGGTGACGGAGTACACCAACGCGGTCCGCCGCCTCTCCGACGATCTCCTCGCGCTGTTCGCCCACGCGCTGGGACAGCCGACGAATTGTTGGGCGCTGTTGGCGAACCGGCCCACCTGGACGATGAACATCAACCACTACCCGCCCGTCAGCGTCGTCGGGGAACCGGAGCCCGGTCAGTTCCGCATCGGCCCGCATACCGACTTCGGCACCGTCACGGTGTTGGACCGGGAGCCGGGCGCCGGTGGCCTGCAGGTCTATTCGGAGGCCGGTGGTTGGGAGGACGCGCCGTACGACCCAGATGCGCTGACCGTGAACATCGGCGACCTGCTCGAGTACTGGAGCGGGCGGCGCTGGCCGTCGGGCCGGCACCGCGTGCTCCCACCGCAGCCCGAGGCGCCCGAAGAGGATCTGGTGTCGCTGATTTACTTCTACGAGGCCAACCACGATGCGCTCGTCACACCGCTGCCGCCCCCGATCGGACGGGTGACCGGGCTCGAGCCGGTGACGACGTCGGATTTCATCAAGGAGCGCCTCGACGCCATCACCATCGGCTGACGGCGCGCCCAGTAGTGTGGCCGCCATGCGCGTCTACCTCGGCTCTGATCACGCCGGTTTCGAACTCAAGCAGGCCATCATCGAGCACCTGGAGTCCGGCGGCCACGAGCCAATCGACTGCGGTGCGTTCACCTACGACGCCGAAGACGACTACCCGGCGTTCTGCATCGCGGCAGCCGAGAAGACCGTCGCAGACCCGGGAAGCCTCGGCATCGTCATCGGTGGCTCGGGCAACGGGGAGCAGATCGCGGCCAACAAGGTGCCCGGCGCTCGCTGTGCCCTTGCGTGGAGCGTGGAGACGGCGACGCTGGCCCGCCAGCACAACAATGCGCAATTGATCGGGATCGGCGGGCGGATGCACACCGTCGCAGACGCACTGACCTTCGTCGACGCCTTCCTGACGACCGCCTGGTCGGAAGCGCCGCGGCATCAGCGGCGCATCGACATCCTCGCCGACTACGAGCGCACGCACGTCGCACCGCCCGTGCCGGGCGCCTAGCCGATGCCCGAAGGGCACACGATCCACCGGCTGGCTCGGCTGCATCAGAAGCGGTTCGCCCATGCGCCCGTCGTCGTGAGCAGCCCGCAGGGCCGCTTCGCCGAGGCTGCCGAGGCGGTCAGCGGCCGCGTGCTGCAACGGGCGGAGGCCTACGGCAAACACCTGTTCCACCACTACCAGGGTGGCGCGGTGGTGCACGTGCACCTTGGGCTGTATGGCTCCTTCACCGAACGGCCGCTACCCATGCCGGATCCCGTCGGCCAGGTTCGGATGCGGATGGTGGGCACCGATTACGGCGCCGACCTGCGTGGGCCGACGGCCTGCGAAGTGGTCCACCAGGTGGAGGTCGACGACATCTTCGCCCGGCTGGGCCCCGACCCCCTGCGCCGTGCGCCCGATCCATCGCGGGCGTGGGCCCGAATCAGCAAGTCGCGCAGGGCGATTGGTGCGTTGCTGATGGACCAGGCGGTGATCGCAGGAGTCGGCAACGTCTACCGCAGCGAGCTGCTGTATCGCCACCTGATCGAACCGCACCGGCCGGGAACGCACGTCAGCGAGGCGGAGTTCGACGCCGCGTGGACCGACCTGGTGGCACTGATGAAGGTCGGCGTGAGCCGCGGCAAGATCATCACCATCAGGCGCAAGGACGACAAGGGACCGCCGTCCTACCGGCCGGGCCGCCCGCGCAGCTACGTGTATCGGCGCGCGGGGGAGCCGTGCCGGGTCTGCGGTACGACGATCCTCACCGAGGTGATGGAGGGGCGCAACCTGTTCTGGTGCCCGACCTGCCAGGTGTAGTGGTGCGCCCGGCCGGCGGTCGCTTCTAGTCCCGCGGGCGCGGGGTCGCATCGCACGTGACCAGGTCGCACGTCGAAATGCCTCCCGACGGGCTCGGCGACGTCGGCGGAGCCGGATCGCATTTGATCAGGTCGCACGTCCCGATGCCGCCAGACATGTTGTGCGGCAGGGGCTTCGGCCTCGGTGGGGGCGGCGTCGGAGGAGCCGCAACGGGGGCGGATGCTGCCGGGGACGGGGCGGGCACGGTGACGACGACGACCCGGGGTGCGCTTGATCGATGCGCCGACAGGGTCGGGACCACGGTCACCGCGGGTGCCGCGACGGCGCTGCTCGGGATCGGAGCGGGTGCTGCCACCATCGCCGGCGCCGACGGGGCCACCGGCGCGATGGTCACGGACGAGTCGGTGGAGGTGAACTGTTCGATGGCCAGGTTGCCGACCACGGCGAGCGCACTGGCGCGAGCAGCGCTGCGAGCCCACTGACGATCCAGCCCGATCTCGACGGCCGGGCGCTGGCGACGGCGGGAGTCACGTATGCAGTCGGGTACGCGAGGGCCGTCGCCGGGCGCCGCAGCGTCGGGCCGTCGCTGTGGGCGGCGGCGTCGTAGCGGTCGGTGCGGGCCGTGTAGTAGGTGGTCATCGTGGGCTCCGTGGGGTTGGAGTGGCCCTGGTGGGCCACCGTCACCTACTAGGAGCGACGACACACCCGCGTTCCGACACTTTTCTGGTCAGCACTTCGGCGTCGGGTTAGAAACCGCCGAAGTCCCCGCCACCGAAGTCGCCGCCACCGAAGTCACCGCCGCCACCGAAGTCCCAGCCGCCGCCGCTGTCGCCACCACCCCAGCCGCCGTCGCCACCACCGCCGTCGCCCCAGCCGCCACCGTCGCCGCCGTCGAGCTGGCCCTGGTCCAGGCCGTCCTGGAAGCCGTCACCGTAGCCGTTCTCGAACCCCTGGGCGTCGTAGCCGATTCCGCCCATGCCCGAGAACAGCGAGCTGAACAGCAGTGCCGATCCGACTCCCCAGGCGCCAGCCACCAGCGCCGGCTTCCACCAGGGCTCGGAGTACCAGCCGGCCGGCACGGGGCGACCGGCGACGCGGCCGCCGGGGTAGTAGTTCGGGGTGCGCTCCGACGGCGTCGGTGATGCCTCGATGTCACGGCCCTCGTACTGCACGCGGCGGTCTTCGGTCACGGTGCCGGCGGTGTTCTGGCCGGATAGCGACTCGAGTTCGGGGCCGGGATCCATTCCCATCGCCACGCGGGCCGCACGCACGTAGTAAAGCCCCTCCATCGCACTCTGCTTGGCGAGCTGAGCCTGCCGTGCCGTGGTGGCCTGCTCGATCTGGGAGCCAGCGGCTGTGAAGCGCTCCGAGGCGTCGGCCAGCGCCTGCTTGGAGGCGTCGTCGGTACCCGTCAGGTTGATCACCTGGCCGCCGAGCCGGTCGATCGCGCGACGCGCGTCGGCCTTGGCGTCCTCCAGCGATGCCGCACTGCGCTTTCCGGACGCCTTCGACGACGCGATGACCGCGAAGGCGATCACGGCGACGAGGACCACGATGAGCACTAGCAGAATGCCGTTCATGGCGACCAGCCTACCGACGACGGTCGATGCCGAACCCGGCTGGATGAGGGCGTTCTCAGGATGCGCGCAGCCCGGCCTGCGCACACGCGTCGTCGTCCTCGGCGCTGGCGCCGCTCACGCCCACGGCGCCGACGATGCGACCATCCGTCACGATCGGGACGCCGCCGCCGAAGATGACGAACCTGCCACCACCGTTGGCGTGCAGCCCGAACAGTTCCCCTCCCGGGGCGGCCAAGACCGCGAGTTCGGCGGTCGAGATGCTGTTGGCCACAGCGGTATAGGCCTTGTCGATGGCCAGCACGGGCCCCGCGATCTCGGCGCCATCCATTCGGCCGAACGCAAGCAGGTGTCCTCCGGCGTCCACGACGGCGGCCGAGACGAGGATCGACTGCGCGGCCGCCTCGGCGTGCGCCGCCGCGACGATGCGATTGGCGCGAGCGAGGTCCAGTGTCATCCCGACATTCTGCAGGCGCGCGTGCCGAGAGGGGCAGTGATCGTCGGCTGTCGTCACGTGGCTATCCCTGGACGGTGTCGAAAGTGTTTGCTGAATGGTCTGCGCTGGAATCCTGTCGGCGCTTAGCATCGACACGTCAGCGTGGGGATAACCAGAGTTCAAGATCAGGGGTAGCCGTGATTCGTCGTACTGTCACCGCGTGTATCGTCGCATCCGCTGCGGTTACTGTGGGGGTTGCACCGATCGCGTCAGCTACCGGCCCGTACCGCAATTGCACGCAAGCGCATCAGGACGGTCGCTGGAACATTCCGCAGGGTGACCCGGACTACTGGATCGGTGGTGACCGCGACGGCGACGGCGTTGCGTGCGAGTCCTAGCCCCCGCTGTGCTTCTTCCGTAGTAGCGCCGCCGCCCGGACGTCGTCGCCGACGGCGATTGCGACGTGCACGTCGTCGCCGCGGCGCGCGAATCGAATGGTGACGTCCTCCCCGTATTGGATGGGGCGTCGGTATTCGACCACCGCCCGGTACGGCGGCGTGCACACGTCTGGATGCAAAGCCGCCACCTCGGCAATGGCGTGCCAGTAGGCAGTGTTGGTCACGTGCTGGAAGACGTCGATGTCGGTGCGGCGCAGGGCAAATGGCAGGATCGTGTCGACCTCTGCCGGGTCGGCCAACCACTTCCGCCACTTGAGCCGGTGTTCGGTGGTCGTGGACGCGAACTTCTCGATCAATGAGTCCGACACCCGCAACGGCGTGAGGGTGTTCTCGTTGATGGCGATCCAGAAACCCTCGGTCTCGATCCGTCCGCCGTCGCCACCGACGAGGTCGACTCGCATGGTGCACCACCGCGTCGACAACGCCGAGCACCACCGGCTCAGCGTCACGTCGTTGGGCCACTCGATGGGCGCGATGACGTCGATCACCGTGCGGTTGACGATCCAGTGCGGGTGCGCCTCGGCCTCACCGGCGTCGACCAGGTTCTCCGCCCCCGCCTCCTGGATGTAGCGAGCCACCCCATCGAGACGAAGCCGCAGCTGGTCGTCGACATCGGCGGTCGGGACGGGCCAGGAGGTCTGGTAGACGTAGCCGGTGTCGGGCAGGGGAGCCAGCGGAGTCGCGGCATCGGCGGTCGTCATCGGTCCTGTCTACCGTGCCGGTCACGCTCCGCTGACCACGACCCAGCCGCGTACCGCTAGGCCGCGTTGGACTCCTTGGCACCGGTGTCGCCGCCGGCCGGCGTAGTGGTGGTCCCCGCCGTGGCGGTCCCCGTGGTCCCGGTGGTCCCGGTGGTCCCGGTGGTCCCCGTGGTCGTAGTGGTCGTAGTGGTCGTGCTGCCGCCAGTGACCGGAACGACCGGGTTGGTGCCGCCGCCGGGGACGGCCATGTTGCCGTCGGACGTCACGGTCGGATGCAGGCCGTCACCACTCGGCTGGGGATGCGAGGTCGTCGAGGGCGGGTTGGACACCGTGGTGGGAGGAGCGACCGAGGGCGTCGGAGCCGAGGACGTCGGAGTCGATGACGTCGGAGTCGATGACGTCGACGGGGTGCTGGTCTCGATTGTCGCGTTCGGCGTGCTGGTCGGAACGGCAGTGGACGTGGAGGACGCCGTCGGTGCCGGTGAGTTGTCGATTGCCACCAGCGACAGCCGCGCACTCTGGATCTGCGGCGCGACGAATGGCGCCGGCGCCGCCGGCACCAGGTTGCCGAGCGGGTCGGGCAGCGTCGCAGGCGCGTTGCCGCCCGAGACCAGATTCGTCACGCCCTGGCTGATCGCTCCGGGCACGCCGAGCAGAGCCGCGAGGACGTTCTGCGGCGGGGTGATCAACGAGAACGCGATCGGTGTCGCCGGATCGGCGTTGACCCGATCGGTGTATCCCGCGTCGACCAGCAAACGAAGAAGCGGTTCGATGGCGCTGATGAAGGGTTCGGTGAAGGGGGTGAGCCCGGTCTTCGTCGATACCTCCCGCAGCGGTCCGAGCAGCGGAAGGTCCCGGTAGTAGAGGACGTAGGTGTCGTGGCCTCCGGCTGCGTTGTCAATCGGAGTCACGTAGGCGGGGCTGGTGCCCGGGAGGAGAGGGTCATACGCCTCGTCCGGGTGCGAATACCGCAGTGCCAGCAGCGTGTTGAGCAATGAGACCGGGTTGAAGTAGGCGGGGAAGTCGCCGTAGGGGTCGTACTCATTGACGACGTAGGTGGTGTCGTACCGCGTCGCCTGGCCGGGGCCCATCGCGTCTATCACGCCCGGGATGCCGATCGTCGGAAAGCGCTGGAAGATGCCACCATTGGGCGCGAACGGTGACGCGATCTGGACGAAGCTGAGCTGGTCGGGCGACGGGGCCGACGCCGGGTCGAGCTGCTGCAGGTTGCGTCGCTCCTTCTCCACGGCCAGCGTCCCGGCCGAATAGCCGGTGACGATGATCAGCGGCTCACCCCCATAGGTCTTGACGATCGCCGTGTTGAGCAGCGGGGTGCCCACGTCGCGGCTGGCGGCCAGATCGAGGCCGGAGTTGTACACCAATCCGGCGTACTGGTAGCCAGCAGGAACGACGGTTCCGCTCAGCTTGTTGGGCACCCGAGCACCCGTGTTGTCGCCGAGGCCGCCAACGCCGATGACGGTGTTGGCGAGTTCTACGGTGGCGGCGGTGGTGTTGGTCGCGTGGCCCAGCACCAGGGCACTGGAGATCCCCGCAGCGGCCGCGCCCATCAGGACCGCCTTGCGACCGCTCCGCGACTTCGACATCCGGTGCTTTGCCATGTACTACCCCCACGAGCTCAACGGCGCGTCAGTGCGCTCCCGTCGGACGGTACTCGGGTAGCTGCCATGATCACTACGTCTTTGGGCAGCTTGGCAGTCTGAAACCAACAGCGCGTCGGTGTTGGCCCGAGCGCGCGAGCCGCCGAATTCGTCATTCGGCGGGCACCGCGCCGGTCCTGGTGGAGCGGGCGACGGGAATCGAACCCGCGTAGCTAGTTTGGAAGACTAGGGCTCTACCATTGAGCTACGCCCGCGTTAGCACTGCATCGGAGACTGTACCGGCGCCGACGTCGTCAAATCCAATTGATGATGTCGCGAGGTCAGCCCGTAGTATTTCGACGGCCGTGAAGTACGGGGTGTAGCGCAGCTTGGTAGCGCATCCGCTTTGGGAGCGGAAGGCCGCAGGTTCAAATCCTGTCACCCCGACCGGAACGACGACCCCCGTCGAAGAAGAAGACATCGAGAAGAAGACATAGACATGCAAGGAGCACTGCCGTGAAGAGCACCGTCGAGAAGTTGAGCCCGACCAGGGTTCGCATCAACGTGGAGGTGCCCTTCACTGAATTGCAGCCCGACTTCGACCAAGCGTTCAAGGAGCTGGCCCGCACCATCCGGATGCCCGGGTTCCGGCCGGGCAAGGTGCCGGTGAAGCTGCTCGAGTCGCGCATCGACAAGCAGGCGATGCTCGACCAGGTCGTCGGCGAGGCCGTCCCGGCCCGCTACAGCGAAGCCGTCGCCAGCTCGGACGTGCAACCACTCGGCCAGCCCGAGATCGAGGTCACCAGCAAGGAGTACGGCGGCGACCTGACCTTCACCGCCGAGGTCGACGTCCGGCCCGAGATCACCCTGCCCGAGTTGTCGACGCTGGCCTTCACGGTCGACCCCATCGAGGTCTCCGACGAGGAGGTCGACACCGAACTGCAGAATCTGCGCGCCCGCTTCGGCACGCTGACCGGCGTCGAGCGCCCCGCCCAGGACGGTGACTTCGTGTCCATCGACCTGTCGGCGACCGTCGACGGCCAGGACGTCGAGGAGGCCAAGACCGAGGGCCTGTCGCACGAGATCGGCTCGGGCAACCTCATCGAGGGGCTCGACGACGCGATCAAGGGTCTCACCGCGGGGGAGAGCAAGGTGTTCACCACTACTCTGGTCGCCGGCGAGCACGCCGGTGACGAAGCCGAGGTCACGGTCAAGGTGAATTCGGTCAAGGAGCGCGAGCTTCCTGAGCCCGACGACGAATTCGCCCAGCTGGCAAGCGAATTCGACACCATCGACGAGCTCAGGGAGAGCCTCGTCGAGCAGGTTCGGCGCACCAAGCGCATCGGCCAGGCCGAGCAGATTCGCGACAAGGCCCTCGAAACCCTGCTCGAGCAGGTCGAGGTTCCGCTGCCCGAGGCGATCGTGCAGGCGCAGGTCGACGACACGGTGCACAACGCCATTCACGGCCTCGACCACGACGAGACGAAGTTCGAGGAGGCGCTTGCCGCCGAGGGCAGCAGCCGCGAGGAGTTCGACGCCGACAACCGCTCCAACGCCGAGAAGGCCGTCAAGACGCAGCTGTTGATGGATGCGGTCGCCGACCAGCTCGACATCCAGGTCGGCCAGAACGACCTCACCGAGCGCCTGGTGCTGATGTCGCGGCAGTACGGCATCGAGCCGCAGCAGCTCCTGCAGGTGCTGCAGCAGAACAACCAGCTGCCGGCCATGTTCGCCGACGTCCGGCGTGGCCTGACCATCGCCGCAGTGGTGCATGGTGCGACCGTCACCGACACGGACGGCAACGAGATCGACACGACGGAGTTCTTCGGTCCGGCCACCCCGGCTGGAGCCGAGGACGCGGAGCTCGAAGCCGCCGAGGACGCCGCCGATGCCGACGACGACGAAGCCAGTGACGAGGCCACCGACGAAGTCACTGACGAGGCCACCGACGAGGCCGGAGCCGACGAAACCGCGTGACCGCGAGGTGACGCTGTGAGCGAACGACCCCCACTCGGGGAGTGCTCGCAGCGCAGGTTTGGTTAGTGTCAGTGAACGAGTACGCAAACTCGAGAAAGCAGGTATTCCAGCCGTGACTGACATGCGTTCGGGCGCGTCGGGGCTCAACCTCATCGACTCCGTCTATGAGCGGTTGCTGGCCGAGCGGATCATCTTCCTGGGCACCCAGGTCGACGACGACATCGCCAACCGGCTCTGCGCGCAGATTCTGCTGCTGGCCGCCGAGGACCCCACCAAGGACATCAACCTCTACATCAACTCGCCGGGCGGTTCGGTGACCGCGGGCATGGCCATCTACGACACGATGGTCCTGGCCCCGTGCGACGTGGCGACCTACGCGATGGGTCTGGCGGCGTCGATGGGAGAGTTCCTGCTCGCCGCAGGCACCAAGGGCAAGCGCTACGCCCTGCCGCACGCGCGGATCATGATGCACCAGCCGAGCGCTGGTATCGGCGGTAGCGCGGCCGACATCGCGATCCAGGCCGAGCAGTTCGCGTTGACGAAGAAGGAGATGAACCGGCTCAACGCCGAGTTCACCGGGCAGACGCTCGAGCGCGTCGAGGCCGACGCGGACCGCGACCGCTGGTTCACCGCACCCGAGGCGTTGGAGTACGGCTTCGTCGACCACATCATCACCCACGCCAACTTCAACGGGAGTGCCTCATGACTCAGCCCCACGGCGGTGCCGTGAATCCGATTCAGGCGCGCTACATCCTTCCGTCGTTCATCGAGCACTCGAGCTTCGGCGTCAAGGAGTCCAACCCGTACAACAAGCTGTTCGAGGAGCGCATCATCTTCCTCGGCGTGCAGGTCGACGACGCCTCGGCGAACGACATCATGGCGCAGCTGCTGGTGCTCGAGTCCCTCGACCCGGACCGCGACATCACCATGTACATCAACTCGCCCGGTGGCTCGTTCACCTCGCTGATGGCGATCTACGACACCATGCAGTACGTCCGTGCCGACATTCAGACGGTGTGCCTCGGTCAGGCCGCGTCGGCCGCCGCGGTGCTGCTGGCCGCCGGGACGCCCGGCAAGCGGCTGGCGCTGCCCAACGCGCGCGTCCTGATTCACCAGCCCGCCGTCGGTGGCGCGATCCAGGGGCAGGTCTCCGACCTGGAGATCCAGGCCGCCGAGATCGAGCGGATGCGCACGCTGAT
This sequence comes from uncultured Actinomycetota bacterium, assembly GCA_963846985.1. Classification (GTDB taxonomy): domain Bacteria; phylum Actinomycetota; class Actinomycetes; order Mycobacteriales; family Mycobacteriaceae; genus Mycobacterium. Next base: position 59,487 of record CAWJYC010000004.1, read on the forward strand.
GGACACCACGCTGGCGCGTCACACGGGCAAGGACGCCGCCGTCATCCGCAAGGACACCGACCGCGACAAGATCCTCACCGCGGCGGAGGCCAAGGACTACGGGATCATCGACACGGTCCTGGAATACCGCAAGCTCTCTGCTCAGTCTGCGTGACGCTGCGGCGCGATCCGGTTCCTCGGGACGGGTCGCACCGCAGGGGCGCGGGTACGTTGGTGTCGGAACGCTCTCGTATTGATTGCGACGACGACACGCCAACGGCGCGAGGTGCGTTCCGGTGGGCTATGGCCTTGACAGGGGATATGTTCTCCATCAACGCAGGCAAATATCAACGGCGCTATTCGGCTTTACGGTCGCATGGCGCCGGAACATACGGGTAGCGTCGGGAGAACACCCGAGGTGATCCACCAAACCGAGACTTACCGACGGCGATCAGGAAAGTAGGGCCGCACGACAATGGCGCGCATTGGAGACGGCGGCGACCTGCTGAAGTGCTCGTTCTGTGGCAAGAGCCAGAAGCAGGTCAAGAAGCTCATCGCAGGTCCCGGCGTATACATCTGCGACGAGTGCATCGACCTCTGCAACGAGATCATCGAAGAGGAACTCGCCGACGCCGACGACGTCAAACTCGACGAGCTGCCCAAGCCCGCCGAGATCCGCGAATTCCTCGAGGGCTACGTCATCGGCCAGGACACCGCCAAGCGCACGCTGGCCGTCGCCGTCTACAACCACTACAAGCGCATCCAGGCCCAGGAGAAGTCGCGTGACTCCCGCGCCGAGCCGGTCGAATTGGCGAAGTCCAACATCTTGATGCTCGGCCCCACCGGATGCGGCAAGACCTACCTGGCGCAGACCCTGGCCAAGATGCTCAACGTTCCCTTCGCCATCGCCGATGCCACCGCGCTGACCGAGGCCGGCTACGTCGGCGAGGACGTCGAGAACATCCTGCTCAAGCTGATCCAGGCGGCCGACTACGACGTCAAGCGCGCCGAGACCGGCATCATCTACATCGACGAGGTCGACAAGATCGCCCGCAAGAGCGAGAACCCGTCGATCACGCGCGACGTGTCCGGCGAGGGCGTGCAGCAGGCGCTGCTGAAGATCCTCGAGGGCACGCAGGCATCGGTTCCGCCGCAGGGTGGCCGCAAGCACCCGCACCAGGAATTCATCCAGATCGACACCACCAACGTGCTGTTCATCGTGGCCGGTGCGTTCGCCGGGCTGGAGCGCATCGTCTCCGACCGCGTCGGCAAGCGGGGTCTCGGCTTCGGCGCCGAGGTCCGCAGCAAGGCCGAGATCGACACCCAGGACCACTTCGCCGAGGTCATGCCCGAGGACCTGATCAAGTTCGGTCTCATCCCGGAGTTCATCGGACGTCTGCCGGTGGTGGCGTCGGTGACGAACCTGGACAAGGAATCGCTGGTCACCATTCTGTCGCAGCCGAAGAATGCGCTGGTCAAGCAGTACAGTCGGCTGTTCGAGATGGACGGTGTGGAACTCGAGTTCACCGCTGACGCACTCGATGCGATCGCCGACCAGGCGATCCACCGCGGCACCGGTGCCCGCGGGTTGCGCGCCATCATGGAGGAAGTCCTGCTGCCGGTGATGTACGACATCCCCAGCCGGGACGACGTAGCCAAGGTCGTGGTCACCAAGGAGACCGTCGAGGACAACGTGTTGCCGACGATCGTCCCGCGCAAGCCTCCCCGCGCCGAGCGCCGCGAGAAGAGCGCTTAGTCCTCCGGCGGGGCCTTGGTCCAGTCGTAGGGCAGGAACTTGCCGTCGAACGTGACGACGACCCGGTCTCCTGCCGGGTGAGCCTTCTTGTCGATCTCGACGCTGAAGTTGATGGCGCTCATGATGCCGTCGCCGAACTGTTCGTGAATCAACTCCTTGATGGCTCCGCCGTACACCGATAGCGCCTCGTAGAACCGGTAGATGGTCGGATCGGTGGGCACCGCCGTCGCCAGCCCCCCGCGCATCGGCACCGCCGCCAGGACCGGGACCGCCGAGGGGTCTAGGTCCAAGAGGTCGACGACGACGGCGCCCAGGTCCGCGGGAATCGGGTGTTGGCCCAGCAGCGCCGCCGTGGTCCAGACCACCGGACGGCCGACCGCCTCGGCGAGCTGCTGCCAGGTGATGCCCTTGGCGAGTCGGGCCGCGATGATCTGCTCGGTGATCTCGTCTCTGGTAGCTCAGCTCTGGTCGTCATATCTCAGGGGATCACAGATGCCTTCGATGCGCGCGTCAGTGCTTGACGCGGTCCGGCCGGGTGTAGACGTTCATGGAGTCTCCGCGCAGGAACGCGACCAGGGTCAGGCCGGCCTGAGCGGCCAGGTCGACGGCGAGCGACGACGGGGCCGAGACCGCGGCGAGAATCGGGATGCCCGCCATCACGGCCTTCTGTGTCAGCTCGAACGACGCCCGCCCGCTGACCAGTAGAACCGTGCCCGCTCAATGGGATTCGGTCGGTTCTCCAGGGCCCACCCGATGACCTTGTCGACGGCGTTGTGCCGGCCGATGTCCTCGCGGACCACCAGCATCGTGCCGTCGGCGTCGAACAGTCGCGGCGCCGTGCAGGCCGCCCGGTGGTGGCGAAGATCCGCTGGGCACTGCGCAATTGGTCGGGCATGCGCCGACAACGTCGCCGACGCGACCACGGTGTGGATCGTCGCCGGGGGAGTGGCGACTGATCAGCTTGATGGCGTCGATGGATCCCTTGCCGCACACCCCGCAGGACGACGTGGTGTAGAAGTTGCGCGTGACGTCGACGCTCGGGCATCGCGACGTTCGGCGCCAGCGTCACGTCGAGCACGTTGTAGGAGTTGACGCCGTCCTCGCCTGCGCCGCGGCAGTACTGCACCGCGAGGATGTCGTTGCGCTGGCCGATCACCCCCTCGGTGAGCAGAAACCCTTGCGCCAGTTCGACGTCGGACCCGGGCGTGCGCATCGTGACGGTGATCGCGGTGCCGTTGATCCGGATCTCCATCGGCTCCTCGACGGCGAGCGTCTCGGGCCGGACGCTCGCGTTGCCTGCGGTGAGGTGGCTGGCCCTGCGCCGCGCGGTGACCCTACCCATCGTTGCTTCCCCCCTCGCTCCACTCGACGCCCGGCACCCGCGCCTCCAGGCGAATCTGGACGGCCTTGGACACCGGCGTGTTCGATCTGGCGGCGACGTGATCCAGGGCCACCAGCGAATTGGTCTCGGGATAGTAGGCCGCCGCGTTGCCCACCGGCGTCGAGTACGGCACGATCAGGAAGTCCTCGGCCCGGCGCTCCTCGACTTCGCCTGTCGCCGAGGTGAATTCGGAGACCAGGTCGACCCGCTCGCCCTCGGTGAAGCCCAGCGAGGCGATGTCGGCAGGGTTGACGAAGATCACCCGGCGGCCACCCTTCACGCCGCGGTAGCGGTCGTCCAGGCCGTAGATCGTGGTGTTGTACTGGTCGTGGCTGCGCAGCGTCTGCAGCATCAGCCGGCCCTCGGGGACGGGAATCCACTCCAGCGGGTTGACCGCGAAGTTGGCCTTGCCCGTGGTGGTGGGGAATTCACGCGAGTCGCGCGGCGGGTGCGGAAGCTGGAAGCCGTCGGGCTGGCGGACCTTGCGGTTGTAGTCCGCGCAGCCGGGGACCACCGCGGCGATGGCCTCGCGCACGGTGTCGTAGTCGTGGCGGAAGGACTCCCACGGCACCGGGTGGTCGGCGCCCAGCACCGCACGCGCCAACTCGCTGATGATCGCGACCTCGCTGCGCACCTGATCACCCGGCGGCTGCAGACTGCCACGGGACAGGTGCACCATCGACATCGAATCCTCAACCGAGACTTGCTGTTTGACGCCGTCCTGAACGTCCCTGTCGGTGCGACCGAGCGACGGCAGGATCAGCGCGGTGGTGCCGTGGACGACGTGGCTGCGGTTGAGCTTCGTCGAGACCTGCACCGTCAGAGCGCAACTACGCAGCGCCGCCTCGGTGACCTCGGTGTCCGGGGTCGCCATCGCAAAGTTGCCGCCCATGCCCATGAACACCGACGCCCGACCGTCGCGCATGGCTCGGATCGCATCGACGGTGTCCATGCCGTGCTTGCGTGGGCTGATGATGCCGAACTCGGCGTCCAGTGCGGCCAGGAAGCTCTCGGGCATCTTCTCCCAGATGCCCATCGTGCGGTCGCCCTGGACGTTGGAGTGGCCGCGCACCGGACACACGCCCGGCGCCGGGCTTGCCGATCATGCCGCGCATCAGCAGCAGGTTGGTCAGCTCAGAGATCATCGGCACGGCATGGCGGTGCTGCGTCAAACCCATCGCCCAGCAGGCGATCGGTGCGCTCGGAGGCGATCAGCATCCCGGCCAGCCGGTCGAGCTGGGCGCGGTCGATGCCGGTCGCCTCCAGCACGGTGTCGAGGTCCACTGCGCGGGTCTGCGCCTCGTAGGCCTCGAAGTCTGGCGCAGTGCTCGGCGACGAAGTCGCGGTCGACCACCGTGCCGGGCGCGCGGTCGTCGGCCTCCAGCAGCAGCCGACCCAGACCGGCGAACAGGGCCATGTCGCCGCCGAGCCGGATCTGGACGAACTCGTCGGCGATGCCGATGCCGTTCCCGATGACACCGCGCACCTTCTGCGGGTCCTTGAAGCGCATCAAGCCCGCCTCGGGGAGCGGGTTGATCGCAATGATCTTCGCGCCCTTCGCCTTTGCCTTCTCCAGCACCGACAGCATGCGGGGATGGTTGGTGCCCGGGATTCTGGCCCGGCGATGAGGATGACGTCGGCGTCTTCGAGGTCCTCGACGGTCACCGACCCCTTGCCGATGCCGATCGAATCGGTCAGCGACGCCCCGGACGACTCGTGGCACATGTTCGAACAGTCCGGCAGATTGTTGGTGCCGTAGCTGCGCACCAGCAGTTGGTAGAGGAACGCCGCCTCGTTGCTGGTGCGCCCCGAGGTATAGAACACCGCCTCGTCGGGGCTGTCGAGCGCGTTGAGGTGTTGCGCGATCACGTGATACGCGTGATCCCAGCTGATCGGTCGGTAGTGGTCGTCACCGGGGCGCAACACCACGGGTGGGTCAGTCGGCCCTGTTGACTCAGCCAGTACTCGGGGCGCTGCGCGCAGGTCGGCGATGGAGTGCCGCGCGAAGAAGTCCGGCGTGACGACGCGTTTGGTCGCCTCCTCGGCGACCGCCTTGGCGCCGTTCTCGCAGAACTCGGCGAACTTGCGGCCGCCGTGCTCCTCGGGCCACGCGCAGCCCGGACAGTCGAAACCCTTGCGCTGGTTGAGCCGCACCAGTGCCGCCGCGGTGCGCAGCGGCCCCATCGACGTCACGCCGCGCTGCATCGACACCATCACCGCCTTGACCCCGGCGGCCTCGTGCTCGGCGCCGGTGCTGACGACCGCGTGCTCGTCGTAGCTCGACCGGGATGTCCCTGGTGACGTCGCGACCCGTCATGCGGCGCCTCATACCCATGTCTCCAATCTAGGCCGGTGCCTGGACAGCGGACAGCCGACCGTGTGGGTTGTGAGTACGAACGACGGCTCGCGATGCGAACACGCCGCACATTCGGCGTTCACGCCGGCGGCTCGACGATCTGTACGACCCCGCCCGCCTGGCCCGCGATGAACAGCGTTCCGGTGGTGGCATCGACGCCCAGCGTGTACGGATTCTGCACGGTCGAAATGCGCGCGACCTCCCGTGGCGTGTCCTGGGCCATGTCGTAGCCCACGACCTCATTGGTGCCCGACGACGCCACCCACAGCCGGTCCCGCGTGGCGTCGTAGGCGATGCCGTAGGGCTGCGCCGGCCTGCGGCACGCTCGCCACCTCGCGGGGCTCGGTGCTGAACACCCGCACCGCATTGCCGCGGGTGTCGGCGGCGACGTAACGGCCACGCTTGTCGGCGACCAGGTGGGTGGGTCCGTCGCCGGCGGGGGTGGAGCCGACGATGGTGAGCTTGTCGGCGTCGTACACGGTGAGGTCGTTCTTGCGGACGTCGAGCATGCCCATCAGGTTGCCGACCGGTGCCATGCCGGCAGGTTGCACGCTGTCGGTGAACACCTTGACGATGTCGTCGCCGCGGATGACCGTCGTCGTCCCGCCGTGCTCGTTGGCGACGAACACCGTGCCGTTGGGCGCCTCCGACGCATCGTGCGGAACGGTGCCGGTGATGATCTGCGGCTCGGCGTTGCCGCCGGGCAGATCGACCCGGACCAGCGCGTTGGCGCTCTCGACCGGCACCAGGACCGGACCGCCGGGCTTGGCCAGCTGCAGGTGCCGGACCGCGCCGGGCAGGGGCACCCGTTTGACGACGTCACCGCTGTCGGCGTTCAGCAGCACCAGTTCGTAGGGGTTGCGCTTGGCGACGGCGACGGTGCGGGTCAACGCGTCGACGACGACGCCCTCGGGCGCATCGCCGACCGGCACGATGCGGCCGGGCGGAGTGGTCGCCGGCGCCGGTGCCCGACCGGGTTCGGCGGGCGGCGGCAGCCCGTCGGCGGCGGGCCGCGAGCCCTCGGTGGGCACTCCGGTCGGTAGCAGTCCGGTTGTGGTGGGTGTCGTCGCCGGCGGCTGTTGCGACGGCGCCGGGCCGGGTTGCGGCGACGCGCAGCCCGCGACGAGTACGGCGGTGGCCACCAACGTCACGACGCTTCGCATGCTTCATGCTTACCCGCCATGCTGGAAGTGAGGCCCCCGGCGGTCAGCGGTAAGAATTCCGCCACCAGCCACCGCGGCGGACACACGCTGCGGCAGCTAACGCCGACGGCAGTCGCCTTCTGTCGGTGACGCCGGCGTAACAGTCCCGGAACACGGCGTTTCTAGGGTTGGCCGGTCTAGTCCGCGAACCAGTTGCGGGCTCACGGTTCGATGGGAACTCAATTGAGCGGAAACGCAGTCCGTCTACAGGCGATCAACAACGTCGAGGCGTACGTGCCTCCGCCCATCAGCTTCGACCCCGGCGAGGCGCCCGGCGAGATCTTCGGTGCCAACGTGTTCACCCTGGCCGAGATGCGGCTGCGGTTGCCGAAGTCGGTCTACAAGTCCGTCGTCGCGACGATCGAGAAGGGCGCGCAAGCTGGACCCGGCGATCGCCGACTCGGTCGCCTCGGTGATGAAGGACTGGGCGCTGGCGAAGGGCGCCACGCACTACGCCCACGTCTTCTACCCGATGACCGGGCTCACCGCCGAGAAGCACGACAGCTTCCTCGAGCCGGTCGGCGACGGCACGACGCTCGCCGAGTTCGCCGGCAAGACCCTGATCCAGGGCGAGCCCGACGCATCCAGCTTCCCCTCGGGCGGTCTGCGCAGCACATTCGAGGCGCGCGGCTACACCGGGTGGGACGTCACCAGCCCGGCGTACATCCTGGAGAACCCGAACGGCAACACGCTGTGCATCCCGACGGTCTTCGTCTCGATGACCGGTGAGGCGCTCGACTACAAGACGCCGTTGCTGCGCAGCCAGCAGGCGATGGGCGCGCAGGCCGAGCGCATCCTCAAGCTCTTCGGGCATCAGGACTTCGACCACATCGTGTCGTTCTGCGGGCCCGAGCAGGAGTACTTCCTGATCGACCGGCACTTCTTCCTCGCCCGTCCCGACCTGATCAACGCGGGCCGCACGCTGTTCGGCGCCAAGCCGCCCAAGGGCCAGGAGTTCGACGACCACTACTTCGGCGCGATCCCCGACCGGGTGCTCGGCTTCATGATGGACACCGAGCGGGAGCTGTTCAAGCTCGGCATCCCGGCCAAGACCCGGCACAACGAGGTCGCGCCGGGCCAGTTCGAGATCGCGCCGATGTTCGAGCGGGCCAACATCGCCGCCGACCACCAGCAGCTGCTGATGACCACGTTCAAGACCATCGCCAAGAAGCACGGCATGGAGTGCCTGTTCCACGAGAAGCCGTTCGCCGGCGTCAACGGGTCGGGCAAGCACGTCAACTTCTCGTTGGGCAACGCGCAGTTCGGCAGTCTGCTCGTGCCCGGTGACACCCCGCACGAGAACGCCCAGTTCCTGGTGTTCTGTGCCGCGGTGATCCGGGCCGTGCACAAGTTCTCCGGGCTGCTGCGGGTGTCGGTGGCCTCGGCCACCAACGATCACCGGCTCGGCGCCAACGAGGCACCGCCGGCGATCATCTCGATCTTCCTCGGCGATCAGCTGGCCGACGTCTTCGAGCAGATCGCCAAGGGTGCGGCGACGTCATCAAAGGGCAAGGGCAGCATGATCATTGGCGTCGACACCCTGCCGGTGCTGCCGACCGACCCCGGCGACCGCAACCGCACCAGCCCGTTCGCCTTCACCGGCAACCGGTTCGAGTTCCGCGCGCCCGGCTCGGGGCAGACCATCAACGTGCCGATGATCATCCTCAACACGATCATGGCGGACTCGCTCGACTACATGGCAACGGCGCTGGAGAAGGCCGTCGGCGAGGGCGAGGACTTCGACATCGCCGTGCAGAAGCTGCTCACCGAGATCATCACCGAGCACGGCGCCGTCGTGTTCAACGGTGACGGCTACTCCGACAACTGGCAGGTCGAGGCGGCGGCTCGCGGGCTGCCGAACCTCAAGACGACGCTCGACTCCATCCCGGAGCTGGGCAAGCCGGAGGCGATCGAGGTCTTCGAGAAGTACGGCGTCTTCAATGCGCGCGAGCTGCACAGCCGTGAAGAGGTCGCGCTACGAGATGTACGTGCTCACGGTCAACGTCGAAGCGAAGCTGACGCTGGAGATCGGTTCGACCGTGATCCTGCCCGCGGCGGTGCGCTACCAGACCGAGCTGGCGGCCAACGTCGCGACGCTGAAGGCGGCCGGCATCGAGGCCGACACCACACTGCTGCAGACGGTGTCGACGCCGATCTCGGAACTGTCGGCGGCACTCTCTGCCCTCAAGACCGCGATGGCCGAACACGGCGGGGACACCGCCGCCGAGGAGGCCAAGCATGCCCAGAGTCTGCTGGGCCTGATGGACGCGGTGCGCGCTGCGGCCGACACGCTCGAGGGCGTGGTGGCCGACGACCTGTGGCCGTTGCCCACCTACCAGGAGATGCTCTACATCCTCTGAGCTACTGACATCCTCTGAGGTTCTGCTATCCTCCTGAACGGTGATCGGGTGTTCCCCCGTGCGCGAGCGCGCGTGTCGGTACACGACATGCCGAGCAGTCGTGGCATTCCACGCGCGCTCGCGTCGGCCCTCGACCACTTCCGGCCATGAGTGGCTGCAGGTGCCGCCCGTGCAGTTCCACAGGCAACCGGCCGAGTTCTGGTGCAGCGGTAGACCACGACTCTCGTCCAACACGTTCCGCTATCCGTGTTGGACAGGGATTGGATGATCTCTTGGGAATGACTGACCGGTGTCCGACGAGAATCGGCGGCAGCCCTCAATGAATTCTCAACGCACCTTCGCGTCGGCTCTCGTCCCGGCTATCGCCCGGTGTACGTCGCCTTGCCGGGTCCTACGTCCAGGAAGCTCGCCACCGCCCGCCGCAGGTCGTCGGTCGCGAACAGAGCACCGGACACCTCGGGGGTGACGTCGTCGGCATGACCGACACCGCCGGAGCGCCAGGCCGCGACGATTTCCTTGGTGGCGGCATGCGCCATCGTCGGTCCGTCGGCGAGGCGGTCGGCGAGCGTGCGTGCGGCGGCGTCGACGTCGTCGTGCAGTGCGTTCACCACGCCCCAGGCGGCCATCGTTGCCGCGTCGTAGACGTCACCGGTCATCACCAACTCGCGAGCGCGGCCGGATCCGGCGCGCTCGGCCAACCGCTGCGGCCCGCCCATCGACGGCGTCAGTCCTACGACGGTTTCGACGAGTCCGAACTTCGCCCGCGGTGCCGCCAAGATGATGTCGCACGCCAGCGCGATCTCGAACGCAGCGGTCAGCGTGAGGCCGTGCGCCGCGAACACCACCGGGCATGGCAGCGCTTCGAGCGGAGCGATGATCTCGGCGAACAGTGTGCGCCACAGTTCGGCGCCCCGTTCGGGGGTCAGCTCCTGGAACATGTGGACGTCGACGCCCGCCGAGGTGACCTTCCCCTCGGCGCGCAGCAACAGCGCGCGCGGCGGGTTGGCGGCCAACTCCGCGACATTCGCGGTCAGCGAGTCGAACATGGCCTGATCGAACAGGTTGAGCGGTCCATGGTCGAAGGTGAGCGTCGCTACTTCGGCGCCAAAGGGCGTCGCGGATCGCGTGATGGTGGTCGGCACGAAGTCAGCGTGCCATGCCCGTTCCGACGACCGCCTCAGAGGGCATGATCGAGGACCGATGACGCCGACTCCGCGGCGAGCTCGAGTGCCTGGTCGACCGGCAGCTTCCGAAACGACGTCGACAGAATCTCCACGCCCCAGGGTCCCTGAAAGCCGATGTCGCGCAGGGTCGACACCAAACCGGTCAGGTCGAATGACCCGTCGCCGCAGAGCACGCGGTTCTCGACGGTGTCCTCGAACAACGTCCCGACGATCTCGGACACGGCATCGTCGAGTTCGACGCCGAAGATCCACTCGGGGCGCAAGGTCGCGCGCAGATCGGCGAGCGTGGTGCCGGCTCGAAAGACGTGCCAGGCGTCGATGAGCAGGCCGGCCGCGGGATGCTCTGTCGCACTGATGATCTCGGCGCCCATCGGCACCGTAGTGATGGCCGAGAAGGGCATCGTCTCGATGGCGACGCGGGTTCCGTGCGCGAGCGCCTGCTCGGCGAGCTCCCGCAGCGGCGCCGCGAGCGCGAGCGGATTCGGCGTCGGCGGCCCGTTCTCCGAACCGATCTTGATCATGGCCGGTGCCAAGGCATCCGCCGCCGCGAAGAGGAGGTCGCGGTCGTCGTACGTGTGTCCCGGCCGGCCGCGGGGAATCCACCAGCGCTCGAGTAGTTCGATCTCGACGTGGGAGAGGCCGGCCGCGGAGATCAGCCGGCGCAGCCCGTCGAAGCCGATGCCGTCCCGGATGACACGCAGGTCGTCGACGATCAACCCGAGTCCGCTGAACCCCGCCTCGGCGACCGCTGCGACCCGGTCCGCGATGGGCACCGGACTGATCGCCGGCCGCACCATCGGGGAGGTGTTGCCCGCGCTGGTCCACGCCGTGGCGACGAGGCGGGGTGTGGTCACGAATCCTCCCTCGCGAGCGTGCGTGACGTGTCAGCCGCGAGCGGCGTGTCGGGTACCGACACGCACGCTCGCGGGTAGGGGGTTCGCGGTCAGGCGTTCTGCGGGAAGCCCAGCTCGATGCCGCCGTGAGAGGGGTCCAGCCAGCGGCTGGTGATCGCCTTGCCGCGGGTGAAGAAGTGCACGCCTTCGGCGCCGTGGGCGTGGCTGTCGCCGAACAGCGAGGCCTTCCAGCCACCAAAGCTGAAGTAGGCCATCGGAACTGGGATGGGCACGTTGATGCCGATCATGCCGACCTCGACCTCGTTCTGGAACCGCCGGGCCGCGCCGCCGTCGTTGGTGAAGATGGCCGTGCCGTTGCCGTACGGGTTGGAGTTGATGAGTTCCAGTGCGTCGTCGTAGGTTTCGACGCGGATGACCGACAACACCGGGCCGAAGATCTCGTCGGTGTAGACGCTCATCTCGGGCGTCACGTGGTCGATCAGCGTCGGTCCCAGCCAGAAGCCGTCCTGCCCACCGTCGGCGGTGACATTCCGGCCATCGACGACGATCTTGGCGCCGTCGGCCTCGCCGGCGTCGATGTAGGACGCCACCTTGTCGCGGTGCGCCTTGGTCACCAGTGGGCCCATGTCGGAATCCTTGGTGCCGTCGCCGATCTTCAACGGCGTGGTGCGCTCGGCGATCTTGGCCACCAGGTCATCGGCGATGGGCCCGACGGCCACGCACGCCGAGATGGCCATGCAGCGTTCACCCGCGGACCCGAAGCCCGCGTTGACCATCGAGTCCGCCGCCAGGTCCAGGTCGGCGTCGGGCAGGATCACCGCGTGGTTCTTTGCGCCACCGAGAGCCTGGACGCGCTTGCCCGCGGCGGTGCCGGTGGCATAGACGTACTGGGCGATCGGGGTGGAGCCGACGAAGCTGATCGACTTGATCTTGGGGTTGGTCAGCAACTCGTCGACGACGGTCTTGTCGCCCTGCAGCACGTTGAACACTCCGTCGGGCAGACCCGCCTCCTTCCACAGCGCGGCCAGCCACAGCGAAGCGGTGGGGTCCTTCTCGCTGGGCTTGAGCACCACGGTGTTGCCCGCGGCGATGGCGATGGGGAAGAACCACATCGGCACCATGGCCGGGAAATTGAACGGCGAGATGATGCCGACCGGGCCCAGGGGCTGGCGGATCGAGTAGACGTCGACCTTGGTCGAAGCGTTCTCGGTGAAACCACCCTTGAGCAGATGCGGGATCCCGCAGGCGAATTCGACGACCTCCTGGCCGCGGCTGACCTCGCCGAGTGCGTCGGAGACCACCTTGCCGTGCTCGCTGGTGATGATCTCGGCGAGCTCGCCCTTGCGGGCGTTGAGCAGCTCCCGGAAGGCGAACAGGATCTGTGTGCGCTTGGCCAGCGAGGTGTCGCGCCACGCCGGGAAGGCCGCGGCGGCGGCGTCGATGACCGCGCGGGCGTCGGCGACGCTGCCCAAAGCCACCTCGCCAGTGACCTCGCCGGTGGCGGGATTGGTGACGGGAGCGGTGCTGCCGCTGGCGCCCGCGTAGGGAGCGTTGTCGACCCAGTGGCCGATGGTGTTCGTCATGGTGGTTCTCATTTCTGGTACTTGGAGACGTAGTCGGTCATGGTGGCGAGCTGGTAGCGCGAGACGTCGTGCGCACTCTCGTCTTCGGCGAACACCGACGACACCATCACGGTGTCGGGTCGGTCGTAGAACCCGATCTCGGCGAGTCCGGAGAAGAACTCGTCCCAGTCGACGTCGCCGTCGCCGATCTTCAGGTGTTGGTGCACCCGAACGGGATTGCCCGGCGGGTTGGTGATGTAGCGCAGGCCGTGACTGCGGTGGTGATCCATCGTGTCGGCGACGTGCACCAGTCGCAGTTTGTCACCCGCGGCCCGCATGATGGCGCCCATGTCGCCGCCCATGTGAAAGGTGTGGCACGCCACGTACACCATCCCGATGTTGGGGGAGTTGACCCCGCGGATGATGCGGACCGCTTCCAGGCCGTCCTCGACGAAGTCGTCGGGATGCGGGTCGATGCGAACGTCGATGCCCTCGCGCTCGAAGATCGGCAGCAGTTCCTCCATGGAGCGGAAGAACGCCCGCTCGGACTCCTCGGCCCGCTCGGGTCGGCCGGAGAACTCGGTGTTGATGACATTGACGCCGAGGTCGACGGTGATCTGAATGACGCGCTTCCAGTTCCGCACGGCCGCTTCCCGCGCGTCGGGCTCGGGGCTCGACCACCGCAGCACCGGCAGGACCGAGGCGATGCCGACGTTCGCGTGCTCGCAGGCCTTGCGGAACTTGGCGACCAGGTCGTCGTCGGCCCGCGGGTGGTTGAAGAACGGGATGAAGTCGCGGTGGGGGGTGAGTTGGAGGTGCTCGTAGCCTAGTTCGGCTGCTACGCGCGGGAATTCGAGCAGCTCGTAGTCGTGGTGGAACGGGGTGGGATCAAGGGCGATCTTCACGGGTCACGCTCCCGCGATCGAGTCGCGCGGCACCATGTCGACTGTGACGGTCTCGCCCGTCTCCAGCGAGCGGACGCCTGCGGCGCACACCGCTGCGGCCGCGTAGCCGTCCCAGGCGCCGGGGCCGTCGGTGTAGTCGCCGGTGACCTCGCCCGCGCGCACCGCGTCCACCCACCGCTGGATCTCGGTGTCGTAGGCCTGTCCGAAGCGCTCCTTGAAGCTGGGGGTGATCTGGCCGCCCCAGTGGCCGGGCGCGCTCTTGCGCACCAATCCGACGTCCAGACCGATCATGGCGCTGCCACGCTCGCCGACCACCTCGGTACGGACCTCGTAGGCGATGCCGGTGGTGACGAACAGCTCGACGTCGACGTGCTTGCCCGTCGCCGTCTGGAAGATCGCGATCTGCGGATCCTGAAGTCCCTCGGGCGCATTCGGGTTGGCGGCGGGCTTGATCAGCTGCACCGCGGTGATCTCCTCGCCGAACAGGAAGCGGGTGACGTCGACCTCGTGGACCAGCGAGTCCTTGACGATCATCGAGCTGTCGAAGTTCGGCGGCACGACGGGATTGCGGTGAGCGCAGTGCATCACCAGCGGGCGGCCGAGTTCGCCGGCGTCCAGCAGCGCCTTGAGCGACGCGTACTCGGCGTCGAAGCGACGCATGAAGCCCACCTGAATCATGCGCTTGCCCAGTTCGGCCTCGCGCTTGACTACCTCCAGCGAGGTGTCCACGTCAGTGGTCAGCGGCTTCTCGCACATCACCGGCTTGCCGTGCTCCAGGCACGCCAGGAGCTGCTTCTCGTGAGTGGGTCCGGGCGTCGCCAGGATGACGGCGTCCACGTCCGGATCGGCGATGGCGTCCAGCGGATCGGAGATGGCGCGACACCCGGGGATGGTCGCGGCGAGCTGCTCGGCCTTCTCGGTCACGTAGTCGTTGACCACGCTGACGCGGGCGCCGGCGATCTTGGCGCCGATGCGCGCGACGTGATCGGCGCCCATCATCCCGACGCCGAGGACGGCGATTCGTAGTTCTGACATGGGTTTTCGACTCCTCGGTTCGGATCAGGCGAAGCGGACGGACGGGACGCCACAGGACCCGAGATACCGCTGGGTGCGCTGGGCGATGGGCAACGGTGCGTCGACGGCGCAGGGGTACATGTCCTGCTCGACGATGGCGAACACGTCGATGCCGAGGCGCTCGATGGCCTCGAGCAGCGGCGGCATGTCCGGGATGCCCAGCGGCGGTTCGGTCATGGCACCGAGCTTGACGGCCTCGCCGAACGGCAGGTCCTCGGCCTCGACCTTGGCGCGCACGACCGGGTCGACCTGCTTGAGGTGCAGGTACCCGATGCGCTCGGGCGCCCGTTCGATGATCGCGATGTTGTCACCACCGCAGTAGCTGATGTGGCCGGTGTCCAGGCACAGGTTGACGAACTCGCCGTCGGTGCCGTCGAGGAAGCGGTAGACGTTCTCCTCGGTGTCGACGTGGCTGTCGGCGTGCGGGTGGTATTGCGCTCGGACGCCGTACTTCTCGAACATCGCCTTGCCGAGTTCGTTCATGCCGTGGGTCTTCTTGCGCCACTGCTCGGTAGTCAGGGTGCGGTCCTCGAGGACGGCGCCCGTGGCGGGGTCACGCCACATCTCGGGGATGACGACGACGTGCTTGCCGCCGACGGCGGCGGTGAGCTTGGCGACGTCTTCGATCTGCGCCCACACCGCATCCCAGGAATCATCCTGGTGCAAGTGCTCGAAAACGGTTCCGGCCGAGAGCTTCAGGTTGCGTCGCGCCAGTTCGTCGGCGAGCTGTCTCGGGGTCGGTCGGCAGATAGCCGAACGGGCCGAGTTCGATCCATTGATAACCCGATGCGGCGACCTCGTCGAGGAAGCGCGTGTAGGGGGTCTGGTTCGGGTCGTCGGGAAACCACACGCCCCAGGAATCGGGGGCGGAGCCGACCAGAATGCTGCTCATGACGTTGGGACCTTTCAGGACTCGGAAGGGCGGATCAGGGGCCGCTGGATCTTCTTCCAGTCGGCGTAGGTCGCGTAAGCGGCCTGGGTGGACTGCAGCGTGGACGTCTCCGATACCGGTACGTCCCACCAGGATTCGCTGTCCGGTGCGGCAATCAGCGGATCGGTCTCGACGTGGATCACCGTGGTCCGGTCGCTGGCCTTGGCGACCTTGACCGCATCGGTGAACTCGGCCGCGGTGACGACGCGGATGACATCGGCGCCCAGGCTGGCCGCGTTGGCCGCCAGGTCGACGGGCAGCTTGTCGCCATCGAGGCGGCCATCGTCGGTGCGATAGCGGTAGGAGGTACCGAACCGCTGCGAGCCGAGTGCCTCGGACAGCGAGCCGATGGAGGCAAAGCCGTGGTTCTGCACCAGCACGACGATGACCTTCACGTTCTCCTGCACCGCGGTCACCAGTTCGGTGGCCATCATCAGGTAGGAACCGTCGCCGACCATGATGAAGACGTCGCGGTCCGGCTCGGCCATCTTGGCGCCGATCCCGCCGGCGACCTCGTATCCCATGCAGGAGAAGCCATATTCGACGTGGTAGCCCTTGCGGTCCCGGGTGCGCCACAGCTTGTGCAGGTCACCTGGCATGGAGCCGGCAGCGCACACCACGACGTCGCGCGGATCGGACAGCGTGTTGGCCAGACCGATGACCTGGTTCTGGTTCAGCGCGGCACCGTCGTCGATCCGGTACACGCTCGAGACGGTGTCGTCCCACTCCTTGGCGAGATCGGCCGTGCGGGTGCGGTAGTCGTCGCTGACCGAGTAGTCGCCGAGCGCGACGCCCAGAGCCTCGATCGCCTCGCGGGCATCGGAGACGACGCTGACGCCGCCCTGCTTGACCGAGTCGATCGATGCCACGTTGACGTTGACGAACCGGACGTCGGGATTGTTGAACGCGGTCCGCGAGGCGCTGGTGAAATCGCTGTACCGAGTGCCGATTCCGATCACGACGTCGGCTTCGGTGGCCAGCGCGTTCGCCGCGGTGGTACCGGTGGACCCGACGGCGCCGACGGATTGCGGATGGTCGTACGGCAGCGAACCCTTGCCCGCCTGGCTCTGTCCGACCGGGATGCCGGTCTGCTCGCAGAAGGCGGCCAGCGCGTCGGTGGCGTCCGAGTAGATGACGCCGCCGCCGGCGACGATCAAAGGCTTCTTCGCCGACCGTATGACGTCGGCCGCGCGGGCGATCACCGAGCGCTCCGGCAGCGGCCGGGCGACGTGCCAGGTGCGTTGCGCGAACAGCGATTCCGGCCAGTCGTGCGCCTCGGCCTGCACGTCCTGCGGGATCGAGATCGTTGCTGCGCCCGTCTCGACGGGGTCGGTGAGCACCCGCATCGCGCCGAGCAGTGCCGCGGGCAACTGCTCCGGCCGCCACACTCGGTCGAAGTACCGCGACAGCGGCTTGAACGCGTCGTTGACCGTGACGTCGCCCGAGGAGGGCAACTCGAGTTCCTGCAGCACGGGCGAACTCGCCCTGGTGGCGAACGTGTCGGCGGGCAACAACAGAACGGGCAACCGGTTGATGGTCGCGAGTGCGGCCCCGGTCAGCATGTTGGTGGAACCGGGCCCGACGCTGGCGGTGACGGCCCAGGTCTGCAGCCGGTCCTTCTGCCGGGCGTAGGCGACGGCGCTGTGCACCATGGCCTGCTCGTTGCGACCCAGCACGTAACGCAGGTGCGGCTCTGTGCCGGCTTCCAGCGCCGTGACCTCGTCCTGCAGCAGCGCCTGACCCAGACCCGCGACGTTGCCGTGGCCGAAGATGCCGAAGGCGCCGGCGAAGAACTTGGTGCGCTCACCGTCGTGCTCGACGTACTGGTTGCCGAGGAATCGAATGGTGGCCTGCGCGACCGTGAGTCGGACGGTGCCTTCCCCGTCGGCGATCTTCTCGGCCCGCTTGGGTGCGGTGGAGACCACGATCATGCTCCTGTCTGGTGAGAGGTGCCAAGGGGCAACCTTGGATCTATGGGCTGGTCGTCCCAGGTGCCGCGAAGCCATGCGTGTTCGGGGTCGTCGACGATCTTCCAGGCGCGTTCGGCGCCGGGTCCGGCCATCACGTTGAGGTAGTACATGTGGTAGCCGGGCGCGGCGACCGAGGGCCCGTGGTAGCCGTGCGGCACCAGTACCACGTCGCCGGTGCGTACCTCTTCGAGCACCTCGATCGGGCGGTCGGGCGTGCCGTACACCCGGTGGTAGCCGAAGCCCCTGGAACCGTCTGGGCCATGCTCGATCTCGAAGTAGTAGATCTCCTCGAGCTCGGACTGCGTCGGGGTGTTCTCGTCGTGCTTGTGGGCGGGATAGCTCGACCAGTTGCCGCCGGGCGTGATGACCTCGCAGGCGATCAGCGAGTCGGCCTCGAACACGCCTGCGGTGCCGAAGTTGTGTACCTGGCGACTGCAGTTGCCCGCGCCGCGCAGTTCGACCGAGACGTCGGCGGCGGCCACCCGGCGGTTGGGGAACGAGTTCGTCGCCTTGGCACCGCAGATGGCGAACCGACCGGCGCCGGCGATGACATAGGTCTGGCCGATGCCGACGTACACCATGTCCGACGGGCCGTCGAACACCGATGCGCGGGGCGACAATTCGAAGGTATCGCCATTGCATTCGATCGTGCCCCCACCGGCGAGCGGCAGGACCATCACCTCGGTGCCGCCGGTGTGAAGCTCGAGCCTTCCCCCCGTCGCTTCGCTCGCCCCAGTCGTCTGGCTGTCGTCCAGTTCGACCACCTGAAGCGACGACTCGGTCCAGCCTGCCGACTCAGGCCTGACGTCGACGGTGAACGGCAACTCGGCGCTGCGTGCCGGGATGTAGAGCTTGCCGTGCATGTCAGTTCCTCCCGTCGCTTCGCTCGCCCATGCTCAACGCACCAACGAAACAGCAGTCGCGACAGCGGAACTCACGTCGTCGTCGGCGGGGTACAGCAGAGTGCGGCCGACGATCAGGCCGCGCACCGACGGCAGTCCCAGCGCCTTCTCCCAGGAGGCGAAGGCCTCGTCGGGATTCGCCGGATCGCCTCCGAGCAGCAGGGTCGGCAGCAGCGTCGCGTCCATCACCCGGTCCATCTCGGGGACGACCGGCAGCTTCATCCAGGTGTAGGCCGACGTGGACCCCAGGCCCTGGCCGATGTGCACGGACTTGATCACCGCGTCGGGGCTCAGATCGTTGCGCACCTTACCGTCGACGCGGCTGGACATGAACGGCTCGAGCATCGCGATCAGCCCACGGGCCGCGAGCTCGTCGACCGCCTTGGCGCACGCCGCCATCGTGGTGACGGTGCCCGGGTCGTCGAGGGCAATGCGGCACAGCATCTTTCCGCCGTTCATCTTGGCGGCGGCGGTCGACTCCGGGGTAGCGGCGGTCATCTGATCGTCGAACTCGAAGGACGCGCCGGCCAGTCCACCGCGGTTGAAGGAGGAGAACACCACCTTGTCCTCCAGGGCGCCGAGCAGCAGCAGGTCGTCGAGGATGTCCGAGGTGGCCAGCACGCCGTCCACCCCGGGGTCGGCCAGGGCGGCACGCAGCCGGTCGAGCAGGTCGGTGCGGCTGTTCATGGCGGTCGGCCGGTTGCCGACCGCGAGGGCACCCCGGGCGGGGTGATCGGCGGCCACGATCATGAGCCGGCCGTCGCCACGCATGGTGGGCCGGGTGGTCCTGGTGTCCCAGGCGCGGGCAACGGCGCCGGGGTCGGCGGCGCGAAGGTCGGTGACTGCGGCGTAGTCGGCGCACAACACGTTAGACATTGACGGCCTCCACTGCGGTCTGCTCGGCGAGTTCGGCCACTTCGCCGGCCGTCGGCATTGCGGTCGAGCACTCGAGTCGGGAGGCGACGATCGCGCCCGCGGCGTTGGCATAGCGAAGCGTCTTCTCCAATGGCCAGTCACGCAGTAGACCGTGAATTAGGCTGCCGCCGAAACTATCTCCAGCGCCGAGGCCATTGACGACGTCAACCTCGTTCGGCGGGACGGTGACCGAGCTGTGCCGGGTCTTTCCCAGCACACCCCGCGGCCCCTGCTTGACGATTGCCAGTTCGACGCCGAGGTCGAGAAGGGCATCGGCGGCCTTGCGCGGGTTGCTCTCGCCGACGGCGATCTCGCACTCCTCGCGGTTGCCGACGGCGACGGTCACGTACTGCAGCGCACGCTGCACCTGCTCGGTCGCCGCAGCGGGGGACTCCCAGAACATCGGCCGGTAGTCCAGGTCGAGCACGGTCAGCGGCGCACGTGCCCCTTCTCCCGTGGCTTCGCTCGCCCTGGCGGCCCGTGCGGTCCACGCCGCGAAGTGCGCACTGCGGCTTGGCTCTTCGGACAACCCGGTCACCGTCGACCAGTACAGCCGCGCCGATGCGATCGCCTCCGCGTCGAGCTCGTCGGCCGTGATCTGCAGATCCGGAGCGCTGGGCTTGCGGTAGAAGTACAGCGGGAAGTCGTCGGGCGGGAAGATCTCGCAGAAGGTGACCGGGGTCGGGTACTCGCCGTGGGTGGTGACGTAGCGGTTGTCCACACCGAGGCGCTCCAACTCGTTGCGCACGAAGCGGCCGAACGGGTCGGCGCCGACACCCGAGATGAGGCCCGTGCGGTTGCCGAGCCGGGCCGCGGCCACCGCGACGTTCGCCGCGCTGCCGCCGAGGAACTTGCCGAACGACTCGACGTGTTCGAGGCCGACGCCGACCTGCAGCGGGTAGACGTCGACGCCGCTGCGCCCGATGGCGAGGACGTCGAACGGTGGTGTGGTGGACAAGTCGGCTCCCGAGGCGATGGTGTGTGGGTGTCCCCTTGACTGTGCCCGCCGTCACCATTCTCTGTCAAGAGTTTGTCCTGACATTCTGACTTAAGGACGTCACGATGTTACAGTTGGGGCCAGTCTTGTCCGGTGACTCGAGGTCGGAGGCGACGTGCCGCTTGAGGTAGAGCTCGACCGGTCGAGCCCCGTGCCGTTGTATTACCAACTTGCGCAGGCGATCGAAGCCGCCATCCGCGACGGTCACCTGGTGCCCGGCGACCGTTTCGAGAATGAACTCGACCTTGCGAAGCGGCTCACGCTGTCGCGTCCGACGACCCGCCGGGCGATCCAAGAGATCGTCGACAAGGGTCTGCTCGTCCGCAAGCGTGGCGTCGGCACCCAGGTGGTGCAGAACCCCGTGCACCGGCGCGTCGAACTGACGAGCCTGTTCGACGACCTTGCGCGCGCCGGCCAGGAGCCCTCGACCGAGCTGCTCGAATACCGCCTCGTCAAGGCCGACGACGAGGTCGCCACCCAGCTGAGCCTGCCCGCGGGCCACGAGATCGTCACCATTCAGCGGCTGCGTCGGGCCAACGGCGAACCGCTGGCCGTCATGGTCAACTACCTGCCGGTCGACCTGGCGCCCGACGCTGACGAACTCGAGCGCAGCGGTCTCTATCAAGCGCTTCGAGCCCGCGGCGTGCACATCCGACTGGCCAGACAGCGCATCGGCGCCCGCCCTGCCACCCGTGCCGAGGCGCGACTGCTCACCGAGAAGGCAGGCGCTCCGCTGTTGTCGATGAGCCGGACCGCCTTCGACGACTCCGGCAAGGCCGTCGAATACGGCGACCACTGCTACCGGGCGTCGCGGTACTACTTCGAGACGACGCTCGTCGACCGCTGACTCGCGCGTCATCGGGGCGCTGCGGTGGTGCCGCGGATGACCAGGGACGGGTCGAGGACGACGTCGTGCTCGATGCCGTCGACCTCTTCGAGCATGCCCACGGCCAACCGAACGGCATGGTCGGCCAGAGCGCGGGCGTCCTGGTGGACCGTGGTCAGGTCGATCCGCGGATTGTCCGATAGGGCGCTGTCGTCGTAGCCGATCAGCGAAAGATCGCCCGGCACGTCGACGCCCGCCCTGGTGAACACGTCGAGCAGACCCAGTGCGCACCGGTCGTTGCCCGCCAGCACTGCGGTGGGCAACTCGGGCCCGGCCAGCATGACGCGAGCCGCGGCCGCGCCCGCCGCCTCGTTGTGGGCACCGGCGATGACGTTGGACTGGGGGAGGATGCGATGGCTGCGCATGGCCGCGCGGTAGGCGCGCCGCCGCTCGGCCGAACCGGGGTCGGTGCCGCCGTCGACGTGATGGATCGTGCGATGCCCGAGCTCGTAGAGGTAGTTCACGGCCAGTCGGATGCCTTGGGCGTCGTCGGTCCGCACCGTGGCCAAACCCGGCCGGTTCGCCAGATGTCGTCCGATCACCACGGTCGGAACCCTCTCCGAAAGCTGTTGTAAATAGCTAAGTTTCGACGTCGGACCCAACAGGATCAGCCCGCCGCACCGGTGACTGAGCAGAGCGTCGATGGGAACCGACTCGGCGCGATCGGGCAGGTTCGCCGATAGCAGCACCTCGTATCCACGCCGCTCGGCTGCCGGATAGATGCCCGTGACCAGGTCGGCCTCGAAGAGCTGCTGAACGTCCATCAGGACGCCGAGCGTCCGGCTCCGCCCGCGGGCCAGCAGTCGCGCTGCCGAATCGGGACGGTAGCCCAGGCGCTCGGCGACCGCCAGCACGCGCTGCGTGGTCTCCGGGCTCGCACCCGGCTTGCCGTCGAGGATGAACGAGACCAGGGTCCGGGAGACGCCGGCCTGCGTGGCGACGTCGGCCATGGTCGGCCGGCGGCGCGACCGTCCGTCGGTGGTAGGCGTAAGCGGCATCCAAGACTTCCTCTCGGTGTGACGGTTGACACAGCGGCCGTCGGCGTTCATATTAGTCCTAACGCGCGTTACTAACGCGCTTTAGACTGGGACAACCTGGAGGAATCGGCGTGAAGCTCGGCGTGTACACCGCGGTCCTGCACGACATGGACCTGCGGCATGCGCTGTCGACCATCAGGGGCTTGGGCCTGGTCGGCGCCGAGATCAACGCGGGGGGGTTCCTACCCACGCCGCATCTGCCGGTCGACGCGCTGCTGAGCGGCGAAGGTGGACCCCGCCGAGTACCTCGCCGTCTTCTCCGAGACGGGCACCGAGCTGACCGGTCTGAACGTCAACGGCAACCCGCTGCACGCCGACCCCGAGGTGGGACCCGAGGACGCCGACGACCTCCGGCGCGCCATTCGCGTCGCCGCCGCGCTCGGGGTGCAGCGAGTGGTCACCATGTCCGGGCTGCCCGCGGGTCACCCCGGCGGCACCTGGCCGGCGTGGCACGTGAATCCTTGGGACAGCGGATATCTCGATTCGCTCGACTACCAGTGGGACGACGTCGCCGTCCCCTTCTGGCGCGAGATCGACGCTCTGGCGCGCGACCATGACGTCAAGGTCTGCATCGAGATGCACCCCCAGAACCTGGTCTTCAATCCGCCGACCCTGCAGCGACTGGTGGAGAAGACCGGCGCGACTCACGTCGGCGCCGAGATGGACCCCAGCCACCTGTTCTGGCAGGGCATCGATCCCGTCGCGGCCATCGACTTCCTCGACGAGTTGGTCTTCCACGCCGCGGCCAAGGACACCCGGATCAACCCGGCCTGTGCGCTGTACGGGGTGCTCGACGACCGGTTCACCCGGACGCCGGCGAGTGCCAATCCCACGTCGCTGGGCGGACGGCACACCGTCAACCGGTGGCCCCGCGAGTCGAGTTGGGACTTCGTGGCCGTCGGCCGGGGCCACGACGTCGACTTCTGGAGCCGCTTCCTGGCCGCGCTCAACCGCGTCGACCCCGACATGGCGGTCAACGTCGAACACGAAGACACCGAACTCGGACAACTGGAGGGCCTGCAGATTGCCGCCGCGACTCTGCTGTCGGCGAGTGACCTCCAGGTCCAACCGGCCTGACGACATCGAACAAGGGAGCACACCGATGACAACCCCGGCATCCACCCCGGCCAACCCGGCCATGACGAACCGATCCTCGGGACGGTTCCTCACCAAACTCACCGTGATCGCCACCCTCGGTGGTCTGCTCTTCGGCTACGACACCGGGGTGATCTCCGGTGCGCTGCTGTACATGAAGGACGACCTTCACCTCAGCTCGTTCGGCGAGGCGACGGTGGTGAGCTCGCTCCTGTTCCCCGGCGCCGCGCTCGGTGCGCTCTTCGGAGGCCGAGTCGCCGACCGCCTTGGCCGCAAGCGGACCTTGCTGCTGTGTGCCTGCATCTTCCTGATCGGGGCGGTGGGCTGCGCGCTCGCGCCGAACGTCCAGGTGATGGTGGCAGCGCGCATCATCCTCGGCATCGGCGTGGGGGCGGCGTCCGTGACGTGTCCGCTGTACCTGGCGGAGATGGCGCCCCCGGATCGGCGCGGCCGGATGGTCACCATCAACGAGTTGATGATCGTCACCGGTCAGATGCTGGCGTTCGCCATGAATGCGTTGCTGGACCACGTGATTCAGAATCCGCACGTGTGGCGCATCATGCTCGCCGTGGCCGCCGTGCCTGCGATGGCCCTCCTTCTCGGCATGATTGCACTGCCGGACTCACCTCGGTGGTACGGCCTCAAGGGCCGCATGGGCGACGCCCGCCGGGTGCTGGGGTACAGCCTCGACCCGCGTGAGGCGGACGTGGAATTCGCCGCGATCGTCGAGCATGCCGAACGCACGCTGACCGCGAAGAGCACGCCGTTCTCGGTGATCCGGGACGTGCCGTGGATTCGCCGGGTGGTCCTCATCGGGTGCGGTCTGGCGATCGTGCAACAGGCGACCGGCATCAACACCGTGAACTACTACGCGCCGACCATCCTCGAGCAGAGCGGTCTGGGCGTCAGTGCATCCCTGGTCGCCACCATCGCGGTCGGCGTGACGTCGGTGGTGACCACCATCATCGGCATCGTGCTGCTCGGCTTCATCGGCAGGCGCACCATGCTGCTCATCGGATTCGCCGGAGTGGCCGCGTCGCAGCTCGCACTGTCGCTGACGTTCCTGCTGTCGGAATCCACCACCCGCAGCTACGTGATCCTGGCCTGCATGATTCTGTTCGTGGCCTTCGTACAGATGTTCATCGGCACCTGCGTCTGGTTGTTGCTGTCGGAGATCTTCCCGCTCAGCATTCGCGGGTTCGCCATGGGTATCGCGGTGTTCGTGCTGTGGTGCACCAACGCGATCATCTCCTTTGCGTTCCCCGTCCTGAACTCGGCGTTGGGATCGACGGGGACGTTCCTGCTCTTCGTCCTCGTCAACGTTGGCTCGTGGGTGTTCGTGTACCGCCTGGTGCCCGAGACCAAGGGCACCACGCTCGAAGAACTCGAGGATCGGTTCGAGGCCGAGGGATTGCAGCGGGAGGCCGCCCACGCCTGACGGCGTCGAGACACGTCACCATCGAGAACGCCAGGCCGCGGCGGGATTTCATCACGAAGTCCCGCCGCGGCTTCGCGTTCGGTGACCTGCACCGATCCGTCACTTCTCATGACCTGCAGTCATAATGTCCGAACAAAGTGTTGACTTTCTGCTGTGACCCGTATTACATCGTTCCCAGGGCCGTGACGCACGGCGCCGCAGACAGGAGAAACGATGAAGTTTGTTCGGCTGGCAGCCGTCGCCGGAGCCGGGTTGATCGCCATGGGGCTCGTGTCGTGTTCGTCCACCGGAGGGAAGCCCGCGCCATCCGGTGACGGAGGTGGTGGTGGCGGATCGGTCGACACCCCCCGGATGACGGTCGCGATGATCACCCACGAGGTGCCGGGCGACTCGTTCTGGGACCTCATCCGCAAGGGCGCCGAAGCCGCTGCCAAGAAGGACAACATCGAGCTGCGGTACTCCAATGATCCCGAGGCGCCCAACCAGGCCAACCTGGTGCAGAGTGCGATCGACAGTGGCGTGAATGGCATCGCCGTCACGCTGGCCAAGCCCGACGCCATGGCGCCCGCGGTCAAGGCCGCCGAGGACAAGGGCATCCCCGTCGTCGCGTTCAACTCCGGCTTCGACAACTTCAAGTCGATGGGCGTCCAGGAGTACTTCGGTCAGGACGAGAAGTTGGCAGGTGTCGCCGCCGGCGAGAAGCTCAACGCCGACGGCGCCAAGAAGATCATCTGCGTCATTCAGGAGCAGGGTCAGGTCGCTCTCGAATCCCGTTGTGCCGGCGTGAAACAGGGCTTCAAGGGCCAGAGCGAGATCCTGAACGTCAACAGCAAGGACATGCCGTCGGTCGAGTCGACCATCACGGCCAAGCTGCAGCAGGATCCGACCGTCGACCACATCGTCGCGCTCGGTGCACCCATTGCGCTGACCGCGGTTCAGTCGGTGGGCAATGCGGGCAGTCAGGCGAAGATCGTCACCTTCGACACCAACGCCGCGCTCGTCGACGCCATCAAGGCCGGGCAGGTGCAGTGGGCCGTCGACCAGCAGCCGTACCTGCAGGGCTACCTCGCGATCGACTCGCTATGGCTGTTCGTCAACAACAAGAACCTGATCGGCGGTGGCCAGCCCACGCTGACCGGACCGTCGTTCATCGACCAGGGCAACATCGACGCCGTCGCCGCGCTGGCCAAGGCCGGAACCCGCTAGGAACGGAAGAGCACATGACTACGCACGCAGAACTCAGCGTCACCGACCAGAAGGTAGTCCGCGACGAACGCGTCAAGGAGCGGAATCGCGCTCAGCGGTTGCTGATTCGTCCCGAGATGGGCGCGGCTATCGGTGCCATCGGCATCTTCGTCTTCTTCCTCGTGGTCGCGGCTCCATTCCGCGAGGCCGCCTCCCTGGCCACCGTGCTCTACGCAAGCTCGACCATCGGGATCATGGCGTGCGGCGTGGCGGTCCTCATGATCGGCGGGGAGTTCGACCTCTCGGCGGGCGTGGCGGTGACCTTCAGCTCGCTGGCGGCGTCGATGCTGGCCTACAATTTGCACCTCAATCTGTGGGCGGGAGCGGCACTTTCGCTCGTGCTGGCACTCGCTGTCGGCTTCCTGAACGGCTACCTGGTGATGAAGACGAAGATTCCCAGCTTCCTCATCACGCTGAGTTCGTTCTTCATGCTCGCCGGCATCAACCTCGCCGTCACGAAGCTGGTCGCCGGCCAGGTGGCCACGCAAAGTGTCAGCGACATGCAGGGTTTCGCCTCGGCCCGCGCGATCTTCGCATCGTCGTTCACCGTGTTCGGCGTCGGCATCCGCGTCACGGTCGTGTGGTGGCTCGTCTTCACCGCGATCGCGACCTGGGTGTTGTTCAAGACCAAGATCGGCAACTGGATCTTTGCGGTGGGCGGTGACGCCGATAGTGCACGGGCCGTAGGTGTTCCGGTCACCAAGGTCAAGATCGGGTTGTTCATGTTCGTCGGCTTCTGCGCCTGGTTCGTCGGCATGCACCTGCTGTTCGCGTTCAACACCGTGCAATCCGGCCAGGGCATCGGCAACGAGTTCTTCTACATCATCGCCGCGGTCATCGGCGGTTGCCTGCTCACCGGCGGCTACGGCACCGCGATCGGTGCCGCAATCGGCGCCTTCATCTTCGGCATGACCAACCAGGGCATCGTCTACGCCGGCTGGGATCCGGACTGGTTCAAGTTCTTCCTCGGCGCGATGCTGCTGTTCGCGGTCATCGCCAACAACGCCTTCCGTACCTACGCAGCGAAGAGGTGACCGACATGACCGCAACAGTGGAGACCCCGGCCAACGAAGCCCCGTCCGGAGGCAAGGTGCCCCTGGTCGAACTCAAGAACGTCGGCAAGACCTACGGAAACATCACCGCGCTCAAGGACATCTGCCTACGGGTGCATGCCGGTGAGGTCACCGGCATCCTGGGCGACAACGGCGCGGGCAAGTCCACGCTGATCAAGATCATCTCAGGTTTGCACCAGCAGAGCGAGGGAGATCTGCTCGTGGACGGAGAATCGATGAAGTTCGGTTCGCCCGCCGACGCGCTGGACAAGGGCATCGCCACGGTCTACCAGAACCTGGCCGTCGTGCCGCTGATGCCGGTGTGGCGCAACTTCTTCCTCGGCCAGGAGGTCAGGAAGACCTCGTTTCCGTTCTCCCTGGACGCCAACGCGATGCGGGCCACCACGCTGACCGAGCTGTCGAAGATGGGCATCGAGCTGCCCGACGTCGACGCGCCGATCGGGTCCCTGTCGGGAGGTCAGCGTCAGTGCGTCGCGATCGCCCGCGCGGTGTTCTTCGGTGCCCGCGTGCTGATTCTCGACGAGCCCACCGCGGCGCTGGGTGTCAAGCAGTCCGGCGTGGTGCTGAAGTACATCACCGCGGCCAAGGAGGCCGGTTTCGGCGTCGTGTTCATCACCCACAACCCTCATCACGCGCACATGGTGGGCGACCACTTCGTGTTGCTCAACCGTGGGCGCCAGAAGCTCGACTGCGCCTACGACGACATCACCCTCGATCACCTCACGCAGGAGATGGCCGGCGGCGACGAGCTGGAGGCACTGACCCACGAGCTCGGCCGGACGTAAACCGGCTCGGCAACCTCGGCGGGCTGCAGCGCGGACTTACAGCGATACGGTTTCGTAGGTGCCGAGAGCCCCGATGAGCGTGTGCAATTGGTCGTCGGCCGAGCCGAGCGTCTGGTTGATCGCGGTGAGCCGCGCCGCGTAGTGGCCGACCGGATACTCGGCGGTGACGCCGATGCCACCGTGCAACTGGATCGCCTCCTGAGAAATGTGGCGCCCCGACCGGCTGATCTGAAGCTTGGCCCTGGCGGCGATGACCGGGTCGAAGTTCCCGTCGGCGATGGACATCGCGGCATAGAAGTTCATGCTGCGAGCCAACTCGAGGGAGACGTACATGTCGGCAGCGCGCTGGGTCAGGGTCTGGAACTTGCTGAGCGGCACACCGAACTGCTTGCGGCTCGTCAGGTACTCGGTGGTCAGCCGCAGGGCTTCCTCCATCGCCCCCACCGCCTCGGCGCACAGCGCGGACTGATGCCGGATCAGCGTGTTCTGAAGGTGGGTGGTGGCGTCGCCGCCGGTGCCGAGAGGTCGGGCGGTCGCCGACTCCAGCCTGATTTCGGCGGCCCGCTGTCCGTCGAACGTGCGGAAGGCGCGACGACTCACGGCGTCGGCGTCGACCACGAACAGCCCGACACCACCGTCGGGAAGGGCCGCACTCACGACGAGGACGTCGGCGCTATCACCAGCCAGCACCGGGCTCTTGGTGCCGGTCAGCGCCCACGAATCCCCTTGCCGCTCAGCACGTGTGACGACGTGAGTCGACATGCCGCGGGTGCCCGGCTCCTGATGGGCGAGCGCCAACAGGGTCTGGCCCTCGGCGACGGCATCGAGGAGCTGTCGTTGCTCGTCGTCGCCGACCGCGGCGATCAGGCCGCCGGGAATCAACGCGCCCTGGGCGACGGGTTCGGGAGCCAGCCGCCGGCCGATCTCGGTGAGCACCACCATCTGCTCGATGGGGCCCGATTCGTCGGGGTCGAAACCGAGTCCGAGGATGCCGACTTCGGCGAGCTGCGACCACACGTCGCGGCTCCAGCCCAGCTCGGTGTCGGTCACCTTGAGGCGGGTCTCCACGTCGTAGGTGCTCGTCAACACCTCACGGGTGACGTCGCGCAGCAGGTTCTGCTCGTCGGTCAGATCGAAGTCCATGGCGTCCTCACAGTCCGAGAATGGTCGACGCGACGATGGTGCGCTGCACTTCGTTCGTGCCGCCGTAGATCGACGTCTTGCGGTAGTTGAGGTACTTCGGTGCGGCGAGTTGCGCCCAAGTGGGAGAACCGATCTCGTCACCGGCCCCGAAGGGCAGCGCATCTGGGCCGGCGACGTCGACCAGCAGTTCGGTCACCGCCTGCTGAAGCTGGCTGCCCTTGAGCTTGAGGATCGACGACGCCGGATTCGGCTTGCCGTCGGCCTCGGAGCCACTGACCCGCAATTGGGTCAATTCCAACGCCAACAACTCGTTCTCGAGTTCGGCGACGCGCGCTGCGAACAGCGGGTCCTCGAGAAGCGTGCCGCGCTCGGTAGACGTCTTGGCGGCACGCTCCTTGACCTGGGACAGCCACACCTTGGTCGTGCCGATGCGGGCGATGCCGGTGCGCTCGTTGCTCAGGAGGAACTTCGCGTAGGTCCAGCCGTCGTTCTCCTCGCCGACGAGTTGGTCGGCAGGGATGCGGACGTCTTCGAAGAAGACCTCGTTGACCTCGTAGCCGCCGTCGATCAACTTGATCGGACGCAAGGTGATGCCCGGCGTCGACATCTCGGCGAGTAGGAACGAGATGCCGGCCTGGCGCTTGGGCGCATCCGGGTTGGTGCGGGCGAGCAGGAAGATCCAGTCCGCGTACTGGCCGAGCGTGGTCCAGGTCTTCTGACCGTTGACGACGTAGTGGTCACCGTCGCGGATCGCGGTGGTCCGCAGGGACGCCAGATCCGAACCTGCCTCGGGCTCGGAAAAGCCTTGGCACCACCAGATGTCGACGTTGGCGGTCGCCGGCAGGAAACGCTCCTTGAGCTCCTGGGAACCGAACCGGGCGATCACCGGGCCGACCATGCTGGCATTGAAGGCCAGCGGCTCCGGAACACACGCGAGCCGCATCTCGTCGGACCAGATCTGCCGCTGCAGCGGCGTCCAATCCTTGCCGCCCCACGCAACGGGCCAGTTCGGAACCGCGATGCCCCGCTCGTTCAGGATCCGCTGGGCGGCGACGATGTCCTCGGGCAGCCGCGACTCGCCGGCGCGCGCCCGATTGCGGATCTCCTCGGGCACCTTCGTGGTGAAGAACTCCCGTAGTTCATCGCGGAACGCGGCGTCTTCGTCGCTGAGCGTCAACCTCATTGTCGAACCTCCAGAATCTGCGTACCGGGCCGCAGGGCAGTACCGGTAGTACCCGATGCCTTCAAAACTACCGCGCGGCCGTCACGTGCCGACCATCACATCGGCACGAGGACCGTTCGCCCGCGTCGTCTCACGACGTCGGCGCCACCAGCGTGGTCAGGTTGGACCGCACCTCGACGATCCGCGCGCGCAGGGCCGCAGCAGTCATCGAGTCGTCACACTCACCGAGCGCCACCGATACACCGACCTCGCGGCAGGCGCACGACAGGATGGACGACCAGACCCGCATCACCAGCCAGGGGCCGCTCGCATCGGGGCCGACGCCCATCCGGCGGGCCACCCAGTCGAGGAGTCCCACCGGCGTGAGACCGATCGCCAAGGGCCGCAACACGGGCGATTCGCCGATCACCAGCAATGTGCCGGCGAGCAACGCCGGAGTGACTGCATGCCGGCCGCCGTGGACCTCGTCGAGCATCGCCAGGTGAGCGCGCACCAGGGAATCGAGCGGTCCCATCGTCGGCGCGGCGTCGTCGAGGTGGTGGAGCGCCGTCTCCGCCATGTCGTGGATGACCGAGAGAATCGCCGCCTCCTTCGTGGCGAAGTAGCGGGCGAAGGTTCGGGGGGAGACGTCGACGGCGGCGGCGATCTGCTCGATCGTGGCGTTGGCGAAGCCGTGCTCACGGCTCAGGACGATGGCCGACCCCACCAGCTGGCGGCGCGTGCGTTGCCGCTTTCGCTCCCGCAAACCCGATGGCACGTCGCCGGCAGTTCCGATCACTCTGCCGAGGCTAACCGCCGGCGCCGCCGTCGGCTCGCGTTCCACGTCAACCGCGGATTCGCCACCCATCGGTGTCGCGCCGGGAAGGGGCGGGTAAGAATCTCGGTATGACCGTGTCAACAGTGTCGACCGTGGATGCCGGACCGCGACGGGTGGCCCGCCGAGTGCTGGTCACTGCGCCGGCGGCGGCGATCTTCGCGATCGTCGGAGATCCGCACCGCCATCCCGAGCTCGACGGCTCCGGGACCGTCCGCGACGTGGACGTCACCGGTCCGCACCACCTGGCCGTCGGTGACAAGTTCACCGTCGGCATGAAGCAGTACGGAGTGCCCTACAAGATCGTCTCGACGGTGACCGAGGTTCAAGACGGCAAGGTCGTCGAGTGGCAGCATCCGCTCGGACATCGGTGGCGCTGGGAACTGGTCGAGGCCTCGCCGGGGGACTCGACGGTCACCGAGGTCACCGAGATCTTCGACTACAGCACGGCGAAGCTGCCCGTCATCATCACCGCATTCGGCTACGACAAGAAGAACGGCGACGGCATTACCTCGACGCTGCAGAAACTCGCGAAGCGCTTCGGCGGCTAGGTGAAGGCAGCGCGGAACGCCTCGAGCGCATCCACGTCGTCGGCCGAGGCGTAGCCCTCCAGCCCGACGGTGCCGCGAAAACTCATGTCGCGCAGCACCTTTGCAATGGCCGGATAGTAGATCTCGCCGGTTCCCGGCTCACACCTGCCCGGAACGTCAGCGACCTGGATCTCGCCGATGGCATCGCCGCAGCGGCGCACCAACTCGATCAGGTTTCCCTCGCCGATCTGCGCGTGGTAGAGGTCGAGCATCATCTTCACGTGGGGGTGGCCGACTCCCTCGACCAGCGCCAGCGTGTCCTTGGCACGAGCGAGCGGCACGCCCGGATGGTCGACGATGGTGTTGAGGTTCTCCACGCAGAAGGTCACCCCTGCCGACGCGCCCAACTTCCCGAGCCTCTCGAGCGTGCGCAGGGCAGTGGTCCACATCGTTCCCGTGGCACGCAGGCGCGGTCGGGCGGGCAGCCCGTCGACCAGCTCGGCGGTGTGCAGGTTCAGCCGCGTAACGCCAAGCGTCTCAGCGGCCTTGACACTCAACTCGGCGGTGCGAACGACCTCGTCGGCGGTCTGCGGGTCGATCAGGTCGCCGTGCAGGTACCCGGTCATCGAGGTGAAGGTGGCGCCGGTGGCGGCGAGCGCGTCCAAATCCTTGTCGTGCCAACTCCAGATCTCCGCGGCGAACCCCAGATCGTGAATTCGGCGGACCCGTTCGACGATCGGAAGTTCCGAGAACACCATCTCGGCGCTGACGGCCAGTTGGAAGTCACTCACCACCGCAGCCTACTGCCCTGCCGAGCCGCCGCGCCAGACGTGGTGATCGCTTGCCTCACTTGGCTTCACGAATGAGCGTTGGTCGACCGTTCACCGGCGCGACGCCCGGTGGTGACGCGCGCCACCACCCGCCATCCACGTCGACACGGCACAATCGAAGCGTGGACACCGATCACGAACCCGTGGCGCGCACGTCGGCCTGGCGTGACCCGCTGAGCCTGTCCTTCCGCGCGCACCGCCAGGTGCTGCTGCTGCGCCTACGCTGGCACGAGCGCGCCGCGACGCGGCCTCGCACCCGACGCAGCAGACAGCGTCCCTAGCGGCCCAACCCGCTACGGCAGGCTGAAGATGCAGTGCGCATTGCCGCCGACGGGTTCCTGAGCGACGACCTTGCCGTTGAGCAGGATTCGGCAGCCCGGGCCGGGATTGTCGCGACCGGTGGCGACGACCTGCAACAGATGGGTGTCGGGCCCGATGGTCGTGGTCTTCGTGAACGGCAGCGCGGTGTGATCGGGTACGGCCCCGGTGTCAGGATCGGTCACGATGTTGAACACCTCGCCGGGACCGGTCACCTCGAACACCACGGTGTTCGCCCCGGCCGGGCTCTGCGGAGCCGTCGTGGCCTTGCGCGAGTCGGCGGCGGCGTTGTCGGCCAGGGTCGACGACCGGACGGCGGGCGTCACGCAGATGGTGTCCCCGTCGAACGCCTCCCGCCAGACATAGCCCTGCGAGCAGGATTCGGGCCCGTACGCCTGGCTGGGGTCCTTGTTCGCGCCCGCGTTGGCGTTCTGCTGAGCGACTTGCGTCCGGGTGGCCGGCGTGACGCAGACCGTGTCGCCGACGCGCGCCTCCCGCCAGACGTACCCGTTGATGCACGTGTCCGGTCCGAAGGGCAGAGGATCGGCGATGGCCGACGGCGGGAGTACGACGGCGACGATGCCGAGCGCAACGGATAGCGGAACCAGTTGCGACGCCTTGAATTTGATCGCGATTGACGTGGTCTTCATGGAGTGATCCCTCGATTGGTCGGAGTTGCGAACGAACACCGCAACTCTGGCCCGCCACGGGGCTCCCGGGCGCGAGTAGCCGACTACCTGAACATCGAGGCCGCGCGGTAGGCGTCGTCGATCAACGTCATGTTCGCGACTGCGTCGGCGGTGCCCAACGGCAGCGCCGTGCCATGTTGGACGTGCGCGGCGAACGCCTCCAACTGATACGTGTACGAGGCTCTGGTGCCAAGCCGCTCGACGGTGGAACCGGCCGCGGTGGTGATCGTCAGGCGATCGTCCGCGCTCGGCGCGATGAAGTCGTGGACCAGCAGATCACCGGCCTTACCGACGATCCGGATGGTGAACGAGCGGTCGTCGGCGACCATGGAGTTCGCCGACAGACCACTGGCCCCACCGGGGAAGCCCACCTCCACGTCGCACCAGGCGTCCACGCCGGGGCTGCGCTGCTCGGCGTGCGCCCGCACGACCGACGGTCTGCCCTCGATGCCCGGTATCGCGAGACGGCCCAGCGATCGCATCACGTGCAAGCCATAGCAACCCAGGTCCATCAACGCTCCGCCCGCCAAGTCGAGTGACCAGCGTGGGTCGTCGTCCGACGGCGCGGAGATCGCCATCCGGACCTCCACGTGGGTCACGGCGCCGATCGTGCCGTCGGCCGCCAGGGCGAGCGCACGCCGGGTGACGGGGTGGAAGAAGTAGTGAAACGCCTCCATCACGGTGACCCCGGCGGCATCCGCGGCCGCCGCGACCTGCCGCGCCTCGGAACCGTCCCTGGCGAATGGCTTTTCACTGAGCACCGGCTTGCCCGCCGCGATCGCCGCGAGGTTCCACGGCGCGTGCAGTGAGTTGGCCAGCGGGTTGTACACGACGTCGACCTCCGGATGGTCGATCACCGCCTGATAACCGTCCACGACGCCCTCGACGCCGTACTTCTCGGCGAACACCTCCGCCCGCGACCGTTCCCGGGCCGCCACGGCCACCAAACGGTGGCCGAGTTCGGCTGCGGGACGGACGATCGCGGACTCGGCGATCCGCGCCGCGCCGAGGATGCCGATGCCCAGACCGCGGTCGGTCACGCCGTGATCTCTCGCAGGTACGCGACGCTGGCCAGCACGTCGCGGACCGGGCCCTCGCCGGTCGGTTCGCCGCCGAGGATCGTGTCCTGCTCGAGCACGAACCAGCCGTCGAAGCCGTTGTCGCGCAACACGGAGACGATGCCGGAGATGTCGACGTCACCGGTGCCGAGCGGGGTGTACATGCCGGCCTTCACGGCGTCGGTGTAGGTCAAGTCACCCGACTGCACCCGCGCCGCCAACGCGGCATCGACGTCCTTGAGGTGGGTATGGGCGATGCGGTCCGGCACCGCCTTCGCGAGTTCGAGGGGATCGGTCCCGCCGATCAGCAGGTGCCCGGTGTCCAGGCACAGCGGGATCGTCGATCCGGCGAGAACCCGGTCGACGTCCGAACGGGTCTCCACGATGGTTCCGACGTGCGGATGCAGCACCGCGAGGAGGCCCCGTTCGGCGACGATGACCGCCAGCCGGTCGAGGTTGGCCAGCAGCGTCGCCCACTGGGCGTCGTCGAGAACCGGACGTGAGTCGTATCCGTCGGAGCCGGTGGCCGCGGCGAGCACGACCACGCCGGCGCCGGCGGCGGCCAACGACTCGAGCGGTCCGGCGAGGTCGTCGGCCGGGTCGTGGTCGTGCTTGAACAGTACGACGGGTACGAAGCCGCCGACACACGCCAGATCATGCTGCCGCAGAACCGCTTTCAACTCCTCCGAGGCGGCGGGTAGGAAGCCATCGGGACCGAGTTCGGTTGCGGTCAGTCCGGCACCGCGCATCTCGGTCAGCACCCGGTCGGGCGTCAACTGGTAGCCCCAGCCGGGAACCTCGCACACGCCCCACGAGATGGGTGCTCCCGCGATCTTGATTCCCCGGTCGCTGCGCTCCTGCCCGCCGGCCTTGATTCCCCGGTCGCTGCGCTCCTGCCCGCCGGCCCTCAAGACGCTCACGAGTTGCGCACCTCCGCCAGCGTCACCGGTGCGCCACGGCGCAGCGACTCGGTCGCTGCCTCGGCCAGCCAGGCAACCTCGACCGCGTCGGCGACGGTCGCGCCGGGGATGGCGCCGCCCTTGGTCACCTCGACGAACGCGGCCAATTCGGTTCGGAAGGCCTCGGTGAAACGATCCATGAAGAAGTGGTGCGCCGGGCCTTGCGGAAAGTCGTTGGCGGGGTCGGTGTTTCGCAGGGGAGCGCCCTGGTCCCAGCCCGCGGCGACGCTGTCGTCGAAGCCGTGCACCTCCAGGCGGCAGTCGTAACCGCGCGCGTTGTACCGGGCGTTGGACACCACGCCGAGGGCGCCGCCATCGAACGTCACGAGCACCGCGGCGGTGTCGACGTCGCCGTACTCGGCGAAGAGCGGATCGCCCTGAACGGTGCCGGTGGCGTACACCTCGACGGCGCGCTGGCCGGTGATCCAGTTCAGGATGTCGAAGTCGTGCACCGCGCAGTCGCGGAAGATGCCGCCCGAGCCCTTGATGTAGTCCATCGGTGGGGGAGCGGGGTCCATGGTCGTGCTGCGCACCGTGTGCAACGTGCCGAGGGATCCGTCGTCGACGGCGCGCTTGGCCGCCGCGAAGGCGGCGTCGAACCGGCGCTGGTAGCCGACCTGGACCGGCACCCCGGACGCGAGGATCTTCGCCGCGACGCGGGCACTCTCGACGGCCGTCGAGGCGATGGGCTTCTCGCAGAACGTCGGGATGCCACGATCGACGGCCGCGAGGGTCAACTCCGCATGAGCCGGTGTCGCGGCGGCCACGACGACCCCGTCGACGCCGGAGGCCAGCAGGTCCTCGACGGTCGCCACGTACTTCGCACCGTGCTTGGCGGCGACGGCCTCGGCGACGTCGGCCCGCTCGTCGGTGATCACCAACCCGTCAACACCGTCGAGTCCGCTGAGGGTGTCGGTGTGGAAGGCGCCGATGCGGCCCAATCCGATGACGCCGAGGGTGGTCATGAACTTCTCCTTGTGTCCTGTTGGTCGAGCGTGATGTCGAGTTCTTCTGGCGTGAGGTCAGAGGCGAGGGCGGCCAGCACGGTGTCGACCTGGCTCGGTGGAGCGAGGCTGCCGATCGGCTGGTCGCGGTCGAGGTTGGTGGGGAAGGCATAGCCCTCGGCGGTGGCATTCACCGCGTTGCGAATGTCGCGCGCCGGCCGGCCGGCCGCCTTCATCTCCACCAGGGCGGGGTACACCGCCCGCACCATCGCAGAGCGGTCGAGTGACTCCATCGCCCGGCCAAAGGGCGACGAGATCTGCAGCAGGTTCGCCATCCGGCGGATGTCGGGTGACGTGTTCGCGCCGGCCCCGTGAAACAGCGCGGGGTTGAAGAAGACCGCATCGCCCACCCGAAGCGGCACCTGCACGTGGTGGGCGGCGAAGTAGTCGATGAACTCCGGCCGGTAGAACGCGACGTACCCGCCGACGAACTTCTGGGAGTGCGGCAGAAACATCGTCGGCCCGCTCGCCAACGGCATGTCGCAGTGCGCGACGGCGCCCTGCAACGTGAGAACCCCCGACATCCGGTGCAGATGCGCCGGGTAGGCGCCAAGCTGATCCTCGTCGACGAAGCCGAGGTGGTAGTCCCGGTGCGGAACCTGCGCCGCTCCACCAGGATTGACGACGTTGACCTGCGAGGTGACCTGGTAGCGGGGGCCCAGCCACGCCTCCGACACGATGGCCAGGGCGTCGTTCGCGTAGTAGTCGGCGAAGACGTCCGGGGCGTGCAGTGCAAGCTTCTGCGCGGCGTTCCAGACGCGGTCGTTCGCGCCGGCCTTGCCGAAGTGGTCGCCCGCGGTCGCGCCCGCCGCGCGCTGGGCCTCGATGAGCGAGCCGAAGGCGTCGGTTGCCCGGTGCACCGCGTCGAGGTCGAACGCACCCTCGAACACCACGACGCCGGGTCCGTCGGCGAGCGCGTGGATCAACTCCGTCTGCAGGTCGCGCCGATCGGCGGTCGCAATGGTTCGGGCGGTGTACACCAGGACGCCCTGGCGTACGTCACCGGCGAGGGGATAGTCGCCAGGATCGGTCGGGGTCGACACCAACGTGTGGAAGTCGGCGAGGTCGCAATCGTCGGCCTCGATCCACGCTCGCTGCGTCGTGGTGAAGGGTGCTGCCATGCCCGCTAGTCTTGCTGTGACGCGCGCCGCAAACAACACCAAAAAGCAATCAAAAAGACCTCACAAGGAAGCGGCAGACGAGGGGGAGTCCATGCCGCACCGGTACAAGGTCCGCGAGATCGCCCAGCAGTCCGGGCTGAGCGAGGCGACCGTCGACCGTGTCCTCAACGACCGCCCCGGCGTCCGGGAGAACACCCGCGCCGAGGTCGCCCAGGCGATTGCAGACCTCGACAAGCAGCGGGCCCAGCTGCGGCTCAACGGCCGGCGCTTCCTCGTCGACGTGGTGATGCAGACGCCGCACCGGTTCTCCGACGCCTTCCGCGCGGCGATCGAGGCGGAACTGCCCGCCTTCGCCCCCGCCATGCTGCGGGCTCGATTCCACCTGTGGGAGTCGGGCTCGACCGCGCAGATGGCCGACGTGCTGGGCAGGATCCGCGGCAGTCATGGCGTGGTCCTCAAGGGTCAGGACGCGCCCGAGGTCGCCGAAGCGGTCGACCGCCTCGTCGCCACCGGGGTGCCGGTGGTCACCTACGCCACCGACGTGCCCAACAGCGCGCGCTGCGCCTACGTCGGGATCGACAACCACGGGGCCGGTGTCACGGCGGCCTATTTGATGGATCAGTGGCTGGGCACCGCTCCGTCGAGCGTCCTGATCACGTTGAGCGGCAAAGTCTTTCGGGGTGAGGGCGAACGCGAGGTCGGCTTCCGCGCCGCGCTGCGCAGCTCTGGACGGTCCGTCGTCCGCGACGTCGTCGAGGTGAGCGACAGTGACGGCGTCGACGCCACCACCGAACGCCTGGTGCTCGACGCCCTCGACCGGCACCCGGAGGTCGAGGCCGTCTACTCACCCGGCGGTGGCAACACCGCGACAGTCGCGGCGTTCGAGAAATTGGGGCGCGCCTACAGGGTGTTCATCGCCCACGACCTCGACGCCGACAACCGCCGGTTGCTGCGCGACGGCAAAATATCTGTGGTTCTACACAACGACCTGCGCGCCGACGCCCGCCTGGCGATGCGCCGAATCCTGCAGCACCACGGGGCGCTGCCCGCCGAGCCGATCCGCCCGACCCCGATCCAGGTGATCACCCCCTACAACCTGCCCGGCTAGGTTTCGGCTCGTCGATTCGCAGCACTGCCAGATACCATTTCGCCTCACGGCGACTCCGGTTCGCCGACAGAGAGCGGGAGACTCGAACGGTGCGGCCACAGCTCGTCGACGGTGTGACCGTGCTCGGCAACCTCGCCATCGACCAGATCGACGGCGCTCCACCCACCCCGGGCGGGTGCGCGTCCTTCGCCGGCGTGGCCCTCGAACACGCGAGCGGAGCCCGCCAGATCGTCGCGCAGGGTGCGCGCGAGGACCACGAACTCTTCGAGGGCGTTCTCGACCGATTCGGCCCGCTGGTTCGCATCATCGACTCCGACCGGACCGCCGGCTTCCGGCTGGACTACGTCGACGTCGATCACCGCGCGATGTCGGTGACGGCCCTGGGACCCATTTGGGATACGGCGAAGATCGAGACGGCCAACCCGGACACGACCTGGGTGCACCTCGCGCCGCTGCTGCGCGCCGACTTCCCGGCGACCACTCTGGCGTTACTGGCCGAACGCGGTCACCGGGTCGCCTACGACGGCCAGGGTCTGGTGCGGGCCGACCGGGTGGGGCCACTTGCGGTGGACCGGAACTACCCGCCCGGCCTGCTTCGCGACATCAGCGTCCTCAAGCTGGCGGAGGACGAGGCAGTGATCGTTGCCGACGGCGTCTTCGATGCGGCGACGGCCGAACTGCTCGGCGTTCCCGAGATTCTGGTGACC
Source organism: uncultured Actinomycetota bacterium (assembly GCA_963846985.1). Taxonomy (GTDB): domain Bacteria; phylum Actinomycetota; class Actinomycetes; order Mycobacteriales; family Mycobacteriaceae; genus Mycobacterium. The sequence continues at coordinate 98,838 of CAWJYC010000004.1, forward strand.
CTCGGCTCGGAGGGCTGCGACATCTACACCGAGGGCGACGTCGTCCGGGTGCCTGCGGCATGGCGGGTCACCGGCGTGCAGGCGACGGGTGCTGGTGACATGTTCACCGCCTGCTACGTGGCCAACCGTGCCGCCGGCGCCGGCCCAGTGGCCGCGGCCGAGCGCGCGAGCGAGCTTGTCGCCCGCCAGCTCGACAAGCGAGTGCGCATCCCGTCGTCGAAGCACGTGTCGACGCGGGCCCAGACCTAGCACTCGACAGGCGTCAACTAGTACCGCGGCCCACTAGCGAAGGGCTACTGGCGAGTAGCCCAATTCTTAGAATTTGCGGACCACTTCGAGTGATGAAGACCACAAATAGAGTGCTCGACGTGCATTGGCACGCCGCTGATCAGCACTTTTCCGGGGGGCCGTCGGGCGGGACACGCCGCGCCGCGGCATAGGCCAGCCTAAGGGCAGTGCAATAATCGGTACTGCCAGTGACAGATAAGAAGAGGTTGACGTCAACCCGGCGGCGCGGACGCTCGAACGGCCCCCATCAGCGACCCGGATCACGTCAACCTCGTGACGTGAGAAAGGCGGAGGTCGTGACGTTGAGCGGCAGCGAAGCCGGTACGAACTCCTCCTCTCGGCAGAAGCTCGAGAAGGTCGTCATCCGATTTGCGGGTGACTCCGGCGACGGCATGCAGCTGACGGGTGACAGGTTCACCACCGAGGCCGCCCTCTTCGGCAATGACCTTGCGACACAGCCGAATTACCCGGCCGAGATCCGCGCACCACAGGGCACGCTGCCCGGCGTCTCGTCATTCCAGATCCAGATCGCCGACTTCGACATCCTGACCGCCGGCGACCGTCCCGACGTACTCGTCGCGATGAACCCGGCCGCGCTGAAGGCCAACGTCGGCGACTTGCCCCACGGCGGCCTGGTGATCGCCAACTCCGACGAGTTCACCAAGCGCAACCTCGCCAAGGTCGGCTACGAGACCAACCCGCTCGAGAGCGACGAACTGTCCGACTACGTCGTGCAGGCCGTCCCGATGACGACACTGACCCTGGGTGCGGTCGAGCAGATCGGCGCGTCGAAGAAGGACGGTTCCCGGGCCAAGAACATGTTCGCGCTGGGACTGCTGTCGTGGATGTACAACCGCGAACTCGAAGCCAGCGAAGCGTTCATCCGCGAGAAGTTCGCCCGCAAGCCCGAGATCGCCGAGGCCAACGTGCTCGCGCTCAAGGCCGGCTGGTACTTCGGCGAGACCACCGAGGCGTTCGCCACCACCTACGAGGTATCGCCCGCCAAGCTCAAGGCCGGTGAATACCGCCAGATTTCGGGTAATACCGCGCTGGCGTACGGCATCGTGGTGGCCGGCCAGCTGGCCAACACCCAGGTGATGCTGGGTAGCTACCCGATCACGCCGGCGTCGGACATCCTGCACGAGCTGTCCAAGCACAAGAACTTCAACGTCCTCACCTTCCAGGCGGAGGACGAGATCGCCGGCATCGGTGCCGCACTCGGGGCGTCCTACGGCGGCGCGCTGGGCGTCACCAGCACCTCGGGCCCGGGTGTGGCACTCAAGTCCGAGGCAATCGGCCTCGGCGTGATGGCCGAACTCCCGCTCCTGGTGGTGGACGTTCAACGAGGCGGTCCCTCGACCGGCCTGCCGACCAAGACCGAGCAGGCCGACCTGATGCAGGCGCTCTACGGCCGCAACGGCGAATCCCCGGTCGCGGTACTCGCACCGCAGTCGCCGTCGGACTGCTTCGAGATCGCCGTCGAGGCCGCGCGGATCGCACTGACCTACCGCACGCCGGTGATCCTGCTGTCCGACGGTGCGATCGCCAACGGATCCGAACCGTGGCGCATCCCCGACGTCACCGACTCGTCTACGTTCGCACCGATCGAACACACGTTCGCCAAGCCGGACGAACCCTTCCAGCCGTACGCCCGCGACCCCGAGACCCTCGCCCGGCAGTTCGCCGTGCCTGGCACGCCCGGCCTCGAACACCGCATCGGCGGGCTCGAGTCGGCCAACGGATCGGGCAACATCTCCTACGAGCCCAAGAACCACGACCTGATGGTCCGGCTGCGCCAGGCCAAGATCGACGGCATCACCGTTCCCGATCTGGTCGTCCACGATCCGAGCGGCGACGCGGAACTGCTGATCGTGGGCTGGGGTAGCTCGTACGGACCCATCGGCGAGGCCTGCCGTCGAGCGAGGCGCAAGGGCATCAAGGTCGCCCACGCCCAACTGCGGCACCTCAACCCGATGCCCGCCAATGTCGGGGACGTGCTGCGCAGCTACCGACACGTCGTGGTTCCGGAGATGAACATGGGTCAGCTCGCCCTGCTGCTGCGGGGGAAGTTCCTCGTCGACATTCAGTCGGTGACGAAGGTGGAGGGCATGGCGTTCCTCGCCGAGGAAGTGGAGGGCATCATCGACTCGGCCCTCGATGGAACGTTGCGGGACAAGGAAAGTGACAAGGCCAAGTTCGCCCGGTTGGCAGCAGCTACCGTGGAGACGGGCATAGGAGCGGAAGCATGACGAGCGAGAAGCGAAGCGGGATCGCGCTATGACGGACTTGATCGGATCGGACCTCGGGCTGACGGCTCTCACCAAGACCAGTGGTGTGCCGACGACCGACGAACCGCAGAAGGCGAAGGACTTCGCCAGCGACCAGGAGGTTCGTTGGTGCCCCGGCTGCGGTGACTACGTCATCCTCAACACCATCCGGAGCTTCCTGCCCGAACTCGGGCTCAAGCGCGAGAACATGGTGTTCGTCAGCGGCATCGGCTGCTCCAGCCGCTTCCCGTACTACCTCGAGACCTACGGTCTGCACTCGATCCACGGCCGTGCTCCGACCTTCGCCACCGGCCTGGCGCTGGCACGCGACGACCTGTCGGTGTGGGTCGTGACCGGTGACGGCGATGCCCTGTCCATCGGCGGCAATCACCTCATCCACGCGCTGCGCAGGAACGTCAACATCACGATCCTGCTGTTCAACAACCGCATCTACGGTCTGACCAAGGGCCAGTACTCGCCGACCTCCGAGGTCGGCAAGGTCACCAAGTCGACGCCCATGGGATCGCTGGATTACCCGTTCAACCCCGTGTCGCTGGCCCTCGGCGCCGAAGCGTCGTTCGTCGGTCGCGCGCTCGACTCGGACAAGAAGGGCCTGACCGAGGTCCTGCGGGCCGCTGCCGCCCATCGCGGCGCTGCCCTGGTCGAGATCATGCAGGACTGCCCGATCTTCAACGACGGCTCCTTCGACGCCCTCCGCAAGGAAGGTGCCGAGGAACGGCTGATCAACGTGTCGCACGGACAGCCGATCACGTTCGGAGCCGACGGCGAGTACTGCGTCGTGAAGTCGGGCTTCGGGCTGGAGGTCGCCAAGACCGCCGACGTCTCGGTCGACGAGATCGTGGTGCACGACGCCACCGTCCACGATCCGGCGTACGCGTTCGCGCTGTCCCGGCTGAGCGAGCAGAACCTCGAGCACACCGTGATGGGCATCTTCCGTCAGGTGAACCGGCCGACGTACGACGAGATGGCCCGCAATCAGGTCACCTCTGCGATGGATTCCAAGCCGCACGACACCTCCGCTCTGCAATCCTTGCTTCGTGGCAAGGACACCTGGAACGTCGAATAGCAGCGAGGTCGTCGAGAACAACCCTGCTCAGCTCGCTCCGCTCGCCGAAGCTGGATCGCTCGCTCCGCTCGCCGAAGCTGGATCGCTCGCTCCGCTCGCAGGCATCGTCCTGGCCGGCGGCGCTTCCCGACGCATGGGCCGGGACAAGGCGACCCTCGAGCTGGACGGCCGCACCTTCGTCGAGCACGTGGTCGGCACGCTGGCCGGACGGTGTGCACCGATCTTCGTGGTGGCGGCCCCTGGTCAACCGCTGCCATTCCTCGACGCCGAGGTGTTGCGTGACGACGTCCGCGGTGTCGGTCCGCTGCTGGCGACGGCGCGCGGCCTGCGTGCCGCTGCCGACGCCGGAATGGAACGCGCCTTCATCTGCGCCGTCGACATGCCGCACCTCACGGTCGAGTTGATCGACGAACTGGTCGGCCCGTCGGTGCGGTTGGGAGTGGACGTCGTGCTCCCGTGGGACGGGCGTAACCACTATCTCGCCGGCGTGTACCGGACCGACTTGGCGCCACGCGCGGAGCACTTGGTGGCGTCCGGCGAACGGAGCATGCGTGCTCTCGTGGATGCCGTCGACACGCAGCGAGTGATCATGCCGGAACAACACTCGCTGACCAACGTGAATGCGCCCGCCGACCTGCGCTGAGCGCTCAGCAAACTGGCAATTATGTCGGGAACGACCGTCCAATTGTCACGTCGACGACCAATGGCGCACTTTGGGTGACGGAATTGCACGGAAATGACGTACCTTTCGCATGCGGCGAGAATCACCGCCATGACCATTCGCGCCGATGAATCAAACCAATAAGCATGTCGCGCAGCGGTTTACGATCTTCAACGCCAATCGCGACCGATCAAAGTCGTAGCAGCACATTCGCTTTCGCCGTGCCATTCGTTCCGTTGTGACTTCTTCGGTGGGTGGCCACGGCATTCGGTCTTCGGGCGGAGATAGCTAGCGCGACGCTCTGACGGCATCTCGATGAACGTCCAAGGCGCCAAATACGCTTACTATCAGAGCGTTACGGCGTTCAACCGAAGTGTCTCTCGACGCTGATCACCGAGTATCCGATTCCGTGTGCTAGCCAGAAACGTTGGTGCAACGCGTATTTCGTGTCGACGCCACTGGCGAAGTGTCGAGCTGGAGCAGCGAAGTTCTTGGACCGCGGTGTGAATTGAGTGCGAAAAGTGCTGGTACTGAGTCCTTCTGCGATGGAGGTGTGACCAGTGTGACGGCAGCGGCGTGCCGTACGTCACACCGAAGCCGTGATTTGGGTCACGACCAGGACGCTCGGCCGCGACCTTGCACCGCCTCGCGATCATGGCCGTGACCTGCACCGACGGGGTGGGGTGCGGTCGTGATCGGTTCGTTATCAAACGGTGATACGGCAGGCCTCACGTTTCGCTTTCCCGCCGAATCGTTTGTACCTTCCAGATGTCTCCTCAACGGAGCAAACAATTTCACAACCACGAACCTGCGTGTGAGTGGGGCGGCCGACGGCCCGGACACCGGTGCCATGGCTGCCGCTGGGCGTGTCGCTCGGCGTGGCATGTCTAGCCGCCCACTGTCGTGCCCGACCGAGACGGCACGACCCACATCCTCTCGCCTGTCCGACAGGCATTGACGCCCGCGTATCCGCGGGCGTCCTTGGCGCGCGCTTGGCGAAAGGATCGACATTGACGAACATCCGCACGACGCTTGGGCTGGCCACCATCGCCGGGGCGCTCGCCGTGGCCCCGATGGTGCTTGGCGCCGGTACCGCGAATGCGGACGCTGGGGTGAACTGGGACGCCATCGCTGCCTGCGAGTCCGGCGGTAACTGGTCCACCGCCACGGGGAACGGCTACTACGGCGGCCTCCAGTTCACCTTGGGGACGTGGCACGCCAACGGCGGTAGCGGCTCGCCGCACCAAGCCAGCAAGGAGGAGCAGATCCGAGTCGCGAACAACGTGCTGAAGAGCCAAGGCATCGGCGCCTGGCCGGTCTGCGGTCGGCGCGGCTAGACCCATGGTCGACGGAGGCGGCGCCTCCCATGGTCGACGGAGGCGGCGCCTCCCATGGTCGACGGAGGCGGCGCCTGGCGACATGCCCGGCGCCGCTTCTCACTTTGACCCCTTCTACCTCAGCTTTCCCGACGTTCCGTCACGTCTCGGTAAAGAACTTCCGTCGCTTCTGTAACGCGTGAGATCGGTCACACGAATTACTGTTTGACCGCGTCAATAACGCTCCTCGCATCACCCAGCGGTCCTCGTGTCCAACGGTCGGGGAAGGACCGCACATGTTGATCCAGGATTTCGGCAGAGCAGTCGTCACAGCGGTGAAGCTCGCCTTGTTCGCCGGCGCCCTCGCGATCGTGGCGATGGCCACGTCGACCGGAATGTCGGCAGGCACCGCCCACGCCGACTCCATGAACTGGGATGCGGTCGCACAGTGCGAGTCCGGCGGGAACTGGGCCAGCACGGGCAACGGCACCTACGGCGGACTGCAGTTCAAGCCGGCGACCTGGGCGGCCAACGGCGGCGTCGGATCTCCCGCCACGGCCTCGCGAGCCGAACAGATTCGGGTGGCCGAGAACGTCCTCGCAAGCCAGGGACCCGGCGCGTGGCCGAAGTGCGGCGCCCGCGGCGCGACACCGGCCGTGTGGAATGCCCCGACCGGCCCGACCGGCCCGACCGGCTCGACCGGCCCGACCGCCCCGGCAGCGGCCGGGTGCCAGTCGATGCCCACGAACGGCCTCCTGGGTTTCGTGAACTTCCGCCAGATGTGCACGGCCCTGCTCAACCCGCTGGGTGCGCTGCGCTGACCATCCGCCCAACTCGCGGTCAGGGAACGTCCGGGAGGACGAACGCCGCGCGCCCGGCCACGGACGCCAGGTGGCGCATCAGAACGGTCTCCGGCACCCGGGCCGACGCTCGGATGGCCACCGCGCCGAGCACCGCGGGCCGCGCGTTGACGACCCGACCGATCATCTGCGCCTCCCACGCCAACGCGCGGGTCCGCGGCCGCCGGTCGGCGACGAAGCGGGCGAAGGCCTCGGGGACGTCACCGAGGGCGTCTACACAGTGGGCCAGCGCGGCGGCGTCCTCCAACCCCTGGCAACCACCCTGGCCGAGGTGCGGACGCATCGGATGCGCGGCGTCGCCGACCAGGACGACGGGACCGCGCGACCAAAGCCGGGCCCGTTGGCGATCGTAGAGGTCGGTGCGGATCACGTCGGCCCGGTTCGTCGCGTCGAGGAGGGCGGGAATGGGCTCCGCCCACCCGGCGTACTTCGAGCGCAGATAGGTCAGCTCGTCCCCAGGAGAGGCGCTGCCCTCGGGCCGACGCTCGGTGCCGAACCAGTAGGTGTGGCCCGCCCCCAGCGGGACGTGTCCGAACTGGGTGCCGGTGCCGACCGTCTCGCCGGCGAGGTCGGGGTCCAGTGAACAGTGCGCGATTGCGCGCCAGGCGGTGTAGCCGGTGTAGCGGCGGTGGAGTGCCCCGTTGAGGTGCTGGGCCACCATCGAGCCCACGCCGTCGGCGCCGATCAACGCCGTGGCCTTTCGGGTCGTGCCGTCCGACGACGTCACCCGCACGCCCGAGGCGATGACGGTGACCTCGCGGGCCGCCACGCCGGATTCGACGGTTCCCAGCTCCAGAGCGTCGGTCAACACGTCGGTCAACACCGATCGCCGCACCACGACCAGAGGTTCGCCGAGCGCGCTGACGATCCGGTCCCGCGCGGGCCGGTGCAGCCACGATCCATCGGACCAGCGCATGGCGCCCGCCGAAACCCGACCGCCCGACTCGCGGACCGCATCGCCGAGACCGAGTTGGTCGAGGGCGGCCAACGCGTTGGGCCAGATGCTGATGGCCGCACCCGGCGAGGTGTGGGCGCGCTGCTCGAGTACCGACGTCTGGTAGCCGCGCCGTTGCAACGCCACTGCGGTCGCCAGTCCGGCGATGCCCCCGCCGACGACGAGGAAGCGTTGACTCACGTCCCTGACGGTAACGGCCGGACGGAGCAGCGTCGCAGGGTCAGAGGTCGAACACCAGCAGGGTGCTCGATGCGGTCGCGACGATCGCACCGGACGCATCGGTCACGACGCCCTCGGTGAAGCCGACCCGCGCCCCGGCCTTCACCACGGTGCCGGTGGCCGTCAGCGTTCCGCTCGAGGCCCGGACGCCCTTGAGGTAGCTCACCTTGATCTCGATCGACGTGTACCCCTTGCCCTGCGGCAGGGTGCTGTGCAACGCGCACCCGGCCACGGAGTCCAACAGGGTGCAGACGAGCCCGCCGTGCACGGCACCGATCGGGTTGTACGCGGATTCGTCTGGGTCGCAGGTGAATACGACTCGACCCGGTTCGGCCGACGCCATGGTGAACGCCATCAGTCCCGAGATCGGCGGGGGCGGTAGCGTGCCGTCGACCATGGCCCTCAGATAGTCGATACCCGGCATGGACAGCCCGGCGGCGGTGGTCGGCGACGGGTCGTGCCAGGCGACCACCTTGGAGCGCGGTTCGCCCCACCCCTCGCGGTCGGTCACCGGGTCTCCCCGGACCGAACGAAACGGCGGTACCGGCTCGGCCGAAGCGGATCGTCGGCGGCCACGGCGTGGTGGGCGCCCCACTCCAGCAGCGCGTCCAAGACGGGAAGCAGGTCGCGGCCGGCTTCGGTCAGCCCGTACTCGTGCCGCGGAGGGTGGTCCTGATAGGTGGTCCTGGCGATCACGCCGGCGGCCTCCAACGTCTTCAGTCGGGCGGCGATCCGGTCGCGTGGGGCGCCGGTGCCCGCGACGATGGCGCTGAATCGGTGTGCCCCGAGGGCGATCTCGCGGATCACGAGCAGTGCCCACCTCTCGCCGACGACCTCCATGGCAGCGGCGATCGGGCACGGCCGACCCGCCAGATCGGCGAGCGGCTGGGTGGACATGGTGTTAGCGTGCCAGGAGTGAGTTTGAAAATCAAACCGGCAATCAGGTCGCTGATGCCGATCGCCGCGGGCACGGCACTGGTCCTGGTCACCTACGTCACCCCCATGGCGACGCTCTCGGCGACGGCCGTTGGCCTCGGCGCCGACGCGGGCGCCAGGGCGTGGTTGCTCAGTTCGATGTCCGTGGGCCTGGCGGCGGGATTGCTGGCCGCAGGCGTCGTCGGTGACAACGTCGGACGGCGACGGGTATACGTGGCCGGTCTGATCGCCCTGGCCGTTGGTGCGCTCGGGTGCTCGGTTGCGTGGGAACCCATTGGGTTCGTCGCCGGGCGCGTCGTCGAAGGTGCGGGCGGGGCGGCGGTGCTGGCCTGCGGTCTGGCGATCCTGGCCAATGACTTCACCGATCCTCGACGTCGCACCCATGCCACGGCGGTGTGGGGCACCAGCGTCGGCGTCGGCATCACCGTCGGCGCAGTGGCGTCCGCGGCAGTCGGTGCGGCGAAGTGGCGCGGGCCCTATGTCGGGGTGGTACTCGTCGCGCTGATCCTGTTGTGGCCGAGCATCTCTCGCATTGGTGAGTCCCGGGCGGCCATCCGGCGTCGGCTCGACGTCGCGGGTCTGGCGCTGTTCGCGACGGCGATGATCACGCTGGTGTGCGCGCTGACTCTCGGGCGTGACGGCATCCACCTGACATCCGTGGTCCTCGTCTCGGTCGGGGTGCTCGCATTGCTCGCCTTCGCCGTCATCGAATCGCGGGTGCGCAATCCGCTCGTCGACCCAAAGCTGCTTCGGCACGGGCGGTTCACGGCAGCGACGATCGGCTCCTTGACCGTGGGCGCCGGCATCATCGCGACGGTGTCCTTCGTTCCGACGCTGGCGCAAGCCGGGCTGAACGCCGGGCTGTGGCCGGCGAGCCTGTTGGTCGTCGTCTGGTCCGGTACCAGCGTCGCCACGGCTTACCTGTCGCGCCACATCCGCCGTCCCATGCACGGACCCACGCCGCTGGCCGTCAACCTGGTCATCGTGGCGGTAGGCCAGGCGCTCGGCTACGGCCTGAGCGCCGAGTCCAGTCCGTGGCGCCTGGTGCCGTCGCTGTTCCTGGCCGGGGTGTCGACGGGCCTGCTCAACGCGCTGCTCGGGCGCGAGGCGGTCGCCAGCGTCGGGCCCGACCGCGCGGCAATGGGCAGTGGCGCCAACAACACGGCCCGGTACTTCGGCGCAGCGGTCGGCATCACGCTGTTCGTGGTCATCGCCACCCACGTCGGCAACGATCTGGCCGCCGGCTGGAACGTCGCAGTGCTGGTGTCGTCCGCGATCTCGCTGGCGGGCGCCGGTGCGGTCGCCCTCGTGGGACGAGGGGCACGGGCTTCACACCCCTGACACCGTTCTGTGGTTTCCTCGGGGAGGATCCTCATGACGCCCGCATTCGAGTTCACCAGCGTCCCGCCGTGGGCCGTCGAGCCGCGCCGGGCGGATGCCGACCTGTCCGGCCGGTACTGGACGGTGGTCGCCTTCCTCGGCGCGAGCGGGGAACCGGGCGAGGCTGCCGACATCGCCGCCGAGTGGGTCGCGCAGATCCGGGCCAGTCACCCCGGTGCCGCACCCCGGCTCCACCTCGTCGCCGACGACGCGGCGGCGCGCGACGCGGTCACCAGAGACCTGACCACCGCCCTCGTCGGATGGCGGCTGATGCTCGCCGGGCCGGCCGATGCCTGCCTGCGCCTGCGGGCGCACGCCATCGAGAACGCCGTCGGCGACGACGAAATCACCGTGGCGACCACCGATGTCGCACATCGCGACGTGCACTGCGCGCACTGTCGCGCAGTGACCCGGGCTGCGGTGAAGCTGGGCGGCACCGTCGCATGCGAGGGCTGCGGCCGGCGGCTCGCCGTCCAGGCCCACGTGTCGCGCCGGATCGGCGCCTATCTCGGAGTTCTGTCGTGACGCGGCTGCCCCTGGTGGTGGTCGCCATCGACGACCGCATCGCCGACATCCGAACCCTGACCCTGACCGGCACCGACGGGGGCGCCTTGCCGTCGTTCACCCCTGGCAGTCACCTCGTCGTCGAGTGCGGGCCGGTCATCAACGCCTACTCGCTCGTTGGTGACGGCCTGGCACCGGTCACCTACGCCATCTCGGTACTGCGGTGTCCCGACGGCGCCGGCGGATCGCAATGGATACACCGCGACGTCCGGGTCGGCGACACCCTCGACGCCCGGCCCCCGCGGAGCGCGTTCCCTCCCGCGCTGCGGGCGACGCGACACCTCTTGGTGGCAGCGGGCATCGGGATCACGCCGATGCTGTCGCACCTGCGCAGCGCGCGCCGGTGGGGAGGCGAGGCCGAACTGCTCTACGTCCATCGCGCGGGACGCGGTGCCCACGTCGAGGAGATCACGGCCCTCACTCCCCACGTCGCCACCTTCACCGACCGCACGTCGTTCGGCGCGGCGCTGCCTCGTGCGCTGAGCCGCCAGCCGATCGGCACCCACCTATACGTCTGTGGCCCAACGCAATTCATGGCCGACGTCACCTCGTCGGCAGCGCAACTGGGCTGGCCGTCGAGCCGGGTGCACGTCGAGCACTTCGGAACGGCCGCCTTCGATCCCGGCCGGCCGTTCGAGGTGCGCCTCGGTACGACCGGGGACACGTTCACCGTCGCCTCCGGCGTCTCGCTTCTTGCGGCATTGCAGGCCCGCGGCCACGAGGTGCCCAACCTCTGCCGGCGCGGGGTGTGCGGAGAATGCCGGATCACCGTGACCGCAGGCGAGATACTCCATCGGGACCTGTACCTCACCGAGCGCGAGCGCGCCGCCGGTACGTCGCTGATGTGCTGCGTCTCTCGGGCGGTCGGACATCGCCTGGAGCTGGCGCTGTGACCGGAGGGCTGCCATGACCGCGATGTCACCGGAACGGCTGAGCGCCTTCCCCTTTCCGTTCGCGGCCGACACCTACCGATACGGCACCAAACTCGCGCCGGCCGGCACCGTGGTGCCGACTGCGACCGGCCGGTGGGGCCATCGGACCGTCGACATCGACGGCGAGTACGAGAGCGAGCTGACCGAACGCGCCTCGATCCTGGCGGCCGACCCGAGTCGCCATGCCGTCCTGCCGCACATGCGGCCCGCCGCCTGGGACGCGATGCTCACCCTCATGCGGGAACTGGCCACCGACCACCCGCACGAGATGTCCCTCTCCCACGACGGCACCACCTGGTCGTGGCGCAACTCCCGGCTCGGGATACGCCAACGGTTCGTGTATGGCGACGAGTCGACCCTGCCGACCGAACCGCTGGCCTATATCGCCGGGCAAATACAGGAGGACATCGTCCTGCTCGACCAGCGCGATGGCGGCCTGTTCGCCGACGCCGGCGTCGTGACGTTCGCGGCCGCCTGGTCCTTCGGGTTCGACCTCGGCATGGAGTTCCTCGACATCCACGGCCCGGTACCGAGGCTGCGGGAGAGCGGCGTCATCGCCCGCGCCCGAGACTTCATCACACGACTGCAACCCAACGAGGCCTACCGCAGGACCAACTGGTCGATGGCGGTCGGACGCCGCCTCGACCTATCCCTCGAGCGCTACCCCGAGTGGGCGCCCGATCAGCAATTCGCGGCCTCCGTCGACGACGACGCGTTCGGCCGGCTGATCCACCTGCGGGTGGAGACGCAACACCTGATCAGGTTGCCCGACTCCGGCGCGATCTGCTTCCTGATCCGCACCTACCTGCTACCGCTGTGCGACCTGGCCACCGTCGAACCCTGGCGGCTGCGCACCGCGGCGGTGCTAGCCGAGCTGCCCGACGACCTCGCCGTCTACAAGGGCTTCGCCCCGTACCGCCAGCGCGCCGTGCAGTGGCTTCGAACCCACGGAGGAACATGACCGCGCGCGCGACGCCCTTCGACGACCTCGACGACTTCCTGGCGCTGCCGCGGGTCTCGGGACTCACCGTGTCGCCCAACGGTTCTCGTGCGGTGGTCGCCGTCGCCGAGCTGAACGCCAAGCGGACCGCCTTCGTGACCGCGCTGTGGGAACTCGACGTCGCCGGTGAGCGTCCCGCGCGACGACTCACCCGCGGCGCCAAGGGCGAGGCGTCCCCGGCGTTCACCGCCGCGGGGGACCTGCTGTTCGTCGCCACCCGGGAGGTCCCGGGAACCGAGGGTGACCCGAAGCCCTCGTTGTGGCGGCTTCCGGCCGCCGGCGGGGAGGCGGAGTCGATCCTCGAGCTCCCCGGCGGGGTCGACGCGGTCCACACCGCGCGCGCCGCGGACCTCGTCCTGGTGACCGCCTCGCTGATGCCGTCGGCGACGGGCATCACCGACGACGAACGCGTGCGTGCGCTCCGCAAGGACAACGAAATCTCGGCGGTGCTCCACACCGGTTATCCAGTGCGTTACTGGGATGAAGACATCGGCCCCGCCCAAACCCACCTGGTCGACGTCGCCGGCCCGCGTGACCTGACCGCGCACCCGGGGCAGGCGCTGCGGGAAGGGGGAGTGGCCGTCAGCGCTGACGGCCGGTTCCTGGTCGCGTCGTGGGCGGTATCCGGTACCGGCGCCTCGCTGCGCCAGACGCTGGTGCGCATCGACGTCGCCACCGGTGAGCGCAGCACGATCGCCGACGACCCGGATGCCGACCTTGGCTCGCCGACGATTTCGCCCGACGGATCCCGGGTCGCGTTCGTTCGCGAAGCGCACTCGACGCCCGAGCTGGCACCCCGGATCGGCTTGTCCTGCCTGAGGTTCGGTGAGAGTGCCCGTGACGTGGCCGTCGACTGGGACCGGTGGCCCACCTCGGTGGCGTGGACGACGGACGGGTCGGCTCTCGTCGTCACCGCCGACGACAACGGCCGTGGCCCGATCTTCGTCGTCGATCCCGACGACTCGTCGGTGACCCGGCTGACCGACGACGACTTCAGCTACGGCAACGTCTGCACCGCCTCCGACGGTGTGGTCTACGCGTTGCGCAGTTCGTACTCCGCGCAGCCGCATCCCGTGCGGATCGATCGTGACGGCTCGATCACGGAGCTACCAAGCGTGGACATGCCCGCGCTACCGGGCCGGTTGACCGAGGTGACCGCAGCCGCGGACGACGGCACCCCGGTGCGTTCGTGGCTGATCCTGCCCGAGGGTGAGAAGCCGGCGCCGCTGGTGCTGTGGATTCACGGCGGTCCGCTCGCGAGCTGGAACACCTGGCACTGGCGCTGGAACCCGTGGCTACTGGCGGCGCGCGGATACGCCGTCCTGATGCCCGATCCGGCGCTATCGACGGGCTACGGCCAGGAGTTCATCCAACGTGGTTGGGGCGCATGGGGATTCGCCCCGTACACCGATCTGATGGCGGCCACCGACGCGGGGCTGCGGCACCCTGGGGTCGACGAGACGCGGACCGCGGCGATGGGTGGTTCGTTCGGTGGCTACATGGCCAACTGGATCGCCGGCCACACCGACCGCTTCGACGCCATCGTGACTCACGCCAGCCTGTGGGCCCTGGACCAGTTCGGTCCGACCACCGACGGTGGCTACTGGTGGGCCAGGGAGATGACGGCCGAGATGGCCGAGCGGAATTCGCCCCATCGCAGCGTCGGCGACATCACCACGCCGATGCTGGTCATCCACGGAGACAAGGACTACCGGGTCCCGATTGGCGAGGGTCTGCGGCTGTGGTTCGATCTGCTCGCGCGGTCCGGCCGTCCCGCTGCCGACGACGGCAGCGGGCCTCACCAGTTCCTGTACTTCCCGACCGAGGGGCACTGGGTGCTCGCGCCGCAGCACGCCAAGGTCTGGTATCAGGTGGTGCTGGGGTTCCTGGGTCGGCACCTGCTGGGTGAGGACGCCGAGGTTCCCGAAACGCTCGGATGACTCACCGGTAGCTTGGATTCATGACGGCAGCGCAGCGTGAATTCGACATCGTGCTCTATGGGGCAACCGGGTTCGTCGGCAAGTTGACGGCGCAGTACCTGGCCACGGCCGGGGGCGCCGCCCGCGTTGCCCTAGCCGGAAGGTCGGTGGCGAAGCTGCGCGACGTTCGCGAGTCGCTCGGCGCCGCGGCCGAGTCGTGGGGGCTGATCGAGGCCGAGGCCGGCCAGCCTTCTCAGCTCAACGACATGGCCGCCCGCACGCAGGTGGTCATCGCCACGGTGGGGCCGTATACGAAGTACGGTTTGCCGGTCGTCGCGGCCTGCGCTGCCGCGGGCACCGACTACGCGGACCTCACCGGTGAGACGATGTTCATCCGCGACAGCATCGACACCTTCCACAAGGAGGCGGCCGACAATGGGGCCAGGATCGTGCACTCCTGCGGATTTGATTCCGTCCCTTCCGATCTCACCGTCTACGCGCTCTACAAGCGGGCCCACGGGGATGGCGCGGGCGAGCTAGGGGAGACCAACTTCGTCCTCCGCGGTTTCGCGGGCGGTGTCTCGGGTGGCACCGCCGCCTCGATGGTCGAGGTCATGCACACCTCGTCGACCGACCCCGAGGCGCGCCGCGCGATGAGCGACCCCTACACGCTGACCCCCGACCGTGGCGCCGAACCAGAGTTCGGTCACCAGTCCGACACCCCGTGGCGGCGGGGCCGCGACATCGCCCCCGAGCTCGACGGCATCTGGACCGGAGCATTCGTGATGGGCGCGACGAACGCGCGAATCGTGCGGCGCAGCAACGCATTGCTCGACTGGTCCTACGGCCGCACGTTCCGCTACGCGGAGAACATGAGCGTGGGGTCCTCGGTCGTCGCGCCCGTTGCCGCGGCGCTGGGCACCGCCGCCAATGCCGGCTTCCTTGCCCTTGGCAGCCGGTACTTCGACAAGCTGCCCCGCGGCCTGGTCGAGCGGGTGCTTCCCAAGCCCGGCACCGGACCCAGTGAACGGGCGCGGGAGAACGGCCACTACCGGGTCGAGACCTACACCACCACCTCCAGCGGTGCCCGGTACCGCGCGACGATGGCGCAGCAGGGCGACCCCGGTTACAAGGCCACGTCGGTGTTGCTTGGAGAATGTGGGCTGGCGCTGGCGTTCGACCGTGATCAGCTCTCCGACCTCCGCGGCGTGCTGACACCGGCGGCCTCACTCGGCGACGCGCTGCTGGCCCGGCTGCCCGCGGCGGGCGTGACGGTGGCGACCGAACGACTGTGAGCCCACGTCGTTGCGGCTAGGGTCGCAATCGCGCGGGTGCTCGTGTGACGACGAAGGTGGCAAAGGTCATGGCTGGTCTCGACGAGCTCTTCAACCAGATTCCGACGAACGACATCGCCCGCAAGCTCGGCGCCGACGAAGGCGAGGTGACCGATGCCGTTCACACCTTGGTGCCGCTGCTCGTCGGCGGGCTGCAACAGAACGCCCAGGATCCCGGTCACGCCGAGCACATCCACGATGCGGCCTGCACCCACGCCGCGAGCGGTCTGCTCGACGGCGGGGTGAGCGTCGACCAGGTCGATGAGGCGGACGGATCCAAGGCGGTCGCCAAGATCTTCGGCGGCAACGACACCAGCCAGGTTGCCGCCGCGTTGTCTGGCGGCGGTGCAGGCAACGGCGACCTGATCAAGAGGCTGCTGCCGATCCTCACGCCCATCGTGCTCGCCTACATCGGCAAGCAACTCACCAAGGGTTCCGCGCCGGCGCCATCCCAGCCGCAGGCCGCGGGTGGTGGCGGCCTTGGTGACATCCTCGGGAGCATCCTCGCCGGCGCCGCCGGTGGCGGTAACTCGACCGGCGGGAACAGTCCACTCGGCAGCATCATCGGCAGTGTGCTCGGTGGCGCGAAGGGCGGCGGCGGCCTCGGGGACATCCTGGGCGGCCTGCTGGGCGGCAAGCGCTAGCCGGAAACCCCGGCGTGGCGGGGGCTCTTAGGTGTGCCGGCCGGTAGTTCCTAGACTGTCGAGGTGACCGTCAGCCCACAATCCGCAGAACATTCAGGGGCGCAGTCCCTCCCCAAGTCGTGGGATCCGGCTGCGGTAGAGACCGAGCTGTATCAGGGCTGGGTCGACGCGGGCTACTTCACGGCCGACCCGTCCAGTGCCAAGCCGCCCTACTCGATCGTGCTTCCGCCACCGAACGTGACCGGCAGCCTGCACATGGGGCATGCGCTCGACCACACGTTGATGGACGCGTTGACCCGGCGCAAGCGGATGCAGGGCTACGAGGTGCTGTG
Source organism: uncultured Actinomycetota bacterium (assembly GCA_963846985.1). Taxonomy (GTDB): domain Bacteria; phylum Actinomycetota; class Actinomycetes; order Mycobacteriales; family Mycobacteriaceae; genus Mycobacterium. The sequence continues at coordinate 115,532 of CAWJYC010000004.1, forward strand.
GCTTCCCGGCATGGACCATGCGGGCATCGCGACTCAGAGCGTGGTGGAGAAGCAGCTGGCCGTCGACGGCAAGTCGAAGGAGGACTTCGGCCGGGAGCTCTTCATCGAAAAGGTCTGGGAGTGGAAGCACGAGTCCGGCGGCACCATTGGCGGCGCAGATGCGCCGCATCGGCGACGGCGTCGACTGGAGCCGTGACCGCTTCACCATGGACGACGGGTTGTCGCGTGCCGTGCGAACGATCTTCAAGCGACTCTACGACGCCGGCCTGATCTACCAGGCGGAGCGGCTGGTGAACTGGTCGCCGGTGCTCGAGACGGCGATCTCCGACCTCGAGGTCAAGTACTCCGACGTCGAGGGCGAACTGGTCTCCTTCCGCTACGGGTCCATGGACGATGCGAAGCCGCACCTGGTGGTGGCCACGACCCGCATCGAGACGATGCTCGGTGACACCGCGATCGCCGTGCACCCGGACGACGAGCGGTACCGGGCGCTGGTCGGGCAGACCCTTCCACATCCGTTCCTCGACACCCGGGTCATCATCGTTGCCGATGCCCACGTCGACCCCGAATTCGGCACGGGCGCAGTCAAGGTCACGCCCGCGCACGACCCGAACGACTTCGAGATCGGCGTCCGGCACAGCCTGCCGATGCCGTCGATCATGGACACTCGCGGACGCATCGCGGGCACCGGCACGCGATTCGACGGGATGGACCGCTTCGAGGCGCGGGTCGCGGTGCGCGAGGCGCTCGCGGAGCAGGGGCGCATCGTCGAGGAGAAGCGGCCGTACCTGCACAGCGTCGGCCACTCCGAGCGCAGCGGAGAGCCCATCGAGCCGCGGCTCTCGCTGCAGTGGTGGGTGCGGGTGGAGACGCTGGCCAAGGCCGCCGGTGACGCGGTTCGCAACGGCGACACCGTCATTCACCCCGCCAGCTTGGAGCCGCGATGGTTCGCCTGGGTCGACGACATGCACGACTGGTGTATCTCACGTCAGCTGTGGTGGGGCCATCGCATCCCCATCTGGCATGGGCCCAACGGCGAGAAGGTCTGCGTCGGTCCCGATGAGACCCCGCCGGAGGGGTGGGAGCAGGACCCCGACGTCCTCGACACGTGGTTCTCGTCGGCGTTGTGGCCGTTCTCCACGATGGGCTGGCCCGACCGGACGCCCGAGCTCGAGAAGTTCTATCCCACGAGCGTTCTCGTCACCGGATACGACATCCTGTTCTTCTGGGTGGCGCGGATGATGATGTTCGGCACGTTCGTCGGCGATGACGACGCGATCACCGCCGGCGGCAGCCGCGGCGCTCAGGTGCCCTTCGAGAACGTCTTCCTGCACGGGCTGATCCGGGACGAGTTCGGGCGCAAGATGAGCAAGTCCAAGGGCAACGGCATCGACCCGTTGGACTGGGTCGACGCCTACGGCGCCGATGCGCTGCGATTCACTTTGGCGCGCAACGCCAATCCCGGCGGTGACATGTCGATCGGCGAGGACCAGGCGCGCGCGTCGCGAAACTTCGCCACCAAGTTGTTCAACGCCACCAGGTTCGCGTTGATGAACGGCGCGTCCCCCGCGCCGTTGCCCAGCTCCGACGGTCTCACCGACGCCGACCGCTGGATCCTGGGAAGGCTGGAAGCCGTTCGCGCCGAGGTGGATTCGGCGCTCGACGGCTACGAGTTCAGCCGAGCGTGCGAGTCGCTCTACCACTTCGCCTGGGACGAGTTCTGCGACTGGTACCTCGAGCTGGCCAAGGTCCAGCTGGCCGACGAACCGGACGGGCCGACGAATGCCGTCCTGGCTGCGGTGCTCGACAGCCTCTTGAAGCTGCTGCATCCGGTGATGCCCTTCGTCACCGAGACGCTGTGGACGACGCTCACCGGCCGGGAGTCGCTGGTGATCGCCGACTGGCCGCAGTCGTCGGGATACGCCCTCGACGAGGCCGCCGGTCGCCGCATCGCCGACATGCAGAAGCTCGTCACCGAGGTGCGGAGGTTCCGCAGCGACCAGGGCCTCAACGACAGGCAGCGGGTGCCTGCGCGACTGATCGGCATCACCGAGGCCGATCTCACCACTCAGGTCGGCTCCGTCACCGCGCTGGCGTGGCTCACCGAGCCGGCCGACGGCTTCACCCCGTCGGCGGCGGTGGAGGTCAGGCTTTCGCGCGGCACCGTGCTCGTCGAGCTCGACACCTCGGGCACCGTGGACGTGGCGGCCGAACGTCGCCGGCTGGAGAAGGATCTGGCCGCCGCGCACAAGGATCTGGCTCAGACGACGGCGAAGCTGGGCAACGAGGAGTTCCTCGCCAAGGCGCCCGATGCCGTCGTCGACAAGATTCGCACCCGGCAGCACGTGGCCGGGGAAGAGGTCGAGCGGATCACGGCCCGCCTGGCGACGCTGTCGTGACCGAACCCACTCCGGAGCCAAGCCCCGAGCCGACCCCCGACGAGATCGCGTCGCTGCTCCAGGTGGAGCACCTGCTCGATCAGCGCTGGCCCGAAACGAAGATCGAGCCCAGCACGGCGAGGATCTCGGCGCTGATGGAACTACTGGGCTCGCCGCAGCGGGCATACCCGTGCATTCACGTGGCAGGCACCAACGGGAAGACCTCGGTGGCCAGGATCATCGACGCCCTCCTGACCGCGCTGCATCGCCGCACGGGGCGCACCACCAGCCCCCATCTGCAATCGGCCGTCGAGCGCATTTCGATCGACGGCCGGCCAATCACGCCGGCACGCTACGTCGAGACGTACCGCGAACTGGAACCGTTCGTCGAGCTGGTCGACAAGCAGTCCGAGGCCGCCGGTGGCCCGCGAATGAGCAAGTTCGAGGTCGTCACGGCGATGGCGTTCGCCGCGTTCGCCGACGCGCCGGTCGACGTGGCGGTGATCGAGGTCGGCCTCGGCGGCCGCTGGGACGCCACCAACGTCGTCGATGCTCCCGTCGCGGTCATCACGCCGATCGGCATCGACCACACCGAGTACCTGGGCGACACCATCGCCGAGATCGCCGCGGAGAAGGCCGGCATCATCGTCAAGCGCCCAGACGATCCCGACGGCCTCGATACCGGCGTGGACACCGTGGCCATCATCGGCCAACAGGTGCCCGAGGCGATGGAAGTCATTCTGGCAGAAGCGATTCGAGCCGACGCCGCGGTGGCCCGCGAGGGCTCGGAGTTCGCGGTGCTGCGCCGCCAGGTCGCCGTCGGCGGGCAGCTGCTCGAACTGCAGGGTCTCGGCGGCGTCTACCCGGAGGTCTTCCTCCCGCTGCACGGTGAGCACCAGGCTCACAACGCCCTGCTCGCGCTCGCCGCCGTCGAGGCGTTCTTCGGCGCCGGAGCGGAGCGGCAACTCGACGTCGGCGCGGTTCGCGAGGGGTTCGCCGCGGCCACCAGCCCCGGTCGCCTGGAAAGGATGCGCAGCGCGCCCACGGTGTTCATCGACGCGGCGCACAACCCGGCGGGTGCGTCGGCGCTCACTGCGGCCCTGGCCGACGAGTTCGACTTTCGCCACCTGGTCGGCGTCGTGTCGGTGATGGCCGACAAGGACGTCGACGGCATCTTGGCCGCCCTCGAGCCGGCCTTCGACCAGGTGGTGGTCACCCACAACGGCTCACCGCGCGCGATGGACGTCGAGGGCCTGGCGATGCGTGCCGAGGAACACTTTGGACCCGACCGGGTGATCAGAACCCAGACGCTGCCGGACGCCATCGAGACGGCGACCGCGCTGGCCGAGGACACTGGGAACGATGACGCGTTTCCCGATGGTTTCTCCGGCAGCGGCATCGTGATCACCGGGTCGGTGGTCACCGCTGGTGCCGCGCGCACCCTCTTCGGACGGGATCCGTCATGACCGAACCCCTAGAACCGCCGCCGGCGGGACCCGATCCGTGGAAGAGCTTCCGTGGCGTCATGGCGGGCACGCTGATCCTCGAGTCGATCGTCGTTCTCCTTGCGCTGCCGGTGGTTTCGTACTCCGAGGGTGGTCTGAGGTGGACCAGCGGTGGCTTCCTACTCGGAATGGCGGCCGTCCTGATACTGCTCGCCGGGGTGCAGGGTAGGCCATGGGCGCTCAAGGCCAACCTGGCCGTCCAAGTGGTGTTGATCGGTGGCGCGGTGATCCATGCCGCGATCGGCTTCATCGGGGTGGTGTTCGCGGCGGTGTGGTTGCTCATCGCGTACCTGCGCGCCGAGGTCAAGCGGCGCCAGGACAGCGGCCTGCTGCCCGGTCAGCAGACACCACCTACTGACGGGTAGGCTTCCTCGCCGTGACTGAGCGGACGCTGGTACTGGTCAAGCCCGACGGCGTGAAGCGCCTCCTCGTGGGGGAGATTCTGGGCCGAATCGAACGCAAGGGCCTGACGATCGCGGCCCTCGAACTCAAGACCGTCAGCGAGGACCTGGCCCGGCAGCACTACGCCGAGCACGAGGGCAAGCCGTTCTTCCCGTCACTGCTCGAGTTCATCACCTCCGGTCCCGTCGTGGCCGTGATCGTCGAGGGTCCGCGGGCCGTTGCGGCGTTCCGTCAGATCGCCGGCGGAACCGACCCGGTCGAGAAGGCCGCGCCCGGCACCATTCGCGGTGATCTGGCCTTGGTCACCCAGGACAACCTCGTCCACGGCTCGGATTCGCCCGATTCGGCGGTCCGCGAGATCGAGTTGTGGTTCCCGGGCCGTTAGCTGCCCGCAGGGCCTGAAGGGGCACCTCGTCGGAAACGGCGTCGCGATGTGGGATACTGGCCGAGGGTGACCTGCTTCATAACGGAGCTGGACACCCGGATGAAGACTTGGACGAGCGCGACCACCTAGGACACCCTCCGAGTGCGGCGCGGCGTTCTGTCGTCATTCAGCCAGGCACCGAGGGTTCGTCATGAACTGCTCGGAGCGAGACCATGACAAGCCCGGGAAGAGTTCCACGGGTCCATAGCGAAAGCCCTCGCGTGGCCGCGTCAGTACGACGCGCCCGGGGGCTTGAGGAGAGTACGTGGCTGACCGTGATTTTGCCGCCCCATTCGAGCTATCCGAAGACGCGCAGCGTGACGAGGGTTCACCCCCGCAGCTGAACACCGATTCCATCGACGTCTTCGTCGAGCCGGCCGCGCCGGGCGGCACCGCCTCCGCGCAGGCGCTCGAGGTGGAACCCGAGCCACCGCCGGTGCCCGAGCCCCTTCCGGCGAGCGCCGCTCCCGCGGCGTACATGCCGCTGTTCGTGGCGCCGCAGCCCGTCGCCTTCGTCGCCCCCAAGCCGGTCGTCGTCGACGACGAGGTGGATGACGACGACGAGGACGAGGACGACGAGGACGCGTCGGGCGACTCCGACGACGATCAGGGCGATCGCCCCGCGAACAAGCGGCGCCGCCGGGGACGCCGCGGCCGTGGTCGTGGCCGCGGCGAGCAGAACTCCGACGACGACGGTGACGGGCAGGACGACGCCGTCGACCAGGACTCCGACGAGGGTTCCGACGACGAGGGTTCCGACGAGGGCACCGACGACGAGAATGCCGACGACGAGGGTGCCGACGACGACAGCGCTGGGGGTGACGGAGCCAACCGGCGCCGGCGCCGTCGTCGTCGCCGCAAGACCGGCGGCGGTGCCAGTGACTCCGACGGTGACGAATCCACCTCGGCCGACGACCCGCCGAACACGGTCGTGCACGAGCGCCAGCCGCGTGCGGCGAAGGCCTCGAACAAGTCCTCCGGTGACGGAGAGATCCAGGGCATCGCCGGTTCGACGCGCCTGGAGGCCAAGCGTCAGCGCCGCCGCGACGGTCGCGACGCCGGCCGTCGTCGTCCACCGATCCTGAGCGAGGCCGAGTTCCTGGCCCGCCGCGAAGCCGTCGAGCGGATGATGGTGATCCGCGACAAGGTCCGCACGGAGCCGCCGCACGAGGGTGCGCGCTACACGCAAATCGCCGTGCTCGAGGACGGTGTCCTGGTCGAGCACTTCGTCACCAGCGCCGCCTCGGCGTCGCTCGTCGGCAACGTCTACCTCGGCATCGTGCAGAACGTGCTGCCGTCCATGGAGGCGGCCTTCGTCGACATCGGCCGCGGCCGCAACGGCGTGCTCTACGCCGGCGAGGTCAACTGGGAGGCCGCCGGCCTCGGCGGCGCCAACCGCAAGATCGAGCAGGCGCTCAAACCCGGCGACTACGTCGTCGTTCAGGTCAGCAAGGATCCGGTCGGACACAAGGGCGCGCGGCTGACCACGCAGGTGTCCTTGGCCGGTCGGTACCTGGTCTACGTGCCCGGCGCCTCGTCGACGGGGATCAGCCGCAAGCTGCCCGACACCGAACGGCAGCGGCTGAAGGAGATTCTGCGGGAGGTGGTCCCCGCCGACGCCGGCGTGATCATCCGCACGGCCTCCGAGGGCGTGAAGGAAGATGACATCCGCACCGACGTCGACCGGTTGCAGGAGCGGTGGAACCAGATCCAGGCCAAGGGCGCGGAGATCACCGCCAAGGCCGCCGGCGCAGCGATGGCGCTCTACGAAGAGCCCGACGTGCTGGTCAAGGTCATCCGCGATCTCTTCAACGAAGACTTCACCGGCCTGATCGTCTCCGGCGACGAGGCGTGGAACACCATCAACGAGTACGTGACGGCGGTCGCGCCCGAACTGCTGCCGCGCATGAGCAAGTACCAACCGGCCGCATCGGACGGACCCGACGTCTTCGCGGTGCACCGCATCGACGAGCAGCTGACCAAGGCGATGGATCGCAAGGTGTGGCTGCCATCGGGTGGCACGTTGGTCATCGATCGCACCGAGGCGATGACCGTCGTCGACGTCAACACGGGCAAGTTCACCGGGTCGGGTGGCAACCTGGAGCAGACGGTGACGCGCAACAACCTCGAAGCCGCGGAGGAGACCGTTCGGCAGCTTCGGTTGCGCGACATCGGCGGCATCATCGTCATCGACTTCATCGACATGGTGCTCGAGTCCAACCGCGACCTGGTGTTGCGCCGCTTGACCGAGGCCCTCTCGCGCGACCGCACCCGCCACCAGGTGTCCGAGGTGACCTCGCTGGGGCTGGTGCAACTGACGCGGAAGAAGTTGGGCACCGGGCTGATCGAGGCCTTCTCCACGACCTGCACGCACTGCGCGGGGCGTGGCATCACGCTGCACAACGACCCCGTCGACTCCGGCTCGACCGCGGGCCGCAAGAACGAACCGGGCACCGGCCGCCGCAGCAAGCGCGGAAAGAAGGGTGGCCGCACCGAGGAAGAGGTGCAGGTCGCCAAGGTGCCGTCGCACACCCCGGGTGAGCATCCGATGTTCCGGGCGATGGCTGCGGCCACCGGTCGAGACGAGGACGACGAGAACACCGACGGCTTGATCGCCGAGGACGCGGTCGTCGAGGGCTCCGAGGACCTGGCGGCAACGGAGCCGGTCGAGGAGGTGCTGGCCGACGAGGTCGACGAGACCGACGAGGACAGTGACGACGATCTCGAAGACGACTCCGACGACCTCGACGACGATGACGAGGATGAGGATGAGGACGACGATGACGAGGACGACGAGGATGACGACGACATCGAGGTGATCGTCATCGACGACGACTCCGATGACGACGACTCCGATGACGATGACGACGATTCAGACGAGGACGATTCGGACGACGATGACGACGAGGACGACTCCCTGGAGGACGACGCCGACGAGGACTCCGACGGTGATGACCCCGACGCGGACGACGAACCCGCCGTCGCGGTCGCCGGCCGCCCGCGACGTCGCCGCGCCGCCGCTCGTCCCGCAGGCCCGCCGGTCTCGTGAGCCTGCGCACCATGGGGCGGATCGCGGTTTGATTCTTTACCCGCTGGTCACGTAACCTTGCACAGTTGTCTGCAGGCTCCGTAACGACTGAGCCCGCGACACGCGGGGTTGATGACCCCCGCACCCCCAGACCCACGCGCGCAGCCCTCGGGTGGCGCGCGCCCGTAAGCGAAGTAGAGGATGACGCATGGCGACGTACGCAATCGTCAAGACCGGTGGCAAGCAGTACAAGGTCGCGGTCGGAGACATAGTCAAGGTCGAGAAGCTGGAACTCGAGGCCGGCGACTCGGTCTCCCTGCCGGTGGCGCTGGTCGTCGACGGCGCGAACGTCACCACGGCCGCGAAGGATCTGGAGAAGGTCGCCGTCACCGCCGAGGTGCTCGAGCACACCAAGGGTCCGAAGATCCGCATCCACAAGTTCAAGAACAAGACCGGCTACCACAAGCGGCAGGGCCACCGGCAGAAGCTGACGGTCGTCAAAGTCACCGGAATCAAGTAGTAGGGGAGCGAACTAATGGCACACAAGAAGGGCGCTTCCAGCTCCCGCAACGGTCGTGACTCCAACTCACAGCGCCTCGGCGTGAAGCGGTTCGGCGGTCAGGTCGTCAAGGCGGGCGAGATCATCGTGCGGCAACGCGGCACCCACTTCCACCCCGGTGTCAACGTCGGTCGCGGCGGGGATGACACCCTGTTCGCCACCGCTCCCGGCGCCGTGGAGTTCGGTGAGAAGCGCGGCCGCAAGACGGTCAACATCGTCCGCACCGTTCGCGCGGAGGCATAACGCCAAGTCGAGATCGACGTTGTGGACCTCGGCTCTCGTACTTGGTCTGCAAAACGTAGATTTCGACATGGAAAGGACCTCCGATGCCCCGATTCGTCGACCGCGTCGTCATTCACGCGCGGGCTGGCAACGGCGGTAGAGGCTGTGCCTCGGTGCACCGCGAGAAGTTCAAGCCCCTCGGCGGACCCGACGGTGGCAATGGCGGCAACGGCGGCAGCATCGTCTTCGTCGTCGACCCGCAGGTGCACACTCTGCTGGACTTCCACTTCCATCCGCACGTCGACGCGCCGTCCGGCAAGCAGGGGATGGGCAACAACCGTGATGGCGCCAACGGCGACGATCTCGAGTTACACGTACCCGACGGCACCGTCGTCATCGACGAGGACGGCCGGCTCCTCGCCGATCTGACCGGCGCTGGCACTCGGTTCGAAGCTGCCGCCGGTGGACGCGGCGGTCTTGGCAACGCGGCGCTGTCCTCGCGCGCGCGCCGTGCCCCCGGTTTCGCCCTGCTGGGTGAGAAGGGCAAGGCCCGCGACCTCACCCTGGAACTGAAGACGGTCGCCGACGTCGGCCTGGTGGGCTTCCCGTCCGCGGGCAAGTCGTCGCTGGTGTCGGTGATCTCGGCGGCCAAGCCCAAGATCGCCGACTATCCGTTCACCACGTTGGTGCCCAACCTCGGGGTGGTGTCCGCCGGCGAGCACACCTTCACCGTTGCCGACGTTCCCGGTCTGATCCCCGGCGCCTCCGACGGCCGGGGCCTCGGTCTGGACTTCCTCCGTCACATCGAGCGGTGTGCCGTGCTGGTGCACGTCGTGGACTGCGCGACGATGGATCCGGGGCGCGACCCCATCTCCGACATCGACGCGCTGGAAGCCGAGTTGGCGGCGTACACCCCGACGTTGCAGGGTGATTCGTCGCTCGGTGACCTCGCTGAGCGGCCGCGCGCGGTCGTGCTCAACAAGATCGACGTGCCCGATGCGCGTGAGCTGGCCGACTTCGTGCGCGAGGAAGTCGCGCAGCGTTACGGCTGGCCGGTGTTCGAGGTATCCACTGTCACCCGAGATGGCTTGCGACCGTTGACTTTTGCGCTGTGGGACATGGTCGCGGCGTACCGCGCGGCACAGCCGGTCGTCGCGCCGCGGCGACCCGTCATCCGGCCCATCCCGGTCAACGAGAGCGGCTTCACCGTCGCCCCCGATGGCGACGGCGGCTTCGTCGTGCGCGGCACCCGCCCGGAGCGCTGGATCGGCCAGACCGACTTCACCAATGACGAGGCGGTCGGCTACCTGGGCGACCGGCTGGCGCGGCTCGGGGTCGAAGACGAGCTGCTGAAGCTCGGAGCCACGCCCGGCTGCGCCGTCACGATCGGTGACATGACCTTCGACTGGGAGCCGCAGACACCCGCGGGCGTCGACGTGACGATGTCGGGTCGCGGCACCGATCTGCGGCTCGAGCAGGACGACAGGGTACGGGCAGACGAGCGCAAGATCGCCCGCAAGCAGCGACGCGAGAGTCGCGACTACTCGGGAGTCGCAAGCGACGAGGAGTCGTGAGCGTCCACCGCGACGCCATCCGGACGGCTCGCAGCGTGGTCGTCAAGATCGGCACCACCGCGCTCACCACGCCGAAGGGTGTGTTCGACGCCAGCAGGCTCGCGGCGCTGGCCGAGGCGATCCAGGCGCGGATGACGGCCGGTTCGGACGTGGTGATCGTGTCGTCGGGTGCGATCGCGGCGGGCATCGAACCGTTGGGGCTGTCGCGCCGACCCACCGACCTGGCCACCAAGCAGGCCGCCGCCAGCGTGGGCCAGGTTGCGCTGGTGAACGCGTGGAGTGCGGCGTTCGGCCGCTACGACCGCACCGTCGGTCAGGTCCTGCTGAGCGCCCACGACATCTCGATGCGCGTGCAGCACACCAATGCTCAGCGCACCCTGGACCGGCTGCGGGCGTTGCACGCCGTCGCGATCGTCAACGAGAACGACACCGTCGCCACCAACGAGATCCGGTTCGGTGACAACGACCGGTTGTCGGCCCTGGTGGCACACCTCGTCGGGGCCGATGCGCTGGTGCTGCTGTCCGACATCGACGGTCTGTACGATGCCGATCCCCGAAAGGGCAACGCGCGCTACATCTCCGAGGTGGCCGGGTCCGACGACCTCGACGGCGTCATCGCCGGCGGCGGCAGCAGTCTGGGCACCGGCGGCATGGCCTCCAAGCTGTCGTCGGCCCTGTTGGCGGCCGATGCCGGAGTGCCGGTACTGCTGGCCGCCGCCGCCGACGCGAGCGCCGCCCTGGCGGACGCCTCGGTGGGAACGGTGTTCGCGGCGCGACCGGAACGCATGTCGTCGCGTCGGTTCTGGGTCAGGTATGCCGCGGAGTCGACGGGTGCGTTGATGCTCGACGACGGCGCTGTGCGCGCGGTGGTCGACCAGCGCCGCTCGCTGCTGCCCGCGGGCATCACCGAGGTGTCCGGTCGCTTCCATGGCGGCGATGTCGTCGAGCTTCGCGGGCTGGACGGCACGGTGGTGGCTCGAGGTGTCGTCGCTTATGACGCAACGGAACTGGGCACCATGGTCGGCCGCTCGACGTCTGACTTGCCCGCCGACATGCGCCGTCCAGCCGTGCACGCCGACGACCTGGTCGCCGTCTACTCGGGCGCCTCGAGGTAGAGCGCGCCCCACACCAGCTGCGTGAGGGTGGCGACGACTTCGTGATCGTGGGACTCCGGATTGCCGGGAAGGTTCTGCTGGCAGGTTCGCTCCACCATCCAGGTCAGTGTGCTGGCGGCGAAGTCCGCCGACAGCGCGCGTCGGACGGCGCCGTCGTCCTGGCCGTCTCGAATGACACCGGCGAGCCGCGTGGCGATGCCGCCGAGGATCTCTCGGTAGGTGGCTCCCACCGCAGCGTCGTAGCCGGCCATCTCGTTCAGCGCGACCAGCAGTGGCTGATGTCTGCGGTAGCTGGCGACGATCCCGGTCATCGCGGCATGCGCGTCGGCGGAGCTGCGGCGACTGGAGACGCTCCACCAGCGCTCGCCCGCAGCGGCCAGATCGTCGAACACCTGCGCCGCCAGCCGCCGCAGCAGATGGCCCTTGTCCTCGAAGTAGATGTAGAAGCTGGCGCGGGAGATGCCGGCTTCGCTGGCCAAGCGGTCGACGCTGAGCTCGGTGAAGCTGGCTCCGTCACCCATCAGGCGCTCGGTGGCGTCGAGTAGGCGGCGTTCGATCTGCTCGCGACGCTCCTGCCGCTTGGCCTGCGGCCTCCTGGTCACCGACGGCATGGTGGCAGCGTAGACGAGTCTTAGGCATCTTGACTAGACATGCTGTCTAGACTTATCGTCAGCGGCATGACTGTGTCGCCGCTCACACCCACTTCGTCACGTGCGTACGACCCGATCGACCTCTCGTCCCGAGCTTTCTGGTCGACGACAGCCGCCGATCGCGAGCGCTCCTTCGCCGAACTTCGACGCAGCAGGCCGGTCAGCTGGCATCCGCCCGTCGAGGATGCGTTGATGCACGATCCCGAGGACCGCGGCTACTGGGCTGTCACCCGGCATGCCGACATCGTGGCCGTCAGCAAGGACAGCGAGACATTCCTCTCCGGCAAGGGCGTCCTGTTCGAGAACGTGCCCGCGGAACTGCTCGAAGCATCGCAGTCGTTCCTGGCGATGGATCCACCGCGGCACACCACCATCCGCAAGGTCGTCCACGCCGCGTTCACACCACGCCAGGTCCGTCGCATCGAGGATTCGATCAAGGCCAATGCGAGGCACATCGTGGGTGAGTTGCGCGACGCGGGCAGCGGCGCCGACTTCGTCGACCTGTGCGCCAAGGAACTGCCGATCCGCACGCTCTCGGACATGGTCGGGATCCCCGAGTCCGAGCGGGCCGAGGTGGCGGACGCCGCGGACGCGATGGTGTCTTGGGGGGATCCGCAGTACCTGAACGGCCGAAACGCGTTGGAGGTGCTGATGGGAAGCCAGATGTACCTGCACCAGGTGGCCGGCGCGCTGGCCGCCGATCGGCGCGAGCACCCTGGTGACGACCTGATCAGTGCGCTGGTCGCGGCCGAGGTGGAGGGTGATCGCCTCACCGACGCCGAAATCGCCGCCTTCTTCGTCTTGCTTGCCGTCGCAGGCAACGACACCACGCGCCAGACCGCCAGCCATGCGATCACGGCGCTGACCGCATTCAACGACCAGCGGGCCTGGCTGATGGCCGACTTCGACGACCGAATCCCCGGCGCCGTCGAGGAATTCGTGCGGTGGGCGACCCCAGTGATGACGTTCCGCCGGACCGCCGCCGTCGACTGCCGCCTTGGCGACCAGGACATCGCCGCGGGGGAGAAGGTCGTCATGTTCTATGCGTCCGGCAACTTCGACGACTCTGCCTTCGAGGCGCCCGAACGCTTCGACCTCAGCCGCAAGCCCAACCCGCACCTGGGATTCGGCGGCGGTGGGCGACACTTCTGCCTCGGCGCGCACGTGGCCCGCGCCCAGCTGCGCGCGATCTTCGGCGAACTGCTGACGCAGTTGCCGGGCATCGAGGCGGGCGAGCCCTCCTTCGTCGCGGGCAACTTCATCCACGGCGTGCGCTCGCTGCCGGTCACGTTCTGACACGCACGGGCAGCGGGGCGAGCTCGTCGGCGAGCAGCACCAGCAGTTCCGAGCAGCCGGCGTCGAGCTTGACGCTCGCCAGCGGGTCACCGCGGGTGACTCCGCGGTTGACGATCGCGATCGGCATGCCGCGAGCCGCCGCATGCCGGACGAACCGCAGGCCCGAGAAGACCGTCAGCGACGAGCCGGCGACCAATAGGGCGTCGGCGGCGTCGACCATCGAAAAGGCTTCCGCGACACGGGGTTTCGGCACGCTTTCGCCGAAGTAGACGATGTCCGGCTTGAGCATCCCGCCGCAGTGCGGGCAGTCGACGTAGCGGAACGACGCGGTGTCCTCGATCATCGCGTCGGCATCGGGCGCCACCGCAATGCCGCCGACTTCCTCGGCACGTTCGACGAAGCCGGGGTTGAGCGCCTCTAGTTGCTCGGCAAGCCGGGCGCGGGTCAGCGTGAAGCCGCACGCCAGACAGACGACGTCGGCGTAGGTGCCGTGGAGATTCACCACCGCGCGACTGCCGGCCTTGGTGTGCAGCAGATCCACGTTCTGGGTGATCAGTCCGGTGACGACGCCGGTGCGTTCCAGGGCGGCCAGAGCACGATGCCCCGCATTGGGCTGCGTCTGCTCCATGTGCCGCCAACCGACGTGATTGCGCGCCCAATACCGCTGCCGATAGGCCGGGTCCGACGTGAACTGACGGATGGTCATCGGGTTGCTCGGCGGCGAGTCCGGCCCGCGGTAGTCGGGGATGCCGGAGTCGGTCGACATGCCGGCGCCCGTCAGAACGGCGATCCGCCGACCCGCGAGCACGTTGACCAGTTCGGGGGCCTCGGAGGGAGTCATCTCCGTCCAGAGTAGGCCGACCGTGGTCCGCCTGAAAGCAGCCTGAAACAATGGCCAGCGTGGACTTCTACTCCGCTTACCGGCACGACTTCGTCCGGGTCGCCGCCTGCACCCACCACACCGCGCTCGCCGACCCGAAGGCGAACGCGGCGTCGGTGCTGCGGATGGCCCGCGAATGCCACGACGAGGGTGTCGCACTGGCGGTGTTCCCGGAGCTGACGCTGTGCGGATACTCGATCGAGGACATCCTGCTTCAGGAAGCGCTGCTCGACGCGGTCGTCGACGCCATCGACGAGCTGGTCGCGGCGTCCGCCGAGCTGTTGCCGGTGCTGGTGGTCGGTGCTCCGCTGCGCCACCGCAACCGCATCTACAACACCGCGGTGGTGATTCACCGTGGAACGCTGCTGGGCGTGGTGCCGAAGTCGTACCTGCCGACCTACCGCGAGTTCTACGAGCGTCGTCAGATCGCGCCCGGTGACGATCAGAGCGGCGGCGTGATCCGGCTGGGCGGCACCGACGTGCCGTTCGGACCGGATCTGCTGTTCTCGGCGACCGATCTGCCGGGTTTCGTGCTGCACGTGGAGATCTGCGAGGACATGTGGGTTCCGGTGCCGCCCAGCGCCGAGGCCGCCCTGGCCGGGGCGACCGTCTTGGCGAACCTGTCCGGCAGCCCCATCACGATCGGGCGTGCCGATGACCGCAAGCTGATGGCACGGTCGGCGTCCTCGCGGTGCCTGGCCGCCTACGTCTATGCCGCTGCAGGCGAAGGTGAGTCGACCACCGACCTGGCCTGGGACGGCCAGACGATGATCTACGAGAACGGCGTCCTGCTCGCCGAATCCGAGCGCTTCCCCAAGGGTGAGCGGATGTCCATCGCCGACGTCGACACCGAACTGCTTCGCGCGGAGCGGCTGCGAATGGGCACGTTCGACGACAATCGACGCCACCACCACGGGCTGACCGACCGCTTTCGCTACGTCGGCTTCGCCGTCGATCCGCCCACCGGCGACATCGGGCTGCGGCGCGCCGTCGAGCGGTTCCCCTTCGTGCCGTCGGACCCCGAACGGCTGCAACGAGATTGCTACGAGGCCTACAACATCCAGGTGTCGGGCCTGGAGCAAAGACTGCGGGCGCTGAGCTACCCGAAGATCGTGATCGGCGTCTCCGGTGGTTTGGACTCGACGCACGCGCTGATCGTGGCGGCCCGTGCGATGGACCGCGAGAAGCGCCCGCGCAGCGACATCCTGGCCTTCACGCTGCCCGGATACGCCACCGGTGATCGCACCAAGAGCAATGCCGTCGCGCTCAGTGAGGCACTCGGGGTGACGTTCGCGGAGATCGACATTCGCGACACGGCGATGCGGATGTTCACCGAGATGGAGCACCCGTTCGCACGAGGTGAGAAGGTGTACGACGTCACCTTCGAGAACGTTCAGGCGGGATTGCGCACCGACTATCTGTTCCGACTGGCCAACCAGCGTGGCGGCATCGTGCTTGGCACCGGCGACCTGTCCGAACTCGCGCTGGGCTGGTCGACCTACGGCGTCGGTGACCAGATGTCGCACTACAACGTCAACGGTGGCGTACCCAAGACGCTGATCCAGCATCTGATCCGCTGGGTGATCTCCTCGGGCCAGTTCGGGGCGGACGTCAACGCCGTGCTGCAGTCGGTGGTCGACACCGAGATCACTCCGGAACTGGTCCCTGCTGGGGAGGACGAAGAAGTCCAGAGTAGCGAAGCCAAGGTGGGACCGTATGTGCTGCAAGATTTTTCGCTCTTTCAGGTGCTGCGCTACGGATTCCGGCCATCCAAGGTAGCCTTCCTCGCCTGGCATGCCTGGCACGACGCCGAGGGCGGTCAGTGGCCGCCCGGCTACCCGCTGGACAAGCGGCCCGAGTATTCGCTGAGTGAGATCCGACGCTGGCTGCAGACGTTCGTGCAGCGGTTCTACTCGTTCAGCCAGTTCAAGCGCTCGGCGCTGCCCAACGGGCCGAAGGTGTCCGCGGGAGGGGCCCTGTCCCCGCGCGGCGACTGGCGTGCGCCGTCGGACATGTCGGCACGGGTGTGGCTCGACGAGATCGACCGGGAGATTCCCGAGTCCTGACGTTCATGCGTTTCGGTTCGCGATGACCTACCTGTGAGCTCGTCGTGTGAAAAGCTCTCTGGCGTGGATCGACCGCCTGATGGCACCGCCCTGGTCAGTGCGGACGCCGGCGTCCCGCTGCACCGCCAGCTCTACCTCGTTCTCCACGACGAGATCGGCCGCGGAGTACTGGCTGCCGGCGACGCGCTTCCCAGCGAGCAGACCCTGTGTGACCAGTTCGGAGTGTCCCGAATCACCGTGCGCCGTGCCCTCGCCGACCTCGCCGACGCCGGTCTGATCGATCGCAGGCACGGCGTCGGGTCGTTCGTGACCCAGCAGTCGCCCATGGCCAGCGACACCGCCGGCGGTGGTTCGTATCTGGACAACATGCGGCAGGTGCAGTTCGAAACCGAGGTGGATGTCATCGAGTGGGGCATCAGGGCCGTACCACCCGCGGTGGGCGTCCGATGGGATCACCGGCACGACGCACTGCACGTGCTTCGGGTGCGCCGCGAGCGCCGGACTGGTGAACCGTTGATGATGACCGACGCGTGGCTGCCCGCGGACCTCGCCGACGTCGTCACCGAATCGACGCTGGCGCACGCTCCGCTGTATCAGCTGATGTCCGACGCCGGGGTGAACCTCGAATACCTCGAGCACGAGATGACGGCCGAAATGGCCGGCCCCCGAACGGCGTCGCTCCTCGGGACCACCATCGGCGCACCACTGATCCGGGTCAATCGCGTTGCGTTCGCCGCAGGCGCTCGCCACCACGTGCTCTCGGTTGCCATGTCGCCGAACCGAAGTCGCGTCGTGATGAAACAAAACTCGATGGACGCCGACGCCGGCACGACGCTTTCCGTCAAGCACGACGTGCACCGCCCGACGGACTGACTACAGCCGCCCGTCGAGCCGCAGGTCGGGGTGCACCCATGTCGGTGACCGTCGTTCCTTGAACGCCATGAATCCCTCGATCGACTCGGGACCGCCCAGGCTCGACGTCATCCCGATCCGGTCGAACAGACCGAGGTAGCCGTCCAGGCTGGACTTGACCACGGCGCGCGCCGCGGGAGCGGTGCGGCAGCACTGCGCCAGCACCTCGAACGCCGTGCTCATCAGCTCGTCGTGGGCCACCAGCCGGGCCACGATGCCCCAGTCGACGGCCTCCTCGGCGGACAGGGTGCGGCCGGTGAACATCAGGTCGCGGGTGCGCACCGGCCCGATCAGCCGGGCGAGCATGTGGCTGTAGTACGTATCGGCGATGCCGCGATACAACTCGGGCACCCGGAACGTCGCGCGGTCACTGACGACCGCCATGTCGCTGCACATGGCGATCTGCAGTCCGCCGCCCTGAGCCAGCCCATTGACGGCGGAGACGACCGGTTTCTTGGAGGTGCGCAGGGTGTCGAAGGGCAGCAGCGCCTCCATGGGCAGCGCGCTGAAGTCCATCCAGTCGTCCCCGCCCGCTCCGCCGAGGTCACCGCCGGGAGCGAACACGTCACCGGTGCCGGTGATGACGAGCCCCGCGAGGTCGTCGTCGGCGGCGACGTGGTTGACGGCATACCCGATGCCGAAGTACATCGCCGGCGACATCGCATTGCGCGCCGTGGGCCGGTCGAGCGTCACGACGCCGAAGGGACCCCGCCGCTCGAACGTCAGGAACGGTGTTCCGAGCCAGTCACCCTCCGGTGGGCGCGGTGTCTGAGTCACGTTGATGCTCATGCCTTCTCCTCACTCCTCGAGTACGTCGTCGATAGCCTCGGCGGTCGGGGCGCAGTCACCTGCGCCCGCCGTCAGGGTGGCCAGCGCGCCCGCGGCAGAGGCCCGGCGCAGGGCACGCTGCGGTCCGGAGAGCCATTCGGCGGCGAGCACTCCGCTGAACACGTCGCCCGCGCCGGTGGTGTCGACCGGTTCGACGGAGAGGGCCGGCACGTCGACGTGGGTCTCGCCGCTGCGGTAGCGCACGCCGGCCGCTCCCCGGGTGACGACGAGATGGTCGACGGGCCAACACCATTGGTCGGCCTCGATCTCGTTCACGACGACGACGTCGACCACGTCGGCGAGTGCGGCGAGCGCAGCGGGGTCGGCACCCGAGGGCGACGCGTTCACCATCACCACCGCGCCCGCCTCCCTCGCGACCCGAGCGGCCGCCAGCGCGACGTCGACCGGTATCTCCAGTTGGATCAACACCACCTCGGCGGCGGCGACCACCTGCCGGGCGCGTGCCGACGCCATGGAGAGGTGCGCGTTCGCTCCCGGCGCCACCACGATCACGTTCTCGGCGTCGGCGTCGACGACGATTGCGGCCGCTCCACTCGGACCGGGCACGGTCACCATGCCGTCCAGCCCGACGCCGTTGCTGCCGAGGTGCGAGCGCAGCTGTGCCGCCGCGGCGTCGTCACCCAGCGCGGCGATCAGTTGAACGGCGGCACCCGCGCGGGCAGCGGCCACGGCCTGGTTACCGCCCTTGCCGCCCGGCGCCGACGTCAGCGAGGAAGCCAGGACCGTCTCGCCGGGATGGGGCAGCGCGTTGACGGTGAAGGACTGGTCGAGGTTCACGCTGCCGACCACGCACACGCTCGCCACATCGATACCGTAACCCCAACGGGGCGATCGGCGGGATAGGTCGATAAGCTGGCCTAATGAGCGTTGAGGCTCCTCCAACGGATCTACGACAGCAGGTTCACGACGCTGCCCGGCGGGCGCGCGTCGCCGCCCGCGTCCTCGCGACGCTCAACACCGAGACGAAGAATCGCGCTCTGCACGCCGCCGCCGACTCGGTGCTGTTCCACGTGCACGAGATCTTGGCAGCCAACGCCGCCGACGTCGAGGCCGCCCGGGCCGCGGGCACGCCCGACGCCATGCTCGACCGACTGGCGCTGGACCCGCAGCGCGTCGACGGCATCGCGGCGGGTCTGCGACAGGTGGCCGGCCTGCCCGATCCGGTGGGCGAGGTGCTGCGCGGGAGCACCCTGGCCAACGGACTCCGGGTCCGTCAGCAGCGCGTGCCCCTCGGGGTCGTCGGGATGGTCTACGAGGGCCGGCCCAACGTCACCGTCGACGCGTTCGGCCTGACGCTCAAGTCCGGAAACGCGGTGTTGCTGCGCGGCAGCTCGTCGGCGGCACGATCCAACGCGGCGCTGGTCGAGGCGCTCCGAGCCGCGCTGCTCGGTGAGGGATTGTCCGAGGACGCCGTGCAGCTGCTGCCCAGTGCCGACCGTGCGAGCGTCACGCACCTGATCCAGGCCCGCGGGCTGGTCGACGTGGTGATCCCCCGCGGCGGTGCGGGGTTGATCGACGCCGTCGTGCGCGACGCCACCGTGCCCACCATCGAGACGGGCGTCGGCAACTGCCACGTCTTCGTGCACGAGGCGGCCGATCTGGACGTCGCCGAGCGAATCCTGCTGAACTCCAAGACCCGTCGCCCCAGCGTCTGCAACGCCGCGGAGACACTGCTGATCGACTCGGCCATCGCGGACGCTGCATTGCCCAGGCTGGTCAACACCCTGGAGGACGCGGGCGTCACCGTGCACCTGGATCCGAGCGAGGAAGAGCTGCGCGCCGAGTTCCTCTCGATGGACATCGCCGTCGCCGTCGTCGACGGGGTGGATGCGGCGGTGGCCCACGTCGACGAGTACGGAACCGGCCACACCGAGGCCATCGTCACGACCGATCTCGCTGCCGCGCAACGGTTCACCGAACGCATCGACGCCGCCGCGGTGATGGTGAACGCCTCGACGGCGTTCACCGACGGTGAGCAGTTCGGCTTCGGTGCCGAGATCGGCATCTCGACCCAGAAGCTGCACGCCCGAGGCCCCATGGGTCTGTCAGAATTGACCTCAACCAAGTGGATCGTGTGGGGAGACGGCCACACCCGCCCGTCCTAGCTAGGAGAACACCCTTCGTGAGCGTTCCCGCCCGCCCCGCCCCACTCTTCACCGACATCGCCGACGTCGCCACGCGGCTCGCCGAAACCGGCTATCTGCCCGACACCGCAACGGCCACGGCGGTTTTCCTCGCCGACCGACTCGGCAAGCCGCTGCTGGTCGAGGGACCCGCCGGGGTCGGCAAGACCGAACTGGCCCGCGCGATCGCGGAGTGCACCGGCTCGGGTCTGGTGCGCCTGCAGTGCTACGAGGGCGTCGACGAGGCCCGCGCTCTCTACGAGTGGAACCACGCCAAGCAGATCCTGCGCATCCAGTCCGGCCACGGTCCGAATGCCGGCACCGCCGGCGAAGACTGGGATCAAACCAAGACCGACGTCTTCAGCGAGGAGTTCCTGCTGCAGCGCCCGCTGCTGACCGCCATCCGCCGCACCGACCCGACGGTGCTGCTGATCGACGAGACCGACAAGGCCGACATCGAAATCGAGGGTCTGTTGCTGGAGGTGCTGTCCGACTTCGCGGTCACCGTGCCAGAACTCGGGACGATCACCGCCACCAGGACGCCGTTCGTGCTGCTGACCTCCAACGCCACCCGCGAGCTGTCGGAGGCCCTCAAGCGTCGATGCCTGTTCCTGCACATCGACTTTCCCGACCCCGACCTGGAGCGGCGGATCCTGCTGTCGCGGGTACCGGAGCTCCCGGAAAAGCTGGCCGAGGAGCTGGTCCGGATCGTCGGCGTCCTGCGCGACATGCAGCTCAAGAAGGTGCCCTCGGTGGCGGAGACCATCGACTGGGGCCGGACGGTGCTGGCGCTGGGCATGGACACGATCGACGACGAGTTGATCGCGGCGACCCTGGGCGTGGTGCTCAAACACCAGTCCGATCAGGTGAAGGCCAGCGGGGAGCTCAGGCTCAACTGATGGCCGTCCGTCGTCCGCGTCCGCCGCAACCGCTTGCGCCACATGGCATTCCGGGGCATTTGGTTGAGTTCGTCGAGGCGTTGCGCAGCGTGGGCATCGCGGTGGGACCGTCGGAGACGGTCGACGCCGGCCGGGTGATGACGGTTCTGGGGCTCGGCGACCGCGAGGAGCTTCGCGAGGGGTTGGCGTGCGCGGTGCTGCGCCGTCCGGATCACCGCGACACCTACGACGCGATGTTCGACCTGTGGTTCCCCGCGGCACTCGGTGCGCGCACCGTGGTGTCGGACGAGGACGGTGCCGGCGACGACGCGGACCCCGGCGCCTTGCCGAGCCAGGACATCGAGGGTCTGCGGGCTGCGCTGGTGGAGATGCTTTCGGGCAACGAGGACATGGCCAACATGGACGACCGGTTGGCCGCGATGATCGCCCAGATCGTCGAGGCCTTCGGGCGGTACAGCTCCAGCCGGGGTCCGTCGTACTCGTCGTATCAGGCCCTCAAGGCGATGGCCCTCGACGAGCTGGAGGGCCGGCTGCTGGCTGGCCTGCTGGCGCCCTACGGCGAGGAGCCGACGCCGACGCAGGAACAGATCGCCAAGGCGATCGCCGCCAAGCGCGTCGCGCAGCTGCGGCAGATGGTCGAGGCCGAGACCAAGCGCCGCACCGCCGAGCAACTGGGCCGCGAACACGTCCAGACCTACGGCATCCCCCAGCTCGCCGAGAACGTGGAGTTCCTCCGCGCTTCCGGTGACCAGCTGCGCCAGATGCGCCGAGTGGTCGCACCGCTGGCCAGGACCCTTGCCTCCCGCCTGGCCGCCAGGCGCAGACGCGCTCGCGCCGGCTCGATCGACCTGCGCAAGACGTTGCGCAAGTCGATGTCCACCGGCGGCGTGCCCATCGACGTCGTGCTGAAGAAACCCCGTCCGGCCCGTCCCGAACTGGTGGTGCTGTGCGACGTCTCCGGGTCGGTGGCCGGCTTCAGCCACTTCACGCTGCTGCTGGTGCACGCGCTGCGGCAGCAGTTCTCGCGGGTCCGCGTGTTCGCCTTCATCGACACCACCGACGAGGTCACCGAGCTCTTCGGACCCGATTCCGACCTCGCCGTCGCCGTGCAGCGGATCACCAGGGAGGCCGGGGTCTACACCCGCGACGGGCACTCCGACTACGGGCACGCGTTCGTGTCGTTCCTGGACAAGTACCCGAGCGTGCTGTCCCCGCGCAGCTCGCTGCTGGTGCTCGGTGACGCTCGCAACAACTACCGCAACCCCGAGGTCGGTCTGCTCACCCACATGGTGACCGCCAGCCGTCATGCGCACTGGCTCAACCCCGAGCCGAAGCATCTGTGGGGCAGCGGCGACTCCGCGGTGCCGCGCTACGAAGACGTCATCACGATGCACGAGTGCCGGTCGGCCAAGCAGCTCGCCGCGGTGATCGATCAGCTGCTGCCCGTCTAAGCTGCCTATTCGTGACTCGACGCAGGCTGGGGGTGATGGGCGGCACCTTCGATCCGATCCACCACGGCCACCTCGTCGCCGCCAGCGAGGTCGCCGACCTCTTCGAGCTGGACGAGGTCGTGTTCGTTCCGACGGGTCAGCCCTGGCAGAAGCGTGACCGGACGGTCACCGCCGCCGAGGACCGCTACTTGATGACCGTGATCGCCACCGCGGCCAACCCGCGTTTCTCGGTCAGCCGGGTCGACATCGACCGAGGTGGCCCGACCTATACCAAGGACACGCTGCGCGATCTCGCGACCCTCAACCCCGACGCCGATCTGTACTTCATCACCGGTGCCGATGCGCTGGGGTCGATCCTGTCCTGGCAGAACTGGGAGGACCTGTTCGCCCTGGCGCGGTTCGTCGGGGTCAGCCGACCCGGTTACGAACTCGACGGCGAGCACATCGAGGCCGCGATGAAGGAACTGCCGGCCGATTCGCTCAAACTGGTCGAGGTTCCGGCGCTGGCCATCTCGTCGAGCGACTGCCGCCGGCGGGCCGAACTGGGCAGGCCCATCTGGTACCTGGTACCGGACGGCGTCGTGCAGTACGTCACCAAGCGCGGTCTCTATCCGGCGGCCGTTCTCGCGACAGGAGAGCTCCACGCATGACCGCGACCGCAGAAGCGATTCGGATGGCGACGATCGCCGCCCAGGCAGCGTCGGCGAAGTTGGCCGACGACGTCGTCGTCATCGACGTCTCCGATCAGCTGGTGATCACCGACTGCTTCGTGGTCGCCTCGGCGTCCAACGACCGGCAGGTCAACGCCATCGTCGACGAGGTCGAGGAGAAAATGCGGCTGGCCGGGTACAAGCCGGCCCGTCGAGAGGGCACCCGGGAGGGCCGCTGGGTGCTGCTCGACTACGTCGACATCGTGGCGCACATCCAGCACCAGGACGAACGCAACTTCTACGCCCTCGACCGCCTGTGGCGGGACTGCCCGCTGATTCCGGTCGACCTCGAGGGCGACGAGCAGTGAGGGTCCGCCGACTGGTGCTGCTGCGGCACGGACAGACCGAGTACAACG
This sequence comes from uncultured Actinomycetota bacterium, assembly GCA_963846985.1. Lineage (GTDB taxonomy): Bacteria > Actinomycetota > Actinomycetes > Mycobacteriales > Mycobacteriaceae > Mycobacterium. The sequence continues at coordinate 138,931 of CAWJYC010000004.1, forward strand.
CGGGCAACCGCATGCAGGGTCAGCTCGACACCGACCTCAGCGAGTTGGGCCGCGAGCAGGCCGCCGCTGCCGCCGAGGTGCTGGCCAAGCGTCAGCCCCTGGTGATCGTGTCCTCCGATCTGCGCCGCGCCCTCGACACGGCCACGGCTCTCGCCGAGCGCAGCGGCGTGCCGGTGTCGGTGGATACCCGCCTTCGGGAAACCCACCTCGGGGACTGGCAGGGTCTCACGCACCTCGAGGTCGACGCGACCGCGCCCGGTGCGCGACTCGCCTGGCGCGACGACGCCAGGTGGGCGCCGCACGGCGGCGAGAGCAGGGTCGACGTGGCGGCCCGCAGCATTCCGTTGGTGGAAGAGTTGCTCGCCACGCTCGGCGAATGGGGCTCGGTCGACGCGGGGGAGTCGGACCGGCCCGTCGTCCTGGTGGCGCACGGCGGGCTGATCGCCGCGCTGACGGCCGCGCTGCTCGATCTGCCTGTCGACAACTGGCCGGTGCTCGGCGGCATGGGGAACGCGAGCTGGGTGCAACTGTCGGGCCACTCCGCCGACGACGCGGCACCGCGAGACGTCCACTGGCGTCTCGACGTGTGGAACGCCTCCGCCCAGGTCGCCAACGATGTCCTCTGACCGTCGCACTCTGTTGGTGTTCTGCGACTCACTGTCGTACTACGGGCCCACCGGCGGGCTGCCCGCGGACGACCCGCGCATCTGGCCGAACATCGTTGCCACACGACTCGATTGGGATCTGGACCTGATCGGCCGGATCGGGTGGACGTGCCGCGACGTGTGGTGGGCGGCCATCGGTGACCCCCGCGCCTGGGCGGCACTGCCCAGGGCGGGCGCAGTGGTCTTCGCGACCTCCGGCATGGATTCGCTGCCCTCCCCACTGCCCACCGCGGTACGCGAACTCATCCGGTACGTTCGCCCGCCGATCCTGCGCCGGTGGGCGCGCGACGGGTATGGCTGGTTGCAACCACGACTCTCACCGATCGCGCGGCCCGCGCTGCCACCGCACCTGAGCGCCGACTACCTCGAGCAGACCCGCGCGGCAATCGACTTCAACCGACCCGGCATCCCCTTCGTGGCATGCATCCCGTCGGTTCACATCGCCGAGACCTACGGCAAGTCGCACCGGTGGCGGGAGGCCACGGTGGCTGCCATCACCGACTGGGGACGCCGGCACGACGTCCCGATCGTCGACCTCAAGGCGGCCGTCGGCGAGGAGGTGCGCAGCGGTCGGGGCAATCCCGACGGCATCCACTGGAACTTCGAGGCACACCGTGCCGTCGCCGATCTGATGCTGAAGGGCCTCGCCGAGGCGGGAGTGACCACCGTGGGTTCCGGCGGCTGAGCGTGGCAGTCGTCGTGGTGACCGATTCGTCGGCGCGCATCGAGCCGAATGGCTTGCAGCAGTGGGGAATTCGACAGGTTCCGCTGCACGTCCTCGTCGACGGGGTCGACTTCCTCGACCAGGTCGACGACGTGCCCCATGACGTTCACACACGGGCCCATGTCACGACCGCGGGCGCCACGCCCGCGGATCTAAGCGACGTCTACCGGCAGGCCCTAGCCGACAGCGGTGGCGACGGCGTCGTCGCGGTGCATCTGTCGGCGGCGCTGTCGAGCACGTTTAGTTCCGCGGTCGGGGCGGCCCGCGAGTTCGGTCCCGCCGTCCGCGTGGTGAATTCACGATCCGCGGCGGCCGGCGTCGGATTCGTGGCGGTGGCCGCCGCCCGGGCCGCCTCGGCCGGTCATGACCTGGACGCGGTCGAGGCCGCGGCGCGCGCGGCCGTCCCACGTGGCCGCGCCTTCATCGTCGTGCACCGCCTCGACAACCTGCGCCACAGTGGCCGGATCGGTACGGCCGCCTCGTGGTTGGGCACCGCGCTGTCGCTCAAGCCGCTGCTGTGCCTGGACGTCGATGGACGCCTGGTGTTGTCTCAGCGCATTAGAACGATCTCCAAGGCGCATGCCGCCCTCGTCGACGCGGTGGCCGAGGTCGTCGGCGACCGTTCGGCGACGCTGGCGGTGCACCACGTCGACAACCACGACGGCGCAGCCGAGATCGGGGCGGCGCTGACCGCCCGGCTTCCACAGGTGAGCGCACTGTCCATCAGCGACATGGGCCCGGTGCTCGCCGTGCACGTCGGTGCCGGCGCCGTCGGGGTATGCCTGACGGTGGATTCGTGACGTACCTCGACCTCGCCCGCGCGGAACGACTCGAGTTCGCGGACCTCCTCGCCGGCTTGACGCCAGACCAGTGGGACGGTCCGTCGCTGTGCGCGGGCTGGGCGGTGCGGGACGTCGTCGCGCACTGCGTCAGCTTCGAGGGGCTGTCCGCCCGTGAGCTGACGGCGAGGTTCGTCAGGGGGCGGTTGCAGACAGACCGCATCAACGCCCTCGCAGTTGCCGCCCTGGCCGACCGCACCACCGATCAGCTGATCGTGCTGCTGCGCGACAACGCCCAGCCGCACGGCCTTGGAGCCGGATTCGGTGGCAGGATCGCGTTGACCGACAACATGATTCACCAGCAGGACATCCGCCGGCCGCTCGGCATGCCGCGAACCGTGCCAGCCGAACGGCTCGGCGTGGCGCTGGACTTCGTGCGGTGCGCCCCGACCATCCGCGGTGCCTGGCGGGCGCGCGGCGTCCGACTGGTCGCCACCGATCTCGACTGGTCGCACGGCGGGGGACCGGAGGTGCATGGCGCCGGTGAGGCGCTGCTGATGATCATGGCCGGGCGCCCGGCGGCGCTGGCCGACCTCGGCGGGCCGGGGGTCGCTACCCTCGCCGCACGCGTCCCGTCACCGGCGGCAGATCCTTGAGGGTGACGATGCCCGGCGCCGCGGCCACGACCGCGGGCACCGCATTGGTGACGGGCATCGCGGTGTAGATCATGCCAAGGCCCATGAAGCCGGGTTCGGTCCAGTCCTTGGGCGGCAGGCAGTGCAGCACCGTCCGCATGTTGGGCGTGCCGTACACCTGGATGACGTGGCCGTGTTCCAAGGGCTTCGGCGGGGTGACGTGACTGCCCATGGTCCAGTTGAAGCCGACGCTGACGACGTTGCGGTCGCCGACCCAGCCGCGGTGATAGCCAAAGACGCCGCCGACGGTGCCCTTGGGGATCTGCATGAACCCGAGGTCGCTGTCACCGGTGGCGGCGGTGAACTCGACGTCGAAGGTCATCCGGTCGAGGGTGGCGCCGATCGCGTCGGCCATCATCGCCGCCGACTCGGCGAACACCTCGCTCTCCCGGCGCACGCTCTCGGCGAGGTCGGGGGTGTCGGGATCCTGGCCGAACCCCATCGCCGACTGCGTGCCCGCCGACTCGTAGGTCGAACAGTCCACCGACTCGGTGATCCGGATCTGGTCGACGTCCTCGCAGGCGCCGGACAGGACCATCCCGACCATGTTCGTCATGCCCGGATGGGCACCGCTACCGAAGATCGTCGAATTGCCTGTGGCGCAGGCCTTTCGGATTCGATCGAGATCCTCGGGGCTCTGCTTGGCACCGGTGATCCAGGCGGCGCTGGAGCAGACGTTGACACCGGCCTCGAGCAGGCGGGTCAGTTCGTCGACGTCCGGCCACAGCGGGTTGTAGCAGCACGCGTCGGGCTTCAAGGCGATGAGGGCGTCGACGTCGCTGGTCGCCGTGATCCCGGTGGGCGTGGCCACCCCGGCCAACTCGGCGGCGTCGACGCCGACCTTGTCCGCGCCGTGCGCGTAGACCCCGACCAACTCCATGTCGTCACGGCCGATGATCGCATGCAGTGAGCGCTTGCCGATGTTGCCGGTGGTCCACTGGATCACCCGCAGGGGCCGGTCGGTGGTCGGTGAGGTCATGAAGGGGACACTATTCGCTCGCCGTGCACCGCTCGGCCGGAATGCAACCATGACGGTGCCGAGCGCGCATCGCCGTGCGCTGGCATGATCGCCGGATGCTGCACTACCTCCCTGCTGCGCCGGCGACGGTGCACTGGGGATTCTTCGACCCGCGACTGACACCGGTGCTGACCGTCGCGTCCGGTGACGTGGTTCAGATCGAGACGCTCACCCACCACGCCGGCGACGCTCCCGACCTGCTGATGGATGCCGCCATCGCCACCGTCTTCGACCAGGTGACCGACCGAGGGCCGGGTCCGCACCTGCTCACCGGGCCGATCGCCGTGACCGGGGCCCGGCCGGGTGACGTCCTGCAGGTAGACATCCTGGAGGCCGTCCCGCGGCTGCCGTACGGCTCGAACCTCGCCGCGCACTGGGGTCACCTCTACGACGAGTTGCCTGGCGAACGCGTCACGGTCTACGAACTCGACGGCGACGCACTGCTGGGCCGCGCCCTGTTCGGCTATGACTGGACGGCCACCCCGTTGGCCGACCTGCCCGGCACGGTCGTCGCGCCCGACGCGGCAGCCCGGGAGCCCGCGCTGCCGGGTGTGGTGATCCCGCTGCGCCCGCACTTCGGCACCATGGGCGTTGCACCCGCCGAAGTACGGCGGGTGTCGTCGGTGCCTCCGGGTGATCACGGCGGCAACGTGGACAACTGGCGCATCGGAACGGGCGGGCGGATGTACTACCCGGTGCAGGTCCCCGGAGCGCTGCTGTCGGTCGGCGACCCGCACGTGTCGCAAGGTGACGGCGAGATCAGCGGGACCGCCCTCGAGGCGTCACTGAATGGGCTGCTGCGTCTGACGATCCGACGCGACCTGCCGTTCACCGTCCCGGTGCTGGAGACCGCGACCGAACTGCTGGTGCATGGCTTCGGTGACACGCTCGATCAGGCGATGAGGGCAGCGGCACTGCGGACCCTCGACGTCCTCGGCCGCAGTTTCGGCCTGAGCCCAAGGGACGCGTACTCGTTCATGTCGGTGGCCGTCGACTTCACCATCACCCAGGTCGTCGATCAGCGGCAGGGGGTGCACGCCCGGATCGACAAGCGGTGCTTCCCGAGTTGGCCGCTGGCAGCATGACCGGCATTCGCGCGTTTACGTTCGGCCCCGAGGACGGCGTGCCGCCGCGAGTGGCGCCGTTCGTCCACGCCACCGCTGGAGGCCAGACGCTGTACGTCACCGGCCAGATGCCCACCGGGACGGACGGTGCGGTGGTCGGCACCGACGTGGCCAGCCAGACCGACCGCGTGCTGGAGAACCTCCTACGCGTCACCGAACTGTGCGGAGGCACGTTGGCCGACGTCGTCTCGGTGCGCGCCTTCTTGATCGACTGGAACGACTACGACGCCTTCAACGCCGCGTACGCCGCATGGTTCCCCGACCGCCTGCCCTCGAGGACGTGCGTCGGCGTGAGCGGGCTCGCGGTCGGTGCGCTGGTCGAGATCGATTGGGTGTGCTGGCGCGACTCCGGATGGACTGACTAACAGACCCGTGTTCATCCACAGCCCGCCATGGCGGCGGCCGTGCCGGATCGGACAGGTCGCGGATCGGACCTAGCGTCGCGGCATGCGCACCGAGCAACCAGTCGACAGGCTGGAACGTCGCCTGTCCGGACCACGCACCGCCGAAGAGGGCGCGGCCGAGGAGCAGGAGTCCGACACCTCGCTGTCGAGGTGGCTACCCGAGACCACTCCCGGCGGCGCGGCCGGCTGGCTGGCGACCGTGCGCGCCGACCCGGGACGCGCGGGCGTCATCGGTCTCGGCGTCGTCGGCGTGCTCGCGGTGCTGGTGACGGTGTTCACGTTGACGAAGCACGACGGCCCCGCCGTCATGTCGGCGAAACTACCGCCGGTGCAGATGGTGTCGTCTACCGCACCGGCTCCGTCCGGCTCTCCGCCCGCACCGGCTGGCGACGTCGTCGTCAGCGTGGTGGGTCTGGTGCATCGGCCCGGTTTGGTCACCCTGCCTGCCGGCGCCCGCATCGCCGACGCGCTGACCGCAGCCGGCGGCCCGCTGGACGGCGCCGACCTGGTCGGGCTGAACATGGCCCGTCGGGTCGGCGACGGCGAGCAGATCGTCGTCGGGCTGTCGTCGCCACCGGGAGCGCCGCCGGCGATGGGCAGTTCGATCACCTCGCCGCCCAACACAGCGCCGCCCAACACCGTGCCGCCCGACACCGCGTCGTCGGCGGGTGCGCGCAACAGGAACCGGACGGCGCCAACGGGTTTGGTGAACCTGAACACTGCAACGGTCGAGGAACTGGACGTGCTGCCCGGCGTGGGACCCGTCACCGCCGCGGCGATCATCGCCTGGCGCGACGCCAACGGATCCTTCGCGGGCGTGGACCAACTCGGTGAGGTCGACGGCATCGGCCCGGCGCGACTGGAGAAGCTCCGTGCACTGGTCACGGTGTGACGACCCCGCCCGCCGCGACCGCTCCCGACGTCCGCCTGGTGCCCGCCGCGGCGACCAGTTGGGCCGTGACGGCGGCGGGCATCGTGTGGAGTCCGGCGGCGGCCGTCTGGGTCGGGGTGGCTGCCGTCCTGGTCACGGCGGTGGTGGCCTGGCGGTGGCGGCGGGCGTGGCCGGCGGTGTTCGCCGTGGCCGCCGTGGGTGTCGCGTTCGTCGTGGCAGTCGGATTACGGGTGCAGGACGTTCGCCACCATCCGGTCGTGACGCACTACGGCCGGACTGCGCCGGTGGTGGTCAGCCCCAGCGAGTCACCCCGGTTCCTCGCTGGATCGCGAATGATGTTCCGCGCCAACCTCATCGAGCTGGACGGACAGCGGACGGGCGGCCGCGTAGTGGTGTTCGCCTCGGCCATCGACTACGGCGACCTGACCGCGGGCCGGCCGGCAGCCTTCCGGGCCCGCCTCTCACCTCCGACTCGGCGCGACCTGACCGTAGCGGTGCTCGCCGCGACGGGACGGCCGAGGCTGGGCACCGCGAGCGCAGTGCAGAGGGCGGCAGCCGGTGTGCGTGCTCGGGTCGCCGACGCGGCGCGGGCCGTGCTGCCCGCGGACCAGGCAGCGCTGCTGCCCGCCCTGGTGCTGGGCGATACCTCGGCCCTCGGCGACGACGTCGTCGCCGACTTCCGGGCCGCCGGCCTGACCCACCTGACGGCGGTGTCGGGAGCCAACGTCACCATCGTGTGCGGTGCGGTCCTGCTCTCGGCCAGCCTCATTGGCCCGCGAATGGCGGTCGCACTCGCGGCGGTCGCGCTGGTGGCCTTCGTCATCGTGGTGCAACCGTCGGCGAGTGTGCTGCGGGCAGCGGTGATGGGCGCCATCGCGCTCTTCGCCGTGCTGTCGCGGCGTCGGCGGCAGGCCATCCCGGCGCTCTCGGCCTGCGTGCTGGTGCTGATGGTGGTGGCACCCGAACTCGCCGTCGACGTCGGGTTCGCGTTGTCGGTGTCGGCCACGGCGGCGCTCGTGGTGGTGGCACCGGTGTGGTGCAGGCGGCTGGTGGACCGCGGCTGGCCGGTGCCATTGGCGGCGGGGCTGAGCGTCGCGGGTGCCGCGCAACTGGTCACCGCGCCCCTCATCGCCGGACTGTCGGGCACGTTCAGTGCAGTCGCCGTCATCGCGAACATCGCCGTGGCGGTGGTGGTTGCGCCGATCACGGTGATCGGCACCGGAGCGGCCGCGCTGTGCGTGCCGTGGCCCGCCGCGGCCGAGCTGATGATCCGATTCACGGGCCCGGAACTGTGGTGGTTGTCGCACGTCGCGCGGTGGGCGGCGGCCGTCCCAGGAGCGGTGATCTCCGTACCGTCGGGGTGGCTGGGCGTCGTGACCGTGGCGACCGCCGGAATCGCCACGGTGATCCTGTGGCGCTGGCGGTGGGGACGGCTGGTCGTCGGCCTCGCCGCGGCCGCTCTGGTGGCGTGGTCGGTGGCGGCCACGATGTGATCGGATGTGAAATCGGTCGGTGCGGCGTGACACCATCGGGGCGTGAGTCAACTGCACCTCGTGCTCGGCGAGGAAGATCTACTCGTCGACCGTGCCATCGCCGAGGTTCTGCGGTCCGCGCGCACGCAGGCCGGCACGCATGACGTCCCGGTCGATCGGCTCCGCGCCGGAGAAGTCAGCACCAACGAACTGGCCGAGTTGCTGAGCCCGTCGCTGTTCGCCGACGAGCGCGTCGTGGTGCTCGAGGCGGCCGCCGAGGCGGGCAAGGATGCGGTGGCCCTGATCGCCGTCGCCGCGGCCGACCTGCAGCCGGGCACCGTGCTGGTCATCGTGCACTCCGGTGCGGGCCGCGCGAAGGCGCTGGCCGATCGGCTCAAGACCCTCGGAGCCGAGGTCCACCCGTGCGCCAAGATCGTCAAGGCGGGCGAACGCGCCGACTTCGTCCGCCGCGAGTTCCGCGCCCTGAAGGTCAAGGTGGGCGACGACGTGATCACCGCGGTGCTCGACGCCGTCGGATCCGACATCCGCGAGCTGGCCGCCGCCTGTTCGCAGCTCGTCGCCGACACCGGCGGGCAGGTGGATGCGGCAGCGGTCCGCCGCTATCACAGCGGCAAGGCCGAGGTGAAGGGCTTCGACATCGCCGACAAGGCAGTGACGGGGGACGTCTCGGGAGCGGCCGAGGCGTTGCGCTGGGCGATGATCGGCGGCGAGCCGCACGTCGTGCTGGCGGACGCACTGGCCGAGGCGGTGCACGCCATAGCGCGGGTCGGTCCGCTCTCGGGTGATCCGTACCGGCTGGCGGGGGAGTTGGGCATGCCGCCGTGGCGGGTGCAGAAGGCGCAGAAGCAGTCCCGGCGCTGGACCAGGGACTCGGTGGCGGAGGCGATCCGCCTGGTGGCCGCGTTGAACGCGGACGTCAAGGGCGCCGCGGCCGACCCCGACTACGCGCTCGAATCGGCGTTCAGGAAGGTGGCCGAGCTGGCCGGAGGCTAGTCGCTCAGAGCTTGTTCAGCGCGCTGGCCAGCGCCGACTTCTTGTTGGCGGCCTGGTTCTTGTGGATGACGCCCTTGCTGGCGGCCTTGTCCAACTTGCGGCTGGTCGACACCAGCAACTCGGCAGCCTTCTCCTTCTCACCGGCGTCGATCGCCTCGCGGAAGCCGCGGACAGCAGTGCGCAGAGCACTCTTCACCGACTGGTTGCGCAGGCGCGCACGCTCATTGGTGAGGATGCGCTTCTGCTGCGACTTGATGTTGGCCACGCGTAAGTTCCTTCGTGAAAGTCAGCTTGGGTTTACCAAAGTGTTCCTGGGCGCCCGGCTCCGGGCAGCGAGAGTTCAGGTTACCAGCGAGGCAGGTAAATCCCCAAAGCGGCGTGGCCTGGCCTGCCGAAATGAAGACGTTGGGGCAGCATGGCAGTCGTGAGTCTCCGAACCCTGCCTGCGGACGGTGCCCGATCGGGCCGCAAGACCGCATCTGCGTCCATACGTCACGACGGCATCTTTGGCGGGTACAACAACGTCGGCGACTACTCGAAGGCGTTCGACGAGATGTTCGACGCTCAGGGCAACGTGCGCGGCCCGTACAAGGGCATCTTCGCCGAGCTTGCTCCGTCGGACGCGTCCGAACTCGCAGCCCGGTCCGAGGCTCTCGGGCGCGCGTTCATCGACCAGGGCATCACCTTCTCGCTGTCCGGTCAGGAGCGGCCGTTCCCACTCGATCTGGTGCCGAGGGTGATCTCGGCGGCTGAGTGGTCCCGGCTCGAACGCGGCATCAAGCAGCGGGTGAAGGCGCTCGAGATGTTCCTCGACGACATCTATGGCGAGCAGGAGATTCTGCGCGACGGTGTGATCCCGCGCCGGCTGGTCACGTCCTGCGAGCACTTCCACCGCGAGGCCGCGGGCATCGTCCCTCCCAACGGTGTGCGGATCCACGTCGCGGGCATCGACCTGGTGCGCGACGGTCAGGGCACCTTCCGGGTCCTCGAGGACAACCTGCGGTCCCCGTCGGGAGTCTCCTACGTGATGGAGAACCGCCGCACGATGGCGCGGGTCTTCCCCAACCTGTTCGCCACCCATCGCGTGCGCTCGGTCGGTGACTACGCCTCACACCTGCTGCGGGCGCTGCGCAACGCGGCCGCCTCCAACGAGGCGGACCCTACGGTCGTCGTGCTCACCCCGGGTGTCTACAACTCCGCCTACTTCGAGCATTCGCTGCTGGCCCGGCAGATGGGCGTCGAACTGGTGGAGGGTCGCGACCTGTTCTGCCGCGACAACACCGTCTACATGCGGACCACCGAGGGGGAGCGTCAGGTCGACGTCATCTACCGCCGCATCGACGACGAGTTCCTCGACCCGATGCACTTCAAGCCCGACTCCGTGCTGGGCGTGGCCGGCATCCTCAACGCGGCCCGCGCCGGCAACGTCGTGATCTCCAGCGCGGTGGGCAACGGAGTCGGTGACGACAAGCTGGTCTACTGCTACGTCCCGACCATCGTCGAGTACTACCTGGGCGAGAAGCTGTCGTTGGCCAACGTCGACACGTTCCGGTGCTGGCTCGACGACGAGCGCGAAGAGGTGCTCGACCGCATCGACGAGTTGGTCATCAAACCCGTCGAGGGCTCCGGCGGATACGGAATCGTGTTCGGGCCCAGCGCCACCGAGAAGGAGCTGGCGACGATCACCAAGAAGGTCCGTGCCGATCCGCGCGGCTGGATCGCCCAGCCCGTCGTGCAGCTCTCCACCGTGCCGACCCAGATCGACGACTGCCTGGCGCCGCGTCACGTCGACCTCCGGCCGTTCGCGGTCAACGACGGCGACGACGTGTGGGTGCTGCCGGGCGGCCTGACGCGCGTTGCGCTGCCGGAGGGCTCGCTGGTGGTGAACTCGAGCCAGGGCGGCGGATCGAAGGACACCTGGGTGCTGGCATCGCGGACCTCGGTGGCAGACCGCGAACTCGCCGCCGCGGAAGTCGTTCGCGCACTGCCCAAACCGCCCAAGGCCGCCAAGGAGCGCAACGGCGACGGCTCCTCCCAGCAGCAGAAGCAGTCCAGAGTTGGTGCTCCTCAGGAGGGCCAGCAGGAACAGCAACAGCAACAGCGGGCGGTGAACTGATGCTGGCACGCAATGCCGAGTCGTTGTACTGGATCGGCCGCTACGTCGAGCGCGCCGACGACACGGCCCGAATCCTCGACGTCACCGTCCATCAGTTGCTCGAGGACTCCAGCGTCGACCCAGACCAGGCGTCGCGAACGTTGTTGCGGGTGCTGGGCATCGAACCGCCCAGAACCGCGCTGGACCTGTGGTCGCTGACCGACCTGGTGGCGTTCAGCCGGGACACCCAGGGCGGCTGCTCGATCGTCGACTCGATCTCGGCGGCGCGCGAAAACGCCCGTGGCGCACGCGAAGTCACCTCGACCGAGATCTGGGAGTGCCTCAACACCACCTACAACGCGCTGCCCGAACGGGAACGCGCCGCCCGTCGGCTGGGACCCCACGAGTTCCTGTCCTACATCGAGGGACGGGCCGCCCAGTTCGCCGGGCTCGCCGACTCCACGCTGTCCCGCGACGACGGTTACCGGTTCATGGTGCTGGGCCGCGCCATCGAACGCGTCGACATGATCGTGCGACTGTTGCTGTCGCGCGTCGGGGACAGTGCATCGTCGCCCGCATGGGTGACCGTGCTGCGGTCGGCCGGTGCCCACGACACGTACCTGCGGACCTACCGCGGCGTCCTCGACGCGGGGCGCGTGGTCGAGTTCATGATGCTCGACCGGCTGTTTCCGCGGTCGGTGATGTACTCGCTGCGGCTGGCCGAGCACAGCCTCGACGAACTGCACCACCGCAGGCTCAACCGCGTCGGCGCCACCGCCGAGGCGCAGCGCCTGCTGGGTCGCGCCCGCAGCGAACTGGAGTTCCTGCGCCCAGGCGTGCTGCTCGAATCACTGGAGGAACGGCTCGGTGCGCTGCAGACCACGTGCGCCGACGTCGGAGAAGCGTTGGCGCAGGAGTACTTCTACGCCGCACCCTGGGTGGCCTGGACCGACGCCGGTCGAAACGGCTCGCTGGTGATCGAAGAGGGCGAGGTCTGACATGTGGCGCATGCGAGTCATCCACGCAACCGGCTACGCCTACAAGTCGCCAGTTACGGCCTCGTTCAACGAAGCCCGGCTCACCCCGCGGTCGGACTCCCGGCAGAACGTGGTCCTCAACCGGGTCGAAACCGTTCCGGCCACCCGGTCCTACCGCTACGTGGACTACTGGGGGACCGCCGTCACGGCGTTCGACCTGCATGCTCCGCACACCGAGCTGGAGGTGACCGCGTCCTCGGTCGTCGAGACCGACGTGGGTGACGTGCCCGCCGAGAAGCTCACCTGGGAGGACCTGGCCTCACTGGCGGTCAAGGACAAGTTCGACGAGTACCTCACGCCAACGGAGTACACGCCCAGCAGCCGCCGGCTGGCCCGCGTCGGCGAACGCATCGCCAAGTACCACGAACCCGAGGAAGCCGTCGTCGCGGCGGCCCAGTGGGTGCACACGGAGCTGTCCTACGTGCCCGGTACCACCGGCGTGCACTCGTCGGGCATCGACGCGCTGCGGGAGGGCAAGGGCGTCTGCCAGGACTTCGCCCATCTCACGTTGATCGTGTTGCGCAGCATGGGAATTCCCGCACGGTACGTCTCCGGATACCTGCATCCCAACGCCAAGGCCAAGGTCGGCGACACGATCGACGGCCAGAGCCACGCCTGGATCCAGGCGTGGACCGGCGGCTGGTGGAACTACGACCCCACCAACGACAAGGGCATCAACGAGCAGTACATCAGCGTCGGCGTGGGGCGCGACTACCACGACGTCACCCCGCTCAAGGGCATCTACTCCGGCGAGGGTTCGACGGACCTCGACGTCGTCGTGGAGATCACCCGGCTGGCCTGATCACTCGCGTCCGGCGGACACCCAGCCCAGGTCGGCAAAACGGTTGCCCGACACCGCATGTGCCGCGGCGTCCAGCCGCGCGAGCTGGTCGTCGTCGAGCGCCACGTCCAGCGAGTCGAGGTTCTCCTCCACGCGCGCCGCCCGTCGGGTGCCGGGAATCGGCACCGATGCCACGCCGAAGTCGTCGGCCCGATAGCGCAGCCACGCCAGGGCGACCTGGGCGGCGGTGGCCTCCCGTTCGTCGGCGACGGTGCGGATGACCTCCACCACCGCCAGGTTGGCCTGCAGCGCCTCGCCGGCGAAGCGTGGAAGGTTGCGCCGGAAGTCCGACGACTCGCTCAGGTCGGCGGCGGAGGTGACGGTCCCCGTCAGGAAGCCCCGCCCCAGCGGCGAGTACGGCACGAAGCCGACGCCCAGTTCGGCGGCGGCGGGCACGACGTGGTGTTCGACGTCCCTGCTCCAAATCGACCACTCGCTCTGGACCGCGGCGATGGGATGAATCGCCGTGGCCGCGCGCAACTCGTCGGCCGTCACCTCCGAGAGCCCGAGATGGCGGACCTTGCCCGCGGTGACCAGTTCGGCCATCGCCCCGACGGTCTCCTCGATCGGCACCGTCAGGTCGCGCCGGTGCATGTAGTAGAGGTCGACGACGTCGGTGCCCAGACGTTCGAGGCTCTCGTCGATGCACTGCCGAACGTACGGCGCGTCGCCACGGGCTCCCGGCCGTCCCGCGGCGCGATCGGCCGGATTGCCGACGATGCCGAACTTGGTGGCGAGGGTGACGTCGTCGCGCCGGTTGGCGAGCAGGTTCGAGATCAGCCGCTCGTTGGCGCCGCCGCCGTAGATGTTGGCGGTGTCGATGAACGTCACGCCCAGGTCGACCGCCCGGTTCAGGGTCGCCAGCGACTCGGCGTCGTCGACGTCGCCGTACACGGGGGTGAGGGCCATGGCGCCGAACCCCACGGCACTGACGGTCAGGTCGTCTCCGAGCGTCACGGTGTCGGTCATGGTCGTCCCCTTCGGTTGATGCGTCGGCCCGTCGTCACGGCTAGCAACCGCCGTCGCAGACGATGTGTTCCGCGCGGGGGCTATCGCCAGGTCCCGATCGGTTCTAGCCTGATGTGACCCACGTCACCCGAGGAGGCGCCCGTGCGTATCGCAGACGTGTTGAGGAACAAGGGTGCCGGCGTGCTGACCGTGGCGCCGGACACCTTGGTCAGCGACCTGCTCACCGGCTTGGTCACCCGCAACGTCGGCGCCATGGTGGTCGTCGGGCCCGATGGCCTGGCCGGCATCGTGTCCGAACGCGACGTCGTCCGCATGCTGCACCGGCACGGCGCGAGCGCCCTGGGCAGGCCGGTCGCCGACATCATGACCAGTGAGGTGATCACCTGTTCGCCCGAGGACTCCGTCGACAGCCTCAGCGGACTGATGACCACCCACCGGGTGCGGCACGTCCCGGTGCTGGACGGCGGCCAATTGGTCGGCATCGTCAGCATCGGCGACGTGGTGAAGACCCGGATGGAGGCACTGCAGGCCGAACGCGAGCAGTTGGAGGCCTACATCACCCAGGGGTGAGAGCATGAACGACGTGCAGACCAGGCCCGCGACCCGCTCCGACGTCGGTGCTCTCTCCTCGACGCTGGGCAGGGCGTTCTTCGACGATCCCGTGATGTGTTGGATGCTGCCCGATGCGCGAGCAGCGACAGCGCAAGCTGCACCGGCTGTTCTCGGCGCTGACGCGCCACCACCACCTGGCTCGCGGCGGAGTGGAGGTGGCGACCGACGGCAGCGGTGGTGCCGGTGGCATCGGGGGTGCGGCGCTGTGGGATCCCCCCGGCGCCTGGCGGCAGACCCGCGCCGAGGAACTGCGGGCGCTGCCCGGCCTGCTGCTCGCGTTCGGCCGATCGATGAAGCGCGGCTACGTCCTCGAGGAGATGATGAAGAAGGCTCATCCCGAGGAGCCGCACTGGTACCTGGCGATCATCGGCAGCGATCCGACGGTGCGCGGCAAGGGCTATGGCCAGGCGTTGATGAGCTCGCGGTTGGACCGTTGCGACGCCGAACACGCGCCCGCGTACCTGGAGTCGAGCAACCCCGACAACGTGCCCTACTACCAGCGGTTCGGCTTCGAGATCACCGGCGAGATCACCCCGCCGGGAGGGCCGACGCTGATCGCGATGTGGCGGCCCGCCCGCTAGCTCCAGGAGTACTCGGTGCGCAACCGCGCTGCGACGGCCTCGAAGGTCTCGCGCTCGAGGATCGCGCCTTCGCGGCGGATGCTCTCCTCGGGCACGTCGAGCACGCGGTCCAGCCGCACCCAGCTGGGCCGCCCCTCGTAATCCCAGCTGCCGCTGCCGATGCCGACCCACGTGCGATCCGAGACGTGGCGCTCCTGGCTGGACAGCATCAACCCGAGCAGCGTGCTGCTGTCCCGGCCGACGACCAGCACGGGGCGGTCCTTGCCGCGCGAGGGATCCTCCTCGTAGACCACCCACGTCCAGACG
The DNA here is from genome assembly GCA_963846985.1 of uncultured Actinomycetota bacterium. Classification (GTDB taxonomy): domain Bacteria; phylum Actinomycetota; class Actinomycetes; order Mycobacteriales; family Mycobacteriaceae; genus Mycobacterium. The sequence continues at coordinate 154,159 of CAWJYC010000004.1, forward strand.
ATCTCGCCGGGGTCGGCGCGGCCGTCGAGGTCGGGGGAGTACATCACCCGGCGCGCCCGGTGGGCGGTGGGCACGCTGTTCTTGGTGACCGGCCGACCCGCCGCGATCGCGGGCTGCGCCTCGGCCGCCGCACCGCTCAGCACGCTGATGCCCACGTCGAAGCCCAGCTTGATGCCCTGTCCGAGGGTGCGCGGTACGTTCTCCGGATTCTGCAGGTGACGGATGATCCTCGGGCCCTCGCTGAACACCAGCTTCTCGGTGTTCCGCAGGGCGGTCTTCAAGAACCCCTGCCACGGACTCCACTGCGCCGCCATGCGTTCGAGCATAGGCACGATTGTGTCGTCACGACGGTTGGTCGATACGCTGGTGGTGCCCGGAACACCGTTGGACACACGTCCGGGCCCCACCCCACCAGGAGATTCCCATCAGCAGCTTCGCCGACAAGACGTTCACTGCGCCGGCTCGGATTCGGAACTTCTGCATCATCGCCCACATCGATCACGGCAAGTCCACGCTGGCCGACCGAATGCTCGGCATCACCGGCGTCGTCGCCGACCGTGACATGCGGGCGCAGTACCTCGACCGGATGGACATCGAGCGCGAACGCGGCATCACCATCAAGGCGCAGAACGTCCGGCTGCCGTGGGAGGTCAACGGAGAGCAGTTCGTCCTGCACCTGATCGACACGCCCGGCCACGTCGACTTCACCTACGAGGTGTCGCGCGCCCTGGAGGCCTGCGAGGGGGCCGTCCTGCTGGTCGACGCCGCCCAGGGCATCGAGGCCCAGACGCTGGCGAACCTCTACCTGGCGCTGGACCGCGACCTGACGATCATCCCGGTGCTCAACAAGATCGACCTGCCGGCCGCCGATCCCGACCGCTACGCCGGCGAGATCGCCCACATCATCGGGTGCGAACCCGACGACGTGCTGCGCGTCTCGGGCAAGACCGGGGTAGGGCGTGCGCGAACTGCTCGACGAGGTGGTCCGGCTGATCCCCGCGCCGACCGGCGACGCCGACGCGCCCGCCCGCGCGATGATCTTCGACTCGGTCTACGACATCTACCGCGGCGTGGTGACCTACGTCCGCGTGGTGGACGGCAAGCTCACGCCGCGCGAGAAGATCAAGATGATGTCGACCGGCACCACGCACGAGCTGCTCGAGGTCGGCATCGTCTCGCCCGAGCCGAAGGCGACCGAGGGCCTGGGCGTCGGCGAGGTGGGCTACCTCATCACCGGCGTCAAGGACGTCCGGCAGTCCAAGGTCGGCGACACCGTGACCTCGGCGCGCAACGGCGCCACCCAGGCGCTCACCGGCTACCGCGAGCCCAAGCCGATGGTGTACTCCGGGCTGTACCCGGTCGACGGCTCGGACTACCCCAACCTGCGCGACGCACTGGAGCGCCTGCAGCTCAACGATGCGGCGCTGACGTGGGAGCCGGAGACGTCGGTCGCACTGGGCTTCGGCTTCCGCTGCGGCTTCCTGGGCCTGCTGCACATGGAGATCACCCGCGAGCGCCTGGAACGCGAGTTCGACCTCGACCTGATCTCCACTGCACCCAACGTGGTGTACCGGGTGGTCAGGGACGACGGCGCCGAGATCGTCGTGACCAACCCGTCGGACTGGCAGGAAGGCAAGGTGCGGGCCGTCTTCGAGCCGATCGTGAAGACGACCGTCATCGCGCCCAGCGAGTTCATCGGCACCATCATGGAGCTGTGCCAGTCCCGGCGCGGCGAGCTGGGCGGCATGGACTACCTCTCGCCCGAACGCGTCGAGCTGCGCTACACGATGCCGCTGGGCGAGATCATCTTCGACTTCTTCGACTCCCTGAAGTCGCGCACCCGCGGCTACGCCAGCCTGGACTACGAGGAGGCCGGCGAGCAGGAGGCCGATCTGGTGAAGGTCGACATCCTGCTGCAGGGCGAGGCGGTGGACGCGTTCAGCGCCATCGTGCACAAGGACGCTGCCGCCGCCTACGGCAACAAGATGACCACCAAGCTCAAGGAACTCATCCCGCGTCAGCAGTTCGAGGTGCCGATCCAGGCAGCGATCGGATCGAGAATCATTGCGCGCGAGAACATTCGAGCGATCCGCAAGGACGTGCTGAGCAAGTGCTACGGCGGCGACATCACCCGCAAGCGCAAACTTCTGGAGAAGCAGAAGGAAGGCAAGAAGCGGATGAAGACCATCGGCCGGGTCGAGGTGCCGCAGGAAGCGTTCGTCGCGGCACTGTCCTCGGACGCCGCCAGCGACAAACCGAAGAAGTAGCCCGGTGCGCCGGCTGGCAGCCGTCCTGTCGATCGTCTGTCTGCTGTCCGGCTGCGCCCGAACCGTCGTCGGCGACGCCCACCCCGCGGCGTCCGCGCTGAAGATCCTGCCCACCGGCGAGGAGATGGGCTCGGCGGTCGGAAACCCGTTGAGCACGTTCGGCTTTCAGCCGTTCATCGGGGGCGTTGAGATCCTGCCCGACGGCTACCGTAGCGACGCCGAGGCCGCGCCGATCAGTTGCGCCGCCGTCACCGACACCGCGCCGCGCATCGTCTACGAGACGCTGCCCGTTCTAGAAGCGGCCCGGCAGAGTTACTTCAACTGGGACCAGGGCGTCAACACTTCCGGAGCCGACGCCGCGGTGGTGCGCCTGGCGTCGGCAGAGAGCGCGCGGCGCGTGTTCGACTCGTTCGCGAGCCAGTGGAAGCAGTGCGAGGGCACCACCGTGGTGAAACACGTGGGAGGCACGGTGATCGACGCCGACATCGCCGACGTCACGGTGCAGGATTCGCTGATCTCCGCGACGGTTCGAACCCATCAACGCCCGAGCGCCCCCGACTCGCGGTACGAGCGCGCGCTCGCCGTGCGGGACGGCACCATCGTCGAGGTGTCGCTGGCCGTCACGACAACCGGTGAGCGGCAAGCCGATCCGCGAGCCGGGGCCGTGCGGGTCGCCCAACTCATGATCGCCAAGCCGTGATGACCTCCGCGGGCCGGCGCGGCGTCCTGGCCTGTGCGACGATCGTTCTCGTCGTGTCGGCGTCCGCCGGGTGTGCCAGCACCGTCGAGGGTCGTGCGGTACGCGACGCCAATGCCAGTCCGGTAGACGTCCGGCCAATGAAGGCCGCCCAGCTCGACGACGTCCTGCTCAGCATCGCTGCCCTCAACGGCATCTCGGGTGCGACCCGAATGGAAGTCGTCCTCACCGGCGAGCAGATGTCCGACAACTCCGACGCCGTGTCCGACCCGGACTGCCTCGGCTCGATCTTCGGTGCCGAGAAGCTGGCGTACCGGTCCAGCGGGTGGACCGCGGTGCGCGACCAGGTTGCCAGGGAGCCCGGAGACGGCAACGAGCACTGGGCCGAGCAGACCGCCGTGCTCTACGCGGGCGACCAGCCCGCCAAGGACTTCCTCACCGAATCGACCTCGTCGTGGCGCGGGTGCAGCGGATACTCGGTCGCCGTGGACGACGGCACCACCAGCTCGATGTGGCTCATCGGCGACGTCCGGGTCGACGACGACGTAGTGACGCAGTCGATCTCGCAGGAGGACTCCGACGGGTGGGAGTGCCAGCACGCCATGTCGGCGGTGGCGAACCTGTCCGTCGAGGCCATCGCCTGCGCGTTCGGGATCAACGACGAGGCCGTCACCATGGTGGACGCCATGGTCGCCAACGCGGCCAAGCGGTAGCGCCGCCGGCGAACTTCTGAGCCGGGATCATCGCGATTCGATCTCTTGCCGACCGGCGCCGCGGGCCCCAGGATCGGCGGTGATCCGTTCCCGCAGACAGGAGACACCCCGTGAGCCAACCCGAGCCCACCCCGGCGTGGTATTCCCGCGTCGGCACCGACTGGTGGGCGACGATCGTCGCGGGGGCGATCGCACTGCTGGCCGTCGCCGATCTGCTGCCCAAGATCCCGTGGTGACGCGATGACCTCCACATCCGTCGTCCCCGACGACGATCACGTCGCGGAAGCCCCGTCCAATCCGCTGGCCTACGTGCCGGGTGTGCTGCTTCTGGTGGTCATCGGACTGCTCGGCAAGTACGCCCAAGTGGGCTGGAACGCGCTGGCGAAGCACGAGGGCTGGACCGTTCCCGACATCGAATACGTTCTGTGGGCGATCCTGATCGGTCTGCTGATCAGCAACACCGTCGGGGTACACCGCATCTTCCGGCCCGGTGTCCAGACCTACGAATTCTGGCTGAAGATCGGAATCGTCGCGCTCGGTTCGCGTTTCGTGCTCGGCGACGTCCTCAAACTCGGCGGCACCAGCCTGCTGCAGATTCTGGTGGACATGGCCGTGGCCGGCACCATCATCATCCTCGCCGCCCGCCGGTTCGGGCTGTCCGGCAAGCTCGGGTCGCTCCTGGCGATCGGGACATCGATCTGCGGGGTGTCTGCGATCATCGCGGCCAAGGGCGCGATCCGCGCTCGCAACTCCGACGCCAGCTATGCGATCGCCGCGATCCTCGCGCTCGGGGCCGTCGCGCTGTTCACCCTTCCCCCACTGGGCCACCTGATCGGCCTCAGCGACCACGAATTCGGTTTGTGGGCCGGCCTTGCCGTCGACAACACCGCGGAGACGACGGCCACCGGATACCTGTTCTCAGAGGAGGCGGGCAAGATCGCCGTCCTGGTCAAGTCGACGCGGAACGCCCTCATCGGGTTTGTCGTGTTGGGCTTCGCGCTGTACTGGGCCGCTCGTGGCGAGGCCGACCAGATCGCTCCTGGCGTGCGGTCCAAGGCGGTATTCGTCTGGGAGAAGTTTCCGAAGTTCGTCCTCGGCTTCCTCGCCGTCTCGGCCATCGCGACGGCCGGGTGGCTCACCAAGGGTCAGAGTGCGAATCTGGCGAACGTCTCGAAGTGGGCCTTCCTGTTGACCTTTGCCGGTGTTGGGCTCAACACCAACTTCCGGGAACTGGCCCGGACCGGTTGGCGGCCGCTGGCCGTCGCCGTCATCGGTCTGCTGGTCGTCGCGACGGTGTCGCTCGGTCTGGTGCTGTTGACGTCGCGGGTGTTCGGGTGGGGCGTGCACACATGACGGGCTCGCCGGCGACCACATCGGGACCACCCCGGCCGTCACGTAGACGGACCTTCGCGAACCTTCGGTCGGCAGGCGCGAGGTAGAGGCATTCAACCTGATCGACAGGAGCGCACGCAGACTCCCTGCGCGCTCGGGAAGGGACCCTCAGGCGCTCGCGTCGGTGTCCTCCTCGAGCCGGAATCCCACCTTCAGCGTCACCTGGAAGTGGGCGACTTCGCCGTCCGCCAACTCACCGCGAACCGATTGCACTTCGAACCAGTCCAGGCCCCGCAGGGTCTTGGCGGCGCGGCGCACGCCATTGCGGATGGCGACGTCGACTCCTTCCGGTGACGTGCCGACGATCTCGACGATCCGGTAGGTGTGCTCGCTCATTGGCCTCTCCTTCGCTTCATCAGGTGCCTTCAGTCAACCGCATTCGGTCGGTACGGTGGGTCGTTGCGTTCGCGCAGATTCTAGGGTGCCTTCCAACCAGCGTGATTGCAACGGTATGCGCTGGGTGCTGCAGCTTCCAACGTACCGAAAAAGTCTGCATCACAACATCTTTGACGTCGCAGGCGGATGGACCGGGCGACGCGCGCCTCCGCCTGCGCCGAGGATGCGCTCGAAGGCCATGGCGGGACCGTTAACCTCCCGGCTGTGACCCTGTTCCGCACCTGGTGGCCCTGGATCGCGCTGGCGGCGGGGCTGCTGATCGTCGCCCTGGGCGGGTTCCTGTTCTCGCCCGGTCCGTCGCCCTAACCGCCGCAACCCGGTTAGTGGGCGCGCGGGCTGGAACATCGCCGTTACGGCCGCGATCCAGATGACGGCGAATTATTCGTCCCTCGTGCGTCTCCGAAGAGCTTGCGCTCGACCGGCATTGGCGCAACGCGCGGACGCTGGCGTCGCGCAACCGCCGCGGGCGCGGGGGGCAGGGCAACTAGCGGAGCTCACATCGGGGCATTGGCGGGCTGGAAGACGCCGGTGCTGTCGGCCTCCTCCTCGGCACGGATGACGTGCACCACGGCATTGATCAGCGCCAGGTGGGTGAACGCCTGCGGGAAGTTGCCGAGGTGGCGTCCGGTCCGCGGCTCGATCTCCTCGGCGTAGAGGTGCAGTGAGCTGGCGAACGACAGCAGCCGTTCGCAAAGGTGCTTGGCGCGGCTGATCTCACCGATCTCGACGAGAGCCGACACCAGCCAGAACGAACAGATCGTGAAGGACCCCTCCTCGCCAGAGAGGCCGTCGTCGGTCTCGTCGGTGCGGTACCGCAGCACCAGACCGTCCTCGGTCAGCTCGTCGGCGATCGCCAACACCGTCGCGCGCACCCGCGGATCGTCCGATGGCAAAAATCGGGTCAGCGGCACCAGCAGCAGGGAGGCATCGAGCGCCGGATCGCCGTAGCGCTGCGTCAGTGCCCCGCGGTGGTCGACGCCGTGGGCCAGGATGTCGGCCTTGATCTCCTCGGCGATCACCCGCCACTGCTGGGCGTAGCTCTTCTCGCCCTGCAGATCAGCCAGCTTCGAGCCGCGGTCCAGCGCAACCCAGCACATCACCTTGCTCGAGGTGAAGTGCTGGGGCTCGCCGCGCACCTCCCAGATGCCGCGGTCGGGTTCCTTCCAGTGCTTGATGGCCTCCTCGACCTGGAGCTTGAGCACCGGCCACAGCGTCTCGGGAATCTGTTCGCGCGACTTGGCGTGCAGGTACACCGAGTCCAGCATCGAGCCCCAGATGTCGTGCTGCATCTGGTCATACGCCCCGTTGCCAATGCGCACCGGCCGGGAGTTGTCGTAGCCCGATAGGTGGTGCAGTTCGTCCTCGACGAGGCTGCGCTCGCCGCCGACGCCGTACATCACCTGCAGGGGGTGGCGCTCGCCGTTGTTCGCCCCGGAAACGTCGGCGATGAAGGAGAAGAAGTCGTCGGCCTCACGGTCCAGACCCAGGGTGTAGAGCCCCCACAGGGCGAACGTCGAGTCCCTGATCCACGAGTAGCGGTAGTCCCAATTGCGTTCGCCCTGAGGGGTTTCCGGCAGCGACGTGGTGCTCGCCGCCAACAGTGCGCCGGTCGGGGAGTAGGTCAGGCCCTTGAGCGTCAGGGCGCTGCGCTGGAGATAGGACCGCCACGGGTGGTCGGGGAAGTCACCGATGTTGATCCACTGCCGCCAGGACTCGCTGGTCTTCCACATCTTGTCCGACGCCTCTTCGAACGTCTGCGGCGACGGATGCCCGGACCAACTCAGTGCGACGAACACGTTGTCGCCCTCGGTGAGCCGGGTACGCGCCCGCGCCTCGTGCCCCTCGAGACCGATGCGCAGGTTGGTGGTCAACCGCAGCGTCGGGTGCGCCTCGGGGTTCTTGCTCGAGCGGGCGATCGCCTCGCCGTAGGCTGCCGCCGAGTACTCCCACGTCGCTGCCTCGCGGTGGTAGTCGAAGGCCGGCTCGCAGCTCATCACCAACTCCACCACGCCGCTGACGCAGCGGACGGTGCGCAGCAGGATGTGCTCGGCATCCCAGTCCATGGGGGTGCGGCGGTGCGTCCGGGACCGGGTGTCGAGGTCGTGCCACGGCCCCATCACCAGCGCGTCGCGCACGATCAGCCACCCCGTGTGGGTTTGCCAGGTGGTCTCCATGATCAAGCTGCCGGGCAGGTAGCGACGGGCCGACGGCACCGTCACTCCGTACGGCGCCAGCCGGAAGTGCCCGGCGCCGCGATCCAGGATCGCCCCGAAGACACTCGGTGAGTCCGGCCGCGGCACGCACAGCCACTCGACCGAACCGGCCGAGGAGATCAGGCAGGTGTTCTCGCAATCGGACAGGAAGCTGTAGTCCGCGATGGGCGGGAACGGGTTGCGCAGCGGCCCGCCCGGGGCATACGGAACCGGCGCCGTCACCGTGTATGGCGCCTCCGGCGCGTGCTCGGACTTGCTCGTCTCGCCGTTGGACCCGACTTGCTGCAGAACCATCCCGACATCATCGACCGGCCGGGCGCCCGGCGTCTACTTTTGCGCGGCCTCGTCGATCGCCGGCGCGCGCCTGGCGTAGGCGGGGGCCCGCTCGGGCAGCGGCCCGATGGCCACCGCATAGCCGACGACGGTGCGCAGGAAGGGCAGCCGGTTGATCAGACGAACCGCCGCGGGCGGCGTGTCGGCTTGCTGGCCGGTGACCGCCGTCGCGATGACGCGGGCGTGGATCTCCCGCTGCACGCCCTGGATCAGCGCGGTCGGAATCCATCGCCTGGCTTGAATCCGGGCCAGGTCGCGGGTCGACACCCGGCCCTCCCGCAGGGGTCCCGCCAGGGCGCGGGCCGTCGCCACCGCGTCCGCCACCGCGAGGTTGATGCCGACGCCGCCGACCGGAGACATCGCGTGCGCGGCGTCACCGATCAGCAGCAGGCCGTCGGTGTACCAGCGGTGCAATCGGTTCAGCTGGACGTCCAGCAGCTTGACGTCGTCGAAGGAGCTCAGCTCGCCGACCCGGTCGGCCAACCGCGGCACCAGGCCGGCGATGGTGCGCTGCAGCGACTCGATGCCCTCGGCGCGCAACTGCGAATCGGCGCCCTTGGGAATGATGTAGGCGCACTGGTAGTAATCCCCGCGGTCGATCACGATCATCGCGTGCCCGGACCGGAACACCCCGTCGAGGCCGGGCGGGTCGAGGTCGGTCCGCGGCAACCGGAACCACCACACGTCCATCGGAGCGCCAAAGCTCTTGGGCTGCATGCCCGTTCCCGCGCGGAGCGTCGATCCCCGGCCGTCGCACCCCACGGTCAGGGCGGCGCGCATCTCGGCGATCTCCCCGTCGGGGCCCCGGTAGCGGACCCCGACCACGGCGCCGGTGCCGTCCCGCAGGGGCTCGAGCACCTCGGTGCTGCGCAGCAGCCGGAACGACGGCTCCCGGGCGGCCGCGGTGGCGAGCAGCTCGAGGAAGTCCCACTGCGGCACCAGCGCGATGTGCTTGTGCGGTCCCGGGATTCGGCTCAGGTCGATGTCTACCGTGACGCCCTGAACCTGCATGCCGATGGTTTCGATCATTCGGTGGGTGAGGTGGTCGAACGCGGGACCGAGCCCCAGGTCGTCGAGTAGTCGCAACGTGCTCGCGTGCACGGTGTCGCCGCGAAAGTCACGGAGGAAGTCGGCGTGCTTCTCCATGACGGTGACGTCGACACCGGCCCTGGCGAGAAGCAGACCCAGCATCATTCCGGCCGGGCCACCGCCCGCGACCAGGCATGTGGTGGACTCCGGCGGTCGGCTCATCCCGTGATCGTAGGGTGGAGCGGGTGACCGGCATCCTGAATTGGTGGGACGGCGTCGAACTGTGGCTGTCCGGCCTCGGGTTCGTGGCCCAGACGATCGTGGTGATGCCGGTCGTGCTGCTGTTGGCCTACACCGTCGCCGTCGTCCTGGACGGGGCGCTGGGCAACGGCGTGCGCCTGCTGCAGCGCGCCAGGCACTCCGACGAGGACCCCTCGTGACCGGGCTGCCGCGGTCCCGGGTGACATTGGTGCTGGTCGCGCTGGTCGTCCTCGTCGTGGTGATGTGGCTCTTCGCTCACTGACGCAGTGTCGGATCGGTCTGTTACGCTTCGCGCCATGCACGCAGCGTTCGCCAGCGGGGAGAGCCATGTCCTGGCTCTCATCGCCGTCGGTGATTGCGCTGTCGCCGATGTGCACTGTTGTCGCTAACCCCCATTCCGTTGCGCGGTTTGGTGTCGGTTGCGGCAGGAATACGTGCCCTTTGAACTGATACGTCCCTTTCCGTCGCGGCGGGTCCATAGACCCCGATATGTCACCGCTAGGAAAGGCGTTACCCATGCCCGCTGCAGAGCCCCGATCCCCGTCGAGGTCGGTCAGATCGCTGACCACGTTCGGCGCCATCGCCGTCACGGCTTCCCTGCTCGCCGCCTGCGGCGGAGGATCGAGCGACGTCGCCGGTCAGTCCTCCGCGCCGGCCGCGGACACGACACTCACCCTGGTCGCCTACGCCGTGCCGGAGCCCGGCTGGAGCAAGATCATCCCGGCCTTCGCCGCCACTCCCGAGGGCAAGGGCGTCGCCGTCACCGCGTCCTACGGCGCCTCCGGTGATCAGTCCCGCGGCGTCGTCGACGGCAAGCCCGCCGACATCGTCAACTTCTCCGTCGAGCCCGACGTCACCCGCCTGGTGAAGGCGGACAAGGTGGCCAAGGACTGGAATGCCGACGCCACCAAGGGCATTCCGTTCGGTTCCGTGGTGACCTTCCTCGTCCGCAAGGGCAACCCGAAGAACATCCGGGACTGGAACGACCTGCTCAAGCCGGGCGTGGAGGTCGTCACCCCGAGCCCGCTGAGCTCCGGCTCGGCCAAGTGGAACCTGTTGGCGCCCTACTCCTATGCCAGCAACGGCGGGCAAAACGCGCAGGCCGGTCTGGACTTCGTCAACCAGTTGGTGACCGACCACGTGAAGGCTCGGCCCGGTTCGGGTCGCGAGGCCACCGACCTGTTCATCCAGGGCAGCGGCGACGTGCTGCTGGCCTACGAGGACGAGGCCATCAACGTCGAGCGCCAGGGCAAGCCGGTCGAACACGTGACCCCGCCGCAGACGTTCAAGATCGAGAACCCCGTCGCGGTCGTCACCAGCAGCGCCCACCTCCAGCAGGCCACGGCGCTGAAGAACTTCCTCTACACCCCCGAGGGTCAGAAGCTGTGGGCGCAGGCGGGCTTCCGCCCGGTCGACCCGACCGTCGCCGCCGACTTCGCTGCCGACTTCCCCGCGCCGCAGAAGCTGTGGACCATCGCCGACCTCGGCGGGTGGAGCAAGGTCGACCCGGCCCTGTTCGACAAGGACAACGGCAGCATCACGAAGATCTACAAGCAGGCCACCGGATGACAGCAGTGCTCGACGCTCCCAAGGGAGCACCGCGCAAGGTTCGAAGCACGACGTCGCTGCGCGTAGGCGCAGCGACGCTGTGGCTCAGCGTCATCGTGCTGCTGCCGCTGGCCGCCATCCTGTGGCAGGCGGTCGGCGGCGGCTGGTCGGCCTTCATCTCGGCGGCGACGTCGAACGCTGCCCTCAAGTCCTACCAGGTCACGCTCAGCGTGTCGGTCAGCGTGACGCTGGTGAACCTGGTGTTCGGCCTGCTGGTCGCGTGGGTGCTCACCCGTGACGACTTTCCCGGCAAGCGGCTGGTGGACGCGGTGATCGACCTGCCGTTCGCGCTGCCGACCATCGTGGCCAGTTTGGTGATGCTCGCGCTGTACGGCCCCAACAGCCCTGTCGGGCTGCACCTGCAGCAGACCAGGTGGGGCATCGGAATCGCACTGCTGTTCGTCACGTTGCCGTTCGTCGTGCGCTCGGTGCAGCCGGTGCTGCTGGAACTGGACCGAGAGGTCGAAGAGGCCGCCGCGTCACTCGGCGCCAACAACTGGACGATCTTCTCGCGGGTGATCCTGCCCGCCCTGCTGCCGGCGCTGCTGTCCGGCGCCGGACTGGCGTTCTCGCGGGCGATCGGGGAGTTCGGCTCGGTGGTCCTGATCGGCGGCGCGATCCCCGGCGAGACCGAGGTGTCGTCACAGTGGATCCGCACGCTGATCGAGAACGACGACCGCACCGGCGCCGCGGCGATCTCGATCGTCCTGCTCGTCGCGTCCTTCCTGGTGCTGTTCGTGCTGCGCGCGGTCGGTTCGCGCGCCGCCAAGCGCGAGGAACTGGCCCGATGATCCTGTCGAGGCCCGTGCGCTACCTCCTCCGGTATCTCGCCCTGGCCTACGTCGTCATCCTGGTCGTCGTTCCCGTCGGCCTGATCCTGTGGCGCACGTTCTCGCCGGGCATCGGCACGTTCTTCCAATCGATCACCACGCCCGCGGCGATCTCAGCGCTGCAGCTGTCCCTGCTGGTGATCGCGATCGTGGTGCCGCTCAACGTGGTGTTCGGCGTGCCGACCGCATTGGTGTTGGCGCGCAACAGGTTCCGCGGCAAGAGCGCGCTGCAGGCCATCATCGACCTGCCGTTCGCCGTGTCGCCAGTGGTCGTCGGCGTGGCGCTGATCCTGCTGTGGGGATCGGCCGGTGCGCTGGGCTTCGTCGAGAACGACCTCGGCTTCAAGATCATCTTCGGGCTGCCGGGCATCGTGCTGGCGAGCATCTTCGTCACCCTGCCGTTCGTCATCCGCGAGGTCGAACCCCTCCTGCACGAGCTCGGCACCGATCAGGAAGAGGCCGCCTCGACGCTGGGCTCGCAGTGGTGGCAGACCTTCTGGCGCATCACGCTGCCCTCGATCCGGTGGGGACTGACGTACGGCATCGTGCTGACCATCGCCAGGACTCTCGGCGAGTACGGCGCGGTCATCATGGTGTCGTCCAACCTTCCCGGCACGTCGCAGACGATGACCCTGCTGGTCTCGGACCGCTACAGCCGCGGCCAGGAGTACGGCGCCTACGCGGTGTCGACCCTGTTGATGACCGTCGCGGTCGTCGTGCTGGTCGTGCAAGTGATCCTCGACGCCCGGCGTGCCCGGGCGGCAAAATAGGCTTCAACGACAAGGACCGTGACATGACCACCACCAATGCGATCACCGTGCGCGGCGCCAACAAGCGCTACGGGGACTTCGTCGCCCTGGACAACGTCGACTTCGACGTTCCCGAGGGATCACTGACCGCTCTGCTGGGTCCCAGCGGGTCGGGCAAGTCGACGCTGTTGCGGGCCATCGCCGGCCTCGACCAGCCGGATACCGGCACCATCACCATCAAGGGCGACGACGTCACCGCGGTTCCGCCGCAGCGGCGCGGCATCGGCTTCGTATTTCAGCACTACGCGGCGTTCAAGCACCTCACGGTGCGCGACAACGTGGCGTTCGGACCGAAGATTCGCAAGATGCCGAAGGCCGAGATCACCAAGAAGGTCGACGACCTCCTCGAGATCGTCGGGCTGGCCGGGTTCCAGAATCGCTACCCGAGTCAGCTCTCTGGCGGCCAACGGCAGCGCATGGCGCTGGCCCGCGCCCTCGCGGTCGACCCCCAGGTCCTGCTGCTCGACGAGCCGTTCGGCGCGCTGGACGCCAAGGTGCGCGAGGATCTCCGGGCGTGGCTGCGCAGGCTGCACGACGAAGTGCACGTGACCACCGTGCTGGTGACCCACGACCAGGCCGAGGCACTCGACGTGGCCGACCGCATCGCCGTGCTCAACAAGGGACGCATCGAACAGGTCGGGTCGCCAACCGAGGTGTACGACAACCCGGCCAGCGGGTTCGTGATGTCCTTCCTGGGAGCGGTGTCCTCGCTCAACGGAGTTCTGGTGCGGCCCCACGACATTCGAGTCGGTCGCAGTCCCGACATGGCGATCGCCCAGAGCGACCCCGGCGTGGCCTCGACGGGCGTCATCCGCGCCACCATCGACCGCATTGCGGTACTGGGCTTCGAGGTCCGCGTCGAATTGACCAGCGCCGCCGACAATTCGGCGTTCACCGCACAGATCACCCGGGGTGACGCCGAGGCGCTCGGGCTGAGGGAGGGGGACACGGTGTACGTCCGCGCGACGCGCGTGCCACCGATTCCCCCCGGAACGGATCTGCCCGTCGTCGACGGTGCGGTACTCAGCGCGGCGGGTCACCCCGCCAGGTGAAGCTGTTGACGTACTTCGCCATGTCCAGCGCCAGGAAGAAGTTGGCCCCGGAGGGATGTCCGGAGCCGAAGTCCGGACTGAACTCGCGGAAGGGGCCGGCCGCCGCTGCGATCAATGCATAGTCGTTCTTCACCGCGACCATGATGAGGACCCGGTTGCGTTGGTCGTCGCCGATCGAGTTGGCGGGATAGTCGTCGGCGACCTCGCCGTAGCCGAGCTGATAGCCGACGAAGGCATTGGGGATCTCGTAGTCGAAGGCCGCGTCGGGATAGTGGTCGGCGAGCACTCGATCCGCGATCTGGCGGGGCGTCTGGCCGTTGGCGGGCTGACCGAACAGTCGAAGCGCACCCCCGTCCCCGGCCTGCAGGTCCAGCGACACCCCGTTGGGTTCGAAGGTGGCGTCGTACGCCGTTTCCGGGCCGGGGTAGGACACCGAGAACTCGCCGTCGGCGGAGGTGAAGCGGGGGTTGGTGGTGACCGGCTTGGTGATCGGCGGGTGGCCGCAGTCCGGCGGGCAGACCACCAGCGCCTCCGCTGGGGCCAGCCACGTCGACAGGGCGGTGGCTCCGGCGGCGATCAGGGCGCCGACGACGATCACGACCGTGACGAGACGGATCGGCGACGTCGCGCGCACGAGCGGCGAGGTGTAGGACGGGGCTGGAACCGCGTACCCCGGCCAGTCCCGCAGCGGGGTCGCGGTCACGACCCGACGGGCACGGGACGCGCGGACCGCCGGCGGGCCCGCGAGGCGCGGGAGGCGGCGGTGCCGGCCACCCCGCAGCACGGACAGAACGCGAGGTCGGGGACGACGTGCTCGCACTGGGGGCACAGCACGGGGTCTTCGGTGGATTGCTCGTCCGGTTGCTCGAGCAGCACCGTGGAGTGCACCACGACCCGCAGGACGTACAGGGCCAGTACCGCCACGCCCGCGTAGACGGCGGTCTGCACGTCGTTGGACGGGGAGTAGAAGTCGAGCAGTCCCAAGCCGGCGTAGGCGAGCAATCCGAACACGAGCGCCGGCGCAGGAGACGCCGGCGAGTACCACGGCGTCGGGTGCACGGCGTCGACCCGCGGCCGGAACCACAGCGTGGCGCCGATCGCACCGCCCACCGCGGCAGCCGTCAAGGGCACCGCCACCCCTTGGACGAGGGCCTCCTGCACCAGGTGCGCCGGGGACGGGCCGTCGTCGTCGCTCGGCCCGCTGGCGAACTGCGGCGCCAGTGCGGTCAGGGTCCACGCGCTGACGAAGCACAGCGCGCCGAGGGCTCCAATGTCGAAGCCCACCAAAGCCTCTCGTACCCCCCGCCGCCACACCCGCAGGACCAGTAGCGGTGCCAGCAGAAGGATCAGGAAGCCCAACGGGATGGCCAGGCAGGTAAGCAGCAGCCGTAGCGGGGTGACCGGCAGACCGAGCGCGTCGTCGTCGACGCGGGCCGCCGCCACGTCGGTCGCGAGATTCCAGCCGATCCCGCACGCGATGCCGATCGCCGCCGTCGCGGTCAGCGTGCCGAGCCGCAGGTCGGCCCCGGCGTCGACCTCCCAGAGGTAGGCCAGGAAGAGCAGCGGCAGGCCAACGCCCACCAGGCCGATCAGCGCGGCCTCCCACCTCGGCACGGCGGCGCCCAGCATCAGCGCGACGACCCCGATCAGGGCGACGGTGAACGCCGGCCGGGAGCGCCGCGGCAGGGCCGGAAACACCGTGCTCGTCACCGAGGGGCGGAGCACGTGGCCACCCGCCGCCGCGTAGGCCGAGAGCCGCAGCCGGTCACCCCGCCGCGGAGCCGCCGTCGCGCCGCAGTGTCCGCAGAAGTCGGCTGCCGGGACGATGACGTCGCAGACGCGACAAGTCATCGTGGTCATCGGGTCGTCGTCATCGGGGCGCCAGCCCCTGCTGGACGTCGAGGAAGTCGCGGGCGAGATTCGCCACGTTTGGGCTGCCGAGTCCGGTGACCATGTCGTAGCCGGGCACCGAGACGTCGACCGCGTTCCCACCGAGGGTCACGTCGCGGAAGCCAGGCGAATTGGCGCCCGAGGCCACCCGGTACAGCAATGGGTTGACGTCACCCAACCGCTGGCCACCGTTCTGCAGCAGATACTGGTTCATCACCGCCGTCAACCCGGCCCAGACCGGCGCCGCCTGAGAGGTGCCCGCGCCCACCAGGTCCTGCTGATCGAACCTGATCCGCACCCCGGTGAACGGGTCGGCCAGCGCCGCGACGTCGGGCGTCAGCCGGCGCTGCCGCTTGCCCGCGTCGCGCTCGATGACCAGCCGGCGCTGCCACACCGGCCGCGGAAAGAGCTTGGACACGCCGCCGCTGGTGCCCTGCGACAGTGGGGAGTCGATCCACGCCTCTTCGGCCTGCCACTGGCCGTCCTCGTCGGTCGAGAGCGTGGTGCCGCCGACCGACGTCATGCCGGGCAGCGACGAAATGGCATCCAGCCCAATGTCATCCGGACCCGGCGGGGCCGACCAGCTGGGACCGCCCTTGCACTCCAGGCCGCCGGTGTCGCCGCTCGCATCGAATGCCGACGTCCCGTTGCGGTGGGCTCGCTCCAGTGCCGACTGCACGGGCTTGAGGTCGGTTGCGGTGATCAGCGCGTCGCAACCCCAGCCGATGGACAGGCTCCAGACCGCTCCGGGGAACTGTTCGTTGGCGGCGTCGAACATCTCCGCGATGCGTTCGTAGGTCCGGCCGCCCTCCAAGGTGGGCCGGGCGTTGACGACCACCATTCTGGCATCGGGCGCGATCGCGTGCGCCACCTCGAGGTCCATCACGGTCTCGGCGCGGGACTCGCTGGGCTGCCCGCCGACGAGGATGGGTTTCAGCGGCGGCAAGCCCGACATCGCGGTGAAGTCGTCGAGGTCGCCCTGGTCGTAACCGCTGAACGCGAAGAACACAATGGTCTGTCCCTTGCCCGTATTGCCTTGGGCAGCAAGCGATCCGGCGTTATAGGCGGTGAGCAGTGCGGTCGGGGTCAGCCCTTGGCTCGGCACGTCGAGCGGGATCAGGTCGGGTCGCGCTTCGCGGTGCGGGGTATACCCGAGGATTCGGCCGAGATCGCTGACCGTGGCTTGGATGGCGGCGGGCACCTCGGGCTGCTGGGCGGAGGCGTAGAACACCTGCCCCTGCATGCCGCGGTAGTCGTGCACGGGAACGTCGAAGGCGGCAGCCACGGCGGGAGGAGCGCCCTCGACGATGGCCCACTCCTCGCCCGGCCGCCACCGCACGGCGAGGTTCTTGGTCGCCGCCCACTGGAGCAATGGGTCCGGCCGGACCGCGCTGCGCAGTCCAACCGTGACGCGGGCGTGGTCGAGGGTGGAGGGGCCGAGGTCGGTAGAACTGGCGAGCAGGTGAGCGTACGGTCCAGCGATGGAGACGGCGGTCGGCACCGGCTCGGACCGGGGAGCGGAGACGAGCACCGCGACCCCGGCGACCAACGACACGGCGAGCGAACAGCCGAGGACGCGCGTGGCAGTGCGTCGATTCACCATCGGTGACTCCCGGTGCACCTGAAACGAATCTGCAGGGACGTCACCGAGATGACGTCCCTGCAGAGCCGAATCGTTCTCGAGCGGCCGGTCTAGGACCCGCTGCCGTTGCGGTGGGTGCCGGGTTCGCCGGTGGGTGCCGGGGGCGCCTTCACCGCGGGAGAGAAGCTGTTCGGCCCACCGGGCGTCAGGCTCTTCTCGGTCGGCGTGACCGACGTGGTGGTGGTCGTCGTCGTGCTGCTGGGAGCGGGCGTCGTGCTGCTGCTACAGCCAGCCGTCAGCGCTCCCATGGTGATGATCGCGCCGCCGCCGACGATCAAAGCCACGCGACGAGTCAAACGATCTGTATTCATGTTCTTTCCCAATCCAATCCCCGTATTGCGATCCAACGACCGTGTGCGGGGTCGTGGGTGGCTAGACGCCAACGTAAATATAGTGCCACAGGTTGAGCAAAGTTTGCGGTATTGGACCCGATCAATCGCGGCGGCCCGGGCACGGCGCACGCCGTTCATTACTGCTGCTCAGCTGAGAGCCGCCTGAGGTGCGCACGAGCCAGCGGCAGCCCGACGGGATGGCGCAGCTATTACCGCTATGCGGCCAGGCGCGTGGAGGTGGTCACGTCGAACCGGTCGAGCAAGGCGGCCGCGACCAAGTTGTGCGAGCCCAGCGGCTCGGCCATCGGAAGGTCGAGGCCGGCCGCCGCCGCGGCGACCCGATCGGTGATTCGGCCGTGGGCCAGGAACCATGGCGCGACGATCAGCCGGCGGGCTCCCCGGGTGCGCAGCCGGGCCGCTGCCTCGGCCACCGTCGGGTGGGGACCGGTCGCGAAGGCCACCTCGACGCCGGCCCACCGCGTCCGGGCGGCGAGGATCGGCGCCACGCTCGCCGTGCGGAGGTTGGCCGCGTGATTGGACGAACCCACGGCCACCACGACCACTCCCACGTCGCGCTGATCCGGCGACACCCCGGCCGCGGCCAGGCGCTGGCCTAGCAGCGTGACGAGCGCCGGATCCTCACCGAGGACGTCGGCCACGCGGACGTCGGCGCCCGACTCCTCGATCAGGGCCGGCAGATCCACCCGGGCGTGATGGGCGGCGGCCAGCAACATCGGGACCACCACCGCCGAGCTGCCGTACCGGGCCTGCGTCATGGCGACGTCGGCGAGTACGTCCGCCACGCGCGGTACCGACGTCTCCAGGAACGCCGCCCGGACGTCAAGCCCCGGCCGCAGCCGTCGGATCCGTCCGGCGAGGGCGTGCGCCACGCTGGACGATCGGGGGTCCGCACTGCCGTGGGCGGCGAGGATCAGGGCGTCGGTCACGACGCGTGCAGCCCGCACTCCGTCTTCGAGGATCCGGCCCAGCGGCCGCTGCGGGGATCGGCACCCTCGATGGGCTTGGCCGTGCACGGCGCGCAGCCGATGGACGGGTATCCCTCGAACACCAGGGGGTTGACCAGGATGTCGTTGGCGTCGATGTAGGCCTGCATGTCGTCGTCGGTCCACGCCGCGATCGGGTTGATCTTGACCAAGCCGAACGCCTTGTCGAAACTGATCAGCGGTGCGTTGGCGCGCGTCGGAGCCTCGACCCGCCGAATGCCCGTGACCCAGGCCGAGTAGCCCTTCAGTGCCTTGCCAAGCGGCTCCACCTTGCGCATCCGGCAGCACGCCGCCGGGTCGCTAGCGAACAGGTTCTTGCCGAGAAGCGCGTCCTGCTCGGCGACGCTGTGTTCTGGTGTGACGTTCACGACGTTGACGCCATAGACGGCCTCGACGGCGTCCCGGGTGCCGATCGTCTCGGCGAAGTGGTATCCGGTGTCGAGGAACAGGACGTCGACGCCGGGGCGCACTTTCGCGGCCATCGCCACCAGCACGGCGTCCTGCATGTTCGAGGCGACGACGTACCCCGATGTCGCCGGCAGCCCGGCTCCGTTTTCACCCCCGAACGTCTCGTCGGTCCACGCCAACAATTCGTCCGCGCTGGCGCCATCGAGTTCGGCGGCACCCCGCTCGGCGATTGCGATCAGGTCGGTCTCAGTCATCAGGTCGGTCATCGCTGCTCTTTCGTCACTCTTCGCGCGAGCGCTCATCGTGGACATAGTTCTTCGCGCGAGCGCTCATCGTGGACACATTCTTCGCGCGAGCGCTCATCGAAGGTCCGCTTCATCGGCCCGCACGGCCCACGTTGCAAAACGCTCGCCGGCCTCCCTTTGTTTCACGAAGTTGCGGACCACCCGTTCGATGTAGTCGCCGAGCTCCGTGCTCGTCACCTTGTGCTGCCGCAATTTCCGGCCGAAGGCGCTGTCCAGACCGAGGCTGCCGCCGAGGTGAACCTGGAAACCCTCGACCGGACCATCGCCGTCGTCGACCATCTGACCCTTGAAGCCGATGTCGGCGACCTGGATCCGGGCGCACGAATTCGGGCACCCGTTGATGTTGATGGTGACCGGCACGTCCAGCTCGGCGTTGAGGTCTTCGAGGCGCGCCTCGAGATCGGGTGCCAAAGCCTGTGAGCGACTTCGTGTTTCGGCGAAGGATAACTTGCAGAACTCGATGCCGGTGCAGGCCATCAAGTTGCGGCGCCAGTGCGACGGCTTCGACGGCAGCCCCAGCGCGTCCAGCCCGTCACGGAGCGTGTCGAGCTGATCGTCGGGCACGTCGAGGATCACGAGCTTCTGATATGGGGTGAACCGGATGCGATCCGAACCGGCGGCCTCGGCGAGGTCGGCGACCTTGCTCAGGATGGTGCCCGAGACGCGGCCCGCGATCGGTGCGACGCCGACGGCGTTCAGACCGTTCTTCAGACGCTGGACACCGACGTGGTCGATCGGACGCGGCACGGGCGTGGGCGCGGGTCCGTCGATCAGGGGCCGCTTGAGGTACTCGTTCTCGAGCACTTCCCGAAACTTCTGAATGCCCCAGTCCTTGATCAGGAACTTCAACCGGGCCTTGGCGCGCAGGCGTCGGTAGCCGTAGTCGCGGAACACGCTGACCACGCCCTCCCAGACGTCGGGCACCTCGTCGAGGGGCACCCACGCGCCAACGCGCTGGCCGAGCATCGGGTTGGTCGACAGGCCGCCGCCGACCCAGAGGTCGAAGCCGGGGCCGTGCTCGGGGTGCTCCACGCCGACGAAGGCCACGTCGTTGATCTCGTGCACCACGTCCTGCAGGCCCGAGATCGCGGTCTTGAACTTGCGCGGCAGGTTCGAGTACTCGGGCTTGCCGATGTACCGCTTGGTGATCTCGTCGATCGCAGGTGTGCCGTCGATCACCTCGTCGAGCGACTCGCCGGCCAGCGGTGAGCCCAGCACCACGCGCGGGCAGTCACCGCAGGCCTCGGTGGTCTGCAGGCCGACCTCGTCGAGCCGCCGCCAGATCTCCGGCATGTCCTCCACCCGGATCCAGTGGTACTGGACGTTCTGCCGGTCGGAGATGTCCGCGGTGTCGCGGGCGAACTCGGTGGAGATGCCGCCGAGGGTCCGCAGCGCGGCCGCGGTCAGGGCGCCGCCGTCGCAGCGGACGCGCAGCATGAAGTACTCGTCCTCGAGCATGTCGGTGTTGTCGTCACCGGTCCAGGTGCCGTCGTAGCCGGGCTTGCGCTGCGTGTAGAGCCCCCACCACCGGAACCGTCCGCGCAGATCACCCTTGTCGATGCTCTCGAAACCGCCCTTGGCGTAGACGTTCTCGATCCGGGCGCGCACGTTGAGCGGGTTGTCGTCCTTCTTGGCCTGCTCGTTGGCGTTGAGCGGCTCGCGGTAGCCGAGCGCCCACTGGCCCTCGCCTCTCGGGCGCTTCGCGGGCTTTGCAGTAGTCACGGAATCGTGGCCCCTTCCAAAGGGAGCCGGCGTGAGAATCGCGCGTCGTCACCGGTGGCTGTCCGGCGGCGCAGATCCCGGCGGCCAGCTGAAAGTACAGGTGGACAGGTCTACGGCGTCAGGGCAGACAGCAACAGCTGCATACGCGCTTGAAGTCGACGTGCCGCCGCACCACCAGCGAAACGCGGGGAGTCGAGGAGCGGACGGCGATCACGGCCGCCATTCTGCCACGACTACGGCCACCCACCCCAACCGGGCCATTCTTCGGCTCATCGTGAGCGGAAGTCCGCTCTGGAAGACTGGAGCGATGACCGCCGGCCTTCGCACCCGCCCGTTCGGCGTCTACGTTCACGTCCCGTTCTGCGCCACCCGCTGCGGATACTGCGACTTCAACACCTACACCCCCGCCGAACTGGGTGGCGCCAACCCGGACGGCTGGCTGGCGGCGCTGCGGGTCGAGCTCGAGCTGGCGGCGGCACGCGTGTCGCACGGCGAGGTGGCGACGGTGTTCGTCGGCGGCGGCACCCCGTCGATGCTCGGCGGCGAGCGACTCGCCGCGGTGCTCGACGCCGTGCGCGCGAACTTCACACTCGCCCATGACGCCGAGGTCACCACCGAGGCGAATCCCGAGTCGACGTCACCCGAACTGCTCGGCCGGCTGCGCGACGCGGGCTTCACCCGGCTGTCGCTGGGGATGCAGTCGACGGCACCCCACGTGCTCGCCGCGCTCGACCGGGTGCACTCGCCGGGGCGGGCGCTGGCCGCGGTCGCCGACGCGCGGGCGGCGGGCTTCGACCACGTCAACCTCGACCTCATCTACGGCACGCCGGGGGAGACCGACGACGACCTGGCGCGGTCGGTCGACGCGGCCATCGGTGCGGGCGTCGACCACGTGTCGGCCTACGCCCTCGTGGTCGAGGAGGGCACCGCGCTGGCCCGGCGGGTGCGCCGCGGGGAGCTGCCCGCACCCGACGACGACGTGCTGGCCACGCGCTACGAACTTCTCGACGCGCGCCTGTCCGCGGCCGGATTCCAGTGGTACGAGGTGTCGAACTGGAGCCGTCCCGGCGGCGAGTGCCGACACAACCTCGGGTACTGGGACGGTGGCGAGTGGTGGGGCGCCGGCCCGGGCGCACACGGCTTCACCGACGACACGCGGTGGTGGAACGTCAAGCACCCCAACGCCTATGCCGAGATGCTGGCTCGCGGAGAGCTGCCGCTGGCGGGCTCGGAGGAGTTGACCGCCCGCGAACGGCACACCGAGGACGTCATGCTGCGCGTGCGGCTGCGCGAGGGTCTGCCGGTCGGCCTGCTCGATGCCGCCGAACGGTCGCGGGCCGACTCGCTGCGCCGAGACGCGCTGCTACTGGAGCACGGCGACGCGCTGGTGCTCACCGACCGCGGCCGGCTGCTCGCCGACGCCGTGGTGCGCGAACTTCTCGCCTAGCCGTCAGGTCTGCTGGTCCAGCGGAAGGTCCATGTCGTAGACCCGCGCATGCAGCACGGCCCGGTTGCGCAGTGCGGCGCGCACGGCCTGATGCACCCCGTCCTCGAGGTAGACGACGCCCTCCCACCGCACGGCGTGCGGGAACAGGTCGCCATAGAAGGTGGAGTCCTCCGACAGCAGGCGGTCGAGCGCCAGCACGGTTGTGGTGGTGACCAATTCGTCGAGCCGAATCTGGCGCGGTGGGATCTGCGCCCACTGCCGATAGGAGAGATTGTGCTCGGGATACGGCTTGCCGTCGCGGACGCCCTTGAAGATCATCGGCGGGTCCTCTGGAGCATGGCATGAGGTTATCTCCACTCGGCGCACCACGTCGCGGGGCGTCGGCGCTGTTCGCCGACGTAAAATGGTCGAGACTTTGGAGGTGAACCATGGGTACTGCTGATGACCGTCGCTTCGAGGTGCTTCGCGCGATCGTCGCCGACTTCGTGTCGACCAAGGAGCCGATCGGCTCCAAGAGCCTCGTGGAACGCCACAACCTGGGCGTCTCGAGTGCCACCGTGCGCAACGACATGGCCGTTCTGGAGGCCGAGGGTTACATCGCCCAACCGCACACCAGCTCCGGGAGGGTGCCCACCGAGAAGGGGTACCGCGAGTTCGTGGACCGGTTGGACGACGTCAAGCCGATGTCGTCGAGCGAACGCCGGGCGATCCTCACCTTCCTGGAGTCGGGGGTGGACCTCGACGACGTGCTGCGGCGGGCGGTGAAGCTGCTGGCGCAGCTCACCCGGCAGGTGGCCATCGTCCAGTACCCGACGCTGACCACGTCGACGGTCCGCCACCTCGAGGTCGTCGCGCTCACGCCGGCCCGGCTGCTGCTGGTCGTCATCACCGACTCGGGCCGCGTCGACCAGCGCATCGTCGAACTCGGCGACGCCATCGACGACGTGCAATTGGCGACCCTTCGCGAGCGGCTCGGCCAGGCACTCGAGGGCAACCCCATCACGACCGCCTCCATCGCGGTCTCGGACCTGGCGTCGCAGCTGGTCGGTCACGGCAGCCTGGGCGATGCGGTGGGCCGCGCGGCGACCGTGCTCGTCGAGACCCTCGTCGAGCACACCGAGGAGCGGTTGCTGCTCGGCGGCACCGCCAATCTGACCCACAACACCGCTGACTTCGGCGGCTCACTGCGATCGGTGCTCGAGGCGCTTGAGGAGCAGGTGGTCGTGCTGCGATTGCTGGCCGCCCAGCAGGAGGCCGGTAAGGTGACCGTGCGCATCGGGCACGAGACTGCGGCCGAGCAGATGGCTGGGACGTCGGTGGTGACCACCACCTATGGCAGCTCGGGCAAGGTGTTCGGCGGCATGGGTGTGGTGGGCCCCACTCGGATGGACTATCCGGGAACCATCGCCAACGTCGCCGCAGTTGCTCTCTACATAGGCGAGGTGTTGGGCGCCCGCTAGGGCGCCGGCACCGACCGCGACTGCGGCGAGAAGATTCAAGAAGGGTTTGGCGTGGCACGCGATTATTACGGCCTGCTCGGGGTGAGCAAGGGTGCAAACGACTCGGAGATCAAGCGCGCGTACCGCAAGCTCGCGCGCGAACTGCATCCCGACGTCAACCCCGACGAGGAGGCGCAGGCGCAGTTCAAGGAGATCAGCGTCGCCTACGAGGTGCTGAGCGATCCCGAGAAGCGTCGCATCGTCGACCTCGGCGGCGACCCGATGGAGGGCGCCGGCGCGGGCAACGGCTTCGGCGGCGGCTTCGGCGGCGCCGGTTTCGGCGGGCTCGGCGACGTCTTCGAGGCGTTCTTCGGGGGCGGCGGCGGGGCCCGCGGACCGGTCGGTCGGGTGCGGCCCGGGTCGGACTCGCTGCTGCGGATGCGGCTCGACCTCTCCGAGTGCGCCACCGGCGTCACCAAGCACGTGACCGTGGACACGGCAATCCTGTGCGACGTGTGCCAGGGCAAGGGCACTCACGGCAACTCCACGCCCGTCACCTGCGACACCTGCCACGGCCAGGGCGAAGTGCAGTCCGTTCAGCGGTCGCTGCTCGGCCAGGTGATGACCTCGCGTCCCTGCCCGGTGTGCGCCGGCGTCGGCGAGGTCATCCCCGACCCGTGCCACCGCTGCGGCGGCGACGGACGCGTACGGGCGCGCCGCGAGATCAGCGTCAAGATTCCGCCCGGAGTCGGCGACGGCATGCGGGTGCGACTGGCCGCGCAGGGCGAGGTCGGCCCGGGCGGTGGTCCCGCCGGTGACCTGCACGTCGAGGTACACGAACAACCGCACGACATCTTCGTCCGCGACGGCGATGATCTGCACTTCAGCGTGTCGGTCCCGATGGTCGACGCGGCACTGGGCACCAAGGTCTCCGTCGACGCGATCCTGGACGGTCCCACCGACATCACCATCGCCCCGGGCACGCAACCCGGCGCCGTCACGACGTTGCGCGGCCACGGGATGCCCAACGTGCGCTCCGGCGTCCGGGGCAACCTGCACGCCCACATCGACGTGGTGGTGCCGTCGCGCCTCGACCAGCAGGACACCGACCTGCTGCAGAAGCTCAAGGACCACCGCACCCGCGACGTCGCAGAGGTCAAGTCGACGCACGCCGCGCCCGCGGGCGGCGGGCTGTTCAGCCGGCTGCGCGAGACGTTCACCGGACGGTAGGCCCCGCCGGCGATGAGTCGCGCGCTGTTCTACGTCGACGTAGTGCCCGAGCCAGGCGAACTAGCCGTCGTCGACGGCGACGAGGGGTTTCACGCCGCCTCGGTGCGACGACTGCGGGTGGGTGAGGAACTCGACGTCGGCGACGGCGCGGGCCGGGTTGCCCACGTGGTCGTCGAAGGCGTCGGCAAGGGCGTACTGACCACCCGAGTTCTGAGCACGCGGACGGTCGCGCCGCCGCATCCTCTGGTCACCGTGGTGCAGGCCCTGCCCAAGTCGGACCGGTCCGAGCTGGCCGTCGAACTCGCCACCGAGGCGGGCGCCGACTCCTTCGTGGCCTGGCAGTCCGACCGCTGCGTGGCCCGCTGGGACGGCGCGGCGAAGGTCGAGAAGGGACTGCGTCGGTGGCAAGCGGTGGCACGCTCGGCGGCGCGGCAGTCCCGGCGGCCGCACGTCCCGCCGGTGACGTCGCTGATGTCGACCACGGAGCTGGCCGCGCACCTGACGTCGGTGCGCGAGCGCTCCGTCGTGCTGGTGTTGCACGAGTCCGCCACCGAGCCGCTGAGTGCGGCGAACCTGGATGGGGCCCAGTCGGTGCTGCTTCTGGTCGGCCCGGAGGGCGGTATCGGGGATGACGAATTGGCCGTGCTGACCGCTTCGGGTGCCGTCGCGGTCAAACTGGGCCCGAGTGTGCTGCGCACCACAACGGCGGCCGCGGTGGCACTTGGAGCACTCGGCGTTCTGACGCCACGCTGGCTTCCTCGACCTTGATCCTGCCAAGTGTCGACCATTTTCTGCCACTGGAATTAAACCCCTGAGCAGTGCGTTTGAGTCAACGTCCGGACGGAAGGCTCTACCGTCGGTCAGTTGACACCACAGAGGGCACGAAAGAAGAAGTGAACACGATGAAGAAGTTCGGATTTGCCGCCATCGTTGCCAGCGGGCTCACCGCCGGGATCCTTGGCGTCGCGTCTCCGGTCCAGGCCGTCGCATCCGCCGAAGCTCTCCCCGTAGCGGAGCTTCCGGCCTATTCCACCGGCATCGACCACAACCAGTGGATCGACACGATCCACCCGGCCGTCACCGTCCCGCACGTGGACACCACCGTGCAGCAGAGCCGCTGACACCGATCGACCGACGGAGGGGCACCCGGTTCCGGGTGCCCCTTCTTCTTTGGGCGGCGGTAGTGACCGGCGGTAAGCTGACCACGGCAGAGATCCACGACCAGAGCACGGAAAGCAGGCACTGAACACCACGTGACGCCCCGCGAGACGACCGCCGCTTCCAACACCGCCTCGGACGGCACGGTGCGAAGCAACATAAGTGTCCCGCCCGACCTCGTGGTGGGCCTACTGGGCTCCGCCGACGAGAACCTGCGCGCCCTGGAAGGGTTGCTGACCGCCGACATCCACGTCCGCGGCAACGCCGTCACCCTCTCCGGCGAGCCCGCCGACGTAGCCCTGGCCGAGCGCGCCGTGACCGAGCTGATCGCCGTGGTTGCCGGTGGGCAGACGCTCACGCCGGAGGCCGTGCGGCGCAGCGTCGGCATGTTGACCGGCATGGGCAACGAGACCCCGGCCGAGGTGTTGACACTCGACATCCTGTCGCGGCGCGGCAAGACCATCCGGCCCAAGACGCTCAACCAGAAGCGCTACGTCGATGCGATCGACGCCCACACCATCGTGTTCGGCATCGGCCCGGCCGGTACTGGCAAGACCTACCTGGCCATGGCCAAGGCGGTGAATGCGCTTCAGACCAAACAGGTTTCGCGCATCATCCTGACTCGCCCCGCGGTCGAGGCGGGAGAGCGACTGGGCTTCCTGCCCGGCACGCTGAGCGAGAAGATCGACCCCTACCTGCGGCCCCTGTACGACGCGCTGCACGACATGATGGACGCCGAACTCATCCCCAAGCTGATGAGCTCGGGCGTGATCGAGGTCGCCCCGCTGGCCTACATGCGCGGCCGGTCGCTCAACGACGCGTTCATCATCCTCGACGAGGCGCAGAACACGACGCCCGAACAGATGAAGATGTTCCTCACTCGGCTGGGGTTCGGCTCCAAGATCGTCGTGACCGGCGACTCCACCCAGGTCGACCTGCACGGTGCCAAGTCCGGCCTGAGCGCCGCCATCGACGTCCTCGACGGGATCGACGACATCCACTTCTCCGAGCTGACCAGCGCCGACGTGGTTCGGCACCGGCTGGTGTCCGAGATCGTCGACGCCTATGCAAGATCCGAGGCCTCCACCGCGAACCGGTCGGAGCGGCGATCCGGCACCGGCAGGTCGCGCCGGTGAGCATCGAGGTCTCCAACGAGTCGGGCATCGACGTATCCGAGAACGAATTGATCAGCGTGGCGCGGTTCGTCATCGCCAAGATGGACGTCAACCC
The DNA here is from genome assembly GCA_963846985.1 of uncultured Actinomycetota bacterium. Classification (GTDB taxonomy): domain Bacteria; phylum Actinomycetota; class Actinomycetes; order Mycobacteriales; family Mycobacteriaceae; genus Mycobacterium. The sequence continues at coordinate 181,566 of CAWJYC010000004.1, forward strand.
CGCCGCCGAGCTGTCGATGGTGCTGCTGGACACGCCCGCGATGGCGGATCTGCACATGCGGTGGATGGACCTGCCGGGTCCGACCGACGTGATGAGCTTCCCGATGGACGAGCTCGAGCCCGGCGGCCGGCCGGACGCTCCCGAGCCCGGCCCGGCGATGCTCGGCGACATCGTGCTGTGTCCCGAGTTCGCGGCGACCCAGGCCGAGAAGGCAGGGCATTCGCTCGGCCAGGAATTGGCGCTGCTGACCGTGCATGGCGTGCTGCATCTGCTCGGCTACGACCACGCCGAGCCGGACGAGGAGCGGGAGATGTTCGCGCTGCAGCGTGAGCTGCTCGAGGAGTGGGTCGCCGACCAGGTCGCCGCCTACCACCAGGATCGGCAGAGCGAGAAGGACCGCAAGCTGCTGGACAAGTCCATGTACTTCGACCAACCGTGACGGGAATTGGATCGCTGCTCGGCGCGATCGCACTGATCGCCCTCGGCGGTGTCTTCGCCGCGGTCGACGCCGCCATCGGCACGGTGTCCATCGCCAGGATCGACGAGATGGTGCGCGACGAGCGTCCCGGTGCGGCACGACTAGCCCGCGTGATCGACGACCGGCCGCGCTACGTCAACCTCATCGTGTTGCTGCGCATCACGTGTGAGACGGCGGCGACGGTGCTGCTGGTCGCGTTCCTCTACGAGGACCTCGGTCTGACGTGGGGGCTGCTCGCCGCGGCGGCCATCATGGTGGTGGTCAGCTTCGTGGCCATCGGGGTGGGGCCGCGCACGCTCGGACGGCAGCACGCCTACAGCATCGCGCTGGGCGCAACCATTCCGCTGCAAGCGATTTCAGTGTTGCTGACCCCCATCAGCCGGCTGCTGGTGCTGCTCGGCAACGCGTTGACGCCCGGTCGCGGATTCCGCAACGGCCCCTTCGCCTCGGAGATCGAACTGCGGGAGGTCGTCGACCTGGCTCAGCAGCGCGGCATCGTCGCCGACGACGAGCGCAGAATGATCCAGTCGGTGTTCGATCTCGGCGACACCGTCGCCCGCGAGGTGATGGTGCCGCGCACCGAGATGGTGTGGATCGAGTCGGACAAGTCGGCGGGGCAGGCGACGTCACTTGCCGTGCGCAGCGGGCACTCCCGCCTGCCGGTGGTCGGTGAGAACGTCGACGACATCGTCGGCGTGGTCTTCCTCAAGGACCTCGTCGAGCAGACGTATTACAGCAACGGCGGCATCGACACCAGGGTCGGCGAGGTGATGCGGCCGCCGGTCTTCGTGCCGGACTCCAAGCCGCTCGACGACCTGCTCCGCGAGATGCAGCGCGATCGCAATCACATGGCGCTGCTGGTGGACGAATACGGGGCGATCGCCGGGCTGGTCACCATCGAGGACGTCCTCGAGGAGATCGTCGGCGAGATCGCCGACGAGTACGACACCGACGAGATCGCGCCGGTCGAAGACCTGGGCGACAACAACTTTCGAGTCTCCGCCCGGCTGCCGCTCGAGGACCTCGCCGAACTGTACGAACTGGAAGTCGACGAGAACCTCGACGTCGACACCGTCGGCGGCCTGCTGGCCCACGAACTGGGACGGGTGCCGCTGCCGGGTGTCGAGGTGACGTGGGACGCGCTGCGGCTGCGCGCCGAGGGCGGCCGCGATCATCGCGGCCGCGTGCGGATCGGCACCGTGCTGGTGAAGCCCACCGACGAACGACACGACGACGAACGCGACAGGGAAGCGGGCACCGAATGACCCTCGACGCCGAGGACGCGAAGCTGGTCACCCTCGCCCGTGGCGCGATGGGTCGAGCCGACGCAGGCAGTGGAGCAGCGGTCCGCGACGCCGACGGCCGGACGTATGCCGGTGCGCCGGTTGAACTCCGGTCCCTGACGCTGACCGCACTGCAGACGGCCGTCGCCGCCGCGGTGTCCAGCGGCGCCACCGAGCTGGAGGCCGCCGTCCTGGTGGCGGGATCGGCCGACGACGCCGGCGTCGCCGCGGTGCGGGAGCTGACCGCCGAGGCCGCCGTGATCGTCACCGACCGGGCCGGGAACCCGCTCCCGTGAGCGCCGAGCCGACCGAGTTCCGTTCCGGTTTCGTCTGTTTCGTGGGCAGGCCCAACACCGGCAAGTCGACGTTGACCAACGCGCTCGTCGGCGCCAAGGTGGCGATCACCTCGAATCGCCCGCAGACCACCCGGCACACCATCCGCGGCATCGTGCACCGCGACGAGTTCCAGATCATCCTGGTCGACACGCCGGGGCTGCACCGGCCCCGGACCCTGCTGGGGGAGCGGCTCAACGAACTGGTCAAGGCGACGTACTCGCAGGTCGACGTAATCGGGCTCTGCATCCCAGCCGACGAGACCATCGGGCCCGGCGACCGCTGGATCTACGAGCAGATCAGGGCCGTGGCGCCGCGCACGACGCTGCTCGTCGTCGTGACGAAGATCGACAAGGTCTCCAAGGAGAAGGTCGCCGCGCAACTGCTCGCCGCCAGTGAGCTGACTGGTGGCGCTGCCGAGATCGTGCCGGTGTCGGCGACGACCGGCGAGCAGATCGACCTGCTCACCGACGTGCTCGCCGGCCAGCTGCCGCCCGGTCCGGCGTTCTACCCCGACGGCGAGCTGACCGACGAGCCGGAGGAGGTGTTGATGGCCGAACTGATTCGCGAGGCCGCCCTTGAAGGCGTCCGCGACGAGCTGCCGCACTCGCTGGCCGTCGTGATCGACGAGGTGGAGCCACGCGAAGGGTACAGAGACAAAAACGGAGACCTCAGCCCCATGATTGACGTGCACGCGATCCTGTACGTCGAGCGGGACTCACAGAAGGGCATCGTCATCGGCAAGGGTGGCGCCCGGTTGCGTGAGGTCGGCACCGCCGCACGCCTTCAGATCGAGACGCTGCTGGGCACCAAGGTGTATCTCGACCTTCGCGTCAAGATCGCCAAGAATTGGCAGCGCGACCCCAAACAGCTTGGCAGATTGGGCTTTTAGGCCTCGTCGGGCACACCCCACCACGGCTCGGGTTGGTCGGCCCGCCAGGCGCCGACGGCCTCCAGGGCCGCGGCCAGCGAGACCAACAGCGGCTCGCTGTCGGCCGGACCCATCAGCTGCACGCCGATCGGAAGCCCGTCGGAGGTGAATCCGGCAGGGACGTTGATCGACGGCCAGCCCAGCAGATTCCACGGCCACGTCACGGGGCAGGCCCGGATCATGGCGCGGTCGGTGGACAGCCCGCCGCGGTGATCGAAGTCGTGTACCGGCGGCGGCGGGAGGGCCGTCGTCGGGGCGAGCACCACGTCGGCGAGGTTGAAGATCCAGCCGATCCGACGCTGGGATTCGACTTCGCGGCGGCGGGCGTCGCGCAGCACCTTCTCCGACAGCAGCCTACCCATCCGCAGGTTGGCGACGGTCCTTTGGTCGAGCGTCACGCCAGGCCCAAGCCGGTGCGCCCAGTCCAGCAACCCGGAGGTCGACCGGGCCAGGAAGTTCCACGAGGTGCGCAACCCGTAGTCGGGGTCGGCGGCCTTCACGGTGTGCCCGAGTGCTCTCAGCTGCTCGGCCATCCGTTCCACGGCCGCCCGGATCTCGGGGTGCAGGGTGGCACGAAATCCGTTGAAGGGGAACGCAGTCGACATGGCCACCGTCAGCGGGCCGGGTGCCTGGCTGACGTACTCCGACGCCCGGACGGGCGCGGGTTTGTGCACATCGCCCTCGACGTTGCCGGCGGCCGCGTCGAGCACCAGGGCGGCGTCCGTGACCGTGCGGGCGAGCACGCCGTTGACGGTGATTCCGTTGAACGCTTCGGGCAGCGGCCAGGTGGAGATGCGGCCGCGCTGAGGCTTGATGCCGACGAGGTGGGTCCACGCCGCGGGGATGCGGACGCTGCCCGCACCATCGGAGCCGATGGCGGCCGTCACCAGCCCGGCGGCCACGGCGGCGGCGCTGCCGCCCGACGAGCCGCCGGGGGTGTGCTCGGCCGACCACGGGTTGCGGGTGTGGCCGAAGGCAGGCCCGCTGGTGAAGGGCCACTGACCCAACTCGCACGTGTTGGTCTTCCCGACGATGACGGCGCCGGCCGCCCGCAGGCGTCGCACCACCTCGGCGTCCGCGGCGGCCGGCGCGACGTCACCGGAAGCGCCGAAACGGGTGGGCACCCCGGCGACGTCGACGTCGTCCTTGACCGCGATCGGAATGCCCAGCAGCGGAAGGTGTTGTCCGGCAGCTCGTTTGCGGTCGGCGGCGTCGGCATCGGCGAGCGCCTGACTGGTCAACACCACGCGAAACGCGTTGAGGGTGGACTGGCTGGCCTCGATCGCCCGCAGTGAACGGGTGGTCAGTTCGGTCGACGTGACGGTGCCACTGGCGAGCCGGTACTGCAGCTGCGTCAGCGTGGGCAGATGCCTGCCGGGGGTCCGCCTGCTCCTGCTGGTGAGTGAGGTGTCAGCCATTTGAGTCGAGAATATCTGGACGCGCCTGGCCCAGGTGGTCGGTGGTAGATGGGAGACTGTGCAGATGCGGTTGTACCGGGATCGGGCGGTCGTGCTGCGCCAGCACAAGCTCGGCGAGGCCGACCGGATCGTCACCCTGCTCACCCTCGAGCACGGGTTGGTCCGCGCCGTCGCCAAGGGGGTCCGGCGTACCCGCAGCAAGTTCGGCGCCCGGCTCGAGCCGTTCGCGCACATCGACGTCCAGCTGTATCCGGGCCGCAACCTCGACGTCGTCACGCAGGTCCAGGCCATCGATGCCTTCGCCAGTGACATCGTCAGCGAATACGGTCGCTACACCTCCGGGTGCGCGGTGTTGGAGACTGCGGAGCGGCTGGCCGGTGAGGAACGTGCGCCATCCCCTGCCCTGCACCGGCTCACGGTCGCGGCGTTGCGCGCGGTGGCCGACGGCGCCCGCCCGCGCGAACTCGTGCTCGATGCCTATCTTTTGCGGGCCATGGGCATTGCGGGGTGGGCTCCCGCGCTCACCGAGTGTGCGAGGTGCGCGGCACCGGGGCCGCACCGCGCCTTCCACGTCGCCGCCGGTGGCAGCGTGTGCATGCACTGCAGGCCGTCGGGGTCGGTCACCCCGCCCCAGGGTGTGCTGGACCTGATGTCCGCCCTGCACGACGGGGACTGGGCCGCCGCGGAGGCGTCGACGTCGTCCTATCGCAGCCAGGCCAGTGGGCTGGTGGCCGCCCACCTGCAGTGGCATCTGGAGCGGCAGATGCGGACGCTGCCGCTGGTCGAACGGGTCTACCGGGTCGATCGCACGGTCGCCGAACGACGAGTCGCCCTGTTCGGGCAGGATGAGGCGCATGGCGTTGAAGCGGGACGGGTCCCGGGCGAAGAAGGAGACCTACCCGCAGCTGCCTCCAGCGCCTGAGGACTATCCGACCTTTCCGGACATGTCCACGTGGCCGGTCGTCTTCCCCGAACTGCCGCCGTTCGGCAACGGCCGGTTCCTTCGGCCTCCGCAGCACCCCTCGAAGGAAGCCGCGCCGCTCATCCCGGCGGAGCAGGTGCCCCACCACGTCGCGGTGGTGATGGACGGCAATGGTCGCTGGGCCACTCAGCGGGGGCTGAGCCGCACCGAGGGCCACAAGATGGGCGAGGCCGTGCTGATCGACGTGATCTGCGGTGCCATCGAGGTCGGCGTGAAGCACCTCAGCGTGTACGCGTTCTCCACCGAGAACTGGAAGCGAAGCCCCGACGAGGTGCGCTTCCTGATGGGGTTCAACCGGGAGGTGATCCGGCGGCGACGGGAGAACCTCCGCGATCTTGGCGTGAGCATGCGCTGGGTCGGGTCGCGACCGCGCCTGTGGAGCAGCGTGATCAAGGAACTCGACATCGCCGAGGCGATGACCGTGGGCAACGACGTCATCACCGTCAACTACTGCGTGAACTACGGCGGTCGCACCGAGATCATCGAAGCGACAAGAGAATTGGCGCAGTTGGCGGCCGACGGCAAGATCAAGCCGAACCGGATCACCGAGGCGTCGTTCGCCAAACACCTGCACCGGCCCGACATTCCGGACGTCGACCTGTTCATCCGGACCTCGGGGGAGCAGCGGGCCAGTAACTTCCTGCTGTGGCAGGCCGCCTACGCGGAGTACGTGTTCCAGGACAAGCTGTGGCCGGACTACGACCGGCGCGACCTGTGGGCGGCGTGCACCGAGTACGTCAACCGCAACCGGCGCTTCGGCAGAGCCGAATGACAAGCCTGCGCGGGAGTGCGTGATGGCAGCACTGTTACAGCGGCTGGTCTCCGCGCTGGGCGACGTCACCACCCTCGTCGAGGAGCCCGACGGCGCCCTGACCGTCACCGCGGACGGGTCGGTGGCCTCGCTGCGCGTCGTGGTCATCGCCGAGGGATTGGAGATGGTGTCACTCACCCAGCCGTTGGCGTGGGATCTGCCGCTGACCAACAAGCTTCGCGAACGGGTGGCCAAGCAGGCGGGTCGAACCATGCTCGGCACCGTGGCGCTCGTCGAGAAGGTCGCCGACGCTCCGCCCGCGCCGGCGAACGGTCAGACCGCCAAGACCGCCCGCGCCTCCGGGGTGAAGAAGTTGGCAGACGTCATGCTGCGGTACAACTTTCCCGCCGGTGGACTGTCCGAGGACGCCTTGCGCACCTTGATCCTGCTGGTGCTCACCACCGGAGCCGACGTGCGCCGCGAGTTGACGACGTGACCGCTCGCGTCGTCAACTGACGGGCGCCGCGCATTCCGCGCACACCCCGAAGATCTCGATGGTGTGACTGACGTCGGAGAAGCCATGCTGCGCGGCGATTTCGGCGGCCCACGCCTCGGCCGCCCCGCCCTCCACCTCGACCGTGGACCCACAGGCCCGGCACACCAGGTGATGGTGGTGGTGTTGGGAACACCGGCGGTAGACCGATTCGCCGGAGTCGGTGCGCAGGGTGTCGAGCAGACCGGCGGACGCCATGGCCTGCAGCGTGCGGTAGACGGTGGTCAATCCGATGCCCTCGCCACCGCGACGAAGTTCGTCGTGAAGTTCCTGGGCGGACCGGAAGTCCTCGACGTTCTCCAGCAGCGCCGAGATGGCAGCGCGCTGGCGAGTGGATCGAACGGCGGTGCCGCTCATCGGGTTTCGTTCCCGTCCTCGGCCAGCGGAGACTCGCCCGCATGGGCGACCGCGGCCAGCACGATGTCGCTGAGGTGATGGTCGACCAGTTGATACCGCACCTCGCGGCCGCTGCGCTCGCCGGCGACCACGCCCGCGGACTTCAGGATGCGCAGGTGCTGGCTGACCAGTGGCTGCGGCACCGCAAGCGCGTCGACGAGTTCGTGGACGCAGCGGGAGGATTCGCGTAGCTGCAGGACGATCGCGATGCGGACCGGTGCGGCGAGTGCACGCAGCAGGTCGCCGGCGTTGTCGAGCACGGCGCGCGGCGCGACCTCGACCGCCGCCGCACCGTGGGTGTGCTCACCGTGGGTGCCGTCATCCGAGCTGTCACCGAGGCTCGCCACCGGCACCTCGGACACCACCAACTTGGAAACCGTTTTCATCAAGCGCCAGAATACATGCACCGATGCGCATGTCAATCAACGGCCGTCGCCCGCTACGCTGTTCACCCGTGGCCTCCATCATCGACACCGTTGCCAATCTCGCGAAACGCCGTGGCCTCGTCTATCAGGCCGGCGAGATCTATGGCGGCACCAAGTCGGCGTGGGACTACGGCCCGCTGGGCGTCGAGCTCAAGGAGAACATCAAGCGGCAGTGGTGGCGGTCGATGGTCACCAGCCGCGACGACGTCGTCGGCCTGGACAGTTCGATAATCCTGCCGCGCGAGGTGTGGGTGGCCTCCGGCCACGTCGAGGTGTTCAACGACCCGCTGGTCGAATGCCTGAACTGCCACAAGCGCCAGCGTCAGGACCACCTGCAGGAGGCGTACGCCCTCAAGAAGGGCATCGACGACCCCGAATCCGTTCCAATGACGGAGATCGTCTGCCCGGAGTGCGGCACCAAGGGGCGATGGACCGAGCCCCGTGACTTCAACATGATGCTGAAGACCTACCTCGGACCGATCGAGACCCAGGAGGGGATGCACTACCTGCGGCCCGAGACCGCACAGGGCATCTTCGTCAACTTCGCCAACGTGGTGACGACGTCGCGGCGCAAGCCACCGTTCGGAATCGGCCAGATCGGCAAGAGCTTTCGCAACGAGATCACGCCTGGCAACTTCATCTTCCGCACCCGCGAGTTCGAACAGATGGAGATGGAGTTCTTCGTCGAACCGTCCACCGCGGCCGAATGGCACCAGTACTGGATCGACACCCGGCTGCAGTGGTACGTCGACCTCGGCATCGATCCGGACAACCTGCGGCTGTACGAGCACCCCAAGGAGAAGCTGTCGCACTACTCCGACCGCACCGTGGACATCGAGTACAAATTCGGCTTCCAGGGCAACCCGTGGGGCGAGCTCGAAGGCGTGGCCAACCGAACTGACTTCGACTTGTCAACGCACGCAAAGCATTCCGGCACGGATCTGTCGTACTACGACCAGGCCACCGAGACGCGGTACACGCCGTACGTGATCGAGCCCGCCGCCGGGCTGACGCGGTCGCTGATGGCCTTCCTCGTCGACTCGTACCACGAGGACGAGGCGCCCAATGCCAAGGGCGGCATCGACAAGCGCACCGTGCTCAAGCTGGATCCGCGGCTGGCGCCGGTCAAGGCCGCCGTGCTGCCGTTGTCGCGGAACTCCGACCTGTCGCCCAAGGCCAAGGACCTCGCCGCCGAACTCCGCAAGTCCTGGAACGTCGAGTTCGACGACGCCGGCGCGATCGGTCGCCGCTACCGCAGGCAGGACGAGATCGGCACGCCGTACTGCGTGACCGTCGACTTCGACTCGCTGGAGGATCACGCCGTGACGATCCGCGAGCGCGACGCGATGACCCAGCAGCGGGTGGCGATCGACGCCGTCTCCGACTACCTCGCGGTGCGCCTCAAGGGGTCCTAGCTCCACCCCGCCTTGGCGCGAGCGCGCGTGTTGGTACGTCGACACGCCACGACGATTGGCACTCCGCGCACGCTCGCGGTGGATCGGTCATCCACAGTCAGCCGTCGATCCACAATTCCCGTCGCAGCGCTACCGCTGCGTGCCGTCGCCGCACATCGTGGTGGCCATGGACGAACTCGACGCGCTCTTCGATCGCCACGGCGGAGTGGCCACCACCGGACAACTCCGCGGTGTGCTCACCCGCCGGGGTCTGCAGTCCGCTGCCGAACGCGGTGAGGTCGTGAAGGTGTGGTCCGGCGTCTATGCGCGCGAGGAGGTCGACGACGTCGTCCGGTTGCGGGGACTCGACCTTCGCGCGGGCACGCCAGTTCCGGTGTGCCTGGCGACGGCGGCCCGTGCCTACGGGTTCGACACCGAGGACGTCGTCGACCTTCACGTGCTCAATCCCGGGTGCGGTCAGCTGCGCAACGCCGACGGCTTGGTGGTGCACCGTCGCGACGGTGCACCCCTCGCGGTGGTCGACGGGCGCCCCGCGACGGCTCCGGCGTGGACGGCAGTCGAGGTGGCGCGGGCCTTGCGCAGGCCACGTGCGCTGGCGACGCTCGACGCGGCGTTGCGCAGTGGCTGCTGCGATCGCCGGCAGTTGACTCTCGCCGCGATGGCTCAGGCCGGTCGGCGGGGGATCGTCATGGTGCGAGACCTCATTCCGTTGGCCGACATGCGGGCCGAGTCGCCGATGGAGAGCGAGGCGCGGTTGGTGATGATCGATCACGGCCTGCCGAAGCCCGAGTTGCAGTACGAGGTGATTGACCGGAGCGGACGGTTGTGGCGGCTCGACTTCGCGTGGCCCGACGCCAGGGTGGCAGTCGAATACGACGGGTTCGACTTCCACAGTTCGCCCGAAGCGCTTGCGCGGGACCGTCAGAAGCGCGCTGGATTGCTCGAACTGGACTGGACGGCCATGTCGATCGTCTTCGATGACGTTCGCCGACGCCCGTATGAGACCGCGCGCCGAATCGACCTCACGCTGGCCCGCGGTCGGGCGGCGGCGTGAGCGTGCGCGGAGTGCCAATTGTCGTGGCGTGTCGGCGTACCGACACGCACGCTCGCGCAATAAGGGGAGAGGGAGGGCGCTCGTTAGAAGCGGCCGCCGCCACCGCCCCAGTCGCCGCCGGACCCGCCGAACGATCCCGGACTCCAGTCGCCGCCGCCGACGCTGCCGCCGATCCCGCCGCGCAATGCGCCCGACAGGATGTTGCCGATGAGGATGCCGCCGAGCACGGCACCCATGCTGCCGCCCCCGCCACCGAATCCGCCCGGCCCTCCGTAGCGTCCGGTGTACTGCTGCTGGGCTGACTGGACGTCCGCGTTCGCCATCGATTGCGCCTGCGCCGCCAGGGTGGCAGCACCGTTGGCGTGCTGAATCGCCTCGGTGGGATTGGTGTCCTTGAGCGCTTGCGCGGCCTCCAGTTGGCGGACCGCCTCGGTCAGTCGGGTGCGCGCCCCGGGTCCGACGCTGCCACGACGGGTGTCGATGAAGTCCGACACCGACCGCACCTGCGACTGAGCGCTGAACAGCGCCTGATCGAACGCCCGGCTCAGCCGCGCCGCCGTCTCCACTTCGTCACTGATCACGGCGAGCAGCCGGTCGAGCTGGGCGTCGGCCTGTGTCAGCTGCGTGAAGGTGCCCAAGGGATCGGAGCTGCCGGCACTCTGCGCATGGGCGACCGCGGCGACCGCCGAGTCGCGCGCCGCGGTGAGCTCGTTGCCGTGGGGTACGTTGCCGCGGGCCAGTTGGGTGCCCGCGGCCGCGATGCCGTTCTGAATGTCGGCGATCGCCGCCGGCAGCGCCGCGACTGCGCGGTTGATGTCGGTGGACGCGCTGTCGACGGCGTCGAGCAGCGTGCGGGCCTGACCGAGCGCGGACTCCGCGGCCCGGATGGCGTCGACCAGGCCGGCCTGACTGCCGGCCGGCTTGGCGACCAGGGCGCGGGCCTGGCTGATGTTGCGGTCGGCGAACGACAACCGTTGCCGTGCCGCATCGACGTTGCCGGCGACCGACGCCAGTGCCGTCTCCGAGAACTGCGAGTGCAGGGTGGCCAGCGTTTGTTCGGCGGGCTCGATGCGCGCGCTCAGGTCGACCATCTGCTGAGTGAGGGTGTCGAGTCGATCGGGCGCGTTGATCACCAGATCCCGCAGCTGCTGGAACGCTTCGCGCTGCGCCTCGAGTTCGTCGTCGGCCCGCGCGGCGGCGACGATGACGCGGGTCAGCAGATCACGGCGCTGCGCAGGCGTCTCCGGGATGGTGTCGTCGAGGATCTGACGGACGTTGAAGGCCTGTGTCAGCGCCGTCTTCGCGCCGGCGACCGCCTGACTGAACGGGGCGGTGTCCTTCTCGCCGAACTCCTCGACCGCCAGCGTCAGCTCATTGTCACTGGTGCGGACCGCGTTGTCGACCTCGACGACGATCGACTTCGACAGGTCGTCGAGCGCGTCGGGCGACAGTGCCGCCAGGGCGCTGGGGTCGGCCGGATTCACCCGGCGAGCGGCGGCGAACTCTGCCTCGCGGCGCTTGCGCCGTCGGCGACTGCGCCATAGGAGCAGCGCGCCGACGGCCAGCGCGATGACCGCCAGGAAGATCAGGACACCGACCCAGGACACGCCTCCTGCCGAGGCGCCGCCGTTCTTCAAGCCGGTCGCGGCGGCCGTGGCGGCACCCGCCCAATCGCCGCGCCGCAGAGCGGGTTCCACCTCGTTGCGGCGCAGGTCTGCCTGGTCGGAGTCGCTCAGGATCGCGGTGCCCGCCAGCAACGCGTAGTCCCGGTCCTGGGTGGCGACCGCCAGGATGGCGTCCTGGTCGGCCCGAAAGTCGTTGAGGCGCATGGCCCGCTGTGCCCACGCCACTCCGGTCTGGCCGGAGAAGCTGTCGACGTAGACGACCCACAGTCGAACTCGGCGCGCGGTGTAGAGGTCGTCGACCGACGCCTTGACCGTCCCCAGCGCGGCGGAGTCCAGCACGCCCGCGTGGTCGGTGACGTAATCGGTGAGCCGGCCCGGGGGCTCGGCGCTGGCCGCGGGAGGGTGCGGCGCCGACACACCCACGGCCAGTACCGCGAGGAGCAGGCTCAAGAAGCGGACGATGCGCATGCCCGTCAATCTATCGACTTGGCCGTCCCCGGCGGCGAGGGCTCGACGGGTTGGTCCGAGCCGCCCGCATTGGCCTTCGCAGGGTCGCCGCCCCGCGGTAGCCCACCATGACGGCGATCTGGTCCATCGACGGCGACGTCGTGTTGCAGAGGTGGCGGGCCCGCTCGACGCGAAGCCGCTGGGCGAGGGCATACGGCGTGAGGCCGACGTGTTCGCGCACATGCCGCTCGAGGGTGCGGCGGGTGGTGCGCCGATGGCGGACGCCGCCTGCGCAATGGTGATGTCGCCGGCGAGGTGTCGCGCACCCACGCCTCGAAGTCCACGACCAGCCGGTCGGCGTCGTCAGATCGCTGTGTGCGGCGTGAGCGCTGGGAGCCGGGTCGGTGGTCATCGGTCACCAGGCATGACGTGCGGCCGGCGGCCAGTGTCCTGGCAGACTGTGCCTCGGTGAATACGAGCAGCGATCCCTACACGGACTTCGACCGGCAACGCATGGTGGTCGAGGCGCCGAAGGGCGCTGCTCTGCCGGGGACCGACACCGAACACCGCACCGACTTCGCGCGTGACCGCGCGCGGGTGTTGCACAGCGCCGCCTTTCGCCGACTGGCCGACAAGACGCAAGTCGTCGGGCCGCGCCAGAGCGAGACGCCCCGCACACGGCTGACGCACTCGCTCGAGGTGGCGCAGATCGGGCGGGGGATGGCCGTGGGTCTGGGCTGCGATCCCGACCTGGTCGACCTCGCCGGCCTCGCGCACGACATCGGGCATCCGCCCTATGGGCACAACGGCGAGCGGGCGCTCGACGAGCTGGCAGCCGGTCTGGGCGGGTTCGAGGGCAACGCCCAGAACTTTCGGATCCTGACCCGATTGGAGCCGAAAGTGCTTGACCCGCAACGATTCAGCGCGGGGCTGAACCTCACTCGGGCCGCGCTGGATGCGGTGACGAAGTATCCGTGGTTCCGGACGGCCGCGACGGGCAAGTTCGGCTTCTACGCCGACGACGCAGCAGCGGCGGCGTGGGTCCGACGGGGTGCCGAGGAGCGCAAGCCCTGCCTCGAGGCGCAGGTGATGGACTGGGCCGACGACGTGGCCTACTCGGTGCACGACGTCGAGGACGGCGTCATCTCCGGCCGCATCGACCTCCGCGTCCTCGGCGACGATCGCGCGGTCGACGAACTCGGCGGGCTGGGCGAGGCCAGCGGCATGGGCGGCGGGCTGGCCGCCGACGACCTGATCGCTGCGGCGCAGCGGTTGTCGGCGCTGCCGGTGGTCGCGGCTGTCGGCAAGTACGACGGCACGCTGGCCGCGTCCGTCGGCTTGAAGACCTTGACCAGTGAGTTCGTCGGGCGGTTCGCCTCCGCCGCCATCTCGGCTACCCGGGAAAGAACCGGACCCGGTCCGCTGGTCCGCTACCAGGCCGACCTGTTGGTCCCCGCGACCGTGCGGGCGGAGGTCGTCCTGCTCAAGATCCTCGCGTTGCAGTTCATCATGTCCGACCCGCCGCACCTCGAACTTCAGGCCCGCCAACGGGAACGCATCCACCGCGTGGCCGACTTCCTCTCGGCGGGTGCGCCCGCCACTCTCGACCCGATCTTCGTACCCGACTTCAACGCCGCGGCCGACGACGGCGCCCGGCAGCGGGTGATCCTCGACCAGATCGCGTCCTACACCGAGGGCCGGCTGGAGCGTCTGGTCCCGGCCTGAGACGTGGGGTGGTCGGGCCGGGTCACGCGCATAGACTGTCCCGGTGGCGGGCGTGGCGGGCAGAAGCGAGTCGACGCGCGGCGGGCGGATTCCCGACCGTGACATCGCGGCCATCCGCGAGAGCACCCGCATCGAGGACGTCGTCGGCGACTACGTGCAATTGCGGCGCGCGGGTGCCGACTCCCTCAAGGGGCTGTGCCCGTTTCACGACGAGAAGTCGCCGTCGTTCCACGTGCGGCCCAACCACGGTCACTTCCACTGCTTCGGCTGCGGCGAGGGGGGTGACGTCTATGCCTTCCTGCAGAAGATCGAGCACGTCAGCTTCGTCGAGTCGGTCGAGATGCTCGCCGACCGGATCGGCTACACCGTCACCTACAGCGGTGCGTCGGCCACCAACGTGCAGCGGGACCGGGGCAGCCGGAGCAGGCTGGTCGCGGCCAACGCCGCAGCGCAGGCGTTCTACGCCGAGGCACTGCAGTCCGACGAGGCGGCGCCGGCCCGGAAGTACCTGATCGAGCGCAACTTCGATGCCGAGGCGGCCGCGAAGTTCGGCTGCGGATTCGCCCCGTCGGGCTGGGACACCTTGACCAAGCACCTGTTGCGCAAGGGTTTCGAGTTCAAGGAACTCGAGGCGGCCGGCCTGTCGCGAGAGGGCCGCCGCGGCCCGATGGACCGCTTCCACCGACGGCTGCTGTGGCCCATCCGGGTGTCCAGCGGCGAGGTGATCGGCTTCGGCGCTCGTCGCCTCTTCGACGACGACACGATGGAGGCCAAGTACGTCAACACCCCCGAGACGGTGCTGTACAAGAAGTCGAATGTGCTCTTCGGGCTCGACCTGGCCAAGCGCGACATCGCCAAGGGCCACCAGGCGGTCGTCGTCGAGGGCTACACCGACGTGATGGCGATGCACGTGGCTGGCGTGACGACGGCCGTGGCGTCCTGCGGGACCGCCTTCGGCGAGGAGCACCTGTCGATGCTGCGTCGACTCATGATGGACGACAACTTCTTTCGCGGTGAGCTCATCTACGTGTTCGACGGTGACGCCGCCGGCCGGGCCGCAGCGGTCAAGGCCTTCGAGGGCGAGCAGAACCTGTCCGGACAGTCGTTCGTCGCCGTCGCCGACGAGGGCATGGACCCGTGCGATCTGCGGCTAAGGTCCGGTGACGGCGCCCTGCGCGATCTCGTCGCCCGGCGAACGCCGCTCTTCGAGTTCGTCATTCGCACCGCGCTCGCCGACCACGATCTGGACAGCGCGGAGGGCCGCGTGGCCGCACTGCGCCGCTGCGTGCCGATGGCGGCCAGGATCAAGGACCCGACGCTGCGCGACGAGTACGCCCGGCAGTTGGCGGGCTGGGTCGGATGGGACGACGTCGCCCAGGTGATCGCGAGAGTGCGCGAGACGGCCAAGGCGGGCGGCGGCGCAGTGCGGCGCGATGCGCGCCGATCTCCCGCCGGCAGTCCGGCGAGCAGTCCCGTCGTCGCCGTGGCCCGCCCCGACCCGCGCGACCCCACCCTGTGGCCCCAGCGCGAGGCCCTCAAGGCCGCGCTGCAGTACCCGGCGATCGCCGGCCCCGTCTTCGACACGTTGACCATCGAGAGCTTCACCCACCCCGGGTACGCGGCGGTGCGCGGCTCCATCACCGCAGCCGGCGGGATGTCGGCGGGCGGTTCGGGAGGGCAGTGGATCGACGCGGTGCGTGAGCAGGCGTCGTCGCCCAACGCAGCGAACCTGATCAACGAGCTGGCGGTGGAGGCGTTCAAGGTCGACGACGACGACCGGCTGGCACGGTACATCGGCGGGGTCCTGGCCCGGCTGCAGGAAGTGTGGGTCGGCAGGCAGATCGCCGAGATGAAGTCGAAGCTGCAGCGCATGTCGCCGGTCGACAACGACGAGGAGTACAACGCGTTGTTCGGCGACCTGGTGGCGATGGAGACCTATCGCCGCAGTCTGCTGGAGCGGGCGAGCGGTGACGACCTTACTGCGTGAACGACCGCGTCACGCTATGGTGAGGTCGCCGTCAGATCAACGGAAGGGCCCGTCATGACCATCCGAGCACGCCGATTCGTCGCTGCGGGAGCGTTCGCAGTCGCCGCCGTTGCCACTCCGCTTGCGATCGCGATGGCCGGCGGTGCCGGTGAGACCGTCGCGGCACCGTGTCTTGCGACCGTCACCACCAATGGCTCCGATCCGGTGTGCGTCGGCTATTCGAACGGCAAACCGACCAACATCGGCACCCCGAACTTCGGCACCTACGGGCCCAGCGGCAACCTCGGCGTCTCGACCGGCAACTTGGCGCCCGGCCAAACCTGGCGGCAGCCGCTCAGCTAGCGCTTCCCCACGTCGGGTTCCCATACCGAGGTCTGCGCGTCGATCGGCGTCAAGGTCACCATGTTCGGGTCGGGTGACACGCGGTCGGCAATCCTCCGGCGACCGGCATCCAGCACGGCCTTGGTCGCCGGACTGCCCGTCAGCGCGCGGTACGTCCCTGCGAGCTGGTCGTAGCGGCGTCGGCCGGCCTTCGCGCCCAACACGTAGCCAACAGCCATGACGGCGGCGATCCGGATCACGGGAACCCTTTCAGGAGACGATGCACTGACCCCATCCTGCCTCGTGCGGGCGAGGCGTGACGGCCCGGAGCGGGTACCCCGCGCGACGTGCCCGATACCCGACTTCGAGAGCCGATACGCTAGAGTCAACGTTCGGTTCGCGCGCACGCCGCGCGGGCCGACGAGCATTCCCCTGTAGCTCAATTGGCAGAGCTTCCGACTGTTAATCGGACGGTTCGTGGTTCGAGTCCACGCGGGGGAGCAACAGGTCAGGCGGTGTAGGGCGCCGAGTAGCGCCAGGTCCCGTAATCGCGCACCGCATGCCGGATGGTTCCGTCCGCCGTGTTGAACACTAGGCACGTCGACCCGTCGCCGGGAGCGATGGTGAAGTCGGTGTCCGCCACCCTCGCCGGCTGGCCCGCCGCGGGTGTCTTGTAGACGTTCGGAAGCTGAACGGTGCCACCGGTGTACTTGGCGTTGGCTCCGGCCGGAGGGGGCATCGTGTAGGCGGCGGCGAACAGCGTGCCCGCCGGTCCCATCGCCGACACCGACGTTGGATGCGACACCATCAGTGGCGACCGCGGATAGACCTTGCCCGAGTTGGTCAGGAAGTTCGTGACCTGGATGCTGCCGTTGCCGGCGAGGGTTACTTCACCGGTCGTACTGTCTTGCTGGATTGCGCTGACGTAGTTGGTCCAGCGGCAGCCGAAGAAGGCGACCGGGTCGGCCCGGATCACGCGCACCGACAGGGCGCCCGTCGCCGTGCGCAGGAAGCGGCGACCGTAGAAGCTGACCGCGGTCGGAGCGCCGCCGGCGGCGCCGATCGCGATGTCCAGGCCCACGACGCGTTCGAAGTTGATGGCGTGAAACGACAGGGCCCTGGTCTGGTTGCCGTCGATCGACAGCCCGGCCGCGCTGCCCGAGAAGTCGCCGCCCTGCCACGTCATTGCCTCGACTCCGTCGTCGATCCTGGCAGCCGCGGTGGTGCAGTCGACCGCGGAGCAGTTGGTCAGGCTGACCGGCGCCGAGGCGGTATAGGGGCCCGGCGGGGGAAACCACCACCCCGTGCCGCAACCGTGCACCGCCACTTCCAGATTAGATGCCCTCCCAGGAGGCTTGATGACGCACGCCCACTCCGTGGCCGTCGATCTGCGTTCTGCGCCAACAGGTGCCGGGCGAGCAGCACGTCGATCCCGACCTGACTCGCCCGAATTCCATTGGTGGACAACGTCAGATCCGATAAGGTGGCGCGCGGACAGTACGTCGTGCCGCTGCCGTGCACCGCGACCGACGGGGTGGCGGCGCTGGTATTGACCAGGGTGGTGTTCGCCCACCCCGTACCGCGCAACGTCACCGGACCCGTTGGGGGAAAGGTGATTCCCTGGTGGACGAAGGTCCCACCCGGAATGAGGACCTGTCCCTTGGTACTCACGGCGGCCGAGATCGCCGCATTGAGTGCCTGCGAATTCGCGGCCGCAGTAGCCGCGGGGTCGACCTGCGCGATGATGAAGGGCGTCGGAACGGCTGCTGCGGCTTGGCCATTCGACAGCGCGGTGATCGCGACTGCTCCCGTCCCGGCGAGCAGGGAACCGCGGAGCAGCCGACGCCGGTCCCATTGCACTGAATTTACTTGCACCGAATCGACTTCCGATGACATCGCACTCATCAAAACTCCCGGCTCCAGTGGGTGATCTTGATGCGCACAGTACTGATCGGCGGGCCGACCAAGCGCAGCGGCGCGCGCGCCGTCAGCGGTATGTCAAATCGTTATCGCCGAACGGCGGCTACTCCGCGTTCTGCTCCTCGTGCTCGTCGGCATCGGGAATGTGCTCGGGATGCAACATCTCGGCGTAGCGCAGCTGTTCGGGGATCCCGAAACCCTCGACGAGGAGCTCGGCATGCGGACGGAGCTTGCGGCAGCGGTCGTTGATGCCGCGGGTGACGGCCTTGGAGCGCTCGGTCGACAGGAAGCGGTGTTCGACGAACCACGACTTGTCGTCTTCGATCACCGACAGTGCGTAGAGGTCGCACACCATCGCGAGGACGTCGCGTGCCTCCCTACCTTCCGGAGAAGCGTCTTCACAGGTCTCGATGCCGGCGACGAACGATTCGAGGATGATGCGGTCGATGTGCGCCTTGGCGGCGTGCAGCACGTGGTCCTGGACGGCGTTGAACGCGTCGAACGGTGACATCTCCTTGGACTTGCTCTGCAGTCGCCGAGCGACGGAGGCGAGCAGGTACTCCTCGCGGTCCTCGAACATCTTGACCTGCGTGCCACGGTTGAACAGCGAGCCCTCCTCCTCGTTGTCCTCACGCGCGTCGACGATCGTCTGCATGATCGTCTGCGCCGCTGTCCGTTTGATCACCCGCTCGCCGGCGAAGTTGGCCGCGAACCGCACCCACTGGGCGGGGCTCATGCTCTTGACGTCGTCGGCGTAGGCGGTCAGCAATTCCTTGGCCACCAGCTGGGTGAGAACGTGGTTGTCACCCTCGAAGGTGGTGAACACGTCGGTATCGGCCTTCAGTGCGATCAACCGATTCTCGGCCAAATAGCCTGCGCCACCGCAGGCTTCGCGCGCCTCCTGGATGGCGCGGGTGGCATGCCAGGTGTTGGCGGCCTTCAGCCCGGCGGCGCGGGATTCGAGCTCCCGCTGCTCCTCGGCGTCCGGGTCGTCGGAGGTCTGCAGCTCGTGACACTTGGCCACCAGCTCGTTCTGGGCGAACTGCAGGGCATAGGACTTCGCGATCAACGGGAACAGCCGGCGTTGATGCACGAGGTAGTCCATGATCAGCACCTCCTGCTCGTCGCCGGGTGCTTCGAACTGCCTGCGCTGCAGGGCGTATCGCGTCGCGATGTCCAGGGCGACCCGGGCCGCCGCGCCGGCGCTCCCGCCCACGGTGACCCGGCCGCGGATCAGCGTGCCGAGCATCGTGAAGAAGCGACGGCCCTGGTTCTCGATCGGCGAGGAGTACGTGCCGTCCGCCGCCACGTCGGCGTACTTGTTGAGCAGGTTCTCCCGTGGGATCCGCACCTTGTCGAACTGGATTCGTCCGTTGTCGACGCCGGGCAGGCCGCCCTTGTACTGGCAGTCCGACGTCGTCACGCCCGGCAGGTCGTTGCCGTCGTCGTCGCGGATCGGCACCACGAAGCAGTGCACGCCGTGACCCTCGCCCTTGGTGATCAGCTGGGCGAAGACCGCCGCGACCCGCGCCGTGTTCGCGGCCCCACCGATGTAGTCCTTGCGCGAGGACGGGGTAGGGGAGTCGATGACGAACTCCTGGGTGTCCGGGTCGTAGGTTCCGGTGGTTTCGAGCGCCTGCACGTCGCTGCCGTGCCCGGTCTCGGTCATCGCGAAGCAGCCGAGCACTTCCAGATCGATGAGCTTCTTGACGTAGGCCTCGTGGTGGCGTTCGGTGCCGAGGTTCTCGATCGCGCCGCCGAAGAGGCCCCACTGCACGCCGGCCTTCACCATCAGCGACAGGTCCGACATCGCGAGCATCTCGATCTGCGTGACCGCCGCTCCGACGTCACCGTTGCCGCCGTGTTCCTTCTTGAAGCCGTCCTCGGCCGCGCCGTTGGCGGCCATGATCCGCATCTGTTCGGTGACCTTGGTGCGGGCGATCACCGTGTTCGGCGTGTAGTGCGGCTTGAACACCTCCGACGAGAGCTCTTGTCGCATCCTGTTCTTCATGTCGCGCCAACGGCCGTCGAGGGCATTCCGCAGGTGATCCGCAGTGGTCGTCATACAGCCACGTTAACCCTCGAGGCCCGTCGCGAAACTGTGATGTGGCAAACCCAGGTAAACCTGAGTAGAAGGGCTGCGGGGAACTGGCGTTGAATCATCGCCATGACCGATCCGGACGCCGCGCAGCCGTCGGCAGGGCTGCCCCATCAGATCGACCATCGCCACGCCGACGTGACGGGCGGGTGGCTGCGGGCCGCCACGTTCGGTGCGATGGACGGCCTCGTCAGCAACACCGCGCTCATCGCGGGCGTCGCAGCGAGCGCCAACACCAGCGCCGTGGTGCTCTCCGGTGTCGCCGGCCTTCTCGCGGGATCGTTCTCGATGGCGCTCGGCGAGTACACCTCGGTGACGACGGCCAATGAGCAGATCGAGTCCGAGGTGAGGGTCGAGCAGCGGGCCTTCCGCAAGCACCCCGAAGCCGAACGTGCCGAGCTGATCGGCACGTTGGTGTCGATGGGGCTCACCGAAGCGACGGCGAGGACCGCGACCGAGGAGATCCACCGCGACGAGACGCGTGCGCTGAACTTCCACCTCGTTCAGGAGCTGGGCGTCGACCCGAATGAGAAGCCCTCGCCGTGGGTGGCGGCGGGGTCGTCGTTCGTGATGTTCGCCATCGGTGCCATCGTTCCGCTGATCCCGTACCTGCTCGGTTATTCGTCGCTCTGGCTGGGCCTGGCGTGTGGTGGCGTGGGGCTGCTCATCGCCGGCGCGGTCGCCGCCTACTTCACGCGCAAGGCGGTGTGGCAGGGATCGTTGCGGCAGTTGAGCTTTGGCGCCATTGCGATCGCCGCGACCTACGGGGTCGGACACCTGATCGGCGCGGCGGCCGGCTGACGCTCAGTTGCCGACGGTGAGCGCGGCGGCCTCGTCGCGTGCCTCGTCGGCGGGCGTTTCCTCGTCGTCGATGTGCGCCAGGTGCGGTCGGGTAGTCAGCAGGACCACTGCCCCGAGCGCCACCGCCGCCGCGCCGACCGAGAATGGCACGTGGGCGTTGAACGTCTCGCCGAGGACCCCGGCCAGCCACGGCGCCACCGCCGCGCCGCCGAAACGCAGGAAGCTGTAGGCCGCCGACGCCACTCCGCGTTCGACGGGCGCAGCCTTCATCACGGTCTCGGTGATCAGCGTGTTGTTCACGCCGATGAACAGACCCGCCACCACGACGCACGCTGCGAGCAGCGCCCGGGAGTCGGTCCAGATCGCCATCACGGCCAGCAGTGCCGAGAACGCCAGCAGGTTGAGGATCAGCACCCGCACGGTGCCGAACCGGTGTTGTAGCCGCGGGGCGACCACCACCGAGGTGAACGCCAGCGCCAGGCCCCAGCCAAAGAAGATCAGGCCGATCTGGTGGGCGTTCATGTCGAGCGGGAACGGCGTGAAGGCCAACAGCGTGAAGAAGCCGAAGTTGTAGAGCAGCGCGGTGATTCCCACGCCGAGCAGTCCGCGGTGCCGAAGCGCTCGCAGCGGATCGGCCAGACTGGTCGCGTGCGCGGCCCGCGGCGTGGCGGGAAGCAGGACGGCGGTCACCACCAGCGCGACGGCCATCAGCGCCGAGACGCCGAAGAACGGTCCGCGCCAGGAGATCGAGCCGAGCACCCCACCGACCAAGGGACCGACGGCGATGCCGAGCCCCAGGGCGGCCTCATACAAAATGATCGCCTGGGCGACCGAACCCCGCGCGGAGCTGACGATGGTGGCCAGCGCAGTGGCGATGAACAGGGCGTTGCCGAGTCCCCACAGCGCTCGCCAGCCGACGATGCCCATCACCGAGTCGGACATTCCGGCCAGTCCCGCGCCGGCGATGATGATCACCAGCCCGATCAGCAGGGTGCGCTTGGGCCCGATGCGGCTGGACACCACGCCGGTGATCAGCATGGCGACGCCCATCACGGCCATGTAGCTGGTGAACAGCAACGACACCTGCGAGGGCGTGGCGTCGAGGTTGTCGGCGATGGGCTTCAATATCGGGTCGACGAGCCCGATGCCCATGAACGCGACGACGGAGGCAAACGCGACGGCCCAGACGGCCTTGGGTTGGCGCCACACGAGCGGCTACTCCTGTTCAATCAATTGGTTGTCTGACAACGGTTTTCAGCGCTAGCGCCTGGCATCGTCGAGGATGGACCGCATGACGCGGACGGCCTCGGTGAGGGCCTCGCGGTCGGCGCGGTCGAGACGTTCCAGGTACGGGTCGACGACGGCGGCGCGGTCGGCGCGCACGCGTGCGATGGTCTCGCGGCCCTTCGGCGTGATGCTGATCAGCACCGCACGGGCGTCGGCCGGGTCGGTGACGCGCGATACCAGCCCGGCGTCCTCGAGCCGCCGGACCTGGGTGGTCATGGTGGGCTGGGAACAGTGGTCGAAGGCGGCGAGGTCGGAGATCCGGGCGGCGCCCTGGTCGTCGATCGTCGACAGGAGGCGGGCCTGGGCGAAGGGGAGCGACAACTTGACGCGTTGGGTCGCGAGCCGGTTGAGACGGGCGACCACGGACAGCAGATCGGCGGACAGTGAGGTCTCCGCCGTGGGTTGCGTCGCAGCTGGTGATGGCATGTCATCCAATTTACATAGGAATTCTATGTAGATCAACGTGGCCCATTCGTGGCGATGGTCACAGCCTGCCGGGACGGCTCGTCGCCGACTCCTGGCAGAATCGGGAAATGGCCAAGACCGGCAGTGACACCGGCGGTGGCGTACCTCGACGGGCCGGCTCCATGAAACCCGACGAGCTCGCGCACGCCGCCGTCATGGCCGCGTTGTGTGCCGCCACGGCGATCATCGCCGTCGTCGTCCCGTTCGCGGCAGGTCTGTCGGTACTCGGCACCGTTCCCATGGCCCTTCTCTCGTACCGCCACCGCTTCCGGGTGTTGATCGCGGCGACGGTGGCGAGCGGCATCATCGCCTTCCTGATCGCCGGCTTCGGTGGCCTGATGACGGTGGTCAACTGCGCCTACATCGGAGGGCTCGTCGGGATCGTCAAGCGGCGCGGCCGCGGGCTGCCGAGCATCACGGTCGCCGCCCTGCTCGCCGGGCTGGTCTTCGGTGTGCTGGGCGTCGGCTTCCTGCTGGTGTTCTCCCGGATCCGCGAGCTGGTCTTCGAGTCCGTCACCGCCAACATCGACGGCATCGCGGCCATCATGTCGCGCGTCTCCGGCCTCGAGGCGTCCGCCCGGCACCTCCGGGACGACTTCGCCACCTTCCTGACCTACTGGCCGATGCTGATCATCGGCTCCAGCATCGTCAGCATCCTGTGGGTCACGCTGATCGGCTGGTGGGCCCTGTCCCGCGTGCTGGCGCGGCTGTCCGGCGTGCCCGACGTGCACAAGCTGGACTCCGACGTCTCGACCGAACCCGTCGGGCCGGTGCCTACTCGGTTGCACGACGTCCGCTTCCGGTACGCCGGCACCGACCGCGACGCCCTCGGCCCGGTGTCGCTCAGCGTCGAGGAGGGCGAGCACGTCGCCGTCACCGGTCCCAACGGCTCGGGCAAGACGACGCTGATGCTGGTGCTATCGGGCCGGCCGCCGACCGCCGGCACCGTCGAGCGGCCGGGAGCCGTCGGGCTCGGCACCGCCGGCGGCACCGCGGTGGTCATGCAACACCCCGAGAGCGGGGTGCTGGGCACCCGGGTGGCCGACGACGTCGTGTTCGGGCTCCCGCCCGGCACCACCATCGACGTCGACCGGCTGCTCGCCGAGGTCGGGTTGGACGGGCTGGCCGAACGGGACACCGGCGGCCTCTCCGGGGGTGAACTGCAGCGCCTCGCGGTCGCGGCGGCCTTGGCGCGGGAGCCCTCGCTGCTGATCGCCGACGAGGTCACCAGCATGGTCGACCAGCAGGGCCGCGAGGCACTCATCTCCGTCCTGTCCGGGCTGACGAAGCGACGCCGAATGTCGCTGGTGCACATCACCCACTACAACGACGAGGCGGCGTCGGCGGACCGGATCATCGACCTGGCCGGTGGCGGCTCCGCCGACAACGTCGAGATGGTCGACACTGCGCCCGCGCCCGCGCCCACCACCGCCCACGCCCGCCGCGGTGGGTCGCCGCTGCTCGAACTGAGGGGCGTCGGTCACGAATACGGGTTGGGCACGCCCTGGCGGTCGACCGCGCTGCGAGACGTCGACCTCGTCGTCAACGAGGGTGACGGCGTGCTGATTCACGGGCTCAACGGCTCCGGCAAGTCGACGCTGGCCTGGATCATGGCGGGGCTGGTGACCCCGACGGCGGGCACGTGCCTGCTCGACGGCAAACCGGTCGCCGATCAGGTTGGTGCCGTTGCCATTTCGTTCCAGGCGGCCAGGTTGCAGCTGATGCGCGGACGGGTCGACATGGAGATCGCCGCGGCCGCCGGGCTCGACTACTACGACCACTCACAGATCGTCTCGGCGCTGGCGATGGTCGGCCTGGACCCGGCGATCGGACTGCGGCGCATCGATCAGCTCAGCGGCGGGCAGATGCGCCGGGTGGTGCTGGCGGGTCTGCTGGCGCGCAAGCCGCGGGTGCTCATCCTCGACGAGCCGCTGGCCGGCCTGGACGCCGCCAGTCAACGCGGGCTGCTGGGCCTACTGGCCGCGCTGCGGCGCGACGTCGGGCTCACCGTCATCGTCATCTCGCACGACTTCTCCGGGCTGGAAGAACTCTGCCCGCGCACGCTGCACCTGCGCGAGGGCGCCGTGATGGACGCACCCACCCGGACGGGAGGAGTCGGATGACGACCCAGAATCGGACGCCGAAGCGCCCGTCGCGGCCCGTCGTCCTCCTGCGGCCGGTACCCGGTCGCACCGTCGTCCACGAACTCTGGGCGGGCACCAAACTCCTGGTCGTCGCCGCCATCGGCATCCTGCTGACGCTGTATCCAGGCTGGGTCCCCATCGCCCTGGTGGGCGCGTTCGTGCTGATCACCGCGCGCATCGCCCACATCCCGCGTGGCGTGCTGCCGTCGATCCCGCGCTGGCTGTGGTTCCTGCTCCTGCTCGGCGGGGTCACCGCGTCGTTCGCTGGCGGCAGCCCGCACCTCACCGTCGCCTCGGTCGACCTCGGGCTCGGCGGCCTGCTGAAGTTCTTGCAGATCACCGTGCTGTCGATCGTGCTGCTCGGCCTGGGTGGGCTGGTGTCCTGGACCACCAACGTCTCCGAGGTGGCGCCGGCGGTGGCCAAGCTCGGCAGGCCGCTGCGGCTGCTGCGCCTGCCGATCGACGACTGGGCGGTGGCGCTGGCACTTGCGCTGCGCGCCTTCCCGATGCTGATCGACGAATTCCGAGTGCTGATCGCCGCGCGCAAGCTGAGGCCGCGAGAGCCCGCCACGACCGCGGGCGAACGGCGGCACCGGTTGTCCCGCGAGCTCGTCGACGTGCTGGCCGCGGCCGTCACCGTGACGTTGCGGCGGGCCGACGAGATGGGCGACGCCATCACCGCGCGCGGCGGCGCCGGGCAGATCTCGGCCTTGCCGTCGGGACCGAGACGCGCCGACGCCGTGGCCGCCGCGATCGTGCTCGCCCTGTGCGCCCTGTCGGTGTACGTGGAACTGTTCACTCCGCTAGCGACCAGCACCTAGCGGTCGGCTGCGGCATTCGCCGCGCTTTGGGCGGCCGCGAGGCTGCTCGGCACGTCGCGGCGACCGAGGAACATCTCGTCGAACAACGGGGTCAGCGCCTGGTACCCGGCCGCGAAGCCCGGTCCGCCGGGTGCGGCGATGCGCGGCCCGTCGAGCACCTTGAAGAACGGCGTGACGTCGACACCCCTGGCCGCCCAGTGCCGGAAGTAGGCGGGTTGCGCCGCGACGACGGCCGGAATCGCGGCCCCGTCCTCGCCGAGGTATTGGTTGCCGCGGGTGCTGCCCATCCACTCGAGGACCTGTCGGACGGCGGCCGGGTGCGGTGAGGCGGCATTGCCGGCCGCGGCGATGCCATTGGTCACGCTCACCCGGCCGGTCGGGCCCGTCGGCAGCATGGTCACTCCCCACCGGAAGGGCGCTTGGTCGGCGATGGCAGCCAGGTTGTAGGTGCCCGACTGGAACAGTGCCATCCGGCCCTGAAGGAACTGGTTGCGGGAGAAGTCGCCATTGGTGTTGGTGTCCGACGCAGGCGGGGCGACGTGGTCGTCGTTGATCAGCCCGACGAGGTACTGGAAGGCTTGGATGGCCGCGGGGTTGACGAAGGCGAACCGGTCGCCGTCGGTGAACAGTCCACCCGCCGACCCGATGTAGTTCAGGTAGATGCCCTGCAGGTCGTTGGCCGCGTTGTAGCCCCATTGCCGGATCCTGGCCGGGTCGAATCCGGTTGTGCCGGAATGGTTCCCGTTCTGGTCCACCGTCAGCCTGGCCAGTAGCGGCCGCAGGGTGTCGCCGCCTGCCGCGGGGGACCACCGCAGGTCGAGGAGATCCGCCAGGT
This sequence comes from uncultured Actinomycetota bacterium, assembly GCA_963846985.1. Taxonomy (GTDB): domain Bacteria; phylum Actinomycetota; class Actinomycetes; order Mycobacteriales; family Mycobacteriaceae; genus Mycobacterium. The sequence continues at coordinate 208,061 of CAWJYC010000004.1, forward strand.
CGACGCCCGCGCGGTCGAGCAAGTCGGCGTTGAAGTACACCGCGATGCCGGCATCGGTGAGCTGAGGCACGCCCCACAGCACACCGCCGCGCGTAAACTGTTGCACCACTGGCGTTTCCCACGCTCGGGCGGCACCGGGACCCAGCGTCCGTCCGATGTCGAGCAACCGGCCGTTGTCGGCATAACCGGCGAAGTACGCGTTGGAGAGCCAGAAGACGTCGTCGGCGCCGCCACCCGCCACGTCGGTCCGCAACGTGTCGAAGTAGGTGGCGTACGCGTGGACGTCGAGGCGCACCTGGATGTCGGGGTGTTCGCGGGTGAACGCGTCGAAGGATCGACGGTAGGCCGCGGCGACCTGCTCGTCCCACAGTCGCACCGTCACCACCGTCGTCCCGTTGCGGTCGGCCGAATCCCCGAGTAGCACGGCGGCGCCGAGCAAGACCGCGAACAGCAGCGCCAGCGCCGACACGAACACCGTCGAGAACTTGAGCCTCACGTACCCCACCCCCCCATCGAGTGTGCTGTCAGATCGCGATAGTCGCTCGCGGCGCGATCCCACAGCACACTCGATGCGGGGGTGGGCGGGCGCGTCACTTGATTCCCGTCACGACGATCGACCGGACGATGTGCCGGCCGAACGCCACGAACAGCACGATGAGCGGGACGATCGCCACCGTCGTCGCCGCCATCACCAACGTCCACTGAGCGTCGTAGCGCGACTGCAGACCCGCGGTCGCCACGGTCAGCACCTGCCACCGACCTCCGCTGGTGATCACCAGCGGCCACATGAAGTCGTTCCACTGCGACACCGCGGTGATCAGGGCCAGCGTGACCAACACCGGGCGACTCGCCGGCAGCACGACGTGCACGATGACGTCGAGGGTGCTGGCGCCGTCGACCCGCGCGGCCCTGATGAGGTCGGCGGGAATGGTGCGGAAGTACTCCCGCAGCAGGAAGATGGCGTAGGGCGAGCCGAACATGAACGGTAAAACCAACGCCCAGAACGTGTTTCGCAAGCCGACCTCGGCCATCATCAGGTACAGCGGCACCACGGTGACCGTCGCGGGGATCATCAGCGTCGCGAGGTAGACCCAGAACAGCGCGTCGCGGCCGGCGAACTCCAGGCGCGCGAAGGCGTAGGCGGCGAACACCGAGAACGTCAGTTGCCCCACCAGGATGACGGCGGTCATGAGGACGGTCACCAGGAGGGCTCGGCCGAAGCCCGCGTCGGCCAGGCCCAGGTAGTTCGCCAGCGTCGGCGGTGACGGCAGCGACAGGGGAGCGTCGGTGTTGAACTGGCGCGCGGAGGTGAACGAGGTCAACAGGCCGAGGCCGAAGGGCACCAGCGTGATCACCGCGAGGGCAGCGAGCGCCAGGTAGATCAGCGCGGTTCTAGACCAAGTCATAGCTGATCCGTCGCCGGAAGGAGAGGTGCTGCAGCACCGTCACCCCGATCAGGAGCACGAACAGCACGACGGCCATCACCGCGGCGCGTCCGACCGCGGCGGCACCGAAGGCCTCGGCGTAGATGCGGTGCGCGATCAGGTCGGTGCGTCCCAGGGGGCCGCCGCCGGTCAGCGCGTAGACGGTGTCGAACACCTGCGCGGTACTGACGATGCCGGTGACGAGGACGAAGAACAGCGTCGGGCGGAGCATCGGCAGGGTGATGTAGCGGAACCGCTGCCAGGACGTCGCGCCGTCGGTGCGCGCCGCGTTCTGAATCTCGCCCGGGATGGCGAGGATGCCCGCCAGGAAGAACAGCGTCACGTAGCCGACGTTCGTCCACACCGTGACCGCCGAGACCACGGGCAATGCCAACGCCGGGTCGGTCAGCCACTCGACGGGATGGCCCAGCACGGTGCTCACCGCGCCGTCGGTCGGTGCCAGGATCCACTTCCACAACACGGCAATCGCCAGCGGAGAACAGATCCAGGGCAGCACGTACAGCGTCCTGAGGAACCCACTGCCGGGCAGGTTTCGGGCCAGCATCGTCGCCGCCAGCAGTCCGAGCAGGGTCTGCAGCGGCACGACCAGGAGGATGAACGACAGCGTGGCGAGCAGCGAAGTGCCAAAGGTCTCGTCACTCAGCACCGAGCGCCAATTGCTCAGCCCCACATAGCGGATCGGTCCCAGGAGATCCCAACTGTGCAGGCTCAGCCAGCCCACGACGAACATGGGGAGCACCAGAAACGTCACCACACCGAAGAGGCTGGGCGCGAGCAACGCGTAACCCACGACGACGTTGCGATTGCGCAGGCGACCCACCGGGTCATTAAAGCCCGTCCGGCGTGGTGCCACTACGGTGGAGGCGTGCCAGCGCTCCGACGTGTCGATGCTGATTTCCTGGCGCTGCCGCGTCACCAACTCGCCGACGCAGCCCTGTCGGCGGCGACGGCCGCCGGCGCAAGTTATGCCGACCTGCGCATTCACCGCATCACCAGTGAGATCGTGCAATTGCGTGACGGTGAACTGGAGACCTCGGTCATCAGCCGCGAGGTCGGCGTCGCGGTCCGCGTGATCGTCGACGGCACGTGGGGGTTCGCGTCGCACGCCGAGCTCGATCCGGCCGTGGCTGCCGAGACCGCGCGGCGGGCCGTCCGCGTCGCCGCCACCCTCGCCCCGCTCAACGCCGAGCGCATCGAGCTCGCACCCGAGCCGGTGTACTCCGACGTCACCTGGGTGTCGGACTACCTCGTCGACCCGTTCGACGTTCCGGCGGTCGACAAGATCGGCGTGCTCGACGAGTACTCGGGGCGACTGCTCGCCGCCGATGGCGTCGACCACGTGTCCGCGAGCCTCCACGCCGTCAAGGAACAGACCTTCTACGCCGACACTTTCGGCTCCTCGATCACCCAGCAGAGGGTGCGTGTGCAGCCGTCGTTCGACGCGGTCGCGGTCGACTCCTCGGCGGGCACGTTCGAGTCGATGCGGACCCTGGCGCCACCGACGGCGCGCGGCTGGGAGTACGTGGCGGGCGACGACGTCTGGGACTGGTCGAGCGAGCTGGCGCAGCTGCCGTCCCTGCTCGCGGAGAAGACCAAGGCGCCGTCGGTGCAGGCGGGTCCGACCGATCTGGTGATCGACCCGTCGAACCTGTGGCTCGTCATCCACGAGTCGATCGGCCACGCCACCGAGTACGACCGCGCAATCGGATACGAAGCCGCCTATGCGGGAACGTCTTTCGCTACTCCGGACAAGCTCGGCACCATGAAGTACGGCTCGGCGGTGATGAACGTGACCGCCGACCGCACCGTCGAGCACGGCCTCGCCAGCATCGGATTCGACGACGAGGCAGTCCGTGCTCAGAAGTGGGATCTGGTGCGCGACGGCGTCTTCGTCGGCTACCAACTCGACCGGGTGTTCGCCCCGCGCCTCGGCGAGGCCAGGTCGAACGGCTGCTCGTACGCGGATTCGCCGCATCACGTGCCGATCCAGCGGATGGCGAACGTGTCGCTGGAGCCGGGTCCCGAGGACCTCGGGACCGACGACCTGATCGCCAAGGTGGAGAACGGCGTGTACGTCGTCGGCGACAAGTCGTGGTCGATCGACATGCAGCGGTACAACTTTCAGTTCACGGGTCAGCGATTCTTCCGCATTCGCGACGGTCGGCTCGACGGGCAGCTGCGCGACGTCGCCTACCAGGCGACGACGACGGACTTCTGGGGGGCGATGGAGGCTGTCGGCGGCCCGTCGACGTGGCGCCTCGGCGGCGCATTCAACTGCGGCAAGGCACAACCCGGACAGGTCGCCGCGGTCAGTCATGGCTGCCCCTCGGCGCTGTTCCGCGGGATCACCGTGCTCAACACCCGCGACGAGGCGGGCCGGTCGTGATCAGCGCACCCGACGTCGCCGGCCTCGTCCTGGCCGAGGCCGCCCGCCGCGGGATGGCCGACGAGACCATCGTCGTGGTCACCGATCGGGCGACGGCGTCGCTGCGGTGGGCCGGCAACTCGATGACCACCAACGGCGAATCGCTGAGCCGGGACACGACGGTGATCTCGATCGTCCGCCGTGGCACCAGTGCCCACGTCGGCTCGGTGAAGTCCAGCGAGGTCGACCCGTCGGCGATCCCCGCGTTGGTGGCTGCGTCTCAGGACGCGGCGCGGTCGGCTCCCGAGGCTCGCGACGCCGCGCCGATGCTCCCTGCCGGCGAGGTTCCGTACGATTGGGACGCACCCGTGCCCGAGACGGCCGCCGACGTCTTCGCCGGGGTGGCCAAGAGCTTGGCGACGGGGTTCCGGGGCGCCGACCGCCTCTACGGGTTCGCACGCCACGAGTTGGACACGACGTTCGTCGCCACCTCGAGCGGTCTGCGCCGGCGCTACACCCAGCCGACCGGGTCGGTCGAGATCAACGCCAAGCGCAACGGGGCGAGCGCGTGGATGGGCGTGGGTACGCCCGACTTCGCTTCTGTACCAACGGATTCCATGCTCGACGAGCTGTCGACCCGGTTGGGCTGGGCGTCCCGTTCCGTCGATCTGCCCGCCGGCCGCTATGAGACGTTGATGCCGCCGTCGGCGGTCGCGGACATGATGATCTACCTCGGCTGGACCATGGACGGGCGGGGAGCGCAGGAGGGCCGCACCGCGCTGTCGGCGCCGGGCGGCACCCGGGTGGGGGAGACGCTGGGGGAGCTGGGACTCACGCTGTACAGCGATCCGGCGGCGCCAGGTCTGGAGTGTTCGCCGTTCGTCGCGGCGACCACCTCCTCGGAGCGGGTGTCGGTCTTCGACAACGGCATGGACGTCGACCGGGTGGACTGGATCCGCGACGGGACGATCAATGCCCTGGCATATCCGCGTGCCGCGGCCGCCGAATTCGGCGTGCCGGTGGCCGTTCCGGCGGACAACATGCTGATGACGGGCGGCTGGGCCAGCCTGTCGGACATGATCCGCCGTACCGAGCGGGGCCTGCTGCTGACCACGCTGTGGTACATCCGCGAGGTGGATCCGACTGTGTTGCTGCTGACCGGTCTGACCCGCGACGGCGTCTACCTCATCGAGGACGGTCAGATCACGGGCGCCGTCAACAACTTTCGCTTCAACGAGAGCCCGCTGGACCTGCTGCGTCGGGCTACCGAGGCGGGCGTCAGCGAGACCACGCTGCCGCGAGAATGGGGCGATTGGGCCACCCGGGCGAAGATGCCGTCGCTGCGCATTCCCGACTTCCACATGTCATCGGTGAGTCAGGCGCAATAATCGCGGTCATGGACGACGACCGGCTCTACGGGCTGCTGACCAAGTTGATCGCGCTGTCTCCCGAGGGCGAGGCCGGTCGCAACGCCCAGGTGCGGACGGTGTGCGCGCAGGCGGTGTCGCTGCCACCGCTCGCAGCGCCGGTCCCCGCCGACGAGGACTCCGACCTCGCCGAGTTCGCCGAACAGTTCGCCGTGGACGTGTCCACCATCAGCGACGCCCAGCGGAGTGCCTTCCTAACGGCGCACGGCAAGAAGGCTTTTCACCTGGCGGCAATGATCTTCATCGCGGACTTCGTCCCCCGCGTGCGGGCCGGACTCGCTGCGCTCGGATTCGCTCCGGTGGTCGACCCGGTCGTATGGGACCGCGACACCGATCCCGTCGACCTGCTGCTCAATCGGTTCGCCTCGACCGTGGGTGCGCTGCGGGCGCTGGATCCGGTGACGACGGAGATCGTGCGGCTGCGCGGTGCCGTGGCGCACGACTGCAGGCTGTGCAAGTCGCTTCGCGAAGGTGCGGCGCTCGACGCGGGTGGAACGGAATCGCTGTACGCCGACATCGAGCAGTACGAGTCGTCCGCCCTGCTCGACGAACGCCAGAAGGCGGCACTGCGCTACGTCGATGCGTTGATCTGGACGCCGTCGCGCATCGACGCCGACGTCGCGGCCGGGGTACGCGAGCACTACACCGACGCCGAGGCCCTGGAGATCACACTCGACGTGATGCGCAACGCCGCCAACAAGATTGCCGTCGCCCTCGGGGGTGACGCCCCGCGCGTCGAGTCGGGGACCGAGCGGTACTTCCTGGGCGTGGACGGCCAACCGGTCTACGGCTGACTAGGTGACCTTCTTCTTCAGGAACAGCACGGGCAGCAATAGCGTCGCCACTGCGGTGACGAGCCCGACGACGACGGTCGCCGCCACCCAGGAGCCGATGCCGCGGATGCTCAACCCGTGGGTCAGCACGGCGGCCAGGATCAGGGCCGCCAGCGTGGACACCAAACCGAAGCCGCCGAGGAACGCCGAGGCGTAGCGGCTCGCCATCTTGAGGAAGAACGGCGACAGCATCGCCTGCGCGACGGTGAAGACGACGACCGCGGTGAGAAAGCCCAGCGGCCGCACGCTGACGCCAGGCACCAGCCACGCCGCGACCAGTAGCCCGATCGCCGACGAACCGAGGAAGATCGCGGTACGTACCAGGAAGCGGAGCACCGCGTCAGCGTAGTAAGGACCCGCCGCGGCAATTGCGGTTTGAGCCATCGGACCGCGCCGGTGACCGCGTCGTGGCGGGGTGGGCGATAATGCCTCTCATGAGCATGAACTCCTCCGGTCTGCCCCGAGCCGTCGTGCCGAGCACCTTCGACGTCGAGGCACCCTCGTACGACCGGCTGGTCGGCGCGAACCCGGGATATCACTCGCACCTGCGAATGTCGGCCCGCCGCATGCGAATTCCGCACCGAGGTCGTGGCCTTCGGCTGCTCGACGCGGGCTGCGGGACGGGGGCGTCGACGGCGGCACTGCTCGAAGCCGCTCCGGAGGCCGAGATCATCGCGGTCGACGCGTCGGCGGGAATGCTGGCGCAGGCGGCTGCCAAGTCGTGGCCGGCGTCGGTCCGATTCGTCCACACCCCCATCGAAGAGTTGTCCGACGCAGGTGTCGACGGCCCGTTCGACGGCATTCTGGCCGCCTACCTCTTGCGGAACCTTGCGGACCCCGATGCTCAGCTCCGACGATTCCGCACCCTGCTGCGGCCGGGCGCGACGCTGGCGCTGCACGAGTATTCGGTGGCCGACTCTAAGTTGGCGACCGCGGTGTGGAACGCCGTGTGCGCCGGAATCATCATCCCGATGGGCTGGTATCAGACCAGGGACGCCACGCTGTACCGCCATTTGAGGCGGAGCGTGGCCACGTTCGACGGCGCTGCGGCGCTGCGCAACCGGCTTCGCAATGCCGGCTTCGCATCCGCCCACAGCGAGACGGTGCCGGGATGGCAGCGCAACATCGTCCACACGTTCCTCGCGGACGCTCCCAGCTGACGGGACCCCGCGGTTGCTCCGGCGTCTTGGGCGACGGGCGGACGTGCGACGATGGTGCCGCGCACGCGCGCGATGGGGCGATAGCTCAGTTGGTTAGAGCCGCGGACTCATAATCCGTTGGTCCTGGGTTCAAGTCCCAGTCGCCCTACGTCAGAGGCTGTTTTTCAAGATCGAAAATCTCGAGTCGACGCTTATTCGACGTTTATGGCCCGATCGAGCAGTCGGCCACCTCGATATGGCTCCTCCCTCTGGCGCCAACCGTGACCGCCGGCACGTGGGCAGCATCGCCGCCGGCGACCTGATACTCGGTCGACGCAACGATCCCGTGATCGGGGTGTGGCAGCCCGGCGACGGGCACCCGGCCGCGGTCCGGTCCGGACGGCGACCGGTGGCCACTCGCACGGCGCCGGTCATTGTTCGTTCCACACCGGTGTACGCGGCGTCTGGCACCACTCAGTCACCGGGCGTGGGGTTTGCCCGAGCACCACAACGTCGCCACCAGGCCGCCGCGCGCGCGCAAGCTGCCTCTATGTTCCAATCGCGGAACTGCCGTTTGATCCAGGGAGAGCCGATGTATGACGCGCTGCTCAACTTTCCGGCGTGGGGCATCACGCTCGCAGTCGCGATCCCGGCGTGCGCCATGCTCATTCCATGTGCCATGTTCGCCCTCAGCCGCGATCGCTGCGACCGCGGCAACGACAGTGTCTACACAGCCGCGGCCAGACTTGGTGGCGTGTCGATTGCGATTTTGGGCGCCTTCTGCGTACTGATCGTGTGGCAGGCCAACGCCGGCTGGCGCGCCAAGTCGCATCTTGAGTTCGCCGATGCGAATGCCATGCTTGATCGCGTATCGGTCATGGATCCGGCCGAGGCCAAGGCGCTCACTGCTTCGTTGCGTGCGTACACCGTCGACGTACTCACCAACGAGCTCAACCGTCAACCGAGCGCGTCGGAGGATTCCGTCGCCAACCGCGAGATGAAGACGATGAGCGATGTGATCGACGCCTATGCGGATCGACGGTCAGCGCCGAGTGCGGAATCGACCGCGCTTCTAAATGACTTCCAGGATTTGCACGCTCAGCGCGCGGAGCGACTCACCGCACCAGTCGATGTCTTGGATCCCTACATCGCCCTCACGCTTGTCGTCGTCGCTCTCATGACACTGCTCGTCGTGGGCTTCTATCCGGCGGGTCCCAGTACTTTCGCCAAGTGGCTGCAGGTCGGCACATCTGGGCTCGTCATCGTCGCGATCGTGGCCACGCCCCTGGCTCTTGAATCGATTCCGTTGAACAAGGGGCCAAACGAGAAGCCGATGCTCGCCTTCCTCGACCGACTCGATGCCCCTCAGCACTAGCCCGGCTGACGGCCGGCGTAGTTGGCAAGGTGCCTCCGCATCGTCGAATCTCGATCGCTAACGAGTCGAAATGGTTCGGAATTCAGCACGCCCTTCCATTCGGTCCAATATGTCAAGCACCTGCGTGTGAACCCGACCACGGCTCGTGTACTCGTCCTGAGTCATCGAGATGTTCGTGTGGCCGCGGTGGTCGGCGCCAATTCGTGTGCGGCGAGGTATGGCGTAGGCCGCGCCTATTGCCATCCCTTTGACGCACACTCGTCCCACCGGAGTGATGAATCTTGACCACGGTCAGCGATGGCGGGCAGGGCGTTTCGTTGTGCTGATGGGTTGGTCGTTTGGTGGCGGGAGGGTGGTGCCGTCCCGCAGGACGATGGGATGAGTCGGCTGAGAGTGCGGGATCGGCGGGGGTGGGAGCACCGCAGGCGTAGGCGTTGGACGTGGCGGCGTCGGCTGGGTGATCAGCGTCCCGAAGCGAGGCGGCGGCGGATTGCTCGTCGCTGTGGTGACGAGGTCGGCCAAGCTGGGGGCGTCGTCGACGCGCGGCACGCCAAGTGGTGGCAGGCCGAGAAGGTCGAGCACTGTTTTGGGGATCGACACGTGAGAGTTCCACCGGCTGTCGATGCCTGGGGTGACCGCGCCGCCGAACATCAGGAGCGCCACTCGTGGACCATAGGCGAGTTGAATCCCGTCGGGGGTGTGTTCGACGTTGGGGGTGGTGACGTGATCGTCGTAGCCGCCCCAATCGTCCCACGTCAGGAGGAACACGGTGTCATGCCAGTGCCCAGCGCTCGCAATGGCGTCGACGTCGGCCCAAATCTGGTTCTGTCCTACCGTGACGTCGGCGACGGGGTGTTCGTCATACGGCGAGTCGTGCCAGACCATCGACAGCGATGGCAGGTTCGTCGCGGCCGCGGCAATACCGTCGCGGCGCACGACATTCGGTGAACCCTTGAGCTGGGTGTAGAACTCGACCGGGTATCCCGAGGCGCCGGTGAAGCAGGTCCAACTCAGACCGTGATCTTCGGCGTGACCGGGCAGCGACGGCATGTCCCATTCGGGGGGCGGTGTGGTGCGGGGCGGATTGCGTAGCGTCGGGGATTGACCGCCGACGATGAGTAGATGGTTGGGGGTGGAATTGGTGCCGAACCCGGAGCAGTGGTTCTCCAGGAACGCGCCGGTGGCGGCGAGGTAGGCGTAGAACGGCAGGACTTCAAGGGTGTCGAACTGTTCCGCGAACGCCGGCGTTGCGGTCCCGGCCTGCCGAGCGGCCAGCCATCGAGCGTAGGCGCGGCGATCGTGCGGTTGATCCTTGACCGGGGGGTTCGATGCGGTCGGCCACCCCGTCACGACGTTCGCGCCGAACGCCGCCATCGACCGAAAGTAGTTGTCGGTGGTGTGATTTTCCTGCACGAACACCACCACGTGATCGACCGTCGGTGTCATCGCACCCCCAGAGCAGCGTTGCGAGCACGGTCCCGAAGTCAGCAATCCCGGCGAATAGGACCATCCTCAGTCAACGCGCTCAATGCTGACGCAAGGTTCTGGACGGATGAACAGCCGGCCAACCGTTCAACCTGGGCCGTGACCGGCCCCACCGAACCAACCCTGGGTGAACATTCGGCGCTAGACGTGGCTTCGCGCATCGACGGGGGGCATGTGCTGGCGGCCCGGAGGCAAGATGGAAGCGTGGCAATGTTCTCGGGTGAACCCCGCATCCCCCGGCGGACGTTTCTGGCCGGGGTCGCCGGCTTCGGAGCGGCCGCGGGTTGGGGAATGTCCGGAGGCGTCGCCGTCCCTCGGGCGGCCGCAGATCTAGGACCTGACGTGGTCGCCGTGGCGGCGGCGCATCGCGGTCAGACTCCTACGCAATGGGGAGTGTCGCTGCCCGGTGTGGCCACTACGTTTGCGGCGTCGGGCCGACAGATGGCACTGACCCTCGACGCGTGTGACCACCGTTGCGACGACACGCTACTGGCCACCCTGGAACGCGATGCCGTTCCGGCCCTATTGTTCCTGAGTTCGAAGTGGATCGACGCCAACCCTGGTCGTACCGAACGACTGGCCGCCAGTCCATTGTTCGACATCGGCAATCACGGCACCCGCCACGTTCCCTTGTCGGTCACCGGTCGCTCTGCGTACGGCATTGGCGGGACCCGCTCCGCTGACGAGGTCGCCACCGAGGTGTGGACCAACCACAGCAGAATTGCGGAGCTGACCGGAACCGCACCGACGTGGTTCCGCCCCGGCACCGCCTACTACGACGACGTCGCGCTTGCCATCACTCAGGAGCTCGGCCAACGGCCCCTTGGCTTCAGCATCGACGCCGACCGCGGTGCGAAGGCCTCCGCCGCAGGCGTGCGCTCGGCGATCGTGCACGCCGCGCCGGGGTCAATCCTGCACGCACACATGAACCACCCCGAATCTGGTACCGCCGCCGGAGTCAGCGACGCGATCACCGATCTGCGCGCATCAGGGTGGGAGTTCGTATCACTGGGCAGCCAAAGCGTTCAGTGACGCCGCGACCCACGGCTTCGACCCGCGCCGCGGGGTTCTCAAGGTTTGGCGTCGGCGCGCGGTCTGACCAAGGTGAACTCGTCCACGGAAACGAGGTTGCCGAAAGGACCACTGACGGCGTAATACGTTGCCTTGATGGAGGTTTGCCCTCCAGGGCGGCCGGGGTCGAGGTCGAACGACACGAAGCCGTATGGGTTGTGCTGGTCGCGGAACGCCGACCACGAGGCGTGCTCCTCGACGTAGGTCGGCTTCCGATGGTTGAGGGCCGCGTCGAACCCTCCCACCGCGGTCAAGACACGGCAGCGCAGATCGGGAGACAGCAATCGGTTCGACGGTATCGACGTACCCCCACCGCCGATGACGAGATGGACGGTGCCGCGGGTGGTGTCGATGACGTCGCCTGCGCTGTCGGCCACCGCTGGTGTCAGGGTGTCCGTAGGCAGTATCCCGCGAAGCGGATGAGACCGCTCGTAGTGATGTTCATGACCACACACCACGAGATCGACACGGTGGCTGTCAAACAGCGGCAACCAGTCCTGCCGGATACCAAGATCTGCTCCGTTGGTGCGGTTCCCGCCGGTCGAAATCGCCGTTTGGTGCATGCATACGACGACCCAGTCGATGCGCGGGTCGTTACGCGCAGCCATGAGTTCGGTTTCAAGCCAACGCTTCTGCGAGCCACCCGAGTAGCCGAAGACGTAGGAGTTGCCGCCGTCCTGCAGGCAGACGTCGTCGTTGTTCAAGCTGATCACCCGCACCGAGCCGGCGGTGAACGCGTACCACAGACCTCGCAGCTCGAGGTCTGCCCCGGCCTCGGGTAGCGCGAAATACGTTCGATAGGCGCCGTAGCCGACCGGGCCGTTCCCGAGTTCGTTCTCGTGGTTCCCTGCGGCAGGCATCCATGGCCGGTGTCGCGCCGAACGGGAATTGGACTCGAACCAATCCGACCAGGTGCGGATGCGGTCATCGGCAAGGTTGGCGTAGCACAGGTCGCCGTTGATGAGGTTGAACAGTGGGGCAAGCCGCTCAACGCCGTTGGTCACGTCGCCCGCGGCCGGGGATCCTCTGTTGTCGCTGGCGAACGACCCGCCCGCGCCAACGTTGAGCGTCGGGGTGGACTGATCACCGAAGCTGGTAAAGCGCAGAGCCGATCGTCCCGACGGCGCGGTGCGGATTGTGCCGAGTTCGGGCGCCGCACCGTCATGGGTCGCGGCGTAAACGTAGTCGGAGTCGGGGGTGAGGTTGCGAAGTCTCGCATGGTGTACGCGAATTTCCATGCCGGATTTAGCATCTCGGTAGGTCATCGTGTCGGCATCGACGGTCGTGCCGAATCCGCTCAGTGCCGTTCCGAGCATGACCCTGGGGTTGGCGACCGCAGTGGGTGTCGACCACGATGCGACCACCTCTCGGGACGCGTCGGACCCGAACTGCAGGTGCAGCCCCCCGACGCGAGGAGCGTCGGCGCGATCGGGGCGCGGCCAGAAGTGCGGACCGGCGGTCCGCTTCGTCAGCGTCATACCGCCGACGGCGAGTCCTGCACCGGCCACGGCCGAGGCGGCGCCGACGGCCAGCACCGTCCGCCGTTTCACCCCGCCCGCAGCGTTCACATCACCGTTCTCGACAAGGTCGTCAACCACCGCATCATCATCTACCGCCCGACGTCGATTCGGGCCAGCGTTTCGATGCCCGTCACGTGATCGACGGCCACCGTACGCGTTCCATGGCCTGGGTTTGACCGGGCGAACAGCGGTGAGCCGAGGAAGTGGACGCGCACGGATGCTCACACGGACCGCGCTAGCGTCCCAGCTCCCCGTTGCCTACGGTTATCGACGTTGCGCCGCGTGTCATCGACGCCCGAGGGGTATGGGGTCTGCATGACGATCAACGAGTATCGCTTCGCTGGAAAGACGGTCGTGGTCACTGGTGGCGGTTCGGGCATCGGTCGTGCCATCGCCGAGGCCTTCCTCGACAACGGCGCGAACGTTGCGATCAGCGGACGGCGCCGCGAGAAGTTGGACGCTGTCCTCGAAGGGCATCCCAGGGAGCGCACCTTGGCCATCGAAGCCGATGTCGCCGACGACGAGTCGGCCAAGGCGATGATCGACGCGGTGGTCGATCGATTCGGTGCAATCGACGTCTTGGTGAACAACGCCGCGGCGTACGTCAACGGGCCGTTCGACGAGATGACTCTGGACAGTTGGGAATCCATTCGGCGCACGAACATCGACGGCTTCGTGCACGTGGTGCGCCACTCCATCGGAGCGCTCGAGAAAGCCGGCGGGAACGTGGTGGTCGTCGGTTCGGTATCCGGGTTGCGGGGAGACTGGGGCCAAGCCGCCTACAACGCCACCAAGGCTGCGATCATGAACTTCGTCCAGTCGCTCGCGCTGGACTACGGACCCCGCGGTATCCGGTTCAATGCGGTGGCGCCCGCGCTGACGATCACCGACATCACCAAGGACATCGAGGACGACGAGGCGGCACTGGCTGCCGCCGTCAACCGGATCGCGCTAGGGCGTCCGGGCCAGCCGTCGGACATCGCACCTGCCGTGCTGTTCCTCGCCAGCCCGGACGCGGGATACATCACGGGCGCCTGGCTACCCGTAGACGGCGGTACCTCGGCCAGTACGGGGCAGGCGCACTAGCCGGTGACGGCTGAGCCACTTCCGAGGACGTCGAAGAGGGCGACGTACCGGTCGTGAATCCGGCTGCCGAGCTCGGGATCACGGAATGTGGATCGTCCGTCCCGCACGAAACGGGCCTGATGGCGTTCCGACCGGCGAATATGTCGCGATCGATGCTCAGGATCTCCCGGCGAGCAACAACCGCGCAATCGACACCGACCTCGATGAAGCGGTTCCCGACAGCTGTTCGTCGAGGGCCGACTCCGGTAGCCGTCCGTCGGCATCGTCGACGCTGGGCGGCAAGGGGGAGCGGTGCACCGTCCTCCCCAACGGCGCAGCGGACTGCCTCACCCCTTGCCTCACGTAAGGCCGCGAATGGACGCAATCAGTCCGTAGCCGCCTCCGCTCTACCTTGTGTTACCCATTGTAGGAATAGCAAACATGTGACAGGCAGGTGCACGAGTCGCCCGGGTTGTCGCGGCGATTGAAGCAGCGGACGAGAGTTATCGCAAAGGCAAATTGTTGTTGGCCCTCGTCAATTATCGTTTCGGCATCAACCGCCACAACCGATCGGACGGGTCGATGACGATAGAGAACGTGGCGGTTCCCGCCACTGCAGACGACGGCTCCGGTCCTGAACTCAAGCGAACCCTCGGTCAGTTCCAGGTGTTCGCCATCTCCTTCGCGTTCATCTCGGTGGCGGTGGGCATCTTCGCGTCCTACGAGAACCTCCTCGGGACGGCGGGTCCAGTCGGAATCTGGCTGTGGGTGATCGCCTCCGTCGGGCAAACGCTGGTGGCATTGGTCGTCGCGCAGTTCGCGGCCCGAATCGCGCTGTCCGGCTCGTCCTATCAATGGGCGTCACGCCTGGCCAATCCGAGAATTGGCTGGCTCTTCGGGTGGTTGACCTTCTGGTACCTGGCGACGGGCGTGGTGGCGATGGACAACGCGCTGGCGAGTCAGGCGTTCATGCCGCTCTTCGGCCTACCGGACAGTGAAGACACCGCCCGAACGATCACCGTGGTGATCTTGATCATCCAGGCCGTACTGGTGATTGCGTCGACCCGGCTGCTGGGCTTGATCAGTTCAGCGGCTGTCGCTCTGGAACTGGGCATCGTGGTGGTGTTGGTGATTGCCCTGGTGGCCGTGATGGTGATCACCGGCAGTGGCACGTTCGACAATCTGTCCTCCCGCGGCATCACCGCCGATGCGCCGGACTACTTCGGACTCGGCGGCGGGCTGATGGCGGGAATGCTGATGGGCTTGCTGACCCTCATCGGCTTCGACTCCGCGGCGAACCTCGCCGAGGAAGCCAAGGATCCCTTCCGCACGGTGCCGCGGGCGATCGTAGCGTCGGTCGTCGCGGCAGCGGTGCTGGGCTTGGCGTTCCTGATCGCTCTCACCCTCGCCATCAAGGACATCCCCGCGGTCAGTGCCAGCGAGTCGCCGGTGGCCGCCATCATCCGCGGACAACTCGGGCCGGTGGCGGAGCGAATTCTGTTGGCGGGTTTGGTGTTTGCGATGTTCGGCGCAGGCATGGTCGTGATGGCCGCCTGCGCAAGACAGGTGTTCTCGATGGCACGCGATCGACGCTTTCCCGCGCACGGCCTGATGCGGAAGGTCAACCCCAAGACGCAGACACCGATCTTCGCGACGATCCTGATCGTGGTGATCGGCGTCGTTCTGATGCTCGCCCTGCCGGGCGCGGCGCTCCTGCAGTTGATCCTGGGCGGCACCATCCTGCCCGCTTTGATCTACGGAGCCATCGTCGTCCTCTACCTCGTCGTGCGGAAACGTTTGGAGCACAAGGAGGGTGGGTTCAGTCTCGGCCGGTTCGAGGTTCCGGTCGCGGTCGCCGCCTTGATCTGGGTGTTGGCGGCACTGGTGTTCCTGGTGACACCGGGCGACGCTACCGTCCCGACGCTGGTCGTCCTCGGCTTGATCGTCGCCGGCGGCGTGTACTTCGCGTACATGATGATCTTCCACCGCGAGGTACTCGACACCGAACCCGATGGCGGCGACGCGGTCTCGCTGCCGTCGGCGGAGACCGCCTGACGTCGTCAGTCGACGCGGATCAGCTTCATCTCCGTCAGTCGCCTCGGAAGGCTGTCGACCTGTTCTCGGAGCGCATCGCGGAGATCGGCTTCACCGGAGACGAGTTCGCCGTCTCGTTCGACCGGTATTCGCCGCTCACCGGCAATCTCCGTCAGCGCTTCCAGAAGTGCCTTGCGATCGCGGGTGCCGTCGAGCAGAGGTAGGAGGTAGCGGTCCACGGCCGACAGCAGGAGCGCCTCGTGCCAGTGGTTGAAGATCGTCGCCTCGTCCTGATCGCGGGTCGCCTCCGCGAGCCGCCTAATTCGTTCGTCCAGTCGCAAGGACTCCAACGAGCACTGGTCGGGCAACACCGGGTGCAGGCGATAGTGCGCCTGTCCCTGCGCAATCAGCACACCGATCAAGTTGTCGACATGGATCGCAAGGTCGTCTCGCGCCTGGAGTCCCGCGGCGACTACTTTGGTCCGCACCGCCTCGATCAGCTGGTCGCGAGACTGCGTCCAGGGCCAGCGCGCGTTGAGCACCTCCAGGGTCGCCTTGAGCCCAGGGTCGTTGGTGAACAACGTTGCGCCATCGGCGACTTCATACTCCTGGCGCGAGTGGTCGATCACCGTCGGTCCATCGACCGGCGGTGTCCAGGCGGCCAGATGCAGCCTGCTGAACCGACTTGGGTGCAGGTCGTAGCGGATCTGCGGTGCGCGTTCGGCATGGATCAGCAGCGACTCCCGGAACGTGCGGTTGGTCGCGAAGTCGAGATACTGCTCGGTTAGTACCTGTACGCCGGCGCACTTCTCGGCCACGTAGTCGGCGACTTTCGCCCCGTGATTGGTCGGAAACATCGATTCGGGACGGGCGTCGGCCAGATAGGCCAGACCGTGGGCGCCCGCCCGTCCGACCATCTCGTAGAAGTAGCACGGCGCGTTGACCGACTCCAATTCGTCGTGCAGCAGATACGAGTCCCCGAAACCCTCGTCGCGAGCCCGGAACTCGGCCAGCACGCGGGCCAGCACACCGTCGGGAGGGGCAACGTCCTCGAGGAATTCGGCCATGGCGCGCGCCTCCCGCACCTTGTCCTCGGGCGTGGTGCTGGCGCCGCTGGCCAGCATCATCGCGTCGCGCATCACCTCCTTGGCCTTCCAGCCCGGATATGTGTTGTAGCTGACGTAGGCGATGCCCTCCGGTGCCAGGAGGCTCCGGATGCTCGACAGGATGGCGTCCTGCACGTCCGCCGGGACCCAGCTGTACACGCCGTGGGCGACGATGAAGTCGAAGTGTCCCCAGGCGTCCGCGTCGATCCGCGAGATGTCTTCGGCGGCGAATTGCACGTTGTCCAGGCCGAGGGTCTGGGCGCGTGCCCGTCCCTGATCGATCTGCACCTGCGAGAGGTCGATGCCCACCGCCAGGGCCTGGGGGTGTGTCGCCGCGAAGGGAATCAGGTTTCCCCCTGCGGCACAGCCGATCTCGAGGACCCGGGCGTGCGATACCTCAGGCGTCCGCAGCCCGAAGACGTGTGCGATCGCGGCCAGTCGGCCCGGCGCCGACTGCGGGAAGGCGTCCGAGTTGTACGGCACGAGGTCGTAGTCGGCGCGCAACCGATCGACCGAACCGTCCACATGGCTAGTGCGGCGCACCTGGCCGACCGGCTGATTCATGTCCACTCCCTGAGACGGCGTGCCGCAACTGGCACCGATTCGGCTCGACGACGCGAATCGTCGATCATTCGACCACAGTCCGGCGTGAGACCCCGACGTGGCATGCGATGGCCGTCCACCGTTCGCCTCGCCGTGTTCTCAGTCGTTCGCGACGGTGTTCTCCGCCACGGGGAGGGCCGCGTCGCTCAGCGTGGCGAGAGCAGGTGCGCCACCCGCTGCAGCGCCTCACGATTGACCTGGAAGTAGGCCCACTTGCCGCGTTGTTCACGCGTTGCCAAGCCGGCCTCGACGAGTTGTTTCATGTGGTGGGACACGGTGGGTTGCGACAACCCCAGCGGTCCCATCAGATCGCAGATGCAGGCCTCGGCTTCGTCGGCCGCCGCGATCAACGACAGCAGCCGGACCCGTGCGGGATCGGCCAGCGCCTTGAAGACGTGGGCCAACCGCTCGGCCGCGGCCGGGTCGAGGATGCCGCCAGTGAGCGGTGAGCAGCAGGCCGTGACGTCTTCGGCGAGAAGGGCGGGAGTCCTGGGCACGCATCCAGCTTCCCACATGTATTGACAGATGTCGATGTATCGATCACAGTCAATGTATCGGTTCCCATCGATTGGCGAGGAGTCTGGCATGTCGGAACTACCGGTCGCGGTCATCGGCGCGGGGCCCCAGGGGTTGGCGGCGGCGGCACACCTGGCGGAGCGCGGGATCGAGCCGCTGGTGCTCGAGGCCGGTGACGGCCCGGCTGCGGGGGTGGGCGACTGGGGCCACGTGCGGATGTTCTCGCCGTGGAGTGAAGTCATCGATCCGGCCGCCGCGCGACTGGTGCGGTCCGCCGGCATCACCCTTCCTCAGACCGGCTATCCCACCGGACGGGAGTGGATCGACGCCTACCTGGCACCGCTGGCGACTGAACTGGCCCGCTACGTCCGGTATGGCACGCGCGTCGTCGGTGTGTCACGACGGGGCCGGGACCGACTGGTGAGCGACGGTCGCGACGGTCAACCATTCGTCATCCACGCCGTCGACGGCCACGGTGTGGAGTCTCGGCTGCAGGCGCGAGCGGTCGTCGATGCCTCCGGGACGTGGGGCCAGCCCAATCCCGCTGGCGCGGACGGTTTACCGGCGTTGGGGGAGCGGGCCGCCGCGGCCGCCAACGTCGTGTCCTACGTGCCGCCCACGCCGGCGCAGGGAGCGTCGTGGGCGGGCCGACACGTCGTCGTCGTCGGCAGTGGACACTCCGCGATGACCGCGGTCATCCAACTCGCCGAGGTGGCACGGGCCACTCCTGACACCAAGCTGACGTGGGTGTTGCGGCGAGGTGTCATGAACGACAACGCCTTTGGTGGCGGCCAGGCCGACGCGCTTCAACAGCGGGGCGCGTTGGGATTGCGGTCGCGGGAGGCGGTCGACACCGGCCTGGTGACGTTGGTGACCGGCTTCCGCGTACAAGCGTTCGAACGGCGCGAGGGCAAGGCCGTGTTGGTGTCGGAGGACGGCCGCACGCTGCCGGCGGCCGATCACGTCGTCGCATTGACCGGGTTCCGGCCCGACCTGTCGTTTCTGTCCGAGATGCGCCTGGAGCTAGATCCGATCCTGCAGGCACCGGTTTCCCTGGCCGCGCAGATCGACCCGAACATGCATTCCTGCGGCAGTGTGATGCCGCACGGCGCGCGGGAATTGGCCCACCCCGAGGCTGGGCTGTACCTCGTCGGAATGAAGTCCTACGGTCGGGCACCGACCTTCCTGGCGATGACGGGATACGAGCAAGTGCGAAGTGTGGCAGCCGAACTCGCCGGTGACCACGACGCGGCGCGGCGGGTGGAGTTGGTGCTGCCCGACACCGGGGTGTGCGGCGGGGCGGGGTTGTTCGACGAACCCGCCGAGGACGACGGTGGCGGCTGCTGCGGCACCCCGGCGTCAGCGAAGGCGTTGTCGCTTTCGGTGACGGGCAACCCCACGACGGCATGACCGACGCGGGCATCGCGGTCAGATCGGCCGT
The DNA here is from genome assembly GCA_963846985.1 of uncultured Actinomycetota bacterium. Classification (GTDB taxonomy): domain Bacteria; phylum Actinomycetota; class Actinomycetes; order Mycobacteriales; family Mycobacteriaceae; genus Mycobacterium. The sequence continues at coordinate 227,486 of CAWJYC010000004.1, forward strand.
TACCGCGCTAGCCGCTGCGCGAGATCTGCGACGCGCGATGCGATGTCGTCGCGGATGAGCCGCATCCGCTCGATGCCCTCGATGCCGCGCTCGGACGGTTCGTCGGTGTCCCAGTTCTCGAAGTCCGTTCCGGCAACGGGGTCGACGCGGGCCTCCCGACCGAGGGTGACGACGAGGTCGACGTCCTCGACGAGCCTAGGGTCGATGGCCTTCGGCGTCTCACCGGTGATGTCGACACCTACCTCGCTCAAGCTCTGCGCGGACAATTCGTTGACCGCGGTGCCCGGTGTGGTTCCCGCTGAGTACACGTCGATCGAATCACCGGCCACCTTGCGCATCAGGCCGGCGGCCATCTGTGACTTGCCGCCGTTCTTCACGCAGACGAACAACACCGACGGTTTGTCACTCACGGCGTCGCCTCGACGACGGCGGTGCCTCGATCGGCGAAGCGCCGACGCAGAGCCAGCGACACGTACACCAGGCCGACCAGGACGGGTACCTCGATCAGCGGACCCACCACCCCCGCCAACGCCTGCCCGGAGGTGACACCGTACGTGGCGATGGCGACGGCGATGGCGAGTTCGAAGTTGTTGCCGGCGGCGGTGAACGCCAACGTCGTCGTGCGCTCATAGCCCAAACCGATCGCGGCGCCGAGGACGTACCCGCCACCCCACATGATGGCGAAGTAGGCCAACAGCGGCAACGCTATTCGCGCGACGTCCCACGGCCGGGAGATGATCTGATCGCCTTGCAGCGCGAAGAGGATCACGATGGTGAACAACAATCCGATCAGCGCCCACGGACCGAGCTTCGGAAGCAGCGTGCTCTCGTACCAGCGCCGGCCCTTCGCCTTCTCACCGACTCGACGGGTCAGAAACCCGGCCAGCAAGGGGATGCCGAGAAAGATCAGCACCGACTTCGCGATCTGCCAGACCGAGGTGCTGATGGTGGTCTGCGCCAACCCCAGCCAGCCCGGCAGCACCGACAGGTAGAACCAGCCCAGGACCGCGAACATGACGACCTGGAACACCGAGTTGATGGCGACCAGGACCGCGGCGGCTTCGCGGTCTCCGCACGCGAGGTCGTTCCAGATGATCACCATGGCGATGCACCGGGCCAGACCGACGATGATGAGGCCGGTGCGGTACTCGGGCAGGTCCGGAAGCATCAGCCAGGCCAGGGTGAACATCACAGCGGGCCCCAACACCCAGTTCAGCAGAAGAGATGACGCCAGGAGTTTGCGGTCGGCGGTGACGGTGTCCAACCGGTCGTAGCGAACCTTGGCCAGTACCGGATACATCATCACGAGCAGTCCAATGGCGATGGGTAGCGAGATTCCGTCGACCTGGACCGCGCTCAGCGCATCACCCAGGCCGGCGATCGATCGGCCCAGGAGTAGTCCGGCCAGCATGGCCACGCCGATCCAGACGGGCAGCAGCCGATCCAGCGCCGACAGCTTCTTGACCACTGTGGCGTGTTCGGTACCGGCTGGGGCGCTCATCGCACCGCCTGCGCAGCGCAGGTCCGCGACGGAATCGTCGTACCAACATCGACGTTCAGCATCGACGAAAGCTCTTGTAGCGCTGCAGGTATCACCCGGTAGTACACCCAGGAGCCACGGCGTTCGCACTCGAGCAGTCCGGCCGACCGCAACGTCTTGAGATGGTGCGAGATGGTGGGTTGAGACAGGTCGAAGGTGCCGGAGATGTCGCAGACGCAGGCCTCCCCGCCGGAATGGCTGGCGATCAGGCTCACCAGTCGCAGGCGAACCGGATCGCCCAGGGCCTTGAACATGCGGGCGAGCGGGACGCACTCGGCTTCGTCGAGGGCGGGGCCACGCGCCGCCAACACCGCGGACTGATTCGACATCACTCTATATTGACACACATCTATATCGACGGATGCCTCGGCTGCGCGCAAACCACGATTCGTCGATGGAGACGAGGATGGTCGAGCGCGGGAGCGAGCTCTGTCCGTCGAGCCGTTGAAACCCTGAGGTACCGCTGAGAAGTCGCTGCGAGTCGTTCTGCAGCGCTTATGGTGAAATGACGCGAATAGCAACGTATCTCGTAGCTTCCCGACACGCTCGAGCCGAGAAGTCGAACGGCAGGAATCCCGAAGGTTTGCCGACCCGAAGGGCGGGTAGTCTGCCGGTTTCCCGGAGCGGATCAACAGGCCGAAGAGAGTGAATCATGAATATCGTGGAGAGTGCGTCGCGGGTGCTAGCTCGTTCGGCCGAGGCGACGACGAGTGCGGCCGGTGCGGTCGGCGGGGCCGTGGTCAGCGGCGTCGTCGGTGGTGTCCGCGGCACGGTCACCGGCATCCGGGCCGGCCTATCCGACGGCAGTCAGTCCACGTCGACAGCCGCGCTGACCCTCGCCGCCGTCGGTGCCGCGGGACTGGTCGAGTGGCCCGTGCTGCTGGGCGTCGGTGGCACGGCACTGGTCATCCGCCAACTCAATCGACGTCCGGCGCCCTCACCATCCACGCCAACTCTCGCGCCCGTCGAGGACCTGCCGGCGAGCTCGGCGGCCCCTGCCCCGGCAACCCGTCGCAAGTCCGCAAACGGCGCGGCCAAGGCGACCGCGCCACGGACCCCACGCAAGTCGTCGGCGTCGGGTCGGCGCACACCTGCCGACAAGTAGCCTTCGTGCTCCTCACGTCCCTGTTGCGCACCTCGGCGACGTTTCCGCTCCGCGCCCTGGATACCGGCGTTCGCGCGGCGGCCCTCGCGGTGACGGCCAGCGCGAACCTGGTCACCGATCCGATTGGGGCGGTCACTACCTTCCCCGCCGGAATGCTTGCGGCCGTCACCGACGTCGCCGCCGAATTGGTCGGGGCGGCGCCGTCGCGGCGCAGCTGGCGGGGGCGGAGCAGCTGCTGGATCGAGGTTCGGACCCTGTCCGACGACGACGCGGGCAGCGATCTCGGCGAGGCGGTGCTGCGCCACGTCGGCGGATTGCCAGGAGTTCACTGGGCGACGTTGAACATCCCGTTGTCGCGCGTCGTCGCGGGTGTCGACGACACGGCAATGACCCGTGAGCTATGCGACGCCGTGGCCGCGGCCGAGCGAGAAGTCAACTCGCAGAACACCACTCCGGCCGTGGATCTGCCCGCCGATGCGATCGTGCTGGCCTCGAGCGTCACCGCCGCCACCGTCACCGCCATTGGTTTGGCCACGACCCTCGTCGGTCGGGTCCGACCATGGCCGCAGGTGACGCCGGCGCTCGCCGCGGCGGTGACGCTCGTTGACTATCAACCCCGCCTGCGCCGCCTCGTCGAGCAACGACTGGGATCCCGCGCCGCGGACACCGCACTCGCACTCGCCGGCAGCGCCAGCTACACCTTGGCGCAAGCGCCCGCCTCGCTGGCGGTCGACTTGGTCATGCACCTCATCCATGCCGCCGAGGCGCAGTCCGGTGCTCGCGCATGGCAATATCGCGAACGTGAACTGGTCGAGCACTCCGAGTGTCGCGACCGCATCATCCCGTCGGAGCGACCGCGCCCAAGACCGGCCGGCCCCGTCGAACGCCATGGGGACCGCAGTGGACTGGTGCAAGGCGTTGGTGCCGCCGCTGTCGGTGTCGCCACCGCGGACGTGCGTTCGGTCGCCACGGCGTCGGCCGTCGCCACCCCCAAGGCCGCCCGCAACTGCCGCGAGACGTTCGCCTCCACGCTCGGTCGCGGTCTGGCCGATCGGCACGGTGCCGTGCCGCTGCGATCCGAGGCACTGCGTCGGCTGGACCGCGTCGACGTCGTCCTGATCGACCCCCGGGCGCTGACCGTCGGCGAACTGCGCGTCGGGCACGTCCGGGCAGTGCCCGACGACGACGTCGCCCGGGTCTGGCAGTGGGCCCACGAACGGATCGACGCAGGAACTCTAGGTGTCGGATGGCATCCGGTTCCGTCAGCGGACGGTCGCCGCGATGACGGAGAAGTGTGCATCCGCTTCGCCGACCACCCCCTTGCCGGTATGATCGTTCGCGAAATACGCAGCGGGGGAGTCGAAGTCACGTCCCTGGACGTCGAGGAGCTCGACGAGCTGCGGTCGTCGTTCGACGATCTGCATGCCGTCACGACGAATCTCGACGGCGCGCTCGCCGACGCGGTTCGGCTGCTCCAACGGGATGGCCGGACGGTGGCCGTGGTGTCGGGTCGGGCGGCGCAGGCGCTTGCCGACGCGGACGTCGGAATCGGCTTCGTCGGAGAGGCAGGCTCGTCGTGCTGGCACGCCGACCTGCTCGTCGAAGACCTGGCGGCTGTTTGGCACGTTGCGCACGCCCTGCCGGCAGCACGACGGGCGAGCCGGCGCGGCGTCGAACTCGCCACCGGGGCAAGCATTCTCGGAGCTCTCCTGATGGTGCCGGGAGTTCGCGGGGGTGGCCTTGGCCCGGTCGCCGTTGGTGCTGCGGTGGCAACGTGGACGGGCTACCGAATCGCTCGACACGTCCTCGCCGCCGCCCCGCCGGCGGCACCGGCCACAGTGGAATGGCACGCGATGTCCGTCGAGCAGGTGCGGCGGTTGTTGCCTTCGCCCGCCGACCCGCCATTACCGCCACCCCGGTCTCGAACGAGTCTGGCCGCCGGCGCGGTGGGCAGTGCCGCCGGATCGGCCCTGGACGCCGTGCGCGAGACCGTTGGCGACTTCGCGTCCGCGATCCGCGACGAGCTGTCCGACCCGTTGACTCCCGTCCTCGCCATCGGCTCTGCTGCTAGCGCGGTGCTCGGCTCACCGGTGGACGCGGTGCTCGTCGGGTCGGTACTCGCCGGCAACGCCGCACTGGCGGCCACGCAGAAACTGCGTGCCGAACGGCTGCTTCGGCGGCTGCTGGCCGTCCAAGATCCGCCGGCGCGACTGATCGTCGGCGACGGCTACCGCACTGTCGACGCGGCCGACCTGCGGCTGGGTGACCTCATCGAAGTGCGGCCCGGCGAGGTCGTGCCGGCTGACGGCCGGCTCGTCGAAGCCGGCGATCTCGAGGTCGACGAGTCGGCTCTGAGCGGTGAATCCCTTCCCGTCGCAAAGCAAGTGGACGCCACGCCGGCGGCGCCGGTCGCGGAGCGGGCCTGCCTGCTGCATGCGACGACGACTGTGGTGGCCGGAACGGCCAGGGCCGTCGTCATTGCGGTCGGTTCGCAGACGCAGGCCCGACGGGTGGCGCTCGCGTCCGGTGGATCGGAGTCCGCCGTCGGCTTGCAGTCCCAGCTGAGTGAGCTCACCGCGCGAGCCTGGCCCATGAGCATCGCCGGAGGCGGACTGGTCACGATGCTGAGCCTGCTCCGGCGGACCGGCCTGCGACCCGCCATCGCCGGCGGTGTCGCGGTCAGCGTGGCGGCGGTGCCCGAAGGGCTGCCCTTGGTGGCGACGCTGGCGCAGCAAGCCTCGGCGCGGCGGCTCACGCGGATGGGCGCACTGGTCCGCAGCCCGCGTTCGGTGGAAGCGCTGGGCCGGGTCGACGTGGTGTGCTTCGACAAGACGGGCACGTTGAGCCAGAACCGGCTGCGGGTCGCCCGCGTCGAGGCCGCGCCCGCAGGGTCCGAGGACGACGTATTGGTCTGCGCCTTCCGCGCCACCCCGCCCGCCAACGGTGAGCGCCATGACCACGCCACCGACTATGCGGTCGCCGAAGCCGGTGCGCCCGTGTGCCCCGACGCCGCTGCCGCGGACGCGTACCTGCCCTTTCGGGCCGGCCGGCCGTTCTCGGCGGCGATCCGCGATGGCCGGCTGTGGATCAAGGGCGCACCAGAGGCGGTGCTGGCGGGCTGCGGCCACCCACGGCGGGCCGCCGCTGGGGTGCAGAGGTTGGCGGCCGACGGCCTGCGGGTGCTGGCCGTCGCCTCGCGTCCGCTCACGCCCGGGCAGGTGACCGCCGCCTGCGACGACGCGGACGTCTTCGCCGCCTCCTGCCGTGAGGGGCTCGAGTTTCACGGTCTGGTCGGGCTGTCCGACACCCCGAGGCCGGACGCCGCCGCCGTCCTGGCCGAGCTCACGGCGCGCGGAACCGGCGTCCGGCTCATCACCGGTGATCATCCGGTCACCGCCAGAGCGATCGCTGCGGAACTGGGCTATCCGGTCGACGCGGGGCAGGTGATCAGCGGTGCGCAATGGCAGACGATGTCGCGGCGAGCCCAGGAGTGCGCCGTCCGCGAGCGTCTGGTGTTCGCCAGAATGACGCCGGAACACAAGGTGCAAGTGGTGGAGACACTGGAACGGCTGGGACTGGTCTGTGCGATGGTCGGCGACGGCGCCAACGATGCCGCGGCCATTCGCACGGCCACCGTGGGCGTTGGAATCGCCTCGCGGGGAAGCGATCCCGCGCGCTCCGCCGCTGACGTCATGCTGCTCGACGGTCGCATCGGAGCGCTACTGGACGCGCTCGACGAAGGCAGGCTGCTGTGGCAGCGGGTGCAGGCCGCCGTCTCGGTGTTGCTCGGCGGAAACGCCGGCGAGGTCGCCTTCGCGATTGCGGGAACGGCGATCACCGGACGGTCGCCGCTGAACACTCGTCAGCTTCTGCTGGTCAACATGCTCACCGACGCCCTCCCCGCCGCCGCGCTCGCGGTCAGCCGGCCGACGGGTGGTGTGTCCAGTGCCGGGCGCGGACCCGACGAGGCCGCGCTGTGGCGGACGGTCGCGGTGCGTGGCGCGACGACCGCCGGTGCCGCGACGGCGGCCTGGGCGATGGCCAGCGTGACCGGCCGCCCGAAACGGGCCTCGACGGTCGCCCTCATCGCACTGGTGACGACCCAGCTGGGACAGACCCTCATCGACTCGCACAGCCCCCTCGTGGTGGGCACGGCGGCGGGCTCGCTCATCACTCTCGGTGCGCTGGTCAGCACGCCCGGGGTCAGTCAGCTGCTGGGGAACACGCCGTTGGGTCCGGTGGGCTGGGCGCAGGCGCTATCCGCCGCCGCCGCGGCAACCGCCGTCTCTGCGATCGCGCCCAAGGTCATCTCGTCGGCGAGCACGGCTCCTGACGATGGACCGGAGGATCAGTCGACGATCTCGAGCACGCCGGCCCGCCACAGCAGTGCGTACAACTCGCGCAACGGCAGGGTGAGCACCGTGGCGACCACGTCGGTCAACGGATCCGAGCCCACCACAGAGGAATTCGCCACACCAGTAACTGTCGGCACGCCAGGCGACAACCCGCCCAACTCGCCATGACCAGGAGTTAACCAATGGCCGAAAAGTCATCCTCAGAGAGCCACCGCCGCGCCGTCGACCGGATCCGTGCCGCGGATTCGTTCGCGGTGACCCTTCCGGTGCTCGGCCGAATCCGGGTCCCCAGACCCGAGCAGGTCGCCTACTTCGGTGCGCTGGGTGTGCTCGCGGCGTTCGAAGTCATCGAGTGGCCGATCGCCCTCGTGGTCGCGACCGGTCACGCGCTGGCTCAGAACCAGCGCAGCCGCGTGGCCGAGGGAATCGGGGAGGCGCTCGAAGAGATCTGAAGAAGCTGCGTCCCGCCCCGGTGCGCGCTGCGTCAGTCGACCGCGGAAACCGTTGCCACTCGCGCTGCGAGTAGATGACCCCAGACGAGTGCGGCCTCGGACTGATGCGGTACGCCATCTCCCTTGCCCCCGACCAGGTGCGCCAGTGCAGTGGCCAGCGCAGCCGGACCGACGCCCGTCTCGTGCACGGCCCTCACCAGGTCGTCGAACGCGTCGCGCTCGGAGCAGCCGCGTAGTCCCATCAGCATTCCTATCGCGAGGTCGATCGAGCGTCGAGACGCCGGATCCCCGCGTCGGCCTGATTCGGTCATGGGTCGGGTCTACCCGCCGGAGGTGAACGTCGGTTGTCGTCTCGGTGTCGCGGTGTACACAGTCGGCGCACTCGTCATGCCGGCTCGGCGACCACCTGAGCGTGCAGGCGCTATCGTCTGCACATGATTGGTGTGGTCGACGGAGACGTTGCAGACGATCATCGGGCAGATGCGGCGCAAGCCGAGTACTACCGGCAGGAGCTCAGTGGCCTCCGGGCGCAGGCCGAGTCGGATCTGGCCAGGAAGTGCATCGAAGTGCAGCAGCTCCAAGGGTCCGGCCATCTCGACCGCGCAGCCGACGCACGCCGCGTCATCCGGGCGTTGGAGCGCGAGATTGCGACGCTCGAACGCCTTGGTGAGGGTCTGAAGCGTTGGCTGTGACGGCTTTACATCGCCATGGTGGCGAGGTTGCGCCATAGGTTGCGCAGGCTGTCGGTGCCGCCGAACAGCGTGGTGAAGTGGGTGGAGTCGATCAGCACGATGTCTCCGGCGCGGTCGCTCTTGGGTGGCATCCAGATCAGGGCGTTGAACTCGGTGTTCCCCGCCTCGGTGAAGGGGTGCGGCCGGTTGGGGTCGACCAGTTGCCGCCCGAGCACCCGGAGGTCGTCGCTCTCCGGTGCGGTGAGTTCGTAGTGCGGGAGGTGGGGGTGGAAGTTGAAGGTGGTGACGTCGTTCAACAGGCCAGCGCCGTCGAGATCGCGAAAGCCGGTCAGCGGTGCGATCTCCTTGGTGCCGTCGACCACGGCGGGCCGAAGTCCCCAGACGTTGTGCACCGGCACGTCGAGCGCCTTCATCAGCGATCGGGTGTAGGCACTGAATCGCTGTTGACGCGGCACCAACCGGTCGCCGTGGTGGTCGTACTCCATCTGGCGCTGCGCGAAGTCGTCGGTGAAGCCGACGTCATGGTGCGGCGCCAGCAGTAGGCAGGTGCCCTCGCGCTTGAGCCACTCGGTGATTGCGGCGATCTCTTCCGGCGCGGCGTCCTCCTGGCCCAGTAGGTGATCGAGCCCGAAGACCAGGAGGGTGTCGGTGTCGGCGAGGATGCGTTCGTCGATGGGGAGCTCGTAGCCCGCTTGGTCGATGCGCTGGAACACCGCGACGGGGTGGCCGGTGGCTTCCTCCACCAGCGCCTGAAAGGCAAGGGTGGACCGATGAAAGAGTTCCAACGTCCCCGCGATGCCCTGCAGGAAGTGCGCCGCGTCGTACTCGGGTGTCTCATACGCCGGCCAGAGCACGTTGCGGACTTCGGTGATCGTGGAGAACCGGTTCTCCATCGAGGCCGGATCGCGTTGCGCTTCCCAGGGGTAACTCCACGTCCAGTAGATGCTGACGCGCCTGCCTCCATTGTGCGGGCGCCCCAGGTGGGCTTGGTTGTAGGTGCGTGCCGTCGGGAGAGCCGTCATGATGAGTCCTTCAGTTTCCGAGCGCAGCGAGGTAGCGGATCGCACTCAGCCCTGGCAGGAAGAAGTAGGCCCCACCCGTCAGGCTGGTGAAAGCGGGAATGCCCTTGTGCACCTTGCGAATCGGTCGTTTCGGGACGGTGAAGTCCAGTGCCCCGTCCTGCGAACCGGCGATGGGATCGTGCTCGTTGCCAAGTTCGTGGAAGGCCTTGTCGTTGATCCACACGTTCTGGGCGAATTCGAACTGGCGGACCAGGTCTGCGCAGATGATGAACGCGGCAATGCCGCGCGCCTGACCATCGTCGGGGGCGCCGTCGGGCAGCGCCGGTCCGTACGTCGCGCCCCGCCGGATCATCCGTCGCCGATTCATGTAGTGCGCGGTGTCGCGCGGGTTCAACCTGCGGGCGTGCGACCCCAGCGGGCACGCGTAGCCGTGGGGATCCATCTCCTTGTAGTTGAAGTCGTTGTTGCGCATCGAATCCGCGCCGAGCTCCGGATCGTCGGTCTTGGGCGCCAGCACCAGCGGAGCGCCACTGCGCCACCGCCCCATGAACTTGGCCGCGAGCAATTCTTCGTCCGCCGCGGTGTCCGAGTTCTCGCGCAGGTACTCGCGAAACACGGCCACGTGCTCCTCGAGTCGTCGGTACGCCATGTAGCTGCCGTTGCGCGCCAGTACCTCCGGCTGCGGAAGGTCGCCCACCGGACCGTTCTCGTCGGGGTACCCGAGGATGAACTCACCGGGCTCGAGCGCCGCACCCGAGCCGGGGGTGGGCTCCTCGCCGGAGCCCTTCATCACCGGTTGCGACAGGCGGTCCCGGAAGCCGAAGTGGTCGTGGGCGTAGTTGAACGGTGGACTCGCGTTGAGGTCGAGATGCGACAGACTGCGAACCCCGTCGGTGCGGGCGAGTAGCTCGTCATGGTTGGCGATGGATAGGCGGCACTGCTCGTCGGTGCGGGAGAACAGGATGGCGATGGCGTGCACGTCATCGCTGGCGAGCCCGCCGACCCAGTGTTCGGGAGCGTTGCGGCCGGTGTCGCCAAGAATGTTCGACCGCGACGTCATGCCCTCGCGGAAGGCGTCGGGGAAGGTCGCCAGCGACTCCTCGGGTAGCCCGAGCGCCCGCAGCCCATTCCACGTGAGCGCCACGGTGACCCAGCGGTCGGCTTCGTCGACGGTGGCCCGGACGTCGGCGGCGGACTGGACCAATCCCGCCATGACCGACAACCACGCTCGCCCACCCTCGGGGGTGTCGAAGGTCAGGAACTCATAGCGCCCGGTGATGGCCGGAGTTCGCGTCAGCAGGAGGTGCTGGATGTCGTCGAACTCGAGCATCTACTGCATCTGATCGAGCATCGTCGAGAAGGCCGCCTTCAAGCGCAGAGCCTTCTTGATCTCGTCGGCGGTGACATAGGGATATTCGCCATACTCCAGGAAGCTCGGGACCTGGTGATCGCGGACGAACTTGATGAAGGCCTCGGGATTCTCCTTCCAATCTTCCGGGAAACCCACGAGTTTGGTGAAGATGGTGGTGATACCGGTCGCGCTGAACAGCTGAACCGCATCCTCGGTGTACTTGTCGAAGTCGGTGTCGAAGATGCCCATGTACTGGAAGTGAAGGCCCGAACCGACGTCGAAGAGATTCCAGCGCAAGTAGTGCAACTTCAGCGGTGCCAACGCCTCCGGACTCGCTGCGATGGTCTCTTCGATCGTCTTTCCGTACGCCCGGACTGCGTCCTCTTCACCGTCCTTGACCTTGGCGATGATGGAGAACCCGTAGCAGGCAGGTGTCTTCGGATAAATCGGGCCGTACCGTCCGCGCTCGAGCTCGAAATACCCTTCCTTGGGAATGGCCAGGGCCGCCGGTTGCGTCCAGTCTCGCTCACTTGCAGCCATGTCTAGGCCTCTCGCTGGTCACGGTGAGCCGACGGTAGCACCGTGAGCATGGTGAAGGGGGCGTTCGGCAACGTCCGAATGCTCCAATACCAAGGCGCACATCGCGACTCAGGTACTTCACAGATTGAAGGACTTTGCTGTTGTGTCCTGTCGCTTCCTGCGCGTGCCCGCATACGGCAGAGGTCCAGCCGTGGAAGTGCGAAAAGCGCGCGCAGCAAATCGCATCGGACTACTGTCCGCACCACCGGTTCGGTCGTGTCGACGACGAGTCGACGGAGACGGGCCATTAAGCGATCAAGGAGAAGTCGTGCGAATGCGAAGGCACTATCTCAGTTTGGGGTTCGCGCTGACGATGAGCACCGTCGGCGTCATCAGCGCCGCGCCCGCTTCGGCGGACTGCAGCGGCGCCGGGTACGCCACGGTCTGCGCCCAAGGGGATGTCCGCGGGGGTGGCCCCACGCCTCCCTCCGCGGCGTACCCCTCCTACTGCGCCGATCCCTGGTACTGCGACGACGATTGGGGCGTCGACGTGATCTGGAATCCGGGTCCCGGCGGCCCCGGCGGTCCCGGCGGCCCGGGGCGCCCCGGTGGCATCGGACCTCGTCGATGAAGTCGAACGCCCTGTCCCGCAACCACATCGAAAAGGAGCCCACAATGTCCATCCGTCATCTCATCGGCGCCGGCGTCATCGCCGGAGCCATGCTCGCAGGCACGTCGGCGGTCGCCGCGGCCGATCCACCCAACTGCACCGCCGCCGACCTCGCCGGCGTCATGTCCGGAGTCTCGGCCGGCACGTCGTCCTACCTATTCACCCACCCCGACGTCAATGCGTTCTTCACTGGACTCAAGGGCAAGTCGCGCGATCAGATGACCTCCGAGATCCAGGCCTACTTCCAGGCGAACCCTCAGGTGAGCGATGAGCTCAAGGCGGTTCGGCAGCCTGCGGCGGACTTTCGTGATCGCTGCAATGCGCCGATGCCCGACATGCCGCTGGCCTGAGCCGCTACTTGGGGCCGCCAGGTGACGGCGTCGGGTCGTCGATCGTGACCGTGATCGGCTGGTAGCGGCCGGGTCCCGGTAATGGCTGCGCCCTACCGCCGGCGTCCGTCGTGTCACGAGATTCGGGAGTCGAGGTGTCATCGGCGGTGGTGGCCGCGGCGCGCAGCACTGCCAGCAGGGCCGCACCGTGTTCGGCGACGGCCGCCTTCAACGGATGGTCCTCGCCGGTGGCGATAGCCACCGTCGCACAGGCCGGACACCAAACCTGCTGGCACCTCGCCGGTTTGGTGTCGTGCAGGCTGGCGGCGCGGCGGTCGCCGCCTCGAGAAGCGGATCGACGACGGCCAGAATCTGCTGTGCCAGCGGCTGCCAGGGGGACGTACTCATTCGGCGGTGGCACGCTCGCCGGGTGATCGGTCGAACACGTTGCCGTCGCTGGGTTCGCTCGACTCCGAGGTGAAGGCGACTTTGCGGAGGAACGGTCCGATGAGGGCGTCGTACACGGTCGGCAGCAGGGTGTACGCGGCGATCGCCGGACGATTGAACCATCCGACCTGGCGTTCGGTGGAACGTCGCCGGTTGGTGGCGCGGATGATCGCCGAGACGACCGTCGATGGCGCCACGGCGGTGGGTGGAACGCGCGGAGTCCGGCCGAAGTAGTTACTCGCGCTGCCGTAGACCGGTGTGTCGACCGGCCCCGGATAAACCCCGTGCACCTTGATGCCTGGCAGGTGCCGATTCTCCTGCCGTAGGACGCGGACGAGGCCGTGCAGCGCGAACTTCGTTGCCACGTAGGCGGATTGGTAGGGCGCGGCCGCCGAACCGAGAAGTGAGCCGATCAGAACCAGGTGTCCGGAACCATGCTTCTGGAAGTGCACCAGCGCAGCGCGGGCGACGTTGGCCGAGCCGATGAGGTTCGTACGGACGATTCCCTCGAACACCTCGACGGGAATGTCCTCGAACCGGCCGAACGCGGTGATGGCCGCGCATTGCACCGCGATGTCGACGCGCCCGAAACGGTCTGCTGAGGTAGCGAACAGCGCCTCGACCTGATCGGCTTCGGCGATGTCGGCGACGTACACCAAAACGTCTGCGGCGCCGGCCGACCAGCACTCCTGCGCCACGTCTTGCAGCGCGTCGTCCGAACGTGCCGCCACGACCACCGATGCTCCTCGGCCCGCGTAACGGAGCGCGGTTTCCCTGCCGATCCCACTGGACGCGCCGGTCACCACGACCACCTCGCCACTCACGTGGGATCTCCCATCCGCTGTGGCAACGCGGAAACCGGTTCTCCCACAACCGTATTGGTCGCTGAGCGTCGTCGCTCGGCGACGTTCAACAACTGCAGGACCACGGTGGCAGCGACCGGTGACCAGCCCCCTCGAAGGCTCGCTAGGAGAGCGGCCCCGACGGCGACCGGTGCCAGCAGCGCGACGGGGTCTCGACGACGGGCCAGGAGGCGTTCGAGGGCCGCGGGAGTGCCCGACACCAGGTTGACCGCCATCGCGGCGGCGACCGGCACCCGGCTGCGGCCCATTCCGAGCGCCCGGGCAGCCGACAGTGCGGTCCACGCCAGGAGGCTTCCGTCGTGGGTCCGATCCACGATGCGCCGTACGGATCGGCGCGGCGTCATGGTCCACCCCGTCGCAGCGCTGGTACCGACGGCGGCGTCGGCCATCCCCCCGATCAATTCCCAGGCGCTCTCCGTCGAGGACCGCGTCGGGGCCCAGTCGAGTTGGTCGCGCGCCTTCGAGGTGTCCATCAGCGGGGTGTTCGTCGCCACGTCGTACCAGCCTGGCGAAAGTGGGATCAGGCGAAGGGCATTGAGGGTGGTGATCACCGACCGCACCAGGCGCGGTTCGACGGCCACTGGTCGCGCACCAACGAGGTCCGCGAGCGCGGCGGCGTCGAGGACGTCGGCTGCGACGTTGAACGATCCCGTGGCGCGACGTTCGATCAAGCGGATCACCAGATCGCCGACGTCGTCGGCATGGACGAATTGCAGTGCGATGCCAGCCGGCAGCGGCAAGACGGGCAACCGTCGCTGGCGCAGCACTTCGAACATCGCCCGCGGAACCAGGGGTCCGACGTAGAGCGACTTGATCAGCCAGGCCGCATCTCGCTGAACGACGACGGTCGGTCGGAAGCGCGCGACGGTGACGTCAGGATGCTGGGCGACGAAGCCGTCGAGCATGCGCTCGACGATGACCTTGTGGCGACTGTAGGTCGAACTGGTCTGTCCGGTGTCGGGCCACTCCTCGGTCACCGGTCCGGTGCCGCCAGGCGCATAGACACCCAGGCTCGACGCATAGACCAGCTGAGGGGTTCCGGCCAGCGCCATGGCGTCCAGGACGGCCTGCGTGCCAAGCACGTTGGCCCGGTATAGGTAGTCCTCGTCGCGGACGGGCTGGACGGCCAGCGCCAGGTGGACGACCACGTCGGCGCCGCGCAGCGCGGGCTCCATCTCGGCCGCGGCGGTCGGTGAGGACAGGTCGACCGCATGCCACTGCACGCGTTCGTAGACCTGACCGCGGTCCGGTGGTCGTCGGCACACGCCGATCACCGTCGCGTGCGGCATCTGCTTGGCCAAGGCTCGGAGGACCCCCGTACCGACGTTTCCCGAGGCGCCCGTGACGACGATCCGCGGCGCGGCGGCGGTCGTCACTGGGAGCTTCGGTGGACGGCCGTCACCGTGGCATCGTCATGGGGTTTCTGCACCTACGCCGTCCTACCCGCGGCGTCACGACCCAAAACTCGGCGACTCTGCGGACGGCGCAGACCAACCGCCAGCAACCGTTTACGCGACCCGGCGTCGGGTATGAGTAAGAGGTGACGACCCCTGCCACGCATCTCGAGCCCAATCTCCCCGCGGCTGCCGGACCGCTGTCCAGCGCGCTCATCTCGCATCTCAAGTGCCGTGCGCCACGCCGCAGCTTCATTCCCGTCGAGGCGCCGGTCGGGGATTCCTCGCCATGGGGCCGGGACTTCCAGCTCGCGCTCTACGTCGCCTACGAGCTCCACTACCGCGGCTTCGCGGGCGTGGAATCGCGGTGGGAGTGGGATCCGGGTGTGCTTCACCTACGGGCACGGCTCGAGGATGCGTTCCTCGCCGCCCTGCAGCGCGAGATCGGTGACATCGACGCGACCGCCGAGCAGGAGATGGACGAGCTGTCGATCACGCCCGTCGACGGCGATGGTCCGTCGCATCACCTCCGCGACCGCGGTACGTGGGAGCAAATGTGCGAGTACTTCGTGCACCGCTCCATCTACCACCTGAAGGAGGGCGACCCGCACGCGTGGGCCATCCCCCGCCTCACCGGCGCCGCCAAGGCCGCTTTCGTCGCCGTGGAGTTCGACGAGTTCGGTGGCGGTCGCGCCGATCACGCGCATCAGCAACTCTTCGGTGATCTCATGTCGGCCGCCGGCCTGGACTCGAGCTACCTCCGTTACCTCGGCGACGTTCCGGCCGAGGCCTTGGCCGTGGTGAACCTGATGTCGATGTTCGGCCTGCACCGGGAACTGCGCGGTGCCGCCGTCGGACACTTCGCCGCCACCGAGATCACGTCGTCACCGGGCTCGGCCCGGCTGGTCGAGGCGCTGACCCGAATGCAAGCCCCGGACGCGTGCATCCGGTTCTACCGCGAACACGTCGAGGCCGACGCCGTCCACGAACAGGTGGTGCGCACCGACGTCGTCGCCGATCTGGTGTCCCGGGAGCCCCACCTGGAGCCCGACGTGGTCTTCGGCATGCGGGCGTTCGACGTGGTGGAGGACCGGTTGGGTGCCCATCTGGTGTCGTGCTGGGCGGCGGGGGAGACCTCGTTGCGCACGCCGCTGTCGTGAACGCCGACGACATGACCGGCATCTCCGACGACGCGCGCATCGACGACGTCGCACCTGGTGACCTCATCTCGCTGGACGTTCCGGATGACGAGGACGCGGGCAAGCGGATCTACAAGGTCGTCTTCATGGAAGCTCGGACATCGCCTGACGGAAAGACGTTCTCCGTCACCGTGGAACTCGACGACGGCGAGACCTTCGACGTGGAACTGCCGGCCGGCACCGTCGTCGCCCGCTCGTTGGAGTCCAAATGGGAATCGGTACAGAGTCCGACGGCCAACGACGACTGATCGCGCGCGGTCCGGGGCGGCACGCGACGGCGGCCTAGTTTGTCGCCCACCCGCCGGGGTACGAGACCCGTCGTGAGCTCGAATACCCCGCGGAGCGCTGAACTTCGGGCCATCCGACCATCGTCCGGAGAGGACCGCAGCTCATGAGTGGCACCGCCGTGCTCGTCGTCGACATGCTCAACGCCTACGACCATCCAGACGCGGACAAGCTGATTCCCAACGTCGTCCCGATCGTCGAACCGATCTCGGAACTGGTCGCGCGCATCCACGCCAGCGAGGACGACCACGTCATCTACGTCAACGACAACTACGGCGACTTCACCGCTGATCACCGCGACCTCGTCACCGCGGCGCTCGCCGGGCGACGCCCGGACCTAGTTGGCCCCATCACGCCGCCGCCCAATTGCAAGATGATGACCAAGGTGCGTCACAGCGCGTTCTACTCGACGCCGCTGGGCTACCTGTTGGGTCGGCTCAAGACGCAACGGCTGGTCATCACCGGCCAGGTCACCGAGCAGTGCATCCTGTACACCGCGCTCGACGCCCACGTGCGCCACTTCGAAGTGGTGGTGCCGCCGGACGCCGTGGCACACATCGACGCCGTGCTGAGCGAGGCCGCGATGAAGATGATGAGCCAGAACATGGCCGCGCAACTGCTGCCGGCCGCAGAGTGCGTCTGATGAGCACGGTGTCGAAGACGGTGTACACGTCGCTGTCCGTCGTCGCGGGCGTCATCGTGGTCAGGGCCGCCGCCGAGAAGCTCGGCACCCGCCGGGACGGCTTGGACCGTCCGGAAAGCCTTTCCCCAACAAGAGGTTTGGTCCAGGTGGACCGGCCAGAAAGGAGCACCGTCGTGACGTCGACCGATCAGGACCGGGGCACCGCCACACCCGAATCGGCATCGGCGCCCGACCCGGACGACCCGCGCAAACCGAAGTCGCCTACCGATCTCACGAAGCCCTCGATGTGGTTCGTGTTGCGCAAGACGCTACGGGAATTCTCCACCGATCAATGCACCGACCTCGCTGCGGCACTGACGTATTACGCCGTGCTGTCGATCTTCCCGGCGCTCGTCGTGGTGGTGTCGCTGCTCGGCGTCTTCGGCCAGGGCAGGTCGACCACGGACGCCATCCTGCAGATCGTGCAGGACGTGGCACCCGGCTCGGCCGCGGACGTGCTGCGGGCGCCGATCGAACAGTTGGTGCAATCACCGAGCGCCGGGCTGACGCTCGTCATCGGTGCGCTCGGCGCGCTGTGGTCGGCGTCGGGATACATCGGAGCGTTCGGACGCGCAATGAACCGGATCTACGAGATCGAAGAGGGGCGGCCGGTCTGGAAACTGCGCCCCCTGCAACTGCTTCTGACGCTCGCCGGTCTCCTGGTCGTCGCCGCGGCGGCGTTCCTGCTGGCGGTGACCGGGCCGGTGGCGGCGGCGGTCGGCAACGCGATCGGCGTCGGATCGGCGGCGGTGACGGTCTGGAACATCGCCCGCTGGCCGGTACTGCTCATCCTGGTCATCCTCGCGGTGGCGATCCTGTACTACGCCACCCCGAACATCGAGCAGCCGAAGTTTCGCTGGGTCAGCGTCGGCGCCTCGATGGCCATCGTGGTGTGGATCGTCGCCTCGCTGCTCTTCGGCTTCTACGTCTCCAACTTCGGCAGCTACAACAAGACGTACGGCGCGCTCGCCGGGGTGATCGTGTTCTTGCTGTGGCTCTGGATCACCAACCTGGCGTTGCTCTTTGGAGCGGAGATCGACTCCGAGCTGGAGCGTGGACGTCAGCTGCAGGCGGGCCTGCCCGCCGAACGCGACCTGCAACTGCCGCCCCGTGATGACCGGATGACGGTCAAGAATCAAGCCAAGGAGCAGCAGGACGTCGAGCGCGCGGCAGAACTGCGTCGCTCACGGGGCGAGGCAGAGTCCTGAATCAGGGCAGCCGGCGCGAGGAGATCAGGCCGTCGGTGAGGTCGCGGCGCAGCAGATCCAACATCGACCGTTCCCGCAGGGGCGCGCTATCGGTGTGAGTACGCTTCGCGACGCCCTCGAGAAAGTCGTCGAGAGCGTGTACGGCAGACCATGTCGGCGTCCAACCCAGTTCGTCAGTGGCGCGGGCGCAGTTCAAAAGTGGAACGCTGAAGGCCAAGTCCAGCCAGCCACGGTCGATGTGCTGGACGCGCGCCCGCCAGCTGAGGTCGACCAGCGTTCCGAGAACGCCGGAGGGAACGTGTAGCGGTCGAGCGCCCAACGCCGCCGCGACCTGGTCGCGTCCCATTGGCGGTTCGGCGGCAAGGTTGAACGCCCCGGTCGCGCGACGTTGAACGGCCGACGAAATGGCCGCCGCGACGTCATCGGCGTGGACCAGGGGAATGCACAGCTTCTTGTCGAGCGGGAGTACGGGCAACCAGCGGACCACCTGCATGGGAAGGTAGCCGGGCAGCCCGTAGCGAAGCAGTCCACTGGCCGCGCTGCGCTGCAGGATGAACCCCGGGCGCATCCGCGCGATGGCCACGGCCGCACCGTCGGTGCGCTGCTCGTACTCGTCGAGGACTGCCTCGGCGGCCGACTTGTCGCGGCTGTAGGGCGACGTGGCGATCCCGGTCGTCGGCCAGGATTCGTCCACTGGTTTGCCGTAGCTGCCTGGGGCGTAGGTGCCGACCGAGGACATGTGGACCAGCTGCCCGACGCCGCTGGCGTCGGCGGCCTCGAGCACCGCGGACGTACCGCCGACCCCGAGTCTGTTGAGGTACTCGGTGTCCCGAGTCGGTTGGAATCCCCACGCCAGGTGAACGACGGCGTCGGCGCCATCGAACACCTGCCGCAGGGCGACGGCGGAGTCGCCCTGCGACAGGTCGAGCGAATGCCATTGCGCACGTTCGTATATCCCGCGAGCGGGCGGCGGCCGGCG
Source organism: uncultured Actinomycetota bacterium (assembly GCA_963846985.1). GTDB lineage: Bacteria > Actinomycetota > Actinomycetes > Mycobacteriales > Mycobacteriaceae > Mycobacterium. The sequence goes on from CAWJYC010000004.1 coordinate 246,578, forward strand.
GACTACGCCGGTGACGTCGTAGTCCTCCGGCAGCGCCTTCAGCAGCGCCGTGCCGACGTTGCCGCTTGCTCCTGTGATGACGATGCGCATGGGTGATTCCTCCGGGCCTAGGAGCCGTTACTGGTTGCCTTGCGCGCGGCCTGCCGCTCCTGCTTCTCGGCGTCCGCGAGTTCCTCGACGCGGTTGGCCGTTGCACGCTTGCTGGCGGCCTCGCTGCGGGCGGCCTGGGCGTCTTCGAGCTTGCCTTCGGCCCGCTTGGCCGACGACTTCTCCACTGCCTGAATGCGCGACTCGGCGTCGGACTTGGCGGATTCGGCGGCCTGCACCCGCTTCTCGGCGGTTTCGTTCGCGCGCCGCTTTGCCTCGGCGGTGTGCTTCTCGGCGGTCTGCACTGCGGAACGCTTACGCTCCTCGGCGGCCTCGCGGGCTTCCTTCACCTCCTGCTCGGTCTGCTCCCGCGCCTGCTTGCGCTCTGCGGTCGCCTGCTCACGGGTGCTCTTCAGCTTGGCATCGGCGTTCTTGCGAATGCTGGTGGCTTCGCCGTCGAGTTCGGCCGCGCGGGCGAGCGCATCGCTGCGCTTGGCCAGTGCTTCGCCGCGCTCACTGAGTTCGGGGTCTCCGAAGAGGCGCCCCGCGGTGGCGTCGAGCATGCCGAGCGATCGTTCGTACATCAGCCGAGCGGGGGCTTCGGGGGTGAGTCGCGCCGCGAGTTGATGCTCGATGAGCACGAGCGGTCGGCGGACCAGTCGGTACTGAAATCGCGCTACGGCGAAGGGAACTGCGGTGATGTTCATGGTGAACTCCTTATTGTCTGGGTGGGTTGAGTCAGGGCAGGTCGGCTTGTTTGGACAGCTCGTCGGCCTGCTGCCTGATGCGGTCGGCGGCCGCCTTGGTGGTGGCGGCTTCCTGCGCGGAGCCCTGGTGCTCGGCGGCAGCGTCGACCATGTCGTCCGCAGCGTCGTCGAGGGCGTCGCGTTCTTGCGCCAACGCCTGATTGACGTCGTTCTGCGCCTGCCGCTCGGCTTGGACCGTGCCGATGGCGGCTTCGGTCCGTCCGACCTGCTCGGCGGCGTTCGCCTGGGCGGCCTGGTCGCCGCGGGCAGCGGCTTCAGCCACAGCCGTCCGGCTGTTGACGGCCTGCCGTTGCTGGTTGGCCTCCTGCCGGGCCTCCGCCTGATCTTGACGGGCCTCGGCGGCCTCGGCGTCGGCGACCGCGTCGACGGCGGTGGCGTCCTTGCGCTCCTGAGCCTGCATCTGCTCGAGCTGACCCTCCGCGGTGAGCGAGTCATTGCCGGTCACGGCGCCCGCGACCTCCTTGGCCTTGCCCTTGATGGAATCGATGAGACCCTTGCGGGCCTGTTCTGCGTGGTCGTTCTGAGACACTGCAATCTCCTCGTCGGTGTTTCACTTGGTGTCGGGCATGTGGTGTCGGGCTTCATGCCGGCCGGCCGGGGACCAGGGGGCTGGGGTCACACACGGCGCGCCGGCAAGCGCATGGGCACTTCCCGTATTGGTCTGATACCCGCGCTCGCGCCACGCAAACGCCAACCCGGTACGGGCCACGTCGCCGTCAATTAGTCTTCCCGCATAGCCCGCCACGAAAGATCGGACATCGATGACGGCAGGGAACGTGGCGGACCCTCGGTGACGGGTTCGGGGGGACGGGGTTCGCCAGCGGTGCTGCCGCGAGTCAGAAGAGCCATGCGACTCGCCGGGATGCGTCCAGTCCCGCGGTGGCCGGCCCGTCCGGCGGTGAACCTGCACGGCAAGCGAGTGCTGCTGACCGGGGCATCGTCGGGGATCGGCGCGGTGGCGGCCCGCAGGTTCGCCGCCGAGGGGGCGACGGTGATCGCCGTCGCCCGTCGCGAGGACCTGCTCGACGATCTCGTCGGCCAGATCACCGCCCGCGGCGGAAGTGCCGTCGCGATGCGGGCCGACCTCGCAGATCTGGATCAGGTCGATGCGATCGTCGGTGCCGTCGGGCGCGTCGACATCTTGATCAACAACGCGGCGAGGTCGATTCGCCGCCCACTCATCGAGTCGCTGGACCGCTGGCACGACGTCGAACGCGTGATGGCACTCAATTACTATGCGCCCCTTCGGCTCATCCGCGGGGTGGCACCCGGGATGCTCGAACGCGGTGACGGACACGTCATCAACGTCGCCACGTGGCGCGTCCTGCCGGAGTCCTCCCCGATGTTCGCCGCGTACAACGCGTCGAAGGCCGCGCTGAGCGCGGTGAGCCGGGTCATCGACACCGAGTGGGGGCGAGCCGGCGTGCACTCGACCACGGTGTACTACCCCCTGGTCGCCACGCCGATGATCGCACCCACCCGCGCCTACGACGGCGTGGTGGCGCTGTCCGCCGATGAAGCCGCCGAATGGATGATCACCGCCGCTCGGACCAGACCCATCCGCATCGCGCCGAGGAAGGCCCTGGCGCTGCGCGCCCTCGACGTGGTCGCTCCGCGCGCCCTCAACGGCATCCTCGAGCGCGAGACCAATCGGATGAACGTCCGATCGCAGGTCGTCAACGAATCCAACGTCACACCGGGAGAACACCCTTGATGAGAAGACCCACTCTGCTGGCCGTACTGGCCGCCGTGCTACTCCTGGCCGGCTGTCAGCACGCTGCGTCGAGTTCCGACGCCGGGTCCTTTCCGACGCCCTATCCCACGGGACCGGTGACGATGACCGCCGGAGCGGGCCCGGGCAGCGGTTTCGACCTCACGATTCGGTCGGTGGTCGACGCGTTGCAGAAGGAGAAGATCGTCGACGTGCCGATGCCGGTGCAGAATCGCCCCGGCGGCAGTGGCGCGGACTTCCTGGCCACCATGGTGGAGCAGTACCGCGGAAACGACTCCCAGGTGTCGGTGACGTCGCTGTCGATGATGATGAACCAGATCCGGGGTACGTCGAAGTACGGGTATCACGACGTCACGATGATCGCCCGGCTGATGACGGAGTACTTCGTCGTCGTCACCGGCCCACGATCGCCGCTGACGAATCTCGGTGACCTGGTCGCGGCGATCAAGGCCAACCCGGCGGCCGTCAAGGTGGGCGCCGCCCATGACGACGAGGCTCCGTTCGACCTCCTGGTGTCGGCAGCGGGGGCGGATCCCGCATCGGTCCACTACGTCACCCACGAGGGCGGCGGCGAGCAGAGCGCCGCCCTCGCCAACGGTGGCATCGACGTCGCGATCGGTGGTGTCAGCGAGTTCATCGAAGAGGTGAAGTCGCATGACCTCAAGGGTCTTGGCGTGCTGTCCGAGAACCCCCTGCCCGGTCTCGACGTTCCCACCGCCCGGGCGCAGGGTCTCGACGTCACCCTCTCGAACTGGCGCGGGTTGTACGGACCGCCGGACATGCCGGCGGCCGCCGTGGCGTACTGGCAGACCGCCCTCGGAAGGATGGTGACCTCGCCGACCTGGCAGCAGACCGCCGAGAAGAGTCAGTTCACCACCACCTTCATGACCGGTGCCGAGTATCAGACCTTCCTGACGAAGACTCAGGCGGACGTGGCGGCCGCGCTCCACGAGGCCGGTCAGTGAGAGTCGCCCCGGAGTGCCGTGACTGACGCCGCGGTGCCCGACGCGGGCGTGGGTCGACGACCCGAGAACCTGCTCCTGGGAGCGGTTTTGACGACGGCCGCCTTCTTCTGCGTCGCGCTGGTGGGCACGCTGGCGAAGGTGTCCGGTCAGTACACCTCGACCGGGGTGCTCCTGCTCTTTCAGAACGCGATCTGCCTTCTCTTCGTCATCCCGGTGGTGATGCGGGCCGGGTGGTCATCGGTGCGCACCACGAAGTTCGGTCTGCACGTGTTGAGGGCGGCTACCGGCACCGCGTGCTGGTATGCGCTCTTCTTCGCGATCACCCAGATACCGCTGGCCAACGCCACCCTGCTCACCTACAGCGCGCCGTTGTGGATGCCGCTGATCGCGTGGGCGGTAACCCGCCAGCGGGTGGCGAGAGCGACGTGGGTGGGCGCGCTGGTCGGTTTCGCCGGGGTGGTCCTCGTGCTGCAACCCCAGGGGCATCGCGTCGACGTTGGCGAATTCGCCGCCTTCGCGGGCGCGCTCTTTCTGGCCGTCGCGATGATGTCGGTCCGCTGGCTGGGTGCCACCGAACCGATCACCCGGGTGCTCTTCTACTACTTCCTGCTCTCGACGGTGATGGCCGTGCCCATCGCGGTGTTCGACTGGGAGCCCGTCCCTGCCGCGGCGTGGCCCTGGCTGCTGGGCCTGGGCTTCGCGCAGTTGGCCTCGCAGATCCTCATCGTGCTGGCCTACCGCTACGCGGCGGCAGAGAAGCTGGGTCCCTTCATCTATTCGGTCATCGTCTTCACCGCGGTCATCGACTGGCTGGTGTGGAAGCATCCTCCGACGCTGCTCACCTACGGCGGCATGGCGCTGGTGATCGGCGGCGGGCTCATCGCCGTCCGCGCGAGACGCGTTGTGCCGCAGGCAGATCGGGCCGACCAGACGGTCGCAGACGGCCGGTCGTGAGAGTACCCGTCAGCCCTGCAGGGCCTCGTCGATGCGCTGGACCTTGGCGCTGAGCTGACCGGTGTGACCCGGCCGGATGTCGGCCTTGAGCACCAAGCCGACGCGTGGTGAGACCGCTGCGACCGCGTCGACGGCCCGCTTGACCACGGCCATCACCTCGTCCCATTCGCCTTCGACATTCGTGAACATCGCGTTGGTCTCGTTGGGCAACCCCGACGCCCGCACGATGCGGACGGCCTCTGCCACCGCCGCGTGCACGCCACCGTCGTCATCGGAGGCGGATGGGGTGAGGCTGAAGGCGACGATCATGGCGTCAAGCCTGACACGAGCCGGGCCCGTCGAGTCCCTCGGCGCTAGGTCGCGGTGCGCCGTCCCCGGCGGGCCCTCGGTCGGTGGGTGGCGATGAGTTCTTCTAGGTGATGGGCGACCTGCGTCAGCGGTTCGGTCGACCGGGCTGCCCGAGCCAGTATCACCGCCCCCTCGAGTGAGGCGACGATGGTCGTGCCCAGCGACCGTGCCACGTCGTCGCGGATGCCGTCGCGGACGAGTCGTTCGGTGAGCAGCCGGCCCCAGTCCGCGAACACGTCGGCAGCCGCCTCCTTCGCGTGCGGGGCCTCGTCACCGCTGCACGCCGCCGCCATGATGGGGCAGCCGCCCTCGAAGTCGGTGTCCGCCAGGACGTCGCTCCACATCGAGGCGAAGGCCGCGATCGGGTTCGGTGCGTCGACGTTCTCCCGGATGGTGTTGGTCATCTCCTCGCCGGCGGCACGGGTTGCCGCGGTGACCAGTTCGGACTTGCCGCCGGGGAAGTTCAGGTAGATCGAGCGCCGGGTCACCCCGCTGGTGTCGAGGATGTCGGCGATGCCGGTGCCGGCGACGCCATGGCGCTGCATCAGAGTGGCGGTCGCCGCGGTCAGTCGATCACGTACACGCATGCTGGCAATATACCAATCAGTCTACTACGGCGACAGACGCGAGTACACCAAATGGTCTACCGCAGCGGTCGCCTCCGGCTGTAGCGCCGACCCGACGGACCGGCGGTCGGGGCGGGTTTGTCCGCTGCGTCAGCGGGCACCCGCGTGCACGGCGGGATGACCCGCACGGCGAAGACGATGCCGCGATCGGGATGGAGGATCATGCAGACCGAACGTTTCCGACGATTGCTGGATGCCAAGGGCCCGTACGCCTCGGTGTACTTCGACGACTCCCACGACACCGAAGACGCAGCCGCTCAACGGGACTTGAAGTGGCGAGCGATTCGAGCCGAGCTCGACGGCCTCGGTGCGGCGCCCGAGGTCGTCGACATTCTGGAGCAGACCATCATCGGTGCCACCCCGGCGGTGGGCCGAAGCGGCTGGGGGCTCGTGGCGGGAGTGGACGGGATCCTGCTCGACGAACATCTGCTCCGGCCCATCGAGAATCCCGTGGTGCGTTACTCCTCGCTGCCGTACGTGGCGCCGATCGTGGAACATGGCGCATCGCATGGGACGTACGTCGTCGCCACCGTCGACCACGCCGGCGGCGACGTCGCGCTGCATCGCGGCGGCCGGGTCGTCTCGGACACCGTCGACGGCGGTGGCCATCCAGTCCACTCGGCGAGCAGCGCTGAGACGGCGGGCTACGGCGATCCACAGCGGCGCAGCATGGAGGCCGGTCGCAAGAACCTTCGTGCCGTGGCCGAGCGGCTGGCGCAGCTAGTCGACGCCGTGGCGCCGGAGATCATCTTCGTCATCGGAGAAGTGCAGTCGCGGGCCGACTTTGGACCGACGCTGGAAGAACGCGTGGCGCAACGCGTGGTCGAACTGGACGTGGGTGCGCGGGACAGTGGCTTCGACGAGGCCGAGGTGAACCACGCGATCGGGCAGGAACTGATGAAGCGGCGACTCGAGGAGATCGACCACGCGGCGCAACAGGTCAACCAGGCCCTCGGACAGAATTCGGGGTTGGCCACCCAGGGCATCGACGGGGTGTCCGCGGCACTGCGGGCGGGCGCGGTCGAGACACTCGTCATCGGCGACATCGGCGATCTCACCGTCGTCGCCGGGGACGACCTGCTGACCATCTCGCCCAACGCCGACGTGTTGTCGGAGTTGGGCGCTGCACCCACCCAGACCCTCCGGGCCGACGAGGCCCTACCGACGGTCGCGATCATGACCGGCGCGGCGCTGATTCGCACCGACGAGCGACTGGCGCCCGACGATGGAATCGCCGCCGTGCTGCGCTACGCCCTGCCCTGACAATGGTCGTCGCCGGGAGGTCTCCGCTGGGATTTGGTGGATCAATCACCCCGGCGGCCCGGGTGCTCCCGGCTGACAGAGCGGACACCACCACGTCCGCCGTCGTCCGGGATCGTTGGGGACCTCGTCGACGACGCGGACGACCGTGCCGCACCGCAGGCACGGCCGACCCGCGCGACCGACCACCCAATGCTGTTGGCCCTTGCGCTGATTGCCCGTCGTGACCTGCATCGCGCCCGGCGCGGTGGCCGACCGTCGCAGCGCCCGCGCGCCGAGCTGCAGCAGGGCCGACAGGTCGGCGGCCCGCACCGGGGACCAGGGATTGTGGCCTCGGAGGAAGCACAGCTCGTTCACCCAGAGATTGCCGAACCCGGCCACGCACCGCTGATCGAGAAGAGCGGCGATCAAAGGCCGGTCGGGCTCCGCGCCAAGGCGGCGGACGGCTTCGGCCGCGTCCCAGTCATCGCGCAGCGGATCGGGACCGAGGTGCCCGATGACCTGAGGTTCGTCGCGGGTGCGCAGCAACTCGACGACCGGCACCCGGATCCCGTACGCGGCGGGACCGTCGGTGCGTAGGACTACTCGAGCGTCGGGCAGCACCGCTGCCGGCAGCCAGCGTCCCGACGTCGAGATCGTCCACGACCCCGACATCCGCAAATGCGTGTGCAGGGTGAGGTCGTCGGACAGCCGGGTGAGCAGGTGCTTGCCGTGCGTGACGTGGGCCAGCACGGTGCGCCCGGCGAGGTCGTCGGTGGCGTGCGCCGGCACCCGTAGTTCGCCGCAGGTCAGGACGCGGTCCTGCAGGGCAGCGTCGAGCCGCCGCGCCAGCGCGTAGACGGTGTCACCCTCCGGCATGCGTCACCGACGGACGAGCGCATGTCGCGCTGAGACGCGCAGCGTCTGACGATCGTCGATGAGCGCGCCGGCCTCACGCGCGAAGGTGGCAAGCCGCCACTCGTCGACGCCGAAGAATCCGGTCACCACTGAATGATCATGGAAGACAATGCCTTTCGCTGGGCGGTGTCGTCGTGTCCCACCGTGCCACTTCTCACCGTGCCGTTTCTCACTAATGCCGGGCCAGTACCCCGGCCGGCCGCTGCCGAACCGGAAATCAATCCGACGTCGTCGGTTTCCTGTGAAATGCCCCGGGTAGTGAAGCCTAACCACACAACTAGGCTGAGGAGAGTCAATGTTTCGACATACCGACTACATGCAGTTCGACGTCAAGCCGGAAAAGCCAGATCCGGTGTACGCCCGCAAACTTCAGGAACTTCTCGGCGGAGCCTTCGGCGAGATGACCGTCACGATGCAGTACCTCATGCAGGGGTGGAACTGTCGCATGAAGGGCAAGTACAAGGACCTCATCATGGACATCGCGACCGAGGAGATCGGTCACGTCGAGATGATCGCCACGATGATCGCCAGACTATTGGAGGGCGCGCCCGCCACCGACTCCACCAAGAACGCGCTCGGTGATCCGGTGGTGGCCGCGGTGATGGGCGGAATGGACCCGCAGCAGGCGATCGTCTCCGGTGGCGGTGCCAACCTGGCCGACAGCAACGGGACGCCGTGGAACGGTAAGTACGTCGTCGCCTCGGGAAATCTGTTGGCGGACTTCCGCGCCAACGTGGCCGCGGAATCCCAGGGCCGCATCCAGACCGCACGGCTATGGCACATGACCGACGACCCGGGCGTGAAGAACATGCTGAAGTTCAACCTGGCCCGAGACACCTATCACCAGAACATGTGGTTGGCTGCAATCGAGGAACTCCAAGCCGACGGGCTGGAGGACGTCGTCGCACCCAACGACCTCATGGACGAGGAGTTCGAGGAGCACGCCAGCACGCTGTGGCACCTGTCCGACGGCACCGACTCCGACAAGGGCCGATGGGCCAACGGTGTGCTGCCCGACGGCCGGCACACCGGCCAATTCCTCGCCGACCCACTGCCATTGGGCGACCTGCAATCCGGCCCACCCCCGGACCCGAAGCTCTACGCGACCTACGACGGTGGCATGGGCGAACCTCGCACGCCGGCCTTCGGCACCGAGAAGGGCGTGATGGGCAAGCTCAAGGACGCCATCGACCCCGACAAGACGTAAGTCGTCCACCGAACGAGACCCCGGTACCCGCGCAGGTGGGTACCGGGGTCTCGCCTTGTCCGAGCTGTCTACCGGATCCGGCGGTCGGCAGCGGTGTCGTTGGTGCCGACGGGGGCACCCGTGTCATCGTGCCGACGTCCAAGCGCGAAGCCGAGGGCGAGCATCCCGGCGGCCAGCACCAGGTGCAGCCAGTTGTCGGCGTTGTTGACCGGCACGAAGTTCATGCCGCTCTCGCGATCGATCACCAACCCGTAGATGAACAGCACGAGGTAGATCGCGCCACCGACGATCAGGTACGACCGGGCGGTGTTGAACGTGCGGGCCAGCGCGATGCCTGCCACGCCGAAGAGCAGGTGCACGACGTTGTGCAGCACCGACACGTTGAACACTCCCAGCAGCGCTGCCTCGGAATGGTGCCCGGCGAACGTCAGCTGGTCGTAGTTGGTGGTGATGCCGGGGATGAAGCCGAGCACACCGACGAGGAGGAACACCGCGCCGACGGCCAGCGCCGCCTTCTGAACGGGAGTTCGCGCCAGCTTGGTGCCCGTGGCGGCGTTCGAAGGAGTTCTGGGAGTGGACATCGTAAGGCCTTTCGTTGCATGTGTTCACCGACCCCCAGGGGGCTGTGGGGGCCGAACGACGAGCAAGAGCTACCCGACGGCGGGCCGGCCAAACGCTCCGACGGGCCTCGGACCGAGTGGCGTGCGTGAACGGTGGATTGCGGGGTAGTCGCCAGGTGCGCCGGGAAAGGGGACGAGGGCAATGGACATCGTGGTGACGTTCGTCGGCAACGCGACGACGCTGATTTCCTACGGGGACTTGACGATCCTGACCGATCCGAACTTCTTGCATCAGGGTCAGCGGGCCTACCTCGGCTACGGCCTGCTGTCGAAGAGGCTCCGGCCGCCGGCTTTGACGGTCGAGGAGCTACCGCCCCTCGATGCGATAGTGCTGTCCCACATGCACGGTGACCACTGGGACCGGACGGCGCAGAAGCACCTCGACCACCGGTTGCCCGTCGTCACCACCCCGCACGCGCAGAAGCGCCTCCGGCGCCGCGGTTTCGGGGAGACCGTCGGCCTGACGACCTGGGACCGGCACACCATGGTGAAGGAGTCGAGCCGGGTCGTCATCACCGCTCTGCCGGGCCGCCACGGGCCAGGCCCGACCCAGCGCTTCCTGCCACCGGTGATGGGCTCGATGCTGGAGTTCGGTTCCGTCGACGGCACCATCGGGCGTCGGCTCTACATCTCGGGCGATACCTTGCTGATCGACGAGTTGGCCGAGATTCCGGTGCGCTTCGAGGCCATCGACGCAGGCGTCGTCCACCTCGGTGGGACCCGGCTACCCGCCGGGCCGCGGCTGCCGTTCGGCCTGACCGTGACGATGGATGGCCGCCAGGGTGCACAGCTGATGCAACGGCTGGATCTGCCGAAGGTGATTCCGGTGCACTACGACGACTACGGCGTGTTCGCCTCGCCGCTGAGTGACTTCGTCGCGGAGTCGGCGCAGCGCGGACTAGGCGACCGGATCGTGCACCTCGAGCGCGGCGCCTCCGTCACGATCTGACCGGTCGCTGGCCGCTGCGGTGTCAGCGGTCCACGAGCCAGATCGAGCCGTCACGGACCTCGACGTCGAAGCGACGCAACTTGGCCACGTTGCCGAAGGCCTTTATCGCCAGTGAGTATGGCTTGAAGCCGAAGATCCGACCCTTGGGCCCCGAGACCATCGTTCCCTCGGCGACGTCGTAGTTGGCCCGATGCCAAGGACATTGGAGGCAGCCGTCGTCGGTGACGCGGCCCCTCCCCAGCTTGGCGCCCTGATGGCGGCACACGTTGCTCACGGCGAACGGTGTGCCGTCCGGAGTCAGTCCGACGGCCAGCACCCCGTGCTCGGCGGTTTGGACCTCGATGACGCCGCGCGAGCTCAATTGATCGGTGCGGACCAACCGCCGTCCCTCGGCGACGGCGGGGTGATCGTGAACCACAGGCGGCAAGAGTCCCGGCGTGTCGACACCGCGCTCGTGCGGTTCGAACCGTAGGCGTGTCATGTATCGGCGATACCCGCTGGGCCGTTGCGGAAACGGCGCGCCAGGGTGACGTTTCGACGTCGCCGTCCGGGGTAGGCCAGTTCGATGAGCGAGGTGCGAGACCAGGTGGTGGCGTACCTCTTAGCCCAGACGCCGGGGACGCCCGTGCCTGCGACCGTGATCGCCGAGCGCCTCGATCGTCCCGTCGCAGACGTGGTGGCGGTGGGCCGGGACCTCGAGCATCGTCACGCAGGCGACGAGAACCTCTTCACCGTCGTCGAGCGGACCCTTGACCAGCGGCCGGGCGAATTCTTCCTCACCCATGTGCCACTCGCGCTCAACGACGAACCGGACCGGGTGTAGCTCACGACCGCCGAAGGTCAGGAGTGCAGGGTCTGCGCGCAGCGCACGATGAGGGTGGTCAGCGATTCGCTCAACCCGTGTTCCTTGGCGAGCGTCGTGGCTTCCTGCTGTGTGACGGCCATCGTCTGCGGTTGCTCACCGAGTGCCGCATAGGCCTCCGCTCCGAGCCTCGCCGCGCTACTGGAGTCAATGCTCAGACCGCCGACCGACATCGAGTTGGACACGAGGCAGCGGAGGTAACCGGCCCGGTCGAATTCGGCGGCCGCCGACGGAGCGAATAGCAGGGCCGATACGCCCATCAGCGACGTCACCGCGACGAGGTGAATCTTCACGAAGTGGATCTTCATGATGCGTGGCCGCCTTCCTCGTGGACGTTCGTGGGACCGCTCATGTTACCCAGCCGACGGCGCACCCGGCACCACAGTGGTGGAGCGGCGGATAACGATTGCCAACCTGATCGGTTGCGAATCGATCCGGCGGCCGGAACCGGTGGTCGGCCGAAACTACGGTGGGCCTGGTGCATCGCCGAACTGCCCTGAAGCTTCCGCTGATGCTGGCAGCAGGCGCCGCTCTGACCGGGCTCCCGCGCGCCTCCGCCGACGCCGGACCCTGGTCGGCCGACCGCGCCACCAGCTGGTACCAGGGTCAGGGCTGGCTCGTCGGCGCCAACTACATTGCGGCGACGGCCATCAACCAGCTCGAGATGTTCCAGCCGGGAACCTACGACCCCCGCCGGATCGACGCCGAGTTCGCCATCGCCCGCCAGCTGGGTTTCAACACGATGCGGGTGTTCCTGCACGATTTGCTGTGGGCGCAAGACCGGCAGGGCTTCCAGCGGCGGCTCGCCCAGTTCGTCGCGATCGCGGCCAGCCGGGGGATCAAACCGCTCTTCGTGCTGTTCGACTCCTGTTGGGACCCGCATCCCAAGCTCGGCCCGCAGCACGCCCCGGTCGTCGGGGTGCACAACTCGGGCTGGGTGCAGAGCCCGGGCGCCGACCGTCTCGGCGATCCTCAGTACGCCGCCACCATGCGGGACTACGTCACCGGCGTGGTGAGTCAGTTCCGCAGCGACCCACGCGTCCTGGGGTGGGACGTGTGGAACGAACCCGACAACCCGGCGAAGGTGTATCGCAAGTCAGAGCGCAGCGACAAGCTGGACTTGGTGGCGGCCCTGCTGCCGCAGGTGTTCCAGTGGGCCAGGGCGGCAGGTCCGGCACAGCCATTGACCAGCGGGGTGTGGCAGGGCAGTTGGACCTCGGGCGGCCGCAGCAAGATCGCCGGCATCCAACTCGACAACTCCGACGTCATCAGCTTTCACTCCTACGCCACGCCCGCGGAGTTCGAGTCCCGCATCGACGAGCTCACGCCGCTGGGACGGCCGATGCTGTGCACCGAATACCTGGCGCGCCCCCAGGGCAGCACCATCGAGGGCATCCTGCCAATTGCCAAGCGCCGCAACATCGCTGCCTACAACTGGGGTCTCGTCGCGGGAAAGACCCAGACGTATCTGCCGTGGGACACCTGGGGCACACCCGACCCTTCGGAACCGAAGGTGTGGTTCAGCGACCTGCTGCGGCCCGACGGGCGGCCCTACCGCGACGCCGAGGTCGCCCTGATCCGACAGTTGACCGGGGTGCCCGCCCAGCCGTGACCGAGCGGCGCAGGCTAGGAGCGCTGCGGCCTCGGCTACCAGTTGCTCGGTGAGTAGTCCTTCAGGAAGCACCCGAACAGGTCGTCACCGGCCTCGCCGCGGACGATCGGGTCGTAGACGCGGGCAGCGCCGTCGACCAGGTCGAGCGGAGCGTGGAAGCCCTCGTTGGCGAGCCGCATCTTGGTGGGGTGCGGACGTTCGTCGGTGATCCACCCGGTATCCACCGCGGTCATGAGAATGCCGTCCGCACTGAGCATTTCGCCGGCGCTGGTTCTGGTCAGCATGTTCAGGGCGGCCTTCGCCATGTTGGTGTGCGGGTGCCCGGGTCCCTTGTAGGCCCGGTTGAACTGGCCCTCCATGGCCGAGACGTTGACGACGTACTTGCGGCGGGCGGTCGAGGCGGCCATCGCCGGACGGAGGCGACTGATCAGAATGAACGGCGCCGTCTGGTTGCACAGCTGAACCTCGAGCAGCTCCATCGCGTCGATCTCGTGCACGCGCTGGGTCCAGCTGTTGGTCGACGCGGTGTCGGGCAGCAGCCCGCCGGCGTCGATCGCGATGCCCGCGGCGATCCGGTCCGGCGACGCGCTGCGCGCAGTCAACGCCAGCTCGGTCAGCCCGTGCGGCGTCTGGTGGTGGGCCAGGCTGCCGGCCAGGGCGGCGGGATGGGCGTCGCTGACGTGGTCGAAGGTGATGACTTCCGCGACCTTGGACACCAACTCCGGGGGCGTGCTGCGCTCGGCCTCGACCAGCGCCGCATACGACCCGGGGGAGCGGCGCACGGTTTGGGCGGCGTTGTTGATGAGGATGTCGAGCGGCCCGTGCTCGGCCACCGCGTCAGCGAGCGCGACCACCTGGGCCGGGTCGCGCAGATCGATGCCCACCACCCGCAGACGGTGCAGCCAGTCGGCGCTGTCGGGCATCGCGGCGAAGCGGCGCACGGCGTCGTTGGGAAACCGGGTAGTGATGGTGGTGTGGGCGCCGTCGCGCAGGAGCCGCAGCGCGATGTACATGCCGATCTTCGCGCGGCCGCCGGTCAGCAGCGCCCGGCGTCCGGTCAGGTCGGTGCGGGCCTCGCGCTTGGCACGGTTGAATGCCGCACAGTCGGGGCAGAGCTGGTGGTAGAAGGCATCGACCACGGTGTAGTGGTTCTTGCAGGCGTAGCACGGTCGGGACCGCAGCAGCGTGCCTGCGATGGCCCCGGCGACGTTCGAGACCAGCGGCAGACCCCGGGTCTCGTCGTCGATGCGGCCGGCGGCCCCGGTCGCCGTCGCGGCGATCACCGCACGGTCGGCGGCTGCGACGGCATCCCTCTTGGCGTGGCGGCGCGCCTGCTTCACCGCCTTGAAGACCCCCGCCGTCGCGCGGCGCACGGTTACGGCGTCGGGGTGCTCGGGCGGCAGCGATTCGACCTCGGACAGCACCCGCAGGCACGTCTCGAGCATCTCCGGATCGATCGCAGTCACGCACAGAGAGTACTGGCAGCCTCACCCGACGGCCGATTCCTACCACGTGACGATGGTGCCCGACCGGGGATCGACCCGGCCGTCGAGCAGCTCGAGGTAGGCCCGCTGCAGCTCGTCCGCCGACGACAGCGACTCGACGCGCACCCAGCCTGCGGCCCATCGCGCAAACGGCAGCCACGCCTGGGCGACGTTTTGGTCGAGCGTCGCGGTACCCCAATCCGCGCCGCGCTTGGTGATCCGGTCGGGGGCGAAGAAGAACACCGGCTTGGGACCGTCGAGTTCGGCCGGTCCCTGCGCCATCTCGGTCCAGTGGGTCATGCCGACCGCCGCACTGTGAGCCAGCCGGTCGCCGTAGTGCGCGTGAACGCGGGCGCGGATCCTGCCGTCGCCCGAGACGTCGACGTAGACGGCGCGCTCGCCGGGCAGCGCCGTGACGTCGTCGTAGCCGACCACCGACCCGTAGACGCCCAGGCTCTCGACGAAGTCGCGGTTGGCTGCCGACGTCAGGCCCACGACGTCGACGTTCTGGCGCTGGGCCAGGAGGTAGGCGGCGATGATTGCGGTCTTCGAGGACGCGCTGGAGACGACGACCGTGTCCGCCCCGAAGAAGTCCTCGTCGGCGAGGAAGTCGTCGATCAGATAGGAGGTGAAGAACAGCGGGAAGAACAGGATGTGTTCGGCCTCCAGATCGGGGGAGTAGACGGGATCGGTGGCGACGTCCCGGTAGCCCTGATAGGCCGACGGCAGACTCCGCCGGTGCGGTGCGGCGTCCACGAAGCCCTTGCCGTCGATTCGGTCGGGCACGACCACGAGGTGGGACGCACCCGGCAGGTAGCCGTAGACCCGCATGCCGGCGCGCAGATCGGGGTGCCGGGACTCCTCCACGCGCGCATAGCCCCAGACGTTGAGCCGTCCCCACGCCGGGTCGGTCGACGGGAAGAACGCCCAGTAGTTCATCGCGTCGCCAAAGACGGCGTAGGTGATGTTGTTGGCCGTCAGCCCGAAGGACTCGATCCGCAGCAGCGCCTCGCCCTCGGCCGGTGCCGGCGGGCCGGCTTCGACGAAGCGGGTGTCGTGCAGATTCGTGCGATTCAGCTCCAAGTCCACGGACCGAGAGTAGGCGCCGGGTCAGCCCGCATTCAGTCGAACGGCCGCGCGAATCAGTGCGATGAACGCCTCGCCGTCGATGTCGTCGTCGGCACCGATGTCGATGGCCCGCCGGGTGTTGCCGTCGAGGCTGGAGTTGAACAGGCCGCTGGGATCGTCCAGCGACGCGCCCTTGGCGAACGTGAGCTTGACCTTGTCGCGGTAAGTCTCACCGGTGCAGAGCATTCCATCGTGATACCAGGTGGGGACGCCTCGCCACTTCCATTCTTCGACGACGTCCGGATCGGCCTTCTTGATGAGGGCGCGGACGCGGGCCAGGGTTTCGCCCCGCCAGTCGGCGAGCTCCCTGATCCGGGCGTCGATCTTCTGCGCGGGCGATTCGTCAGCCATTGGCGGTCGCACCGGCGAGGGACGCGTCGTAGATCGACTGGATGGACGCGTCGAGGGTGGCGTCGAACTCCGCGTCGGACTGCTGCGCCGAGAGCCCCTCGGTGAGCGCTCGACTGAAGCTCGCGATCAGACCGTCGTTCTCCGCGAGCAACTCGTCGGCGCGGTCCCGTGAATAGCCGCCGGAGAGCGCGACCACGCGCATCACCCTTGGGTGCTCGATGAGTGGCAGGTAGTGGTTGGGCACGGTGGGGATCGAGATCTTCACCATCACCCGGTGGTCGCCGGGAACGTCGTCGAGGTGCGCGGTGAGCCGTTCCAGAAGGATGTCCTCGGCGTGCGCCTTGTCGTCGATCGTCACCGTGACCTCGGGTTCGAGGATGGGCACCAGCCCGTGGGACAGCACCTGATTGGCGATCTCGAATTGCTGAGCGACGATCGCAGCGATGCCGTCGGCATCCGCCGCCCCGATTACCGAGCGTTCCTTGGTGCCGAAGATGCCCTGACCCACCGCCCGCGCGAGGAGGTCGTCGAGACCGGGGATCGGCTTCATCAACTGCACGCCGTGGTCGGCGTCAGCGATGCCCTTGTCGATCTTGAGGAACGGGACGACGCCCTTCTCGGTCCAGAGGTAGTCGGCCGACGGCTTCCCGCCGATCTCGCGGTCCATGGTCTGTTCGAAGAGAATGGCCGCAAGGATGCGGTCGCCGCCGAACGCGGGCGAGGTGACGATCCGCGTCCGCATGTCGTGGATCAGATCGAACATCTCGGTGTCGTTGGAGTAGGCATCCGGCTCGATGCCGTAGAGCGCCAACGCCTTGGGCGTCGAGCCGCCGCTCTGGTCGAGGGCGGCGATGAAGCCCCTGCCCTCGGTCATCCGGTCCGCTTGCGTGTGATCGGCCATGTCACCATCCTGCGTTGGGGTTGGTCCTACTCGTCCTGCGAGGGCTCGTCCTGCGGCGCCGAGGCGAGCATATTCCTCTGCGAGAATCGACCCATGTACGTCCCCGCCTACTTCGCCCCCGATGACTCCGAACAAGATGGAGCCGTGCAAGGCCTGCTGTCGCGGCACGTCGCCGCCGACCTCGTCACCGCAGGTCCCGAGGGGCTGGAGGCGACGATGTTGCCGTTCGTGTACGACCGCGAACGCGCAACGCTGCAGGGCCACTTCGCGCGGAACAACGACCACTGGCGGCGCGTCGATGGCCGGGAGGCCTTGGTGATCGTCCGGGGGCCCGACTCCTACGTCTCGCCGAGTTGGTATCCGTCCAAGGCTGAGCATGGACGGGTGGTGCCGACGTGGAACTACGTCGTGGCCCACGTGCACGGCGCGGTCACCATCCACGACGACCCGGCCTGGGTCGACGACCTGGTCCGACGGCTGACCGAGCACCACGAGGCCCACCGGTCGACGCCGTGGTCGGTCGACGACGCCCCGGAGAAGTTCATCGCCGGGCAGGTGCGCGCCATCGTAGGGGTGGAGGTGGCGATCACGGCCATCGAGGCCAAGTTCAAGCTCAGCCAGAACCGTTCCGCGGCCGACGTCGACGGCGTCATCGAGGGCCTGCGGTCCGACGGCGACGACGCCGGCGCCGACGCCGTGTCGGCGCACCGGCCCAGCCGCGACCACGCAGCCGGCTAGGTAACAGGGAACGCTCCCGAACGTCACACCGCAGAAACACAAACGGTATACCGTTCGTCCATCGCCGGGTGATGGACGCCCCGCGCCACGCGCGAAGGACGGGGGGACGGTACCTCAGATGAACGCCCCCGCGAGTCCACTGCTCGATCCCGTCGGCAGCCCGCTCGACCCTCGGCAGCGAGCAGTGGTGCAGCGGGTCTCCGACGCCGAGCGCGCGCACATCCTCGCGCTGCCCAGCAACGACCCGCTCGATCCCAAGCTGCGGCACCGCGTGCAGGCGACGGGACCGGAGCTGTTCGCCCAGCCGGCAGCAATCCGAGCGACGTTGCTGGTCAACGCCACAACACTGGACGCCATTGCCGACCGCTTCAGCGCCGGCCTGCGACGGGTGGTGCTGGTGGGCTGCGGTGACTCGCTGGCGGTGATGGTCGCGGCGCGGCAGGCACTCGAGACGATGACCGGCGTGCCGTGCGAAGCCGTGCAGAGCCTCGAATTCGCGTACTACCAGGCCGATCTCGTCGACGCGACGACGGCAGTCGTCGCGCTGTCCAGCTCCGGGGAGACGACGCGCACCGTGGAAGCGTTGCTGATGGCCCAGCTTCGCGGATCGTATACCGTTGCCATCACCAATACCGCCGGCTCCACGCTGCAGACTGAGGCGACCACCGCGCTGAAGATCGAGGCGACCCGGGTCGGCTGGCCCACCCAGTCCTCCACCGCGGCGCTGGCTCTGCTGCTCGAACTGGCCATCCGCGTCGGCGAGCGACGCGTCCCCGCCGTAGCGGCACCGTTGCGGGCCGCGTTCGACCGCCTGCCCGAGCTCATGGCGCAGGTACTCGAGCGCATCGATCCGCTGATCGCCGCGATCGCCGACGCCGAGGTGCAGGCCGGCGTGGCCAACGTGCTGTTCTCCGGCGCGGGGCCCAACCTTGCGTCCGCCATCGTTGGCGCGGCCAAGGTCAAGGAGTGCACGACCCTGCACGCGACCGAGATTCAGGTTGAGGAGTACCACCACTACAACTCGCAGAAGGCCGGCGAGCCGCTCGTCCTGTTCGCCCCGACCGGGCCCTCGGTGCCGCGCGCCGTCGACACGGCGCGGGACGCACTGCGCTGGGGCGGCCGGCTCTACGTGGTGACCACCGAGGGCGAGCACGCCTTCGACGGCCTCGGCGGCCAAGTCCTCGTCATGCCGCCCGCGCCCGAGACGCTCTCGCCACTGCTCTACCTACTGGCCGCGCAACTCGTCGGCTACCACCTGGGACTCAGCAGTTACGCCGCGGCGGTTCGCGATGGGTGAGATACCCACGCTGGTCTGCATCGGCAACCTGACCGTCGACGAGGCCGTGTCCGCGACCGGGGAGCGGGTCGAGTCCATCGGTGGGGACGCGCTCTTCGCGGCCCTGGCGGCCAGGGTTGCCGGTGGCCGACCGGTGCTGCTCGCGCCGCTCGGCACCGACGCCCCGCAGGCGCTGCTGACCGCGATCCAATCGGCGGGCACCGACCCGGCTTCGCTACCACGGCGCCAGCTTCCCCTGATCCGCAACGTGATTCGCTATGACGACGCCGGTGGCCGGGTGTGGGAGCTGCTGCTGGGCGACGATCACTTCGAGGCGTTGTCGGTGCAGCCGGCCGACGTCCCCGACGCGTTGCTGAACGCCGCGGGCGTGCTGCTATCGGCGATGGCGCTGCGGGCGCAACTCGACCTGTCGGCGTGGCTGCGGCCACGGACCCGCGCCACCATCTACTTCGATCCGCAGGAGGACTACATCGCCGGCCACGAAGCCGACCTGCTGGACGCCGTGCGGGCCTGCGACGTCTTCCTGCCCAGTGAGATCGAAGCCGTTGCGCTGAGCGGTAATTCGGACCTGAATTCCGCCGCGGTGGGCTTCCTCGACCTGGGGCCGCGGGTGGTCGTGATCAAGCGTGCCGCGGCGGGCTGCCTGGTGGCCACCAGGGAGCAGCCCGAGCCCGTCGTGGTCGCCGCCGACGCCGTCGAACCCGTGGACAGCACCGGTGCCGGCGATGCGTTCTGCGGAGCGTTCGCCGTCGAGCACCTCCGCAGTGGCGACGCCCATGCCGCCGCGCGCATCGGCGCCTCAGCCGCCCGCATCGCCGTCGCCGGTGCGGGTGTCAGCGCACTCCTGGCGGCGGTCACCGCGAGCAGCGGGGCACCCCGATGACCCGGATTACCGTGATCAACCCGAATACCTCGACCGAGCTGACCGCCACCATTACCGCTGCGGCACAGTTGGTTTCGAGTGCCGGCGTGACCGTCACCGGCACCAACCCGGCGGTGGGCGTGCCCACCGTCGAGAGCCATGCCGAGGAGGCGATCGCCGCGGTGGGGGTAATCGAGCAGGTGCGCGCGCACCAGGCCGGCACCGATGCCTACGTGGTGGCGTGTTTCGGCGACACCGGCGTGCAGGCCGCCCGCGAGGTCGCCACTTGTCCGGTCGTCGGGATGACCGAAGCCGCCCTGCAAACCGCGTGCCTGGTGGCGCACCGCTTCGTCGTCATCACCATGCCCGCCCGCACGGTCGCCCACAGCGACCGGGTCGTGCGTGCCCTCGGACTCGAGCACCGCTGCAGCGTGATCGCCGTGGACGTCCCGGTCGCCGAACTCGTGGGCGGCTCGGCCCAGCTGCTCCAGACGTTCACCGACGCCGCCCGCGCCGCGATGACCGCCGACGGGGCCGAAGCCGTCGTGCTCGGCTGCGCCGGTCTCGCCGACCTGGTCGCTCCGCTGTCCCGGGCGCTGGACGTCCCCGTCATCGACGGGGTTGCCGCCGCGGTCGGCATTGCGACCGGTCTGGTGGCGATGGGCCTGAACACCTCGCGCGCCAACACCTTCGCCGTGGTGGACCTGCCATGAGCGTCCTCTTCCGGCGGGTGTTCGTCTACGACGCCGCAGCCACGACCGCGATGACCGGTCCAGTGGACGTGCTCGTCGAGGGCGACCGGATCGACGCGGTCGGCCCCGACCTGGCGGCGCCCCCGGAGGCCCGGGTGGTCGAGGGTGGCGGCCGGCATCTGTTGGTGCCAGGGCTCATCAACGCCCACTTCCACTCGCCGGCCAATCACCTGAAGGGTTCGGTCCGTAGCCTGCCACTCGAACTGTTCATGCTGTTCGAGTCGCCGTCGGACCCGGAGCTGACGCCCAGCCCGCGCGAGGCCTACCTGCGCACCATGCTGGGCGCCATCGAGATGCTGCAACGCGGCATCACGTGCGTGCAGGACGACGCGTTCCTGATGCCCTTCCCCGACCCGGAGATCATCGACGCGGTCGCGACGGCCTACCGCGACAGCGGCATTCGGGCCTTTCTGGCTCTGGACCAACCCGAGCTGGCCGAGGCCGAGAAGCTGCCCTTTCTCGACGATATCGATCGCGCCGCCCGCAGCGCCTTCGACGCGCCTGCCCCCGCGCCCGCGGCTCGGCTGCTCGAGGCCTACGACCATCTCATCGGCACCTGGCACGGCGCGGCCGACGACCGGATCCGGGCTGCCGTCTCGATCTCTGCCCCGCAGCGCGTCAGCCTCGAGTACTTCGCCGCTCTCGACGACCTCGCCGCGCGCCACGGCCTTGCGCTGTATGCGCACATGCTCGAGACCAAGGTGCAACGCACCCTGATGACCGAGCAGCCGCGTTTCGCCGGCCGATCGCTCATCCAGTACACCGCCGCGGCGGGCCTGTTGAAGCCGCACACCAACGTGATTCACGCCGTGTGGGTGGACGACGCGGACCTGGCCACGCTGGCCGACGCCGGGTCGACCGTCGTCCACAACCCGGTGAGCAACCTGCGGCTCGGCAGCGGGGTGCTGCCGTGGCGCGCCATGCTCCAGCACGGCATCCCGGTCGCGCTCGGTACCGACGAGGCGATCTGCGACGACTCCATCAACGTGTGGACCGTCGCAAAGACCGCCGGACTCATCCACAACGTGACGGGTCTGGACAGCGACGACTGGCCCACCGCCACCGAGGTTCTCGCCGCGCTGTGGCAGGGCGGCGCTCGCGCGACCCGTCGGTCCGACGACCTCGGCGCGATCGCCCCCGGCATGCTCGCCGACGTGGCGCTACTCGATCTGCACGCCGTGTCCTTCACCCCACTCAACGACCTCCGGGAGCAATTGGTGCACTGCGAGGACGGTCGGAGCGTCGTGCTCACCATGGTCGCGGGACGCGTCGTTGCCGAACACGGCCACGTCACCGCCGTCGACGAGGCGGCGCTGCTCGACGAGGCGCGTGAGCTGTTCGCCGCGAAGCTGCCGGCCATTCAGGCGGCCCGGAACGCCAGCGCGGACCTGTATCCCGCGTACCAGCACATCGTGCGACGGGCCGCCGCCACCGACGTCGGCTTCAACCGGTGGATGGTGCCGTGACCGTCGAGCGAACGACCAATCCCGCGGCCTATGCTTACCGGCCGCTACCGGGCCGCCCGGCCGGCTGCTGGCCCAACGGGGCCCGGCTGGCCGTCGTGGTCTGTGTCGGCATCGAGTCCTACCGCTTCGGTGACGGCCACACCGAGAACGTGGTGACCGACGTACCCCCGCCGGACCTGGTGAACACCGCCTGGCGCGACTACGGCAACCGCGTCGGTGCGTTCCGGCTGTTCGAACTGCTCGGCCGACTGGGCATTCCACCAACGGTGCTGCTCAACACCGACGTCTACGACGAGGCGCCCGACGTCCTGGCGGCGGCGCGTGCGGTGTCCGCCGAGATCGTCGGCCACGGCCGCTCCAACTCCGACTCACTGTCCGGGATGGCGCCCGACACGGAACGGAGCTACCTGCGGGAGGTCGCCGACCGCATCCGCGCCGAGGAGGGGATGGCGCCCGGCGGATGGTCGAGCCCGTGGCTCAGTCACACCCCGGCTACTCTGAACCTGTTGGCGGACAGCGGTTATCGGTACCTGCTCGATCTTCGACTGGACGACCAACCCGTCTGGCTCGGCACCGCATCGGGGCCGCTGCTGGCCATCCCGTACGCCGCCGAACTGAACGACTCGTCGACGATGGTCGGTCGCAGCGTGCTGGCCCGCGACTTCGCCGACATGATCGACGACGAGTTCACCGAACTCCATGCCGCGGCGGCGCACACCCCGCTGGTCATGAGCGTGGTGCTGCACTCGTTCATCAGCGGGGTGCCGTTCCGCCTGCGCGCCGTCGGTCGGGCGCTGAAGCGCATCGCCGCGAGTGACGGGGTGTGGCTCACCACGCCACGCGAGATTCACCGCGCCGTCGTCGACTCACCGGAGTTGTTCGGTGAGTGAGCCAGCCGCTCCGATGGCGGTAATCGACGACTTCTCCCTGTCGCTGGTGCGCAACGGGGTGCGCAGTCAGGTCCTCAAACACGTCCACCTACAGATCAGACCCGCTGAGATCCTCGGGTTGGTTGGCGAATCCGGTTCGGGCAAGAGCGTCTTGGCGCTGAGCCTGCTCGGACTGCTCCCGCCGGAGGGCCGGCCCGTGACCGACGGCAGCGTCACCGTCGACGGCGTCGACCTGCTGCATGCGCGCGCGGGCGGAGCTGCGCCGGGTGCGTCGCGACGTGCTGGGCGCCATCTTCCAGGACCCGATGACGTCGCTGAATCCCACCATGCGCATCGGCAGGCAGATCGGCGAGGCCACCGGAGATGAGACCGAGTCGATCCGACTGCTCGAGACGGTCGGGGTCCGGGACGCCGAGCTGCGGTTGCGGGTGTATCCGCACGAGCTCTCGGGTGGACTCCGGCAGCGCGTGATGGCGGCGATCGCGGTCGCGGACAAGGGCGGAGACCGGCCGCGGCTGATCGTCGCCGACGAGCCGACCACCGCACTCGACGTCACCGTGCAGGCGCAACTCCTGGATCTGCTGCGCGAGCTGCGCGACGACTTCGGCTGCTCGGTGCTGATGATCACCCACGACCTCGGCGTGGCCGACCAGATCGCCGACCGGTTGGCCGTTCTGCACCACGGCGAACTGGTCGAGGTCGGCCAGGCCGCCGACGTGGTGCGCCACCCGCAGCACGACTACACGCGATCGCTCCTGGCGTCCCGGCTGACGCTGACGATGCCCCGCGACGAGCGGTTCGACCCCGAATCAGGCGGCACTGCAGACCAATTCGGTGTCTCGATCCGCGCTTTGACGAAGACGTTCGGCGTGGGACGGGGCCGCCGCCGCCACGAGATCACCGCCGTCGACGGCGTCGACCTCGAGATCGGCAAGGGCGAAGCCCTGGCCATCGTCGGGGAGAGCGGATCGGGTAAGTCGACCCTCCTGCGAATCGTGGCGGGATTGGAGCAGCCGACGTCGGGCACGGTGACACTGTCGGGCGACGGCGACCCGCAGATGGTGTTCCAGGACGCGGGCTCGTCGCTGACGCCGTGGCTCAGCGTGGGGGAGACCCTGGGTGAGCGGTTGCGCCCACTCAAGTTGAGCCGCAACGATGTTCGGGCGCGCGTGGTCGACGCACTGGCCGCCGTCGACCTGCCGCCCGAGGTCGCCAAGGCACGACCCGGCGAGCTGTCGGGCGGGCAGCGGCAACGGGTCGGCCTGGCCCGGGCGACGATGATCCCGCCGTCGGTGCTGCTGTGCGACGAGCCGACCAGTGCACTGGATGCCTCGCTTGCGAAGAGCGTGCTGGCGCTCATCAGGGATCTGCGGGCCCGCATCGGCATGACGGTCCTCTTCGTCACCCACGACCTCGCCGTCGCACGGCTCATGGGTGACCGCATCGCGGTGATGCAGGCCGGCCGCATCGTCGAACTGGGTCCCGCCGAGCAGGTGGTGTCCGAACCCAGCGAGCCCTACACCCGCACCCTGCTGGCCGCCGTGCCGGAGATCGCGTCATGAGCACCAGCGTCGTGATACCTCGCTGGCGGCAGCGGCCCCTGGCGGTCGGCGGTGCCCGCCTGGCGCGGCCAATGGCGTGGGCGCTCGTCGGCGTCCTGGTCGCGGTCACGCTCGTCGCGGTGTTCGCCCGAACGCTCGCCCCGTACGACCCGGTCCAGCCGGTCGGCGCGCTGAACCTGCCCCCGCTGAGTCCCGGCCACCTCCTCGGTACCGACGGGATAGGGCGAGACCTGTTGTCACGCACGCTGGTCGGCATCCAGGTGAGCTGGCTCAGCGCCTTGGTGGTGGTGTCGAGCGGCCTGCTCATCGGCGGCACGATCGGCCTGATCGCCGGGGCCACCGGCGGCTGGGTCGACTCGCTGCTTCTGATGCGCATCACCGACCTGTTCCTCGCCCTGCCCGGCGCCCTGGTGGCCATCGCGATCGTCGCCGCGCTGGGGTCCGGGCTGACGAACACGCTCATCGGGGTGGCCCTGGTGTGGTGGCCGTACTACGCCCGCATCGTCCGCGGCGAGGTCAAGGCCCTTGCCGCGCGCCCTCACGTCGAGGCCGCCAAACTGGCCAAGGTCAGTCGCCCCCGCATCCTGACGCGCCACCTGCTGCCCGGCGTCGTCCCGACCGCGGTGATCACCGCGAGCCTGGACATCGGCAACGTGGTGCTGTTGCTCGCCGCGCTGTCCTTCCTCGGACTCGGCCAGCAGGCGCCGGCGCCCGAACTCGGCGCGGACACCGCGCGCACGCTGAGCCAGCTGCTCAGCCAGTGGTGGGTGCCCGGCGTCCCCGGCCTCGCGGTCCTGCTGCTCACCCTGATCGCGAACCTCGGCGGCGACGCCATCCGCAACCTCATCCCGGTGCGGCGGTAGCGGCCATGACGTCATTCCTGGTGCGCAGGTTCTCGACCGCCGTCCTGATCCTGCTGATCCTCTCGTTCGTCATCTTCCTGCTGCAATCGGTGTCCCCCGGCGATCCCGCCCGCGCCTACGTCGGGGCCAACGCCTCCAACGCGATGGTGGCTGCGGAGCGGCAACGGCTCGGCCTGAATGATCCGATGCTGCAACAGTTCACGCGATTCGTAGGTGGGCTGGTCACCGGCGACCTGGGCCGGTCGCTGCGCACCCGTCAACCGGTGACCGCCGACATCGCGGCGTACCTGCCCGCCACCGCCGAGCTCGTCGTCTCGGCGTTCCTGATCGCGCTGGCGCTGGGAGCGCTGTACGCGCTGTCGGGTGCGCTGCGCTGGCCCGGCGGCTCGGTGGGCCGCGGCGTACTGCTGCTGCTGGCCACCGCGCCGCCCTTCCTCCTCGCCCTGGTCGGCATCATCGTGTTCTTCGGCCAGCTGGGCTGGTTGCCCGCGCGGGGCGTCGGCGAGTTTCAGGACCCTGGGCCGTTGAACATGCAGATGCTGGACACCCTGGTGCACGGCCAGGCCGACGCCTTCGTCGACGCGCTCAAACATCTGGTGCTGCCCGCGGTGGTGCTGTCGATTGCGCCCGCCGTTGCGATCGGTCGGGTGTTCCGCTCGTCGCTGCACGGCGTCCTCGGCGTCGACTACGTCCGAACCGCCCGCTCGAAGGGCTTGAGCGAGACCAGCGTCGTCGTGCACCACGTCGTCCGCAATGCGATCGGTCCGGCACTGTCGATGGCCGGTCTGCAGCTCGGATTCATGTTCGCCGGCGTGGTCGTCGTCGAGCAGATCTTCTCCTGGCCCGGTATCGGCAACTACCTCGCCGCGTCCATACCGGTGGCCGACTTCCCGGCGATCGCCGGGGTCACGTTGGTGCTGGGAGCGATCTACGTCCTGTCCAACGTCGTCGTCGACCTCCTCCAGGCCGTCGCCGACCCCCGAATAGCCGCCGAATGAGAAGGAGCAGCACATGTCCCATCCCCACGAGTCCGCCAAGAGAGTGCGCACCGGTGTCATCGCCGCCTGTGCTGCAGTGACTTTCGTCATCGCCGGCTGTAGCTCCGGCACGCCGACCGGCGGCAGTGGCGGCGGTGGGGGCGGCGGCGCGGCGCCCACCGACGGAACGCTGACCGTCGGTCTGCTCGGTGACATCGGCCAGCCGCCCGACCCCGACGTCTACTACGCCAACAACGGCACCGCGATCATGATCAACGCCTACGAGGGTCTGGTGCAGTACAAGAACAACGCCGACACCGTCGAGATCGCCCCGCGACTCGCCGAGAAGTGGGAAGTCAACCCGGGCAACGACGTCTATACCTTCCACCTGCGCAAGGGCGTCACCTTCCACGACGGCACGCCCTTCACCTCGGCCGCGGTCGACGTCGCGTTCAAGCGTCGGATCGCCGTCAAGGGTGGCGCGTCCTACATGGTGGAGGCGGTCAAGAGCGTGGCGACGCCGGACGACTACACCGCGGTGATCACGCTCACCAAGCCGAACACCGCGTTCCTCAGCTACCTGGCATCACCGTTCGGCCCGAAGATGGAGTCACCGGCCGGGCTCAAGGCCAACGCCGGCACCGACGACGCTCAGACCTATCTGTCGTCCCATGATCTGGGCACGGGGCCGTACCAGCTGACCACCGCGCAGACCGGCGTGAAGTACGAGATGACCCAGTACGACGGCTACTGGGGCCAGAAGTCACCGTTCAAGAAGATTGAATTACCCGTCTACACAGACGAATCCGCGCTCGAGCTCGCCTTCGACAACGGCACCGTCGGCACGATCGTCGCGGCGCTGCCGTCGTCCAGCCTCGCCAAGTACTCGTCAAAGGACGGAGTCTCCAACTACTTCCTGCCGACCCTGCAGGGCGCGCTGGTGACGGTCAACTCCAGCCACGACTTCTTCAAGACCCCCGAGGCGAGGACCGCCTTCCTGAAGTCGGTCGACCAGGGCGCTCTGGTCAATCAAGTGCTGGGCAAGCGGTCCGAGGTGGCCACGACGATGTATGCCAAGGGCATGATCCCTGGCGGATCCCCGGGTGGTGGAGACAAGCAGGCCATCTCCTACGACGCCGGCGCGCTCAAGGGTTACGTGGCGGCGCTGCCTCCCAACGCTCCCAAGAACCTGGTGATCGGCTACGCCAACGGCAACGTCAACGCCCAGTCGATGGCCAACATCGTGGTGGCAAACCTGCAGACCGACGGTCTGACCGCATCGGCGCAGGGCTACGACACCTCGACGGTGTTCGGCTGGATCAACAACCCTCCGACCGGACCGGACGCCTTCATCGACGGGAACAACGGCCCCGACGGTGGCGACCCGTACATGTGGGGTCACGTCTTCTGGGACGCCTCCGGCGGCATCAACTACTTCGGCTGCGAGTCCAAGGAAGTCAACGGACTGCTCGACCAGGGGCTCGCGACCGGCGACACCGCGACCTACGTCAAGGCCGGCGACCTCTACGGCCAGACCGGATGCTTCTTGAACCTGTCCTACAACAAGGACTGGGTGGTTGCGCAGAAGTGGCTCACCGGGGTGCCGGAGAGCCAGAACATCGGCGCCAACGAGTTGAACTTCTCGTTGCTCGGCATCGCGGGTTGAGACCGGAGGGCAGGAGCGTAGCGACCGGGGAGATGGCGCCGGAGCCCGCCCCAGCGATGTCCCCCGTCGCTTCGATCGCCCCGTCGCTGTCCCGGCTGGTCTACTCCACGGTGCGGGACCGGATCATCCTCGGCCAGTACCCGCAGGGTAGCCGGCTTCCCGAGCAACGCATCGGCGAAGAGCTCAACGTGTCCCGCGTGCCCTTGCGGGAGGCGGTGCCCTGGCTCGAGCGGGACGGCTTCGTGCACTCCCGACCGCGACGGGGAGCGGTGGTGGCGAGTTGGGACGCCAAGGTGATCGACGACCTGTTCGACGTGCGGCTGTCGCTCGAGGTGGGCGCGGCGCGCTACGCGGCGCGGCAGGTGTCGCTCGGCGGTCCGATGGAGACCCTCAACCGCGCGTTGGACGAAGCGCAGCGCACGGTCGCCGGCGGTGACGCGTACGCCATCGCCACGACGAGCACGGCCTTTCACGAGGCCGTCATCGAGACGGCGTCCAACGAGCTGATGGTCAGGCTGATGCAGTCGATCTCGGGCCGCATCACCTGGTTGTTCTACCTGACCAGTGGCCTTCCCGCCGACGAGGCGTTCCACGATCACGTGCTGCTGCGGGATGCGATCGCCTCCGGCAACGAGCGCGTCGCCGAGTCGGTCGCCTACGCCCACATCGAGCGGGACCGGCAGCCCACGCATCTGGCGATGCGGGACAGGATGGAAGCCTGACGCGTGTGCAGAAGTCTCGGACGGGGTACGCCGTGGTGGCAGAAGCGATGGCACGGCACCGGCTCCCGCCCACAGAGAGATGAGACATGCGCTCACCAGCGACCGTCATCGTCGCCGTCGTCGCCCTCCTCGCGATCGTGTCGTGCTCCTCGCCGGCCCGCGTCGACCTCGGTCAGGGCTCGGGCAACCTGATCGCCGCCATCGCGGGTGAGCCCGACCAACTCGACCCGCAGAAGACCAGCGCGTACTTCTCCTTCGAGGTGTTGGAGAACGTGTTCGACACACTCGTCGAACCCGACGCCAACCTCGAGATGAAGCCTGCGCTCGCGCAGTCGTGGAGCGTGTCGCCCGACCAGCTGGTCTGGAACTTTCAACTGCGCCAGGGCGTGCGGTTCCACGACGGCACTCCGTTCACCGCCGCCGACGTCGTCTACTCCTACCGGCGGATCATCGACGGGAAGCTCTCCAACGTCGACAAGTTCAGCAGCGTCACCGACGTCAAAGCGCCCGACGAGCACACGGTGGTCATCCGGGTCAAACAGCCAACGCCCAACCTGCTCACCAACATCGGCGGCTTCAAGGGCATGGCGATCGTGTCTCGCAAGAACGTGGAGAGCGGTGCGATCTCCACCCACCCCGTCGGCACCGGACCGTTCGCATTCGTCTCCCAGAAGAGCGGCGACTCCATCGTCCTCAAGGCCAACCCGGCGTACTGGGGTGGCGCACCGCGGATTCCGGGAGTCACCTTCCGCTTCATCACCGAGCCGTCGACCGCACTGTCGGCACTGCAGGCCGGTGAGATCGACTGGACGGATTCCGTTCCGACGCAACGGCTCTCCCAACTCAAGGAGGACGACTCGCTGCGGCTGGAGGTGACGCCGAGCAACGACTACTGGTACCTGGCCCTCAACGAGGCCCGCGCGCCGTGGAACGACCCCCGCGTCCGCCAGGCGATCGCCTACGGCATCGACCGCCAATCCATCGTGCAGGCCACCAGTTACGGCAGCGCCACCGCCAACCAGTTGGCGATCCCCAAGGGCAACCCCTGGTACACGCCGTACGACCGGTACCGGTACGACACCGACGAGGCCAAGCGACTGCTGGGGGAGGCGGGCGCTCATCCGACGCGGCTGGACCTGCTGGTGACCAGTGAGTATCCCGAGACGGTCACCGCCGCCCAGGTGATCGCCGACGACCTCGCTCCGCTCGGCATCGAGGTCGGCATCCGGACCGTCGACTTCGCGACCTGGCTCGACGAGCAGAACTCCGGGCACTTCGACATGTTGATGCTCGGGTGGCTGGGCAACATCGACCCCGACGACTTCTACTACGCCCAGCACCACACCGGCGGCTCGAGCAACGCGCAGAAGTTCTCCAACCCAGAGGTGGACCGGCTCCTGGACGCCGGCCGGGTGGAAACCAATCATCAACTGCGGCAACAGGATTATGCCAAGGCGGCCACGATCATCGCCGATCAGGTCAGCTACCTCTATCTGTACAACCCGTCGGTCATCCAGGCCTGGACGACGGGTCTGTCGAACTATCACGCCCGCCGCGACGGAGCGATCCGGTTCCGGACCGCCGTCCTGACCCGTGGCGGTGACCGATGACCCTGCCCGCGTTGAGATCCCATCCGGTAATTGCCTTCCTGGCCCGCCGCGTCGCCTACTCGCTGCTGGTGCTGCTCGGCGTGCTCATCGTCGTATTCGCCCTGGTGCAACTGGTACCGGGCGATCCCGTCCGCATCGCCCTGGGCACCCGCTACACGCCGGAGGCATATGACGCCCTGCGCGCCGCCAGCGGGCTCGATCGGCCACTGCCGCAACAGTTCCTGAGCTACGTCGGATCGGCGCTCACTGGGAATCTCGGCGTCAGCTTCCGCAACGGCGACCCGGTGACCGGCATCCTCCTGGACCGGCTGCCCGCCACGCTGTCGCTGGCCGGCATCGGCATCGTGGTGGCACTGCTGATCGCGCTGCCGGCCGGCATCTACTCCGCCCTGCGGGAGGGCAGGACGAGCGACGTCATCGTCCGGATCACCAGCCAGTTCGGCGTCTCGATCCCCGACTTCTGGCTGGGCATCCTGCTGATCGCGCTGTTCTCCACCACGCTGGGCTGGCTACCGACGTCCGGCTACCGAGCCCTGACCGACGACCCCGGCGGGTGGCTGCGGCATCTCGTCCTTCCGGGGCTGACCATCGGACTGGTGGCTGCCGCCATCCTGACGCGCTACGTTCGGAGCGCCGTATTGGAGGTCGCCGCAGCGGGTTACGTGCGCACGGCGCGCTCGAAGGGGTTGTCGCCGTGGGTGGTGACCCTTCGCCACACCGTGCGCAACGCCCTGGTTCCCATCCTGACCATCACCGGCATCCAGCTGGCGACGATCCTCGGTGGTGTCATCGTCGTCGAGGTGGTGTTCGCCTGGCCCGGTCTCGGTCGCCTGGTGTACAACTCGGTCGCGGCGCGCGACTACCCGGTGATCCAGGGGGCGGTGCTGTTGATCGCGGTGCTGTTCCTCGTCATCAATCTGGTGGTCGACCTGCTGTACGCGGTCGTCGACCCGAGGATCCGGCTGTCGTGACCGAGTCGACGGCCGACGAGGTGGACCCGGGCCGGGTGGGTGCGTGGCGCCTGCTCGTGGGCAATCCCGTCACCATGACCAGCATGGTGATCCTGATCGTCGTACTGTTGATCGCCGTGGGTGCGACATGGCTTGCGCCACATGGCATCAACGACGTCGACGTGCCGAGCGCGCTGCGGGGGCCCAGCGGCGAACACTGGTTCGGCACCGACGAACTCGGGCGCGACGTCCTGTCCAGGGTGTTGGTCGCCATCCAGGCATCGATGCGGGTGGCGGTGGTCAGCGTGGCGTTCGCCGCCGTGGTCGGTGTCACGCTCGGCGTCGTCGCCGGGTACCGCGGTGGCTGGCTCGACACGGTGGTGATGCGCATCGTCGACGTGATGTTCGCGTTCCCGGTGCTGTTGCTCGCCTTGGCGATCGTGGCGATCCTGGGCCCAGGCGTCACGACCACCATGCTGGCGATCGGGGTGGTGTACACGCCGATCTTCGCCCGCGTCGCCAGGGGCAGCACGCTCGGCGTCCGGGTCGAACCATACGTGGCGGTGTCGCGCACCATGGGAACCGGCCACGGCTACATCCTGATTCGGCACGTGCTGCCGAACATCGCAGGACCCCTGATCGTGCAGACGTCGCTATCGCTGGCGTTCGCCATCCTGTCCGAGGCGGCGCTGTCCTTCCTGGGCCTCGGCATCCAACCGCCGGAGCCGTCGCTGGGACGGATGATCTTCGACTCCCAGGGCTTCGTCACCCTGGCCTGGTGGATGGCGGTGTTCCCCGGGGCGGCGATCTTCGTCATCGTGCTGGCGTTCAACCTGATCGGTGACGGCCTGCGCGACGTCCTCGACCCCAAGCAGCGCACGCTGTCCGAGGCGCGGAGGGCGCAGTGAGCACACCGGTTCTGGAGGTCGACGGCCTGCGGGTGCGGATCGGGGCCCGGGAGATCGTCCATGGCGTTTCCCTTGCGGTGCAACGGGATCAGACGCTGGGCATCGTGGGGGAGTCGGGGTCGGGCAAGTCGATGACGGTGCTCGCGGCAACCGGACTGCTCGACGCGCCGGGCGCCGTCGTCAGCGGATCGAGCGTTCTTGGTGGACAACCGGATTCGGTCCAGCTCGTCGGGGCGTCGGCCCGGGTGCTGCGCAGGGTGCACGGCGGTCGGATCGGCTTCGTCTTCCAGGACCCGGGGACGTCGCTGAATCCGCTACTGACCCTCGAGCGGCAGATCACCGAATCACTCGAGGCGCACCGGCAGCCCACCCGGCGGGAGGCCACGGCCAGGGCGCTGGAGCTCCTCGACGCGGTCGGACTGCCCGATCCGCAGGACCGGCTGGGCGCCTACCCGCACCAGCTCTCGGGCGGGCAGCGCCAGCGGGTGATGATCGCGATCGCGCTGGCCTGCGACCCGGAACTCCTGGTCGCCGACGAGCCGACCACGTCTCTGGACGTCACGACCCAGGCGCAGATCATCGAGCTGGTTCGCGATCTGCAGCGGGACTTCGGGACCGCGGTGGTGTGGATCAGTCACGACCTTGGAGTGATCGGGCAGGTCGCCGACGACGTCACGGTGCTGCACGACGGCGACGTGGTCGAGCAGGCATCTGTCCTCGACGTCTTCGACCGTCCGCAGGCGCCCTGTACCCGCCGCCTCCTCGACGCCCGGCCGCTGATCGGCACCGGCGGTCCGGCGCCGGTCGCCGAGGACGCCGGCGTGCTCGTGGAGGTGTCGGGGCTCGACGTGCGGTTCCCGGTGACGACGCCGGCCGGCAGGTCGACGATCCACGCGGTTCGAGACCTGTCCTTCCAGATCCGCCGCGGTGCCACGTTGGGCGTCGTCGGGGAGTCCGGCTCCGGGAAGTCGACCGTCGCCGCCGCGCTCACCGGGTTGGTCACGCCGGACGCGGGGCGCGTGACCCTCGATGGCACCGACGTGCTCGCGGTGCGCCGCCGCGCCGCCAAGGCGCTGCGGCGGCGCATCGGCCTGGTGCTGCAGGACCCGTTCGCCTCGCTCAACCCGCGGCTGCCGGCCGGGACGTCCATCGGCGAGCCGCTGCGGGTGCACGGGCTGGCCGCTGGCCGGGACGAGCGCCGAACGCGCATCGAGGAGCTGCTCGAGCTCGTCGGGCTGCCGGCAACGTTCGCCTCGAGATACCCGCACGAACTCTCCGGTGGCCAGCGTCAGCGGGTCAGCATCGCGCGGGCGTTGGCCATGGAGCCCGAACTGCTGATCCTCGACGAGTCGACCGCCTCGCTCGACGTCTCGGTGCAGGCGCAGGTCCTCGAACTACTAGCTGACCTGCAGCGTCGACTGGGCCTGACCTACCTCTTCATCGCCCACGACCTGGCGGTGATCGAGCAGATCAGCCACGACGTCCTGGTCATGCGCGCAGGCGCGACCGTCGAGTACGGACCCGCCGAGGCGCTGTTCGCCGCGCCGCGCGACGAGTACACCTGCGCTTTGCTAGCGGCGGTACCGCCCGCGCGCCCGCGGATGTAACGAATCCCGGCGCACACCGATGTTCCTCATGAGTCATGACGGAACGGCCACTGGTCTGCGACCAGTGTTGGGGGAGAAGTAGAAGGAGTAGCTCCACGATGGGTGCACCGTTGGAAATTTGTCGCAAGCGGACCGTATGTGCCGTATTGGCCTCCGGAGTGGTGATCTCCTTGACGGCGCTCACCGGTGGGGTCGCGCCCGCCTTCGCGAAGCCGGGCGACGATCCCGCCGTCCCCACGACGACGATCGTTCCCGCGCCGCCCGCCGAGGTGACCCAGGCGCCGGTCGAGAAGCCCGTCGAGCAGCCCACGGCAGCCGACATCCCCTCGCCGGCCGCGCCGGCGGTCGTCGTTCCCACCGCCGCGCCCGTGGTCGTGGCGCCCCCCGTGCAGCAGAGCGTCGTGGCCCCGGCCCCCGCGCCGACCCGCGCCGCAGAGCCGGTCGCACCCTCCTCGGCCCCGGCGGCCACCACGGCCGCACCCCCGGTCCAACGTGAGGCCCCGCCCAGCTCTCCGCCGGTGACCACGACCACGAAGAGTGCGACGACGTCCGCTCCGGTGACCAGCGCGGCGCCGCCGCCGCCGGCGTCCCTGGCGCCCGCGCCCGCAAGCGAGTCGAGCGCCAGCAGCAGCAGCGGTTCGGCCGCCCCGAGGAGTGAACCGTCGTCGGCCGATTCCTCGGCGGCGCAACCGTCGCCCGGGGGATCGTCGGCCGCACCGTCCTCCGCAGCGTCGTCCACCGCCGCATCGGGTTCCGAGACGTCGCCGTCGGCTCCGGAGTCGGAATCGGCCAGGAACGGCGGCGGAAGTTCCTCGTCGTCGAATGGGTCGTCGACCAGTTCGTCCGCATCGGACGCGACGCCGAAGGTGATCGCGAAGGTCGCCCCGCAGACTCTCGAGGCGCCCGCGGCCGACGTCCAGCTTGCAAAGTCCGCGGCGGTCGTCGAGGCGAAGCCGGTCGAGGCTCCCAAGCAGGAGATCGACGACATCTCCCGGATCGTCGACGTGACCGGCCGCGACAAGGATCAGTCCGACCGCAACGGTCAGCGGAACAACCAGGGCAACGGTCAGGGCAGCAACCAGGGCAATGGTCAGGGAAACGACCAGCGCAATGACGACAAGGTGCGCCTCGCCGGCAACTGGGACCGCAACGTACGGCAGTGGCGCCCGGACTGGGTCGAGTACGACGACTACTACCGTCCGGTGCTGAGCAACCCGTACCGCGACCCCGTGCGGATCGTGTACGTCTACCAGAACGCCCCCCGGGTGGCCTACATCCCGCCTCTGGGCAGGATCGTCCTGGAGGTGGCGCAGTACGCTGCGTACAGCTTCACCGCCGTGGTCACCAACACCATCGACCAAGCGGTCAACGTCGCGGTGGGCAGCTTCTTCGGAGGCGGGTACTACCCGGGCGTCGGGCTACCCTTGCCGCCGCCCCCGCCGCCGCTGCTGAACTACGCCAACGTGCCGGTCCAGGTGCGCTATCCCGACGCCACCTACCAGCCGTTC
Source organism: uncultured Actinomycetota bacterium (assembly GCA_963846985.1). Classification (GTDB taxonomy): domain Bacteria; phylum Actinomycetota; class Actinomycetes; order Mycobacteriales; family Mycobacteriaceae; genus Mycobacterium. Next base: position 281,706 of record CAWJYC010000004.1, read on the forward strand.
CGCGTCAACAAGATCGTCGACGTAGGACCTGACCAGCAGTACGGCGAGCAGAAGGTGCTGCTCGACGGTGTGACGCCGGCGTGGGGCGAGTGGAAGCAAACACCGAGTGGCGAGCGCAGTTTCGAAGTCCACAAGACCCAGCAGTTCCCGGGTCTGGACGATCCTCGCCCGGGACCGCTGCCGGGTGACTACCAGCTGACGCTGGCGTCCGACGCTTCACCGTCGGGCATGTCCAAGCGAGACGTGTACCTGATCGCGGTGGCCGTGGCGTGCGGCGCACTGAGCATCGGAGCCGTCGTCCTCGCCGTCTTCATGGGACGTCGGCGCCGCCCGACGCACTAGGGGCCCGCACGAAGGAATGGCCGCCGAGTCCCGTACTCGGCGGCCATTCTTCGCGTGTCGACTAGTCAGGTGCTGACTACGGGGTGTTCTCCCAGTCCCAGACCGACATGTCGCCGCGGGGGTAGTTCATGCAGACGTCGGTGGCCTTGGCGACCACGCCCTTGTTGTTGAAGAAGAGCTTCGCCCAGTTGCCCCAGTGTGTGGCCACGTTCTCGTAGTACACGTTGGTGGCGGTGTCCTCGGAGTACTGCCGGCGGGCGACCGGATCCAGCGAGAAGAACCAGTGGATGCGATCGAAGGCCTGCTGCTGAACGTCGGCGGGGCGGTTGCTGCGGTCGATCATGTAGCGCTCGAAGTAGACCGGGCTGGTATCCCGCGCCGCGGCCATGTACTGCTCGGTGTCGCACGTCGTGATGATCATCCGGTGCGGGATGGGGAAGTCGTCGGTGGCGTCGGCCGCCGCCGGGCCCGCCAACGTCGTCGCGGCGATGCCACCCGACGCGGCCATTACTGCGGTGCGGAGCGCGATCTTGCGCAGGCCCTTCATCATGTGTTCTCTCCTCAGACGGTTGGAGCGGGTTCGGATCGATCGGCCGGCGTTGGCCACGGTTGCGGCTTGGGCCGTTGGCGGACCGCCAGCGGCCACCAGAACCACCTGCCGAGCATCGCCGCAATGGCTGGTGTCATGAACGACCGGACCACGAGGGTGTCGAACAGAAGGCCGAGACCGATCGTGGTACCGACCTGGCCGATGATCGTGAGACTGCTGACCGCCATCGACGTCATGGTGAACGCGAACACCAGGCCGGCCGACGTCACGACCGACCCCGTACCGCCCATGGATCTGATGATGCCCGTATTGAGCCCCGCGTGTATTTCTTCCTTGAAGCGGGATACCAGCAGCAAGTTGTAGTCGGCGCCGACGGCCAGCAGGATGATCACCGACATCGCCATCACCAGCCAGTGCAGCGGGGTGTCCAGGAGGTGCTGCCAGATCAACACCGACAGGCCGAACGACGCGCCAAGCGACAGCACCACGGTGCCCACGATGACGGCGGACGCGACGACCGCCCTGGTGATGATCAACATGATGATGAAGATCAGCGCCAGCGACGCGATCCCGGCGATGACCAGGTCGAAGACGTTGGCGTCGGACAGGTCCTTGAAGGTGGCCGCGGTGCCCGCCAGGTAGATCTTCGAGCCCTCCAGCGGGGTGCCCTTGATGGCTTCCCTGGCCGCCTGCTTGATCGCGTCGATGTGCGAGATGCCGTCTTCGCTCATCGGATCGCCCTCGTGGCTGATGATGAACCGCACCGAATGTCCGTCGGGGGAGATGAAGTTCTTCATCCCCTTCTTGAACTCGGCGTTGTCGAAGATCTCGGGCGGCAGGTAGAACGAATCGTCGTTCTTCGATGCGTCGAAGGCCTCACCCATGGCGGACTGGTTGTCCTGCATGGCGGCCATCTGATCCGACATGCCCTTCTGGGTCTGATACATCGTCAGCATCATGGTCTTCATCGACTTCATGGTCGCCAGCATCGGCGGCAGCGACGCCATCAGCTGCGGCATCAACGCATCGAGCTGGTCCAGGTTCACCACGAGCCCGCCGAGCTGATCGCTGAGGGCGTCGATGCCGTCGAGGGTGTCGAACACCGAGCGGGTGGCCCAGCACAGCGGAATGTCGAAGCAGTGCGGTTCCCAGTACAGGTAGGCCCGGATCGGCCGGAAGAAGTCGTCGAAGTTCGCGATGTTGTCGCGAAGCTCGTTGGTGGTGGCGACCATGTCCTTCGTCTTGAGGGTCAGGTCGTGCGTCACGTCGTTGAGCTGCTTCATCAACACCAGCATGTGCTCGAGGTTCTCGATCATGCCCTGCATCTCGTCGGCCTGCTTGAGCATGCTGGCGAACGAATCCTGTTGGTATTTCAGGTTCATCTGCTGGGTGGTGCCCTGCATGCTGATCTGGAACGGGATCGACGTGTGTTCGATCGGGGTGCCCAGCGGCCGGGTGATCGCCTGGACACGTCCGATGCCCGAAGTCTTGAAGATGGCCTTGGCGATCTTGTCGATGACCAGGAAGTCGGCCGAGTTGCGCAGGTCGTGGTCGCTCTCGACCATCATCAGCTCGGGGTTCATCCGGGCCTGCGAGAAGTGCCGGTCGGCGGCGGCGTACCCGGCGTTGGCGGGCAGGGTGGGAGGCAGGTAGTGCCGGTCGTTGTAGTCGGTGCGGTAGCCGGGCAGCGTGAGCAGGCCGACGAGCGAGAGCGCGATCGTGGCGACCAGGATCGGGCCCGGCCAGCGGACGACGAGGGCGCCGATCTTGCGCCACCCGCGGGTCCGCAGCGCCCGCGTCGGCTCGAGGCGGCCGAACTTGCTGGCGATCGTCACCACCGCGGGCCCAAGTGTCAGCGCGCAGGCGACCACGATGATCATGCCGACGGCCAGCGGCACGCCGAGGCTCTCGAAGTACGGCAGCCGGGTGAAACTGAGGCAGAACGTCGCACCGGCGATCGTCAGCCCCGAACCCATCACCACGTGCGCGGTGCCGTTGAACATGGTGAAGTAGGCGTCTTCCCGGCTCTCGCCGAGACTGCGCGCCTCCTGGTATCGACCCAGCAGGAAGATCGCGTAGTCGGTCGCCGCGGCGATGGCCAGGGTGACCAGCAAGTTCGTGGCGAAGGTCGACAGGCCGATGATCTGGTGGAAGCCGAGGAACGCCACGATTCCCCGGGCGGCGGCCAATTCCAGCACCACCATGACGAGAACGATCAGCACCGTGATGATCGATCGGTAGACCAGCAGCAGCATCACGATGATGACCGTGAAGGTGACCATCTCGATGAGCTGCATGCTGTCGTCGCTGGCGATGTGCTGATCGGCCGCCAGCGCTGCGGGACCGGTGACGTAGGTCTTGATGCCATCGGGCGGCGACAGTCCGCCGACGATCTTCTGGACGGCCTCGACCGAGTCGTTGGCCAGCGCCTCGCCCTGGTTGCCGGCGAGGTAGACCTGGACGTACATCGCCTTGCCGTCGTTGCTCTGGGAGCCGGCCGCGGACAGCGGGTCGCTCCACATGTCCTGCACGTGCTCGACGTGCTTGGTGTCGGCCTCGAGCTTGCGGACCATGTCGTCGTAGAAGTCGTGGGCGCTCTGCCCCAGCTTGTCCTGCCCCTCGAGCACGATCATCACCGAGCTGTTGGACTTGAACTCCTTGAACGTGGTGCCGATGTGCTGCATCGAGATCACCGACGGCGCCTCATTCGGGCTCATCGACACCGACCGCAGCTTGCCGACTACCTCGAGTTGGGGAACCAGCACGTTGCCCAGCGCGATGACGACGATCCAGCCGAGGATGATCGGCAGTGCAAAGGTCCTGATGAGGCGCGGTATCCGGTGGCGTACCGGGTTGACCGCGGGCCCCGAGGTCGGGATGGCGTCGGTGGTGGGTTCGCTGTCGGAAGCGCGGTGATCGGCGGTCATGCGTTCTTCACGAGGCAGAAGGTCTGAGCATTCACGCCGTCGGTCGTCCGCTCGTCCTTGACGACGTCGTCGACGGTGATGCGGCAGGACACCGAGCTACCGTTGCCCTGCGCGACGATGTTCGGCAGCACCGATGGTGCGGTGGTGCTCAGCGTCAGCGACCACGGCAGACCGGCGCCGTCCACCCGGACCGGCTTGGAGTTCAGGTCCAGATAGTTGATGTCGGCATAGGAGCCGTTGCCGAAGATCTCGTACTTCACGACCTTGGGGTTGAAGGGTTCGGCGTCGTCGGCGAAGTTCTTGGGCGTGACGAGGATGGGGTTCATTCCGAAGTAGGTGCGCACCCGGCTGACGGTGAAGCCGGCGATCACGACGACGATCACGATCACGATCGGAATCCACGCTCTCCGCAAAACCTTGGTCATGACCCCTGCCCGAACAGTTACCTGAGATTGAAATGAGAGATTAGCTCATATAACTGTATTGTGGATAACCACGACGGGCGGCCAAACGGCCGAACGCGCGTGACGTCAAGCACAACCGTTCCGCGGTGTGATCTGGTCGACTCGGATCGCGCAGTCGCGCAACATCATTGGAATCGACGATAGGATCCGGCCATGAGGGCTCTGATGCGGACTGGACTCGCCACTGCAATGACCGCCATCGCGCTGGCCGCGGGCGGCGCCGCGCCGGCGAACGCCGACCCCGATACCGACTTCTCCAATGAACTGCACGTCTACGGCATCTACGGTCCGAAGGACTTCAACGCCTGGATCGGCAAGATCGAGTGCAAGCGGTTGCGCACCGGACTCGACGCCAACGCCGCCGAGGCGGCTGTCTTCCTGAAGACGAACCTCCCGCGCGGGACCTCCGAGCAATCGATCTACCAGTTCCTGTCGGCCGGCATCAACTACTACTGCCCCGAGCAGCGCCCCGTAGTCGATAGCCTCGCCGGCCGGCCGCAGACGCAACCCGCTCCGGTGGGCGCACCGCTTCCCGCCGAACAGGGCTGATCAGCGGGTGGTCTAGCCCCCGCCGGTGTTGATGTTCGACGACAGGGTGATGAACTGATCGTTCTTCCAGACCCCCCAGCGGCCACCCCACATGTGGGTCCACACCACTGGCTCGCCGTCCCAGAACTCGGCCGTCTTCGGCGGCGCGTTGGGCGGCGGCACCTCACCCACGGACATGTCCGGCGGCGGCGGATCGGCGATCGCCACGGCCGAGCCCAGGCCGAGCACTGCTGCGGATAGACCGCCCGCGACTGCGACGGCGGAGAGAACGGTCTTGATCGAGGTCATGGGCAGGGCTCCAGCGGTCGACGGTCGAATACTCGAAGATACTTAGCAGGCATAACCACGTTACGTCATGGCGCCACCGCGCGGCGCGCCAACTCCGGGTTGATCCCGACCTGGTGACCGTCACATCGTGACGGGGACCGGCCCCACGTTCCAGATGTCGTCGCAGTACTGGGTGATGGCGCGGTCCGATGAGAACTTGCCGCTGCGGGCCGCGTTGAGGATCGACATCCGCGACCAGGCGTCCCGGTCTTGCCACGCGGCGGCCACGTCGTCCTGGCACGCCACGTAGGACGCGTAGTCGGCCATGACGAGGAACGGATCGTCGTGGGTGAGATTGTCGACCAGCGGGCGGAACACCTCGGTGTCGCCATGGGAGAACTGGCCCGACGAGATGAGCGACAGCACGGCCTTGAGCTCGTCGTTGCCCTCGATGAAGGACGAGGGACGATAGCCGTCGCCCTTGAGCTTTTCGACCTCGGACTCGGTAAGACCGAACAGGAAGAAGTTCTCGGCTCCGGCCTCCTCGCGAATCTCGACGTTGGCGCCGTCGAGCGTGCCGATGGTGAGAGCGCCGTTGAGCATGAACTTCATGTTGCCAGTGCCCGACGCCTCCTTGCCCGCGGTCGAGATCTGCTCCGACAAGTTCGCAGCGGGATAGATGAGGTGCGCGTTCTGGACGTTGAAGTTCGGCACGAACACGACCTTCATGAACTTGTTGACGTCCGGATCGTTGTTGACGGTCTCGCCAACGGCGTTGATCAGCTTGATGATGCGCTTGGCCATGAAGTAGCCCGGTGCCGCCTTGCCGCCGAAGACGTAGGCCCGCGGCGCGATGTCCAGCGTGGGATCGGTCTTCAACCGGAAGTACTGCCGGATGATGTGCAGGACCGACAGGTGCTGACGCTTGTACTCGTGAATGCGCTTGACCTGGATGTCGAACATCCACGTCGGGTCCAGCTCGACGCCCGTTGCGGTGTGCAGGAATTCCGCGAGACGAGACTTGTTCGCGCGCTTGACGTCTCGCCACTTCTGCCGAAATTCGGGGTCGTCGACGTAGGCCTCGAGGCCCCGCAGGCGGTCGAGGTCGGTCAGCCAGCCGGCGCCGATGGTGCTGTCGAGCAGCCCGCGCAGGCCCGGATTCGACAGCGCCAGGAAGCGCCGAGGTGTGACGCCGTTGGTCTTGTTGGAGAACCGCTCGGGCCACAGCTCGTAGAAGTCCTTGAGCACGCTGGCCTTGAGCAGATCCGAGTGCAGCGCGGCCACCCCGTTGATGGCGTGGCTACCGACCGTCGCGAGGTAGGCCATCCGCACCGTCTGACCGCCGTCCTCGCCGATCAGCGACATCCGCCGGACCCGCTCGACGTCGCCGGGGAACTTCGCCCGCACCTCGTCGAGGAAACGGCGGTTGATCTCGTAGATGATCTCCAGGTGCCGCGGCAGCGACTCGCCGAACAGGCCCAGCGGCCACTTCTCCAGCGCCTCGGGCAGCAGCGTGTGGTTGGTGTAGCCGAACGTGGCCACCGTGATCGCCCAGGCGTCGTCCCAGTCGAGGCGACGCTCGTCGACCAGGATCCGCATCAGTTCGGCGACGCCGATCGAGGGGTGAGTGTCGTTGAGCTGCAGCGCAAATCGCTGCGGCAGCTCATGCAGCGAGACGTCGGCGAGGTCGTCGAGGATGTGAACGACGTGCTGCAGCGAACACGACACGAAGAAGTACTGCTGCAGCAACCGCAGGCGCTTGCCCGCCTCCGGCTCGTCGTTGGGGTACAGCACCTTGGTGACCGTCTCGGAGGTGACCTCCGACTCGACGGCCTTGTAGTAGTCGCCGGTGTTGAACGCGTCCAGGGCGAACGACTCGACCGCCCGCGCGCTCCACAGCGTCAGCACGTTGCAGGTGTGCACGCCGTAGCCCTGAATCGGCGTGTCGTAGGCGACGCCCTTGATCACCTGCTTGGGTACCCACCGGATCCGGTCGAAGCCCGAGTCGTCGATGTAGTGCTCGGTGTGGCCGCCCCAGTTGACCAGGTAGTTGACGTCGGGTTTGGCGATCTCCCAAGGGTTTCCGTTCGCCAGCCAGTTGTCGGTCAGCTCGACCTGCCACCCGTCGGAGAAGTCCTGGCGGAAGATGCCGAACTCGTACCTGATGCCGTAGCCGATGGCGGGCCGCTCGAGGGTGGCCAGCGAGTCCAGGTAGCACGCGGCCAACCGCCCGAGACCGCCGTTGCCCAGACCCGGTTCCGGTTCGCAGGCGAGCACCTCGTCGTAGTCCTGCCCCAGCGAGTTCAGCGCCGTCCGCGCGGCGTCCTCGATCTGAAGGTTCAGCAGGTTGTTGCCGAGCTGCGGCCCCATGAGGAACTCGGCCGACAGGTAGCAGGTCACCTTCGCGCCCCGGTCCAGCGACTGCTGGGTGGAGGCGACGCGGTTGTCCTGCATGCGGTCGCGCACGGCCAGCGCCAACGCGCGGTAGTAGTGGTCGGGCCGCAGCGCCGCGGCCGGGCGGCCGATCGAGTATCGAAGGTGATCAGTGATCGCCTCCCGCAGGTCGTCGGCATCCAGTCCCGAGCGGAGGTGCGAGGCTTCTGCGGCAGCTGAATTCACGAGATCGGTCACCGCGCGATTGTGGCAGCTGGGCGTGCACGGCGCACTCGCTGCACCCATCGCCCCGGTGAACGCCGCGCCACCGGGGTGTGACCAGCGCTCACCCGGCGCCCTTCCCGTTGTCCACCCGGTACACCGCGCCGTGGACCGCCGCGGCGTCGTCACTGGCCAGGAAGGCGATCACCTTGGCGACGTCGTCGGTCGCCATGAACCCACGCGGCGAGGCGATCCGCATGATGAGGTCCCAGTCGGCGTTCTCCGGCGCCTGGAACTCGGTGCTCTGGGCGGTCGGCATGCCGCCGGGGCAGATGACGTTGACGCGCAGCGTCTCCTTGGTGAACTCGACGGCCAGGGCGCGAGTGAGCCCCACCAGTCCGTGCTTGGCGGCGCAGTAACCGGCGGAGTAGACCTCACCCTCGACCCCTGCGATGGAGGCCACGTTGACGATGTTGCCGCCCGCCTCCAGGAGATGGGGCAGCGCCGCCCGGCTCAGATAGAACGGCCCGTTCAGGTTGACCGCAAGGTCGTGATCCCAGTCGTCGTCGGACATGGTGGCCGTGTGCCGCATCTGGTGAAAGCCCGCGACGTTCACCAGCACGTCGAGCCTGCCGAAGGCCGCGACGCAGTCGGCGACCGCCTGCCGGCACGCGGCCGGTGTGGTGACGTCGACCGAGGAGAACCTGCCGCCGGGCACGCCGGCGAACACCTCGGCCATCTTCTCGGCGTCGCGGGCGATGCCGAACACGGTGGCGCCGCGCTCGGCGAACAGCCGTGCGGTGGCCGCGCCCAGCCCCGCCGACGTCCCGGTGATGAGTGCGACCTTGCCGCTCAGAGCAGTCATCTCTGGACCCTCTCACGGCTCGCGGCGCGCTCACCGTCGCATCGGGCAAACCCGTGACGGCGGCCGACGGCACTGCGATACTCGGGGCATGACGATCACCCGAGTGCTCGCCGTCGCGACGGTGCTGGCGGGTTCCGTGCTCGGATTCGCCGGACCAGCCCATGCCGACCAGTTGATGCAGGGCATCTACCGCTACGACCAGGGCGACGTCCACGCCCAGTGGACCATCTATCCCAGCTGCGTTCCCACCGTGGGTGACCTGCGGGACAACCTCGAGCTGCCGGTGGCGTGCCGGCTGCACGTCGCGCCGTCCTCGCACGACGTCAGCGGCGGCGACGCCCGTCTCACCGGCGGTCTGTGGACCTTCTCCACCAACATCAAGGACGGGATGACATGCCCCGGCGGCGGGACCGCGCCGATCCAGGAGAGCTACTCCTTCGACGACGCCACGATGACCGGCACGCGGTCGGTGAGCAACAACGACACCTGTGACGGACAGGTCCGGGCGAAGGTGGTGAAGTACCCGTTCAATCTCACGTTCGACCAGCCGCTGCCCATCCCGAACCAGCAGTATCCGCTCTACTGCGAGCCGGGCGGGTTGAAGCGGTGCTTCTGAGATGAGCAAGCGCGTAGTGGTCTGGGGCACCGGCTTCGTCGGCAGGATGGTGATCGCCGAGATCATCGGGCATCCCGCATTCGACCTCGTCGGCGTCGGCGTCAGCAATCCCGAGAAGGTCGGCCGTGACGTCGGGGAGATCTGCGGGCTCGGAGCGCCGGTGGGCATCATCGCCACCGACGACGTCGACGTGCTGGTCGCGCTCGCCCCCGACGCGGTGGTGCACTACGGGCCCACGGCCGCCCACGCGGACGACAACATCGCGCTGATCACCCGCTTCCTTCGGGCGGGCATCGACGTGTGCTCGACGGCGATGACGCCGTGGGTGTGGCCGGCGATGCACCTCAATCCGCCCAGCTGGATCCAGCCCATCACCGACGCCTGCGAGGCGGGACGGTCGTCCTGCTTCACCACCGGCATCGACCCTGGCTTCGCCAACGACCTCTTCCCGATGACGCTGATGGGACTCTGCTCACAGATCCGCACCGTGCGGGCGTCCGAACTGCTCGACTACACCAACTACGAGGGCGACTACGAGTTCGAGATGGGCATCGGCGGGCCACCCGAGCACCGGCCGCTGCTGGAGACCCCGGACATCCTCGTCTTCGCTTGGGGTGCAACGGTTCCCATGATCGCGCACGCGGCGGGCATCGAACTCGACGAGATCACCACGACGTGGGACAAGTGGGTCACTCCCGAGGAGCGCAAGACCGTCAAGGGCATCATCGCTCCCGGCAACGTCGCCGCCGTCCGGTTCACCATCAACGGCGTCTACCGGGGCGAGACCCGCATCCAACTCGAGCACGTCAACCGGATCGGAGCCGACGCGGCGCCGGACTGGCCCTCGGGCACCGACGACGACGTCTACCGGGTCGACATCGAGGGCACCCCGAGCATCTTCCAGGAGACCAAGTTCCGGTTCACCGACGGCTCCGGGCGGGACGCGGCGGCGGCGGGCTGCCTGGCCACCGGGTTGCGCGCGCTCAACGCCGTGCCGGCGGTCAACGACCGTCCGCCGGGCTGGGTGACCCCTCTGGATCTACCGCTGATTGCTGGACAGGGCACAATTCGTTGACGTGGCAGACGGAATAGGACTCTCGGTCGGCGCTACGGCTTTGCGGGCGGTTGCCGTCGGCCGGTCCGCGATCACCCGATCGCCGGTGCTCACCCGGTATGCGCACCGGCCGCCCGAGGTCGGGGTTCCGAGTGAGAACCCCAACCTGACCGAGCGGGGACTGATCTTCACCGACTTCGTGGACCGCGTCGGTGATCCGGTGCCGATCGTCGCGGCCGACGGTTCGTCGCACCGGGCCGAGACCTTGCTCGCCGAGGCGCTGCACGCGCTGCTGACCACACTCACCGGCGGTCGGCCCCCCGTCGAGCCGGTCGGGGTCACCTACCCCGCCCACTGGCGTCCGGCCGCGATCGAGGCGTTGCGCGGTGCGCTCGAGGGCATGCCGCTGACCTCCGACGCGGTCACCGCGCTCACCGCGCTCCAGGACGACCCGGGGGTTCCGACGCGCGGGGTCATCGCGCTGTGCGACGTCGGGGGATCGGGCGCGAGCATCACCCTGGCCGATGCCGCCAACGGTTTCCAGCCGCTGGGTCCGACGATCCGGCACGCCGACTTCTCCGGCGACCTCGTCGATCAAGCGCTGCTGAGTCGCGTCGTCGCCGATCTGACCGCCTCCGGCGCGGTGGATCTGACCTCGACCTCGGCGATCGGAAACCTCAGCCGGCTGCGCGGCCAGTGCCGCGCCGCCAAGGAGCGCCTGTCGACGGCGGCCGCGACGGGCGTGCCCGTCGACCTGCCCGGCCACAGCACCGAGGTGAGGGTCACCCGCACCGAACTCGACGAGGCCATCCGCGAGCCGCTCGACGGGTTCCTCGCAGTCGTTCAAGATACATTGCAGCGCAGCGGCATTCGGCCCATCGACCTGGTCGCCGTGGCTGCGGTCGGCGGCGGGTCCCGGATCCCGGTACTGGTCACCTCGCTGTCGGAACACCTGCGGGTGCCCATCGTCACCTCGGCCCGCCCCGAGCTCGCCGCCGCAATCGGCGGCGGTCTGACCGCAGTCCGAGGTCTGGTTCCCGACGGCGCGACGTCGATGGCGCCGGCCGCCGTCGCTCCCGTCGTCCCGCTCCCACCCGTCGATGAGGGCGCACCGGGATCGTCGACGTTCCGGGCGCTGGCATGGTCGGACGCCGACGACATCCCCGAGCCCGTGCACTCGGAAGCGGGTTACGACGAGGCCGGTGTCGAGCCGTACGATCCCCGGCCCCAGATCGGGTTCGCCGATCACGAGGCCGCCGCGCAGGTACCCGACGAAGCGCTGCCGTGGTACCGCCGCCCAGCCGGCATCGTCCTGATCGGCGTGCTCGCAGCACTGCTCGCCATCGCCGCGGTGGCGTATTACCTTCTGCGGGGCGCGGATTCGTCGTCGGCACCGACGTCCACGCCCGTGACCACCACGTCCGCCCCTCCCGCCGAGGCGCCGCCACCGTCGTCGGAGGCACCCCCGCCCGCGACGCAGGCTCCCGAGCAGACCGTCCTCCGGCAGGCGCCCCCACCGCCGCCGGTGACGGTGACCCAGGCGCCGCCCCCGTCGACCGCGCCTTCCGAGACGCCGCCCCCGCCCCCGCCGTCGACCACCGACGCCCCGGCGCCGAGCACGTCGGCACCGTCGACCGTCACGGTGACCCAACCGCCTCCGTCATCGACCCAGCAGCCGGTGATCCCGACGCTGCCCTACCAGACCATCCCCGGTCTGCCGTTCGTTCCGGCACCGATCCAACCGGCCCAACCCTAGGAGCAATGCGTGCACACCACAGACGGCCTGCTGTTCGACCCCCACACCTACGACCCGCAGGAGTACGACGCCGAGACCCGCAGACTGCTGCGGGCCACCATCGACTTCTTCGAGGGCCAGGGGAAGAAGCGCATCCTCGACGACGACCTCAAGGCGCAGTGGCCGGCGGACTTCGTCGAGTTCGTCAAGCGGGAGAAGGTCTTCGCCACGTTCCTGACGCCGTCGGAGTTCTCGAACGGCAGCCCCGACAAGCGGTGGGACGGCGCCCGCAATGCCGCGTTGGCCGAGATCCTCGGCTTCTACGGGCTGACGTACTGGTACACCGAGCAGGTCACCATCCTCGGGCTGGGGCCGGTCTGGCAGAGCGAGAACAAGGACGCCAAGCTGAGGGCCGCCGACGACCTCGAGGCCGGTGAGGTGATGGCCTTCGGGCTCTCCGAGCGCGAGCACGGGGCCGACGTGTACAGCACCGACATGGTGCTGACCCCCGCCAGCGAGGAGGACGTGGCCAACGGGATCCTCTACCGCGCCTCGGGGGAGAAGTACTACATCGGCAACGGCAACGTCGCCAGCCTGGTGTCGGTGTTCGGCCGGCGTGGCGACGTCGAAGGCCAGGACGCGTACGTGTTCTTCGCCGCGGACAGCCGCCACGAGAACTACCACCTCATCGACAACGTCGTGCACATGCAGATCTACGTCAGCACGTTCCGGCTGGAGAACTATCCGGTGCGCGCCGAGGACATTCTGCACACCGGCGTGGAGGCGTTCAGTGCGGCGCTCAACACCGTCAACGTCGGCAAGTTCAACCTGTGCTCGTCGTCCATCGGAATGTGCGAGCACGCGTTCTACGAGGCAATCACTCACGCGCAGAACAGGATTCTGTACGGCAACCCGGTGACCGACTTCGGTCACGTCCGGGCCAACTTCGTCGACGCCTACTCCCGGATGATCGCGATGAAGGCGTTCAGCCGGCGGGCGGTCGACTATTTCCGCAGCGCCAGCCTGGACGACCGGCGCTACCTGCTGTTCAACCCGATGACCAAGGCCAAGGTCACCATGGAGGGCGAGACCGTGATGCGCGCCCTGCACGACGTGATCGCCGCGAAGGGCTACGAGAAGAACACCATGTTCCGCGAGGTCGCCCAGTTGATCGGGTGCCTGCCGCGACTGGAGGGCACCGTGCACGTCAACGTCGGCCTGGTGCTGAAGTTCATGCCGAACTACATGCTCAATCCGAAGGCGTACCCGGACATTCCGACGCGCAACGACGCCGCGGACGACACCTTCTTCTGGAAGCAGGGGCCCACCCGCGGTGCGGGCCAGATCCAGTTCGCCGACTGGACCCCGGCCTACGAGCAGCACGTTCGGATTCCCAACGTCGAGCGTTTCTACCAGCAGGCGCAGGCGTTCCGGGACCTGCTGCTGACGGCGGCGCCAGACGCCGAGCAGGCCGGCGATCTGGACTTCCTGCTGAACGTCGGGCACCTGTTCTCCTTGATCGTGTACGGCCAGCTGATCCTCGAGCAGGCGGCCCTCACCGGCCTCGACGACGACATCGTCGATCAGATCTTCGCCTTCCAAATCAACGACTTCAACGGCTATGCCGTTGCGCTGCAAGGCAAGCCGACGTCGACCCGGGCGCAGCAGGACTGGGCGCTGGGGGCGATCCGCAAGCCGGTGGCCGATGCCGCGCGCTTCGACCGCGTGTGGGAGCGCGTCCGGGCCTACGACGGCGCCTACGAGATGACGCCCTGAGGCGCCCGGCGATCAATGGTGCACGCGCTGCTTCTTCTCGACCACCGCCACCGCCAACGGGATTCGCACCTCGGCCGGTGAGGCAGCCAACCGCTGGGCCACCCCGGAGGTGAGGTCGTCGAGGAACGCGGGCCGGCGTTCGGCGGGCAGTCGGGCGGCCAAGGTGGGGAACACCGCCAAGCGCAGGAACGTCGCCCAGCGGACGCCGAACGGTTGCGACTTCCCGTCGAGCCGGTACTGCGCCCAGAACCGGTCGGCTCCGTCGAACACCTCGAGGTGTTCGACGGTCAGCTTCTCGAAGGTGCCCGACGGCGCGAACGGCGAGAGGAAGTCACTGGCGCGGCGCCCGACGATCGGAATCGACATGCCCGCCGATTCGTCGTCGGACAGCACACCGCGCGCCACCAGTTCGGTCAGCGTGTCGGAGATGGCGTCCAGCAGAGGCGCATAGCCGAAGTCGCCGTCGTCGGCGAGCGCCATCGTCATGGCCACCAGCCGGCCGCCCGGGGTGAGCTCGCGACCGCGGAAGGCGACGAACTCGTGCCAGTCGTGCGCTGCCTGCCTGGCATACGCGCCGCGAACCGCCTCGTCGCGGCTGCGCGCCACCAGTACCGCGTCGGGCACCGGCATGGGAGTGCGGCGCAGCCACTGGATCGACCACGCCGACCACGCCAGGTTCACGCTGTTGGACGGCACGATCTGCGAGTAGAAGGACCGCCCCACCGCCGAGGCGAACGACGATTGGTCACTCTTGAGGTAGGAGTCGGGATCGTCGCTCAGAGTGCGGAAGAGTTCGGTGAAGTCGTTGTCGGGCACGTCGGTGTGAGTGACGAGGACCGAGTGCTCGGGCCGGGTCCGCCTGCGCAGCACGGCGATCGCGGCCCCGATGGGAAGCAGCGAGTTGTGCCCGGTTGCGGCGCCGTAGTCGGCGATCACCACCGGCCGCGGTGATCGGGGCAGCGGCACCACCTCCGCGGCGTGTTCGAAAAGCGTTATCGCCCGCCGCAATCCGGCGGCCTGCAGCCGCGATGCGGCGGTGTACGAGCCGCTGTCCATGGGCTCGGGCTGCACCACCACGCTCGATTCGGGCATACCTCGAACGGTAGCCCGTCTGGCGCGTCGACGTGACAGACTGCGGTTCATGAAGAGCTCGAGGGCGCCTCGGATCCTCACCGTCGTCGCCGTGCTGACGATGGTCGCCGCCGGCATCGGCTTCGTGGTCGCGCTCATCCTCAACGCCTTCGTGTTCGACGAGTACGACGCCTACGGCGAGGTTCCGATCCCCGGTTCGAGCAGACTGGCGCTGCCCGCGGGCGACGTGACCGTCACCTTTCACACCGTGCTCGTCGGCGGCAGCGGCAACGGACTGCCGGTACCGCCGTTGAAGTACCGCATCACCGGGCCGGACGGCGTCGACGCCCAGCTGACCGAGGACTACGGCAGCACGACGACGGTGAACAACGACGCCCGGGTGCGGATCGGCTACCTGCACGTCCCGACCGGCGGCACCTACGACGTCAAGCTGGACGGAAACGTCAGCGCCTATCTGAACCCGGGACTCGCGTTCGGCCGCGGCAGCAGCTACGGCAGCCTGCCGTGGATCTTCGCGGCGGTGTTCGGGTTCGCCGCCGTCGACCTGGTGATCGTGCGGATCTGGGCGGCACGGACGAGGCGACGGCAATTCGCCGTCCCGGCGTGGAGCGGGATCGACGAGGTGTCGTCACCCATCCGAGCGGTCCCGTCGACGCCGGCCTCCTTCACCTCAGGCGCCCAGGGCATCAGGATCGAGCAGCTCAATTCGCTTGCGCGCCTGCGTGACTCGGGGGCGCTCACCAAGGACGAGTACGAGGTCGAGAAGAAGCGGGTGCTCGACGAGCTCTAGCTGCCGCGGGTGACCCAGTCGTCGTAGTGCACGATCTCGTCGCCGATGGTGGTGGTGTCGCCGTGCCCGGTGTAGACCACGGTGGGGCCGGGCAGCGTGCCGAGGCGGTCCTTGATCGACTCCAGGATGGTGGGGAAGTCGGAGTAGGAGCGGCCCGTCGCGCCGGGTCCGCCTTGGAACAGGGTGTCGCCGCTGAACACCGCACCCAGGTCGGGGGAGTACCAGCAGACCGAACCGGGTGAGTGGCCCGGGGTGTGCAGGGCACGCAGTTCCACCTCCCCGGCGTGCAGCACCAGACCGTCGGTGACGGCGTGGAAGTCGTCGTCGGGGTGCGTCATTCGCCACAGCACGTCGTCGGCCGGGTGGAGGAACACCGGGGCGTCCAGGGCGGTGCCGAGCTCGGGGGCGACGGTGACGTGGTCGTTGTGGCCGTGGGTGCACACCACGGCGACCACGTTGCGGCCCGCGACGGCGTCGATGATGGGTGCGGCGGTGTGGGCGGCGTCGAAGACGACGACGTTGGTGTCGTCACCGACGATCCAGATGTTGTTGTCGACGTCCCAGCTGCCCCCGTCGAGTTCGAAGGTGCCACTGGTGACCAGGCGCTCGATGTTGGTGGCCATCATCAGTATCCCTTCTTCGCGCAAGCGCTCATCAGAGGATCACCACGGAGCGCAGGACCTCACCGGCGTGCATCTTGTGGAAGGCGTCTTCGATCCCGTCGAGGCCGATGCGTTCGGAGACGAACTTCTCCAGCGGAAGTCGGCCCTGGCGGTAGAGGCTGATGAGGGTGGGGAAGTCGCGTTCGGGCAGGCAGTCGCCGTACCAGGAGGACTTCAGTGAGCCGCCGCGAGAGAAGAAGTCCACCAGCGGCATCTCCAGGGTCATGTCGGGGGTGGGGACGCCGACCAGCACGACGGTGCCGGCCAGGTCGCGGGCGTAGAACGCCTGCTTCCAGGTCTCGGGGCGCCCGACCGCGTCGATGACGACGTCGACGCCGTTGCCGTCGGTGAGGTCCTGGATGGTTTCGACCAGGTCTTTTCCGGCGGCAAGCTTCCGGCTGTTGATGGTGTGGGTGGCGCCGAAGTCGCGCGCCCAGTTCAGTTTCTGGTCGTCGGTGTCCACGGCGATGATCTGGCGGGCCCCGACCAGCGCGGCCCCGGCGATGGCGGCGTCGCCCACGCCGCCGCACCCGATCACCGCGACGGTGTCGTTGCGACCGACGTTGCCGGTGTTGATGGCTGCCCCGAGGCCGGCCATCACCCCGCAGCCGAGCAAGCCCGCGACGGCGGGGTCGGCCTCGGGATCGACCTTGGTGCACTGTCCTTCGTGGACCAGGGTCTTGTCGGCGAAGGCGCCGATGCCAAGGGCCGGGGTGAGTTCGGTGCCGTCGGTCAGGGTCATCTTCTGCGCGGCGTTGTGGGTGTTGAAGCAGTACCAGGGCCGGCCGCGCTTGCAGGCCCGGCACTGCCCGCACACCGCACGCCAGTTGAGGATGACGAAGTCGCCGACCTCGACGTTGGTGACGCCCTCGCCGATCGACTCGACGGTGCCGGCGGCTTCGTGGCCGAGCAGGAAGGGGTACTCGTCGTTGATGCCGCCCTCGCGGTAGGTCAGGTCGGTGTGGCAGACCCCGCAGGCGATGACGTCGACCACGACCTCGCCGGGGCCCGGGTCGGGAATGACGACGTCCACCAGTTCCACTGGCTGCTTCTTGGATCGGGAGATGACACCGCGCACCGTCTGACTCATGGGCTACAACCTAGCCGCCGAGGTGTCATCCTTGGTCGGTGATCCCCGCGCTGTTCCTGTCCCACGGGGCACCGCCACTGGTCGACGACGAGAGGTGGGTGTCGCAGTTGGTCGAGTGGTCGGCGGAGTTGCCGCGACCCGGCGCGATCCTGGTGGTGTCCGCACACTGGGAGGCTGCTCCGTTGACCATCGGCTCGACCACCACCAAAACCGCACTCACGTACGACTTCTGGGGTTTTCCGCAGCGCTACTACGACGTGACCTACGACGCGCCGGGTGCGCCCGAACTGGCCCGGCGGGTGGAGGCGCTGATGCCCGACGGCGAGACCGTCGCCCACGACCCCAACCGCCGACTGGATCACGGCGCCTACGTGCCGCTTACGGTGATGTACCCCGAGGCGGAGATACCGGTGCTGCAGATGTCGATGCCGACGCTCGACCCGCAGCGGCTCCTCGAGCTCGGCGCGCGGCTGCGGCCGCTGCGCGAGGAGGGCGTGCTGATCATCGGATCCGGGTTCACCACGCACGGCTTGCCGTTCCTCACCGACCCGACGCCGGACGCCACGGCGCCGGGATGGTCGAGGGAATTCGACGAGTGGGCGGCCGAACGGTTCGCCGCCGGTGATCTGGACGCGCTGCTGGACTTCCGCGCCACGGCGCCGGGGATGCCGTATGCACACCCGACCATCGAGCACTTCGCGCCGCTGTTCGTCGCCCTCGGGGCCTCGAGCGATCCCGAGCAGGTGCCGAGACAGGTCGTCGACGGCTTCTGGATGGGTTTGGCGAAGCGATCGGTTCAATTGTCGTGACCGGGCGGCGGCCGTTGCCCCAACTCACCGGTGACCAGATGTTCGTCACCGACGGGGGTCTCGAGACCGACCTGGTGTTCCACCACGGAGTCGAGCTGCCGAGCTTCGCGGCGTTCCCCCTGCTGCAGAACGCTGACACCCGCGACCTGCTGCACCGCTACTACGCGGGCTACCTCGACGTCGCCCGACGCCACGGCGCCGGCTTCGTCGTCGAGGCGCCGACGTGGCGAGCCAACTCGGATTGGGCTGCCCGCCTTGGCTTTTCGTCCAGCCAGCTCGACATCCTCAACCGGCAGGCGATCGAGCTCGCCGAGGAGGTGCGCGCGGCGGCGGCCGCGGACGGGATCATTGCGGTGGTCAGCGGTTGCGTCGGGCCGCGCGAGCAGGCGATGACCGCCGCCGAGGCGCAGGACTACCACGCGCCGCAGCTCGCGTCGTTCGCCGCGACCACCGCCGATCTGGTCACGGCTGTGACGATCAACGACGCCGCGGAGGCCGTCGGCATCGTCAGAGCCGCGGCGGCGGCCGACGTTCCCGTGGCGGTCTCGTTCACGGTGGAGACCGACGGGCGACTGTCGACGGGACAGTCCCTGCGGGCAGCCGTCGAGCAGGTCGACGCCGACACCGCCGGCGGCGCGGCCTACTTCATGGTCAACTGCGCCCACCCGAACCACCTGGCGTCGACCTTCGACGACGTCGGTCCGTGGCTCCGGCGGCTGGGCGGTCTGCGACTGAACGCCTCGACGAGGAGTCACGCCGAACTGGACGAGGCCGAGGACCTCGACGAGGGCGACCCCGACGCCTTCGGCTCCGCCACCGCGGCCCTGCGCGATCGGCTGCCCTCGGCCACCGTGTTCGGCGGCTGCTGCGGCACGGACGCGCGGCACGTGGCGGCGATCTGGCGTCGACTGGCTCCGCACTAGGCTCTTTTCGCATGTCAGCTCTCGACGTCATCGCCGACTGGCCGGTCACCAATGCCGCGGCGGCGGTGGTGGGGCCCGGTGGTGTCCTCGCGTCCCACGGGGACGCGGCCCGCGCCTTTGCCCTCGCGTCGGTGACGAAGTTGCTCGTCGCCCGCGCGGCTCAGGTGGCGGTGGAGGAGGGCGTCGTCGACCTCGACACCCCGGCCGGGCCGCCGGGCTCGACCGTGCGGCACCTGCTGGCGCACGCCTCGGGTTTGTCCATGCGGTCGGGCGACGTCATCGCCGAACCCGGCACGCGCCGCATCTACTCGAACGAGGGCTTCGGCGTGCTCGCCGCGGCCGTGGAGGCGGCGTCGGAGATTCCGTTCGACCGGTATCTCGCCGAGGCGGTCTTCGAACCGCTCGGCATGGGCGCGTCCGCGCTGGCCGGCGGTGCGGAGGCGGCGGGGTTCGGGGGAGAGTCGTCGGTCGCCGACCTGTCGTGCTTCGCCGTCGAGCTGCTGCGTCCCGCCTTGGTGTCGGCGCAGATGCACGACGACGCCAAGGCGGTGCAATTTCCCGGGCTCGCGGGCGTGCTGCCCGGGTACGGCTCTCAGCGGCCGAACGACTGGGGCCTCGGTTTCGAACTGCGCGACGGCAAGTCGCCGCACTGGACGGGGTCGCTCAACGATGGCGGCACGTTCGGGCACTTTGGTCAGTCGGGCACGTTCATCTGGGTCGATCCGGCCGCTGACCTGGCCTTGGTGGTGCTGACCGACCGGGATTTCGGCGACTGGGCGCACCCGCTCTGGCCCGCCATCTCTGATGGAGTGCTGAGAGAATTCGGGACAGACTAGCGCAACACCTGCCCCAGAGGGCACAATAGACACGCACGAAACAACTGCCTCTTCTTGGCTCGCACCAGGTCGTCGGGGAAGACGTCCCTATTGGAGCCGAAGGAGCAGATGATGCGTGCGTCGAACCAGTTCGCCGACACGGCCACCGGTGTGGTGTACGTCCACGCCTCGCCCGCGGCGGTATGTCCACACGTGGAGTGGGCGCTTTCGTCGACCCTGTCGGCGAAGGCCAACCTCAAGTGGACGCCGCAGCCCGCGATGCCTGGGCAGCTTCGTGCTGTCACCAACTGGGTCGGTCCCGTCGGCACCGGAGCGGCGTTGGCGAATGCGCTGAGGTCATGGTCGGTGCTCCGCTTCGAGGTCACCGAGGATCCGAGTGAGGGCGTGGACGGCCATCGGTGGTGCCACACCCCGCAGCTGGGGCTGTGGAGCGGCGTGATGAGCGCCAACGGCGACGTGATGGTCGGGGAGATGCGCCTCCGCGCCTTGATGTCCTCCGGCGCGGACGCCATGGCCGCCGAGATGGACACCGTGCTGGGCACCGCGTGGGACGAGGCGCTCGAGGCCTTCCGCGGTGGTGGCGACACCGGCGAGATCACGTGGCTCAATCGCGGGGTCGGCTAGCCGCTCGCGTCCGGCCGTCCCCTCGAGAGTGCCATCACGCAGGCGCTCACTCGCACTTCCTTTGCGTGATGACACTCTCGGGGGCTTAGGTGGGCCGCAGGATGCGGAGTGCGCCACCCACCGCCGACACCTCGACCGGCAGCGGGCAGACGTACTCGCCGTCGGCGTAGGCGTTGATCCCCGGGCAGTCGACGGTGATCACCCGCGCCCGGGCCGTCCGCACCTGCTTCAGGTCGACGTGCGTGCCCTTGAACACCGTGGGGAACAGGCGGATCAGCTTGGTGCGCGACGCCGACTGCACCATCGTCACGTCGATCATGCCGTCCGAGTGGTCGGCGCCCGGGCAGATCAGCATGCCGCCGCCGTAGCTGCGGGTGTTGCCGAACGCTGCCAGGGTCAGCTCGGTCATCAGCTCCTCGCCGTCGAACGTCAACCGGAACGGCAGTAGCCGGAGCTTGGAGATCTCCGCGACCATCGCCACGTTGTACCGCATCCGGCCGTGCGGCCATCGCATCCGGTTGGTTCGGTCGGTCACCAGGGAGTCGAACCCGGCGGCCATCACGGTGCCGAACCAGCGGTCGGTGCCGTCGGCGCCTTTGATACGACCCAGATCGACGGTCTCGACCACGCCGTCGACGACGACGTCGGCCGCAGCCTCCGGATCCTTGGTGGGAATGCCAAATTCGCGGGCGTGGTCGTTGCCGGTGCCCGCGGGAATGATGGCAAGCGGAATGTCGGTCTGCGCCAGCACCTGCAGAGCGAGTGCGACGATGCCGTCACCGCCGACGACGACGAGGGCGTCCATGCCGCGCTCAAGCGCGCCCTCGACCAGTCGTCGCGCGTGGTCGGCGTCGGTGCCTGCGATGGCCACTACGTCGAGCCCGCGGTGATTCAACCGCGCGACGGCTCGCTGCGCGATCTGGGTGGCGCCGCCGTGTCCCGACGCGGGATTGGTCAGCACGGTCACCCGACCGACCCCCGTCATGTCACTCCTCGCGTCCGCATCACGGAATCAGCTTGCCCGGGTTGAGGATTCCGTGGGGATCGAGCACCGCCTTGACGGCCCGCAGCACCTCGACGCCCAGATCGCCGATCTCCGCTCCCAGCCACGGCCGATGGTCCGCGCCGACGGCGTGGTGGTGGGTGATGGTTCCACCGGTGCGCACGATGGCATCTGACGCGGCTGCCTTCGCCGTGCGCCACTGCTCGATCGGGTTGCCCCGCTGTGCCGCCACGACGGTGAAGTACAGCGAGGCCCCGGTCGGATACACGTGCGAAATGTGGCACAGCACCAGGGCCGCCGTGCCGGTGTCGGCCAGGGCGGTGGTCAGCGCCTCGGTGACGGCGGCCTTGAGCGCGGGCACGTTGGACCACGTCGTCGCGGTCTCCAACGTCTCGCACAGCGCACCGGCGGCCAGCAGGGAGTCGCGCAGATAGGGCGCACCGAAGCGGCCGTGCTCCCACGCCTTCGCGGGCTCCTCGCCGAGGCTGGTACCGCCGTGTGCCTGCAACACGGCCCGGGTCTCGGCATGCCGGCTCTCGACGTGAGCGGCGGTCCCCTCGAACGCGGTGATCGCCAAACACCCGCCGCTGACGGTCTTTTCGCCGATCGTCTCAGTGGTCGCGAGATTCACCCCCGTCTCGGCCTCGTCGGACAACCGGATGACGGTGGGGCCGGTGCCGTTCTGCACGACTGCGCGCAAGGCGGTTGCCCCGGTGGCGAAGTCGGGGAACGACCAGGCCTCGTAGCTGGTCGCCGCCGGGAGGGGATGCACCCGCACCCGCACGCGGGTGATCACGCCGAACGCGCCCTCGGAGCCCAGCAGGAGCTGGCGTAGGTCGGGCCCTGCGGCCGACGCCGGCGCCCGACCGACGTCGAGGACTCCGGCAGGGGTGACCGCGCGCAGCCCGCAGACCATGTCGTCGAAGCGCCCGTAGCCAGCAGAGTCCTGACCGGAGGAGCGGGTCGCCGCGAACCCGCCGATGGTGGCGAACTGGAAGCTCTGCGGAAAGTGACCAAGCGAGAAGCCATGCGCGCCAAGCAGTTTCTCGGCCGCGGGACCCGTCAGCCCGGCGCCGAGGTCTGCTTCGCCGGAGACGTCGTCGATCGCGTGCAGCTGGTCGAGGCGGCGCAGATCCAACGACACCACGGCGCTGAAGTCGCCGCGAAGGGGGTCGAGGCCGCCGACCACGCTGGTCCCACCACCGAACGGCACGACGGCGATGCTGCGTCGCGCACAGTGTCTCAGGATCCCCGTGATCTGGTCCTCGTCGGCGGGCAGTAGCACCGCGTCGGGCGCATCCTGTACGCCAAAGTCCTTGCGGCGCAACAGGTCCAGGGTCGACTTGCCGCCCGCGCGCAACAGCCTGCCGTAGTCGTCGGAGACGCAGTACGCCGCACCGACGATGGCGGTAAAGGCGTGGCGATCCGCGTCCGACAGGGCGGACGGCCGCACCCGGACCTCATCGGCGTCGGGGGCGGGCTCGGCTAGGGCCGCGACCCCGAGGGCTTGAACCAGCAGCGTGCGGATCGCCTCGGACAGTGGTTTGGCTGCCGCCGGGTCGCCCCAGCCGTTCCACGCCATGGGAGGCAACAACTGGTCGTCCGATCGAATCATGCGTTACAGTATTACAGATCATGTCAATCAGTAACGACGATCGGCCGACGTCCATCGAGGACCGCATCCTCGACGCGGCTGCCGACTGCGTGCTGGCGTACGGCGTCGACCGGGTCACCCTCGCCGAGATCGCCCGCCGCGCGGCAATCAGCAGGCCGACTGTGTATCGACGCTTTCCCGACGCCCGGTCGATCCTCGCCGCCCTGCTGACCAGGCGGATCACTCATGCCCTCGACGCCGTACCCAGCGCGGGCGTCGGTCGCAGACTGCTCGTCGAGCGCATCGTCGGGGTGGCGCGACGGGTGCGCCGCGACGACGTGATCATGACGGTCCTGCATCAGGCGTCCGACCTCGCGATGTTCTATCTCTCCGAACGCCTCGGCACCAGCCAGCAGATCCTCCTGGACACCGTCGCGGGCGAGATCAAGTCCGCTCAGGACCAGGGCAGCGTGCGTTCCGGCGACGGACGGCAACTCGCGACGATGAGCCTGCTCATCACCCAGTCGACCATCCTCTCGGCGCAGATGGTCGAGTCGATGCTGCCCGCCGACGAGTTGGTCACCGAACTGACCTTGGCACTGGACGGATACCTCAAGCCATGACGGCCCCCGCCACCGCGACCGCGCTCAACGCCGGCCGCCGGGCCGCCGACCTCGCCGCGGTCGGTGACACCGCCCGGGTCGACGTCGTCGTCATCGGCGGTGGCATCACCGGCGCGGGCATCGCGCTCGACGCGGCGGCACGTGGGCTGTCGGTCGTGCTGGCCGAGAAGCACGACCTCGCCTTCGGCACCAGCCGGTGGAGCTCGAAACTGGTCCACGGCGGCCTGCGCTACCTGGCGACGGGCAACGTCGGCATCGCGCGCCGCAGTGCCGCGGAACGCGGGATCCTGATGACCCGGAACGCCCCTCACCTCGTCACGGCGATGCCGCAACTGGTGCCGCTGCTGCCGTCGATGAGTGTGGCGTCGCGCGCGTTGGTCCGGGTGGGCTTCAGCGCGGGCGACGGGCTGCGGAGGTTGGCGGGTACGCCGGCCGCGACCCTGCCGAGGTCGCGCCGGGTGAACGCCGCCCGGGCGATCGAACTGGCGCCGACGGTGCGGCGAACGGGCCTCGACGGCGCCGTACTGGCCTACGACGGACAGCTCATCGACGACGCCCGGCTGGTGATCGCCGTCGCCCGCACCGCGGCCCAGCATGGCGCGCGCATCCTCACCCGCGTCGCCGCGTCCGAGGCCACCGGCACGTCGGTTCGCCTGACCGACCAGCTGACCGGCGAGACCGCTGCGGTGGCGGCCCGCGCGGTGATCAACGCATCCGGTGTCTGGGCCGGCGAGGTGGATCCGTCGATCAGGCTGCGCCCCAGCCGGGGCACGCACCTGGTGTTCGACGCCGCGACGTTCGGCAATCCCACTGCCGCGCTTACGGTTCCGATCCCCGGCGAGACCAACCGATTCGTCTTCGCAATGCCCGAACAACTCGGCCGGGTGTACCTGGGACTCACCGACGAGGACGCGCCCGGACCCATTCCCGACGTGCCCGAGCCCACGGCGGCGGAGGTGGCGTTCCTGCTCGACACCGTGAACACCGCGCTCGACGTGGCGCTGACCACCGATGACGTCGTCGGCGCCTACGCCGGACTGAGGCCGCTGATCGACACCGGCTCCGGTCCCACCGCGGACGTCTCCCGGGACCACGCGGTCGTCGAGTCGGCGGCAGGCGTCCTCAGCGTGATCGGCGGAAAGCTCACGGAGTACCGGTACATGGCGCAGGACGTCCTCGACCGCGCGGTGACGCTGCGCCTCCTACCGGCCGGGGCGTGCCGGACCCGCAACCTGCCCCTGGTCGGTGCGCCCGCCAACCCGGTGTCGACCTTGCGCTCGGCCGCCGACCTGCCGTCGTCACTGGTGGCCCGCTACGGCGCGGAGGCACCCAACGTCATCGCGCGCGCCACCTGCGAACGGCCGAACGCGACGGTGGCCGACGGAATCGACGTCACCCGAGCGGAATTCGAGTACGCCATCACCCACGAGGGCGCGCTGTCGGTCGACGACATCCTGGACCGCCGGACCCGCATCGGCCTGGTGGCAGCGGATCGGGAGCGGGCGCTGTCGTGCGCCGAGGAGATGCTCGCCCGCGCGAGTCTCGGTTGACTTACAGGGGGATGTTCTTGTGGCGACCGCGGCGCGCCGGTGCCTCGGCCAGCGCCTGGGTCAGCACGCTGCGGGTGTGCGCGGGATCTATCTTGGCGTCGACGACGCCGATCTCGATGGCGCTGTCCACACCGCCCGCGATGCGCTCGTGCTCGGCGGCCAATTCCTCGTGCAGGGCCTCGCGGTCCTCGGGGGCGGCAGCGGCCAGCTTGCGCTTGTGCAGGATGCCGACCGCGGCCTTGGCGCCCATGACGGCGACCTCGGCGTCCGGCCACGCGAACACCTTGGTGGCGTTCAGGGAGCGGGAGTTCATCGCGATGTAGGCGCCGCCGTAGATCTTGCGGGTCACGAGCGTCACGCGCGGGACCGACGACTCACCGAACGCGTGCAGCAGCTTCGCGCCGCGGCGCACGACGCCACCCCACTCCTGGTCGACGCCGGGGAGGTAGCCGGGAACGTCGACGATCACGACGATCGGGATGCCGAACGCATCGCAGAGGCGGACGAATCGTGCTGCCTTCTCGGCACTCTCGGAGTTCAGGCAGCCGCCGAGGCGCAGCGGGTTGTTCGCCAGCACGCCCACCGACCGGCCGGCCAACCGGCCGAGGCCGACCACCATGGACGGCGCCCACTTGGCCTGGAACTCGTCGAATGGCGTCTCGTCGTCGAGCAGTGCCGAGACCAGGGGATGCACGTCGTACGCGCGGCGCGCCGAATCCGGCAGCAGGGCGCGCAGGTCGGTGTCGCCTGCCTCGGCCTTCGTGCGGTCGAAATGCCCCTGCTGGCAGAACAATCCGATCAGGCGACGGCCGCGCTCGTACGCGTCGTTTTCGTCGTCGGCGACGATGTGGCACACGCCGGACTTCTTGTGGTGGGTGTCGGGGCCACCGAGCGAGGCCATGTCGACGTCCTCGCCGGTGACGCTGCGGACCACGTCGGGGCCGGTGACGAACACGCGGCCCTCGGGCGCCATGATGACGACGTCGGTGAGCGCGGGCCCGTAAGCCGCGCCGCCGGCGGCGAATCCGACGACCACGGAGATCTGCGGGATGTAGCCCGACGCCCGGATCATCGCCTCGAAGACCAAGCCGACGGCGTGCAGCGCCTTGACGCCCTCGGCCAGTCGGGCTCCACCGGAATGCCAGATGCCGACGATCGGGCTCTGCTCCTCGATGGCGGTGTCGTAGGCGTTGACGATGTGGCGGCACCCGTCGACGCCCATCGCGCCGCCCATCACGGTGCCGTCGGTGCAGAACGCAATGGTGCGAACGCCATTGACGGCGCCGGACGCAGCGAGCACGCCCGAGCGGTCCCGCTCGTGGAGCAGCTCCACGGTGCCGTCGTCGAAGAAGGCGCGCAGGCGCAGCAGCGGATCGCGAGGGTCGACTGATTCGTCTACGGTGTCGGGCGCCATCGTGGTCATCTGTATCTCCTGATCTCAGTACTTCCCGAAGGCGATCGCGACGTTGTGCCCGCCGAATCCGAAGGAATTGTTGATTGCGTATTCGTAGGTGCCGTGCCGGGGTTCGCCTGCGACGACGTCCAGATCGATCTCGGGATCGAGGTTTCGCAGGTTCAGTGTGGGGGGGACGACGCCGTCCCGCAGCGCCATCACGGTGAGGATGGACTCGACCGCGCCGGTGGCACCGACGGAGTGGCCCAGCGCCGACTTCGGTGCGTAGACCGCGGGCCGGTTGTCGCCCAGCGCGTTGTTGATGGCCTTGCCCTCGGCCACGTCGCCGACCTGCGTCCCGGTCGCGTGGGCGTTGACGTGGTCGATGTCGCTCGGATCGAGCCCGGCGAGCTGGATGGCCCGGGTGATCGCCCGACCCGCTTGGTC
Source organism: uncultured Actinomycetota bacterium (assembly GCA_963846985.1). Lineage (GTDB taxonomy): Bacteria > Actinomycetota > Actinomycetes > Mycobacteriales > Mycobacteriaceae > Mycobacterium. The sequence goes on from CAWJYC010000004.1 coordinate 308,882, forward strand.
ACCCGTCGGGTCGGGGGCCACGATGTGGTACCCGTCGGAGGTCACCGCGGCACCCATCAGGCGCGCGATGATGTTGGCGCCGCGCGCCAGGGCGTGCTCCTCGGTCTCGAGGACCATCAGCCCGGCACCTTCGCCGAACACGAAGCCGTTGCGGTCCTTGTCGAACGGGCGGCAGGCTCCGGCCGGATCCTCGTTGGTGGTCGACAGCACGATGCGCATCTGGGCGAAGCCCGCGATCGGCACCGCCTCGATCCTGGTCTCGACGCCACCGCAAATGGCGACGTCGGCTTCCCCGAGCACGATGTTGCGCCAGGCGTTGGCGATGCCCTCGCTGCCCGACGCGCACGCCGACACCGGGGTGATCACGCCTGCCTTGGCGCGCCGATCGAGGGCGACCGCCGCGGCGGGGGAGTTGGGCACGTACTTCTGCACGGCCAACGGCGAGACGGCCGACAGGCCCTTCTCGCGCATGCCGTCGTAGGCGTAGAGCAGTTCCTCACTGCTCCCCATGCCGGTGCCGATCGACACCATCAGTCGCCGGGTGTCGACCTCTGGCGAGCCCGGCACTCTCCCAGGCGCGCCTGCCGACGACGGTCGACATCTTCTGCAGGTAGGACAATCCCTGCAGTTCCTCGGGTGTCAGCTCGCTCTCGAAGTCCTCGAGCAGATGACCCCCGATGCGGACCGGAAGGTCGTAGAGGTCGATGAAGTAGTCGTCCAGCGTGCGGATGCCGCTCTCGCCGTCCAGCAGACGTTTCCAGGTGCCATCGGCGTCGGTCGCCAACGCGGTCGTCATGGCGAAGCCAGTGACGACCACGTTGGGGAGACCGCTCCCGGTGGAAACGCGAGCCTTACGGATCAACGCTGCATGTCCTTCCGCTGCCTGTTCGGTGGCTCAGTACCGCCCGAAGGCCAGGGCGACATTGTGTCCACCGAAGCCGAACGAGTTGTTGATGGCGTACTGGTAGTCGCCGTATCGAGGCTCACCCGCGACGACATCGAGATCGATCTCGGGGTCGGGCGTCTCGTAGTTGAGCGTCGGGGGGATGACCCCGTCGCGCAGCGCCAGCACCGTGAGGATCGACTCCAGGGCGCCGACGGCGCCGATCGAGTGACCCAGTGCCGACTTCGGCGCGTAGACCGCGGCGTGCTCCACCCCGGCGGACCGGATGGCGTTCGCCTCGGCGACGTCGCCGATCGAGGTGGACGTCGCGTGCGCGTTGACGTGGTTGATGTCCTTCGAGGACAGACCCGCCGTCTCCATCGCCCGCTTCATCGCGTGGCCGGCCCGCAGACCGTCCGGCGCAGGAGCCACCATGTGGAAGGCATCCGACGAGATGCCGGCACCCATGACCCGAGCAAGCGGCTTGGCACCGCGCGCCAGGGCGTGCTCCTCGGTCTCGATGATCATCATCGCCCCGGCCTCGCCGAAGACGAAGCCGTCACGATTCTTGTCGAACGGCCGCGAGGCACCCTCGGGATTCTCGTTGTTGGTCGACATGGCCCTCATCATCGAGAACGCCGCGATCGGCAGCGCCTCGATCATGCCCTCCACGCCACCGCAGACCGCGAAGTCGGCGTCACCCATCACGATCTGGCGCCACGCGTGAGCGATGGCCTCCGACCCCGACGAGCAGGCCGACACCGGCGTGATGACGCCGGCGCGGGCCCCCAGCTCGAGACCCACGACCGCGGCCGCGCCGTTGGGCATGACCATCTGAACGGCGAGCGGGGACACCTTGCGGGGTCCGCCCTCGTTCATCGCGTCGTACATCTCGACGATCTTCTCGCCGCCACCGAGACCCGTGCCGATCACGACCGAGAAACGATCGGGATCGACCTCGGGCCGTCCGGCGGACTCCCACAGGCGGTTTCCGACCCACTTCGACATCCGCTGCACGTACGACATGCGACGGTGCTCGAGGCGGCTCATCAGGGGATCGAGGGGCTCCGCGAGGTGCCCACCGATCTTGACCTGCAGGTCCCACTTGTCGACGAACGGGTCGTCGAGGACGCGGATGCCACTTTCTCCTGCCAGCAAGCCCTTCCACGTGCTCTCGATGTCCGGAGCAATAGAAGTAGTCGCCTCGACGGCAGTCACCACCACGCTGGGGAAACCGCCGTTAGCAGTGGAAGGACGGGTCACGAGGTGAACTTGTCGCGCAGCGCGGCGGCAGCCTCGGGGTTCTCTTCTTCCAGCTTCTGGATGTAGGCGACGACGTCACCGACGGTGCGCAGGCCCGCGAGGTCCTCGTCGGGGATCTTCACGCCGTACTTGTCCTCGGTCTGCACCGCGATCTCCACCATCGAGAGCGAGTCGATGTCGAGGTCGTCGACGAACGACTTCTCCGGGGTGACCTCGGACGGCTCGATGCCGGTGACCTCTTCGATGATCTCTGCGAGACCCGAGATGATTTCTTCCTGGCTGGCGGCCACTATGGCTCCTTCTGTTTCTGTTTCACGAACCGGCACTCCCTCGTGGAACACCGGATTGAGTTGTCATCCCCGGCGGAGCCGAGAGAATTGGCTTCCCCGGCGGGCCGGGAAATGTGCCTAAGCGAGCTCGGCGAGCCCGTCCAGGTCTGCGGGGGTCTTGACGGCGTACGTCGGTACACCCCGAAGTTCTCTTTTGGCGATGCCCACCAACGTGCCCGCCGGCGGGAATTCGACGATCGCGGCGACCTCCCGCTGGCGGATGGTCTCGGTGCACAGATCCCAGCGCACCGGACGGGTCAGTTGGGCGACCAGCTTGGTCATCGCATCGGCGGCCGACGTCACCGGCCGGCCGTCGGCGTTGGACAGCAGGGTCCCAGTCGGTTCGCCCGTGATGACGGCGTCAGCGGCGGCGGAGTAGCCGTCCAGCGCCGACGCCATGAAGTGGGTGTGGAAGGCGCCGGCGGTGGCGAGCTTGCGAACGCGCGCCTTGGCGGGCGGATCCTCGACCAGCTTGTCCAGCGCCGACACGGCGCCCGCTGCGACGATCTGCCCGACGGCGTTGCGGTTCGCGGGCACCAGGTCGAGGGCCTCGAGCCGGGCCAGCACCTCGGCCTCGTCACCGCCGAGGACGGCGGCCATGCCGGTGGGCTCGATGGCGCAGGCCTTGGCCATCTCGGAGCCGCGGGTCGCGGCCAGGCACACGGCGTCGTCGGCGGAGAGGACTCCGGCGATGGCGTAGGCGGCGATCTCACCGACGGAGTGGCCGGCCACGATGGCGTCCGCACCTGCAAGCAGGCCGCGCGCGGTCAGCTCACGATGGGCCAGCAGGGTGGCGGCGACGACGAGCGGCTGGGTGACGGCCGTGTCGGTGATCTCTTCGGCGGTTGCCGAGGTGCCCAGGCGGGCCAGATCCAGCCCGATGGCGTCGGACCAGGACCCGAGGTATTCGTCCGTGCCGGGCAGCTCGAGCCACGGTGACAGCATGCCGGGAGTCTGCGATCCCTGTCCGGGAGCGAGCAGCGCAAGCACGGGTGTTTGGGGCACGAATTAAGAGAACACTGTGAAAGCGGTTTTGCGTGGTGTAAGAGATTATGAACCTGGTCTTATGTTTTTGTGGACATCCCACAAAAGCGCATGTGATGGGACTGCAACGAGATCGGATTGCGACCTATCGTCCGGCGAACGAAGCACGTCGTCAGCCCCGCCAGGCCGTCATCTCGGTTCCAGATGCGTTTGCCGTGCTGGCGTGCGTCGTCTGCCGACTGAGTCGCCCGACGGTCGACGCCACCCTGAGAACATAGGCGTCGCGCGGCAGGGTGGGATCGCGGCCCGTGAAGTCGGCGATGCGTTTGAGGCGGTAGCGGACGGTGTTTGGATGAACGAACAATTTGCGCGCGCACGCCTCGATCGCCCCTCCCGAATCGAGGTACGCGTCCAGGGTCTCCGTCAGCGCCGGACCGGCGTCGGCGAGCGGTCGCATCACGTCGGAGTCGAGCGCGGCGATCGCCGATGGGTCGCCCAGGAGCGCCCGTTCGGGTAGGAGTTCGCGGGCGGACACCGGCCGCGGTGCACCGCTCCAGCCGGCGACCGCATTCATGCCCGCGATGGCTTCGGCGGCGCTGTAGTGGGCGGCCACCAGTGAGGCCGCAAAGGGTCCGATCACTACCGGCTCGGCGCCGAACACCTGGAGTAGTTCGCCGAGCAACTTGTCCGTGGGGGCGAGGTGGCCGGACACGATGGCGACCAGCCAGGTGCCGTGTACGTCCGACAACGCGGCCCGGCCGTTGCGGGTGACGATCTCGTGGACGTCCTCGCTGGCGAAGTCCGCACGGCCGGGCTGCGGGAATCCGACGAGCACCGTGGCGGGCGCGGTGGCGTCCCAGTTCAGGGCGGCGGCCTGAGACTGAAGCTGCGGGCCGATGTCGCCGCGGACCACGGCGTCGACCACGTTGGCCTCCATCCGGGTATCCCATGCACCGCGTGCCTCGGCAGCGTCGGCGTACCCCGACGCCGCGGCGAACGCGAGATTTCGGCTGTAGCGCAGGATGCCGATGGTGAGGGCGGTCCGCTGGTCGTCGTTGCGGCCGAGCATCGGGACCGCGTCCTCGAAGTGCTCCATCGTGACGCGAACCATGTCGACGGTCTGCCGCAACGCGATCCGGCGGGTGAGCTCCTGAGGCACCAGGGCGAATGCCTCCGCGGTGTAGCCGACGTCGCCGCGTGGGTCGCGCATCCACTCCGCGAAGTTGACCAGGGCCGTCTGCACGACCAGCTGGACGCTGGCGCGCTGCGACGCCTCCAGGTCGGCGAAGAAGGCGAGCCGTTCGCCCATCACGTGGACGGCCTCGGTGGACAACCGCCCCGAATACTGCTTGATGCGGCGAAGCAGTGACTCGGGTACGGCGTTCAACAGCTCCAGGGCCGACGCAGGTCCGTCGTCACCGATGTCGTCGTTGTCCGGCACTCCTAAAAGGTACGCCCCATCTTGGTCGATACCTACAAGCGTCGACGGGTCAGGCGCCCGGCCCGGGATCGGAGGTCTGCACCGGCGCCGCCAGGACGTCGTCGATTTGGTACTGCTTGGCGGCGGTCACCGCGACCGAGGCGTCGATCTCGCCGTCGCGGGCCAGGGCCTGCAGGACGGCGACGACCACCGACTCGGCATCGGTGTTGTAGTAGCGGCGGGCGGCGGGTCGGGTGTCGGAGAACCCAAACCCGTCGGTGCCCAGGGTGACGTAGGTGTTGGGGACCCAGGGGCGGATCTGCTCGGGCACCGCCCGCATCCAGTCCGAGACCGCGACGACCGGGCCCGCGGTGGAGCCGAGCGCCTCGGTGACGTACGGGGTCGGCGCGGGCTGGTCGGGGTGGCGCAGCAGGTCCTTCTCTGCGGCCACGCCATCGCGGTTGAGTTCGCTCCAACTGGTCACCGACCACACGTCGGCGGCGACGTCCCAGTCCGCGGCCAGCAGGTCCGCCGCCCGCAGCGCCTCGGGCATCGCCACCCCCGAGGTCAAGATCTGGGCGACGTGGGACCGGGACTCCGGCGCCGTCTGGTATCGGTACATGCCCTTGAGCAGTCCGGCGGGATCGAAGTTCTCCGGTTCGGCGGGCTGGACGTAGGGCTCGTTGTAGATGGTGATGTAGAAGAAGACGTTCTCCGGGTCGGTCCCGTACATCCGGGCCAGTCCGCTCTCGACGATGTAGGCGATCTCGAAGGCGAACGCCGGGTCGTAGGCCACCACCGCGGGATTGGACGCCGCCAACAGCAACGAGTGCCCGTCGGCATGCTGAAGACCTTCACCGGTCAGCGTCGTACGCCCGGCGGTGGCGCCCAGGGCGAAGCCGCGCGCCATCTGATCGGCGGCGGCCCACAGTCCGTCACCGGTGCGCTGGAAGCCGAACATCGAATAGAAGATGTAGACCGGGATCATCGGCTCGTCGTGGGTGGAGTACGAGGTGCCCACTGCGGTGAACGACGCCGTCGAGCCGGCCTCGTTGATGCCCTCGTGCAAGATCTGGCCGATCTCGCTTTCCTTGTAGGCCAACATCAGTTCGGCGTCCACCGCCGTGTAGAGCTGGCCGTTGCGGTTGTAGATCTTCAAGGACGGGAACCACGAGTCCATCCCGAAGGTGCGGGCCTCGTCGGGGATGATCGGCACGATGCGCTTGCCGATCTCCTTGTCGCGCAACACTTCCTTGAACGTGCGGACGATGGCCATCGTGGTGGCCACCGACTGGGTGCCCGAGCCCTTCTTCAGCGACTTGTAGATCTCGCGGGGCGGCAGGGGCAACACCTTGGTCTTGTTGCGGCGCGCCGGCAGGAACCCACCCAGGGTGCGGCGCCGGTCGAGCAGGTAGCGGATCTCGGGTGCGTCCGGTCCGGGGTGGTAGTACGGCGGCAGGTACGGGTTCTCCTCGAGCTGGGCGTCGGTGATCGGGATCCGCTGCGCCTCCCGGAAGTCCTTGAGGTCCTGCAGGGCCAGCTTCTTCATCTGGTGGGTGGCGTTGCGGCCCTCGAAGTGCTTGCCCAGGGTGTAGCCCTTGATGGTGTGGGCCAGGATCACCGTGGGCTGACCCTTGTGCTCCATCGCCGCGCGGTAGGCGGCATACACCTTGCGGTAGTCGTGCCCGCCGCGCTTGAGGTTCCAGATCTCGGCGTCGGTCATCGGCTCGACGAGCGCCTTGGTGCGCGGGTCGCGGCCGAAGAAGTGGTCGCGGACGTATGCGCCGTCGTTGGCCTTGTAGGTCTGGAAGTCCCCGTCGGGGGTGGTGTTCATCAGGTTCACCAGCGCGCCGTCCTTGTCGGCGTGCAGCAGCGCATCCCACTCGCGGCCCCAGACCACCTTGATGACGTTCCAGCCCGCGCCGCGGAAGAACGACTCCAGCTCCTGAATGATCTTGCCGTTGCCGCGCACCGGGCCGTCGAGGCGCTGCAGGTTGCAGTTGATGACGAAGGTCAGGTTGTCCAGACCCTCCAGCGCCGCGACGTGTGCCAGTCCGCGGCTCTCGGGTTCGTCGGTCTCGCCGTCGCCGAGGAACGCCCACACGTGCTGATCGGAGGTGTCCTTGATCCCGCGGTCGGCCAGGTAGTGGTTGAACCGCGCCTGATAGATCGCGTTCATCGGTCCCAGGCCCATCGACACCGTGGGGAACTCCCAGAAGTCGGGCATCAGCCGGGGGTGCGGGTAGGACGGGATACCCCCGCCGGGGTGGGAGTGCTCCTGGCGGAACCCGTCGAGCTTGTCCGCGGTTAGCCGGCCCTCCAGGAACGCGCGGGCGTAGATGCCCGGCGAGGCGTGACCCTGGATGAAGACCTGATCGCCGCCGCCGGGGTGGGACCGACCGCGGAAGAAGTGGTTGAACCCCACCTCGTAGAGCGCCGCGGACGAGGCGTACGTCGAAATGTGGCCGCCCACACCCACTCCGGGGCGCTGCGCGCGGTGCACCATGATCGCGGCGTTCCACCGGATCCACGCGCGGTAGCGCCGCTCGACGTCCTCGTCGCCGGGGAACCACGGCTCCAGCTCGGTCGGGATGGTGTTGACGTAGTCCGTGGACGTCAGCGCCGGGATCGCCACCCGCTGTTCGCCAGCGCGCTCCAGCAGCCGCAACAGCAGATACCGCGCCCGAGCCGAACCCGACCGCTCCAGCAAGGAATCGAAGGACTCCAGCCACTCACCGGTCTCCTCCGGATCGATGTCCGGCAGATAGGAGGCGACACCCTCACGGATGACGCGCACCCGGTCGGGTTCGCTTGCGCTGCTGGAGTTTTGGGCCAGGTCCTGGCGCGCGAACTCGGTGGTCAACTGCCGCTCCTCGGTAGGCGTGCTCGGGAGCTCGTGACCCCGTCCCACGCGATGTTCATCTTCGTTTCCAGCGTCGTGTTCATCCTGCTCCCATCCTGCCGTACATGTCCGGGCGGGGTTGGCCTACCGGAATGACGCGGCGACGAATCGGGCCAACCGGTACGGTCTGAAGACTGTGAGTGGTTGGCGGCGAGTGAGGCGACTGCGGGTCGTTGGCCTCGTCGCCGGGAGCGTCGCAGGTCTGGCCATGATCGTCGTCGGATGCACCTCCATCACCCAGGGGACCGCGACCTACGACACCGTCGAGGCGCCCGAGTACCGCGCGTCGGTCGCATCGTCCATTGCGGCGTCGGAGTCCGAACGGCAGGTGGCCGTGACGAAGGCTGCCGTACATACGTCGTGCGATGCGCTGGCCTCCAGTAGCGGCGACTCGGTTCAGGCGGTCAACGACTACGTCGACGCCTTCAACAACGACGCCCCTGATGCGCCCGCCAAGGTGGGGCCAGCCGTCGACGCGCTCAACCGCAGCGCCGACCTGGTGTCGGGCAGCCTGACCAGCAGCCTGTCGCCGGAGCTGACCGGGGCTCTCAAGGGCTGGGTGGACGCCGCGCGCCAGCTGGCCGGCGTGCTGCCGCGCAACCCCGGGCCCGACGAGTTCAACATCGCGATTCGACAGCTCAACGATTCCAAGACCGCGGCAGGCGACGCATGCAAGGCCGCATATTGATGCGTGTTCCGTGCCGGGCGTCGGGTGAAGGCCCAAGCCGTGCGACGATAGGGCAAAGCTGACACGCTGGCGCGAGGAGGAACGGTGGTTGCGGCGGACTCGCCGAACTACGCCCGAAAGCTGGGCATCGAGAAGAATCAACTCGTCCAAGAGCTGGGTTGGGACGAAGACACCGACGACGACATCCGGTTCGACATCGAGGACGCCTGCGGGTCCGAACTCCTGGACGAAGACGCCGAAGACGTCGTCGACGTGGTGCTGCTGTGGTGGCGCGACGACGACGGCGACCTGGTCGACCGCCTGATGGATGCCATCACCCCCCTCGCCGAAGACGGTGTCGTGTGGGTCGTGACGCCGAAGACCGGTCACCCGGGCCACGTGCGACCATCCGACATCGCCGAGTCCGCCCCGACCGCCGGCCTAATGCAGACTTCGTCGGCCAACCTCGGCGACTGGATTGCGAGCAGGCTGGTCCAGCCGAAGTCGAAGTCGGTGGGTAGGCGCTGAGCGCGTGCTCGACGTAGGTGCACCGGCACCTGACTTCACGCTCAAGGATCAGGACGGTCGCCCCGTCTCGCTCAGCGATGTGCTTCAGTCGTCCGCCGCCCTGCTGGTGTTCTTCCCGCTGGCCTTCACCGGCATCTGCCAACGCGAGCTCGACGAGATCCAAGACCGGCTCGAGGTCTACGCCGACGGCGGCGCCCAGGTACTCGCCGTGTCGGTCGGACCACCGCCCACCCACAAGGTGTGGGCCAGGCAGAGCGGGTTCACCTTCCCGATGCTCGCCGACTTCTGGCCGCACGGCGCGGTGGCCCAGGCGTACGGCGTGTTCAACGACGACGCAGGCTTCGCCAACCGCGGCACGTTCGTGGTCGACCGCGGCGGTGTCGTCCGCTTCGCCGAGATGATGGCACCGGGCGAGCCCCGCGATCAGACGGTCTGGACGACGGCGCTCGAGGTGCTGCACCGCGGTTGACGAGATTTCCCGTCGCGGCGGGTGTCCGTGTAGCTTGTCCGAGCACGGGCGTGTAGCTCAGTGGTAGAGCTCTGGTTTTACACACCAGCGGTCGTGGGTTCGATCCCCTCCGCGCCCACCATCATCATTGCAGCTCAGAGCGCTGGATAGCCATCGCAGGCATAGCGGCAAACCCACGTTTGTGCCAAGGGTGTGCCAACGGGTCCGCACGCGCTGGCGATTCGAGTAGGTCGTTGACCGGGCGCCGAGCGAGAGTGCCCGTGCGGGCTGTCCTCGAGGTGACGTTCAGTCGAATCGAACGTGGACGGCAATGGCGGATCGAGGCGACACGCTCACGACAGTTTGGTACTGGCGTTCGATGCGCCGCCCACCAACACGTTTCCCGCCGATGCCAGCGCCTCGTCGTACTCGCGGTACTCCATCGGCGGGCGGTCGACCAGTTTCACGACGTTGCGGGCGACGAGTCCGCGCTTCATCGCCGCGGGTCGCCGGCTGCCATGGCATCTTTCGTGGCGGATCATCATCGAACATTCATCGGTGGATCACGTTTCCGCAGCGCGCGGGTCGTCCAGCCGGTGACACCATCGAAACAGGCCTGGTCGGGCTCTTGGCCGGTCAGAGGCGGACATAACGTTGGCGAGATTCGCAATGAGGACTCGCAAGTCACCGGTGGTATCGACAGATCGATGAGCAACGTGACAGCCGAAGGACGTGTCCTCCGGCGGCGTTACGAAAAGCTCGCTCAGGGCAGTTGTTTAGTGGATCTGCCGTCTTCGACCGCAAGCAAGAACATCTTCCAAAAGGGTGGGAAGCGCATTCCGGCGCGGTAGCTGAGAGGGGTGTTCTGGACTTGTTGTCCCCAGCGGCCGCCGTAGCCGGACTTTCCATCGTCGCCGGGCCACCATCCCTGACTACTACGGTCGACCAAGAAGTCGTACGCGCGACCATCAATCATCGCGCCTTGGGCGCTGCGCCACGGGTGGGGGTCTGCTCCGCTGTCCGGCACGACGGTACCGGCTGGGTGAATTGCGTTTCCGGTGCCGGCGGCTGGAGCCTGATCATCGGGGAAGTAATCCTCCGGCGTGATAGGGGGTAACTGCCCACCGACCGATTCGAGGATCCAGGAGACAAACCCTGCGAGTGGTCCCAAGGCGGTGAATTTCCACAGTTCAAGCGCCGCACTCGGAGGGGTAGTTCCGACGACTGCTGAACCAACCGGGCCGAGGCCGCAATTTCCAGGGGACCCAGCGACGTTGAGGCCCGAATCCACCGGATGCGGGCCTGGCTCGAGGTAGAGGCTGTGCGTGCCGAGGCTGACATAGAACCTCGGGTGGCCGTCGGTCAGTTCGGGAAGCAACGCCGAGCTGGGGCGCCAGCGCTCGACCTTCAGGTTGGCCCGCCCCTCGTCGTCGACGGCTTGTGGGCGGTGGATCGGGTTGCCGCTGGCGTCGGGAAATGGCGGGGTCGGCGAGCCGGTGAACCCCACTAGGGACGGCTGGTAGGTCGGTTGGGAGTCTTCACGCTCGAGTAGAAGCATGACCGCGGCCCATTCGCCGGCGTGGCTGCCGAATTCCGTGGCTTCGATGTTGGTGCAGGTCTCTAGCAGCGATTGTCGATGGGCAGGGAAGAAGAAGTAATAGCACAGCAGCGCCGGGTTGCCGAACGTTTCGACGACCTTGAGCAGATCAGGGGCTGGCACCGCCGCGGCGAGGCGGCGCAGCCGTGCCGTGTCGAAAAGTTCTGTGTGATACCAAAATCGGCTGCCATTCAGTTTCGGCTCATTGGTGTACCGGTCGTGAATGGCGTCAACGTTGGCGAAGTCATTCGAGCTGGTCGCCGTGACGTCGGGCTGCGCAACGCGGGCCTTGTCGATCCACCCGCCCATTTCCAAGAAGTGCTCGGTTTGCTCGGAGTCCTGGTTGCCAGGGGCGCCGATGTAGGTGGACCTGCTTGGGTCCTGGGTCTCGATACCGCCGGTGGGTACCGCCGGGTGCCGGGGGAATGGCTGCGAATTGCCAGCGCCCCATTCCGCCTTGTCATCGAATGGGGGGGCGACGGCCACCCACATCGCGGCGTTCTCGACATAGCGCTTCGCGTCGGACGGAAAGAACGATTCATCGGTGTGGCAGAACAGGATCGGCTCGAACCTGCGGGCGAGTTGTTCGTGGGTCTCGACCGGAGCGGGAGCGGGGACCACGGGTGCGGGGGCTGCTTTGACTTCAAGCGCGATGGCGATGCCTGTCGCCGCCCCACCTGACCAGGTCCAGTCAGCGGTGACGCTCGCACCAGGGTGGTCTTGGCATTGAAGCGCCGCCGACGGGCCAAATCCTGTGCTGGGCGACTGCGTGTCGATCTGGGCGAAGCCTGAGCCGGCGGTGATCGGGTGCGCAGACGTCAGGCCGATTGCCGCCACTGCCAGATTCGCCGCTGGGTCACTGAAGGAGCTGAGCGGTACCGACAGGGAAGCGGCTCCAGCCGCCGTCACGCTCGGATGCTGGAGCAGCGCAGCCGATCCGTTCGTCCCACCCGTATCGATGCTGTCGTATTCGAATACCGACCACGCGCACAACGCTTGGGATTGCCCAGCGAAGGCCACTGTGACCGCACCAGCGGGTGGTGTGGCCCCGACCGCTAAAGCGCGCAGGCATGTCAGCCGGTGCGCGCCGCTGCTGACGCTCTCGACCGTCTCCCATGTCAGCCCATTGCCGGTCACTGCTGGTGTGGCGGGAGTGGGTGGTAGGAGACCCGCGCTGGCGTTGAGCACGAAGGCCAGCAGGAGTCGGTCGGCGGCCGGAGTGATGGCCGCGGTGGTGTAGGTCGACTTGGTGACCGTGGCGCTTCCCGTGGTGAGTTTCGTGCGGTTCACCGAGCGGCTCCCTCGTCACGGGTGTGGTGTCCGTCGAACATCGCCATGAACTGGTGATCGCAGTCGGGCGACCCCACCTCGGAACGGAATCGACGCAGACATTCGGACTGACGCAAACGCATGACGTCGGGGTTGACATCCGGTGCGATCCCGGCTGCTTGCAGCGCCGAGCCGAGTTCGCCGAGCAGACGGGCCATCGACGGGCTGTCCAATTCGCCTGCCCGCCAATGCCTTCGGTATCTCTTGGCCGATTCGGTGATGTGCTGACGCAGCTGCGACCCGTGATTCAGCGCGTCGCGCACCACGCTGTTTGCCGCCGCCGTGAGCTCGGTCTGCAGCCGATCGGCGCAGTCAGGATTGGTGTCCATCCATCGGCGGAGTCGTCGAAGATAGTCATCCCAGCATGCCGCCGTTTCCGGATCCATCGGCCTGTCGAAGAAATCGTCGAAGACGCGTCGGGGATTGGCCCGCCACACCTTGACTTCGTCGAGTAGTCCGTGGATGGGATTCCCTCCGCTCGGCGCGTTACCGATGGTCACGCCATCGCTGGCCGCCACCGGCTGAAGGGGCCCATTGGTCGCCGCCACGAGTACGCCGTCCAGGAACAATCGTTGCGTCGACACGCCGTCGTGCAGAAAGCCGACCGTGATCCACTTGCCGGTCGGGACTTTGACGTTCGGCACTACAGCATGTGCCGCCGTGCTCACCTCGGTGTAGCCCAGCGGATCACTGATGAACCAGGCCCGCAGCCCACCGGCCCGGATATCGAACTGAACGGACCCTGCATCTAGCAGACGTGCAACGGCCGGCCCACCTGCGGCCGCCGGGGGATCGAGGAACAAGGTGACCTCGCCTCGGACGGCGTCGAGCGGCTGCCAAGCAGTATTCGCGGCGATCCGGATGGCCGCGCCAGGTGAGTGGAAGTGAACAGCGCCTGAGCCGGCGGTGGCTCCGGCGGCGATGAAGTCGCTGTCCGCGAGATCGACTGCCACACCAGGACTTTGGTGACCGGGTGACGAATCATAGACAACCCCCGGTGTCCCTGAATATGTGTGGTAACAGATCAATTCCCATTGATCGGCCATCGCCCCTCCCACGCGCCGTACGCGAACGGCTCTCACCGACTGTATGCCCCAGGCGCGCAGGCCGCGTTCGTTTTCTACGCAGGCCCGTGGGCGGAGGCCCGCGTGAAGTGGGGGAGACGGGGTGCACGGACTGACGACACCGATGACGACGGCCTGTCGTTCCGCCGGTTGCTCACGGACACAATCACTCCTGGCAGTGACGGCGCGCGGCCTGTGGCGTTATCTCATGTAGTCGGGCGGTAACGATGTCGTTTGCTGGCCCGCCGCCGTTTCAAGCCCTGCCGCGCCGGTCCCGCCGTTCGGAAGAGCCTTGATACGCGGCGCCAAACGAAACCCACGTTCTGTGGCAAACGTGTGCCAAGACGCGGTGAGGAACCCGAGAAACAATGGGATCCGCCTCGCTAGGTGCGGACCTTCGTCCAAGGTCCCGGGGGGAGGTCAGCCGCATCGACGAATCTCCAGTCGACGCGATCACTTGCCCCATCGAACCTGCCGGTGAATCCGAGGCAGCCGTTGAGGGCAGGGGAGACATCGAGGCCAGCTCCGTTGAACCGAGTGTTCTTGGGCCGCGCATTGCCCAGCACGTAGGCAGTGTCGTCGTAAACTGCCGGACCTGCGTCTTCAACTTGGCCGTAGCAGGTTGCCGCACCCTTGCGCAGCTCAACCCAACGGTCCTTGAGATTGCGGTCCGACAGCGGCAGGTCGAGGTAGAAGGGGTTCTGCTTAGGAGTGATCTGGGCGGGGAAGTAGTCGTTGGTCGCCGTGCGCGGCTCGAAGGTGCAGACATCATTCGTGTCTACGATGCCGTCGCAGCCGCCGTAGTTTGCCTCCCAGTCGTCGTCGTAGGCGCTGAGCTTCTGCGACCCGTCGGGGGCATTGCTGATCACCTGGCCGACCCAGAAGTTGGTGGCCACGACGTCGTGGTGCCACGGATGATCCTCGTTCAGCGCTGAAGGTCCATTTGCACAGCAGGCCGGAAGAAACGCCGCGACGATGCACCACACCCACCTCATCGCCGCGCGGCGGCGACAAGCGAGTAGTCGTCGGTGGTCAGCGTCCCGTTCTGAGACAAGTTCAACCCAAAGTTGACCGCCGCAACACCGTCAGGGATGGGCGGGAGCGTCCAACTGGCCAGAGTCCAGTTGGCGGCAGGCTGGAATGTGGGGCTGGTGGCGGCGTAGACCCAGACACCCCGGGCCAGACGGTAATACACGTCGAGGGCGGTCTGGGCTGTCGAGGTGTACCACGCCCCGAGGGTGTAAGTGGCTCCCGCGATCACGGTGGAGGCACAGGTGCCTTCGTCCATCGTCTGGATCAATTTGGCATCACCACCCACATAGTCATGTACCACCGTCCGCATCGCCGTCGAACCGCTGTGGGCATCCGGTACTAGAGCGAACTCGGCCTTGTTGTTCCCGTATCCGGCCGGCCGCCAGCACCCCGGAAGACCGTCTGGCCCGATCGCCTCCAGCCCCGGGTTGCTCACCGCGTTGACCCCAGCAGGGGCTGGCGGGGTATCCGGGCCCCTCACCGGAGGTTTCACCGCACCACCGACCACGTCGCCGACGGTGCGCACGATCAGGTTGCCCATCGACTGCTGGTCGGCCAGCCAGGTCAGGAAGTGGTCGTACACATCCTGGTTAGTGGCGATGAAGGAGCTGTCGGGCATGACGTTTACCGCGCCGGTGCAGTCGGTGGTGCACAGCTTGTGGAAGGTCAGCGGCACCCAGCCGTTCCCGGCTGCGAAGGAGTCGGTGACCTGGCCCTCGAGGTCGTTCAAGGTCCAGTCGTTGTTCACCTCGCGGGGGGCGAGAATGTAGTACGGGTCCGTCGGCGGCACGATCTCGGCGACAGTGCAGGCCGAACAGCTGGCGGGGTCGTGCGGATCGGGCAGGTGGGGGCGTAGCTCACCCAGTGCCCGCGCACTGTTGTAGCCGCAGCCGGCGACCACTTTCTCCAGGTCCGGGTTGGACTGGGAGAACGGATAAGCGAAGCTGCGCACCGGGAACCCCCAGCCCAGAAGGGTAGCGCGATCATTGCATACCTGGCGCTCGGCGTCGTCCAAGGGCAGGTCGTTGAGGTCTGGGTGGGTGAGCGTGTGACCACCAATCTCGTTGCCGGACTGCGCCATCGTGTCCAGCTGGGCCAGCGTGACGTAGCCGTTCACGCCAACATTGCCTGAGTTGATGAAGAACGTTCCCGCCAGCCCGTGCGATGCCAGCAGTGCCGCCCCGGTCGCTGCCGAGGACCAGCCGTCATCGAAGGTGATGCTGACCACTGGCACTGCCGGGGTGAGTGGGACCGTGTTGACCGTCCGCAGCACCGGAGAAGGCCGCGACGCCACTGGATCGGGGGGCGTGGTGGATCCCGGCGGCGGCGTGTATGCGGGAGGCTCCACGACGTGCCGCAGCGTGATGCCACACCCCGGCAGCCCGAGGCACAGCGCCAGCAGGACTGCACTAAGCCGATACAACGGCGTCCGTCTCCGTGAGTCCCGCCGCCACCGCGAGGATGATCTCGTCGAGGCCGGTGGCGGGGTTGAACCCCAGCGTCTGCTTCGCCAGCGTGTTGTCGGGCACGCGCCGCCGCATGTCGGCGTAGCCCTCGCCATATGCCTCCGCATAGGGCACCAGTGCGATCGCGCTGTTGCTCTTGGTCAAAGCGATGATCCGCCGCGCCAGCTGCATGATCGAGATTTCGCCGGGTTGGCCCAGGTTGAAGGCCTGACCGTAGGCCGATGGCTGTTCGGCCAGTGCCACCAAAGCGGGGAGGATGTCGCTTACATAGGTGAAGCACCGAGTCTGAGCACCGTCGCCGAACACGGTCAGCGGCTCGCCACGAAGTGCCTGGCCGACCAGGTTGGGGACCACCATCCCGTACCGCCCGGTCTGGCGCGGTCCCACCGTATTGAACATCCGGGCGATGGACACCTGCAGCCCGTGCTCGCGCCAGTAGGCGTGGGCGAAGGACTCGTCGATGCCTTTGGCGGCGGCGTAGGTCCACCGCGACACCAGCGGCGAGCCCAGGACGCGGTCCGCGTCTTCGGAGAGTTTGTCGGCAGTGTTCTTGCCGTAAACCTCACTGGTGGAGGCCAAAACCACCGTTGCGTCCGCCGCCAGCGCCGCTTCCAGGACATTCTCCGTCCCGTGCAGGTTGATCCGCAGACTCTCAAGTGGGTGCTCGATGATGCGCCTAACCCCCACCGCTGCGGCTAGGTGAAATACCCGGTCGGCGCCGGCGATCAATCCAGTGACGGTTGCTTGGTCGAGGACTGATCCCTTTACCAGATGGAACCGGGGATTCCTCTTGGCGTCGGTGAGGTTGGCCCCCGAGCCGGTGGAGAAGTCATCCAGCACGGTGACGGCGTCACCGTGGCCGAGCAAGTGGTCAGTGAGGTGGCTGCCGATGAATCCGGCACCACCGGTGATCACTGTGTGCATGGGCATCCCGTTCATTGGGTGGTGGAAACCAACTGTCGACGGGTGGGGCTGACCCAGCTTCCGTTGGTGGTCGATGGGCGTAGTGACGCCCAAATGGCGCGCAGGATGATGTAAGAGTCGACGAACCGCATGAAGGGAAATAACGGGGCAATCAAAACCATTGCAGGTCGCCGCAAGAAAATTGCAACGAAAATGGTGAAGATCATATCGATCCCGACTACCCCGAACAGAACATAGCGGTAGTCCAGAACCCCAAAGATCTCAAAGCCCATCACCGTCGGAACCCCATACGTGTGAGCCAGGGTGCTGGTGTACACCGTGAACGCGAGCACCGGGATCATCCCGAACAGTGCGAGGGAACCAGTGAGTTGCTCCGTGGCCATCACCGGCACCGACAGCCACAATCTGCCGAGGTGATTCTTGTGCACCCATAACGTCTGCCAGAATCCCAATGTCCACCGATGTAACTGTTTCGAATAGTCGCGCCAATTGTCCGGGTCTTGCGTGTAGGCAACGGCGGCGTTCGGATGGAAGGCGATACGGCCCAACTTCTTGATGTGGATCTCGAACGTCACATTGATGTCTTCGACCGCTAACCCTGGCCTCGTGAGATCGATCTCGGAGAGAATATCCGTCCGATACATGCTGGCGAATCCTGGACAGACCGCCATCACGTCGGCCCACCTCGCAGCCTGGCCGTACTTCACGAGCAGCTGCACGAGGGCGTAGGTTCGCGCACGATAGGCCAGCAGAAAGCGCGCACTCATGGTGCGCGCTGTGGGTTCGTTCATCGTCTGAACCACCCCCGACACGGCGACGACGTTGGGGTCGTTGAATCCCGGCAGTCCAGTCTCCAAGTAGTCGGGGGTCAGCCTGGTGTCGGCGTCGTGCAGCAGCATCACCGGGAATCGTTCCACCAGCGAGAAGTGCTTTATTCCTGCCGCCACAGCCCCGGCCTTGCCGCGGTTGGGTTGCAGATCCAGCACGTTCGCCCCGAATTCGCGCGCTATTTCGACCGTGCGGTCAGAGGATCCGTCGGACACCACATGGAGCTGGCAAGGCGGCACCAACAGTGAAGCAGCCCGCAAGGATTCGGCTAGCACTGCCGCTTCGTTGTGTGCTGCCAAGATGAACGCAACGTCCTGACTCCTGAACCGTTGAATAGCCACTGCGGGGTTATTTGGGCGCACGGCGCGGGCGATGGATCGAATAACGAATCGAGCAACCCCTAGGCCACCCCAAAGCACTGTGTTCACACCCGTCATGACCAGCACGGTGAACACGGTGAGCACGGCAGTCGAAGCGCCACTCGCCACCTCGAAAGCACACGCGGACGCCAAAACTGCCGCCAAGGCGACCATCAGCACCACCAATAGAACCGGCCCGGTCGCTCCCGGTTTGCGGTGGCGATGACGCGGTGCCGTAGCAACGGGAGGCGAAGTCGGGCGGCCAGCGCAGTAAGCCACGTCGTTCGACGAGATCAGGCCGGGAGCATCGTCAAGCACCCCGTATCTCCAGTTCGATTCGCACGGCAAGACAGCTCACAGGACGTGGCGACCCGCAAGGTCGGCGAGCCGGTAGGTGGTGTCAAGTATCGCGGGTTCGCGAGAAAGCCATTCGTAATCCTCGCCCGGGTGAATGGTGTGCACCACAACCAGATCCCACTTCTGGTCGCCGGGCCGGGGGAGATGAAACATCGGGTCCACGGTTGGCGTTTGAAGCATGCCGACGTGCGGATCGGTGTAGGCGACATGGGCGCCCTGGACAGCGAGCATGTCGATGATCGCCAGTGCCGGAGACTCCCGAACGTCGGCAACGCCCGGCTTGTATGTCACCCCCACCATCAGTATCCGCGCGCCTCGCAGCGGTTGGCCGGAATCTGCCAGGACGCGTTGGGCTCTCGCCACGACATCGCGCGGTCGGGTCGCGACGGCCGTCATCGCCGCCTCCACGACCGGCGAACTGGTCCGTCGAGAACGTAGGTGCCACAGCAGATAATGCGGATCGCATGGGATGCAATGTCCGCCCACCCCTGCGCCGGGAAAGAACGGCATGAATCCATATGGTTTGGTCGCGGCCGCCGAAATGATCTCCATGATGTCCACATTTACTTCGCGAGCAGCGTCCGCGAACTCGTTGGCGAGCGCGATGTTGACGGCCCGGAACGTGTTTTCCAACAATTTCGTCATCTCAGCTGCCTCGGGCGAGGACACCATGTGCACAGCGCCAGCCGTGTGCGCCAAGAAACTGGCAGCCTTCTGACCGCACGCCGGCGTAACGCCGCCGACGACCCGGGGGGTGCGCTCCGGTGCATGTTCCGTGACGCCGGGGTCGATCCGCTCCGGACTGAACGCGACGAAGACGTCGCGGCCCGCCGTCATGCCCCTGGACTCCAATGGCTTGACCAAGAGGTCTTTGGTGCAACCCGGATAGGTAGTCGACGTCAGCACGATGGTCTGCCCCGGCCGGGCGTGTTCGACCACCGTCGCGCACGCCGAGGACAAGGCCGTGAGGTCGGGCGTCAGATGTGCGTCGATAGGGGTCGGTACACACACCACCACCGCATCGGCGGCCGCAAGGTGCGACGGTTCCGTTGTCAGACGAAGCAGCTGCTCGTGCAGCGCGCCGGTAAGTCGGGTTCGATCCCGGGGGAGCAGGTCAACGCGAGAATCCTTGATAGCAGTCAAACGGGCCTCGTCAACGTCAAATCCGATGACCTCGGCACCACCGCCCGCAAATAGCAACGCGGTCGGCAGGCCGACGTAACCCAAACCGACTACCGCGATTCGCCGTGGCTCGCCGAGGGTCTCGACGTCATCGCACACCGGCTGAGTGGCTGCAGGAGTCACAACTGACCCTCCCGCCACCAAAGCACGCCGGCAGCTTGCAGGCGATCCGGCAGCTCACCGACGTGGCTTCGACCCCGCCGAGGGAGGCGAAGGTCGCACCGATGAACGAGCTGAGCACCACGCCGTTGACCGAGTAGCGGTTCCCAGCGATGGTGGCGGGCCTGCCCGCTCTCCAACGCGTTGCGGCCTTGGCACATCGCGGTGCTGCCGAGAACCCCGTCGGCCAATTGCTCCGCGGTGAGCGTGTGCTCGTTGTCCGGCGAGGCGGCGAGCAGAGTTGCCCTGACCTGATTGCAGCCCGTGAGATCGGCGTGGTAGCCGGTCATTACGCCGGCCGGCGTAGGTGAATCGGCTGCGCTGCCAATCCTTGCTTCTCAATCGTCCCGATCCGCTTCAGGGCTCACATCCCAAGAAAGTTCTAGATGCTGGTGGGATGGCCGACAGCACACGGCCAGCCCCGGTGTGCAGGCGAGTTGGGTACCTACTCGAAGATTCGCTGCATGCGGCGTACTCGCGGCCTAGCGCTCGTCGCAGTCTTGCCGCACCGCTCCCTCCACGTAGCACGAACCCTCTACAGTTAATTGACGAGACCAAAAATATCACGCGCGTAAACGTTGCGCAATCCCCAGTTCAATGAACATTTGGACCCCCCATTCTGTGATAATGCCAGCTCAGTTGGCATTTCGAGACCTAGTTGGCGAATGCCGATACTCCGTCTCACTTTGCGGTAAGCGCCGCGCCCCTCAGTAAATTGACCCGGAGTGCTGCCATGGCAAATCTGCGGCAAGCGTATCGGCGCATATTGAACGGTGAGAGCGGCCCCGTACGCCGCAGGCAGCTGGGGTCTAGCGGGAGGTTATGGCCCGACGCGCGTGGCCCCAGAAGGGCAGGCCCGCGGCGATGACGCCTCCGCCAGCGATGACCGTCACGGCGACATCGACGCTCTTGCGGCCTTGCTTGGCCCAGTACACGTCCTTGAGGTCCAGCAGTAACGCAAGCTCGTCGACGATGAGCGCAGTGCCTGCGCCATAGGCCAGGGCGGTGGCGGGGTGATGGCGATGACGGTCGGCTCCGCGTAGCCCGATCCCACCCACCACCGTGAGTACGGCGATGCCGATGTTGTAGTGGTGAAAATGCTGACCACCCACGCTCACCCCGCCGCCGGAGGGGCCGTGACCGTCCTTGATCCAGTGAGTAAGACTGCGCAGTCCGACGAAGGTCGTGGTGAACGCCGTCCACGACAGCAGTACGGATTGTTGTCCCGGGTCGAGACGTTCATCCCAGGCCGCACGTACCCGCGACCATCGGCCAGGCATGGCGTGATGTGGCGGATGCTCGGTCGTCGACGCCTTGGTGCCGTCGTGCGGTACGACGCTCGGCCCAGTGTCGTTGGTGTCTGCTCCCACTCGGGTCATTGGTCCGCCTCTCCGGGACGACGCTCCATCGCGTCACCGACTGAGACGGTAGCCGTCACCGAGTACGGGCCGGTGCCATCAAGGTTGTGAATGCGCTGTGAGACGGGTCGGTCACCGCAGGAGCGCCTCGCTCCGAGAAGAAGGGGATCGGCCAGGAGACCGGTCCCCTTGCAGTCTCGACGCCTTGATCAACGGCATCTGCATCTGCCGAAAGAAAATCGCTCATGTTGTCGAGGCTGGCAAGACGGATTCGGGCGTTGCAGGCCATGCTCGGCGTCGAAACACGCGGCTCGAACCGCACGATAGGCCCTCGTCGATTCGTCGATTCGGTGACCGGCGCCTTCGTCGTTTGCGGCGCATTGCCCCGATCATGTTGCGTGCAAAACGCATTCGTTTGGTGGCGCTTGTGCTACAGGGCGGGGTCAGCGAGTGTGGGCCCCGCTGAAGGAGTGTCGACCGGCGCGGGCGATGCGGTCGAACGCCGAGGAGATGACGGCAGCTTCCTCGGCGTTGAGGTGCTGTGAGAAGTGCCGCTCGATTGATCGGGCGTGCGATTTCTCGAGTTCGAGGAACACTCGCTTGCCTTTGTCGGTCATGGTCGCTGCGACGCCGCGGCCGTCGCCGTCGGCGGACGTGCGTGACACCAGACCGGCGTCTTCGAGCTGGATGACCCGTCGTGTCAGCCAGCTACGACTGAGCAATGCCTGGTCGGCCAATTCGCTCATCCGCAGCGACTTGCCGGGTGCCAGCCACAATTTGATGAGGACGTCGTACCACACCATCGGGACGCCGCAGTCCCGCTGCATTTCGCGGTCGAACAGGTCGATGAGCACCACGTGCGCCTGCAGCGAGCGGTACCAGGCGGTGCGCTTATTCATCCGTCCATCCTAGGTCGGTGGTTGCTATTCGACACCACCTATGCGACGCTTCGGAAAGGTGATGTCGTCACGCAACTACTTTCCGCGTGCGGATCTGGCCCGCCATCAGCCTTTCGAGGGAGACGTTCGTGTTCACATCAGACAATTGCGCCATCGTGCTCGTCGACCACCAGGACGCCACGGTGGCCTGGATCCGCAGCCAGCCGCAAGCGACGACGATCGCCAACGTGCGCATGCTGGCGCGACTGGGCTCGGAGATGGGCATCCCCCTGCTGATCACCAGCACGATGGAGGACAACGTCGGTACCAACATCGCCGACATCCAAGATCTCGCACCAACTGCCTACGCAGCTCGGGTACGACGCGGCGGGACGTTGAACTGTTTCCTGGACGCCGACTTCGTCGCCGCCGTCAAAGGACTGGATCGGCCCAACTTGGTCCTGGCTGGTCTCACCACCGACATCTGCCTGTTCCACACTGCCGTGGGTGCGATCGGAGCCGGTTACAGCATTCAGGTCGTTGCCGACGCGTGCGGCAGCATGTCCCCGCTCGCCGACTCCATCACCTTCGACCGCCTCCGAAGCCTCGGCGCCACCATCACCGACGGCAACCAGCTACTGTCCGAGCTCTACACCGACTTCGGGACCGAGTCGGGCCGGCAAGCGATGCAAATCAACCTCGAAGAAGTCGTCTCCAAACTGACCGCCTGAGGGCGCCGGGTGCTCGACGGTCTCGGCGTCATGTCGCGAGAAGTGGTGACAGCCCGGCGCCGACACGGCCGGTGAGGTCAGGACGCCGTGCCGTTGGCGCCATCGGTGCCCTCGGTTCCGGACGTGCCAAGGGCGCCGGGATGTCCTGGCGTCCCGCCGGACCCTGCGGCACCCGAGGCGCCGGACGCACCGATTGCACCGGCCTTGCCGGTGGTGCCCGGACGCGCGCAGGGGTCCACGGAATGACGACCCCATGACGTTGAACCCAACGCCACGCCACGTCGTGTCGTAACTGTTGTGCTCGCCTTAGCCGGGTTCGCTCGGAGTGTCTCGAGATCAGGAGATCGTCATGGACGTGACAACGGGCGGCGTGACACCGTCACGGAAACGGGGGTGGTTCGCGGTGGCCGTGGTCGCCGTCGTAGCTGCGCTGATGTTGAGCAGTCCGCCACCGGCACGCGCCGATGACCGTCTGCAATTCACCGGAACCACCCTGTCGGGCAGCGCATTCAACGGCGCCAGTCTGGCGGGCAAACCAGCGGTGTTGTGGTTCTGGACGCCGTGGTGCCCGTTCTGCAACGCCGAGGCGCCGTCGCTGAGCGCCGTTGCCTCGGCCAACCCGAAGGTGACGTTCGTGGGCGTCGCGGCGCGTTCCGATCCGGCCGCCATGCAGACCTTCGTCGACAAGTACCACCTCTTTTTCACAAACCTCAACGACGCCGACGGCTCGATTTGGGCGCGGTACAACGTGCCGTGGCAACCCGCTTACGTGTTCTACCGGCCCGACGGGTCGTCGACGTTCGTCAACAATCCAACCTCCGCGATGTCGCAGCAGGAACTCGCCGATCGGGTGGCGGCACTGAGCGGCTAGACGGACAGGACGCCGAGGCGGCGTGCGGCGGTGGGGACCGAGGGCCTCGGACTCGCATTCGGTGCGGGCCTGGTGGCAGCGCTCAACCCGTGCGGCTTCGCCATGCTGCCCGCGTACCTGACATTGGTGGTTCGCGGCGGCGACACCCGTGTGGTGTCGGGACTGGGGCGGGCACTGGCGGCGACCGCGGCGATGGCGCTGGGGTTCATCACCGTCTTCGGCGCGTTCGGGTTACTCACGATTTCCGCCGCCAACGCGGTCCAGCGCTACGTTCCGTACGCGACGATCGTGATCGGCATCGCGCTTGCCGCACTTGGTGTTTGGCAGCTTTTGGGGCGTGAGCTGAGACTTCCCCTCCCAAACCCAATCGGGCGCGGCACCCGGTGGTGGCCGTCAGCGGCGATGGCGTCGATGTTCGGGTACGGCTGTAGCTACGCGCTCGCGTCGCTGTCGTGCACGGTCGGCCCCTTCCTCGCGGTGACCGGCATCGGGGTTGGTTCGGCGGGCGGCGGTCTGGCCGCCGTGCTGGCGTACGCAGCGGGCCTGACGCTGGTCGTCGGCACGCTCGCGGTCACCGCGGCACTGGCCGGTTCGGGCGTGGTGGACCGGATGCGCCGCATCCTCCCGTATCTGAACAGGATCAGCGGAGTGCTGCTCCTTCTCGTCGGCGCCTATGTCGCGTACTACGGCTGGTACGAAGTGCAGTTGTTCGCCGCGAACGGCAACGCCGACGACGCCGTCATAACTGCGGTGGGCAGGCGCCAGGGCGTCGTTGCCCAGTGGGTCTATGAACGGGGACCATGGCCGTGGCTGGGCGTCCTCGCGGTCGTGATGCTCGGCGCCGCGGTGTGGTCGCGCCGGTGGCGCCGCCGCGCCGGCGCCGCGACCGCCAGGGGAGATTGACGTTTTCGACGGCCGATTTGGAGTACCCGTTGGTAAACCCGTGTGGCACATGGGAGCCCGTTCCGGGATTCACGGGAAACGGCGATCGTGACGTGCCTGGCTTCGGTCTCGCCTCCATCGATTCTCGTCAGGGAAGCGGCTCGATCGCGGGCGGCGTCCACCGCCCATCGAGTACCTCGGGTCGGGGGCGATACATGTGGATCAGACAATTCCAGCCGGGCATGACGTAGAGATGGTTCGGGTGCTCCAAGGATGCCGGTTGGCGATAGTGAAACCACCGGCCCAGGCCACCTGAGTCGGCAAGCAGCCTCGAGAACATCAGGTCCGTTTCCGCGCGAATGAAGTTGTCGGCATTGACCGCAACCATCAGCTGGCCCCTCCTCCGAGATTGCCCTGCTGAGTCGCAGAACGACCATCGCGAACGGTAGTCATCGAGGAGGCGCTACGCCTCGGCAATCACGAAGTCGGAACCGACGGAGAGCTGGCCAGCGGGTCCACCTGGAAACCGGCGCCCATCACCACATTCGGGAGACGCATGGCGTCACGGGTGCAGCACGACCTTGGTCCATCCGTCATCGCGGGCGTCGAAGTGTTGGTACCCGACCGGAGCCTCGTCGAGCGGCAACTCGTGGGAGACGATCCACGACGGCTTGGCCCGGCCCGCGTGGATCAGGTCGCGCAGCTGGCGGTTGTAGTGCTTGACGTTGGCCTGCCCGGTGCCGATCTTCTGTCCCTTGAACCAGAACTTGCCCATGTCGAAGGCGATCTTGCCCTTCTGCTCCATCTTGTCGGGCCCGTTGGGGTCCTGCGGCAGGAAGATGCCCACCACCCCGATGTGCCCGGTGAACCGGACCGAGTCGACGAGCCGGTTCAGGGTCATCGCCGCGTCCTCATTTCCCTGCGGGTCGTGGGCTTGATAGCCGACGCATTCGCAACCCTTGTCAGCGCCTCTTCCGTTGGTCAGCTCGAGCACCTGTTCGACCGGATCCACCCTCGAATCGTCGATCGGGATGACGCCGATCTCTTCAGCCAGGCGCAATCGGTCGGGGTGACGGTCCACGATCATCACCGTGCTGGCGCCCTGGATCATCGCCGAGTATGCCGCCATCAAGCCGACCGGGCCGGCGCCGTACACCACGACCGAATCACCGGGCTGCATGTCGGCCAGGCGAGTGCAGTGCCATCCGGTGGGGAAGATGTCGGCGAGCATGACGTAGTCGGCTTCCTTCTCCTGCGCGTCCTCGGGTAGGCGCAGGCAGTTGAAGTCGCCGAACGGCACCCGCAGATACTCCGCCTGCCCACCCCAGAACGGTCCCATCCCGGCGAAGCCGTAGGCGGCACCCGCCATTTGTGGGTCGGGATGCGCCGTCAGGCAAAACGCGGTCAGACCCTCTTCGCAATTACGACAGAATCCGCAGGCGATGTTGAAGGGCAGGCACACCCGGTCCCCCGGAGAGACCTTGACCACCGCACTGCCGACTTCGGCGACGATGCCCACGTTCTCGTGACCGAGCACCATGCCTTGTTCGAGATTGGTGCGGCCCTCGTACATGTGCAGATCCGACCCACAGATGTTGGTGGTCGTGATCTTTACGAGCACGTCGGTCGGGTGCTCGATCTTGACATCCGGGACGTCCTTCACGACGACTTCACGGGGTCCGTCGTACACGAGTGCCTTCATCTTGAAATCTCCTTGATCGGCTGGTGCCCGCTTCCTTCCTCCGTAGTGTGCGGCGCCGAGGGGAGCGTGCGGAGTGGGCCAGCAAGCCCAAAATCCGCTCGCCCGTTAGCCCCAGCAGGACGAGTCGCCGGCCTCGCTGCTGGAGTTGCCCGTGGCGAGGCGAGCACGGTTCGGCCGGCGGCGACACGTGCTGCAAGGCCGAAGAACCTGGCCGACTTTCGCCATCACGGGCCCGTTTCCGGCGATACGGGGAGGGTATTTCGCGCTGACCATCGATTAGGCAGGAGGCGCTGTGAAGGCAATGACGTACCGCGGTCCGTACAAGGTCCGCATCGAAGAGAAGGAAATTCCGGCGATCGAGCATCCCAATGATGCGATCGTGCGGGTCGAGCTGGCCGCGATCTGCGGGTCGGACTTGCACCTCTACCACGGCCTCATGCCGGACACCAGAGTCGGCCATACCTTCGGCCACGAATTCATCGGGGTGGTGGAGACGGTCGGCTCGTCGGTGCAGAACGTGAAGCCGGGAGACCGGGTGATGGTGCCGTTCAACATCTATTGCGGGTCGTGCTACTTCTGCGCCAGGGGCTTGTACTCCAACTGCCACAACGTGAACCCGAACGCCACCGCAGTGGGCGGAATCTACGGCTACTCGCACACCTGCGGTGGTTACGACGGCGCGCAGGCGGAATTCGTACGGGTGCCGTTCGCCGACGTCGGCCCGTCGGTGATTCCCGACTGGATGGAGAGCGAAGACGCGTTGCTGTGCACGGACGCATTGTCGACGGGGTACTTCGGCGCACAGCTCGGTGACATCGTCGAGGGGGACACGGTCATCGTCTTCGGCGCGGGGCCGGTGGGCTTGTACGCCGCGAAGTCCGCCTGGCTGATGGGAGCCGGTCGGGTGATCGTGATCGACCATCTCGAGTACCGGTTGGCGAAGGCCCGCAGTTTCGCGCACGCGGAGACCTACAACTTCGGTGAGTACGACGACATCGTGGTCGAGATGAAGAAGACCACCGACTTCCTGGGAGCCGACGTCGCGATCGATGCCGTCGGGGCGGAAGCGGACGGCAACCTCCTACAACACGTGACGACCGCGAAGTTCAAGCTGCAGGGCGGGTCTCCGATCGCCCTGAACTGGGCGATCGATTCAGTGCGCAAGGGCGGAACCATCTCGGTGATCGGCGCGTACGGCCCGATGTTCAGTGCAATCAAATTCGGCGACGCCATGAACAAGGGCCTCACCATCCACACCAACCAGGCCCCGGTGAAGCGGCAGTGGCCGCGGCTGTGGTCGCACATCGAGAATGGCTTCATCAAGCCGAACGACATTGTCACGCATCGCATTCCGCTCGAACACATCGCCGAGGGCTATCACATCTTTTCGTCCAAGTTGGACGACATCATCAAGCCGGTCGTCCTCGTCAACCAGAACTGAAGAACCTAGGGAGATTCGCCATGACCCAGACATCCGAACGCGTGCCCGCCTACACCCCAGATCACCCTCCGGTACCCGACAGCGACGATCTGCGGGCCCGAATTCCCGGTTGGGGCGCCGACCTGAACAAGGAGGATCGGCCGTCGGTTCCCAAGCTGAAGTTCCTCGACACCGGCGCCCATTGGGACTTCCCGGAGCGGCAGCCCGAGAAGTGGCCGCGTGAGCGGTCCATCGAGCATCGGTTCCTCACTCCGGTGTTCGGAACCGCGCAGCCACCCAGCGGACTCTCGGGAATCATGCGGAAGTTCGCCTACAAGTTCAGCGAGGGCCGCGCCGCGCATTGGCTGATCCTGCTCTACGCGGACCGCGTCGACGCCGGCGAGCACCATCTCCGTTCGATGCTGACCATGCGTCCGGACAACCCAATCACCCAGACGGGCATCAAGGCCGAGTTCACTCACAACGGTTTCACGTCGCGATTCGGCCGCAAGCGGGTCGACCTCAAGCACATGTGGATGGATCCGTTCATCGTCGGCGGCCCGTGGATACTGTCCGTCCTCGTCCTCAGGCGGCTGTTCAAGCGCAAGAAGTAGACGCCCTTTGGACGACGACTCGTCATACGCCATCGGCCGCCGGTGAACTGCCCCCTTGGGGAGCGGTCCACCGGCGGCCGCTTGGTGAAATGCGCTGTTGGGCAGCATCATCGATACCGAGAATCCAGGACAGTTCCGGGGACGGCATGGAATCACCACTGCAGCAACGTATATCGCCCAGGCTGGTGGATCTGCCGGGCCGAACGTCACCGCTGCTTTCCGCCCCATCGGGCCGGTGCGGCAACGGTGCGCGATATCGACGATGGACTCATGACGAGCGAGCCCTTGAAGATTGGTCTGTTGGCGCCACCCTGGGCGGCGGTACCCCCCGCGGGCTACGGCGGCACCGAGGCGGTGGTGTGCCAGTTGGCGCATGGATTGACCGCCGCCGGACACGACGTGGTGCTGTACGCCACCGGCGACAGCACGGCGCGGGTTCCCATCATCCACGCGATGCCCACCGCGGAGTGGGATCGCCTTGGCCGCGGCGAGGTGGAGTTGCCGCATGTGATGGGCGGCTACGAAGCCCTCGCGGGTTGCGACATCATTCACGATCACACACTCTTGGGACCGGCCTGGGCCCTGGCGTCCGGTTATGACCGAGTGGTCACCACCTGCCACGGCCCGCTCGACGGCGACGTCCGGGCGATCTACCGCCGCTATGGCAAGCGGCTACCGGTGGTGGCCATTTCCCGGGACCAGGCCGCCCATGCCCCCGAGATCACCGTCGACCGCATCATCCATCACGGACTCGACCCCGACGACTACCCGTACGGCCCCGGCGACGGCGGTTTCCTGCTGTTCCTCGGGCGGATGACGCCGGAGAAGGGAGTACGGGAGGCCATCTTGGCTGCGCGTGCTGCAGGCAAACCCCTCCTCATTGCCGCCAAGACACGGGAACCAGCCGAGCTCGCGTACTTCACCGACGTCATCAGGCCATTGCTCACCGACGACGTCGAGGTCGTCGGCGAGGTGGCCGGCGAGTCGAAACTGGCGCTTCTGGGTGCTGCCGAGGCGTTGCTGAATCCCATTCAATGGGCGGAGCCGTTCGGGCTGGTGATGATCGAGGCAATGGCGTGTGGCACACCGGTCATCGCCTGCCCCATCGGCGCGGCGCCGGAGATCGTGGTCGACGGCATCACGGGATTCCTTTGCGCCGATCCCACCGATTTGGTGTCTGCGATCCACCGCGTCGACGAGTTGAACCGGGAGGCCTGCCGAGCCGCCGTCGTCCAGAACTTCTCCACCGATCGCATGGTCGCCGACCACCTCGCCCTCTATCGGGAAATGGTCGCCCGGTGACGGTCGTGCACGGCGAAGACGGCGGGTCGGGCGCATGGGCCTCCGGAACGGGGCCGCCCGTCACCGGCGACGATGGCGACCTCACGCTGCTGGAGGGTTCGACGTTCTGCATCTCCGCCAATTCCGGTGACGTCCATCGGGAGCGTCCACACGGACTGTTCGTCGCCGATACCCGGATGTTGTCGTGCTGGCGGCTCACCATCGACGGCGCGCCGGTGCAGAACCTGTCCACGATCGAGGAGCCCACCGAGCCCTATCGGGCGACCTTCGTCGGCCGGACGCCGCCGCGGCAGTGGCTGGCGGACAGCACGATGCTGGTCCTGCGGGACCGGTTGGTTGGTGACGGGATGCGCGAGGACGTCACCCTGCGCAACCTCGGCGCCGAAGCGGTCGCGGTCACGTTGTGCTTGACCGCGGACGCCGACTTCGCCGATCTGTTCGCCGTCAAGGAGGGGAGGGTCCGGCCACCGCAGGGAGTGGTAGTCGACATCGGCTCCGCTGCAATGACATTGACGCTACCCGGCCACGACGACAGTCGTAGCGTCCACATCACGGCCGCCACCGGGGACCCGATCGTCACGCCTGGCGGATTCACGTTCCGGGTGGTGGTGTCGCCACGGTCGCAGTGGTCCACCTGCCTCGCCGTGGAGGCGTCCACCGCAGGCCGTCGGTTGCCGCTGCGGCACCGGTGTGACCAACCGGTGGATACCAGTTCGCCCGCGCAGCGACTGCAGGCCTGGCGGCTGTCGAATCCACGGGTGGTCACCGGAGATTCGGTGTTCGATCGTTCCCTGGAAGCAGGAACCCGCGACCTAGGGTCCCTACAGATCGAGGACCCCGACCAGCCGGGCCGTCCGATCCTGGCCGCCGGGGCGCCCTGGTTCATGGCGCTCTTCGGGCGCGATTCCCTGTTGACCGCCTGGATGGCCCTCGGTCTGGATCCACGGCTGGCGGCCAATACCCTGGGCACCCTCGCCCGGTTGCAGGGGGATCGCGTCGACCCGGTGACGGAGGAGGAGCCGGGCCGCATCCTCCACGAGGTCCGGCTCGGCACGGAGGCCGCGTTGGCGCTGGGCGGCGGCACGACCTATTACGGAACCGTCGACGCCACACCGCTGTTCGTCATGTTGCTCGCCGAGCTCGACCGCTGGGGAGCTCTGCCGCAGGCGGACCGGCCTGCACTCGTCGCGGCGGCCGATCGCGCCATGGCGTGGATCTTGGAGTACGGCGACGCCGACGGAGACGGGTTCGTCGAATACCGCCGATACACCGACCGCGGTCTGCTGAACCAGGGCTGGAAGGACTCCTTCGACGGCGTCAATCACGCCGACGGTCGGCTGGCGACCCCGCCGATAGCGCTCTGTGAGGTACAGGGCTACGTCTACGCGGCGTTCCAGGCCCGAGCGTTCCTTGCCGAGGGAGACGGTGACACCGTCGCCGCCCGTCAGTGGCGCAGCCGGGCAGGGCAACTCAAAGTAGCGTTCAATCATGCTTTTTGGATGCCCGAGCAGCAGGCGTTCGCGATGGCACTCGACGGCGCCAAACGTCACGTCGACGTGATTGCGTCGAACATGGGCCACTGCTTGTGGACCGGCATCGTGGACGACGACAAGGCCGGGGCAGTGGCAGCGCACCTGGTGGGTCCAAAGCTCAACTCCGGCTTCGGAATACGAACGCTGGCGACGGACATGACTGCCTACAACCCGATGAGTTACCACAACGGCTCCGTCTGGCCGCACGATACCGCGATCGCCGTCGCCGGATTGGCCAACTACGGCTTCGAAGCGGAGGCCCAACGTATCGCCTCTGACCTTCTCGACGCCTCCGGATACTTCGGCGATCGGCTGCCAGAACTGTTCTGCGGGTTCGCCCGAAGCGACTTCCCCCGCCCGGTGCCCTACCCGACGTCATGCTCGCCGCAGGCGTGGGCTGCCGCATCGTCGCGGTTGGTGCTGCGCAGCCTGTTGCGGTTCAACCCCGACCTCCCACACGGTGAAGTTCAGCTGTGCCCGATGGTGCCGAAGCGTTTCCTACCGCTACGCCTGGAGAACGTGCCACTTGCCGGGTCGCGGATGAGCATCACCGTCCAATTAGACGGGGGCGTGGACGTCAGCGGCATTCCGGAGGGAATCCGACTGATCACGACGCCACGGCCGGCGGGACGCTGACGGCGTGACTCCGGTCAACTCCCGGTGACGGCGTCTACTTGGCGACGAAGGTGGCGGCGAGCTCCCGTACCGGCGTATTCGTCTCCTGCGAGATCGCCACCAGCATGGCGAAGGCACGGGCTGCGTCGACCCCGAAGCGCTCCATGAGCATCCCCTTCGCTTGCCCGATGACGTCACGCGTCTCCAGCGCAGCCTTGAATTGGCGATGCCGTTCATCGATCACGAAGGCGACCGAGGCGTGGCTGGCGAGCATCGCGCCCGCGGCATCGGACTCGGTCGAGAAGGCGTTGGCGCGACGTGCGAACAGACTCAAGGTCGCACCGGTCTTCCCGGCGACGTCCACGGGACAGCACAGAACGCTGCGCACCCCGGCGGTCGCGGCGGCACGCGCGAACAATGGCCATCGCGCATCGGTGTGCAGATCGTCGCAGCGAATCGCCCTGCGCGCGTCGATCGCCTCGAGGCATGGACCATGGCGGGCCTCTCGCTGAGCGCGGTCGAGCAACTCGGTCAGCTCAGTGGTCGTCCCGACCGAGCGCAGCCGGCCGTCGTCGATCACCGATGCCTTGGCCCAATCGGCACCGGGGATCAACGCCACTGCGGCCGACGTGAGTCTGCTCAGCACGTCGTCGATGTCTCCTCCGGCGGCCAACGCACCGGCCAGTTCGGCGACGGTCGAGTGCAGCCCGACGTCAGCCCGATGACGGCGAACCGGCTCGGGGCGTGGAAGGTAGTTCATGGCAACCACGCCGGAACCCCCTCCTTCGGCATCAACGGGTCGTCCTCGGCCATTGCTTCCCCCATGGGTCGTTCGCGGATCTACGTTGCGGCCTCCCGACTATGCCAAGCGGAGTGACGTGACGGCGTCGACCCGGCAGGTCGAGAAATCACGGGGGCCGTGGACCTCTCGAGGCCATCGGCGCGGCGAACGTCACCGTCGCGGCGCGACGGTCACTCGTGACGTTCGGCGTCGGCCAGCGTCGCGAAGACTTCGAACCGCTCGATCAGGTCGGCAGCGACGAGCGCGGTCACGACCGGGCCGGCCGCCGGCGCGACGAGGCAGAAGGACGTGTCGGACTCTCCCGCCAAAGCCGAAACGCCGAGGAGCGCTTCGAGGGCGGCACCGTCGACGGACGTCGCGCCGGCCAACTCGAGCACCAGCCGGGTGGGTCGTCGCGCCAATTCGTCCGCCACCACCTGATACATCAAAACGTGGGTGTCACCGTCGAGGTCACCCGTCGCGCCGATGACGCTGACGCCGCCGGCACGTCGCTGCACGACGTAAGTGAACCGGTCCCGTTCGCCGTTCACGTTGCGCTCGCTCACTGGTCCACTGGGTGGTCTACGTCAAGGCGAGTCAAGCAGGCCGAGAAGCCTCCGCATATCCGTTTGGCGTCCCGGGGCTGTCCGATTTGCGTCCGGTGCGGCGTCATTGCACGTAGCCAAGGGGCCGACTGAGCCGGCCGATCATCAACGATCAACCGCTAGGGAGGGCACGTCCCGGTGTCGACGGTGCCGATCATGTCGTACACCCTCGTCGCGAGGTGGAGGTTGAGGCGGGAGTTGACATCCTGCAGGTCGCGGCCCGAGATGTCGCGAATGCGGCCGAGTCGGTAACGCAGGGTGCTCCGATGGATGTTGAGCACGCGGGCCGTCAAGTCGTAGTTGCCGCCGGAGTCCAGGTAGCGGGCCAGCGTATACACCAGGTCGGTGTTGCGCTCCCGGTCATACGCCATGAGGGGCCCGAGCCACTCCGACAGGAAGCCCCGAACGGCTGGCCCGTTGTCACCCGGATCGAGGATGCGGCACACGCCGAGGTCATCGAAACGGCGGCTTCCGTACTGGCCTGCCGAGGCCTTCTGCATGCGCAGAGTCCGACGGGCCTCGGCGAAGGATCGCGGGAGCGCAGACGGGGATGTCGCCAACGATCCGACCGCGATCCAGCCACGTCCATTCCCGACGGCCGCAGAGACCGCATGGTGCAGCGCCGGGGGCTCGGGTAGATCCTCGGTCAGCAGGATCGTCTCCGAGGCTCGACGAGCGGACAGCGGGTGCAGACCGGCGGCGGTGGCCCACCGAGTCGCTGCCCGGGCGACGAGTTCCGCGTCGACCTCGGGAGTCCACTGCAGGATCGTCACCCTGCGCGGCGTGCGTAGGTCGACCCCGAGGGCCTCACCCCGGGAATGGGCGCTTTCGTCGTCGGTGCCGGCCAGCAGATCGTCGACCAGATTCCGACGCAGTCGCAACTCGGTCTCGGCGAGTGAACGCTGGTGCGTCAACTCCACCGCCAATACCGCCGCCGCATGTTCGAGCGCGAATTCGTCCACCTGATCGGCGCGGCGATCCGGATCGTGCAGCACGACGACGCCGAGGAGCTCTGACTTCGGCCGGATCACGCTGAACACGCGGTCGCCGTGACGACTGTGCCCTCCGGCGTCGGCGCCGTGAAGGACCTCGTCGCGGCTGCGTCCGTCGACTGCCCGATAGGTGGCGGGAGCCGGCGCGGGAGACCATGCGCGCAGGTTTCCGAACTTGTCCTCGATCGACACGGGCAGCGAGGTCAACCCGTGAAGCGCGTTGGCGATGCCGTCCGCGCCAGTCCCCGCCGCCGAGACGGCGGTCATCGCCTCGTGGACGCGTAACCGTCGCTCGAGGGCGGTCACCCTGCTGGACAACCGACGATTCGTCTTCGCATGCTCGTCGCCGAGGTCCCGAAGCTGAAGGCGTTGGCGTCGTTCACGGTCGAGGAGGTCGGCATTCTCCATGGCAACGGCAGCCTGCTGGGCAAGTACCTTGAGCGAGACCAGTTCGAGGGCGGATGCCGGCTTCTCGGCGCGCACCACCAGGACACCGGCAACCGTCCGCATGGTGCGCAGCGTGATCGCATATCGCCACGTCGAATCGGGCAGCTCGATCTCGTGGTCGGTGTCGATCGTCGTGGCGACGGCGCAATCGATCCGTCCATCCAACCGACGGTCCGGGTCGTGAGCGTCGACTAGGGACCCGTCGACCACCCGATAGGCGGCTTCCGCGCAGCAGGTGCTCAGGGATTGCACCGCGCGCGCCGCCGTGTTCAGCACCTCGTCGGACGGCCGACCGTCGAACAACGTCGAACAGAGGACGACGACGCCGTACACGCCTGACAGCTCGTCTCGACGGTCGACATCGCCATCCTGCGCGCGGAGGACGCTCAGCTCCGGCGTACCCATGGTCATGCCCCACCTCGAGTCTGCTTCGCCCACCGCCCTCGGCCTATCCAGGGGACGTCATCTTCAACCGGCAGCTCCGACCGGCGACATCAGTCGACAGTCGTTGTCGGAGAGTCGATCTGATGGGACAGGATGGGGGCGCTGGTGAATTCGGCCTGCCGCTGCCAATTGCCATCGTCGAATTGGGCCCGGCAGTACGAAGTCTCCAGCCACCTCCTGATGTCAGGCTTGGGCCTGCAGGCCGTTCCACCGTTGGAGGGAGCACCGAAGATGGCAAATCCATTGCAGGGCAGAAGGGTTGCGATTCTGGCAACCGATGGCGTCGAGCGGGTCGAGCTCGAAGTGCCGCGTGAGGAGGTCCAGCGGGCCGGTGCGGACACCGACTTGCTGTCGCTTCGCCCGGGTCGGATTCAGGCCCGTAACCACGATCTCGACGATGCCGGCACCTTTGCCGTCGACAGGCCGGTGTCCGAGGCGTCGGTCGACGACTACGACGCGCTCCTCCTTCCCGGCGGCACGGTCAATCCCGACAAGCTCCGGGTCGACGATGGTGCGGTCGCATTCGTCCGCGACTTCGTCGGTTCCGGCAAGCCGGTCGCGACGATCTGTCACGGCCCGTGGACGCTCGTCGAGGCGGGCGTCGCGCAGGGCCGGAGGCTGACCTCGTTCCCCAGTATTCGGACCGATCTGCGCAACGCCGGCGCCGACGTCGTCGACGAGGAGGTCGTCGTCGACGGCAATCTCATCTCGAGTCGCTCGCCCGACGACCTGCCGGCGTTCTGCCGCACCATCGTGGAGGAGTTCGCGAAGGCGCCCGCACGGGTGTCCTGATCTCGCGCACGGTCAATCCTTCACTTCTTGAACGACTTTCGTCGTGGCAGCGTCCAGAATGACGAAGGAAAGAGAGGGTTTCAACGGCAGGATCTGGGTACCCAGCCAACTCGTATCCGTCGGACGGGGCCCGGTCTGCCCGGATCGGCGCAGTCGACTGGCTCACTCGGCACGGAGGGAGGTGCGCGGCACGGGGCCGGACGCCCTCCCACGGCGACCGATGCTCGTCTCACTCGGGCAGGACCCCACGACCGGGCTGCTGCAAATCCATGAACGCACAATCCGACGATCGCCGACGGCCCTGGACCGACCGACACCGAAGAGAGTCTGGCGGTACTGGCCCAGATCAACTTTCCGTCACTGGACCCGACCGAGATACTGTCGACGGCGGCCGACGGAGCCGCGGACCTGTGCGAGTGTCGGGTCGAGGCCAGCTACCGCATCGTCGACGGTGGGATCACGCCGTGCCCACCGACACATCCCGAGCGCCCCGAACTGACGGCAGCGCTTCTCCGTTCGAATTGGGAAGGCAGAGTCGAACTCTCACAGGGAGGTTGGGGCTGGGCGTTCCCACTGTCGCATCGGGGAGTCGTCCACGGCTGCCTCGTCGTCGGCGCGAACGACGAGCCAGCGCCTGACCAGCTCCTGCTGCTGAAGCTGCTCACGCAGCAGGCCGGAGCCGCCCTGGCGTGCGCTGAACTGCATCAGCGCGACGTCCGACGGGCTCGCGAACTCAAGGAGTCCAACGAGGGGCTGGCCTCCGCGGTGCAGCGCCTGGAGGGACGGACCCAGGTGCACGAGTTGCTGGAAGCTGCGTTGGCCGCCGGACAGGGTCAGGACGGCATCGCCGAAGCGCTCCATCGATTGACGAAGCGGCCGGTGTGCGTCGAGGACAAGTTCGGGAACCTCCTGGCGTGGTCGGGACCCGGACGACCCGACCGTCATCCCAAGCCGAAGGCCACTCAGCGCGACCGGTTCCTGCGCACGCTCGCCACGCAAGTGGGGCCGGTTCGGGTCGGAGACCGCGTCTGCATCCTGATCCAACCGCACGCCGAGATTCTGGGTGTCGTCGCGATGATCTCGTCGGACGACGAGTTGGACGACGATCAGCTGTTCGCCCTCCGATACGGCAGCAGCGTGTTGGGTCTCGAACTCTCCCATCGACGCAACCTCGCCGAGATGCAACTGAGTCTGCGCCGCGAACTGGTCGACGACCTGCTCGCGGGTACCGACTCGGAGGGCGCCTATGCGCGCGCCGAGGCGCTCGGGTACGACCTGCGCCGTCCGCATTACGCGGTGGTGGTGCACACCGGGCGCAGCGCAACCAATTCCGACGTCGACGCCGTCAGCCGCGCCGCAGCCAACCTTCACCTCAGCCATCTCATCGGTCACCACGGAAGTTCCGTCGTCCTACTCGCCGATGGCCATCCGCCTCAAGATGCCCTTCACCGGGAGGTCAGTCGCCAGCTCGGCCACGACGCCTGTGCGATCGGCATCGGATCGCAGTGTGACGTGCCAACCGATTTTCCGCAGTCCTTCCGCAGAGCCCGACGGGCGCTGACCATCCGCCTCAATTCGGCGCGCCCGCGGGGAGCCTCCGATTATGACGAGCTGGGGTTCTATCACCTGGTCGATGCGGCGCACGCCGTTGGTGTCGCCGAGGAGTACCTGCGCCGATGGCTGGGGGTGTTGCTGGACTACGACGACGCCAAGAACGCCGATCTGGTGCACACCTTGAGTCACTACCTGGAATGTGGCGGCAATTACGACGAGTCGGCTGCCGCGCTCCACGTGCACCGCAGCACGTTGCGGTATCGGCTGGGCCGCATCGCGGACCTGACGGGTTTCGACCTTCGCGACGTCGACACCCGCTTCAACCTGCATGCCGCTACGCGGGTGTGGCGGTTCCTCACGCCGGAGCCCTGACCGCGCGGCTCGCTGAGCGCTTCCGACCCGGCGGCTGCGTGGACCCGGGCCGCCGCGACGAGACTGACGACGTGAGCAACTCCGAACCGCTGCTTGGTACGCCCCTGGTGGTCGTGTGCGTCGTCATGGCCATTGCGGGCGGCCTGATGTCCCGGTACCTCCTTCGGGGTTCCCCGTGGTCGATTCCCAGCGCCGCCGTCCGCGCGACGGTCCAGCTGGCTGCCGTGGCGACGGTGCTCGCCGCGGCGATGGCACGGATCTGGTCGTCGGTGCTGGTGCTCGCCGTCATGTTCGTGGTCGCGTCGGTGACCGCTGCCCGCCGGAGCGAAGCCACCCGCGGTTCGCTCTGGTTGGCGGCGGCTCTGGCCGTCGGGATGCTTGCCGTCATTCCGCTGCTGCTGCTGACCGGGGTGGTGCCCTTGACCGGGGTGGCGCTCGTTCCGGTGTTCGGGATCGTGCTCGGTGGGACGATGACTGCTGCGGCCGTGGGCGCCCGGCGGGCTCTCGATGCGCTGAGCCTGCGAGCCGGGGAAGTCGAGGCGGCGTTGAGCCTTGGTCTCTCCGAACGTGATTCACGCATGGAAGTCGTCGAGCGCCCCCTTTCCGATGCGCTCGTTCCCAATCTCGATCAGGCGCGTACTGCCGGCCTGGTCGCGCTGCCGGGTGCATTCGTGGGCGTGCTGTTGGCCACGGGTTCCGCGGCACAGGCCGGCGCGGTCCAGGTCCTGGTGCTGATCTCGTTGATGCTGGCGCAGACGTGTGGCGTGGCGGTCACCGGCGAGCTGGTCGCCCGTGGCCGAATAGTGCGGACGGGTCACGTTCCGCCGTCGGGCCGGCACGTCGGCGGTCTCCTCGGTCGCCGTCTCAGAATGCGATTCGCTCGGGGCCGCGGGGCGTGACCCCGCGCCAGCCACGATGCGCGTCGGCGGCCGGGATTACAGCCTGAGTGCGACGATGACGAGCGCGATGACCCCGAGTCCGGCGATCAAGCCCGCCATGATGCCGGCCAACGAATAGGGCGTGCCCCCGACTTGAGCCCGTAGCGCGCCCATCTCTCGGCGATGCTGTACCCAGGCCAAGATCAGGGCGACCAGGCCGATCACGATCATGACCATTCCGACGATCCACGGGCTGACGACCGTATCGCGATGCTCGGTCGACCCCAGGTACTGGAAGAACTTGAAGATGGTGAATCCGAACGTGATCAACGACGTACTGGTCCGAATCCACGCCATCAAGGTGCGCTCCGACGCCAGGCACGTGCGCTGGATCGCCAGCCGGGTCGACGTGTCGAGCGGTGGGTCGGCCATCACGTCCTCGGGTCGTCGGGGCTCTGGCGCACACTCGGTGAGCTGCAGCGCCGTTCGTCAGAGCGGACCTACTGGCAGCGATTCCTCATGTCGCGAAGCGGCTGCCGGAGCCCGGCGAGGTCGGACTTCGTCTGTGGATTGGCATCCAGGTAGGTCTTGACCTCGGTCCGGATCTGGTCCCGCGGCTGGCCCTTCAACGTCGAGAAGAAGGCGTTGACGTCCGGATGGCTGAACATGTAACCGGCCGTCGCCGCAGACACGTCGGCCTTGACTTGCTCGAAGTCTCCGGCCGAGCAGCCTGGCGCCGGGGGCGGAGGCGGATCGGCAAGGGCAGAGGGGAGCGACGCGAACAGCGTCGCGCCCATGACGGCACCGGCGCCGACCGCGGCGGCTAGCAC
Source organism: uncultured Actinomycetota bacterium (assembly GCA_963846985.1). Lineage (GTDB taxonomy): Bacteria > Actinomycetota > Actinomycetes > Mycobacteriales > Mycobacteriaceae > Mycobacterium. Next base: position 348,203 of record CAWJYC010000004.1, read on the forward strand.
GCGCCTCGAGGCACGGGACGGGACTGACATTGGCCAACTCCTAAGCACTGGTGGTCACTGAACGGATCGAGGAATGAGATCGTGGGCCGAAGCTGCTAGCGGTGTCCGCCGCCGCCCCCGCCGCCGCTTGCTCCGCCGCCTCCCGAGGGATGCTCCGGTTGCAGGGCGGTGCCTCCGCCGGCCGGATTGAAGTACCAGTCGCCGTCGAGCGGGTATTGATCGTCGGTGGACACGGCCGGCGAGTAATCCGGTGAGGCACCACTGGTTTGGGTGTCGCCACCCTGGCAAACCGTGACCGCGGGGTCGCAGGTGTCTGCGCCAGCGACTGGAGCGAACGCCATGCCCGCCGCTGCCCCGAATGCCGCGATGGACCCGGCCACCGCCACTCCAACTACCCGCATGACAAGTCCTCCCGCGCCGTACCTGGCGATTGACAGTTGTCAGATACTATCCCCGTACCAGTTCCGACGCAGCGCTATCGGCGTTCTCGATGGCGGTCACTCCGACCGGGCGACCGAATCGCGGTTGGCGTGAATGGCCGAACGTGTTTGCGTCGAACGTGTTTCGCGCCTGTCGGGCTGATCGTTGGCATTCGTCCTTCACTCGGGGCGAATGCTCATCTTCGTTTGGCCAGAGCGGGTGTCGCGGCGGCTGGCTAACACGGCGCTCGGGACTGAACCGTGAATGCGGATCAATCGACGGTGTGACGCCGCATCTGCGGGTAGTGTTGCTGCGGTGTCGACGATTCGCATTCGTGAGGCAGCCGACCTTCTCGGCGTCAGTGACGACACCGTGCGTCGGTGGATCGACGACGGTGCATTGCCTGCGAGTCAGGACGAGGCGGGCCGCAAGGTCATCCCCGGGCCCGCGCTGGCCGAGTTCGCGGTTGCGCATTCGGGTCTGCCGCCGAAGGATCCGACGAGCGTCGTCAGCTCCGCCCGCAACCGCTTCACCGGACTGGTCACCAAGGTGGTGACCGACAAGGTGATGGCACACGTCGAAATGCAGTGCGGCCCCTTCACGGTGGTGTCGCTGATGAGCGCCGACGCGGTACGCGACTTGCAGTTGGAACCTGGCAGCGTCGCCGTCGCCGTCGTCAAGGCGACCACCGTCATCGTCGAGACCCCGGAGGGACGAGCATGACGTTCATCGCCCGCGTAACAGCCGTCGCCACGCTCCTGACGCTCGTCCTCGCCGGCTGCGGCTCCCCATCTGGCACGTCGTCCTCCGGAACGTCGTCGACTGCCGTCGGCGGCGGGAAGCTGATGATCTTCGCCGCTGCATCGCTGAAGAAGTCGTTCACCGACATCGGCAAGCAGTTCACGACCGACAACCCAGGAACCGACGTCGAGTTCACGTTCGCCGGATCCTCGGACCTGGTGACCCAACTGACGCAGGGCGCCCCCGCCGACGTCTTCGCCTCGGCCGACGCCACGAACATGGACAAGGCTGCGAAGGCCGGCCTCATCGCCGGCGGCCCGGTGAACTTCGCCTCGAATACCTTGACGATCGTCGTCGCGCCGGGAAACCCGAAGAGAATCGCGTCGTTCCGGGACCTCGCCAAGCCTGGGCTTGCCGTCGTGACGTGCGCGCCACAGGTGCCGTGCGGGTCGGCCGCGCACCGGGTCGAGAAGGCCACCGGCGTCTCGTTGACGCCGGTCAGCGAGGAGTCACAGGTGACCGACGTCCTGACCAAGGTGACCACCGGGCAGGCCGACGCGGGACTGGTCTACGTCACCGACGCCCGAGGCGCGGGCAGCGCCGTCACCGCCGTGTCGTTCCCAGAATCCGCCGCTGCCGTGAACACCTACCCGATCGCGGCGCTCGAGCAGTCCAAGGACTCGTCCCTGGCGACCAAGTTCATCGACACCGTCACCGGCGAGGCCGGCCAAAAGGTCTTGGCCGTGGCCGGTTTCGCCAAGCCGTGAGGATCCGGCGCTAGCCGTTGGAGGGGCCGCCATATTTGACGGGGACCTCCGACCGTCGCGACCGCGGCTGACTCCGGGGGCGTCCCTCGTGAGACGCTGCCCGGGTGCGTGTGTCGACGTGCCGCGGCCGGGCCGTCGGCCTCGCGGTGGGTTACCTCGCCGACGTGCTGTGGGCCGACCCGCGCCGTGGGCATCCGGTCGCGGGGTTCGGCACGATCGCGTCGAGTCTCGAGCGGGTGAGCTACGCCGACGGTCGAGCGGCGGGCACGGCGCACACGGCGCTGCTGCTCGGCGGGCTGACCGGCCTCGGGGTGGTGGCCGAACGGGCCGCCGCCCGCCGCGGACCCACCTGGACCGCGGCGGTGACGGCACTGGCCACGTTCGTCGCCCTCGGTGGGACGTCGCTGGCGCGGACCGGGGCCCAGATGGCCCGGTATCTGGAGTTCGGTGACGTGGAAGGCGCCCGCGAGCTGGTGCCATGGCTGTGTGGGCGCGACCCCGCCTCCCTCGACGAGGCCGGCATCGCGCGCGCCACGGTGGAGTCGATCGCGGAGAACACCGCGGATGCCCAGGTCGCACCGCTGTGGTGGGGGGCGATCGGTGGGGTGCCCGGACTGCTGGTCTACCGCGGCGCCAACACGCTGGACGCGATGATCGGATACAAGTCGCCGAAGTACGTGCGGTTCGGTTGGGCAGCAGCACGATTCGACGACGCGGTGAACTACCTTCCGGCGCGGGCTACCGGCGTGCTGACCGGTGTCTGCGCACCGGTCGTTGGCGGTTCATCGCGCACGGCGCTGGCGGCGTGGCGCCGAGACGCCGCCCGCCATCCGAGTCCCAACGCGGGCGTGGTCGAGGCCTCCTTCGCCGGCGCGCTCGGCGTCCGGCTGGGCGGCCCCACCCAGTACGCGCACCGTCTCGAGATCCGGCCGACACTGGGGGAGGGGCCGGCCCCGGGAGTCGTCGACGTGACCCGGTCGGTCCGGCTGTCCCGCGCGGTTCAGGCAGCCGCAGCCGGGGTCGCCGTACTGGCTACCGCGGCCGGGGCCCGTCGGGACTACTGCCGTCGGCCGTACCGGTCCGCCAGCTTCTGCTCGGCGCTGAGCGGACTGTCGAGATTCCGCGATGCGCCCTCGGACTTCTCCCGGCGGCGCTCCTTGACCTCCGAGAGAACGAAGTAGCCCACCCCGATCGGGGCGATGATGCCGAAGGCGATCCACTGGATGCCGTAGGAAAGGAACGGCCCCGCGTCCAGGTTCGGCAAGCCAATCACGCCGAGGCCGCCGGGCTGCCCGTCGACGAGTTGGAGGTAGGACCCGGCCAGTCGGACGCCGGTCACCTGGGCGACCTGGCCGGTGTTGATCGAGTACACCTGCTGGATGCCGTTCTCGCGGAACGGGTCCTTCCCGGCGACAACGGCCTCGGAGTTGCGCAGCCGGGCGGTGATGGTCACGGTGCCGGTGGGTGGTCCGGGGAACTCGGGCACCGCGGTGCCCTGCACGGGTTTGACGTAGCCGCGGTCGACCAGGATGGTGGGGCCACCGTCGACGTGGAAGGGCACCAGCACTTCGTACGCCGGATGGCCGTCGATCACCCGAAGCCGGGCCACCACCTGGGCGTCGGGCTGGTATCTGCCGGTGGCGGTGACCTGCCGCCACTGTTGACCGGGCGCCACGGAATCCTGTTGCGGCAGAACCGTTGTCACCGGCACCGGAGCCTGCGCCATCGAGTTGGAGATCTGTGCGTTCTCTCGCGACGTCCGCGTGTTCTTGCCCAGCTGCCACGGAGCCAGCACGGTGAAGCAGAGGTAGGCGAACGCGATCGCGACGACGTAGAGCGCCAGCCACTGGGGCTTCAGCAGGAACGCGAACCGCCTCATCGGCTGACTGCCTCGCGCCCGGCCAGTCGGTCGTCGACCCAGCCGTGCAGTCCGGGCAGCGACGCCTCGATGACCGCGAGGGTCTCCTGGAAGTCCTCCAGCGGCCCGTAGTACGGGTCCTCCACGTCCAACGCGTGGGCGGCGGAGCGCGGATCGAACGAGCGCATCATCCGGATCCGGTCAGCGGACACGCCGAGATCCCGCAGGATCCGCACGTGGTTGCGGCCCATGGCCACCACGATGTCGGCGGACAGGTGGTCCTCACCCACCACGGCCGCCCGGTGTGACGTCGGGTAGCCGTGCTCGCGCAACACGTGCACCGCACGGTCGTGTGCGGGATCGCCGACGTGCCACCCGCCGGTACCCGCACTGCTGACCCGCACCACGTCGGAGAGCCCGCGTTCGGCGACCTGGTGAGCGAACACCTTGTCGGCGATCGGTGACCGGCAGATGTTTCCCGAGCACACGAAAGTCACGTGCACGAGGTGGTCAGACACCGAGCACCTCTCGGAGTTCGCCTACCGTCGCCACGTGCCGCATCGCCTTCGCCGCGTCGGGACCGTCGAAGTCCGAAGCGCCGTAACCCCACTCGACGACCACGGTGTCGATGCCGTGGGCCGCGGCACCCAGGACGTCGTGAGAGCGGTCGCCGACCATCAGCACGCGCTCGGGCAACGGACCGAGTTGGGCGAGCGCGTGTGCTACCACGTCCGCCTTCGACGACCGGCTGCCGTCGGTACTGGCTCCGGCGACCACGTCGAAGTAGCCGTCGATGCCGAAGTGCTCGATGATCCGGCGAGCGGTGAGTTCGTTCTTGGACGTGGCGACCGCCAAGCGGACACCCGCGGCCCGAAGGTCGGCCAGTAGCTGGGGAATGCCGCCGTAGAGGCTGTTCATCGACCAGCCCCTGGTGGTGTAGTCGGCCCGGTAGGCGGTGAACGCCTCGCCCGCCTGGTCGCCGAGACCCATGGAGGCCAGCGTCAGGTGCATGGGCGGCCCGACGACCAACCCCGCGAGGTCGCCGTCGGGCACTCCCGCGCCGATCTCGCCGAGCGCGTGGCGGAAACTCGAGACGATGCCCGGGGCAGAATCGGTGAGCGTGCCGTCGAGGTCGAAGATGACTAGCTGGGGGCTCACCACCCCATTGTCTACTGTCTTGTTGTGGGCAGTCTGTTCCGGTCGCCAGTAGTGCAGTGTCGCGGGGTCGCACCGCGGGCGGGCCAGCCAAGGCAGGGACCTCGGTGAGCGTGCGTCTGGCCGACGTGATCGACGCCCTGGATCACGCCTATCCGCCCGCCCTGGCTGCGGACTGGGATTCGGTCGGTCTGGTCTGCGGAGATCCGGCGGAGACGGTCGACTCCGTGACGATCGCGGTCGACGCGACGGCCGCCGTCGTCGCGGGCACGCCGGAGCGTGGACTGCTCCTCGCGCATCACCCCCTGCTGCTGCGCGGGGTCGACACGGTCGCGGCGGACTCGGCCAAGGGGGCCGTCGTGCACCAACTGATCCGACGCCGCGGTGCGCTCTTCACCGCACACACCAACGCCGACTCGGCGTCGCCGGGGGTGTCGGACGCGCTCGCCGAGGCGCTCGGGCTCGTCGTCGAGGACGTGCTGTCGCCGGTGTCCGACGGCACCCGACTCGACAAGTGGGTGGTCTTCGTTCCCGTCACGAACGCCGACGTCGTGCGCGATGCGCTGTTCAGCGCCGGCGCCGGGACGATCGGCGACTACTCGCGGTGCAGTTGGGCGGTGGAGGGCACCGGGCAGTTCCTCCCGAGCGCCGGCGCCTCGCCCACGATCGGCGTCGTCGGTGCCCTCGAACACGTGGCAGAGACCCGCGTCGAGGTCATCGCCCCGGCCCGGCTCCGCGCCGCGATTCTGAGCGCGATGCGCGGTGCGCACCCCTACGAGGAGCCCGCCTTCGACGTGGTGGCCCTCGCGCCGTTGCCGTCCGAGGTCGGCATCGGGCGCATCTGCTCCCACCCGAGCCCGGAACGCCTGTCGGCCTTCGTCTCTCGGGTGGCCGACGGACTTCCCGCCACCTCCTGGGGGGTCCGGGCCGCAGGCGATCGGGACGCGGTGGTTTCACGGGTGGCGGTGTGCGGCGGAGCGGGCGACTCGCTGCTGGACACCGTCGCGTCGGCCGACGTACAGGCGTACGTCACCGCGGATCTGCGACACCATCCGGCTGACGAGCACCTGCGCAGCTCCGACGTCGCGTTGGTGGACGTCGCACACTGGGCCAGCGAGTACCCCTGGTGCCACCAGGCCGCGGCCCTACTGCGGTCTCACTTCGGCAATGCCCTCGACGTTCACGTCAGCCCGGTCCGGACGGACCCTTGGAATCTAGAGAAGGACGCGACGGACACATGAAGGCCGAAGAACGACAACAGCGTTCGGTTCTCGAGTTGGCAGAGATCGACGCCGAGCTGAGCCGACTCGACCATCGCGCCAAGCATCTCGACGAGCAACAGCGGCTCGACGTCGTGCAGGTGGCCCATCGTGACGCCAACGATGGGCTCGCGGCGCTGGGCATCGCGCTGGAGGACCTCGAGGGGCAGATCGCGAAGTTCGAGAGCGAGATCGACGGCGTGCGCAAGCGCGAGGACCGGGACCGCGGGCTGCTGGACGGCGGGACCGTCGACGTCAAGCACGTCGCCGAGCTGCACCACGAACTCGAGACGCTGCAGCGGCGCCAGGGCAGCCTGGAGGACTCGCTTCTGGAGATCATGGAGCGCCGCGAGGCACTGCAGGAGGACCGGGAGAACCAGTTGGCCCGCATCGACGAGCTGCAGGGCGACCTGGCGACCGCCAGGGGGGCGCGGGACCAGGCGCTGGTACTCATCGATCAGTCGCGGCACCAGGCGTTGTCGCGCCGCGACGAGCTCACCTCGTCGCTGCCCGCCGAACTGCTGGCGCTCTACGAGCGGCAGCGCGCCCTCGGTGGTGCCGGCGCCGGGCGGCTGCAGGGCCGGCGCTGCGGTGCCTGCCGCATCGAGATCGACAGAGGAGAGCTGGCCCGCATCTCCGCGGCTCGCGAGGACGAGGTGCTCCGCTGTCCCGAATGCTCCGCAATCCTGGTGCGGGTCAGGGACTTCAGCGAATGAAGGTAATCGTCGAAGCGGACGGCGGCTCGCGCGGCAATCCCGGGCCCGCCGGCTACGGCGCGGTGGTGTGGACAGCCGATCACCACAGGGTGCTCGCCGAGCGCAAGGACGGCATCGGGCGCGCCACCAACAACGTCGCCGAGTACCGCGGTCTCATCGCCGGTCTCGAGGCGGCGGCCGAGGTGGGGGCGACCACCGTCGTCGCGCAGCTGGACTCCAAGCTGGTCGTCGAACAGATGTCCGGACGGTGGAAGGTCAAGCATCCCGACCTGATTCCGCTGTGGGAGCGGGCGATGTCCTCGGCACGGGTGTTCGACGGCATCACCTATGCCTGGATTCCCCGCGCCGAGAACGCCCATGCCGACCGGCTGGCCAACGAAGCGATGGACGCGGCCACCCCCCTCGACGTCGAGACATCGGAAAACGTTGGAGCAGAGGCCGTCTCGCCGGCCGGCTGGACCGGCGCGCGGGGCGCTCCGACCCGCCTGCTGCTGCTGCGCCACGGGCAGACGGAGCTGTCGGTGAACCGTCGTTATTCGGGACGGGGCAATCCGCCGCTTACCGAGGTCGGGCGACGACAAGCCGACGCCGCGGCCCACTACCTGGGACGGGTCGGCGGCATCACTGCCGTCGTCTCGTCACCGCTGCAACGCGCCTACGACACCGCGACCGCTGCGGCCAAGGTCCTGGGACTGGACGTGACGGTCGACGACGACCTCATCGAGACCGACTTCGGCGAGTGGGAGGGTCTGACGTTCGGTGAAGCGGCGCAACGGGATCCGGGCCTGCACGGCCAGTGGCTACGCGATACCAGCGTGTCGCCCCCGGGTGGCGGCGAGAGCTTCGACGCCGTCGCGGAGCGGGTGCGTCGGGCGCGGGCCAAGATCATCGCCGACTACGGCGACGCCACGGTGCTGGTGGTGTCGCACGTGACACCGATCAAGACGGTCCTGCGCTATGCCCTTGATGCCGGCCAGGGCATCCTGTACCGGCTGCACCTGGACCTCGCATCCCTGTCGATCGCCGAGTTCTATCCCGACGGTGGGTCCTCGGTCCGGCTGGTCAATCAGACGGCCTACCTCGAGTGAGGCTGGGCATCAGCACTTCGTCCACCAGTGCGCGCACCGTGTCGTCGGTGGGCGGTCGCTCCGAGACCAGGGAGCGGAACACCAGGTAACCGGGCAGCAGATCCCAGATCTCGCGGTTGATCACCTTGGCGTCGATCTCCCCGCGTGCCACGGCGTCACCGAGAACCTGTTCGATCAACACGTTGCGGTGGTGGATGAACTTCTCCTGCATGGCCGCGCTGAGTGCGGCGCTGCGCGACATCTCGTTCAGCACCGCCCGCATGGTGCCGGCGTGGTGCTGCCCCTGGTGGCACACCGCGGTCCCGATGGCGATCAGGTCCTCCCGCAGCGACCCGGTGCGTGGATGCACCGCGGACTCGCGGGTGCCCTCGATGAACGCCGCGAGCACCAGGTCGGCCTTCGACGGCCAGCGTCGGTACATGGTGGCCTTGCTCGCCCTGGCTTCGGTGGCCACCGCTTCGACGGTCAGCCGTTCGTAGCCGTGCCGTTGGAGCAGGCTCAGCGTCACTGCGAGGAGTTCGGCCTCCCGCGCGCTCCATGGACAATCCGACGTCGGAGCTGACGAATCCGTCGATTCTGAGACCACAGGAACACCTTTTTCGCAATAGCTTGCACGACTTGCCCTGATGCGTACCGTACCGTACCGTTTCTCAAGATCGATCTTAGTTGCACTAAGGATGGTCCTCGATCTGGATGCCGCGTCGCCGGCTGTCGAAAGGCGTTGGTGTGAGCAGGGTTTCGTTTGGGCGTGTTCTCAGGAAGCAATGGACGATCGTCGTCGCGGTCCTGGTGGTGGCCCTGGTCGTCTTCAGCGTGACCCGGTTGCACGGTATCTTCGGCTCCCACAATGCGGTGTCGCGGCCCAGCGCCGACACCCTGGAGAACACCGGGTACAACCCCAAGCGGGTGCTGTTCGAAGTCTTCGGCAGTCCCGGGTCGATGGCCACCATCAACTTCCTCGACGAGAAGGCCCAGCCCCAACGGGTGGACGACGCGCCCCTGCCGTGGTCGCACACCCTGACGACCGATGATCCGACGCTCTTCGCGGACCTGCGCGCCCAGGGCGACGCCACACCCATCACCTGCCGCATCACCGTGAACGGCATCGTCAAGGACGAGAGGTCCTCCAGCAACGTGAACGGCTACATCGCCTGCCTGGACAAGTCCGCATGAGCGACCACCGTCAGGACGACGAGGCCGTTGGAGGCTCCCGGCCGGCACGCCTGATCCGGGTGCTGGCGCTGCCGATCATGCTTCTGTGGCTCGCCGTCGCCGCGCTGAGCAACATCGTCTCGCCGCAGCTGGAAGTGGTCGGCGCCGAGCGTTCGGTGTCGATGAACGCCGCGGACTCCCCGTCCATCATGGCGATGCGGCACATCGGGCAGAAGTTCCAGGAGTTCGACTCCGACAGCGCGGCGATGATCGTTCTCGAGGGTGACGAGAAGCTGGGACAGAGCGCCCACGACTTCTACGACGTCCTCATCAAGAAGCTCAACGCCGACACCCGGCACGTCGAGCACGTCCAGGATTTCTGGGGGGATCCGCTGACCGCGGGTGGCTCGCAGAGCAAGGACGGCAAGGCGGCTCTGGTGCAGGTGTACCTGCGCGGAAATCAGGGCGAGGCGCTGTCCAACGAGTCGGTCGACAGCATCCGCAAGATCGTCGCTGACACGCCGGCACCGCCGGGAGTCACGGCCTACGTCACCGGCGCCGCACCGCTGATCACCGACAACTTCGAGGTCGGCAACGAAGGTACCCACCAGGTCACTGCGATCACTTTCGCGGTCATTGGGGTGATGCTGCTGATCGTGTACCGCTCCATCGTCACCACGCTCATCATGCTTCTGGTGGTGGTCGTCGAACTGGCTGCGGCCCGTGGTGTCGTCGCCGTGCTGGCGCATACCGGCGTCATCGGCCTCTCGACCTACGCAACCAACCTGCTGACGCTGCTGGCCATCGCCGCCGGCACCGACTATGCGATCTTCATCGTCGGCCGATATCAGGAAGCTCGCAACCGCGGCCTCGAACGTGAAGCGGCGTACTACGACATGTTCCGTGGCACCGTGCACGTCATCATCGGTTCCGGGTTGACGATCGTCGGCGCGGTGGCGTGCCTCTACTTCACCCGGCTGCCGTACTTCCAAACCCTTGGCGTCCCAGCCGCACTCGGCGTCCTGGTGACGCTGACGGCGGCGCTGACCCTTGGTCCTGCGGTGCTGGTGATCGTCAGCAGGTTCGGGCTCTTGGAACCTCGTCGCACCGTCCGCGCGCCGGGATGGCGGCGCATCGGCACCGTCATAGTCCGGTGGCCCGGTCCCATCCTGGTCGTCTCACTGGCCATCGCCGCCATCGGCGTGCTCGCCCTGCCGGGCGCCAGGATCAGCTACGACGGTCGGCCCTACCTACCCGACACCGCACCGGCCAACGTCGGGTACAAGGCCGCCGAGCGGCACTTCTCCGAAGCCCGCCTGAACCCCGAACTGCTGATGATCGAATCCGATCACGACATGCGAAATCCGTCGGACATGCTGATCCTGGAGCGCGTCGCCAAGGCGGTGCTGCACACCCCCGGCATCGCGCTGGTGCAGTCGATCACGCGGCCGTTGGGCACGCCGATCACGCACAGCTCCATTCCATTTCAGATCAGCGCGCAGAGTGCCGGTCAGATCATGAATCTGAGCTACCAGCAGGCCAGGGCGCAGGACATCCTCAAGCAGGTGGACCAGACCAGCAAGTCCATCGACATCCTCACCCAGCAACTCGCACTGCAGAAGCAGAGCGCGGCGGCCACCGACGAGCAGGTGCAGGCGTTCCACGACACGGTGACGACCATCAACCAGGTGCGCGACAACCTGGCCAACTTCGACGACTTCTTCCGGCCGCTGCGTAATTACTTCTACTGGGAGCCGCACTGCTTCGACATTCCGTCGTGCGCTGCGCTGAGGTCGGTCTTCGACTCACTCGACGGCATCTCCACGCTCAGCGATCAGTTCGGGAAGATCACGGCGAGTCTGGACAAACTCAACGCACTGCAGCCGCAGCTGGTGGCGCTCATCCCGCCGCAGCTCGACGTCCAACGGGCCAATCGCGATCTGCTGCAGTCGAATTACGCCACCACCGGCGGTACCAACACCCAAAGCCAGGAGGCGTTGCAGAACGCGACCGCTCTCGGCAAGGCCTTCGACGACGCCAAGAACGACGACTCGTTCTACCTGCCCCCGGAGGCCTTCGACAACGCCGACTTCAAGCGCGGCCTCAAGCTGTTCATGTCACCCGACGGCAAGGCCGCGCGGATGACGATCACCCACGAGGGCACGCCCGCGACGCCGGAGGGCATCTCGCACATCGACGCGCTACGCAACTCCGCGTTCGACGCCATCAAGGCGACCCCCCTGTCCGACGCGAAGATCTACGTCGCGGGGACCGCATCGACGTACAAGGACATTCAGGAAGGCTCGCTGTACGACCTGATGATCGTCGCGATTGCCGCAATCGCCCTGATCCTGCTCATCATGGTGTTCATCACCCGCAGCATGGTGGCCGCGGTGGTGATCGTCGGGACCGTGGTGCTCTCGTTGGGGGCGTCGCTGGGGTTGGCAGTTCTGGTGTGGCAGTACATCTTCGGCGTCGAGCTGTACTGGATCGTGCCGGCCCTGGCGATCATCCTGCTGCTCGCGGTGGGCGCCGACTACAACCTGCTGCTGATATCCCGGTTCAAGGAGGAGATCGGCGCCGGCCTCAACACCGGGATCATCCGGGCGATGGCCGGCACCGGCGGGGTGGTCACCGCCGCCGGTCTGGTGTTCGCAGGCACCATGGCGTCGTTCATCTTCAGTGACCTGGTGGTTCTGGGCCAGATCGGCACCACGATCGCCCTGGGCCTGCTGTTCGACACGTTGATCGTGCGGTCGTTCATGACGCCCTCGATCGCAGCGCTCCTGGGCCGCTGGTTCTGGTGGCCGCTCAACGTCCGCCAGCGACCCGCCAGCCAGATGTTGCAGCCGTACGGTTCCCGCATCTCGGTGCGCAAGCTGCTGGGGCCCGAACGGAGGAAGCCCGGACCCCGGACCGGCGAGGCCGAGTCAGGAGTGTAGGTGCAGCTTCTCGCCGTGGGGGCCGAAGATCGCGACCGCCTCCACCGCCTCGGCGACGACGCCGAACCAGTGCGGCGTCCAGGTCGAGAACTCCACCGCCTCACCGGGTTCGATGGTGAAGTCGCGGTCGCCGAGAACCAGGCGCAGGCGGCCGGAGAGCACGTACATCCAGTCCTGGCCGTCGTGCACCGGTAGCTCGTCGGGTGGTGTCCGGCGACGGGTGCTGACGCGAATCTTGAAGGCGTGCAACCCGCCGGCGGGCCCGTGGTGGGTCAGCGGCCAGTAGGTGACGCCGTGCCGCGTCTGTGACGCACCCTTCACCCGCGGGTCCTCGGCGTCGGGCGCGCGCAGCAGGTCGTCGGTGGTGATCGACAGGGCGGCGGCCAGGCGTGGCAGGTGGTCCAGTGCCAGTCGGCGCTTGCCCGACTCGAGGCGGCTCAGGGTCGAGACGTCGATGTCGGCCCGGCGGGCGACGTCCTCCAGCGTCAGTCCCCGTTGCGTACGGATCTCGCGCAGTCGCCGCCTGACCCGCGCGTCGACGTCATCGGTGCCCTTTGCCAGCATGGCAAGAGATGTTGGCAGATCGCGTCGGCATCGGCAAGGTGGTCGTCATGACACCGAAGGACACCACCGATCCCAGCACGTTGGCCAGTTCACCGGCCCAGGAGTACTGGGAGGCGCACTACGGAGAGCGCGAGCGGATTTGGAGCGGCCGGGTCAACGCTCAACTGCCCGGCATCCTCGCCGGCGTGGTCCCCGGCCGAGCGCTCGACCTGGGCTGCGGCGAGGGCGGTGACGCCGTCTGGCTCGCCGAGAACGGATGGCAGGTCACGGCGGTCGACATCTCCGAGACCGCGATCGGGCGCGCCGCGGCCGCTGCCCAAGCCCGAGGCGTCCGCGACCGCATTCACTTCGAACGCCACGACCTCTCGGACACCTTCCCCGAGGGCAGCTTCGATCTGATCTCCGCACAGTTCCTGCACTCCACCGTGCGTCTCGAGCGGCCCCAGATCCTGCGCACCGCCGCGAACGCCGTGGCGCCCGGCGGCAGGCTCGTCATCGTCGACCATGCCGCACCGCCACCATTCTCGAAGAAGGTCCCGCACGACCACCCGTTCCCCGCGCCCGAGGAGGTGCTGGCCGAACTGGACCTGCCGGAGGCGCAGTGGGAGCGGGCGCGGGTCGAGGTCGTCGAGCGCGGCGGGACCGATCCCGACGGTCAGCCGTTCACGTGGCGGGACAACGTGATGGTGCTCCGGCGGCACTGACCGCTCGCTGAGTGTGTGGGTTCGGCGTGCATCGCCCGACCAACTCGGTTCACAACCCACACGCTCGGCGCCTACCGGCGCGCACAGTTCCTGGAGTACGGTGATCGGCGCGGACGAGTTGGCCGGGCGGCCGCGGCGGTCGGGTTCTCCCGGCCGTCGAGGAAAGTCCGGACTTCACAGAGCAGGGTGATTGCCAACGGCAATCCGAGGTGACTCGCGGGACAGTGCCACAGAGAACAGACCGCCACCGCTCGCGGTGGTAAGGGTGAAACGGTGCGGTAAGAGCGCACCAGCACTCCGGGTGACCGGAGTGGCTAGGCAAACCCCACCCGAAGCAAGGCCAAGAAGGTCGCAACCTCGTGTTGCGGCTGCGCAGACGTTCGAGGGCTGCTCGCCCGAGCCTGCGGGTAGGCCGCTTGAGGCACCCGGTGACGGTGTGTCCAGATGGATGGTCGCCGCCGCGTCGCCAGTCATGGCGGCGCGGAACAGAATCCGGCTTACAGGCCAACTCGTCCGCCCCCGCCCGGGTGCTCAGCCCGCGGCGCGAACCGCCTTCTTCAGCTGCTTGAGCGCCGCGGCGAGCTGCTCCTCGGAGCGGTCGGCGACGTCGGTCTCGAGCTGGTACAGCACGCCGTAGGTGAAGGTGTCCTCTCCGGCGGCGTGCGCGATGGTGGCCTGCTCGGTCAGATGCGCGCGACTGACGACGCTGTCCTGATGGTCGCCCAGCAGCGACTGTATCGACTTGGCCTTCTCGGCAACACCGTCCTGCCCGAGCGCCGACGCCGTATAGCGGAGCTGCTTGGCGCGTTTGCGGATCGCATGCAGCGCCTCGTCGGCATCCTGGGCCGAGACGTCGGCGTCGGCCGCCGCGGCGTCGGCCTTCTTGGCGGCCTTGCGCAGCTTTCGGTGGGCCGCGTGCACCGTCACCCGTTCGGGTCCGCTGCCTCCCGACGAGGGTGGGGGCTCCACCGCCACCAGCTCCTCGAGCCCGTCGAGCAGCCGGAAGTAACGCTCTGAGCGCATCGCGACCAGCGAACGCTTCCAGCCCGCGTGGTAGCGCCGCTTGGCGCCCTCGACGAGCCGATCGCGGACCGGCCCGCGGACCAGGTCGGCGGGGAGTCCGTCGAGGGCCGTCTGGTACTTCTCGCCGAGCACCTCGGCGTCGCGCGCCACTCCGAGGATGCCGGCCAGCAGTCGCAGCTCCTCCAGCAGCCAGGAGTCGTCGGTGATGCCGAATGACTCCTCCGAACCGCGTAGCAGGCTGCGGATCTTGCGCGTGACCACCCGCATCTGATGGACCGAGTCCCAAGTGTCGCTGCGGACGGCCCTGTCCCACAGCAGCAGTTGGTCGACCTGTTCGGCGACGGCGCGGTGCACCGGGTCGCCGGACTGCGACGCCGTGGCGGTGGTCGCGGTGGTCCCGAGGACCTTCGCCAGCTTGGAGCCGTGCCCGGCAGGCTCCGCGCCCGCATCGAACAGCCGGTTGGCCAAGCGGTCCAGCAGGACGGCGTCACCCTCGGCACCCGCGCTCTCGACGAGTTCCAGCTCCCACTCCCGCCACTCCTGCGATTCTCCTGCACCCCCCTCCGCCGACGCTCGCACCGTGTCGTCGCAGAACTCGGCGAGCGCCCTGCCGTCCGCTCCGTAGAGGAGGTCGACGGTTCGTCGGGTGGAGATGCGTGCCACCGGGCGCAGCGGGCGGTCCCGGACGATGGCCAGGACGACGTCGCGCAACTCGTCGGGCACCGAGTCGGTGTCGTCGAGCGGGAGGCGGACCTCGGTGCGAGCGTCGGCACCGGCCGGCAGCTTCAGGTGCCAGCCGGCGTCGGGTCCACCGGTGCGGCGGCGCAACGTGACCCGGTGCCTGGCGAGATCCTGATCGGGGGTGTCGAAGTACACCGCGTCGAGGTCCTGCACGGGGGAGCGCTCCACCTTCGCGACGGCCGCCAGACCGTCGAACGACGGGCGAACGGTCCCGTCGGTGACCGCGAATTTGCGCTCGACCTCCTGGTGGCGGGACGGCTTGCGCTTGTCGGCTGGCATCTTCACCTTCTGTTGGGCAGTCGAGCGGTCGCTCGAATTCGTGAACAGGGTGCCACATCGAGGTGAACGGACGGCGGCGCGAAGTCGGGCCGTTACAAACGGGTGAGATA
This sequence comes from uncultured Actinomycetota bacterium, assembly GCA_963846985.1. Lineage (GTDB taxonomy): Bacteria > Actinomycetota > Actinomycetes > Mycobacteriales > Mycobacteriaceae > Mycobacterium. Next base: position 363,722 of record CAWJYC010000004.1, read on the forward strand.
ACGTCGCGCCATGACCGATTTCGAAACGTTGACGTTCGCGCAGTCCGGGCCCATCACCAGCATCGTTCTCGATCGGCCCGAGGCCGCCAACGGGATGAACGACACCCTGACCCGCGAACTGGCCGACGCGGCGGCGCGGTGCGACAGAGACGCCACCAAGGTCGTCACCCTCACCGGCGCGGGTAGGTTCTTCTGTGCCGGTGGCGATCTCAAGGCGATGGGCGCCAGCGCCGATCCCGGCGCCTACGTCAAGGGCCTGGCCGACGCCCTGCACCGGGCGATGTCGATCTTCGCCAGGATGGACGCCGTCCTCATCACGGCCGTCAACGGTGTCGCCGCGGGTGCGGGCTTCCCGCTGGGAGTGTCCGGCGACCTGGTGCTCGCCGCCGAGTCGGCGTCGTTCACGATGGCGTACACCAAGGCCGGCCTCAGCCCGGACGGTGGATCGTCGTACCTGCTGCCCCGCCTCGTCGGGCTGCGCAAGACCCAGGAGCTGATGATCACCAACCGGGTGCTGAGCGCTGCGGAGGCGCTCGAGTGGGGACTGGTCACCGCCGTCGTCCCCGATGCCGACCTGCCCGCCCGACTCGAGGAGTTGGCGGCTCGAACAGCCTCTGGCGCAAGGGGTTCCAACTCCGCGGTCAAGAAGCTGCTGCTGACGACGTATGCGGCGCGCCTGGAGGATCAGCTCGACGACGAGGCGCGGCTGATCTCGGAGCGCGCGAATTCGGCGGATGGCAAGGAGGGCGTCGGCGCCTTCCTCGGCAAGCGCAAGCCGGACTTCGCCTAGAAGGAGTGCTCCTCGGCCGGGAACGTTCCGGTTGCCACGTCGGCCGCGTATTGCGTTGCCGCACGACGCAATTCGCCGCCGACGTCACCGAACCGCTTGACGAACTTCGCCGTCCGGCCCGCGGTCATGCCCGCCATGTCCTGCCAAACCAGTACCTGCGCGTCGCAGTTGGGTCCCGCGCCGATGCCGATGGTCGGAATGGTGAGCTTGCCGGTGATCTGCGTGGCCAACTCCGCCGGGACCATCTCGAGTACGACGGCGATGGCGCCCGCCTCGGCGACGGCGATCGCGTCGTGGACGGTCTGTTCGGCGGCATCGCCGCGACCCTGCACACGGAAACCACCGAGCCCGTTGACGCTCTGCGGCGTGAACCCGATGTGGGCCACCACGGGGATGCCCGCCTGGGTGAGCGTCGCGATCTGGTCGGCCACCCTCTCGCCGCCCTCCAGCTTCACCGCAGCCGCGCCGGTCTCCTTCAGAAACCTGGTGGCGGTCGCGAGGGCCTGCTGCGGGCCGGCCTCATAGCTGCCGAACGGAAGGTCGGCCACCACCAGAGCGTGCGGTGCACCGCGGACCACCCCGCGCACGAGTGGAATCAATTCGTCGGCGGTCACCGGCACGGTGGTGTCGTAGCCGTAGACCACGTTGGCGGCGGAGTCGCCGACCAGCAGTACGGGAATCTCGGCGTCGTCGAAGATCCGTGCCGTTGAGTAGTCGTACGCCGTCAGCATGGCCCACTTGTGGCCCTCGGCCTTCCACTTCTGCAGGTGGTGGGTGCGGATCCGCGCTCGAACCTTGGCCTGCACGTCGGTGGCAGCACCATAGACAGTCTGCTCAGACATCATTGTCCCTAATCTCGCCGGTTCGTTTCCTCGAGGCCCATCCGGGTCCCCGGGTCGTGTGACGCCTCTCAGTCTGTCACCGACGCCGCCGAAGGTGAACATTCGGTGAAGTGCATTTCCTCACACTCCGGCACGATGGCGGGCCTACCATCGGCCACATGCAACGGCTCAGCGGACTCGACGCCAGTTTCCTGTACCTCGAGAACGCCGCGCAGCCACTGCACGTGTGCTCGATCCTGGAGATCGACACCTCCACCATCCCCGGCGGATATACGTTCGACAGCATGCGCGACGCGCTGAGCCTACGGATCCGGGCCATGCCCGAGTTCCGCGAAAAGCTCGCCGACAACCGGTTCAACCTCGATCATCCGGTGTGGGTGGAGGACAAGGACTTCGACGTCGACCGGCATCTGCACCGCATCGGGCTGCCGTCACCGGGCGGCCGTCTCGAGCTGGGCGAGATCTGCGGGCACATCGCCTCGCTGACGCTGGACCGCAGCCGGCCGCTGTGGGAGATGTGGGTGATCGAGCACGTAGCCGGACCCGAAGACGGCACAGCGCACGCCGAGTCCGGCGGCCGGCTCGCGGTGATGACGAAGGTGCACCACGCCGGGGTCGACGGCGTCACCGGTGCGAATCTGATGTCGCAGCTGTGCACCACCGAACCCGATGCACCGGCACCCGATCCCGTCGCCGGGGTAGGCGGCGGGTCGAATCTGGAGATCGCGATCAGCGGCGCCTTCAAGTACGCCACCCGGCCACTGAAGCTCGCCAACGTCGTGCCGTCGACGCTGTCGACCGTGCTGGACACCGTCAAGCGGGCCCGCAGCGGCTTGACGATGGCCGCCCCCTTCGCTGCGCCCAAGACCAGGTTCAACGCGACCGTCACCGGTCGCCGCAACGTGGCGTTCGCGCAACTGGACCTCGAGGACATCAAGACCGTCAAGAACCACTTCGGCGTCAAGGTCAACGACGTCGTGATGGCACTGGTGGCCGGGGTGCTGCGCCGCTTCCTGCTCGACCGTGACGAACTTCCCGACAGCACACTCGTGGCGATGGTGCCGGTGTCGGTGCACGACAAGTCCGACCGGCCCGGCCGCAACCAGGTGTCGGGCATGTTCGCCAGCCTCCAGACCGACATCGAGGACCCCGGTGAGCGGCTCAAGGCGATCTCCGACGCGAATTCCGTTGCCAAGCAACACAGTGCGGCGATCGGTGCGACGCTATTGCAGGACTGGTCGCAGTTCGCCGCCCCGGCGGTGTTCGGCGTCGCGATGCGGGTGTACGCGTCCAGTCGGTTGACGAGTGCGCTCCCCGTGCACAACCTGGTGGTGTCCAACGTGCCGGGACCGCAGGTACCGCTCTACTTCCTGGGTGCCCAGGTGAAGGCGATGTATCCGCTCGGACCGATCTTCCACGGGTCGGGACTGAACATCACCGTGATGTCGCTCAACGGCACGCTCGACGTCGGCCTGATCTCCTGCCCCGAACTTCTGCCCGACCTGTGGGACATGGCCGACGACTTCGCCGTCGCCCTGGAGGAGTTGCTGGCCGCCACGCGCTAACGCCCTCAGCAGGGTCGACGGGCGGTCATGGCAGCATGACAGCCATGAACCTCAGACGCGGGGTCCTCGCGGCCGCCCTAGTGGTGCTGCTGATGGCAGGCTGCAGCAGGGTGGTCGACGGCCGCGGCGTCGTCGCCACGCCACGCCCGGGCGCGCCCGTGAACTGGTCGCAGTGCGATCGGGCATCGTCCGACGTCCGCATCCCCGCGGGTGCCGAATGCGGAATGCTCTCCGTGCCCGTGGATTACACCAAGCCCGACGGGGACGTCGCGCGGATCGCGATGATTCGCTTCAAGGCCACCGGCGACAAGATCGGCTCCCTCATCGTGAACCCGGGCGGCCCGGGCGAGTCCGGTGTGCAGGCCGCGGCCTCGGTGGTGGGAGCCCTGCCCGATTCCATTCGGCAGCGCTTCGACCTGGTCGGCTTCGACCCCCGCGGCGTGGGCGGCTCCACTCCCGCGGTGTGGTGCAACTCCGACGCCGACAACGACAAGCTCAGGGCCGACCCCCAGGTCGACTACACCCCTGCGGGCATCGCTCACATCGAGTCGGAGACCAAGGACTTCGTCGCGCGCTGCGTGGAGAAGATGGGCGATCAGTTCCTCTCCAACGTCGGAACGGCAAGCGTCATCAAGGATCTCGATGCCATGCGGATCGCGCTCGGCGACCAGAAGCTGACGTATCTCGGCTACTCCTACGGCACCAGGATCGGCTCGGCCTACGCGGAGGCCTACCCGCAGAACGTGCGCGCGATGATCCTCGACGGCGCCGTCGACCCCAACGCCGATCCCGTCGAGGCCGACATCCGGCAGGCGGCCGCCTTCCAGACCGCGTTCAACGACTACGCCGCCGACTGCGCGAAGAATGCGTCCTGCCCGCTGGGCACCGATCCGACCAAGGCCGTCGACGTGTACAAGGAACTCGTCGAACCGCTGGTGCAGAACCCCGCCAAGACGAGGGACCCACGCGGGCTCAGCTACAGCGACGCCATCGTCGGCACCATCCTTCCGCTGTACTCGCCCAACCTCTGGCGGCACCTGACCCAGGCGCTGTCGGAGTTGAAGGACGGCTCGGGCGACACCATGCTCGCGCTCGCCGACCTGTACATGGGCCGGGACGAGAACGGGCACTACAACAACTCGACCGACGTCCGCGTCGCGGTCAACTGCGTCGACGAGCCGCCGGTCACCGACCGCAAGGTCGTCGTCGACGAGGACCGCCGCGCCCGCGAGGTGGCTCCCTTCATGAGCTACGGGCAGTTCACCGGCAATGCGCCGCTGAGCACCTGCGCCTTCTGGCCGGTGCCGCCCACGTCCAAGCCGCACCGAATCGACGTGGCCGGTCTGCCGCCGGTCCTCGTGGTGTCGACCACCAACGATCCGGCAACGCCGTACCAGGCGGGCGTCGACCTGGCCAAGCAACTCGGCGGTTCGTTGTTGACCTTCAACGGCACCCAGCACACCGTGGTGTTCCAGGGCAACAAGTGCGTCGACGACATCGCCGCGAAGTACCTCGTCGACGTCGCCGTGCCGCCGCCGGGCGCCACCTGCTGAGGGCATCACCCGGCAACGGTCCGACTAGGTCACCGTCGTATCACCGTCTGATTGCCGAGTTGTCTCTGCTCGCGATCGGCAGCGACCCGCCCCCGGTTGGCGTGCGAGCATTCATCCCATGTGGTTGGTGGGCAGGCTGATCGCGACGCTGCTCGCAATCCTCGTGACGTCGGCGATCACCGGTCCCGCGGCTTGGGCGTCACCCGATGAGCAACCCGCGCTGCCCTATGGCCAGCCGCCGGCGTGGGGTGACTGCGCCGGCTTCCTCGGTGCGGCGGCCGCCGTGCCCACCGCCCAGTGCGCGATGATCGGCGTGCCCGTCGACTACGCGAAACCCGAAGGGCCGCAAGCGCAATTGGCGGTCATCCGGATCCCGGCCACCGGTGACCGGATCGGCGCGCTGATGGTCAATCCCGGCGGCCCCGGCGCATCGGCGGTCGACACCGTGGCGGGCATGGCCACCAGCCTGGCCGACACCGACATCACCCGTCGCTTCGACCTCGTCGGGTTCGACCCGCGCGGCGTCGGCCACTCCACCCCGCAGGTTCAGTGCCGCAGCGACGCCGAGTTCGACGCCTTCCGCCGCGAATCCCTGACCGACTACAGCCCAGCCGGTGTCACCCGGATCGAGCAGATCTATCAGCAGATCGCGCGAGAGTGCATCGCGCGGACCGGCCTGGACTTCCTGGCAAACGTCGGCACGGCCTCGACGGTCCGCGACATGGACGTCGTGCGGTCGGCGTTGGGCGAGGACAGGATCGACTACCTCGGCTACTCGTACGGAACCGAACTCGGCGCGCGATACGCCGAACAGTTCGGCGACCACGTGCGCGCCATGGTGCTCGACGGCGCGGTGGACCCGAAGTCCGATCCGATCGCCGACAACATCCGTCAGCTGGCGGGGTTCCAGACCGCGTTCAACGACTACGCCGCGGACTGCGCCCAATCGGTCGACTGCCCGCTCGGACAGGACCCGACACAGTTCGTCGCGCGGTACCACCAGTTGGTCGACCCGTTGGTCGCCCATCCCGGCCCGACGTCGGATCCGCGGGGGCTCAGCTACCAGGACGCGATCACCGGCACCGTCAATGCGCTCTATACGCAGCGGTACTGGAAGTTCCTCACCAGTGGCCTGCTCGGCCTGCAGCGTGGCACCGATGCCGGCGACCTGTTGTTGCTGGCCGACGACTACCAGGAGCGCGACCCGGCCGGGCACTACACCAATCAGCAGGATGCGTTCACCGCGATCCGATGCGTCGACTCGCCCTACCCGACGGATCCGGCGGTGTGGGCGCAAGCCGATCGGCAAGCCCGGGCGGCGGCGCCGTTCATGGCCTACGGCGAGTTCACGGGATTCGCCCCGCGAGACGCGTGCGCCATGTGGCCGGTGCCTCCGACCTCGACGCCGCACGACGCGACGCCACAGGGGCCGGGGAAGGTCGTGGTCGTGTCGACCACCCACGATCCCGCCACCCCGTACCAGGCGGGCGTCGACCTCGCGCGCGAGATGGACGCCTCGCTCATCACGTTCAACGGCACCCAACACACCGTCGTCTTCAACGGCGACCCGTGCGTCGACACCGCGGTGATCGCCTTCCTGGCGGGCTCCGTGCAGCCGGCGTCGAACCTGCAGTGTTAGCTGGCCTGGGTCGCACGGCTGGAACGGGGCCGCGCGCTCGGCTACTCTCGAGCCCACGGACGGCAACGTCACGGCGCGACCGGCGCGGCTGGCTTGGCTGAAACACGAGGGGACCACGGGCACCTGATGGACAACGAGACGAGCACTGTCGTCGAGGACGGCCACTACTACCGCGACCAGATCGGCAACTCGAACAAGGTCATCGCGTGGAGCCACCGATCACGGTTCCTCAAGGCCATCAGCCTGATCGACCGCGACTCCGAGAACCTGCTCGATTACGGCTGCGGTGACGGCACGTTCCTCGCCATGGCCGCCGAGAAGTACCGCAAGGGGCACGGCGCCGACATCGACGCCAACCAGATCGACGGCTGCCGGGAGCGCTTCGCCGATCTCGACGACGTCACCTTCTCGGTGATCGGCGACCTGACCAGCGAGTACGACGGCACGTTCGACGTGGTCACGTGCATGGAGACACTCGAGCACTGCACCGAGGACATCGTCGAGATCGTGCTGGCCGACCTGGCCCGGCTCGCCGCGCCCGGCGGTCGGGTGATCGTCAGCGTGCCGATCGAGATCGGCCCGTCGTTCGTGTTGAAGCAGTCCATCCGCGCGCTGGCGCGCCGGATGGGTAACAGCAGTTATCACATGGTGGAGCGGTACAGCCCCGCCGACGCCGCCAAGATGGTGTTTGCTGGACGCAACACGGCCGTGGAGCGGCCGCTGTACAAGGTCGACGGTGCGGAGGGCTACTCGCACTTCGGCTTCAACTGGCGCGCCCTGCGCGAGCGGGTGGCGCATCACCTCGTCGTCGAGGAGACCCAGTTCACCCCCGTCGGGCAACTGCGCGGGTTCGCCAGCAGCCAGGCATGGTTCCTCTGCCGGCCGCGCTGACACCGCTCCACACACGACACGCAGCAGGCGTGTAACACGGAATTAACAGCCGATGCCTACGCTTCGCACATGGATCGGCAGAAGGAATTCGTGCTTCGGACGCTCGAAGAGCGGGACATCCGGTTCGTCCGGCTGTGGTTCACCGACGTCCTCGGATACCTGAAGTCGGTCGCGATCGCGCCTGCCGAACTCGAGGGTGCGTTCGAAGAGGGCATCGGCTTCGACGGATCCTCGATCGAGGGCTTTGCCCGGGTGTCGGAATCCGACACCGTCGCCCGCCCGGATCCCTCCACTTTCCAGGTGCTGCCCTGGACCACCAGCGCCGGCAAGCAACACTCGGCCCGGATGTTCTGCGACATCACCATGCCCGACGGGTCGCCGTCGTGGGCGGACTCCCGACACGTGCTTCGCCGACAGCTGGCCAAGGCCAGCGACCTCGGCTTCTCCTGCTACGTCCACCCCGAGATCGAGTTCTTCCTCCTGCAGCCGGGACCGTACGACGGCTCCGAACCCGTCCCGGCCGACAACGGCGGCTACTTCGACCAGGCCGTCCACGACTCGGCGCCCAACTTCCGCCGCCACGCGATCGATGCGCTGGAGTCGATGGGCATCTCGGTGGAGTTCAGCCACCACGAGGGTGCGCCGGGTCAGCAGGAGATCGACCTGCGCTATGCCGACGCGTTGTCGATGGCGGACAACGTGATGACCTTCCGTTACGTCGTCAAGGAGGTCGCGCTCACCGAGGGCGTGCGGGCGTCGTTCATGCCCAAGCCGTTCGCCGAGTATCCCGGCTCGGCCATGCACACCCACATGAGCCTATTCGAAGGCGACACCAACGCCTTTCACACGCCGGACGACCCGCTGCAACTCTCGGCGGTCGGCAAGTCGTTCATCGCCGGAATTCTCGAGCACGCCAGTGAGATCAGCGCGGTGACCAACCAGTGGGTGAACTCCTACAAGCGACTGGTGCACGGTGGCGAGGCGCCGACCGCTGCGTCGTGGGGCGCGGCCAACCGGTCGGCTCTGGTCCGGGTGCCGATGTACACCCCGCGCAAGGCGTCGTCCCGGCGCATCGAGGTGCGCAGCCCGGATTCGGCGTGCAACCCCTACCTCGCGTTCGCGGTGCTCCTCGCGGCGGGACTGCGCGGGGTCGAGAAGAACTACGTGCTGGGGCCGCAGGCGGAGGACAACGTCTGGAACCTGACCCCCGAGGAACGCCGCGCGATGGGCTACAAGGAGTTGCCCGGCAGCCTCGGCGTGGCGCTGGGCGAGATGGAGAACTCCGAACTGGTCGCCGAAGCGTTGGGGGAGCACGTCTTCGACTTCTTCCTGCGCAACAAGCGTGCCGAGTGGGAGAACTACCGCAGCCACGTCACGCCGTTCGAACTCAAGGCGTACCTCTCGCTGTAGGCCGGGTCGACGAGCCAGTGCGATAACGTCGAAGGCGTGCCAAAACCCGCGACGCAGCGACCCAAGCTGCCCAGCGTCGGCAGACTGGGGCTGGTCGAACCGCCCGCCCGCACCGACCTGGACCGGCTGGGCTGGAACACCGACGCCCACGTCGAACTGCTGTGGTCGCTGTCGCGGGCGCCCGACGCCGACGCCGCGCTGCGCACGATGGTGCGGATCGCCGACGCCCTGGCGGGGGACTGGGACGAGTTGAACCGCGCGCTGGTCAAGGACCGGAGTCTGCGCGGCCGACTGTTCGGCGTGATCGGCTCGTCGATGGCGCTGGGCGATCACCTCGTCGCGCACCCGCGGTCGTGGCACCTGCTGGCGGGTCGGGTGACGCTAGCCAGCGCTGCCGAACTGCGGCGGATGTTCGTCGAGATGACCGAAAAGACATCGGACAGAAACGAATTCCGGGTGCTCTATCGCGATCGGCTGATGGTGCTGGCCGCGCTGGACCTGGCGCCGACCGTCGAGAACGAGCCCGTGCTGCCGTTCCCGACGGTGGGGGAGCACCTGGCGGATCTGGCCGACGCGGCACTGGCCGCCGCCCTGGTGATCGCGACCAAGACGGTGTGCAGGGGCGGCCGGGACGACGTCGCGCCGCCGCGGCTCGCCGTCATCGCCATGGGCAAGTGCGGTGCGCGCGAACTGAATTACGTCAGCGACGTCGACGTCATCTTCGTCACGGCGGGCACGGGCGAGCGCGAGCTGGCGACCGCCACCAGGGTCGCCGGCGAGATGATGCGGTTCGCCGCGGACGCCTTCTTCGAAGTCGACGCGGCGCTGCGGCCCGAAGGCAAGAGCGGACAACTGGTCCGCACGTTGGAGTCCCACGTCGCCTACTACGAGCGCTGGGCCAAGACGTGGGAGTTCCAGGCCCTGCTGAAGGCCCGGCCGGCCGTCGGTGACGCCGAGCTCGGCCAGCAGTACATGGCGGCGCTCATGCCGATGGTGTGGGCCGCCTGCGAGCGGGAGGACTTCGTCTCCGAGGTGCAGAAGATGCGGCGCCGCGTGGAACAGCTGGTGCCCGCAGACGTCCGAGCCAGGGAGCTGAAGCTGGGTACCGGCGGCCTGCGGGACGTCGAATTCGCCGTCCAGCTCTTGCAATTGGTGCACGGCCGGAACGACGAGTCGCTGCACGTCGCCTCGACGGTCGACGCGCTCGCGGCGCTGGGAACCGGCGGCTACATCGGACGCGACGACGCCGCGAACCTCACGGCATCGTATGAGTTCCTCCGGCTGCTCGAACATCGCCTTCAGTTGCAGCGCCTCAAGCGCACCCATCTGCTGCCCGAAGCCGACGACGAGGAGGCGATGCGGTGGTTGGCCCGGGCGGCGCACATGCGCCCCGACGGTCAGCACGATGCGCTGGGCGTGCTGCGCGAGGAGCTCAAGCGCCAGAGCCTGCGGGTGTCGCGGCTGCACGCGAAGCTCTTCTACCAACCCCTGCTCGAATCCGTCGAGGGCGCGACGGTCGAGTTCTCCCCCGGCATGTCGCCCGAAGCGGCCGAACGCCAGCTCGCCGCATTGGGATACGAGGGCCCGCAGAGTGCGCTGACCCACCTGGCCGCACTCGCCGGCAGCAGTGGCAGGCGTGGCCGGGTTCAGCAGGTGCTGCTGCCCACGCTGTTGGACTGGTTGTCCGATACACCCGATCCCGACGCCGGACTGCTGGCCTACCGCCGACTCAGTGACGAACTCGCCGAGCAGCGCTGGTTCCTGGCGTCGCTGCGCGACGAGGGTGCGGTCGCGAAGCGCCTCATGCACGTGCTTGGCACGTCGGCGTTCGTGCCGGAACTGCTCATGCGCGCACCGGAAGTGATCCGGCAGTACGCCGACGGTCCCGGGGGTCCGAAGCTTCTCGAGGTGGAGCCGGACGGAGTGGCGCGCGCACTGGTCGCGTCGGCCGACAGGCACGCCGAGCCGCGTCGGGCGATCGCCGCCGCCCGAACGCTGCGGCGCCAGGAGCTGGCGCGGGTGGCATCGGCGGACCTGCTCGGCATGCTCAACGTCACCGACGTGTGCTGCGCGCTGACGACGGTGTGGGTCGCGGTGCTCGAGGCGGCCCTGGATGTCGTCATCCGGGCGAACTCGCCCGCCAGTGGGCCGCCGGCCCGGATCGCGGTCATCGGCATGGGCCGCCTCGGTGGCGGGGAGTTGAGCTATGGCTCCGACGCCGACGTGATGTTCGTGTGCGAACCCTGCGGCGGCGCAGACGAATCCGTGGCAGTGCGGTGGTCGGTCACCATCGCGGAGCAGGTGCGGGCGCTGCTGGGCACGCCGAGCGCCGACCCGCCGCTCGAGGTCGACACCAACCTGCGGCCGGAGGGGCGCAGCGGGCCACTCGTCCGCACGCTGGCGTCCTACGCGGCCTACTACGCGCGGTTCGCACAGACCTGGGAGGTGCAGGCGCTGCTGCGCGCGCACTGCGTGGCAGGCGACGAGGACCTCGGTGAACGTTTCCTGCTGATGGCCGACAAGACGCGGTACCCGCCGGGCGGGGTCTCCGCCGACGCGGTCCGGGAGATTCGTCGGGTCAAGGCCCGCATCGACGCCGAGCGGCTCCCGCGCGGCGCCGACCCGAACACCCACACCAAGCTGGGCCGCGGCGGCCTCGCGGACGTGGAGTGGACCGTGCAGCTGCTGCAGCTTCGGCACGCGCACGAGATCCAGGCGCTGCACAGCACGTCGACCCTAGACGCCCTGAACGCGATCGGAGCGGCCGAGCTCATCGCCGAGGGCGACGTCGATCTGCTGCGCAAGGCGTGGCTGACCGCGACTCAGGCGCGAAACGCACTGGTGCTGGTGCGCGGCAAGCCGACCGACCAACTGCCCGGGCCAGGACGTCAGCTCAATGCGGTGGCCGTGGCGGCGGGGTGGGAGAACAGCGACGGTAGTGAATTCCTCGACAACTACCTGCGGGTGACGCGGCGCGCAAAGATGGTAGTGCGAAGGGTGTTCGGAGAATGAGCATGGACTACCCGTTCGACCTCATCACTGCCGAGGAGTACGACCGCCAGCGCGCCATGCATGCCCCGTTGACCCGGGCCATCCGGGAGTTGATCGATGCGGGCATTCGCACCGACGTCGACGAGGCGACCGCGCAGGAGGCGCTGGCCGCCGTCGAGGCGGTGACGGCGACGTTGCGAGGCAGCCAGCGGAGCGCGACGTCGACTCTGCGGCACGCCGGTACCGGTCGACCGCTCGCGTGGGCGAATCCGGCTGTGGGACTGCGCAACGCGATCGCACCGCCGATGGAGATCCACTACGCCGACGGCGGCAGCTGCTGGGCCGAGTTCGAATTGGGCCTGCCGTACGAGGGGCCGCCCGGCCTGGTGCACGGTGGCATCTGCGCCCTGGTGCTGGACCACCTGCTCGGCGAGGCGGCCAGTGAGGGGCTGACCAAACCGCTTTTCACCGGCACCATCACGCTTCGCTACCTGCGTGGTACGCCGCTCGGCCCGGTGCGGGCCGAGGCGTTCATCGAGAGGACCGACGGCATCAAGACCTACGCACGCGGCTATCTGGGCAACTCCGATGGGTGGTGCGTGGAGGCCGACGGCGTCTTCATCCGGCCTGCCTGGGCACGGGACGCCGGATGAAGTTCTACGTCAGCCCGGCCTTCCTGGAGACCCGCGAAGTCGTCGAGTTGGCAAGGGCGGCGGATGAATTGGGTTACGACGGGTTCGGCATCCCCGACCACGTCGTCAACCTGGAGACGCTGGCCACGCCCTACCCCTACACCAAGGACGGGCAACGGCGATGGCCGCCGTTCACCGACTGGCCCGACCCGTGGGTGCTGATCGGAGCCCTGGCACAGGTCACCGAACGGTTGCACTTCGTCACCACCGTATTCATTCCGGGCATGCGGGATCCGTACTCGGTGGCGAAGGCGGTCGGCACCGCGGCCCATTTGGCCGACGGTCGGGTCGAACTCGGCGTCGGAGTGGGCTGGTGTGAGGAGGAATTCACCCTCATGGGCCAGCGGTTCGACCGCCGCGGCAAGCGCACCGACGAGATGCTCGAGCTGCTTCGGGCGCTCTGGGCGCCAGGATGGACCGAGTTCGACGGCGCGTTCTACACGACCCCGCGGCTGGAGATGGAACCCACGCCGCCGCACATCCCGATCTTCGTCGGCGGGCTCAGTGACGTTGCGCTGCGCCGCGCGGCGCGCCACGACGGCTGGATCGGAGATCTGATCACGACCAACCGTGCGATCGCCGGTGCGCGGCGGCTGCGCGAGTTGCGCGCCGAAAAGGGTCTGACGATGGACGGTTTCACAATTCTGACCCCGCTCACCGATGCCTTCACCCGGCCGGACTACGACCGCGCCGAGGCGGCGGGCATCACCCACATCCTGACGATGCCGTGGATGTTCTACACGGGCGCCGACGCGACGACCGCCGAGAAGATCGACGGAATGAAGCGCTTCCGGAAGGATCTCGCGCTCGACGGCTGACGCCACGGCCAACGTCTGGTGCTGGTTCGACGACCGTCCCGTGGCACTGACGATCGCCTGGTCCAGATGCCTGGCCGACGTGGGGTCGACCGGGGATTTCGGGAAGGCCTCCGCCTGGCAGACGACGGTGGGCCCGCTGCTCGAGTCGACGTCGTCGGACGCCACCGCGCACGTCATCGCCTCATCGCGCGGCGACCCGGTACTTGGTCGCGGCGTTGTCGTTGGCCGCCGCGTCGCGGTCGGGGGGAAGCACGCAGACGTGGTCGCCGGCGAAGGCGTCGCGCCAGACGAATCCCTGCTTGCAGGTGTCCGCACCGTACGCCCCGCCGTTGGGTTCGCGGTTCTGCGCGGCGAGACCGTTCTGCCGCGCCGTCTGATCACGGACCCCGGGGTCTACGCAGACGTGGTCGGTCGGCGATGCCTCGCGCCACACGAATCCCTGCAGACACGTGCCGGGTCCGGAGTCGGGCGGGTCCGGAATGCCCAGCGCCATCGTGACGGTGTCGGTTTCTCCGACCCGCAGGAAGCCGACGCCGAAGTCCAGGTAGGTGCAGTTCAGCGGTTCGAACTGGTAACTGCTCATGTCCCCCAAGAGGTTGTTGATGGCTTCGGCCTGGGGATCGCCCGTCGACTTGAAACCCTTCACCGTGCCTGGATAGCCGTTCGCGGAGATCTTGCCGCCCCGCGCGTACCCCTGGGCGGCGCCCTCGAGGTCGGCTCGATAGTTCAGTGCCGGGCAATTGGAGTGACCTCTAATGCCTTCGACGGCGGTACGGACCGGCGTCAGCGCATCGTCGGCGTGTGCCGTCGGCGCCACCATCATCGCCGCCGCGGCACCGATGCTCAGCAGGGCGGTGGTTGCGAACCTATTGTGGGACATGGGGTTTCGTGCTCCGTTCCGGGTCGTCGTCGTTGCGGCGAGTTCACGGAATCGGAGGATTCCGTGGCACCTCGTCGCGCGAATCGATCGTCGCAGTACGAGGCCCACGGTGCCCTGAGTAGTGCGCTACCTGTCTTCCACCGGTGGCTGCCCGCGCTCGGGCAGTCAGCTACGGTCGCACAGCGTCCCGACGCCGAATGACCTGTGGCACACCTTTTTTCGAAGCCTCATTGGTCAGCGGCGCAGGCCGAACCGGCGACGCGGGGTTGCCGACCGGGCCCGAGTCGTGGCCACCGTCCCGGTGCGGCGGCGGGCGTCCACCGACAGCGACCCGGCGCCCAGCGCGGCCAGGGCGAGGAAGGCGAAGCAGAACAGCACGGCAAGTTCGCCACCGTTGGCGATGGGCCAGAAGCCGTTGGGGAAGTGCTGCCAGAAGTACGCCACCGCCATCTCGCCCGAGGCGATGAACGCCGCGATCCGGGTAGCCAGCCCGATGGTGATGAGGATGCCGAGCACCAGTTCGATGATCCCGGCGTACCAGAACGGCCAGGTGCCCGACGGGACCTGCGGCCCGACCGGCCAGCCGAAGAGCTTGGAGGTGGCATGGATGGTGAACGACAGTCCGAAGACGATGCGAAACAGGCTCAACGCGGGGGACGAGTAAGCGGCGAGGCGATTGTCCAGAGTGGTCGACATGGTTACACAATAATACGGACTGCGGTCCGATTGATGCAGTGACACTGATGCGACAGCATAGAGCGGGTAATAGCGACGGTCGGTGGGGGCTGGGTCCCAAAGCCAAGGAACAACCCTTAAGTCCGACGAAACCCAATTCACTTATACAGCGTCGTAATTCGCGCACAGCGGCCATGGGCCGGTCGAGGTCCACCGCAGCTCGGCCTCGGGGAGGGCCTGGCCGGTCCAGCGTCGCAGAGAGTCGAACATCTCGTGTCCGAGGAATCGCAGCGTGGGATGCTGCATCCACACGTCGACTGTCATGGGTGTTGCCGTTGGGACGGTGCGGGTGGGTGAGGGTCGTGCGGCAGAAGGTGGTGTCGTCGATGACGCCCTCTCGAAGGCCGGTTCAGCCCGCGTCGCACGACCGAGTAGCTGCCGTCGGCCCCGATGCACCACCGGGCGCACACCCGGGCAGGCCGCCGTCGGTGCCTTCCAGCAGCAGTGAGAACTAGTCGTCCTTCTTCTCGGACTTGTCCTCGGCCTCGTCGTCGACAGCGTTGTCGTCGTCGCTAGATTCCGCGCCACCGACTTCGATCACCGCCCAGTGGCTCGGTGAGAGCAGCACTGACCAATGGCCTTCCTTTCGGCCCAACTTGAGCACGCCGTCGTCGACTTCCCATACGGTGTCGTCGTCGTAGTCGGATTCTTGTCCGTCGCTGTAGGTGAGTTTGAACGCCATGCAGACGGATGCCCCGACGTCGTCCTCGCTAACCGTCGCGGCATTCGGTCGCCGAGGTTGCGGTGGCCAAGCGAAAGACCTAGCGATCGATTCGGAAGATCACGGGGGTCGCGGGCCCGGGTCCGTCGGCGAGACAGACGAGTCCACCCGTTCGGTGATCGCCGAACGGATGGACTCGGTCAGTGCCGCGGACCAGCTCGCACCAGCTCGCCGGAGCGGCGTCTTATCTGCTGGTCAAAGCGTTAGCCGACTCACACGTCGTAGTAAAGGGCGAACTCGTACGGGTGCGGGCGGATCTGGATCGGCATGATCTCGTTCTCCCGCTTGTAGGAGATCCACGTGTCGATCAGGTCCTCGGTGAACACGCCGCCCTCGGTGAGGTACTCGTGGTCCTCCTCGAGGCGGTCGATCACCGCCGACAGGGACGTCGGCGCCTGCGGGATGTTGGCGGCCTCGTCCGGAGGAAGCTCGTAGAGGTCCTTGTCGACGGGCGCCAACGGCTCGATCTTCTTCTTGATGCCGTCGATGCCGGCCATCAGCATCGCCGCGAACGCCAGGTACGGGTTGCCCGAGCTGTCCGGGCAGCGGAACTCGAGGCGCTTGGCCTTCGGGTTGTTGCCGGTGATCGGGATGCGGACGCACGCCGAGCGGTTGCGCTGGCTGTACACCAGGTTGATCGGGGCCTCGTAGCCCGGCACCAGACGCTTGTAGGAGTTGACCGTCGGGTTGGTGAACGCCAGCAGCGACGGAGCGTGGTGCAGGATGCCGCCGATGTAGTGGCGAGCCAGATCGGACAACCCGGCGTACCCGGACTCGTCGTGGAACAGCGGCTTGCCGTCCTTCCACAGCGACTGGTGGGCGTGCATGCCGGAACCGTTGTCACCGAACAGCGGCTTGGGCATGAAAGTGACGGTCTTGCCGTTCTTCCACGCCGTGTTCTTGATGATGTACTTGAACAGCAGCACGTCATCGGCGGCGGCCAGCAGCGTGTTGAACTTGTAGTTGATCTCCGCCTGCCCGGCCGTGCCCACCTCGTGGTGGCCGCGCTCCAGGACGAACCCGGCGTTCTGCAGGTTGGTGGCCATCTCGTCGCGCAGGTCCACGTAGTGGTCGTACGGTGCGACGGGGAAGTAGCCGCCCTTGGGCCGGACCTTGTAGCCCAGGTTGGGGCTACCGTCGGCCTCGAACGGCTCACCGGTGTTCCACCAGCCCGACTCGGAGTCGACCTCGTAGGACGTGCCGTTGATCTTCGAGTCGAAGGTCACCGAGTCGAAGATGTAGAACTCGGCCTCGGCGCCGAAGAAGCAGGTGTCGGCGATGCCCGTGCTGGCGAGGTAGTTCTCGGCCTTGCGGGCCACGTTGCGCGGGTCGCGCGAGTAGGCCTCGCGGGTGAACGGGTCGTGGACGAAGAAGCTGAGGTTCAGCGTCTTGGCGTGCCGGAAGGGATCGATGCGCGCGGTCTCGGGATCCGGCAGCAGCATCATGTCGGACTCGTGGATGGACTGGAAGCCGCGCACCGACGAACCGTCGAAGGCCAGGCCGTCCTCGAACACGCTCTCGTCGAACGCCGAAGCCGGGATGGAGAAGTGCTGGACGACACCGGGAAGATCGCAGAACCGGATGTCGACGTATTCGACGTTCTCGTCCTTGATCAGCTTGAAGATGTCGTCTGCAGTCTTTTCTGCCACTGAGAATTCTCCTTTTGAGTGGTGATCCGCCGTTCGACGCTAGGGACACCATATTGCGCGGCGGTCAATGCCATGTTGCACGGACGTTACGCAGTCGGCGCCGCCGGCACCCGACCTATGCTGGTTTGCATGGCCCGCTCCATCAGTTCCTGGCTGTCCGGCCCGCCGCCGTCGGAGCCCGGAACACCCGATCAGGGACCCAACGACTTCCCCGGTCAGCGCCTCGGCCTGCCGAGGGACGGATCAGGCTCACTGGTTGGGATGGGCCGGCGCATTCTGGCGCTCATCATCGACTGGTTCATCGCCTACGGGATCGCCGCGCTCGCGGTCACGGTCGGTCTGGTCAGCTCCGAGCAGTTCCTCGGATCGCAGGTCGGCTCCACCGCGGTGATGGGCGTCTGGCTGGTGCTCGGCGTGGTGTCGGTCCGGCTGTTCGGGTTCACGCCGGGCCAGTACGCGGTCGGGGTGCGGGTGGCATCGGTCGACCACCGGATGTACGTGGGGCTCGGGCGGGCGGCGTGCCGTGGACTGCTGGTGGCCATCGTGCTGCCGGCACTGTTCACCGACGGCGACGGCCGAGGGTTTCAGGACCGGCTGACCGGAACGGCCATCGTCCGGCGCTGACCCGTCGTACTTGCGCCTACTTGCGCCGCACCGTGCGCTGAACGCCGCGCATCTTCGCACCCGCGGGCAGCGGTCCCTTGGGCATCGCGGCGGGACCCATGCGGGAGCCCAGCGCAGCGAGCCGGGACTCGAGCGAGTCCATCTGCTTGGCCGTGATGTTCGCGGGCAGCTTCGTCAGGTGCCGCTCCAGCTTGGCCAGGGGCACCTCCCCCTCGCCGTTGCCGACCACGAAGTCGTAGATGGGAATGTCGCCGATCAGCCGGGCGGTCCGCTTCTTCTCCTGCGCCAGCAATGGCTTCACCCGCGTGGCCGACCCCTCGCCGACGAAGATGACGCCGGGCCTGCCGATCACCCGGTGCACCGCGTCGAAGTGCCCGGTCGCCGCTACCCCGGGAGTGACCCGCCACTTGCCGCGCAAGTTGTCCAGGGCCCATGCGGCCGCCCCGGTCTGTCCTTCGGCCTTGCGGTACACCGACTTCTGCGCCCGCCGGCCGAAGATGATGAACGCGACCAGCGCGCCAAGAACCACACCGAGCGGGATCAGCGTCACCGCTGTGAAGGTGCTGCCGCTGAGCACGCCCGCCACGACCGCCGCACCGACGATCAGGACGAACGCACCGGCCATGTAGGGGAGGAGGCGGGTGTCCTCCTTGCGCTGAATCTGGAACGCCTGCCAGAGCTGACTGCGGCGCTCCTTCGAGGCGGCCTTGCGGGCCGCCTTCGCCTCGGCCTTTGCGGCCTTGTCGGCACCGGTGTTGCGAGTCTTCGCCATCGGATCAGGATACGGGTGGGCCGCTGGGATTCCGAAGCTGCGCTGCCTGGGCGTACAACTTGCCGGCCCGGTAGGAGGACCGCACCAGCGGACCCGCCAGCACTCCGGGGAAGCCGAGGCCCTCGGCGTACTTCGCATGCTCGACGAACTCGTCCGGCGTGACCCACCGCTCCACCGGGTGGTGGCGCACCGACGGCCGCAGATACTGGGTGATGGTGATGATGTCGCAGCCGGCGTCGTGCAGGTCGACCAGTGCCGTCCGGACCTCCTCCGGCGTTTCGCCCATGCCGAGAATCAGGTTGCTCTTGGTCACCAGGCCGTAGGCGCGCGCGGCGGTGAGAACCGCCAGGCTGCGCTCGTAGGTGAAGGCCGGCCGGATCCGCTTGAAGATCCGCGGCACCGTTTCGACGTTGTGCGCCAACACTTCTGGACGTGTCTCGAAGACCGTCTCCAGCTGCTCCGGGATGGCGTTGAAGTCGGGGATCAACAGCTCGACACCGGTGTTCGGGTTCAGCGCCTTGATCTGGCGCACGGTCTCGGCGTACAGCCACGCTCCGCCGTCGGGCAGATCGTCGCGGGCCACCCCGGTCACCGTCGAGTAGCGCAGACCCATCGCCTGCACGCTTTCCGCCACCCGTCGGGGTTCGTCGCGGTCCAACTCCGCGGGCTTGCCGGTGTCGATCTGGCAGAAGTCGCACCGTCGCGTGCACTGCTCGCCACCGATGAGGAACGTCGCCTCGCGGTCCTCCCAGCATTCGTAGATGTTGGGGCAGCCGGCCTCTTCGCAGACGGTGTGCAGACCCTCGCGCTTCACCAGGGCCTTGAGTTCGCGGTACTCCGGCCCGGTCTTCAGCTTGGTCTTGATCCACGGCGGCTTGCGCTCGATCGGCGTCTCGGCGTTGCGGACCTCCAGGCGCAACAACTTGCGCCCGGTGGAGGACACCGGCAGGCCGGCGATTTCCGATTGGGGTTTCCCGGCGGGTCCGATGCTCACTTCAACGATGCTAGCGCTGACCGGCCGTCCAGCGCGTCGGAGACCGCCGCGGCCACGGCGTCGGCGACGTCGTCGACGGTGATCCGGCGGCCGAGTTCAGCGGTCAGGGAGGTCACTCCGGCGTCGGAGATCCCGCACGGCACGATCGAGGTGTAGGCGGACAGATCGCAGTCGCAGTTGATGGCGAAGCCGTGGAGGGTGGTTCCGCGCGCCACCCTGATGCCAATTGCGGCGATCTTGCGGGCCGGTCGGGGTGAGCTGGCCGCGGTGTCCGCGGGCACCCACACGCCTGATCGGCCGTCGACGC
Source organism: uncultured Actinomycetota bacterium (assembly GCA_963846985.1). Classification (GTDB taxonomy): domain Bacteria; phylum Actinomycetota; class Actinomycetes; order Mycobacteriales; family Mycobacteriaceae; genus Mycobacterium. The sequence goes on from CAWJYC010000004.1 coordinate 383,595, forward strand.
GGCCGGTGGCGAGGCCGAGTCCGGCGCACACTGAGATCAGCGAATCCTCAAGGCGGCGAACGAATTTCACCACATCAAGGGGCTGGGTCAACCCGATGATCGGGTATCCGACCAGTTGGCCGGGCCCGTGCCAGGTGATCTTGCCGCCGCGATCGGTGTCGACGACTGGAATGCTGGTGGAGACCGGTCGCTCGTGCGGTTCGGTGCGTCGGCCCGCGGTGTAGACGGCTGGATGTTCCAGCAGCAGCAGGGTGTCGGTGCCGCCGGCGACGCGGGCGTCGGCCAGGTCGCGCTGCAGCTGCCACGCGTCGAGGTAGTCCACGGAGCCCAGCCGCCGCACGTCGATCTGCGCGTCCGACGACCGGACCGATGCTGCCGCCATGGCATCGACGCTACGCGCGGCGCGCAGGCTAGGACCCGACGGGAGCCGTGACGTAGGCCATCGCCTCGCCGATGGTGTTGTGGTGGAACTCGAAGCCGGCCTCCTCGAGGACGGCGGGTATCGCGCGCTGCCCACCGAGCAGGCCCTCGTCGGCGAACTCACCGAGGACGGCTCGTAGGGCGAAACCGGGGACCAGCATGGGCGTCGGCCGGTTGACCGCACGGCCGAACGCGCTGGTGAACTCGGCGTTGGTCACCGGTGCGGGCCCGGTACCGTTCACCGGTCCCGCGAGGTCGTCGCGCCCGATGGCGAACAGAAGCGCGCGCACCTCGTCCTCCAGGGTGATCCACGGCATGTACTGACGTCCATTGCCCAATCGAGCGCCCAGCCCCAGCGCGAAGAGCGGGCGCAGCCGCGCCAGCATGCCACCCGACGGCGAGAGCACCAGCCCGGTGCGCATCAGCACCACCCGGACACCTGCGGTGCCAGCCGCCCCGGTCGCCGCCTCCCAGTCCTCGCACAGCGTGGCGAGGAAGCCGTCGCCGGCGGGCGCCGACTCGTCGACGACCCGGTCGGACGTGTCACCGTAGTAACCAACTGCGCTGGAGTTCACCAGGATCGGAACGCCGGCCTCCACGACCGCGTGCGACAACACCTCGGTAGGACCAATTCGGCTGTCGCGCAAGCTCTGCTTGAACGCGCCGGACCACCGCTTGTCCGCCACGCCGACGCCGCACATGTTGACGACGGCGTCCGCACCGCGCAGGGCGCTGGCGTCGAACTCGCCGGTGTCGGGGTTCCAAAAGACCTCGTCGGCGCTCGACGGCGCGCGACGCACCAGCCGGAGCACGCGGTTGTCGGCCGCCCGCAACGCCGACGTCAGCGCCGATCCAATGAGTCCCGACGAACCAGCAATCGCGATGACGGAGTTTCGCACTGGCTCTACAGTCCGAGGTCGGCCTCGAACGCTCCCTCTTCGAGGCGCCGCTTGATGGTGGTCAGGAAGCGGCCGGCGTCGGCGCCGTCGATGAGCCGGTGGTCGTAGGTGAGCGGCAGGTAGCACACCGACCGCACGCCGATCGACTCGTTGCCGTTCTCGTCGACCACGACCCGTGGCCGCTTGACGATGGCGCCGGTGCCCAGCATCGCCGCCTGCGGTGGCACCAGGATCGGAGTGTCGAACAACGCTCCCTGGCTGCCGATGTTGGTGATCGTGAACGTGCCGCCGGACAACTCGTCGGGCTTGAGGTTGCCCGAACGGGCGCGGGCGGCGATGTCGGCGATGGCCCGCGCCAGGCCGCCCAGCGACAGGTCGCCCGCGTTGTGGACGACGGGGGACAGCAGGCCCTGCTCGGTGTCGACGGCGAAGCCCAGGTGCTCGGCGTCGTAGTAGGTGATCTGCTTGGACTCCTCGTCGTAGCTCGCGTTCACGTTGGGATGCGCCTTGAGGGCGTCGATCACCGCGACGGCGAAGAACGGCAGGAAGGTGAGGTTGACGCCCTCGCGTTCGGCGAAGGTGGCCTTGGCGCGGGCGCGCAACGCCACGATCTTGGTCAGGTCGACCTCGTGGGTTTGGGTCAATTGCGCTGTGGTCTGCAGGGATTCGCGTGTCTTCTTGGCGGTGATCTGCCGAATGCGGTTGGCCTTCTGTGTGGTGCCACGCAGATGAGCCAGCGCCGGTGCGGCGGCAGGAGCCTTGGCCGGCGGGGCCTGGGCTGCGGCCGGTGCGGGCTCGGCGGCTGCCGGTGCCTTCGCGGCCTCCGCCGCGGCGAGCACGTCCTGCTTGCGGATTCGGCCGCCCACCCCGGTGCCCTTGACCGAGGCCAGGTCGACGCCGTTCTCGGTAGCCAACTTTCGGACCAGCGGCGTGACGTACGGGCTGGAGTCCGAGGCGGACGCCTGAGCTGTGGGGGCCGGTTCCGGCTTGGCTTCCGGCTTCGGCTCGGGCTTGGCTTCCGGCTTGGGCTCGGGCTTCGGCTCTGGCTTGGGCTCTGGTTCGGCTTCCGCCTTGGGTTCCGGCTCCGGTTCCGGCTCCGGCTCCGGCTCGGGCTCTGGTTCCGGCTCGGGTTCTGGCTTGGCGGGAGCCGACGGGGCGGCATCGGCCGAGCCGATCGTCGCCAATTCCCCACCGACGGCGACGGTGTCGTCCTCTTCGGCGGTGATCGACAACAACGTTCCGGCGACGGGCGAGGGGATCTCGGTATCGACCTTGTCGGTGGACACCTCGACGAGCGGCTCGTCGACATCGACGGTGTCGCCGACCTTCTTGAGCCACCGGGTGACGGTGCCCTCGGTGACCGACTCGCCGAGTTCGGGCATCGTGACCGAGGTGGACTCGCCGCCACCGGAGCTCGACGGGGCCGCCGCCGGCTCCTCCTCGGCCGCTGGCTCGGGCTCGGGCTCGGGTTCTGGCTCGGGTTCTGGCTCTGACTCTGGTTCGGCCTCGGCCACCTCGTCGGCGGCAGCGCTGTCGTCCGTGCCCTTGTCCGAGCCCTCACCCGCGTCGCCGATGGTCCCGAGGTCTCCGCCGACCTCCACGGTGTCGTCCTCGTTGGCGATGATCTTGGTCAAGACGCCTGCGGCCGGTGAGGGGATCTCGGTGTCCACCTTGTCGGTCGACACCTCCAACAAGGGCTCGTCGACCTCGACGGTGTCACCCTCTTGCTTCAGCCATCTCGTGACGGTCCCCTCGGTCACGCTCTCACCGAGTGCGGGCATCTGGACGGTGATGGCCATGTGGTGTGACTCCTCGAACGGTCGCTCGTAACGGTCGAAAATGCTCGAAGCCCATCCTGTCACGTCCGCGCCCTCCGGTCGTCGCAGACTCGTCGAGTTCGTCCTCTGGCACCATTGGTGGTCACATCGAAGGGAGCGGGTTCAGTTGGGACTGTTCGATACGTTCCGTCGCCGCGGTTCACGGGGTGCCTCCGACGGGCGCGACCCGGCCGTCGATCTGAAGTACCTCCGCCAGTGGGTCACCGACCACCACGGCGTCGAGGCGTTCATCGAGCCGAAGACCACCGTCACCGACGTCACGGTGGTGTTGGTCGCCGCGGACGGGGAGTGGACCAGGCGCCGCGCCGGAGGCGACAAGGGTGCCCGGCGGCTGAGCGACAAACTCAACATCCCGGTCTACGACGTCCAGAAGGTCGGCTATCCCCAGCGCATGCGCGACCACGATGCGCGGCAGCGGATCCTGCGCGATCGCGCGCGTCAGGAGCGCGATCGCGACCTTCGGCGAGAGCTGGGCGGGAACTAGCCGTTCGCCGCCTAGCCTTTCTCTGCGATGTCCTCGAGCACCGCGAACATGGTCCGCGTCGGCACTCCCGTTCCACCCTTGCCCGTGTAGCCCCACGGTCCGCCGGTGTTGTATGCCGGGCCCGCGACGTCGATGTGCGCCCACTGCACTCCCTCGGCGACGAACTCGCGGAGGTAGACACCCGCGACCAGCATCCCCGCGTAGCGCGAGCCACTGACGTTGGCCAAATCGGCGACCGTCGACTTGAGGTCGTCCTTGAGTTCGTCGGGCAGCGGCATCGCCCAGGCATTTTCGCCGACGGCCTGCGACAGCGCCGCGACGCGGTCGCGGAACTCGTCGTTGCCCATCACCCCCGGTGTGCGGCCCCCGAGCGCCACGGTCTGTGCGCCGGTCAGCGTCGAGGTCTCGATCAGGTAGTCCGGCCCGTCCTCGCACGCCCGCACGATGGCGTCGGCCAGGATCAGCCGACCCTCGGCGTCGGTGTTGAGCACCTCGACGGTGATGCCGCCGTACTGGGTCAGGACGTCACCGGGTCGCTGCGCGGTGGACGACGGCATGTTCTCCGCCATCGGCACCGTGGCGACGACGTCGATGGGCAGGTTCTGCTTGGCGGCCAGGACCACGGTCGCGATGACGGCGGCAGCGCCGCCCATGTCGGACGTCATCTGATGCATGTTCGCCGCGGGCTTGATCGAGATGCCCCCGGTGTCGAAGGTGATCCCCTTGCCGACCAGGGCGACCTTCTTGGCCTTCTTCGACTTACCGCCGCGGTGGGTCAGGCGCACCAGTCGCGGGGGCCGCGACGATCCCTTGCCGACGCCGACGATGCCGCCGTAGCCGGCCTCGTCGAGTGCCTTCTCGTCGAGCACCTCGACCTGCAGGCCCACGGACTCGCCGAGAGCCCTTGCCCGCCTTGCGAACTCATCGGGATACAGGTGGCTGGGAGGCGTGTTGACCAGATCGCGTGCCGTGGCGACCGCGGTCGCCACGTTGGCCCCGCGGATCGCGTCGGCCTTGGCGCTCTTCGCCGTCGCCAGCGCGGTGATCCCGCTGAGCCCGGCCTCCTTCGGCGCAGTCTTGACGCTGCGGAAGTCGGTGAACCGGTAGGCGCCCAGGATGAGGCCCTCCACCGCCGCTGCGACGTCGAGTTCGGACAGTGTCGTCACGACGGACTCCGTGCCGCTGAGGGAGCGCGCCGCGACGCCGGCCGCCCGGCGGATCACGTCGCCGGGCCACTCGTCGCGAGGCTTGCCGAGCCCGACCGCCAGCACGCTCGCCACGGGCAGCGACGGCGCCACCACCCGGGTCGTCGAGTCGCTGCCGCCCTTGGCGCCGACAGCCTTGAGTGCCACCTCGATCTCGCCGACCGCCTCGGCGTCGAGGAACGGGTTGGGCAGCACCCGCGCCTGCTCGCCGTCCCCAGTGACGACCGGAACGATCAGCACCGCCGAGCCGATGCCACGCTTGGGCAGCGAGGCGGAGACGGTGACGGTCGGGGACTGGTAGCCGGGTGCGGTGCTCACGGAGCCAACCCTAGCCAAGCGCGATTGCCGATCGCGACCGCTCGACTTCTGCGCGATGGTCGCCGCGGCAGGGAATACGTGGCCTAGGCGCAGAAGTTCGGTGGCGCCGCCGGACCACTAGTGTGGTTCGCCGTGAGTGACAACCTGCTGAAGGGCCCGCTGGAGGACCGCCACCGCGAGCTGGGCGCGAGCTTCGCCGAATTCGGGGGCTGGCTCATGCCGGTGTCCTACGCGGGCACGGTCAGCGAGCACAATGCGACCCGCAACGCCGTCGGGCTGTTCGACGTCAGCCACCTCGGCAAGGCGCTGGTTGTGGGCCCCGGCGCCGCGGCATACGTCAACTCCGCGCTGACCAACGACCTGGGCCGGATCGGGCCGGGCAAGGCTCAGTACACGTTGTGCTGCAACGACTCTGGCGGCGTCATCGACGATCTCATCGCCTACTACGTGTCCGAGGACGAGGTGTTCCTGGTGCCGAACGCCGCCAACACCGCCGCGGTCGTGGCCGCCCTGCAGGCGAAGGCGCCCGCCGGGTTGACCGTCACCGACGAGCATCGCTCGTACGCCGTCCTCGCGGTGCAGGGGCCGAAGTCCGCCGAGGTGCTCGGCTCGCTCGGGCTGCCGGCCGACATGGACTACATGGAATACGTCGACGCCGAGTACGGCGGTGTGCCCGTGCGGGTGTGCCGCACCGGCTACACCGGTGAGCACGGCTATGAACTGCTCCCCGAGTGGGATCGAGCCGCGGTGGTGTTCGACGCCCTGGCCGAGGCGGTTCGGGCGGCGGGCGGCGAACCCGCCGGCCTGGGTGCGCGGGACACGCTGCGCACCGAGATGGGCTACCCCCTGCACGGCCACGAACTGTCGCCGGACATCTCGCCGCTGCAAGCCAGGTGCGGCTGGGCGATCGGCTGGAAGAAGGACGCGTTCTGGGGCCGTGAGGCGTTGCTGCAGGAGAGGCAGGCCGGCCCGCGGCGACTGCTCCGCGGCCTGAAGGCGCTGGGCCGCGGAGTACTCCGTGCCGACATGACCGTGCTCGACGGAGACCGGCCCGTCGGCCTCACGACGTCCGGAACCTTTTCTCCCACAATGAAACTCGGCATCGCGCTGGCCCTCATCGACGCGGACGCCGGCATCGTCGACGGTCAGCACGTCGCGGTCGACGTGCGGGGCCGCGCCCTCGAGTGCGAGGTCGTCAAACCGCCGTTCGTGGAGGCGAAAACTCGCTAGTCAGGGGTTATACAATCACCTCATGACTGAAGGTCCCCTCGAGTTCACGGTTGCCCGCTCTGCGAGTCCGGCGAGCGACGAGGTACGGGCGGGCATCCTCGCGGACCCCGGATTCGGTCGCTTTCACACCGACCACATGGTGTCCATCGACTACACCGAGGGGCGTGGCTGGCACGACGCGTCGGTGGTCCCGTACGGCCCCATCGAACTCGACCCCTCCGCGGTGGTGCTCCACTACGCGCAGGAGGTGTTCGAGGGCCTCAAGGCGTACCGGTGGGTCGACGGGTCGATCGTGTCCTTCCGGCCGGAGGCCAACGCCGCCCGGCTGCGGACCTCGGCGCGCCGGTTGGCCATCCCCGAGCTCCCCGACGAGGTGTTCCTCGAGTCGCTGCGCCAGCTGATCGCGGTAGACGGTGACTGGGTTCCGGCCGCGGGTGGTGAGCAGTCGCTCTACTTGCGGCCCTTCATCTTCGCCACCGAGCCCGGTCTCGGCGTGCGCCCGGCGATCGAATACCGCTACCTGGTGATCGGGTCGCCAGCGGGGGCCTACTTCAAGGGTGGCATCAGGCCGGTGTCGGTGTGGCTGTCGACCGAATACGTGCGCGCCAGCCCGGGTGGCACCGGCGCCGCGAAGTTCGGCGGCAACTATGCCGCGTCGCTGCTCGCCCAGGCCGAGGCCACCCAGAACGGCTGCGACCAGGTGGTCTGGCTCGACGCGATCGAACGCCGCTACGTCGAGGAGATGGGTGGCATGAACCTGTTCTTCGTCTTCGGCAGCGGTGGCACCGCGCGGCTGGTGACACCGGAGCTCAGCGGTTCGCTGTTGCCAGGTATAACGCGAGACTCGTTGCTGCAGTTGGCAACCGATGCCGGTTACTCCGTCGAGGAGCGCAAGATCGACGTCGACGAGTGGCAGAAGAAGGCCGCCGCCGGAGAGATCACCGAGGTCTTCGCGTGCGGTACCGCCGCCGTCATTACGCCGGTCTCGCACGTGAAGTCCGGTGACGGGGACTTCACCATCGCCGACGGCGAACCCGGCGAGGTCACGATGGCGCTGCGCGACACCCTGACCGGCATCCAGCGCGGCACGTTCGCCGACACCCACGACTGGATGACCCGGCTCGACTAGCCGCGCCGCCTATCGGACGGCCAGGCCGAGCGCCGCGACCGTCGTCGTCAACTCGACGCACGCGCCGAGGACGTCACCGGTGATGCCGCCGAACCGTCGCACGCAGTGCGCCACCAGCCCCACGGTGATGCCCAATGCCACCAGGACCGAGACGGGCCCCTGCCACGGCCGGGCGGTGGCCAGCGTCGCGACCGCCGCCAGTGCGACCACCCAGGCGGTGGCCACCCATCTCGGCTGCGTGCCCGCCACCAGTGCGGCAAGGGTGCCCCCGGGTGCCGCCGGTACCGACCGCCGGCACGCCAACACGACCGCCACCCGGCCGGCCACCACCGCCGTCACGATCCCCAGCGGGTCGAGTCTCGTGAACGTCAGGCACTGCGCCACGACCGTCACGGCGATGGCGGCGACGCCGAACGGTCCGGCCGATCCGTCGCGCATGACGGCCAGCGCACGTTCCGCCGGCCCGTAACAGCCCAGCCCGTCGACGGTGTCGGCGAGGCCGTCGACGTGCAACCCGCGGGTGGCCAACGTCAGCACCACCACGACCGCCAGGCCCGTCAGCGGATTGCCGTGACCGAACGCTTGCGCCGCCAGCCACGCGAACCCGGCAGCCACGCCGCCCAGCGCGATGCCGACGACCGGCAGCGCGGTCAGGGCACCCCGACCGAACGGCTGGCGGGTGCGCACCGGGAGCACCGTGGCAAAGGCGAAAGCCGATGCGAGAGAACCGATCACGCGTTGTCGGACACATTCGCCTCGTCGAACGTGGCCATCGATGCGAGGGTCGCCACCGCCGCCCGCAGGATCGGGAGGGCGACTGCGGCCCCGCTGCCCTCGCCCAGTCGCATCCCGAGGTCGACGATCGGCTCTAGCCGGAGGTGGCGAAGGGCGACCGTGTGCGCTGGCTCGGTCGACCGGTGTCCGGCTTGCCACCACGTGCGTGCGCCAGGGGCCAGCACGTCGGCGACGAGTGCCGCCGCGGTGACGACCACGCCGTCCAGCAGCACCGGCGTTCGCCGTACGGCGGCCTGGGCCAGGAACCCGGTCATCGCCGCCAGGTCGGCGCCACCGCAGACGCGCAGCAAGCCGACCGGATCGGCGGTCACGTGCCTGGCGCGGTAGAGCGCATCCCTGATCGCCGCGGTCTTGCGGCCCCACCCCGCGTCGTCGACACCGGTGCCGCGCCCGACGACGGCGACCGGTTCCGACGCCGTCAGCGCGGCGATCAAGGTCGTTGCAGCCGTTGTGTTTCCGATGCCCATGTCACCGGCGATCAGGAGGTCGGCGCCGGCGTCGACCTCCTCGTCGGCGATCGCCCGCCCTGCCTCGACGGCGGCGTCCACCTCCTCGGCGCTCAACGCGTCCTCGACGGCGATGTTGCCGCTCCCGCGCCGGACCCGGTGGGCGCCGATCGTCATCGACAGCGGCTCGTCTGAGTCCACCGCGACGTCGACCACGCGCACCGTCGCCCCCGCGAGTTCGGCGATGACGTTGATGGCCGCGCCGCCCGCGTCGATGTTCGCCACCATCTGAGCGGTCACCTCCGCCGGGAAGGCCGACACCCCGGCCGCGGTCACGCCGTGGTCACCGGCGAACACGACGACCCGCGGACGGCTGAACTGCCGCGGCGGGCAGGCACCCTGGCAGGCCGCCACCCAAACCGACAGATCCTCCAAGCGGCCAAGGGCGCCAGGCGGTTTCGTCAGCGTGCCCTGACGGATGCGGGCAGCGGCCTCGGCCTCGGCGTCGAGGCTCGGAACCGCGAAGGGCGACGGGGCTTCGGTCACGTGGTCTCCTTGACCATCAGGGGCTGCCCGGCGATCACCAGGACGACGCGGTCGCACACGGTGGCGAGGCGTTGATTGAGTGTCCCCAAGGCATCGGCGAATCGACGGCCGGACTGGGTCGCGGGCACCACCGTCAGGCCGACCTCGGGACTGACCAGTGCGAGCGGTCCCCGAAAGGCGCCGACTGCGTCGACCAGTCGGTCGATGTCCGCGCCGAGGCCGGGCGGTGCCGCGGCACCGGACCAGGCGTCGCTGCGATCCATCGCGGCGACGAGCCACCCCCCGATGTCGTCGACCATGGTCGCGGCGTCGGGATGGGACCGCAAATGCGTTGCGACATCGTCACTTTCGACGGTCGACCACCGATCGGGACGGCGTTGTCGGTGGGCCTCGACCCGGCTCGCCCACTCGGGATCGTCGGAGATGGCGCCGGTGGCCACGTAGCGGACGCAGCCGTCTGCACCTGCCGCTCGAGCGATCGCCGCCTCCGCCCACTGGGACTTGCCGGACCGGATGCCGCCGAGCGCGAGATCGCGCACCTCGGCTCAGTCGATCTTGGTGCCGCGCTCGACCTGCGGGCGCGGTGCCCGCATGCGGCGCAGCTGAGACGCGCGGCTGGCGGCGTAGAAACCGAGCTTCCACCCACTGTCCGCGTTGCCGGGGAACTTGGCGTCGACGGCCTTGTTGACCCGTCGGCCGATCAGGAGGCCGTCGATCACCATGACCGCCACCAGCCCGAGCATCACGAACTGCACGTAGTACTGAATCTGCACCGAGGGCAGCGACAGCATGACGAACACCAACGCGAGCGCGGCAGGCATGAACAGCCCAAGCAGATTGCGACGCGAGTCCACCACGTCGCGGGCGTACCGCCGCAGCGGTCCCTTGTCGCGCGGCAGCAGATAGCCGTCCTCGCCCGACATCATCTTCTCGCGGCGCTCGGCCTGTTCGGTTCGGCGGACCAGCTTGTCGGCCTTGCGCTCGTCCTTGGTCAACGTCTTCTTGACGGCCTTCTTGCGCTTGCGCGCCTCGGCGGCCGTCATCGGAGCCGGGGCGACCGGGCCCCGGTTGCGGGTCTGGCTGCGCTTCGGCGTCGGCCTGCCCTTGGGAGCCGTGGCCCGCGTGCCGGTCTCCCGGTCGTCGGACAACCCATCGATCGCAGCGCCGACGCCGTACTCGGGTGGGGGGTTGTCCTTCTTGCGACCCAGCAGATTCACGCCACCAGGTTACGTCCGTTCGCCCGCCGCCGGACATGCACCTCCGACCTGCCGCCCGGACTGCGGGAGAGACTGCGATGAGGACCCGGCGCCCTTACCCTTTTCCGATGACGGCCTCCGCGTTGCGCGTGCTGATCGCACCGGACTGCTACGGCGACAGCCTGACCGCCGTCGAGGCCGCCGAGGCCATCGCCACCGGCTGGCGGCGCGGTCGAGCCGACGACCGACTGACTCTTGCGCCGCAGTCCGACGGCGGCCCCGGATTCGTCGACGTGCTGGCGAGTCGATTCGGTGGCAGGCACACGGCCGTCGTCGGCGGACCGCTCGACGCCGACGTCGCCGCGGACTGGGTGCTGGACACCGCGTCGGGCACGGCGTACGTCGAATGTGCGCAGGCGTGTGGGCTGGCCATCCTCGGCGGTCCGCCCACGGTGCGGACGGCCGTCGACGCGCACAGCAGGGGAGTGGGTCAGCTCGTCGACGCCGCGCTGGCGGCAGGTGCCACCCGCATCGTGGTGGGACTCGGCGGCAGCGCCTGTACCGATGGTGGTCGGGGACTCATCGAGGCACTCGGCGGCCTCGATGCCGCCCTGACCCGGTTGGCTGCCGTCGACCTGATCGCCGCGACCGACGTCGAGCATCCGCTGCTCGGACCCAGCGGAGCGGCCCACGTCTTCGGTCCGCAGAAGGGCGCCGACCCGGCCACCGTCGACGTCCTCGAGGAGCGGTTGACCGCGTGGGCCGCCGACCTCGAGGCAGCCTCGGGCCGCGAGGTGCGCGCCGAACCCGGCGCCGGGGCGGCCGGTGGGCTGGGCGCTGCACTGCTGGCGCTGGGCGGCCGCCGCGAATCGGGCGCTGCCGTCATCGCCGAGCACACCGATCTCGCGGCCGACGTGGCCGACGCCGATCTGATCATCACCGGCGAGGGCCGGTTCGACGATCAGTCGCTCCACGGCAAGGTGGTCAGCGCGCTGGCAGCGGGCGCAGGTGGCGCCCAGGTGCTGGTGCTGGCGGGTCAGGTCACCCTCGACGACGCGGCCCTGCGACGGGCTGGCATCGCCGCCGCGTTCTCGATCACCGACTTCGCCGGGTCGGTGCAGGTCGCCATCGATGACGCTGCACGGCAGCTCACCGGCCTCGCGGAGCGGACGGCCACGCGCTGGGCCGCGGTCAGGAGTCGGGAATAGCCGCCCGGCAGGGTACCGTTGAGGTATCCGACGCGTGACCAAACCCCTCGGACAAGATTGGCACTAGGGAGAACGAATGACTGTTCAGGACGAGTCGACCACGACTACCACTGCTGCCCACGGAGCCATCCTCACCGACGCTGCCGCCGCCAAGGCGAAGTCGCTGTTGGATCAGGAAGGCCGCGACGACCTGAACCTGCGCATCGCTGTACAGCCCGGCGGTTGCGCAGGTCTGCGCTACGAGCTCGCCTTCGACGACCGCACGCTCGACGGCGACCTCAACGTCGACTTCGGTGGCGTGACGCTGACCGTCGACCGGATGAGCGCGCCGTACCTGCAGGGCGCCACCATCGACTTCGTCGACAGCATCGAGAAGACCGGCTTCACGATCGACAATCCGAACGCCGGCGGTTCCTGCGCCTGCGGCGACTCCTTCAACTGAGTCGCCACCGCGCGGTACCGGTCAGAACTGGCCGGTATTGCGCGGCAGGTACGAACACACCAGGATCGTCCGGTCCTGAGTCAGCAGCTGGGCGATGCCTTGGCGCTCCACCTCGCCCTTGTTGCGACCCGCTGGAGTGGCACGCATCGTGAACAGCACCTGCGCCTGATTCGGCGACCACGTCACGATCTTGTCGATCGACGACACCTTCGCGCTGCCGTACTGCCTGCGGAACGCATCGCTGCTGAGATTCGCGAGCGCCATGTCCGAGCGACGGTCGGTCACGGCGTCGAAGAACCCACACGAGTTGTTGCGGGCGACCGTTTCATCGTCACCCTTGGTGAGCGCGTCCAGATAGCCCTGGATGGCGGTGGTCGCCGAGGCATTGGTCACCGCGACCGTCTTGTCGTCACCGCCGCGGGTCTTCAGCACGACGACCGAGACGACGGCCGCGATCAGCGCGAGGACGAGTAGCGAGACGCCGGCGACCAAGAAGCGTCGCCGACGCGGAGGCTTCGGATAGTTCACCGGAGGCGGCAACGCCCCCGGGTACGCCGACGGGACCTGCCCGGGATAGGGCGCGGGGCCGGGCGGCGGCATTCCGGGTGGGGGAAACGGCTGCTGAGGCCGCGATTCCGGGTGCGGGGACTCGGGGTAAGGGATAGGGCCTGCCATGTCGTTGTTAGGCTAGCGCACCGACCGGCGGGCTAGTCTTGGGTAGACGGCTTAACCAACTGAAGGGTAACGCTTCGTGACGATTGTGGTGACCGGTTCCATCGCGACCGACCATCTGATGAAGTTCCCCGGCAAGTTCTCCGAGCAGTTGCTGGCCGACCACCTGCAGAAGGTGTCACTGAGCTTCCTGGTCGACGACCTCGTCATCCACCGCGGCGGCGTCGCGGGCAACATGGCGTTCGCCATCGGCGTTCTCGGCGGCGACGTCGCCCTGGTCGGAGCGGCGGGCAAGGACTTCGACGAGTACCGGGGCTGGTTGAGCGACCACGGGGTCGACTGTTCCGGTGTCCTGATCTCCGACTCCGCCTACACCGCACGGTTCGTCTGCACCACCGACGAGGACATGGCGCAGATCGCCTCGTTCTACCCGGGTGCCATGTCGGAGTCCCGCAACATCAAGCTCGCCGACATCGTGTCGCGAACGGGCGCAATCGATTTGGTGATCGTCGGGGCCAACGACCCCGAGGCGATGTTCCTCCACACCCAGGAGTGCCGGGAGCTCGGGCTGGCCTTCGCGGCAGATCCGTCCCAGCAGTTGGCGCGGCTCTCGGGTGAGGAGATCCGCCAGCTGATCGACGGCGCGACCTACCTGTTCACCAATGACTACGAGTGGGACCTCCTGCTGCAGAAGTCGGGCTGGACCGAAGCCGAGGTGATGAGCCAGATCGGGCTGCGGGTCACCACTCTGGGACCCAAGGGCGTCGACCTGGTGTCCGCCGACGGCACCGTCGTGCACGTCGACGTCGTACCCGAGACCCATCAGGCCGATCCGACGGGCATCGGCGACGCTTTCCGCGCCGGCTTCCTGACCGGGCGCGCGGCCGGACTGAGCCTCGAACGATCGGCCCAGCTGGCGTCGCTGGTCGCCGTGCTGGTGCTGGAGGCGAGCGGACCGCAGGAGTGGACGTGGGACCGCGAGGCCGCGATCGAGCGGCTGTCGGCGGCCTACGGCCCCGAAGCCGGTCAAGAGATCGGCGCCACGCTGAGCTAACGCCGGCCCGTCCGGCTCAGAGCTGCACCGGATAGGTGGGCTCGCCGATGTTGGGCACCACCCGGCCTTCGACGAAGATCGCGTGCCAGAGCATGAAGATCAGCACCGTCCACAACCGCCGGCTGTGATCGGCGACGCCGGTCCGGTGTTCGTCGAGCATCCGCCCCACCGCGGGACGGTCGATCAGCCCGTCGGTGGCCGACATGGCGATAGTCTCGTGGGCCCAGTCGAGCAGCTCGCCGGAGCGCAGCCAGTGCCGAATGGGTACGGGGAAGCCAAGTTTGGCGCGGTTGAGGACGTGCGCGGGCACGATCGGCTCGAGCGCCCGGCGCAGGGCGTACTTCGTGGTGGCCCTGGTGATCTTCTGATCGAACGGCAGTCGGGACGCGACGGCGAACACCTCGGGATCCAGGAACGGCACCCGAAGTTCCAGCGAGTTGGCCATCGTCATCTTGTCGGCCTTGACCAGGATGTCGCCGCGCAGCCAGGTGAACAGGTCGACGTGCTGCATGCGGGCCACCGGGTCCCAGCCGTCGGACTCCGCGTACAACCCCGCCGTGACGTCGGTGTGCGTCCACTCCGGTCGGAAGCCCGGCAAGACGGCACGCAACTGGGCGTCGGAGAAGCTGCGGGCGTTGCCGTAGTACCGCTCTTGAAGCGTGAGCGATCCGCGGTGCAGCAGACTCTTGCCGCGCAGACCCTCGGGCAACGGTCGCGACGCCCGGCCCAGCGAGCGCCGCAGGGCGCCGGGAACATACTCGAAGGCTTTGAGCGACAATGGTTCCCGATAGATCGTGTAGCCGCCGAACAATTCGTCGGCGCCCTCGCCCGACAGCACCACCTTGACGTGCTTGCGCGCTTCGCGGGCGATGAAGAACAGCGGTACCAGGGCCGGGTCGGCGACGGGTTCGTCGAGATACCAGACGATCTCGGGCAGCGCCTCGACGAATTCGGCCTGGCTGACCACCTTGGTGACGTGACGTGCGCCGATTGCCTCGGCGGAGGCGACCGCGACGTCGACCTCTGAGAATCCCTCGCGTTCGAAGCCCGTCGTGAACGTGATCAGCCGTGGGTTGTGCCGCATCGCCAGCGCCGCGACGGCCGTCGAGTCGATGCCACCCGAGAGGAAGGCGCCGACCGTGACGTCGGCCCGCATGTGCTTGGCCACCGAATCCTCGAGCACGGCGGTGATCTCGTCGTAGCGGCGTTGCTCGTCACCCGCGCCGAACGGCACTGCGACGAAGCGCGGCACGAAGTACCGCGTGACCTTCGGTGCCTGGCCGGGCCGCACGCGGGCGTAGCTGCCCGACTCCAGCCGGCGCACGCCGCGATGCAGGGTCTCCGGCTCGGGCACGTACTGCAGCACGGTGTAGTGCTGGACGGCACGCTCGTCGATGGCGAGGTCGAGGCCCGCGACCGGAGCCAGGTCGAGCAGGGACTTCTTCTCGCTGCCGACCACGGTGCCACCCGCGCCGGTGGCCATGAACAGCGGCTTGATGCCGAACGGGTCGCGGGCACAGAACAACTCCCGCTCGACGCTGTCCCACAGCGCGAAGGCGAACATGCCGCGCAGCCGGTGCAGTGCGTCGGTGCCCCAGTGGTGGTAGGCCGCGACGATCGCCTCGCCGTCGCCGTCGGTGGCGAACTCGGCGCCCTCTCCTGCCGACAGCTCCGCCCGCAGCTCGAGATAGTTGTAGATCTCGCCGTTGAAGACCAGCTGGTAGCGGTCGGGCTGCTCGGGCGGGCCCCACGTCAGCGGCTGATGGCTGTGGGCGATGTCGATGATGGACAGCCGGTTGAAGCCCAGCACGATCGACGGCGCGGCATCGTCGTCGGCCCAGGTACCCGGCTCGTCGGGCCCGCGGTGACGCATGAGGTGGGTGGCCCCGGAAACCGCATCCACCAAGTCGGGGGACGGTTCGGCGGACGGGTCACAGAGATACGCCAGCAGTCCGCACACCGCGCCAGTATGCCGAATGCGCAAAGGTCACGGAACCGACACCCCGGTCGCTTCGCTCCGGCCGTCGCGGGTGGTCTACGCTGCGTAGTATTCGCCTTGTTTCATCCAATTGTAGGAGGCACCAACGTGACCGCTCGTAGGTTCCGGTTGGTGGCGTTGTCAGTGCTTCTGGGTGGGACGGCGCTCCTGCTCAGCGGCTGCAGCTGGTCTGAGGCGATCGCCCTCGGCTGGCCAACCGGCATCACGCCAGAGGGCAAGCTCAACCGAGAGCTGTGGATCGGTTCGGTCATCGCGTCCTTCGTGGTGGGTGGCATCGTCTACGTGCTGATCTTCTGGACCAGCCTCTTTCACCGCAAGAAGAAGACCGACACCGAACTGCCGCGTCAGTTCGGCTACAACATGCCGTTGGAACTGGTCCTGACCGTCGTGCCCTTCCTCATCATCTCGGTGCTGTTCTACTTCACCGTGGTGGTGCAGGAGAAGATCCTGCACAAGGACCCCAATCCCGACGTCGTCATCGACGTCACGGCCTTCCAGTGGAACTGGAAGTTCGGATATCAGAAGATCGACTTCAAGGACGGCACGCTCAGCTACGACGGCGTCGACGCCGCGCGCAAGAACGCGATGGTGTCCAAGCCGGAGGGCGTCGGACCGAACGGCGAGGAACTCGTCGGACCGATCAAGGGTCTGAACCCCGAGGACCGGACCTATCTGAACTTCGACAAGGTCGAAACCACCGGCTCCACCACCGAGATCCCCATCCTGGTGCTGCCGAAGGGCAAGCGCATCGAGTTCCAGATCGCGTCCGCCGACGTCATCCACGGCTTCTGGGTGCCAGAGTTCCTGTTCAAGCGCGACGTCCTGCCGGACCCCAAGGCGAACAACTCCGACAACGTGTTCCAGGTCGGCGAGATCCAGGAGACCGGGGCCTTCGTCGGGCGCTGCACCGAGATGTGCGGCACGTACCACGCGATGATGAACTTCGAGGTCCGGGTCGTGGAGCCCAACGTGTTCAAGGCCTACCTTCAGTACCGCATCGACCACCCGAACGGCACCAACGCCGACGCCCTTGGCGCCGTGGGGTTGCCGGAGTTGGCGGTCACGACGCATCCGTTCGAGTCGCGACGCGGCGAGCAGGTCTCGCAGGCGAGCGGATAGGGGACGACACCGCATGCACATCGAAGCGAGACTGTTCGAGTTCCTGACCGCGTTCTTCGCCCTCTGCGCCGTCGTCTACGGCACGCTCACAGCGCTGTTCAGCCCCGGCGGCATCGAGTGGGCGGGCACCACGGCACTGGTCCTCACCACGGGTCTGTCCCTGATCACCGGAACGTTCTTCCGGTTCGTCGCGCGGCGCCTCGACACCCGTCCCGAGGATTACGAGGACGCCGAGATCTCCGATGGCGCGGGCGAGTTGGGCTTCTACAGCCCCAGCAGCTGGTGGCCCCTGCTCATCGCCCTGTCGGCCTCGGTGACCGCCGTGGGCGTCGCCATGTGGTTGCCGTGGCTGATCGCCGCGGGTGTCGCCTTCGTACTGTCCTCGGCCGCCGGCCTCGTGTTCGAGTACTACACCGGCCCCGAGAAGCACTGACCCCGGCCGCCGCGAGGTCACGGTTCAGCTTCCAGTTGGCGGACGTACCGTGCCACCGGAGCCGTTGGAGCGTCGTGTTCGATAGGGTTGCCGAGGCACGACCGGTCACGACACCGACGCTGACGTCGCGCCGTAACGGCAGTCGAAAAGGACAGGCGTAGATGAGCGGGCCGAATCCCCCAGATCCGGATTCGCCAGCGTCGAAGGCACCAGGGCCGGACGAACCGGCTCGCGAGGCGCCGAAGACGGGCGAAACGGAGATCTACTCCCGGGCGTACTCCGCGCCCGAATCCGAGCAGTTCACCAGCGCCCCGTACGTCCCGCCGGACTCGTCCCTGTACGACTACGACACCTACGACGCCGCCCCGGGTAGTGCCGAGGACGACACCACTCCACCGCGTTGGCCCTGGGTGGTCGGCGTCGTCGCCATCGTCGCCGCCATCTCACTGGTCGTCTCGGTGGCGGTCCTGGTGACGCGCACCGACAGCGAAACTCTCGCCACCCCGCAGACCAGCACCACGACGTCGGTGCCGCCCGTGCAAGACGAGATCACCACGACGACACCACCGCCGCCGCCGCCCGCGCCGACCAGCGAGGCGCCCCCCCCGCCGCCTCCCGAGACGGTCACGGTGACGCAGGCGCCGCCGCCACCACCCCCGCCGCCGGCGACCGAGGCCCCGCCCCCGCCGCCCGCCGCGACCGGCGCGCCACCCGCGACGACGACCGCCCCTGCGGGCCCGCGATTCATCACCTATTCGGTGACGGGCACCAAGGCACCCCTGGACCGCATCTCGGTCACCTACACCGATGCCTCGGGCAGACAGCGCACCCAGCAGAACGTGTACATCCCGTGGTCGTTGACGGTCACCCCGATCTCGATGTCGGAGTTCGGTTCGGTGCAGGCGTCGAGCCTTCTGCGGTTGAGCAAGCTGAATTGCCAGATCACCACCAGTGACGGGCAGACCATCGCCTCGCAGCAGAACAACGACTGGCAGACCAGCTGCTGATGACCCATGACACCGACACCGGAGTCGCCGCCCCCGCGCGGGTGCGGCCGGGCGGACCGGAGCACCTCGACCGCCTTCTGGTCACCGCTGCGGTCGTGCTGTGGCTCGTCGCGCTGGGCGCCGGGGTGGCGGCCGTCGTCGCGCTGGTGGATCTCGCGAACGGCCATTCCGTCGCCGTTGCGGGGCAGTCCGAGACGCCGTGGCTGCTGTACTCGGTCATCGGCGTCTCCGCGGCCGTCATCATCGGGGCGATCCCGCTGCTCCTGAGAGCCCGGCAGGCCGCCTCCCCGGAGGTTGCGGCGCCGAGGTCCGCGGCACATGACGACGGTGACCCCGGCGGTGACGTGCCGTCGGTAGGACAGCGGGTGCAGCCCTTCGGGGCACCGGTGCTGCGGCGGCATTCGTCGCCGCCCGCGGGCAGCCGGGTCGGTTTCCCCACCGCCGCGGTCGAGCAGATCTGGGTGCGCTGCACCTCGACGATCGCGGCCGCAATGGGCGCTGCCGCAACGGGAATCGGCGTGGCCACCTACCTGATGGCCTCGGACCACGACACGGCCGCGTGGGCGGTGTACGCGGTCGCTGGCGTCATCACCGTGGCGATGCCCTTGGCGCCGTGGTTCTTCCTTCGCCAGCTGCGCGACGTACTCGAGTCGTCCAGGTAGTTCCAGGGATTGCGGCCCGGGTGGCTGGTCGGGTCACGTCGTAGACGCGAAAGCCGCCCCCGGCCGGAGCCGGGAGCGGCTGTCGCTCGTGCGTCGGTGGATCTCCTAATGGTGGCCGTTGCTGCCGTTGCCGTTGGTGGGGTTGCCGTGGCTGTCGGCTCCGGCTGCCGTGGTGCCGTTGGTGCCGTTGCCGTTGCCGGTGGTGGTGTGTTGGCGTTCCTTGAGGGCGGTGATGGCGCGGTGCTCGGCGGCGTGGGAGGCCTCCAGCAGCGCGGTCCGTTCCCCTTCGGGGTCCGGGAACAGGAAGTTGCCCGATCCCGGGGCACCCGCGGAACCCAGCTTGTTCATCCGCTTGGGCAGCGGCGCCCCCTGATACTGCAGGGGCAGGGGGTGGCCGTGGTCGTCGACCGGGCCCAGCGGCTGATGCAACTCCACGTACGCCCCGTGCGGCAACCGCTTGAGGATGCCGGTCTCGATGCCATGCTCCAACACCGCGCGGTCACTGCGCTGCAAACTGATCGCCCACCGATACGTCAGGTAGTACACGATCGCCGGCAACACCACCATCCCGATCCGACCGATCCAGGTGGTCGCGTTCAGCGAGATGTGGAACTGCAACGCGATGATGTCGTTCATGCACGCAAAGGTCAGCACGATGTAGAACGCGATCGCCATCGCCCCGATCGCGGTGCGCACCGGCGCATCCCGCGGACGCTGCAACAAATTGTGGTGCGCGGTGTCATGGGAGAACTTCTTCTCCAGGAACGGCCACACGATCAGCAACGCGAACACCAACCCCATCAGCACCGCGATCCACACCGGCTGAGGGATGGTGTGCCCAAACGGGTAGAACTCCCACGCCGGCCACAACCGGATCAACCCATCGGTCCACATCATGTAGAAGTCGGGCTGGGACCCCGCCGAGACCTGCGAGGGCTTGTAGGGACCCAGCTGCCAGATCGGGTTGATCTGCAACAACCCACCCATCAGGCCCAGCACCCCGACCGTCATCGCGAAGAACGCCCCGGACTTCACCGCGAACACCGGCATCACCCGCACCCCGACCACGTTGTGCTCGGTACGCCCCGGACCCGGGAACTGGGTGTGCTTCTGAAACCACACCATCGCCAAGTGCACCCCGATCAACGCCAGGATGATCCCCGGAATCAACAAGATGTGCAGCGCATACAACCGCGGGATGAAGATGTCGCCGGGGAAGTCCCCGCCGAACAACGCCCAATGCAGCCACGTCCCGATCACCGGGACACTCATCGAAATCCCCGACAACGCCGCCCGCACCCCGGTCCCCGAGAGCAGGTCATCGGGCAGCGAATACCCGAAGAACCCCTCGAACATCGCCAAGATCAGCAGCAGCGACCCGATCACCCAGTTCGCCTCCCGCGGCCGACGGAACGCCCCGGTGAAGAACACCCGCGCCAAGTGCACCATGATCGACGCCGCGAACAGCAACGCCGCCCAATGATGCACCTGCCGCACGAACAACCCACCCCGGACCTCGAAGGAGATGTCCAACGCCGTCTCATACGCCCGCGACATCTGAATGCCGTTGAGCGGCTGATACGCCCCGTGGTAAGTCACCTCCGCCATCGACGGATCGAAGAACAAACTCAAATACACCCCGGTCAACAACAACACGATGAAGCTGTACAACGCGATCTCACCCAACAAGAACGACCAATGCGTGGGAAACACCTTGTTCAACTGACGACGCACCGCCGCCGACGGGTGATACCGCGAATCCATCGCATCACCCTGATGGGCGGCCAATTCAGCGAGCTTTGAACCACTCTGTGGACTCATGATGAACGCTCCCAGAAGGCCGGTCCGACGGGTTCGATGAAGTCCCCGTTTGCCACTAGATACCCATCCTTGTCGATCGTCACCGGCAGCTGGGCCAACGCGCGTGCTGCCGGCCCGAAGATGGGCTTGGCGAAGTGCAACGCGTCGAACTGCGACTGGTGGCAGGGGCAGAGGATGCGGTATGTCTGCTGTTCGAACAGGGATGCCGGGCACCCCAAATGCGAACAGACCTTGGTGAAGGCGAAGAGGTCGCCGAAGTTGAAGCTCTCCTGCCCCTGGCGCTTGACCACGCGCGGCATGTCCTCGGGCCGGATGCGGATCAGCATGACGGGGTTGCGCACGCCCATCCCGATCTCGGTGAGCAGGTGCGCCGACTCGACCGTGGTGCCGTCGCCGTCGGACTCCCGCCACGGGAAGACGGTCTCCATGCCACCCGCGTCGATGTCCTCGGGCCGCATCTTGACGAACGGTCCGGCGTCGGCCTGGCCGGTCGCCCGCGCGAGGAAGATGGTCTCGCCCTTGAACCGCGGCGTCCAGCCGGAGGTCCACAGCACGGCCTTCTTGCCCTCGGCCGTCGGGACGACGGGCTTCCACGGGTTCTTGATGAGGCCGCCGATGAACGCCACCGCGGTGCCAAGGCCGAAGGCGCCGAGCCCGATGCCCAGGGACAACCCAATCAGCTTGCGCCGCTTGATGGTCGAGCCTTCGAGTGCGTCGGTGAGGTTGGCCGCCGCCGTCTTGCGCTGGATCTCGGGGGACCGGCCGTCATGGCGGTCCTGGATGGAGATCTCCTCGGGGATGAACTTCTTCTGGAAGAGCACCGCGCCGATGCCGATCGCGAGGATCGACAGCCCGAACGTCACGCCGTAGAGCGGGGTGGCCAGGCTGTACACCAGTTCGCCGGCGGACCCGTACGGCTGGTACTCCCAGGGCCAGAACAAGAAGACCACCAGCAGCGCGAGTCCCGCGATGCCGCCGAACAGCAGCCAGTACGCGACCGAGCGTTCAGCCCGCTTCTCGGCCTTGGTGCCCTCGATGGGCCACCGCGTCTCCTTGAAGACGGTTTCGACACCGTCCATCCGGCCGCCGAGAGTGACCAGTTCCTCACGCGTCATCCTGGCCAGTTCGGCGTCCGTCGGCTGGCCGGGCTCTCCGCCATGGCCGGGCGCGTCGGTGCCCTTGACGTCGTCGATGTCGTCGATGCGGTCACTCATGCGCGCGATCCCACCCACATGGCGGCGCCGATGACGGCGACCATCCCGACGATCCAGGCCGCCATGCCCTCGGGCGCGGGCCCGTAGCCGCCGAGGCCGTAGCCGCCCGGATTGGGCACCTTCGACGCCTGTGTGACATAGGCGATGATGTCGTGCTTCTCATCGGGGCTGATTTGACGGTCCGAGAACTTGGGCATGTTTTGCGGGCCGGTCAGCATCGCGGTGTAGATCTGCGCCGGCGTGGCCTGTTCGAGCGACGGCGCGTACTTACCCGACGACAGGGCGCCGCCCTTGCCGGTGAAGTTGTGACAGGACGCGCAGTTGAGCCGGAACAGGTCGCTGCCCCGCGCCACGTCGCTGCCGATCAGGTCGGTGGTCGCCACCGCGCCGTTCGCGTCGCGAGGGGTGACCGGTCCGCCGCCATTGGCCTGGACGTAGGCGCCGAGCGCATCGACCTGGTGCTCGTCGTAGACCGGATCCTTGCGGGGGGCCTGCGCCTCGCCGCGCATGGCGGGCATCCGGCCGGTGCCGACCTGGAAGTAGACCGACGCCTCGCCGACGCCGATGAGGCTGGGTCCGCGGTCCGGGACGCCCTGCAGATTCGCGCCGTGGCACGTCACGCAGGACGTCTCGAACAGCTGCTTGCCGGTACGCAGCAGCGCCAGACTGGATTCGTCGGCGACGGCCACCTGCGGCTTGGGCGTCAGGGTGGCCGCAATGCCGCCCGCAACGAGAAGTCCGGTCAGAAGCAGCAGTGCTCCTGACACGCGCCGGCGTAGTCGACGGCGAGACTTACTGGTCATCGATCCCCTTCTCATCGGCGAGCCGATCATCGAACGAAGTAGATGGTGGCGAACAGGGCGATCCAGACGATGTCGACGAAGTGCCAGTAGTAGGACACGACGATGGCCGCGGTCGCCTGCGCTGGGGTGAACTTGCTCATCCGGGTGCGCGCCAGGAGGAAGACGAACGCGATGAGCCCGCCGATCACGTGCAGCCCGTGAAATCCGGTGGCGAGGTAGAACACCGACCCGTAGGCGCTGCCGGGAATCGTGGTGCCCTCGGAGACGAGTGCGTGGTACTCGTAGCCCTGACCGGCGACGAAGATGGCGCCCATGATCAGGGTGATGGTGTACCAGCGGCGCAGTCCGAAGACGTCGCCCCGCTCGGCGGCGAACACGCCCATCTGGCAGGTGAACGACGAGGCGATCAGCACCAGCGTCACCGGGACGGCTTCGAACAGGTTCAGATGGGTCGGCGCCGGCGGCCAGTTACCGGCGGCTTGCGCCCGCGCGGTGAAGTACATCGCGAACAGTCCAGCAAAGAACATCAACTCGCTGGACAACCACACGATGGTGCCGACACTTACCATGTTGGGACGGTTCAGCGAATGCACGCGAGCAGTGATCGCGGTTCCCGAGGTCCCTACAGCACTCGTCACATCAAGAAGTATGACGCTTTGTAGTTGTCGAACTCCACCCGGGGCACGACATTCGTAATAATCATTCGGTGACGTCTGACCAATCGAATGCCTGGCCGCTGGTTCTCGGCCGCCTGACCACCGGCCAAGCGCTCGGAGCGGGACAGGCGGCGTGGGCCATGGACCAGATCATGACCGGGGTCGCGACGCCCGCCCAGATCGCCGGATTCGCGATCGCGATGAAGATGAAGGGCCCCAATTCGGCGGAGGTAAAGGAACTCGCCGACACCATGCTGCTGCACGCGCGCCGGGTACCGACCGACGTAATCGGAACGGCCGCCGTGGACGTGGTGGGGACCGGCGGCGACGGCGCCAACACCGTCAACCTGTCGACGATGGCGTCGATCGTCGTGGCGGCCAGTGGCGTCCCCGTCGTCAAGCACGGAAACCGGGCGGCGTCGTCGCTGTCCGGGGGCGCCGACACGCTCGAAGCGCTCGGGGTCCGCATCGACCTGGGGCCCGACGACGTGGCGCGGTGCGTGGCGGAGGTCGGCATCGGCTTCGCGTTCGCCCCGGAATTCCACCCGTCCTACCGGCACGCCTCGGCGGTCCGCCGCGAGATCGGCGTGCCGACCGTCTTCAATCTGCTTGGGCCGCTGACCAATCCGGCCGGGCCCCGCGCCGGCCTCATCGGCTGCGCGTGGGGTGACCTCGCCGAGGTGATGGCCGGGGTGTTCGCCACGCGCGGCTCCAGCGTGCTGGTGGTGCACGGCGACGACGGCCTCGACGAATTGACCACCACCACCACGAGCACCATCTGGCGCGTGCAGGCGGGCACCGTCGAGCGGTTGACCTTCGACCCGGGTGCCTTCGGATTCGAACGCGCCCATTTGAGCGAGTTGACCGGTGGGGACGCTCAGACCAACGCCGCGTCGGTGCGTGAGGTGTTCAGCGGCGGAAAGGGTGCCGTGCGCGACGCGGTGGTCCTCAACGCCGCCGGCGCCATGGTGGCTCATGCCGGCCTATCCAGCGACGCCAAATGGGTGCCGGCGTGGGAACTCGGCCTGTCGCGGGCGGTCGACGCGATCGACTCGGGAGCGGCCGAACAGCTGCTCGCGCGTTGGGTGCGGTTCACTCAGAAGCTCTGACCCGACGCTCTGCTTCGCCGCGACCCGGGCGGAGCGGGCCGATTCCGCCCAGGCCGCGTATCTGCCCGCGGCGCCCAGAGGCGTGGCGTACCCGATCTCGCTGCTCGTGGCGACGCGCACGACCCGCACGCCGGGCTGGGTCAGCCAGCGCGCGATCAGCGCCGTCTCCTCGACCAAGGCCCCGCCCAGCGGCGCCGGCTCGACCAGTATCGACTGTGCCGCACCATGAATGGCGTCGACGACCGGCATCGGCGGGACGCCCCGGCGCGCGTTGCCCGCCGCGGCGAGCTGCCCGTTCCTGACGATGGCGAGGTGCCACCCGCCCGTGCCGTCGGGCCGGGCGGCGACCAGTTCGTCGACCGCGGCCAGCGCGTGCAACCGTTGCCCGCGCCAGACGGTGTCGATCGCGGTGGCGGTGTGATCGCGCAACCGTGCGGCGGTCTCGTACCTGCCGTCGGCGGCCAGCGATCCGATGTGTGCGAGTGCGGCGGCCAGGGCGGAGGCGTCCGCACCGGCGATGAACCTGGCGGCCCGCGCGGGGGCCGCGGCGTAATCGGTCGCCGTCACGTCGCGGTCGGCCGGGCACGGAGACAGCTCGGCTTCGGGGCAGGACGGCCCGTGGAGCGCCGAACGGGCCAGTCGGGTGGTGCAGGTCCGCACGCCGGTGAATCGGGCCAGCAGCAGCGCGGTCTCGACCGCGTCGGCGCGGATCCGAAACGGGCCGACCGCCCGGTCGTGCTTGGGCGACCGGATCACCGAGAACCTCGGGAAGGCCTCGTCGGTCAACACCACCCACCACCACCGGTGCGGGAACTTGGAGCGGCGGTTGTACGGCGGCGCGTGCGCGGCGAGCAGCCGTAGCTCGCGGACCCCGGCCTCGAGGTCGTGCGCGCACTCGACGTGGTCGACCCGCGTGGTGAGCGACGCCATCTCCTTCATGCGGGTGCGCGGGTCGGAGCCGTTGAAGTACTGCGCGACCCGGCGCCTCAGATCGACGGCGGTGCCGACGTAGAGCACCTCGTCGGAGGGACCGCGGAACAGGTAGACGCCCGGCCGGCGGGGGAGCGCGGTGGCGAGGTGGCGGTTGCGGCGCTGGGCGGGCGTCACGTCGGGCAGATAGGAGCGCAGGTCGGCGAACGTGGTGATGCCCTGGTTGCCGACCCGTTCGATGAGGGCGTGCAGGACGTCGACGGTGGCGCGGGCGTCGTCGAGGGCGCGGTGCGTGGGCCTGGTGCTCGCCCCGAACAGCTGGGCCAGCGCCGAGAGCCGCACGCTCGGGGCCTCGTCGCGGGTCAGCACGCGACGCGCCAACCTCACCGTGCACAGCACCGGCGGTCGCTTCCACGGTAGGTCCAGACGTTCGGCCGCGGCGCGCAGGAATCCCACGTCGAAACCGGCGTTGTGCGCGACCAGCACCGCGCCCTTGGAGAACTCCAGGAAGGCGGGCAGGACCGAGTCGATGGTCGGGGCGTCGCACACCATCGCAGTGGTGATCCCGGTCAGCGCGACGATCTGCGGTGGAATCGAACGCCCGGGGTCGACCAGGGTGGCGAGCTCGCCGAGCACCTCGCCGCCGCGCACCTTGACCGCGCCGATCTCGGTGATCGAGTCGTAACCGAATCCGTTGGCATCGCCCTTGGCCCGGCCGCCGGTGGTCTCGAGGTCCACGATGACGAAGGTGGTGTCGCGCAGCGCGACCTCGTCGAGCCCGGCCGCGTCCTCACCGAAGACGGCGTCGACGTCGCCGAAGCTCAGCTGGCCCATGGCTGGGACCGTAAGCCGCCGGACCGACACGGGCTCACATCGATGTCATTCGCGTGTCGGGTGCTTGTCGGCTTGTCCTTGCTTGTCGGTGGCCGTGGTTACCGTCGCGCCATGACTCGAATGAGAGGAGTGCGGCCATGATCGGACCAGAGCCGATTGGACGAGGGCCGGGACCGGCTAAGCCGGAACCGCTGGATCCGTCGGAATCCACCAGCGGCACCCTGCACATCGACTGTGACGACTGCGCGGTCCGGGGACACGGCTGCCAGGACTGTGTCGTCAGCGTTTTGCTGGGTGTGCCCGAGACGTTGCTGGTCGATGAGCAGCGGGCGCTGGAAGTGCTCGCAGACGCGGGATTGGCGCCTCGGCTACGGTTGGTTCCGATTCACCGGAGGCGCGCCGACGGGGTCGCCTAGCGACCCGCGTAGTCACGGGGCAGCGAAAAATTCCCGTGACGCCTGTTAAGTTTGCGTCCTCTGTTGGACAACCCCGACGCCGTTTCGTAACCTATCCGAGACCTAACGCAGTTCGAGCGGCTCGCTATCGGCAGTTGAAGGACGCGAAATCTTGAGGTTTGACGCTATGCACTGGAGCACACGTGGGCTTCGGCGACCGATCGTTGGTGCGTTGGCAGGCGTGATCGTCATCAGTGGTGCGCTGGCGGGCAGTTCGCAGGCCGACCCCTCCGCGGATGCCCTGGCGAAGCTCAACGAGTTGTCGCGGCAGGCTGAGCAGACCACCGAGGCAATGCACAGCGCCGAGTTGGATCTCAACAACAAGCTGGCAGCGCAGCAGGCGGCCGATCAGAAGCACGCCGCGGACCTGGCCGCCGTCGATTCGTCGAAGGCGCAGCTGGCTACCTTCCAGACCTCGGTCGACAAGATCGCTGCCGCTCAGTACATGGGCGGCCGCACCGACGGCCTCGACGCGATGCTGACGGCCGGCTCACCGCAGGGCCTGATCGACCAGCTCGCGGTGCAGCGGGTGATGGCCACCGAGATCTCGGTGCAGATGCAGAACTTCAAGAGCGGCAGCGTGCTGGCTACCCAGGCCGAGGTGGAGTCCGCTAAGTCGGCCGCCGACGCCAAGACCGCTGCCGAGCAGGCCGCAGCGGTGCGCGCCGACTTGCAATCCAAGCAAAGCAAACTTCAAGTGCAGATGGCCATCGTCAAGTCGCAATACACGGCATTGACTCCAGCCCAGCGCGAGGCACTCGCCGCCATTCCGCCGGTGCCTCCCGTGCCGGCACCCGATGCACCGCCACCGCCCCCCGGGCCGGACGTCCTTGCTGGCGCACCCGACGGAATCAACCCGGGTGACATCGCGCCGCCCGAGGGTGCGGTCGACGCACCGCCCGCCGTTGGCGAGGGCATGGTCGCCGTGCAGGCTGCGCTGACCAGGATCGGGTCGCCGTACTCGTGGGGTGCGGCAGGCCCCGGCGCATTCGACTGCTCGGGCCTGGTCATGTGGGCATTCGGTCAGGCCGGCCTCAGCCTTCCGCACTCCAGTCAGGCGCTCGCCCAGGGCGGTCAGCCGGTGTCGAGGGACCAGATGCAGCCCGGCGACCTCATCACCTACTACTCCGATGCCTCGCACGTGGCGATCTACATCGGCGACGGGATGATGGTGCACGCCTCGACCTACGGCACGCCGGTGCGGGTCGCGCCGGTCGACAATGCGCCGATCCACAACGTCCGCCGTTACTGAGCGGCGGCTCGTCGGCCTGCTCCTGCTGGCCGAAGTCGTGGCCGCCGTCGTACTGCTGGCCCGGCCCCTGACTGACGCCCGACCGGCCGAGTCCAACCCCCCGACGGCCACCCGGGCTTCGCTCGACGTGCCTGCGGCGCCCAGCGACCCGTTGGTGCTGAGCGACGGTCGCACCGTCTCGATCATGTCGCTCGGCGGCAATGAGACGGCCGGTCTCGAGAGCCGGGTCTGGGGCGAACTCGATGGAGCCGCCGACGCGGTCTCGGCGTTCTGGGGTGACGACTGGCCCCGCAACGTGGTGGTCGTGCTGACTCGGACCGACGAAGAGTTCCGCGCGCTGGGCGTGGGGGAGCCCGACATCGCGGCCGCGACGACGGCGCAGCGGATCGTCTTCGCTCCCGGCGCCAGCTCGATGAGCGACGCGTCGCTGCGAATCGTCCTGCGCCACGAACTCCTTCACTATGCGGCCAGGAGCCGCACGGCTGCCGACGCCCCGCAATGGCTGACCGAGGGCGTCGCGGACTTCGTCGGCAGGCCGCCGACCCCGCCGCCGGGCCCGCGCGATGCGGCCAACCTCGCGCAGCTGCCGACCGACGCCGACCTCGACACCGCGGGATCGGTCCGCACGCTGGCCTACGACCGGGCCTGGTGGTTCAGTAGGTTCGTCGCCAGCCGCTACGGGGTCGACACGCTACGCAAGCTGTACGTCACCGCGTGCGGACCCGGGCACCCCGACCAGGCGACCGCCATCAGGCAGAGCCTTGGCGCGGACCTGCCGCAGGTGCTGGCCGGATGGCGCACCTGGCTCAGCGGATAGCGTCTACCGGTGGCTCGAGTGCTGTTGGTGACCAACGACTTTCCGCCGCGGCGCGGAGGCATCCAGTCCTACCTCGAGAATCTGGTGGGCGGGCTCGTCGCCACCGGCGCGCACTCGGTCACGGTGTACGCGCCGAAGTGGAAGGGCGACGGGGACTACGATCACCGATCGAGCGACGCCGGCGTCGAGGTAGTCCGGCACCCGACCAGCTTGATGATCCCCGAGCCCTCGGTGGCGCGGCGGATGCGCAGGTTGATCGCCCGCCACGACGTCGACACGGTGTGGTTCGGTGCTG
This sequence comes from uncultured Actinomycetota bacterium, assembly GCA_963846985.1. Lineage (GTDB taxonomy): Bacteria > Actinomycetota > Actinomycetes > Mycobacteriales > Mycobacteriaceae > Mycobacterium. The sequence continues at coordinate 412,883 of CAWJYC010000004.1, forward strand.
CCGCGCCGCTGGCCCTGCTCTCACCGCTGGCACGAGACGCCGGAGCCAGCCGGGTGCTCGCGAGCACCCACGGACACGAGGTGGGCTGGTCCATGCTGCCGTTGGCGCGAAATGCCCTGCGGCGCATCGGAAACGATGCCGACGTGGTGACGTTCATCAGCCAGTACACCCGCAGCCGGTTCGCCGCGGCCTTCGGACCGGCCGCCGCGCTGGAACCCCTCGCACCCGGGGTCGACACCGACCGGTTCGAGCCCGACCCCGTGGCCAGGGCGGAGCTGCGAGCCCGCTACGGCCTCGGTGACCGACCAGTCGTCGTCTGCGTGTCGCGCCTGGTGCCGCGCAAGGGGCAGGACATGTTGATCCGCGCGCTACCGGCCGTCCGTGAGCGGGTGCCGGGCACGCGCCTCGTCATCGTCGGCGGCGGCCCGTACCGCGACGAGCTGCGCCGGTTGGCCCACGGCTTTGGCGTCAGCGAGCACGTCGTGTTCACCGAGGGCGTGCCCGCCGAGGAGTTGCCCGCCCATCACGCGATGGCCGACGTCTTCGCGATGCCGTGCCGCACCCGCGGCTCGGGACTCGACGTCGAGGGCCTCGGCATCGTCTACCTGGAGGCGTCGGCGACGGGCGTGCCCGTCGTCGCGGGCAATTCCGGTGGCGCGCCGGAGTCGGTCGTCGACGGCGAGACGGGCCTGGTGGTCGATGGCTGGGACGTCGGCGCGATCGCCGCCGCCGTCGCGGACCTGCTCGCCGATCCCGACCGGGCCGCCGCGATGGGCGAGGCGGGTCGCCGGTGGGTGGTCGACAACTGGCAGTGGCGCACCAAGGCCGAGCGGCTCTCGGAGCTGCTGACCGGTTAGTGCGCCGACTTCGCGTACAGGGCGTCGATGTCGCTGGCGAACTTCTCGGCGACGACCTTGCGCTTGACCTTCAGCGTGGGGGTCAACTCGCCGGTGTCCTCGGTGAAGTCGACGGGCAGGATGCGGATCTTGCGGATCGACTCCGCATGGGAGACGGCCTGATTCGCGTCCTTGACGGCGAAGTCGATTTCGGCGAGTAGATCGGGATCCTCGGCGAGGTCGGCCACGGTGGCCGAGGCGTCCTTGCCGTTGCGCTGCTTCCAACCGGGGAACGCCTCGGGGTCGATGGTGATCAGCGCGGCGATGAACGGTTGAGCGTCACCGACCGCCATGGCCTGACTGATCAGCGGGTGCGCCCGCAGCCGGTCCTCGAGCAGGGCAGGAGCGACGTTCTTGCCGCCCGCGGTCACGATGATCTCCTTCTTGCGCCCGACGATGGTCAGGAAGCCGTCGTCGTCGATGGCGCCGAGGTCTCCGGTGTGGAACCAGCTGACCGTCATACCGTCGCTGCTCTCGTCCGCGGAGAACACCGCGTCCGTCTCCGCCTGGTTGTGCCAGTAGCCGCCGAACACCACGCCGCCGGAGACCAGCAGTTCGCCGTCGTCGGCGATCCGCATTGCGTTGCCGGGCAACAGCTTTCCGACCGAGCCGACCTTCACGTCGTCGACCCGGTTCACGGTGATCGCGGAGCTGGTCTCGGTCAGCCCGTAACCCTCGTAGATCGTCACGCCGGCGCCGCGGTAGAAGTGTCCGAGGCGGGCACCCAGCGGCGCACCGCCGCTGATGGCGGCGCGGCAGTTGCCGCCGAGCGCCGCCCGCAACTTGCCGTAGACCAGCCGGTCGAACAGCGCATGACGCAGCCGCAGGAGCACGTTGGGCCCACCGGTCGCTTGCGACTCGCTCCACGCAATGGCGGTGTTCACCGCAGCCGCAAAGATCTTGTCCTTGCCGCCGTCGCGGGCGTTCTGCTCGGCGGTGTTGTACACCTTCTCGAAGACCCGCGGCACCGAGACCACGAGCGTCGGTTGGAAGACCGCGAGGATGGGCACCAGGTTCTTGACGTCGCTGGTGAACCCGAGCGTCACCTTGTTGCTGAACGCGCAGATGGTGATCGAGCGCGCCAGCACGTGGGCCAGAGGCAGGAACACCAGGAGCTTCTCGCCCCTGTCCAGCAGCGCGGGGAAACAGGCCTTCGCGCCGCGCATTTCGTGCAGCAGATTGGAGTGGGTGAGTTGGCAGCCCTTGGGCCGGCCGGTGGTGCCCGAGGTATAGACCAGGGTCGCGACGTCGGCCGACCTGATGGCCTCGAGCCGCTGCCGGACCACGTCGGGATCGGTGCCCCGGCCACTCTCGGCCAGCTCGTCGAGCGCAGCCGGGCCCGTGCCGTCGATGCGGTACACGTGGCGCAGGTCGGGCAGTTCACCCTTGAGCTGCTCGATCTTCTGGAAGTGCTCGTCGGTCTCGGCGAAGGCGGCGACCGCGCCCGAGTCGGAGAGCACGAACCGGACCTGCTCGGCCGAGCTGGTCTCGTAGATCGGCACGGTGACCGCGCCGATCGACAGGATCGCGAAGTCGATGATGGGCCACTCGTAGCGCGTCGCCGACAGGATCGCGACCCGGTCGCCCGCCTGGACGCCGCTGGCGATCAGACCCAGGGCGGCGGAGCGGACCTGGTCGGCAACCTGGGCGCACGTGACGTCCGTCCATGCCCCGTCGACGAGGCGCTGAATGATGACGTGGTCGGGATCGTCGGCCGCGTGCGCGAACACGGAGCTGACGACGGTGTCGTGCTCACCGACGGTGAACGATGCCGGGACACTGAACTCGCGCACGATTCTGCTTCTTTCGGACGGGTACTTTTGTCATTCCAGCCTAGTCGGCCACCGGAGACCGACGACGGCGCGTGTGTGAAGGTGGGACCGTGAACAGCATCCAGGTGGCCGACGAGACATTCGTGTGCGCCGACCCAGCCGACGTCGGCGAGATGGTCGCGGATCCGGCCCGCTGGCGGCGCTGGTGGCCCGACCTACGGCTGACCGTCGTCGAGGACCGGGGTCCCGCCGGCCAGCGCTGGACCGTCGCCGGGGCGCTCACGGGCACCATGGAGATTTGGTTGGAGACGTCGCTCGACGGGGTGGTGCTGCACTACTTCCTGCACGCCGAGCCCTCCGGGGTGGCCGCGTGGGAGCTGGCCAAGATGAACCTGGCCAAGCTCACTCACCAGCGCCGCGTGGCGGGAAAGCGGATGGCCTTCGAGGTGAAGCAGAAGCTCGAGGAGTCGCGCAGCGTGGGAGTCTCCCGGCTGGCGTGAGCGCACGGCCGGGAGCGCAGCGACGTGGCGATGATGAGCGGGCAGGTACATTTCTGGGCTAAAGGACACGAGTCCTTCAAGCGCACGAGCGACCCGGGGAAGTGATCACGTGGCTGACAAGACTGCGCAGACCATCTACATCGACGCCGATCCGGCGACGGTGATGGACGTCATCGCCGACATCGGCTCGTACCCCGACTGGGTGGCCGAGTACAAGGAGACCGAGGTCCTCGAGATCGACGGCGACGGCTATCCGAAGAGGGCGCGCCTGGTGCTCGACGCCGCCGTGCTCAAGGACACCATGGTGCTGGAGTACGCCTGGCCCGCCGATCACGCCTCGGTGCGCTGGTCGCTGGTCTCGAGTTCGCTGCTACGAGCCCTTGAGGGCGCATACCTGTTGACCGCCAAGGGTTCTGGCACCGACGTGACCTACGAGCTGTCCGTCGACCTCGTCATCCCGATGATCGGACTGCTCAAACGCAAGGCCGAGCGCAGGTTGACCGACACTGCCCTGAAGGACCTCAAGAAAAGAGTCGAGGCTGACTGAGAGCAGCGAGTCGGGCGGACCTTCCGCGGCCGTCGGTGCCAGGATCAGCCTCTTCGTCGGCAAGGGTGGAGTGGGCAAGTCCACGCTGGCGACGGCCACCGCGGTGCGCGAAGCCCGCCACGGGTCGCGCGTGCTGATCGTGTCGACCGACCAGGCGCACTCCACGGGCGACGTGCTTGGCATCAGCGTGGAACCGACCGGCGAGCGTCACCCGACGAGGGTGCTGGCCGACCTGGAAGCCGGAGCGGATGCCGGCGGCGGCCTGCTCGACGCTCTGGCCCTCGACACCCTGGCGCTTCTTGAACTGCGCTGGCGGCAGGTCGCGGGCGTACTGGCCAGCCGCTTTCCCGAATCCGACTTGGGAGACGTTGCGCCAGAGGAGCTTTCGGCATTGCCCGGCATCCAGGAGGTGCTGGGCCTCGACGAGGTAGGCGAGTTGGCGGCCTCGGGACGCTGGGATCACGTGGTGGTGGACTGCGCGTCCACGGCCGACGCGATGCGCATGCTCACGCTGCCGGCCACCTTCGGGCTCTACCTGGAGCGGGCCTGGCCGCGGCACCGCAGGCTGTCGCTGGCCGGGGACGACGCCGGTACGGCCGGCATCGTGGAGCTGCTGGAACGAATCGCGGCGGCCACCGACCGGCTGGGCGCGCTGCTGACGGACTCCTCGCGGGTGCGTGCGCACCTCGTCCTGACCGCCGAGCGGGTGGTGGCCGCGGAGGCCGCCCGCACTCTGGGCTCGCTGGCGCTGATGGGAGTCCAAGTCGATGAGCTGATCGTGAATCAGATTCTGGTGCAAGATGATTCGTTCGAGTATCGAAACCTGCCGGAGCATCCTGCGTTCGACTGGTACACCGAGCGGATCGCCGAGCAGCGCGCCGTCCTCGACGAATTGGACGACACGATCGGCGACGTCACCCTGGTGCTCGTCCCGCATCTGGCGGGCGAGCCGATCGGACCGAAGGCGCTCGCGGAACTGCTCGACGGCGCCCGGCAGCGCAACGGGTCGGCGCCGCCGGGTCCAGTGCGCCCGGTCGTCGACCGGGAATCGGGATCCGGACTCGATGCCGTCTACCAGATGCGGCTAGAGTTGCCGCAGGTCGATCCGGGCTCGCTGACGCTGGGCCGGGTCGACGACGATCTCATCATCGGCGCCGGAGGAACGCGCCGCCGGGTTCGGTTGGCGTCGGTCCTACGGAGATGCACCGTGCTGGACGCTCAGCTACGCGGCAGCGAACTGACAGTGCGCTTTCGACCCAATCCGGAGGTGTGGCCGGCGTGAGCGAGTTTCACACCGACCTGCCTCCCGAGCTCCGCCAGCTGGCGCAGTCGATCCTGGACCGGCTCGATCCCGCCGTCAGGATTGCCGCGGCGCGCGCCGCCTCGGGCAGCGGGAGCAAGTGCCAGCAGGTGTGGTGTCCGGTGTGTGCGCTGGCTGCGCTGGTGTCCGGCGAGCAGCACCCGTTGCTGACCGTGATCGCCGAGCACAGCGTCGCGCTGCTGGCGGTGGTCCGCGCGATGACCGATGCCATGGACCCGGGGGCGGGGCCGCCCGCGCCGCCTACCGACCCGTCCGGACCGGATGATCCGACCCCCGGCGGCCCGGGTTCCGGCGGCCCCGGATCCGGCGGCGAGCCACCACCAAGTCCGGGCCATTATCAGCACATCCCCGTCACCGTCGAGGAGTGAGCGGCAACTGGGTACAGTTGTCCCAGGGCGCCGTCCGGGCGCCCGGCGCGGGAGGCTCGATGTGGTATTGGCTGTTCAAGTACATCTTCATGGGCCCGCTGCTGTCGCTGCTGGGCCGCCCGAAAGTCCAAGGGCTGGAGCATGTTCCGAACACGGGTGCCGTCATCCTGGCCAGTAACCACCTCGCCGTCGCCGACAGCTTCTACAAATGCCTGGTGGTCCGGCGCCGGATCACCTACCTGGCGAAGGCCGAGTACTTCACCGGCACCGGCCTCAAGGGCTGGTTGACTCGGTGGTTCTACACGGCTGCCGGACAGGTACCGATCGACCGGACCGACGCCGACGCCGCCCAGGCCGCGCTGACCACGGCCAAGCGCATCCTCGATCAGGGCAAGGTGCTCGGCATGTACCCCGAAGGCACCCGGTCGCCCGACGGACGGCTCTACAAGGGCAAGACCGGCATCGCCCGGCTGGCCCTGGAGACCGGTGTCCCGGTCATTCCGGTCGCCATGATCGGCACCGACTCGGTCAACCCGCCCGGCTCCAAGACGTGGCACTTCGGCCGCGTCGAGGTCCGGTTCGGCAAGCCGCTGGACTTCACCCGTTTCGAGGGCCTGGCCGGCAACCGCTTCATCGAGCGGGCCGTCATCGACGAGGTGATGTACGAGCTGATGCAGCTGTCGGGTCAGGACTACGTCGACCTGTACGCCGCCGACGTCAAGGAAGCCGCCGAGGGCGGCGGATCCGCCGGGTCCGACGGCAAGCCGCCGGCCCGGATGCCGACCACCGCCGCGGGTTAACTCGACGCGTGCACGGGCGCGGCGTCGACGGTCGCTCGCGCAGCGGCGCGCCGACGTAGCGTGACGGCCCCGGAGACGACGATCAGCGCGAGGGCCCACCACACGTAGGACCCGCCGACCAGTTGACGCCACAACGCCGCGGAGGTCTCCTCGTGTTCGATCATCAGGCGGCTGGGCGCGAAGTACGTCAGCACCACCCCGCCGAGGCTGACCGCGGCCATCGCGATACTGCGATAGCGGACGGCGAGCACACCCGTCGCCAGCACCGCCGGCAGTGCCCACACCCAGTGGTGCGACCACGACACCGGTGACACCACCAGCCCGAACATCGCCACGCAGATGACCGCCAGCACCGACCGGTCTCCGGATGCCGCACCCGCCGAATCGCCGGTGCGCAAGACCCGCCGGACGGCCCACACGGTCAGGCCCAGGACGGCGAAGCAGGCGACGACCCAGAGCACGAACCGCGGAGTCTCGCCGAGGCCCAGCCGGGCCAGCGTGCCTGCGATGTTCTGGTTGGTCAGGTAGGTGGCGGTGCCGATGCGGTCGGTGTCGCGGATGGTCTCGGTCCAGTACTGCCACGAGTCGCGCGGCGCCAGCACGAACCCGAGGGCCGTTGCCGCCACCGCGGACGCCACGCTGACCAGCAACGCCCGGGTGTCGCGGCGCAGCAGGAGGTAGAGCAGGAAGACCGCGGGCGTGAGCTTGAGCGCGATCGCCACGCCGAGCAGCAGACCCCGTGGCCACGGCGTCTTGCGTGGCACGCAGTCGGCGATCACCAGGGTCATCAGCACGACGTTGATCTGGCCGAACTCGAAGTTCGACCGGATCGGCTCCAGATACACCACGGCCGGAGCGACGATCGCCCCGGCCAGCCAGCAGCGCCTGCTCCAGGCCGGCTCCGAGATCGCGGCCGATCGGTCCCACACGCGCAGCCTGGTTAGCACGATCACCATGGTGACCAACAACAGGGCGAAGGTGACGACGGTGATCGTCGCGCTCGCCGCGGTCAGGGACAGCACGGCGAACGGGGAGAACGCGGCCGCCGCCAGCGGGGGGTAGGTGAACGGCAGGCCCAGGCCGGCTTCGGTCTTGAACAACACGCCGTCGCTGTAGAGCGACGTGCCGTCGAGCCAGGCCCGCCCGCCCATCCGGTAGACGTCGATGTCGATGCGGTACGGGGTGGTGGCCAGCAGTCGCCACCCCGCCCAGACCACGGCGGCGACCGTCAGTAGCTGGAACAGCCGCCACGCCACGGTGGGCAACTGCGCGCGTAGACCTGCCCGCCGAATTCTCATCTCGCGGACAAGAGTATCGGTGCTCGTCGGCGCGTCGGGGACCATCCCGACCACGACGGGTGCTGGTCGGCGTAAGTTTTGCCCGTGTTCGACGAGTGGAAGTTCGACTTCGGGCTCGATCTGGCGATCCCGTCGGGTCGATTGCCGCTGATGTGGTGTCTGATCTCGTTCCTACTGACGTTTCTGGTGACCCGCACGATCGTCCGCTACATCCGTCACAACGCAAACAACGACACGCCGCCCAAGTGGTGGCAGCCGCGCAACATCTCCGTCGCCGGCGGCGAGGCCGCCACCCACATCCACCACGTGGTCATCGGCGTCATCCTCGTCATGATCTCCGGGGTCACCATGGTGACCCTCGCGGTCGACGGCGGAGTGCCCGAATTCACCGTCGCCGCAATCTTCTTCGGGATGGGCGCCGCGCTGGTGCTCGACGAGTTCGCGCTCATCCTGCATTTGCAGGACGTGTACTGGCTCGAGGACGGGCGGACGTCGGTGGACGCGGTCTTCGCCGCCGTTGCCGTCGCCGGCCTGCTGATCCTCGGCTTCAACCCGCTGTCGTTCTTCGACATCGACATCTGGCGCGAGGACCAGACGCTGCTGGCCAGGGCGACCGTCGTCGGCATCGCCTTGATCACACTCGGTTTGGCCGTGGTGGTGCTGCTCAAGGGCAAGGTGTGGACGGGTCTGGTGGGGATGTTCATCACGCCGCTGCTGATCGTCGGCGCGCTGCGATTGTCGCGGCCGCACGCACCGTGGGCGCGGTGGCGGTACGGCAAGCGCCCGAAGCGGATGCGCCGGGCCCTGGACCGGGAGCGTCGACAGCGGCGTCCCGTCGTGCAGGCCAAGCTGTGGCTTCAGCACGTCGTCGCGGGGGAGCCGCACTTCCCCAACGACCACGAGGTCGACGCCCAACTGGACCGGGAGATCCACCCCGCCCCTGCTCCGGTGGTGCCCGCCGCGACGACGGAAGCAGCCTGATGAAGTACTTCTACGACACCGAGTTCATCGACAACGGCCGCACCATCGAACTGATCTCGATCGGGGTGGCTGCCGAGGACGGCCGCGAATACTACGCCATCTCAACGGAATTCGACCCGGACCGGGCCGGTGCGTGGGTACGCAAGAACGTCCTGCCGAAACTGCCGTCGCCGTCGTCGAAGCTGTGGCGGTCGCGGCGCCAGATCCGCTCGGACCTCGAGGACTTCTTCGACGTAGACGGTGACGAGACGATCGAACTGTGGGCGTGGGTGGGCGCCTACGACCACGTCGTGCTCTGCCAGCTGTGGGGGCCAATGACCGACCTGCCGCCCGCGATCCCCAGGTTCACCAGGGAGCTGCGGCAGTTCTGGGAGGAGCGGGGCTCCCCGCGCATGCCGCCGCGGCCGCGGGACTCCCACGACGCGCTCGTCGACGCCAGACACAACCTGACCCGGTTCCGCCTGATGACCGCGCACCTCCCCGACGAGGACGAGGACGACGGCGCCTGGGCTGCACGCGCCTGAACTGCACCGATGCCGAGGTCCGGGTTGTCAGAGCGGCTGCCGCGCACGGTTACCATGGACGGGTGAACTGGACCGTCGACGTACCCATCGACCAGCTGCCGGAGCTACCGCCGCTGTCGAGCGACCTCCGTGAGCGGCTCGACGCCGCCCTGGCCAAGCCGGCCGCTCAACAACCGAGTTGGCCCGCCGACCAGGCCAAGGCGATGCGCACGGTGCTGGAGAGCGTGCCGCCGGTCACCGTGCCCTCGGAGATCGAGCGACTCAAGGCGCAGCTCGCCGACGTCGCGCGGGGTGAGGCGTTCCTGCTGCAGGGCGGCGATTGCGCCGAGACGTTCGTCGACAACACCGAGCCACACATCCGGGCCAACATCCGCACCCTCCTGCAGATGGCCGTCGTGTTGACCTACGGCGCGAGCATGCCGGTGGTGAAGGTGGCCCGCATCGCCGGCCAGTACGCCAAACCGCGCTCGGCCGACGTCGACGCGCTGGGGCTCAAGTCCTACCGCGGCGACATGATCAACGGCTTCGCGCCCGACGCGTCGGTCCGCGACCACGACGCCTCGCGGCTGGTGCGGGCCTACGCCAACGCCAGCGCGGCGATGAACCTGGTCCGCGCCTTGACGTCGTCGGGCCTGGCCTCGCTGGAATCGGTGCACGACTGGAACCGCGAGTTCGTCCGGACGTCGCCCGCGGGCGCCCGGTACGAGGCGCTGGCCGCCGAGATCGACCGGGCGCTGCGCTTCATGAGCGCCTGCGGCGTCAACGATCGCAACCTGCAGACCGCCGAGATCTACGCCAGTCACGAGGCGCTGGTGCTGGACTACGAGCGCGCGATGCTGAGGTTGTCGACCGACCTGCCCGCCGAGGCGCCCGAGCCTCGCCTGTACGACCTGTCGGCGCACTACGTCTGGATCGGTGACCGCACCCGTCAGCTCGACGGTGCGCACATCGGGTTCGTCGAGACCATCTCCAACCCCATCGGGGTGAAGATCGGCCCGACGACGCCACCCGAGTTGGCCGTCGAGTACGTCGAGCGACTGGATCCGAACAACGAGCCGGGACGGCTGACTCTGGTCAGCCGGATGGGCAACGGCAAGGTCCGCGATCTGTTGCCGCCGATCATCGAGAAGGTGCAGGCCACTGGACACCAGGTCATCTGGCAGTGCGACCCGATGCACGGCAACACCCACGAGTCGTCGACCGGGTACAAGACCCGGCACTTCGACCGCATCGTCGACGAGGTGCAGGGCTTCTTCGAGGTGCACCACGCTCTTGGCACGCACCCCGGCGGCATCCACGTCGAGATCACCGGTGAGAACGTGACCGAGTGTCTCGGTGGTGCACAGGACATCTCGGACTCCGATCTGGCGGGCCGCTACGAGACCGCCTGCGACCCGCGGCTGAACACCCAGCAGTCGCTGGAGTTGGCGTTCCTGGTCGCGGAGATGCTGCGGGGCTAGCCGGAACTCAGACCGGGCAGATTGCTGCCGAGCGTCCACGCGCCGGCGGCGATCAGCGCGGTCAGCGTCAGGATGCCCACCAGCCAGAACACGGTGACGCGACGGCCGCGCTGCCTGGCCCATTCCAGGTCGTCGATGTCGATGCCCGCGAATCGTCTTGATGTGGAGGGGTTTCGGGGCCGCCAGTCGCCGGTGTCCCGCGGCATCTCGCGGGTGTGCTGGCTGGCGGTGGCGGTGGCGAGGCCGGGGGCGTGACGTCACGGGGCGCATCGCCCCCATCACCCGGCTCCTCGTCGCGCGGCCGCACGTTCAGGTGGACCGCCGACGCCGCCAGATGCTGCGCGGAGTGCTGCGGCGCCGGAACGCGGAACGGGGGCAGGCCGAGTTCGTCGACGATCGCGCGCAACTCCGCGCCCATGGCGGCGGCATCGGGATATCGGCTGGCCGGATCACGGGTCGTCGCCCGCCGCACCAACTCGTCGAACTGCGATGGCACGCCGGCGATCGCCGCACTCGGTGGCGGGACGTCGTTGTCCATCCGCTGGTATGCCACGGCGAGGACGCTGTCCCCCGTGAATGGCGTTGTGCCGGTGAGCATTTCGTAGGTGAGGATGCCCACGCCGTAGACGTCGCTGCCCGGGCCGGCGTCCCCCGTGCCGACCTGCTCGGGCGACAGATACGCCGCGGTCCCCAGAATCACGCTCGTCGAGGTGATCTTGGCTTCGGCCACCGCACGCACCAAGCCGAAGTCGGCGATCTTCACCTCGCCGTCGTCGGAGATCAACACGTTCTCCGGCTTGACGTCACGGTGCACCAGGCCCGCCCGGTGCGCCGCGGCGAGTCCGCCGAGGATCGGCGTCAGGACGGCGGCGACGGCGTGGGGTGGCATCGGGCCGCGTTCGCGCAGCAGTTCCCGCAGCGTGCCGCCGTCGATCAACTCCATGATCAGATAGGGCAGGCCAACTCCGTCGTCGCCGGGGCCCTGGTCGTAGACGGCGACGAGGCCGGGATCCTTGAGGCGGGCGACCGCGCGCGCCTCCCGCTGGAACCGCGAGAGGAACTGTTGGTCACCGGCATACCGGGAATCCATCACCTTGCAGGCCACCGGTCGGTCCAGCCGCAGATCGAGCCCGCGGTACACCGCGGACATGCCGCCGGTGGCGATCAGCCCGTCGACGCGGTAGCGCCCGTCCAGGACGATGCCGACGAGCGGGTCCGATCGTTGGCTGCTATCCACGGCTGCATCTTAGACTCGGTCCCGTGAGCAACATTCCGGCTGCCGATGACGTTCTGGACCCCGACGAAGCCGTCTACGACCTACCCACCGTGGCGTCCCTCCTCGGCATTCCGGTGACCCGGGTGCATCACCACCTCCGCCAAAAGCACCTGATCGGCGTGCGCCGCGACGGGGTGCTGGTGGTGCCCAAGATCTTCTTCGACGAGCGGGGTCACGTCGTCAAGAGCCTGTCGGGCCTGCTGGTGGTCCTGCACGACGGCGGTTTCGACGAGAACGAGATCGTGCGGTGGCTCTTCACGCCCGACGCGTCACTGTCCATCAGCCGGGACGGATCGGGCGAACTCCAGGAGAACGCGCGTCCCGTCGATGCGTTGCATTCGCATCAGGCGCGTGAGGTGGTTCGCCGGGCCCAGGCGATGGCGTACTGAGACGGCGTACTGAGAGGCGTACCGAGACGGCCTACGGGGCCGCCGGTTCCTTCTCGGCGTCGACCCGCTCCGGCGACTTCACCAGGAAGTACCACGCAGCCAGTGCGCAGGCGGTGGCCAACCCGACGTGCAACCACGAGTACATTCCGTGCGAGCCGTCCGGCTTGAAGATCACCATGATCCACGTCGAGAACCCAGCGATCAGCGCGATCGCCTGCCTGCTCTGCGCCAGCGCCGACAGCACCGCCAGCGGCCACGTGTAATACCAGGGCAGGGCCGCCGGCACGAACAGCACCACGACCAGCATCGCCAGCGCGATCCCCGTCAGATTCTGCCGGTCGTCGTGTCGAAACCGCCACCACAGCAGCGGAAGTGAGATCGCGATGATCGCCACGCCGGCGATGCGGGTCACCTCCAGGACGGCGTAGAAGTTCACCGGGAAGAACAGCCCGCCGACCGCATTGACCAGGTTCGCGACGGCGGTGGGCAACGTGAGCCAGTTGATGATCTTGACCGAGCCCGCGAGCGCGGTCAGCCAGCCCAGCCCAACGCCGGCCAGCCACGACACGACGGCGAACACCACGACGAAGATCAGGGCCGAGGCCCCGGTGGCGACGCCAAAGGCCTGCACCGGCCGTAGTTCTCGCCTGGCTCTCAGCCGGTGCATCCACATCCACACCATGAAGGGCAGCGCGATGCCCGCGGTCGCCTTCACCGCGACGGCGATCGCGATGAGGCCGACTCCCCAAACCGGTTTGTCGCCAAGCGTCAGGGCGATCGCCGCCATCATCAGGCCGACCATCAGCATCTCGTTGTGCACGCCGCCCATCAGATGGATGATCACCAATGGGTTGAGCACGCAGATCCACAGCGCCGCAGGCCCTTCGGCGCCGACGTGGCGCGCGATCCGCGGGGCCGCCCAGATCAGCATGACCAGTCCGGGCAGCATGCAGAGTCGCAGCAGCATGGTGCCCGCGATGACGTGGTCACCGACCACCAGCGTCACGAACTTCGCCACCAGGATGAACACCGGACCGTACGGGGCGGTGGTGGTGGTCCAGATCGGGCTGACGTCGTCCAGAAGGGCGTTCGGGTTGTCGATCGGACCGACGACGTACGGGTCGAAACCGTCGCGCAGGAGCGCCCCCTGCGCCAGATACGAGTACGTATCGCGACTGAACACCGGCACGCTCAGCAGCAGCGGCGTCAACCAGAAGCCCGTGGTCGCCAGCATCGTGTAGGTGGTCGCGGTGCGGTCGACGACCCGTCGGCCCAGCCATAGCCAGGCGGCCAGCATCGCGGCGACCCCACCCCACAGCAGCACCGACGACACCACCAGCCCGTGGCCAAAGCGCAGCCACGACAACTGAATCGACTCCAGGACGTGGTCGTGCAGGCGGGTGCTGCCGGCACCGAGTCCGCCGGCGGTGATCAGGGCCGCGCCGAGGCAGCCCAGCAGCGCGGGTCGACCCTCCCGCGACGCGGCGAACGCGGTCAGGCGAGAGAGGTGCTGGGTCGGAGTCGTCATGGGCCTCAGGCGGACCGGTTGGACGCCAATCTGGCGAGTTCGGCCAGACCGGTCTTGGCGGTGGCGTCGATCGGCGCGGCGTCCAGCAGCGCCAGGGCCTGCCCGGTGAGCGACGCAATGCGGTCCTCGACCGCGGCGAGCGCGCCAACCGATTCGATCACCTGGCACAGCTCGCGGACCTGCGCCAGGGTCAGGTCGGTGCCGACCGAGGTGCGCAACAGCTTGGCGGCCAGGGCATCCGAGCCGTCGGCCCGTTCCAGCGCCTCCGCCAGCAGCACCGTGCGCTTTCCCGATCGGAGGTCGTCACCCGACGGCTTGCCGGTGACCTCGGGGTCGCCGAAGACGCCGAGCACGTCGTCGCGCAGCTGGAATGCCACGCCGAGGTCGGTGCCCACCCGGTGGAAGGTGGCCTGCACGTCGGGCCGGTCGGCCGCTGCCGCCGCGCCGAACTGCAATGGCCGGGACACGGTGTAGGACGCCGTCTTGTAGGTGTTGACGTTCATCGCGGACTCGACGGTCTCCGCGCCGCTGGCCTCGGCGACGATGTCGAGGAACTGACCGCCGAGGACCTCGGTCCTGATCGCCGACCACACCTTCTGCACCCGGCGGCGCGCGTCGGGCGTCAGGTCGGCGGAGGTGACGATGTCGTCCGCCCACACCAGCGACAGGTCGCCAAGCAGGATGGCGGTCGAGATGCCGAACTGCTCGGGGGAGCCGAGCCACTTCCGCTCCCGATGGCGGTCGGCGAAGTGCCGGTGGACCGTCGGCAGCCCGCGCCGGGTGGCCGAGGCGTCGATGACGTCGTCGTGCACCAGAGCGCACGCGTGCAGCAGTTCGAGTGCGGAGATGAGTAGCAAGACATCCGAGTCGGCCTGACGCTCCAGCGGAGCGACGGCCCGCCAGCCCCAGTACGCGAAGGCCGGGCGCAGCCGCTTGCCGCCGCGCAGGACGAACTCCTCCAACGCGGCCGTCATCTCCGCGTAGTCGGCTCCGATGTAGGCCGCGTCGCTGCGCCGGGAACGGAGGTGGTCCCGCAGTCGATCGGTGACCGCGCCGGCCAACTCCATCGCCGACGGTGCGGCAGCATTCATGCTCAGCGCCCGCCCCTTTCACTACCCCGGAAGGTCTTCAGACTAGAGCCTGCGGACGGGTGTCGAGCAAGTCGAGGCAGCTCAGGCGGCGCCGCTATTCGTGGGGATTGGCCAGCACGGGACTGCGATCGCGGCTCGTCCAGGCGATGCCGCCGATGACGGCGGCGACCACGAACGCGGCGATGCCCAACCAGATCGCGGCGCCGGTGAAGGAGCGCGCGCTGGGGTCGGTGAAGCGCGCCTGGGCGTTCATCGTGCTGACCACGCCGGGCTTGAGCGTCCATTGCACGACGTCGGTGGACACCTGGTCCCC
The DNA here is from genome assembly GCA_963846985.1 of uncultured Actinomycetota bacterium. Lineage (GTDB taxonomy): Bacteria > Actinomycetota > Actinomycetes > Mycobacteriales > Mycobacteriaceae > Mycobacterium. The sequence goes on from CAWJYC010000004.1 coordinate 427,947, forward strand.
GTTGGTCGACGTGACGTCGCCGGGGAAGGCGACGTTGAGCGACACGTCGGCGTCGGGGTCGTTCAGAGACGTGAGATCGGCCCGGCCCTCCAGGATCACCAGGTCGCCCGCCCGCCGCAGCGAGATGTCGACGCCTACAGCGTCGGCGTTCATGTTCGCCAGCTGCGGCAACTCGGCGAAGGTGAGATCGGAGAAGATCGCCTGGGAGCCGACGTAGTCGTCGCGCTCGTAGGACGACACCGACACCTTGTTGCTGAAGGGCAGGCTGTTGAGCAGCTGCGGCCCCTTGTCGTTGGCGTCCCTGGGCTTGGCGGCCGCCACGATCTGGCCCGACACCCGGTCGTCCGGTGACACCGTGATGGACGCCCGCACGCGGACGCAGCCGGCGATCATCGGCGCCATCAGCACCAGCAAGAGCAGGGCGAACAGGCGTTTGCGGCGGGGTGGCACCCAGACATGGTGCCAGACGCGCCCCGGACCCGACGCGCTACAGCGGCAGTTCGCGGCCGAGAACGGCGAACGGCCGCGGGTCGCCCGCGAAGTGATAGCCCCGGATCACGTCGGCGAACCCGAGTCGCCGGTACAGCCGCCAGGCGCGGTTGGCCTCCTCGTCGATCTCCGGGGTGGAGAGCAGCACGTGCGGCTCGGGCCGCCCGGACAGCAGCCGGCGCGTGAGCGCCTCGCCCAATCCGTGGCCCTGCGCGTCCGGGTGAATGTGCAATTCGGTCAGCTCGAAGTAGCTGTTCATCAACTCCGCGATGCGCGCCGTGGCCATGCCGCTGCGCACCAACCCCTGGACCACCTGTTGCTGCCACCACTGGTCCGGCGCTCCGCAATATCCGTAGGCGACGCCGATCATCGGGGCCGTCGCCAGCGCCGGTCCGTCGCGGTCGGCGGAATAACCGCCCGGCGCCTCGACGGCGGCGACTGCGGTCCACCCCCGGCGGCGGGTGTGCTCCAGCCACATCGAGGCACGCTGATCCTCGGTGCCGCGGGGGTACCGCATGGCATCGACGTAGATGCTCAATGCCTCCCCGAGGCGTCGCTGCATGTCACCGGGTGACAGGTCGATGAGGAACGTGGCCAACCTTTTGGTGCCCTTCGCGCGGATGCCGAGTCGACGTCATTATCCGTTCAGCGACGCAGTATCTCGCCACCGGCGGGTCACCAACTACAATCGAGGCGTGAAGTAGGTGGTACGGGTCGGATTCTGCTCGTATCATGAATATCGGGTGCCTCGCGAACGCGGGAGTACGGGACTTTGAACGCACGGCCGCGATTTCGTGGACGCAGCAGGGACGCAATGGGAGGCACGGATGCCACTCTCCGATCATGAGCAGCGGATGCTCGACCAGATCGAGAGCGCTCTTTATGCCGAGGATCCCAAGTTCGCGTCGAGTGTGCGCGGTGGGAATCTGCGGGCGCCCTCGGCGCGTCGCCGCCTGCAGGGTGCCGTCGTGTTCATCGTCGGCCTGGCACTCCTCATCTGCGGTGTTGCGTTCCGCGCCACGCAGATCAGCGGGTTTCCGATTCTCAGCGTCTTCGGTTTCATCCTGATGTTCGGCGGCGTGGTGTTCGCCATCACGGGTCCCCGCGTCGCCGGTGCCCGCGATGGCGGCTCTTCGGAGCCGGGTTCGTCGCAGCAGAAGCGCGCCAAGGGCAACAATTCGTTTGCCAGCCGCATGGAGGAGAGGTTCCGCCGCCGCTTCGAGGAGTGACGGCCACCAGGTCTCAGGGCAGCCCCGTTCGGGGCTGCCCTTTTTCTTTGCCCTACGACACGCCGCAGCCCGCCTCGGCGGGCTGAGTCCTGGTCGTGGCGCCCCACCATGCCCCACCACCGGCGTGACGGCCGCCGACCTGGGCTTTTCCACTCGAGCCGGCGGTGGGCGGGCACTGTGGTGACTCGAAGAGCGGGCGTTGTGGTGTCTGGTGGGGCACGGGCCGCAATTTTCACTTGTCAATGGAGCAAAGTGGGGGATCGTGGGGTAATGTGGCAGACAACGGAGCGGCTAGGGCTCCGTTGAGAGCAGAAGCGAAGCGACTCGGTGGTTCCGCCGAGTGGTTGGAGGTGGCGAGATGTTCCTCGGCACCTACACGCCCAAGCTCGACGACAAGGGGCGGCTCACGCTGCCCGCCAAGTTCCGCGAAGCACTGGCAGGGGGGTTGATGGTCACCAAGAGTCAAGATCACAGCCTCGCCGTCTACCCGCGAGCGGAGTTCGAGAAGGTCGCCGAACGCGTTGCTCAGGCCTCGCGGAGCAACCCCGACGCCCGGGCCTACCTGCGGTACCTGGCCGCCGCGACCGACGAACAGCACCCCGATGCCCAGGGCCGGATCACCCTCTCGGCAGACCACCGTCAGTACGCGGAGCTGTCCAAGGACTGCGTGGTGATCGGAGCGGTCGACTTCCTGGAGATCTGGGACGCCAGGGCGTGGCAGCAATACCAGCAGACCCACGAAGAGAAGTTCTCCGCGGCCAGCGATGACTCTCTGCGCGACATCATCTAGATCGACCGTTGATGACGGCCACGCCCATGCCTGGTGGCCTCTGCCCGAACCGGCCCTGGCGTACTTCCCCAACGCCAGGTCCGCAACCTCGGACAGAGACCTCCATGCATGGTCCGGTACACGTGCCTCCGCCACTTCTTGCAAGGGTGCTGCGATGCCTGACGAACACCCCCACGACCCAGTGCTCCTGGACCGCTGCGTCGAATTGCTGACACCCGCGCTCACCCGGCGCCACGCCGACGGAACCGGCGCCACCCTCGTCGACGCGACACTCGGCGCCGGTGGCCACGCCGAACGATTCCTCACGGAACTGCCCGGCGTGCACCTCGTCGGACTGGACCGCGACCGCACCGCACTGTCGATCGCCGGGCAACGGTTGGCGCCCTTCGGCGACCGCGTCACCTACGTGCAGACCCGCTACGACGGATTCTGGTCGGAGGACACCTCGGTGGACGGCGTGCTCTTCGACCTTGGCGTCTCCTCGATGCAACTCGACCGCGTCGAGCGCGGCTTCTCCTATTCCCACGACGCCCCACTGGACATGCGAATGGACCAGGACGCCCCGCTCACGGCGGCCGAAGTGCTCAACACCTACGACAAGCGAGCCCTCACGCGCATCCTGCAGGAGTTCGGCGAGGAGCGCTTCGCCAGCCGGATCGCGGGCGAGATCGTGCGGCGGCGGGCCCGCAAGCCGTTCGAGACCACCGCCGAACTGGTCGAGGTGCTCTACGACGTCATCCCCGCGCCCGCACGGCGTACCGGGGGACACCCCGGCAAGCGCACGTTTCAGGCGTTGCGCACCGCGGTCAACGGCGAACTCGACTCGTTGCGGTCCGCGGTACCCGCCGCCCTCGCCGCCCTCCGCGAGGGTGGCCGGATCGTCGTGCTGGCCTACCAGTCGCTCGAGGATCGAATCGTCAAGGGTGAGTTCGCCCGCGCGACGGCATCGCGGAGCCCAGCCGGCCTTCCGGTCGAGCTGCCCGGATACGAGCCCCACTTCGTCTCGCTGACGCGCGGCGCCGAGAAGGCCGGGCCCGACGAGATCGAGCTCAACCCGCGCAGCGCATCAGTGCGCCTGCGAGCTTTGGAAAAGGTTGTCAGAAGGGAAGTTTCGTGATGGCCAAGCGACAAGATCGGGTGCGAACCGGCGACGAGCGCAAGCGCACGCCCCGCAAGCCACGCGAGACCGCGACGAAGCGGCGCGCGACCGAAGCGCCGCCGCGCCCGCGCCGCTCACCGGGCGAGCAGCGCCCCGAACGCTCCCGGCCGCACACCGGCCCGATGCCGCGGCCCGCCGAGGGACCGATCCGGCCGAAGAACGCAGCGCAGGCCAAGGCGCGCGCAAAGGCCCGGAAGGCCAAGGCGCCGAAAGTCATTCGCCCACCGCTGCGGGAACGGCTGCTCATCAGGCTCTCGTCCATCGATCTCGACCCGCGCAGGTTCGTCACCAGGGTGCCGTTCGTCGTGTTGGTGATCGGGGCGCTGGGGCTGGGCCTCGGCGTCACGCTGTGGCTGTCGACCGACGCCGCCGAGCGCTCCTACGAACTGGGCCGCGCCCGCCAGGTCAACCAGGCGCTGATGCAGCAGAAGGACGGTCTCGAGCGCGACGTCCTCGAGGCGCAGGCCGCGCCCGCGCTCGCCGAGGCGGCTCGAAACCTCGGCATGATTCCCTCCCGGGACACCGCGCACCTGGTGCAGGACGCCACGGGCAACTGGCTGGTGGTCGGCACGCCCAAACCCGCTCAGGGCGTACAGCCGCCGCCGCTCAACAGCCCACTGCCCGAGCCGGCGCCGCCCGCACCGCCGGCCCCGCCCGCGCCGCGCGTCGTCGACCCTCGCGAGGTGGCGGTACACCTGCCACCGCGCGCGGCGACCGGACCCAATCCCGAAGTACCGGTGACTAATCCGGGAGTCCCGGTGCCCGCCGCGGCTCCAGTGGCGCCGGCACCCAACGCTCAGGCGGTGCCACTACCCGCTCCGGCTGCCCCGCCCGCCGCAGCCCCGCCGCTGCCCACTGCGGCCGAGCTGACCGCCCCGGTGGACCTGCCCGCCGCGCCAGTGCTGGCCCCCTTGCCCGTCGGCCCGCTGCCCGGACCCCCGGTGGGCGCCGATCAACCCGTCCAGGTGCCCGGAGCGCCCGCGTGAGCCGGTCCGGCATGTCGCATCCGGCGAACGAGCGCCGCACCCGCAAGGCCCGCGACTCGGCAGCCGACGACGGGTTGCGCAGCGCGTCGTTCGTGTTCCGTCACCGGGTGGGCAACGGCGTGATCCTGCTGGTGCTGTTGCTGGCCGCGGGTCAGCTGTTCATGCTGCAGGTGCCGCGGGCGGCGGGTCTTCGCGCCGAGGCGGCCAGTCAGCTCAAGGTCACCGACGTCGAAGCGGCCATGCGCGGAAGCATCGTCGACCGCAACGACGACAAGCTGGCCTTCACGACCGAGGCGCGGGCGCTGACCTTCCAGCCCGCCAAGGTTCAGAAGCAACTGCTCGAGGCCCAGGGCAAGGTGCCCGACGCGCCGGAACCGGTCAAGCGGCTGCACGACATCGCCAAGGGCATCGCGGGCCTGCTGAACAACAAACCCGACGACGCCACCCTGTACAAGAAGTTGTCGAGCAAGGACTCCTTCGTCTACCTCGCCCGCGCGGTCGACCCGGCGATCTCCGATGCCATCATCGCGAGGTACCCGGAGGTGGGAGCGGAACGTCAGGACATCCGGCAGTATCCGGGCGGATCCCTGGCGGCCAACATCGTCGGCGGAATCGACTGGGACGGCCACGGACTGCTCGGCCTCGAGGACTCGCTCGACGCCAAGCTGGCGGGCACCGACGGATCGGTCACCTACGACCGAGGGTCCGACGGCGTCGTGATCCCCGGCAGCTACCGCAACCGGCACGACGCCGTCAACGGCTCGAACGTCCAGCTCACCATCGACGACGACATCCAGTTCTACGTCCAGCAGCAGGTGCAGCAGGCCAAGAACCTCTCGGGCGCCAAGACCGTCTCCGCCGTCGTGCTCGACGCCAAGACCGGTGAGGTGCTGGCGATGTCGAACAACGACACCTTCGACCCCAGCCAGGACATCGGCCGGCAGGACGATCGCGAGCTGGGCAACCTCTCGGTGACGTCGCCGTTCGAGCCCGGCTCGGTCAACAAGATCATCACCGCGTCGACGGTGATCGAGAACGGGCTGACCAATCCCGACGAGGTGCTCTCGGTGCCCGGCTCGATCGACATGGGTGGCGTCACCGTGAAGGACGCCTGGGATCACGGCGTGATGCCCTACACCACCACCGGCGTCTTCGGGAAGTCGTCGAACGTGGGCACGCTGATGCTGGCCCAGCGGATCGGCCCGGAGCGCTACGCCCAGATGCTCGACAAGTTCGGGCTCGGCCAGCGGACCGGCGTAGGCCTGCCCGGGGAGAGCGCGGGCCTGGTCCCGCCGATCGATCAGTGGTCGGGCAGCTCGTTTGCCAATCTGCCGATCGGACAGGGTCTTTCGATGACCCTGCTGCAGATGACCGGTATGTACCAGACGATCGCCAACGACGGCCTTCGCATTCCGCCGCGCATCGTCAAGTCCGTCATCGCCGCCGACGGCACCCGCACCGACGAGCCGCGCCCCGAGGGGGTCCGGGTGGTGTCGCCCCAAACCGCGCAGACGGTGCGGAACATGTTGCGGGCCACCATCCAGAAGGATCCGATGGGCATCCAGCAGGGCACGGGATCCGGCGCCGCCGTGGAGGGCTACCAGATCGCCGGCAAGACGGGCACCGCGCAGCAGATCAACCCCGGCTGCGGCTGCTACTACGACGACGTCTACTGGATCACCTTCGCGGCGATGCTGCCCGCGAACGATCCGCGATACGTCGTCGGCGTCATGATGGACAACCCGCACCGCACCGCCGACGGATCACCGGGAACGACGGCGGCGCCGCTCATTCACAACCTGTCGTCGTGGCTGCTGCAGCGCGAGAACGTGCCGCTGTCGCCCGATCCCGGGCCGCCGCTCGTCCTGCAGGGTTGAGCCCGGACTTCACCCATGCCGACGCCCGGGCCCCGGCCGGTAAGGTGTCATGGCCATGAACTTGCGTCCCTCGCGTCCCGTCGGTGAAGGCCTCGCCGCATTGGCCGAGCACGTGGGAGCGACGGCACCGATCGGTGCAACGGCGCACCTGCGGGTCACCGGCGTGACGCTGCGAAGCCAGGCGGCCCAGCCCGGTGATCTGTTCGCCGCCCTTCCCGGTGCGACCGCCCACGGCGCGAGTTACGCCGCCGATGCGGTGCGCCAGGGCGCGGTCGCGGTGCTGACCGACGAGGCCGGGATCGAGGTCATGGCCGGTGGCGTCGACGCGCCGGTGCTGGTGCATCCCACCCCGCGGACGGTCCTCGGCGAGGTGGCCGCAACGGTCTACGGCCGGCCGTCGGAACGCATGCGCGTGGTCGGCGTGACCGGCACCTCGGGGAAGACCACCACCACCTATCTGGTGGAGGCCGGGTTGCGCGCGGCGGGCCGGGTCGCTGGTCTGGTCGGGACGGTGGGCATCCGCATCGACGGTCGCGACGTACCGAGCGCGCTGACCACCCCGGAGGCACCCGATCTGCAGGCCCTCCTCGCCGTCATGCTCGAACGCGGTGTCGACACGGTGGTGATGGAGGTGTCCAGCCACGCGCTGACCCTCGGTCGGGTCGACGCCGTGCACTTCGCGGTGGGTGGTTTCACCAATCTCTCCCGCGACCACCTGGACTTTCACCCGACGATGGCCGACTACCTCGAGGCCAAGGCGAAGCTGTTCGACCCACAGTCCCCGACGCACGCCGACCGGTCGGTGGTCTGCGTCGACGACGAGGCGGGCCGCACCATCGCCGGTCGGGCGGAGCGGCCGGTCACCGTGGGCGTCTCCGGCCACGACGCGCACTGGCGGGCCGAGGACGTCGTCACCGTCGAGCGGCGGCGCACAGGAGTTCGTGGCGGTGGACCCGCGGGGCGATCGGCACCGATTGCGCATCAATCTGCCGGGGCGGTTCAACGTCGCCAACGGCCTTCTCGCGACGCGCTGCTCGACGCGGTCGGAGTGTCACCGGAACGGGCCGCGCCGGGACTGCGAGACCGCCACGGTGCCCGGGCGGTTGGAGCCGATCGACGGTGGTCAGGGCTTCCTCGCCCTCGTCGACTACGCGCACAAGCCCGGTGCGCTGCGGGCGGTGCTCGAGACCTTGCGGGCGCAGACCCGGGGCAGGCTGGCGGTGGTGTTCGGCGCCGGAGGCAACCGCGATCCCGGCAAGCGGGCGCCGATGGGGCAGGTCGCGGCCGAGCTGGCCGATCTGGTGGTCGTCACCGACGACAACCCGCGCGACGAGGAGCCCGCCGACATCAGGGCCGCGATCGTTGCCGGTGCGGGCGACGGTGGCGCCGAACTGGTGGAGATCGGCGATCGCCGGGCGGCCATCGACTTCGCCGTCGGCTGGGCCAGGGAGGGAGACGTCGTGCTGATCGCAGGCAAGGGACACGAGGCGGGTCAGACGAGCCATGGCCGAACCCGGCCGTTCGACGACCGGGCCGAGCTGGCCGAAGCGCTGCACGCGTTGGGGTCGCGGCCGTGATCGACCTGACGCTCGTCGAGATCCGCGAGATCGTCGGTGGCGAGTTGGCCGACGTCACGAGCAGGATGCTCGGGCCATCCGCGTCACGTCTACCGTCGAGTTCGACTCGCGCGCCGTCACTCCGGGCGGCCTGTTCCTGGCGTTGCCGGGCGCCCGCTCGGACGGGCACGACTTCGCCGCGGGCGCCTTCGCGGCGGGTGCCGTCGCCGTGCTGGCCGCCCGACCGGTCGGAGTACCGGCGATCGTCGTCCCGCCCGTCACCGCCGTGGACTCCGGTGCCAGCGTGCTGGAGCACGACTCCGACGGATCGGGTGCGGCCGTCCTGGCGGCGCTGGCCAAACTGGCCGCCGCGGTGGCGTCGGAACTGGTGGCCCAGGGGTTGGTGATCGTCGGCGTCACCGGATCGTCGGGCAAGACCTCGACCAAGGACCTGTTGGCCGCCGTTCTCCAACCGCTCGGTGACGTCGTGGCGCCGCCCGGGTCGTTCAACAACGAACTGGGTCATCCGTGGACGGTGTTGCGGGCGACCACCGACACCGACTACCTGATCCTGGAGATGTCGGCGCGCCACCCGGGCAACATCGCCGCGCTGGCGCGGATCGCTACGCCGTCGGTCGCGGTGGTGCTCAACGTCGGCACCGCCCATCTCGGCGAGTTCGGTTCGCGGAAGCCATCGCCCAGACGAAAGGCGAACTGCCGCAGTCGATCCCGGCATCGGGCGTGGTGATCCTCAACGCCGACGACCCGGCGGTGGCGGCGATGGCGGCCAAGACGGCCGCCCGCGTCGTGCGGGTGTCCCGGACCGTCGGCGCCGAGGACTGGGCCGACGTCTGGGCCACCGACGTCGTGCTCGACGAGCTCGCCCGGCCGCGCTTCACCCTGCACGCCTCGGGTGAGCAGGCCGACGTCACGCTGGCCGTGCACGGTGACCACCAGGTGTCCAACGCGCTGTGCGCCGCGGCCGTGGCGCTGCAGTGCGGGCCCGGTTGGATCAGGTGGTCGACGCCCTGGCGGCAGCCGGCCCGGTGTCGCAGCATCGGATGCAGGTCGGCACCCGCGACGACGGGGTGACCATCGTCAATGATGCGTACAACGCCAATCCCGATTCGATGCGCGCCGGTCTCAAGGCGCTGGCCTGGATGGCGAAGTCGGCTGTGAAGGACGGCGGTGAGCGCCGCCGCAGTTGGGCCGTCCTTGGCGAGATGGCCGAACTCGGTGACGACGCGATCGCCGAACATGACAGCATCGGTCGACTGGCGGTGCGCTTAGATGTGTCTCGACTAGTCGTCGTCGGATCCGGAAGGTCGTTGAGCGCCATGCATCACGGGGCGGTGATGGAGGGGTCATGGGGCAGTGAGGCGATCGCGGTGGCCGACCTGGACGCCGCGCTGGCGCTGCTTCGGGCCGAACTGCGCGGGGGAGACGTGGTGCTGGTGAAGGCCTCCAAGTCCGCTGGGCTGGCGGCCCTGGCCGACGCGCTGGTGAGCGACTCGGGGAATGTCACCGCCGGAACTGGGACCGAATGAGGCAGATACTCATCGCCGTCGGCATTGCGCTGGCGGTGTCGATCCTGCTGACGCCGGTCCTGATCCGGCTGTTCACGCGCCAGGGCTTCGGCACGAGATCCGCGAGGACGGGCCGCCGAGTCACCACAAGAAGCGTGGCACCCCGTCGATGGGCGGCGTAGCGATCCTGGCCGGCATCTGGGCCGGGTACCTCGGCACCCACCTGGTGGGGCTGGCGCTCGACGGTGAGGGACCGTCGGCCTCCGGGCTGCTGGTGCTGGGTCTGGCACCGCGCTCCGAGCGGTAGGCTTCGTCGATGACCTCATCAAGATCCGGCGCGCGCGCAACCTCGGGCTCAACAAGACGGGCAAGACGGTCGGTCAGCTGGTCGCCGCGGTGCTGTTCGGCGTGCTCGCACTGCAGTTCCGCAACGGCGACGGGTTGACTCCGGAAGCCCCGAGCTGTCCTACGTCCGCGAGATCGCGACCGTCACGTTGGCGCCGGCGGTGTTCGTGCTGTTCTGCGTCGTCGTCGTGAGCGCCTGGTCCAACGCGGTCAACTTCACCGACGGCCTGGACGGGCTGGCCGCCGGGGCGATGGCGATGGTGACGGCCGCCTACGTGCTGATCACGTTCTGGCAGTTCCGCAACGCGTGCGCGTTCAGCCCTGGGCGCGGGTGCTACAACGTCCGCGATCCGCTCGACCTGGCGCTGGTCGCCGCGGCGGCCGCGGGCGCCTGTGGGGTCCTCTGGTGGAACGCCGCACCGGCCAAGATCTTCATGGGCGACACCGGCTCGCTCGCCCTGGGCGGCATCGTCGCCGGGCTGTCGGTGACCAGCCGAACCGAGATGCTGGCCGTCGTGCTGGGCGCCCTGTTCGTCGCGGAGGTCACCTCGGTGGTGGTGCAGATCATGGCCTTCCGCACGACGGGTCGGCGGGTCTTCCGGATGGCGCCGTTTCACCACCACTTCGAGTTGGTGGGCTGGGCCGAGACCACCGTGATCATCCGGTTCTGGCTGCTCACGGCCATCGCCTGCGGACTGGGGGTGGCGCTGTTCTACAGCGAATGGCTGGCCTCGGTGGGCGCTTACCCCGCAATCCCGGGGCCCGGCCATTCCGCGACACGCGCCGGATGTCCGCCGCCCGCGGCGTGTGACGGGGGAGGATTAGGGGTGCTAGGGACAAATGAGACTGCTGTTGCCTCTGTGACACACGTGATCAAGGCGCGGCCCGGTAACCCAGTGACCAACGTCTTCGCCCGGTTGCGGCGCAGCAAAGCCAATGCCGAGGCGGAGCCGCCGCCACCGCGACGGTCGCCGCGCCGCGGACGCGCTCGGGGCTTGGCTCGGCCGCCCGATGACCTCGTTTCACCTCGTCATCACCGTCGCCGCACTGCTGGTCACCCTCGGGTTGATCATGGTGCTGTCGGCCTCGGGCGTGCACTCCTACGACGAGGACGGCTCCCCGTGGGCGATCTTCGCCAAGCAGGTGCTGTGGACCGTGGTGGGCCTGGTCGCCTTCTACGTCGCCCTGCGGACGCCGGTGGCATTCATGCGCAAGCTGGCCTTCCCCGGCTTCGTCACCACGATCGTCATGCTGGTGCTGGTCCTCATCCCCGGAATCGGCAAGGAGGCCAACGGCTCTCGAGGCTGGTTCGTGGTCGCCGGCTTCTCGATGCAGCCCTCCGAGCTGGCCAAGATCGCCTTTGCGATCTGGGGGGCACACCTGCTCGCCGCCCGCCGGATGGAGCGCGCGTCGATCCGCGAGATGCTCTTCCCGCTGGTACCCGGCGCGCTGCTGGCACTGGTGCTCATCGTGCTGCAACCCGACCTCGGCCAAACCGTATCGCTCGGCATCATCCTGCTGGGCCTGCTCTGGTACGCCGGCCTCCCGCTGCGGGTGTTCCTCAGTTCGCTGGTCGCCGTCGTGATCGCCGCCGGCATCCTCGCGATGTCGGCGGGCTACCGATCCCGACCGCGTGCAGTCGTGGCTCAATCCCGGTGCCGACATGCAAGGTTCGGGCTATCAGGCGCGGCAGGCGCGCTATGCGCTCGCAAACGGCGGCATCTTCGGTGACGGGCTTGGGCAGGGCGCCGGCAAGTGGATTTACTGCCTAACGCCCACAACGACTTCATCTTCGCCATCATCGGGGAGGAACTCGGGATCATCGGCGCCCTCGCGCTGCTGTCCCTGTTCGGCCTGTTCGCCTACACCGGGTCGCGGATCGGCCGGCGCATATACGGACCCGTTCCTGAGCCTGGTCGCGGCCCTGACCACGTCTGGGTGGTCGGGCAGGTCACCATCAACATCGGCTACGTGGTGGGGTTGCTGCCGGTAACCGGCCTGCAGCTGCCGCTCATCTCGGCTGGCGGAACATCAACGGCGACAACATTATTCATGCTAGGCATCATCACCAACGCGGCGCGGCACGAGCCGGAGGCGGTCGCTGCCCTGCGCGCCGGCCGTGAGGACCGGTTCAACCGGTTGCTGCGGCTGCCGCTTCCCGAACCGTACGTGCCGACCCGGTTGGAGGCGGCTCGCGACCGGCTGCGCACCCGGTCCGGTGACGCCGAACCGACGTCCAAGCTCAAGAAACCGAAGCCGAAGAAGCCCACGTCGAAGGTGAAGGCCAAACCCAAGTCGGAGTCCGCGCCGAAGGTGAAGGCGGCGTCCGGCCGGGCCACCGAACAGGCGCGGTCGACGGCGGGCGACCGACGCGCCGGCAAACCAGCCGGAAGTCGCAGGCGCGCCACCGCGGATGCGGGCAACCGGACGGCAAAGGGCGCAGGGCATCATGGAGACCGTCAGCGCCAGCCCAGCCGACGGGCCCGCCCTCTGGAAGGTCAGCGTTACGGGTGAGCAACCCTGGTTCAACCCCGGTGGCATCTCCGTGGTCCTCGCGGGCGGTGGCACCGCGGGGCACATCGAGCCCGCGATGGCCGTCGCCGACGCCCTCGTCGCCCTCGATCCAGGGGTGCGGATCACAGCCCTTGGCACGGCGCGCGGCCTGGAGACCCGGCTGGTGCCCGAACGTGGCTACGACCTGAAGCTCATCACGCCCGTACCGTTCCCCCGCAAACCGTCCGGTGACCTGGTTCGGCTGCCGCTGCGGGTCCGCACCGCGGTCCGTCAGACCCGGGCGATCCTCGACGGCGTGCACGCCGACGTCGTCGTCGGATTCGGCGGCTACGTCGCGCTGCCCGCCTACCTGGCCGCCCGCGGCGGCGCCACGCGGCGGCGCCGGGTGCCCGTCGTCATCCACGAGGCCAACGCGACCGCGGGCTGGGCGAACCGGGTCGGGGCACGGTCGGCGCAGCGGGTGCTCTCGGCGGTTCCGGACCCGGGACTGGGCCGCGTCGAACTGGTCGGCGTGCCCGTCCGCGAGGCCATCACGACGCTCGACCGGACGGCGCTGCGGGCCGAGGCCCGCGCCCACTTCGGGTTCGCCGACGACGACCGGGTGCTCCTGGTCTTCGGCGGATCACAGGGAGCGCAGTCGCTCAACCGGGCGGTCTCCGGAGCCGCCGCCGACCTCGCCGCGGCGGGTATCGCGGTGTTGCACGCGCACGGGCCGAAGAACCTCCTGGACCTGCGCGTGCCCGCCGCGGGTGACCGGCCCTACGTCGCGGTGCCGTACCTCAGCCGGATGGACCTGGCCTACGCCGCGGCCGATCTCGCGATCTGCCGATCCGGCGCCATGACGGTCGCCGAGGTGACGGCAGTGGGCCTGCCCGCGGTGTACGTTCCGCTGCCGATCGGCAACGGCGAGCAGCGCCTCAACGCGCTGCCGGTGGTGGGCGCCGGCGGCGGCCTGCTGGTCGCCGACGCCGACCTGACTCCCGCCTTCGTCGCCGACACGGTTCGCACCCTGCTCGGCGATCCACAGCGATTGACGGCGATGACGACCGCGGCGGCCCTCGCCGGACACCGCGACGCCGCCCGCCAGGTGGCCGAGGTGGCCCTCGACGTCGCCGCCCGGCTCCGAGAGTCGCGGATGAACCCGCGTGGGTACCACCGGAATTGCAGCGGGTGCACATGGTTGGCATCGGGGGAGCCGGGATGTCGGGCATCGCGCGCATCCTGCTGGACCGTGGCGGGCTGGTGTCGGGTTCCGACGCCAAGGAGTTCCGCGGTGTGGCCGCGCTGCGGGCCCGTGGCGCGCAGGTGCGCATCGGCCACGACGCGTCGTCGCTCGACATGCTTCCCCGGCGGTCCGACGGTCGTGGTCAGCACGCACGCCGCCATCCCGAAGGACAACCCGGAACTCGTCGAAGCTCAGCGTCGCGGTATTCCCGTCATCCTGCGGCCCGCGGTGCTGGCCAAGCTGATGACGGGCTACACCACGGTGTTGGTTACCGGCACGCACGGCAAGACCACGACGACGTCGATGATCATCGTGGCGTTGCAGCGCAGCGGCGTCGATCCGTCGTTCGCGGTGGGCGGCGACCTCGGCGAGGCGGGCACCAACGCCCACCACGGCAGCGGCGACCGCTTCGTCGCCGAGGCCGACGAGAGCGACGGGTCGCTGCTCGAGTACACCCCTGACGTCGCGGTGGTGACCAACGTGGAGGCCGATCATCTCGACTTCTTCGGAAGTGCAGAGGCCTACGGCGGCGGTCTTCGACGAGTTCGTCGGGCGACTGCGACCGGGCGGTGCGCTGGTCGTGTGCGCCGACGACCCGGGCGCTGCGGCACTCGCCGACCGCGCCGCGGCCGGTGGAGTGCGCGTACTGCGCTATGGGACTGCGGTAGCATCCGCAGACGAGCCGAAACTTGCTGCGTCCCTTGTCGATTGGGAGCAGCAAGGCACCGGCAGCGTGGCCGCCGTCCATCTCCAGGGCGAAGCCCAGCCGCGTGGCCTGCGACTGGCCGTGCCCGGCAGGCACATGGCGCTCAACGCGCTGGCCGCCCTGCTCGCGGCGGTGGAGGCGGGAGCTGACGTGGTGACCGTTCTCGACGGTCTCGCGACGTTCGAAGGGGTCCGACGCCGGTTCGAGGCGGTGGGCACCGCGGCGGGCGTGCGGGTCTTCGACGACTACGCGCATCACCCCACCGAGGTGCGCGCGACGCTGGAGGCCGTCCGCGCCGTCGCCGGATCCGGCCGTTCCATCGTGGTGTTCCAACCGCACCCTGCTCTCGCGCACGCAGACCTTGGCCGGGGATTCGGCCAGGCGTTGAGCGGCGCCGACGAAGTCTTCGTCCTGGACGTGTATGCAGCGCGCGAACAACCGATCGCGGGCGTGAGCGGCGCCAGCGTCGCCGAACACGTGGGGGTGCCTGCCCGGTACGTCGCCGACTTCTCCGCGGTGGCCGACCTGGTGGCGGCGTGGGTCGGAGCGGGCGACGTGGTGGTGACGATGGGTGCCGGTGACGTCACGATGCTGGGCACCGAGATCCTGGCTGCGATTCGGGCCCGGGTGGGTGGCGAGGCGCCGGGGACACGGTCGTCGTGACCGGACCGACCGAGCGGCCGACCGACACCACCGGCGCCCCTGAACCCCCCGTCGAACCCCCCGCCGATGCCATCGCCGAACCGGCGGCATCGTCGGCGGCGCCCCCCGCCGACGCCGACTTCGAGGGTCCGCGGCGACGGGCCAGGAGGGAACGCGAGGAGCGGCGCGCGGCCCAGGAGCGCGCGACGGCCATCGAGAACGCCCGGCGCGAGGCCAAGCGCCGTGTCGTGGGCCGTGCGCCCGACGAGCCGAAACCCCCTGCGCGCGGACTCGTTCGGGGCCTCAAGGCGCTGATGTGGTCGGCGCTGGTCAGCGTGATCGTGGTCGGCGCCGGCCTGCTGCTCTACTTCACCCCGATCATGTCGGCGCGCGTCATGGCGATCACCGGCCTGGTCACCATCACCCAGGACGAAGTCCAGCAGGCGGCCGCGGTCCCGGCGGACACGCCGCTACTCCAGATCGACACCGACGCGGTCGCCGAGCGCGTCGCCACCATCCGGCGCGTGGCCAGCGCCAGGGTTCAGCGGGAGTATCCGTCGACGTTGCGCATCACGATCGTCGAGCGAATCCCGATCGTGGTGAAGGACTATCCCGACGGATCGCACCTCTTCGACCGCGACGGCGTCGACTTCGCCACCGCGCCACCGCCGCCGGGGCTGCCGTACCTGGATGCCGACACGCCGGGACCCGGCGACCTGCCCACGCTGGCCGCGCTGCAGGTGTTGACGGCGCTGCGCCCCGAGGTGGCCAGCCAGATCAGCCGCATCGCCGCGCCGTCGGTCGCGTCGATCACGCTCACGCTGTTCGACGGCCGGCAGGTGATCTGGGGAACCACGGACCGCACCGACGAGAAGGCGCTCAAGTTGGGGGCGCTGCTGACCCAGCCGGGCACGACGTACGACGTGTCGAGCCCGGACCTGCCGACGGTCAAGTAGGCGCCGCCGGAAGACGGGCGGCGTGTCGCGGCGCGCCTGCGCCGAATCCTCGCGTGCTCGCCCTACCGTTCTGTTTGCGCGAAACTACTTGACATAACTCTAAGCCTATGGTTGAGGTTGAGAGTTGGCTCCAGGAGGATGACTACCGATGACACCCCCGCACAACTATCTGGCAGTAATAAAGGTGGTCGGCATCGGTGGCGGCGGCGTCAACGCCGTCAACCGAATGATCGAGCAAGGCCTCAAGGGCGTCGAGTTCATCGCCATCAACACCGACGCGCAGGCGTTGTTGATGAGTGATGCCGACGTCAAGCTCGACGTCGGCCGCGACTCCACCCGCGGCCTCGGCGCCGGCGCCGACCCCGAAGTCGGGCGCAAGGCGGCCGACGACGCCAAGGACGACATCGAGGAGCTGCTCCGCGGGGCGGACATGGTGTTCGTCACCGCCGGCGAGGGCGGTGGCACCGGGACCGGTGGCGCGCCCGTCGTGGCGACGATCGCCCGCAAGCTCGGCGCGCTGACGGTCGGCGTCGTGACGCGACCGTTCTCCTTCGAGGGCAAGCGTCGCTCCAACCAGGCCGAGGCCGGCATCGCAGCGCTGCGCGAGAGCTGCGACACGCTCATCGTCATCCCCAACGACCGCCTTCTGCAGATGGGCGACGCTGCCGTCTCGCTGATGGACGCGTTCCGCAGCGCCGACGAGGTACTGCTCAACGGCGTCCAGGGCATCACGGACCTGATCACCACCCCCGGTCTCATCAACGTCGACTTCGCCGACGTCAAGGGCGTGATGTCGGGGGCCGGCACCGCGCTCATGGGCATCGGCTCGGCCCGCGGCGACGGGCGCGCCCTCAAGGCCGCGGAGACCGCGATCAACTCCCCGCTGCTCGAGGCGTCGATGGAGGGCGCTCAGGGCGTGCTGCTGTCGGTGGCCGGCGGCAGCGACCTCGGTCTCTTCGAGATCAACGAGGCCGCATCGCTGGTGCAGGAGGCCGCCCACCCCGAGGCCAACATCATCTTCGGCACCGTGATCGACGATTCGCTCGGCGACGAGGTCCGCGTCACGGTCATCGCTGCGGGCTTCGACGCCGCCGGTCCGAGCCGCAAGCCGGTGGTCGGCGCAGGCGTCGGCCCGGCCGTGGCGTCGGGCACCGCCGGTCGGCTTCGGGCGCCGTCGGCCTTCGATCCCGATCCGGCGAGCGTGCCGCTGCACACCAACGGCGCGACGGTCAGCATCGGCGGCGGTGGCGACGATGACGACGACGTCGACGTGCCGCCCTTCATGCGTCACTGATCGCGACCCGGTGCGGGCGGAATACTGGGCACCGTGACCCTTCGCATCCGACGCGTGACCACGACCCGGGCGGGTGGCGCCTCGGTCCCGCCGTTCGACACCTTCAACCTGGGTGACCACGTGGGGGACGATCCGGCCGCGGTGGCCGCGAATCGTGCACGGCTGGCGGCGGCGACCGGACTCGGTGACGACGGCATCGTGTGGATGAACCAGGTGCACGGCGACCGGATCGTCGCCGTCGACGGCCCGGTCGAGGGTGCCGTCGACGCCGCAGACGGGCTGGTGACCACCACCGTGGGGTTGGCGCTGGCCGTGGTGACCGCCGACTGCGTTCCCGTGTTGATGTCCGACGCGCGCGCCGGCGTCGTCGCCGCCGTCCACGCCGGTCGGGTGGGGGCGCAGATGGGCGTCGTGCCAAGGGCCGTCGAGACGATGCTGGCCCAAGGCGCGCGGGCCGCCGAAATCACCGCGCTGCTCGGCCCAGCCGTCAGCGGACGCAACTACGAGGTACCCGCAGCGATGGCCGATGACGTGGAAGCAGCGCTGCCCGGCAGCCGAACCACGACGCCGCGAGGGACCGCGGGACTGGATCTGCGGGCCGGAATCGCGCGCCAGTTAACGGCTTTGGGCGTCGCATCGGTAGGCATCGATCCGCGCTGCACGTTCGACGACCCGGCGTTGTTCAGCCATCGCCGCGCTGCGCCCACCGGACGGCTGGCCTCCCTGGTGTGGATGGAATGACCGCTGCCACGAGCCCCGAGCGCGCCGCCGAACTCGCCGCCGCCCTGGCCGCCCTGCGCGCCCGGGTCGACCAGGCCGCCGCTGCCGCGGACCGTGATGCCGCGGACGTCGAATTGCTGCCGGTCACGAAGTTCTTTCCGATCTCCGACATCGTCGAACTGGTTCAGCTCGGCTGCACGGCATTCGGCGAATCTCGCGAGCAGGAAGCGTCGGGAAAGGTAGCCGACCTGACCGGGCGGCTTCCCGACGCGGCGGCGTCCATCCGTTGGCACATGATCGGCAGCATTCAGCGCAAGAAGGCGCGCGCGGTCGCGCAGTGGGCGTATGCCGCGCACTCGGTGGACGGCGCCACCCTCGTCGGGGCGCTGGGGCGAGCGGCCGCCGAGGCGATCGCCGATGGACGGCGGGCCGCGCCGCTTCGGGTCTACGTCCAACTCAGTCTGGACGGCGATCCCGCCCGGGGCGGCGTCGACGTGGGTCGCCCGGATGCGGTGGACGAGTTGTGCCGCTTGGCCGACGGGACCGACGGCGTCGACTTCGTTGGCCTGATGGCCATCCCGCCATTGCACGCCGACGTCGCGGATTCGTTCGCGCGTTTGGAGGCCGAGCTACATCGGGTACAGGACTCCTACCAGCACCGTCTCGGTCTCTCGGCAGGCATGTCCAACGACCTCGAGATGGCGGTGAAACACGGCTCGACGTGTGTGCGTGTCGGTACCGCTCTTATGGGACAACGTCCTCTAACGTCACCCTGAGTAGTCACTCCAGTCACATCTTCATCACGGACAACACCGATTCCAGTCATCAGAAGGGTCTCCGATGAGCACACTGCATAAGGTCAAGGCCTACTTCGGTATGGCGCCGATGGACGATTACGACGACGAGTACTACGACGACGAGGATCGCTCGGCGCGCGGTGCCTACTCGCGTCGTCCCCGCGAGGAGCGGTTCGACGAAGAGGGCCGCGGTTACGATGCCCGCGGCGCCGAGGGTCGCGGCTACGACGACCGGATGGACCGCCCCGGCGGCCGCGAGTTCGATCGCGAAATGGCCGGTGCCGCAGCGGGTTACCGCGGCGGATACCTCGACGAGCCATCCTTTCGCGGCCGCCGCGACTTCGAACGCCCCCGCTTCAACACCCTTCGCGGAGCCACCCACGGCTCCGTGGCGATGGAGCCGCGCCGGATGGCCGAGCTCTTCGAAGCGGGCAGCCCATTGGCGAAGATCACCACCCTTCGCCCGAAGGACTACAGCGAGGCCCGCACCATCGGCGAGCGCTTCCGCGACGGCACCCCCGTGATCATGGACCTGGTGTCGATGGACAACGCCGACGCCAAGCGTCTGGTCGACTTCGCCGCGGGGCTGGCGTTTGCCCTGCGCGGCTCCTTCGACAAGGTGGCCACCAAGGTGTTCCTGCTGTCACCGGCCGACGTCGACGTCACCGCCGACGAGCGCAGGCGGATCGCCGAGGCCGGCTTCTACGCCTACCAGTGACGGTCCCGCAGCGACCGGGCCGTGCGCGGGAGGACGGGTAGGCTGACGTCGACTCGGGTCCCGTCAGACCTCCATCCGTCAGACCCGCAGCCCAGCTCTACCCCCACATGTCACCATCGCCCGGAGTGAGGTCGCTCAGTTGTCGCTGTTCTTCTCGATACTGGGCTTCGTGCTGTTCGCTTTCTGGCTTCTTCTCATCGCGCGCGTCGTGGTCGAGTTCGTCCGGTCCTTCAGCAGGGACTGGCGCCCGCGCGGTTTCATGGTGGTGGTCCTCGAGGTGATCATGACGGTCACCGATCCTCCGGTGAAGCTGCTGCGGCGCCTCATTCCCCAGCTCACGATAGGTGCGGTCCGTCTCGACCTGTCGATCATGGTGTTGCTCCTGGCCGCGTTCATCGGCATGGAGCTGGCGTGGAGCCAGTAGTCCGCGGGTAGGACGAGCGGGTTTCGCGAGGTCTCGGACGGGCAACCGGACTTTGTCATTCGCTCTTATTTCTGGACCTCACCCGCAACCGCCGGGTCTACTGTGACAGGATGGGCGCCAGTTACTTCACCACGGCTCTATACTTTGACACCGATTGACGGTCGAGACCTCAAGGGGGCAGACAATGCCGCTTACTCCAGCCGACGTCCACAACGTCGCGTTCAGCAAGCCGCCCATCGGCAAGCGCGGTTACAACGAGGATGAGGTCGACGCGTTCCTCGACTTGGTCGAGAACGAGCTGACCCGGCTCATCGAGGAGAACGCCGACCTTCGTCAGCGGGTCGCCGAACTCGACCAGGAACTGGCGAGTGCGCGGTCGGGCAGTGGCGCACAGCCCACCCAGTCGATCCCGCAGTACCAGGCGCCCGAGCCGGAGCCCGAGCCCGTCGCACCCCCGCAGCCGGTGTACGAGGCGCCTCCGCAGCCCGTCGCCGCCGCTCCGGTCAGCGAGGATTCGCACATCAAGGCGGCGAAGATCCTCGGGCTGGCGCAGGACACCGCGGACCGCTTGACCGGCACCGCGAAGGCGGAGGCCGACAAGCTGCTCGCCGATGCACGTGCCCAGGCCGACGCCATGGTCACCGAGGCCCGCAGTACCGCCGAGACCACGGTGTCCGAGGCCAAGGCTCGCGCCGACGCACTGCTGTCCGACGCGCAGACCCGCTCCGAGACGCAGCTGCGGCAGGCCCAGGAAAAGGCCGACGCGCTGCAGGCGGACGCCGAGCGCAAGCACTCCGAGATCATGGGCACGATCAACCAGCAGCGCACCGTCCTCGAGGGTCGCCTCGAGCAGCTGCGCACCTTCGAGCGGGAGTACCGCACCCGGCTCAAGACCTACCTGGAGTCTCAGCTCGAAGAACTCGGCCAGCGTGGCTCGGCCGCACCGGTTGACTCGACCGCCAACAACGACGGCGGCGGGTTCAACCAGTTCAACCGAGGAAACAACTGATCGGCTGATTGATGCTGATCGTTGCGCTAGTCCTCGCCGTCATCGGTCTCGCCGCGCTGGTGACCGCCGTGGTGACCAGCAATGAGCTGATCGCCTGGGTGTGCATCGGCGCCAGCGTCATCGGCGTCCTGCTCCTCATCGTCGATGCGCTCCGCGAACGTTCGCGGGGCTCCTCCGAGACACACGCCACCGAAGCCCACGGCACCGACGGCGACGAGATCGACGACCACACCGCCGTCCTCCCGGCCGTCCGCGAACCCGAGGCCGCCGAGGACTACCCGGACGATCCGACGAGTCACGCCGAGGTTCTCACGCCCGACGTGGACCCGCACCAGCAGGCCGTCGAACCCGCCGACGAGGACCTGCCGCCCAAGAAGGACTGACGGGCCTGACTAGACCTCCGACCACTGCGCTATCGCGAATTCGGCAGTGAGGCGGTTCCAGCGGGAGTAGTCCTGCAGCAGGAAGTGTCCGGCGCCGGGTACCCCGACCCACCGCGCGTCCACCCCGCGCGCCGCCGCGCGCAGCGTTTGTACCCGCGAGGCCACCGGATCGGTCCACGTGTCCGCACTGCCGTGCATGGTGAGCAACGCGACCGACGGCGGGATCAGATCGGCGTCGTTCCCCGGCCACCACGGAGCCAACGCCACGATGCCCGCTACCCTGCCGTCGGCCGCGAGATGCGCGGCGACCCGCCCGCCCATCGAATGCCCGACGAGGACGATTGGACCGTCGGCCACCCGGTCGACCATCTCGGTCAGCGCTGCCCGGGCGTCGACCAGGGCGTCGAGTGACCGCGGGTTCCAGCCCCTGAGCCGGTATTGCACCCGCCGCACGGTCACATCCGCCCCGACCCGGCGCTGCAGGGACTGCGCCAGCATCTCGATCCGAAGATTGGCCAGCTGCCAGGCCCGCGACGGTGCGTCACTACGGGGACGGCCGCCGGGCAACACCAGCACACCTGCCTTGGGGGTCGACGTCACCCCGGTGATTCGGAGCCGGCCCGACTGTGGTTGCCACGATTGGCAATCCGGTCAGATGGCCGCTACGAATGAAGGTCGTGGGAATCGAGTACGAGAGCATCGTCGACCATCCTCTGGACGAGGTGTTCGCCTGGCATACCCGCCCCGGCGCGATGCCGCGTCTGGTGCCGCCGTGGCAGCCGATGACCGTCGTGAGCGAGACTCCGTCGCTGGCCGACGGTCGAGCGGTGCTCGGCCTGCCCGCCGGCTTGCTGTGGGTGGCACAGCACGACGGCGCGGCCTACGACCCGCCGCACCGCTTCGTCGACCAACTCTCGTCCGACGGCGTGCGGTCCTGGCCGCCCCGGATCATCGGAAAGTGGCGCCACACACACGAATTCAGCGCCGAGGGGCCAGCCGCCACCCGGGTTCACGACCGCGTCGATGCGCCGGTGCCCGCAGCCGCGCTGCGCCCGACGTTCGTCTACCGGCACCGCCAACTGGCCGATGATCTGGCCGCCCACCGCGAGGCCGCCGAGGCGGGGTTGGCGCCCAGCACGATCGCGGTCACGGGTTCCTCGGGCCTGGTGGGCTCGGCGCTCACCGCGCTGCTGACCACCGGCGGACACCGGGTGATCCGGCTGGTCCGGCGTCCCGCCGGACACCCGGACGAACGGCAGTGGAACCCCGATGCGCCCGCCGTGGACCTGTTGAACGGCGTCGATGCGGTCGTGCACCTGGCCGGTACGTCGATCGCGGGCCGGTTCACCGACTCCCATCGCGCCGCGATCCGCGACAGCCGAATCGAACCGACCCGCAAGCTCGCCGAGGTGGCCGGCCGCAGCACCGATGGCCCTCGCACGTTCGTGACGGCCTCGGCGATCGGGTACTACGGATTCGACCGTGGCGACGCCCTGCTCGACGAGGACGGTTCGCGGGGAGAGGGCTTCCTCGCCGACGTGGTCGCCGACTGGGAAGCCGCCACCGCACCGGCGGCCCAGGCCGGCCTGCGCGCGGTGGCGGTGCGCACCGGCATCGTGCAGGCCGCCCGCGGCGGCACCCTGAAGCTGATGCGGCCGCTGTTCGCCGCCGGGCTCGGCGGCCGCCTCGGCAGTGGCCGGCAGTGGCTGTCGTGGATCGGCATCGACGACCTCGTCGACGTGTACTACCGGGCGCTATACGACCAGCGCCTGACCGGACCGGTCAACGCCGTGGCGCCCAACCCGGTGCGCAACGTCGACTACACCAGGTCACTCGCGACGACCATGCATCGGCCCGCGGTGCTGCCGGTGCCCGCGTTCGGTCCCCGGCTGCTGCTGGGCAGCCAGGGTGCGCGCGAACTCGCCGAGGCCAACCAGCGCGTGGTGCCCGCGAAGCTCCACGACGTCGGACACCGGTTCCGGCACCCAGAGGTGGGCCAGGCTCTCGCCCACCAACTCGGGCACGATCAGGGCTGAGCCTGCCCGTTCGCAATACCGTCCACGAAGGCCCGCACCAGGGCGTGCACCCGTTTGGTGGCGCCCTCGAGTTCCCGGGTGGTGGCGACGCGCAACTGGTCGGCGGTGCGGCCCAGGGCGGCGATGTCGTCGACCCCGTCACCGGCCAGCCACAGCTCCAGCAGTCCTTCGTCGACCTCCGGGTGGAACTGGATTCCCATCGTCGTGCCCATCACGAAGGCCTGAGATGCGTTGGCGTTCCTCGCGATCTCGACCGCACCGGCGGGAACGGTGAACGTGTCGAAGTGCCATTCGAACCAGGGGCCGGTGGGCACCAGGTCGGTCTGCGAGGCGTCCACCTCGTACCACCCGACCTCGGGCGCCGGCGACCGCCTGACCGAACCGCCGAGCGCGTGCGCGAGGAGTTGGCCGCCGAAGCACACCCCGAGCAGCGGAACGCCCGCGTCGTGCGCCTCGCGCACCATGGCCACCTCCGACGCGATCCACGCGAACCCGTCGTTCACGCCCCACCGGGACCCCAGCGGGACGACCGCGTCATAGGCCGTCGGATCCGGCAGCGTCACGTCGAAGGCGGGATCGGCGGCGCGGTGCGCGCCGACGACCTCGAATGTGTGTACGTCGTAACCGCATTCGTCGAAGGCGTCGCCCAGCATCGCCTCGGGGGCGGTGGGGTCGTTGTAGAGGAACAGCACCTTCTTGGCCACGGCTCGAGGATACGGCGGTCGGGCCGCTACTTCGCAGGTGGCACGGGCGGTGCCCGGTCGGGTGCCAGCTCGGCGCCGATCCGCCGGAACAGCACCTCGGCGGTGTTGGCGTAGTTGCCCTCGGCGTCGAAGGCCTGCGGGGCGAATGTCGCAGCCACCGCGATGGCGACCTTCTTCTCGGGCAGGTAGGCCTCGACGGCGGAATAGCCGGCGAACATTGGGTTCTGCAGCAGCCATCCTCCGGAGATGACGATGCCCAGACCGTAGGTGTAGCCGTCGGTCATGGGTGCGCACGTGGTGCATCCGGGTTGGGCCCTGGTCTTCCCGCGCAGCTCGGTCGACACCATCTTCTGGTAGGACTCGCGGCTCAGCAGCTTGCCCGAGCCGATGCCCACCGCGGTGGCCTCCAGGTCGTAGATGTTCGAGGTCTGGATCGCTCCGTGGGTGATGGTCCACGACGGGTTCCAGAACGTGCTCTCCTCGTAGAACGGGGTGCCGGCCGGAATGTGGAGCGCGGCCCGGCGTTCCGAGGTGAAGGCGTGCAGGACCGGCGACGGTATCTCGGCGGTATCGGAGTTCGCCGTATTCGTCAGTCCCAACGGACTCAAGACGTCGTCGCTCAACAACTTCGGCATGGACTTGCCCGTCGCCTTCTCCAGGGCCAGGCCGAGCAGCACGTAGTTGGTGTGCGCGTAGTCCCAGTTGGTGCCGGGCGGGTAGCGCAACGGCTGGCCGACGGCGAAGTCGAGCAATTGCTTCGGAGTCCACTGCCGGAATGGATCGGCGTAGAGCGCCTGGTTCATCGCGGTGTTGCCGATGACGTAGTCGACGTAGCCCGACGTCATCGACGCGAGTTGCCCGAGGGTGACCTGATCGGAGTGCGCCACGTCCGGCAGCCACGTCGACAGCTTGTCGTCGAGGCTGACCTTGCCCTGGTCGACGAGCCGCAGCAGCAGGGTCGACACGTAGGAGATGGCGATCGGCGCCGTTGCGGAAGTGCATGCCCGTGGTGGCGGGAACGCCCGTCATGGATTCGCCGACGGCCCGGGTGACGACCTCGCGTCCGTTCTCGGTCACCCGGACGATCACGGCTCGCAGGTGCGAGCGGCTCATCACGTCGTCGACGATCCGCATGACCGCGTCGGCGCGCGGATCGGCGGCGGGCGCGGGGGAGTTCTGCGGTGCGGGTGTCACCGGGGCGCAGCCGGTCAGCAGCAGGCCCGAACATGCGAGGACGCCGAGCAGGCGACGCAGAACCATGGGCAGAGCTTGTCAGGCGCGCCGAGAGTCGCGGACCGGTATGGAGTTTTGAGTGCCGCGGCGTGGTCCTAGCGGTCGACGACGCGGTAGCGGCGTTCGGGTCTGCCCGCGCCGTACTGCAGGCGCAGTTCGAGTAGCCCAACCCAAGGAAGTGCTTGAGGTACCGGCGGGCGCTGACCCGTGAGACACCCACCAGCTCGGCGCATGCGGCCGCCGACACCTCACCCGCGGCGCGCGAATGCCTCGGGGTCTCGCCTGCAGGACGGTTTGATCAGATAGTCCGCCGCCCTGCCGTCGAGTGCACCGCCGACCGTGTCCAGTTCGTGTGCGGGCGGTGATCATGATGACGCCCACGGGATCGCCGGCCGACCGTAGCGGCTTCAACACCTCAGCCCGGTCATGTCGGGCAGGTGAATGTCGAGCAGGATGAGGTCGGGGGTGCAGCGCACCGGCCATCTCAATCGCCTCGCCGCCGGTGCACGCGGTGCCACGGCGACGAAGCCGTCGACCCGGTCGACGAACTGGCCACCGTCGTCTCCGTTCCAGGTCTGCATTGCCGTCAATTTTCGGTTTGGCTCGCAGACCGGGCCGGGTACTCGCCGGTCATGGTCAACACGCGTGCGACGGCGGCCCACGTTCGAGACAACGATTGGTTCGAGCGCATCGCCCGCGGAGGTTTCGCCGCCAGCGGTCTGTTGCACCTCCTCATCGCCCTCATCGCATTGCGGTTGGCGCTCGGCACGGGAGGCAACGCCGATCAGTCCGGCGCCTTGGCGACCCTCGCCGCGCAACCCGGCGGAGCGGTCATGCTGTGGGTGGCGGCCGTCGTCCTCGCCGCGCTCGGAATCTGGTATCTGGTCGAGACGGTCTTGGAGCACGACGCCAAGGGCCGGGTGAAGTCCGGCGCCGTCGGGGTGGTGTATCTCGCGCTGGCGGTCTCGGCGGGCAAGTTCGCCACCGGCAGCGGTAAGTCCAGCGGTCAGCAGAACGCGGGACTCAGCGCGCAGATGATGCAATCCGTCTGGGGCAAGGCCGTTTTGGTGGTGGTGGCCCTGGTCGTGATGGTGGTCGGTGGCTATCACGTCTACAAGGGCGCCACCAAGAAGTTCCTCAAGGACCTCGACGTCTCTGGCGGCTCCGCCATCACGTGGGCCGGCATGGTTGGCTACGTCGCCAAGGGTCTGGTGCTGGTCGGCGCTGGCCTGTTGGTGCTCGTCGCCACGTTCACCACCGACCCGGCGAAGGCATCGGGCGTCGACGCCGCGGTGAAGACGCTGGGCGCGGCGCCGTACGGCAAGGTATTACTGGCCGTGGCAGCGCTGGGGTTGGCCGCCTACGGGGTCTACGGCTTCATCCGCAGCCGGCACGCCGACATGTGACGCGCGCCGAAGAGTCAGCCGTTCAACGGCATTCGAGGCCGAGCCGGATCGAACCGACGCCGTCCGCCCTCACCGGGTGGCTGCATACCCCCGGGCTGCCGCCGGCTTCGGCGCCCGTCGTCAGGTCGTAGGTCAGCCCGTGCAGGGGGCACACCACGGCCTCGTCGTCGGTCAGGCCGTCGGCCAGTGGCCCGCCCCGGTGCGGGCACACCGCTCCCAATGCCCGCAGCGATCCGTCCCGCATCCGGTACACCGCGATCTGCTCGCCATCGACGGCGAACGTGCGGCCCTCTCCGACGGGGATTTCGTCGACGCGGCCGATGGTGATCTCGGTCATCGATATCCCTTGCTCTTCGCGCGAGCGCTCATCGGTGCCTCTTGCTCTTCGCGCGAGCGCTCATCGGTATCCCTTCCTCTTCGCTCGAGCGCTCATCGGACCGGAACCTGGGGGAGCGGCAGCAGCGGAAGCGACGCCCGGAATTGCCCCTCGCTCGCTGGCTGCTTGCCGTCAAGCCACGGATCGCGGTACGCCGCAACCGACTTCGCCATGTTGGCATCCAGCTGCGTAGCCAGCCCCTCGGCGTCGTCGACCACCACGGCGCGAATGTGCTCGATGCCCACCCGCGGCACCCACGCGTAGGTGCGCTCCAGCCAGTTGGCGTTCTCACGGTAGTACTGCAGGAACCGACCCGTCAGCGTCATGACCTCATCCGCACTGTCGACGGTCGCCAGCAGGTCACCCTTGCGGATGTGAGCCCCCGCCGCGCCGCCGACGTACATCTCCCACCGCCCGCCGTCGACCGCCACCACCCCGAGGTCCTTGCACAGCGCCTCGGCGCAGTTGCGCGGACAGCCCGTGACGGCGAGCTTCATCTTCGCCGGACTCGCGAGCCCCTGGAAGCGTTCCTCGATCGCGATGCCGAGCGCAGTGGAGTCGCCGACGCCGAAGCGGCAGAAATCACTGCCGACGCAGGTCTTCACCGTTCGGAAGCTCTTGCCGTAGGCGTAGCCCGACGGCATGTCCAGATCCGCCCACACACCGGGTAGATCCTCCTTGCGGATGCCCAGCAGATCGATTCGTTGACCACCGGTGAGCTTGATCATCGGCACGTGGTACTTGTCGGCGACGTCGGCGATCCGGCGCAGCTGGTGTGCGCTCGTCACGCCGCCCTTCATCTGCGGCACCACCGAGAACGTGCCGTCCCGCTGAATGTTGGCGTGCACCCGGTCGTTGATGAAGCGGGCGTCGCGCTCGTCGACGAACTCGTCGGCCCACATCATGTCCAGCAGCGACGCGAGTGCCATCTTCGACCCCGCATCGGGCTTGCCGTCGGGCGCCAGCGCCGCGAATACCGATGACACCGAATGCAATTGGAACTCGCGAACCATCTGCATCAGGGTGGGCTTGTCGTACGGGATGCTGGGGACGTACCAGTTGGCCGATGGGTCCTCGGCGACCTCGCCGCCGGCCGCCCACTCGACGATGTGGGCCACCAGCTCCTTGCAGGAGCCGCAGCCCTTGCCTGCCTTGGTCGCCTTCATCACGCCGGTGACCGACTTCTCGCCGCTGCGCACACACGCCGCCAGCGCACCCTTGGAGACTCCGTTGCAGTTGCACACCTGCGCATCGTCGGAGAGCTCGGCCACTCCGACGGCCACCTCCGGCGTGCCGAGATCGAACATGAGGGAGACGCGCTCGTCGGGAAGCGGCAACCCGCTGTCGAACGCCTGCGTCAGGAACGACACCTTGCTGACGTCCCCCACCAGGGTGGCGCCGACGAGCTTGCCGTCGCGGATGACGATGGTCTTGTAGACCCCGTGGCGTGGTTCGGAGAACTGGACGAACTCGTCGTCGGGCAGCTCCGGTGCCTTCAGACCCATTGACGCGACGTCGACACCGGCCACCTTCAGCTTCGTCGCCGTGCGCGAACCATGGTATTTCGCAACGGTATTGACACCCGTCACGTGGTCGGCGAGGACTGCCGCCTGTTCCCACAGCGGCGCCACCAACCCGTACACCTGACCACGGTGCTGAGCGCATTCACCGACGACGTAGACGTTGTCGTCGTCGATCGAGCGCATGTGGTCGTCGACGACTATCGCGCGCTCGACGGTGAGGCCCGCCCGCTGGGCCAGCCCGACGTTGGGGCGGATGCCGGTGGCGATGACCAGCATGTCGCAGTCGATCGAGGTGCCGTCGGAGAACACGATGCCGGTGAGTCGGCCGTCGTCGGAGGTGGTCACCTCGGTCGTGCGCTTCTCCACGTGGACGGTTATGCCGATGTTCTCGACCGACCTGCGCAGGATCGCGCCCGCCGGGTCGTCGAGCTGGGCGTTCATCAACGTCGGTCCGGCATGGACGACGTCGACCGTGAGCCCGCGGTTCTGCAGGCCGCGGGCGGCCTCGAGTCCCAGCAGCCCGCCGCCGATCACCACCGCCTTCGTCCGGTGGGCGGCCTCGGCGATCATCCCTACGCAATCGTCGAGGGTCCGGAAGCCAAAGACGCCGTCGGTGAGATTCTTGTCGTCGGCCCACAGCCCCTTCATCGGCGGGAAGAACGATCGACTACCGGTCGCCAGGATGAGCCGGTCGTATCGCCAACGCGCAGCCGTCGTCGGAGTGCACGACGCGCGCGTACGGGTCGATCCGAACCACCCGGACACCGGCCCTCAGGTCGATTCCGTTGTCGCCATACCAGTCCACCTCGTTGAGATAGATTTCGGCCGGATCATCGCTGCCGGCAAGGACATTGGACAACAAAATGCGGTTGTAGTTGCCGTAGGGCTCGTCGCCGAACACGGTGATGTCGAACGAGTCCGAGCCGCCGCGGGCCAGGATCTCCTCGACAGCCCGGATGCCGGCCATGCCGTTGCCGACCACGATGAGTTTCTGGGTCACTGAACCTCCACCAAACCGAGGTCGACGATCACCGTTCCGCGGCACCCGTCGGGAGCGGAGACGAACAGTTCGAGCACGGTGTCGGCGAGCAGGTCCTCCACCACTCGAAGCGCGACGTGCGTGGCGCCCTTGGCGGCGATGGGGAAGTAGCGCATCGGCTTTCCGTCGCGGAACAGGACGACCGAGATCATCTCCTTGGTGGAGTTGCCGCCGCGGAAGTAGACCGGTTGGGTGCTGGCGCCCGCCGGCACCGTGTAGCGCAGGGATTCGTCGAGCAACGCCGGCTTGTCCAGCCCGTTTCCCTCGAATTCGTACGGCGCCCTGCAGGAAGACGGGTGTGCTGCCATCGCTCATCGCACCGAAGCTAAGTCCGGAATGTTTCCGGCTCGTTGCAGGGGCGCATCCCCTGCGAACAACATCGCCTCACCCGAGTGCTCCGGCAGGTGTGAGGCACTGTTGACACACCCGACACGACGGGGCAACGGAGGTGGAACGGCCTGGCCGTAAACCTGATTCACCACCTGCCGAGGAGAAACAGACATGCCGCTGACCCAGCACTCGCGAGCTAGCCGCGACATCGACCGCTCCGACCGCCGCGACTCAC
This sequence comes from uncultured Actinomycetota bacterium, assembly GCA_963846985.1. GTDB lineage: Bacteria > Actinomycetota > Actinomycetes > Mycobacteriales > Mycobacteriaceae > Mycobacterium. The sequence goes on from CAWJYC010000004.1 coordinate 458,174, forward strand.
CCCGCGGCGCAGCCGCGACATCGACCACCCGCGGCGCAGCCGCGACATCGACCACTGGGACGCCGAAGACGTCGACGCATGGAATTCCGGCGGGAAGGCGGTCGCCAAGCGCAATCTCATCTGGTCGATCGTCGCCGAACACGTCGGATTCTCGATCTGGTCGATTTGGTCGGTCATGGTGCTGTTCATGCCGCAGGCGGTCTACCACGTCGATGCTGCCGGCAAGTTCTACCTGGTGGCCGTGCCGACACTGGTGGGCGCGTTCCTGCGGATTCCGTACACGATTGCGCCGGCCCGGTTCGGCGGCCGAAACTGGACCATCGTCAGCGCCCTGCTGCTGTTGATCCCGACGCTGCTGACGCTGTACGTGATGAAGCATCCCGGCACCTCGTACACGACGTTCATGGTCGTGGCGGCGTTCGCTGGCTTCGGCGGCGGCAACTTCGCCTCGTCCATGACCAACATCAACGCCTTCTATCCGCAGCGGCTCAAGGGCTGGGCGCTGGGGCTCAACGCCGGCGGCGGCAACATCGGCGTTCCCGTCATCCAGCTCATCGGGTTGTTCGTCATCGCGGTTATCAGCAACACCGCGCCTGAAATAGTCTGTGCCATCTACCTCGTCGCGATCGCGGCGGCGGCGCTCGGTGCCGCGGTCTTCATGGACAACCTGCGCAACCAGCGGTCCAACCTCGGGGCGATGGTCGAGGCGTTGCGGTACCGGCACTCCTGGGTGATGAGCTTCCTCTACGTCGGGACGTTCGGGTCGTTCATCGGGTTCAGCTTCGCGTTCGGTCAGGTCATGCAGATCAATTACCTCGCCGGCGGCGACACCGCCGCGCAGGCGTCGTTGCACGCCGCCCAGATCGCGTTCATCGGGCCGCTGCTCGGGTCCATCGCGCGACCGTTTGGCGGCAAGCTGGCCGACCGGGTCGGTGGCGGCCGGGTGACGCTGTACGTCTTCGTGGCGATGATCTTCGCGGCCGGCATCCTGGTGGGTGCCGGCGTGCTGGACGACGCCAAGGCCGGGGCACCGTCGGGTGGCCAGATGACGGCCTACGTCGTCGGCTTCATCCTGCTGTTCATCCTGTCCGGCATCGGAAACGGTTCGACCTACAAGATGATTCCGTCCATCTTCGAGGCCAAGGCCCGGGGCCGGGAGGACCTGAGCCGCGAGGACAAGGCGGCGTGGTCGCGAAGCATGTCCGGTGCGCTGATCGGCTTCGCGGGAGCCGTCGGCGCGCTGGGCGGGGTATTCATCAACGTCGTGCTCAGGGCGTCGTACGTGGGCGACGCCAAGTCTGCGACGAACGCGTTCTGGGTGTTCCTCGGCTTCTACGTCGTGTGTGCGATCACCACCTGGTTCGTCTTCCTGCGGATGAAGACGGTGGCGCACGCGGGTGAGCACGTCGGCCGGGCAACCGAGCCCATCGGAGCGGTCTGACGCCGCGGGAAGACGCGGCGGCACCGGCCGTGACGGTCACCACCAGAACCGCGTGCTCGTACTGCGGTGTCGGCTGTGGCATCGAGGTGCAGACCCGACTCGACGGCGCCACTGGACGTCCCGTCATCGCTCGGGTGTCCGGTGACAAGCTGCATCCGACGAACTTTGGCCGGCTGTGCACCAAGGGCGCCACGCACGCCGAGTTGATGGCCGCCGACGGCGACCGGCTGACGACCGCGATGGTGCGGCCCTCGCGCGGTGGGCAACTCGAACCGGCTTCGGTCGAGGAGGCGGTCGCCGAGGCCGGCCGGCGCCTGCGGCGGATCGTCGACGAGCACGGACCCGACGCGGTGGCGCTCTACGTTTCCGGCCAGATGTCCATCGAGGCGCAGTATCTGGCGACCAAACTGGCCAAGGGGTTCCTGCGAACCGTGCACATCGAGTCGAACTCCCGGCTGTGCATGGCCAGCGCGGGTACGGGCTACAAGCAGTCGCTCGGTGCGGACGGGCCGCCGGGCTCCTACACCGACTTCGACGTGACCGACCTGTTCTTCGTGATCGGCTCGAACATGGCCGATTGCCACCCAATACTGTTCCTTCGGATGGCCGATCGGCTCAAGGCCGGAGCCAAGCTCATCGTCGTCGACCCCCGGCGCACGACGACCGCGGACAAGGCCGACCTGTTCCTCCAGATCAAGCCGGGCACCGACCTGGCGCTGCTCAACGGAATCCTGCACCTGCTGGTCGCATCCGGCGACATCGACCGCGACTTCATCGCCGCGCACACCGAGGGCTGGGACGCGATGCCGGACTTCCTGGCCGAATACCCGCCCGACGTCGTCTCGCAGCTCACCGGGTTGGCCGAAGCCGACATCCGCAGTGCGGCGACGATGCTCGCGGAGGCGGGCGGCTGGATCAGCTGCTGGACGATGGGGCTCAATCAGAGCACGCACGGCACGTGGAACACCAATGCGATCTGCAACCTGCACCTGGCCACCGGCGCCATCTGCCGGCCGGGCAGCGGTCCGATGTCGCTGACGGGCCAACCCAACGCGATGGGCGGTCGCGAGATGGGATACATGGGCCCCGGGCTGCCTGGGCAGCGGGCCGTGACGTCGGCCGGCGACCGCGAGTTCGTCGAACGGATCTGGGCGTTGGCGCCCGGCACCATCCGCGCCGAGGTCGGACCGGGGACCATCGAAATGTTCCAGCGGATGGCCGAGGGAGACATCAAGGCGGTATGGATCATCTGCACCAATCCCATTGCCTCGGTTGCCAATCGGAAGACCGTGATTACCGGACTGGAGACGGCGGAGCTCGTCGTCACCCAAGACGCCTACCACGCCACGGCGACCAACCACTACGCCGACATCGTCCTCCCCGCCACGCTGTGGGCGGAGATGGATGCGGTGATGATCAACTCCGACCGCAACCTCACCCTGCTCCAGCAGTCGATCCCACCCGCCGGCGACGCCAGGCCCGACTGGTCACTGATCTGCCAGGTCGCCGAGCAGTTGGGCTTCGGTGCGGACTTCGCGTTCGGCTCGAGTGCCGCCGTGTTCGAGGAAATTCGTCAATTCTCGAATACCAGAACGGGATACGATCTGCGCGGCGTCAGCCACGCCCGCCTGCGCGAGGGCCCGGTGCAGTGGCCGGCCCCGCCGCCCGGGCAGCCCGGTGGCGACGTCGACCGCCATCCGATCCGGTACCTCAACGACGGCGTCAGTCAGGACGCGTACGTCGACGAGGACGGACACCGCCCCGCGCTGGCCTTCCCGACGCCGTCGCGGCGGGCGGTCTTCCATCCCCGACCGCACCTGAATGCCGCCGAGATGCCCGACGACGAGTACCCGATGGTGCTCAATACCGGTCGGTTGCAGCATCAGTGGCACACCATGACCAAGACGGGCAAGGTCGCCAAGCTGAACGCCCTGACCGGTGGACCGTTCGTCGAGATCCACCCGACCGACGCCGAGGCGCAGCACATCGTCGACGGCCAACCCGTCGAGCTCGCATCACGACGCGGTCGCGCGGTCCTGCCCGCAGTGGTGACCGACCGGGTGCGCCCCGGCAACTGCTTCGTGCCGTTCCACTGGAACGACGAGCACGGCGAGTACCTCGCGATCAACGCCGTCACCTCCGATGCCGTCGACCCCGACTCCTTGCAACCCGAGTTCAAGGCGTGTGCGGTCAGCATGCGGCCGGCGGGACCGGCGCCGCTGCCGCCGGAGCTCGAGACCACCCGAGGGCACGCCCTCGAAGCGGCGCTGCACCTCGACGATCTCCCACCGCCGGTGCTCAACGACGTCGAAAGGCATTATCTCGCAGGCTTTCTGAGGGCGCTCCCGGCGGACCCGGAAGGTATCCCGGTGCTACCGGTGCAGGCGCCGGTGGCGACGGCGGTCCGGCTCTACGTCGACGGGATGCTCGCCGGACGGTACTCCCGCGCGCGAGCACCGGACGTCGACCAGCCGGGCGGGCGCCGGCCCCTGGTGCTGTGGGCCTCGCAGACAGGCAACGCCGAGGAATTCGCGGCCCGGGTGGGGGAAGGGCTCGGCGCGGTGAACGCCCCGGCCCGCGTGCTGAACATGGACGCCTGCGAGCTCGACGAACTCCGCGACGCCGGCGACGTGCTGATCGTCACGAGCACCTTCGGTGACGGTGGGCCGCCCGACAACGGCGCCGACTTCTGGAGCCGACTCGCGGCGACGGACGCGCCTTCGCTGGACGGGGTGCGGTACGCGGTGCTTGGCATCGGCGACCGGTCCTACGCCGAATTCTGCGGCCACGCCCGGTCGGTGGACGATCGGCTGACCGAACTGGGCGCCACCCGGCTGACCGAACGCATCGAGTGCGAGGTCTACGACGCCGAGCCGATGAACCGGTGGGTCGGCGACGTCACCACTCTGGTCGGCGCGACCCCGGGCCCCACGGCTCAAGCGCCACCCGCCCCACCGGCATCCGCCCGCACCGCCGCACCGTTCACCCGCACGTCGCCGATCGACGCGCCGTTGAGCCGCAACGTGGTGCTCACCGCCCCCGGAGCGGCAAAGGAGGTGCGGCAGTTCGGGTTCGACGTCTCCGCCCACGACGTCACCTATTCGGTCGGCGATGCCCTGGGCGTGTACGCCACCAACGGCGACGAGGTGGTGGCCCGCTGGCTTGAGGCCACCGGACTTGCCGCCGACGACGTCGTCGAGGTCGACGGCTCGGAGATGTCGCTCGGCGAGGCGCTCGCCACGCGTTACGACATCTGCCGGGTCACGCCCAGCCTGCTGGACTTCGTCATCGAGGCCGGCGACGGGCCTGGCCGGCTGCTGACCCTGCGCCGCAGCCGGGCGGAACTCGACCGCTGGCTGCGGGGCCGCGACGCAATCGACGTCGTCACCGAATTTCCGGTCCGCGCCGAGGCCGCGCAGTGGCAGGACGCGCTGGTGCGCTTGACGCCGCGGTCCTACTCGATCTCGAGCAGCCCACTGGTCAGTCCCCACGAGGTGCAGCTGACGGTGTCGGTCGTCCGCTATCCGGGCGGCGACGGCAGCCGGCGCGGGGGAGTGTGCTCGACGTTCCTGGCCGACCACGCCACCCACGCGCCCATCTTCCTGCAACCGTCACCGCACTTCCGGCCGCCGGAGGACGGCACGACGCCGATGATCATGGTGGGGCCGGGCACCGGCATCGCCCCATTCCGCGGGTTCCTGCAGGAGCGCCGCGCGCTCGGCCACCACGGCCGCAACTGGCTGTTCTTCGGCGACCAGCACCGGGCCGAGAACTTCTACTACCGCGACGATCTGGAGGACATGGTGAGCGACGGCCTGCTGAACCGGCTCGACCTCGCGTTCTCCCGGGATCAGCCGGAGCGGGTGTACGTGCAGCACAAGCTCCGCGACTACGGGGCCGACGTGTGGCGCTGGCTGGAGGACGGCGCGCACTTCTACGTGTGCGGCGACGCCACGCGGATGGCCAAGGACGTCGACGACGCGCTGACCACCGTCATCCGAGAGCACGGCGGAATGTCCGCGGAGCGCGCGCACGACTACAAGCGCGAGCTGGTCGCCGCCAAACGCTATGTGCGCGACGTGTACTGACCGTCGCCCGCCGGGTGTAGCGTCACGAGATGGCCGCACCCACATTCAAGGTGAATCTGCCGGGCCGCCTTGGCGACCCGACGATGGACATGCGCACCGACCCGCGCGCCGACCCCCGGATGGTGGCTGCGCTCGGTCCCTTCGGCCTTGATGGTCGGGCCGCCGAACTGCCCGTCACCCGACAGTCGCCGTACGAGGAACTGCTGGCCGTCGCGACGGCGACCGAGCAGGGATTCGACGGATTGTTCGGTGCCCTGCTCCGCGACGTGCTCGCCCCGCAGGGGGTCGAGATGCGCACCCTGACCATCCGCGGCGTCGCGGGCAACGACATCTCGCTGTACGTGCACCGCCCGATCGGTGTCTCCGCACCGCTGCCGGGCGTGCTGCACCTGCACGGCGGCGGCATGGCCATCCTCACGGCGGCCGATCAGTCCGCCGCGCTGTGGCGCAACCACCTCGCCGCCCGCGGCTGCGTCGTCGTCGGGGTGGAGTTCCGCAACTCGGGCGGCGCCCTGGGCCCGCACCCCTTCCCCGCCGGCCTCGACGATTGCGCCAGCGCGCTCAAGTGGATGCACGCCCAGCGCGAGGGGCTCGGCGTCATGTCGATCGTGGTCACGGGCGAGTCCGGTGGCGGCAACCTGTCGTTGGCGACGGCCCTGCGGGCCAAGCGGGAGGGGCGCATCGAGCAGCTCGATGGCGTCTACGCGCAGGCACCGTTCATCTACGGCGCGTATGACAGCCCCATCCCGGAGCTGCCCTCGCTGGTCGAGAACGAGGGCTACATCCTCGGGCCGTCGGTCATGACGCTGATGGCGTCGCTCTACGACCCCAGCGGTGCGCACGCCTCCGACCCGCTGGCGTGGCCGTACTTCGCCGGCGAGGACGACTTGCGAGGTCTGCCACCGCATGTCGTGACGACCGACGAACTCGACCCGCTGCGCGACGAGGGGCTGGCGTACCTGCGCGCCCTGCAGCGTGCCGGCGTCGACGCCACCGGACACACCTATTCCGGCGTCGGGCACGCCTGCGAGCAGATGCTGGGGGCGTTCGTGCCCGAATTGCTGGAGCGCGCGCTGCGCGACGTCGCGGACTTCGCGCGCTCGGTGAAGCGAAAGCGTGTCCGAGGGGGGACTTGAACCCCCACGCCCGTTAATAGGGCACTAGCACCTCAAGCTAGCGCGTCTGCCATTCCGCCACTCGGACAAGAGCGCCTAAGGCTAACCGAACGTAGTGCCCGGACCAAAACCCGGGCGGAGAGTGCAATGGTACGAATGGTGACCGTGAGTGATTCTCCCCAACCGTCCGACGAGGTGGTCGAACTCGTCAGCGCGTTGATCCGGTTCGACACCTCGAACACCGGTGAGCTGGAGACCACGGCGGGTGAGGCGGAATGCGCCCGCTGGGTCGCCCAACGGCTCGAGGAGGTCGGCTACGAGGTCGAGTACGTCGAGTCGGGCGCACCCGGCCGGGGCAATGTCATCGCTCGGCTGCCCGGCTCCGACCGCGACCGCGGGGCGCTGCTGGTGCACGGCCACCTCGACGTGGTTCCCGCCGAGGCAGCCGACTGGAGCGTGCACCCATTCTCGGGCGCCGTCTCCGACGGGTACGTGTGGGGCCGCGGCGCCATCGACATGAAGAACATGATCGGCATGATGATCGCGGTGGCCCGCCACCTCAAGCGATCCGCGATCGTGCCGCCGCGGGACCTGGTGTTCGCCTTCGTCGCCGACGAGGAGGCGGGCGGCCGGTACGGCTGCGGCTGGCTGGTGGAGAACCGCCCCGACCTGTTCGAGGGCGTCACCGAGGGAATCGGAGAGGTCGGCGGATTCTCGCTGACGGTGCCCCGCCCCGACGGCACCGACAAGCGCCTGTATCTCATCGAGACCGCCGAGAAGGGCATGCGGTGGATGCGGCTCACCGCGCGGGCGCGGGCCGGGCACGGGTCGTTCGTGCACGACGAAAATGCCGTGACGATGCTCGCCGGTGCGGTGGATCGGCTTGGGCGACACCAGTTTCCGGTCGTGATGACCGACCCGGTCGCGCAGTTCCTGACCGCCGTTGCCGAGGAGACGGGCACCGCGTTCGATCCGGACTCGCCGGACCTGGCCGGCACCGTCGCCAAGCTGGGGCCGATCGGCCGCATCGTCGGCGCCACGCTGCGGGACTCGGCGAACCCGACGATGCTCAAGGCCGGCTATAAGGCCAACGTCATCCCGGCGACGGCCGAGGCGGTAGTGGACTGCCGGGTGCTACCGGGCCGGCAGGCGGCCTTCGAGGCGACCGTCGACGAGTTGATCGGCCCGGACGTCACGCGCGAGTGGATCACCGAGCTGCCCAGCTATGAGACGACGTTCGACGGCGACCTGGTCGACGCCATGAACGCCGCCCTGCTGTCGGTCGACCCGGACGCCCGCATCGTGCCCTACATGCTGTCCGGTGGGACCGACGCGAAACACTTCGCCCGCCTTGGCATTCGGTGCTTCGGCTTCATCCCGCTGAGGCTGCCGCCCGAGCTGGACTTCGCCGCGCTGTTCCATGGCGTCGACGAGCGGGTACCCGTCGAGTCGCTGACGTTCGGCACCGAGGTTCTCGAGCACTTCCTGCTGCACTGCTGATTCACCAACCACCGAAAGGCTGCCATGAGCACCCCGTACGACACCCTTCCCGAGCTGCCGTCCTTCACGCTGACGTCGACCTCGCTCACCGACGGAGAGCCGCTGGCCAATGATCAGGTCAGCGGAATCATGGGGGCCGGGGGATCCGACGTCTCGCCGCAGCTGAGCTGGTCGGGCTTTCCGGAGACCACCCGGAGCTTCGCGGTGACGGTGTACGACCCCGATGCGCCGACGGCCTCGGGATTCTGGCACTGGGCGGTGGCCAATCTGCCCGCCACCGTGACCGACCTACCCGAAGGCGTCGGTGACGGAAGTCACAGCGGATTCCCCGGCGACGCCGTCACTCTCGCGAACGACGCGGGGCTCAAGCGCTTCGTCGGTGCCGCGCCGCCGGCGGGCCACGGGCCGCACCGCTACTTCATCGCCGTCCACGCGGTCGACGTCGAGAAACTGGACCTTCCCGAGGGCGCGACTCCGGCCTACCTGGGCTTCAATCTGTTCAGCCATGCCATCGCCCGGGCCGTCCTGGTGGGCACCTACGAGCAGAAGTAGGCCCCGTTACGTCGCCGACGAGCCGACGGCGTCGGCCAGCGACGCGAACCCGCCGTCGCGCAGGCGCTGAGCCAGTCCATCGTGAATGTGCTTGGCCCACAAGCCGCCCCCGTACACGAAGCCGGTGTAGCCCTGCAGCAGAGAGGCGCCGGCCGTGATGCGCTCCCACGCGTCGTCGGCCGTCTCGATGCCGCCGACGCTGATCAACGCCAGCCGGTCGCCGACCCGGCCGTAGAGCCGGCGCAAGACCTCGGTCGAGCGCTGCGCCACCGGCGGACCGGAGACGCCGCCGGCGCCCAGGTCGGCGACCCCGGGCGTCGCAAGGCCGTCGCGGGACACGGTGGTGTTGGTGGCGACGATGCCCGCCAGCCCCAGTTCGACGGCCAAATCGGCGATCTCGTCGACGTCGGCATCGGACAGGTCCGGCGCGATCTTCACCAGCACGGGAGCCGACGTCTCGGCGCGGACCGCCGACAGGATCGGCCGCAGCGACTCGACCGCCTGAAGGTCGCGAAGGCCTGGGGTGTTCGGTGAGCTGACGTTGACCACCAGGAATGCCGCCAGCGAGCCGACCAGCCGGGCGCTCTGGGTGTAGTCGTCCACGGCGGCGTCCGCCGGGGTGGTCTTCGTCTTGCCGATGTTGGCCCCGATGGGCACGTCGGACCGGTGCCGACTCAGGCGCAGTGCCAGTTCACCGGCGCCGTGATTGTTGAAGCCCATCCGGTTCAGCAGCGCGCGATCGTCGGCGAGGCGGAACATCCGGGGGCGCGGGTTGCCCGGCTGTGCCCGGGCGGTCACCGTCCCCACCTCGGCGTAGCCGAATCCCAGCGCGCCCCAGGTCTGCAACCCGGAACCGTCCTTGTCGAAACCTGCCGCCAGACCAACCGGCCCGGGGAAGCGAACGCCGAACACCGTCGTCTCCAGCACGGGATCGTGCGGTGCCAGCCACCGCGCGAGCGCCCGGCGCAGCAGCGGTGGCGCCGTGACGAGCCGCAGGCACGCGAACACGACGGTGTGGATCCGCTCCGGCGGCACCAGGAACAGCAGCCGCCGCAACGCACCGTAGATCATGGCGTCGGCTGACTGTCCGTGCTCAGCCGGTCGACGGCAGACTTCCTGCGCCGCAACAAGACCCGGCGACTACCGTCGGTGTAGAGCCGCACCCGGGTGAGTTCCCAGCCGCGATATTCGGCTTCGATCGAGAGCCGGATGGACGCCGACACGCGAGTCACGTCCGGCGGTAGGCGTAGGGGCACCCACTCGTAGTCGTCGGACAGTTCGGCCTCCCAGGCCGCCGGCATGCGTCCGCGCTGGTGCCCGTTCACGACGCTGCGCTCGGGATCACTTGCACACCCGCGCCGGATCCGGACACCACGAACAGCGTTCCGGTCGCGTCGTCGTAGCTCAGGGAGTTGGGTTGCTGCACGGTTCGATGACGCACCTTCTCGACGGGGATTCCGGTCGCCAGATCGTATCCAACGACGCTATTGGTCGCAGTCTCCGACACCCACGCCAGCCGCGACGACCCCGCCAGGCCGTACGGCGCGCCCTTCACCGGGTATTGCTGGCGCAACATCAGCGGGTTGGTGCCGAACACCAGCAGCGCCTCCCCGCGGGTGTCGGCGACCAGGATGCGGCCTACCGGGTCGGCCACCATGGTGGTCGCGCCCTCGCCGGCCCGTAGCGCGTGCTCCTGATGGGTGCCCGACGGATCCACCGTCGTGACGGACGTCTGGCCGCGGTCCAGTACGGCGACGGTATTGCCTTGCGTCACAAGCGAATCGACGCGGGCAAAGATCTGGAGCCGCGCCTCGACGGCGGTGTCGGAGCCTAGCGTGTACACCGCACCGGCCGCGCTGCCCAGGACGAGCTTGCCGTCCGCGCGGCGGGTGATGGCGGTGAAGTCGGTGTCGCGTTCGCCGTCGACGGAGAACCGCGTGACGTTCCCGCCCGCCCCCAGTGCGACGGTGAAGTAACCCCCCCTGGTCGCCGCGTACACCGTGCCGCGACGGTCACCCACGATCGCGGTCGCCCCCGCGGGCAGCGCGATGGTCCTGGAGGGCCCCGTGACCGGGAACGTCACCAACGCGGAACCGCCACCGGCGGTAGCGCTCAGCACCACCAGCGACGAGAGCGTCGGATCGAAGAGCGCAGCCTCCCCAGCGCCCGCCAGCGGCCGCACCGAACCGTCCGGCGGCTGCGTCACGGCCGGCGACACGGCCGCGCGGGCGGGCGGAATGGTCGGCGGCGGGCCGCTGGCGGGCTTGGCCGAGCAGGCCATACAGGCAACCATCGTCACGATCGCGACGGCGCTGTGACCTAGGCGACGCTTGAGTGTTTCGCGCGGTGGCAAAGGGTAACTCTCAGGGTGTGCGTATCGGACGGGGATCGAATGGCCAGTTTAGGCACGTTGCCGGACCAGTCCGGCGGTATGGTTCGGACATGACGCTGGCGGCCGACGAGGACCTGTCGGGCTCCGAGTTCGCCATCGAGGTCATTTCGACGGGCTTGCACGCCAGCGGTTTTGGCCGGGTAGGCGATGGGCGGACCTTCGCCTTCCACGTCGAGCGGCGCACCCTCACCGTCGAAATCTACCGGCCACGGCTCGCCGGGCCGGTTCCCCAGGCCGAGGACGTCGTCGCCGCGGCCAGCCGCAGCCTCGCCTACGTCGACGTCGCCGACGAGCGCAGCCTGACCGCCGCCGTCCGCGACGCCGTCAACGACGCTCACCCGGTGCCGCGCTCGCCCCGCTAACATCCGGCCCACGGTACGGTCGTCGGCGTGATGGACATGTCGTGGCTGCAGGTTGTCGTGTTATCCGTGGTCCAGGGACTGACGGAGTTCCTGCCGGTGTCGTCGTCCGGCCACCTCGCGATCGTGTCGCAAGTGTTCTTCGCCGACGACGCGGGTGCGTCGTTCACCGCGGTCAGCCAGCTCGGCACGGAACTGGCGGTCCTGATCTACTTCGCCCGCGACATCGGCCGCATCCTGGTGGCGTGGTTCGGCGGCCTGCGCGACCCATCGCGGCGCACGTCGGACTACTGGCTGGGGTGGTGGGTCATCATCGGCACCATCCCGATCGGCGCTGCGGGCCTCATCTTCAAGCACTACATCCGTGACGACGTCCGCAACCTCTGGGTCATCGCCTCGGCGCTCATCGTGTTCTCCGCCGTCATCGCCGCCGCCGAGTACTTCGGCAGGCAGACCCGGCCGATCGAACAGTTCACCTGGAAGGACAGCATCGTCATCGGGCTGTCGCAGTGCCTAGCGCTGATTCCCGGGGTGTCGCGGTCGGGCGCCACCATCAGCGCCGGACTGTTCCTCGGCCAGGAGCGCGAAGCCGCCGCCCGCTTCGGCTTCCTGCTGGCCATCCCGGCGGTCCTCGCGTCGGGGCTGTACTCCCTTCCCGATGCGTTCCATCCCGATGGCAAGGGCTTGAGCGCATCGGGCCCGCAGCTCGCGGTGTCCGTCGTCATCGCGTTCGTCATCGGCCTTGCGGCGGTGTCGTGGTTCCTCAAGTTCCTGGTGCACCACCGCATGTACTGGTTCGTCGGCTACCGGGTGATCCTCGGCGTCGTCCTGCTGGTGCTGCTCGGCACGGGCACGGTCGCAGCCCAGTGACGTCTCCCACCCAGCCGTGGCCCACCCGGTGACCAGGGAACCGCAGTGACCGTCATCCTGCTGCGCCACGGCCGGTCGACCTCCAATACCGCCCACACGCTGGCCGGCCGCTCCGAAGGCGTCGACCTCGACGACAAGGGGCGCGAACAGGCCGAGTCGGTAGTCGCCCGCATCGGTGAGCTACCGGTCAAGGCGATCGTGCGGTCGCCGCTTCTGCGCTGTGAGCGAACGGTCGCACCGCTGGCCGCCGCGCTCGGACTGGAGCCCATCGTCGAGGAGCGACTCTCCGAGGTCGACTACGGCGCCTGGACCGGCTGCAAGATCGGCGACCTCGTCAAGGAACCGCTGTGGGCCGTCGTGCAGCAGCAACCCAGCGCCGCGGTGTTCCCCGACGGGGAGGGCCTCGCTCACGTCCAGGCCCGCGCGGTCGCGGCGGTCCGCGAACACGACCGCACCCTTGCCGAGCAGCACGAAGGCGACGTCCTGTGGGTTGCCTGCACTCACGGCGACGTCATCAAGTCGATCGTTGCCGACGCGCTGGGCACCCACCTGGACAGCTTCCAGCGGATCACCGCCGACCCGGCGTCGATGAGCGTGATCCGGTACACCGCGATGCGCCCGTTCGTCCTCCACGTCAATCACACCGGACCCGCGCTGACGTCAGCGCTCCTGGCAAAAGCCGAACCCTCCGGCGACGCCGTAGTGGGCGGTACGACCGACTGACTCGCGGCCAACCCCCGCCGCACCGGCGTTCGAATTCGGTTGCAGAGGCTATACCGGTATTTTGGGAGGTGCCATGACCCGTTCGATTCACGTCTTCCGCTCACCCGACCGCTTCGTGGCCGGGACGGTGGGGCAGCCTGGCGACCGGACGTTCTACCTTCAGGCCGTGCACGACGAACGAGTCGTCTCCGTCATCCTCGAGAAGCAACAGGTGGCGGTGCTCGCCGAGCGCATCGCCGCCCTGCTGCTGGAGATCAACCGCCGATTCGGGACCCCGGTGCCGCCCGAGACCGATGAGGTCGACGATCTGAGTCCGCTGATCACCCCGGTCGACGCCGAATTCCGCGTCGGCACGATGGGGTTGGGCTGGGACTCCGAGGCCGAGACGGTGGTCGTGGAACTGCTTGCGGTCTCCGACACCGAATTCGACGCGTCGGTGGTCCTCGACGACGCCGAGGACGGCCCGGACGCGGTTCGCGTGTTCCTGAGCCCGGAGTCGGCGCGGGAGTTCGCGGCACGCTCCAACCGGGTGATCTCCGCGGGCCGGCCGCCGTGCCCACTCTGCGACGAGCCGCTCGATCCCGCGGGACACATCTGCGTACGCACCAACGGCTACCGGCGGGGCGCCCTGGCGGAAGCCGACGATGACGCCGACACCTGACCGCACGAGCGATGACGAAGTGCTGCGGTGCGGCGCGCTGACCGTGCTCGGTCGCATCCGCTCTGCGAGCAACGCGACGTTCCTGTGCGAGGCGAATCTCGGCGAACGGCAGGCACACTGCGTGTACAAACCTGTCGCCGGTGAGTCCCCGCTGTGGGACTTTCCCGACGGCACCCTCGCCGGCCGTGAGGTGTCGGCCTACCTGGTGTCGGCGATGCTGGGCTGGAAGATCGTGCCCTACACCGTGGTTCGCGATGGACCGGCCGGCCGGGGAATGGTGCAGCGCTGGGTCGATCAGCCCGGTGACGTCCTCAGCAGCGACGACACCGACGACGACAGCGCCGGGAAGTTCGATGAGGCAGCCGGGCCCGACCTGGTCGACCTTCTGCCCGTCGGCCGCATCCCGCCCGGCTTCCTGCCCGTCCTGCAGGCCTACGACTACGCGGGCGACGAAGTAACCCTGGTCCATGCCGACGATCAGCGATTGCGCCGGATGGCCGTGTTCGACGTCATCATCAACAACGCCGACCGCAAGGGCGGGCACATCCTGGCCGGCGTCGATGGCGGCGTCTACGGCGTCGACCACGGGGTGAGCTTGCACACCGAGGACAAGCTGCGCACGGTGCTGTGGGGGTGGGCGGGCAAGCCCATCGACGACGACGCCCTGCGCGACGTCGCCGACCTCCGCGACGCCCTGCTCGGGGACTTCGAGAAGGTGCTGCGGCCGCACCTCACCAACCGCGAGATCGACGCCCTCTACGGCAGGGCCGTTGGTCTGCTGGAGAATCCGGTGATGCCGTCGCCGGATCGGCGCCGACCCATTCCGTGGCCCGCCTTCTGAATCCGTCCCCGGTCGGCGCCGCGGCGGGGTGTTCTACGCTCATCGTCATGACTGATCACGATCGCGCCGCCGCCCGCAGGGAGATCGCCGCCGCCCTCCAGAAGGCGCTCGACCGCCGCCACGAGGTGCTCGACGTAATCGTGGAGGCCGACGACCGGGCGGCTGCGGTCGACGCGATCGCGACGCTGCTCGACACGTCGCACCTCGGCGGCGAGGCCGTCATGACCATCTCCTTCGACCAGCTCACCAGGGACTCCCGCCGCAAGATCGCCGACGAGCTGGAGGATCTGAACAAGCAGCTCACCTTCACGCTGGGCGAACGACCCGCGAGTTCCGGGGAGAGCCTGGGGTTGCGGTCCTTCTCCGCGGAGACCGACCGCGACATCTTCATCGCCCGCACCACCGACGTCGGCGCCAAGGGCGACGGCTCCGGGGCTCCCGCGGGCAGCATCGACGACGAGATCGCGGCCGCGCTCGGCAGGGTGTCCAACGAGGAGGCGGTGTGGTTCGTCGCCGAGGAGGACACCAACAAGGTGGGCATGGTCTTCGGTGAGCTCGTCGGTGGCGAGGTCAACGTGCGCGTCTGGATCCATCCCGACCACCGCCACCGCGGGTTCGGCACCGCGGCGCTGCGCCGGTGCCGGTCGGAGATGGCGGCCTACTTCCCGGCGGTGCCGATGGTCGTGCGGGCGCCCGGCGTCACGCCGAAGTAGGACCCGATTAGCACTCGTTCGAGCGATGCGGCGCTCGCCGCGGAGGTGGCCGCGGAGGCCGGTGAGATGCTGGTCAAGCTACGGGCGGAGATCGGCTACAGCGACTACTACGACCTGGGCGACGCGGGGGACCAGCGGGCCAACACCCTGATCCTGGACCGGCTGCACGAGCACCGGCCCGACGATGCGGTGCTGTCCGAGGAGGCGGCCGACGACCTTTCGCGGGTCCGGGCCGACCGGGTGTGGATCGTCGACCCGGTGGACGGCACCAGGGAGTTCTCGACGCCCGGACGGACCGACTGGGCGGTGCACATCGCCCTGTGGCAACGCACCGGCGGACCGTCGGGCAGCATCACCGACGCCGTGGTCGGGTTGCCCGCCTTGGGCGAGGTGTACCGCTCCGACACCATCACGGCGCCGCCGGCCCGCGAGCCGGGACCCATCCGCATCGCCACGAGCCGCAACCGGCCACCCACGGTGCTGTGGTGGTTGCGCGACCTCCTCGACGTCGAACTGGTCGGCATCGGCTCGGCGGGTGCCAAGGCAATGGCGGTGGTCCGCGGCGACGTCGACGCCTACGTGCACGCCGGCGGACAGTGGGAATGGGACTCGGCCGCGCCGGCGGGCGTGGTGATGGCAGCCGGCCTGCACGCCTCCCGGCTGGACGGCTCGCCCCTGCGCTACAACCGGCCGGACCCGTATCTACCCGACTTCGTGATGTGCCGACCGGAGCTGGCCGACACCCTGCTCGAGGCGATCAGATCGATCTTCTGACCGCCCCGCGCGGGAATGGTTCGGCGGCCCGCAGCGTAATACCGACCGGGTCCAACCTCTTGCGCCCCAACACTCGCGGCTGACGCGCAGCTCGAACTGGCGGAGGCCGAACTGAACGCACACCCTAGAGTCGGAGCCATGCAATCGTGGCCGGCGCCGACCGTACCGGAGCTCCCCGGGCAGGGACCCGCGCTGCGCCTGTACGACAGCGCCGACCGGCAGGTGCGTCCCGTGGCACCCGGCGACACCGCCACCATGTACGTCTGCGGCATCACCCCCTACGACGCGACGCACCTCGGCCACGCGGCGACGTATCTGACCTTCGATCTGGTCTACCGGTCGTGGCTCGACTCCGGCCACCGGGTGCACTACGTGCAGAACGTCACCGACGTCGACGACCCGCTGTTCGAGCGGGCGGCGCGCGACGGCATCGACTGGCGTGAACTCGGCGCCAGGGAGACCCAGCTCTTCCGCGACGACATGGCGGCCCTGCGGGTGCTGCCGCCGCACGACTACGTCGCCGCGACCGATGCCATTGCCGAGGTCATCGAGCTAGTCGAGAAGATGCTGGCCTCCGGGGCGGCCTACGTCGTGGAGGACGCCGAGTATCCCGACGTGTACTTCCGCGCCGACGCGACCCTGCAGTTCGGCTACGAGTCGGGCTACGACCGCGACACCATGCTGCGGCTGTTCGGCGAACGGGGCGGCGATCCCGACCGGTCCGGCAAGGGTGACCCGCTGGACGCGCTGCTGTGGCGCGCCGAACGCCCCGGGGAACCCAGCTGGCCGTCGCCCTTCGGTCCCGGCCGGCCCGGCTGGCACGTCGAGTGCGCCGCCATCGCGCTCGACCGCATCGGCACCGACCTCGACGTGCAGGGCGGCGGCAGCGACCTGATCTTCCCCCACCACGAATTCTCGGCGGCGCACGCCGAATCGGTCACGGGGGAGCGGCGTTTCGCCCGTCACTACGTGCACGCCGGGATGATCGGCCTCGACGGCCACAAGATGAGCAAGAGCCGCGGCAATCTGGTGCTGGTGTCGCGGTTGCGGGCCGACGGCGTCGAATCCTCGGCCATCCGGCTCGGGTTGTTGGCCGGGCACTACCGCGCGGATCGCTCCTGGGACGACGCGGTTCTCGTCGACGCCCAGGAACGGCTCGCCCGGTGGCGGGCGGCCGCCGCACTGCCAGCCGGGCCGGACGCCGGCGACGTCATCTCTCGGGTCCGTCGGTATCTCGCCGATGACCTCGACACACCGAAAGCCCTTGCAGCCCTTGATGGCTGGGTCACCGACGCGCTGGAGTACGGCGGCCGCGATGCAGAGGCGCCCGCTCGGGTGGGCGCCGCTGTCGACGCGCTGCTCGGGGTCGCTCTCTAACCCTGCGGTAGCTTTCCGGCCATGGGATCCACGAGCGGGAAAGTCGTGTTCATCACCGGTGGAGCGGCGGGCGTTGGCGCGGAGGTCGCCCGGCGGCTGCACGCCCGAGGTGCGCGGCTGGTGCTCACCGACGTCGACGCCAACGCGCTCGCCCGGTTCGCCGCCACGCTCGGCGGCGACCGGGTGCTCACCGTCCGGGCCGACGTCCGCGACCTGGCGGCGATGCAGGCCGCCGCGGATCAGGCCGTGCAGCGGTTCGGCGGCATCGACGTCGTGGTGGCCAACGCGGGCATCGCCAGCTACGGGTCGGTGCTCCAGGTCGATCCGGAGGCGTTCAAGCGGCTGCTCGACATCAACGTCCTAGGGGTGTTCCACACCGTGCGGGCCGCGCTGCCATCCCTCGTCGACCGCCGCGGCTACGTGCTGATCGTGTCGTCGCTGGCCGCCTTCACCGCCGCCCCCGGACTCGCGCCCTACAACGCCAGCAAGGCGGCCGTCGAGCAGTTCGCCAACGCCCTGCGGCTGGAAGTCACCCACCTCGGCGTCGACGTCGGGTCGGCCCACATGTCCTGGGTCGACACGGCGATGGTGCGCGACACCAAGACCGATCTCTCGACGTTTGGCGAGATGCTCTCCAAGCTGCCCTATCCCATCAACGTCACGACGTCGGTGGAGAAGTGCGGCGCGGCGTTCGTCGCGGGCATCGAGGGCCGCAAGACCCGGGTGTACTGCCCGCGCTGGGTGGGAGTCATGCGGTGGCTGCGCCCCGTGCTGTCGACCCGCGTCGGCGAGGCGCCCATCCTGCGGTTCGTACCCGACCTGCTGCCCCGGATGGACGCCGAGGTGGCGGCCCTCGGCCGATCGACCAGCGTGCACTCCGAGGCGCTGGACGCCCCCAACCGGCCGAGCGAACCGCGGGAATGACGACCGGGCGCGGCCTGCCGGCAATCCACCGGCTCTGCGGTAGCGTCATGGCCCATCTCTCCGCCGCCGGCGGACCGTTGACGATGGGCGGGACATGGCGCGCTTTCTGACCGACCCGCAGCTGATCGCCGAACTCGAACCCGTGGTCGAGGCGGGCCTCAACCAGCACTTCGCGGCCACCAGGGACTGGTCCCCACACGACTACGTGCCCTGGTCCGACGGTGCCAACTACGCGGCGCTGGGCGGTTCGGAGTGGGAGCTGGCGCAGTCGCCGCTGTCGGAGTTGGCGCGGATCGCGATGGTGACCAACCTGCTCACCGAGGACAACTTGCCGTCCTACCACCGGGCCGTCGCTGGCTACTTCACCCTCGACGACGCCTGGGGCACCTGGGTGAACCGATGGACCGTCGAGGAGAACCGGCACGGCATCGCGCTGCGCGACTACCTGGTGGTGACCAGGGCGGTCGACCCGATGCAGCTGGAGCAGGCCAGGATGCTGCAGGTCACCTCGGGGTTCAGCCCCGGTCAGCAGGGCCAGGGCGACATCGCCCCCGAGTCGTTCCTGGACGCCGCGGCCTACGTGACGTTTCAGGAGTTGGCCACCAGGGTGTCGCACCGCAACACAGGGAGAGCCTGCGACGAGCCGGTCGCCGATGCGCTGCTCAAGCGCATCGCCTTCGACGAGAATCTGCACATGATCTTCTACCGCGGGCTCACCGGGGCGGCGTTGGACCTGGCGCCGGACCGCGCCATGCACTCCATCTACCGCATCCTGGTGAACTTCGCGATGCCGGGGTTCTCGATCCCGAACTTCCGGCGCAACGCCGTGAAGATGGCCGTCGGCGGCATCTACGACGCCCGCCAGCACCTCGACGAGGTCGTCCTGCCGGTGCTGCGCAAGTGGCGGATCTTCGAACGCGACGACTTCTCCGCCGAGGGTGAGCGCGAGCGTGACGAACTCGGCGCCTTCCTCGAGAAGCTCGAGGTCGAGGCGGCCAAATTCGACGAATCGAAGGCCCGGTACCTCGACCGTGAGGCGCGCAAGGCGCAGCGGACCGCCTCGAAGTCGTTGGTCTGACCCGCTAACCGCGGCTGTGCCGTTCTTCCGCTACCCGCGGCTGTGCCGTTCTTCCGCTACCCGCGGCTGTGCCGTTCTTCCGCTACCCGCGGAAGCCGGGCCCGCGGCGCCGCAGATAGCGCTCGAACTCCGCGGCGAGGGCGTCGCCGTCGATCTTGCCCAGCGCCTCGGTCATGTCCACTTCGGCGTCGCCGCGCTCCTCGAGGGACTGGACGTACTCGGCGATCTCCTCGTCATCGGCCGTCATCTCGGTGACCGCCTGCTCCCACTCCTCGGCCTGGATCGGCAGATCGGCCAGGGGCACCTCGATGTCGAGCACGTCCTCGACCCGCCGAAGCAACGCCACCGTCGCCTTCGGGTTCGGTGGCTGCGACACGTAGTGCGGCACCGCCGCCCAGAACGTCACGGCGGGGATGCCGGCGGCCACGCACGCGTCCTGGAAGACTCCCGCGATGCCGGTGGGCCCCTCGTACCGGGTCTCCTCCAAGCCGAAGAACTTCGCCGACTCGGGGGAGTAGGCGGCACCCGACACCGGCACTGGTCGCGTGTGTGGCGTGTCGGCCAGGAGCGCGCCGAGGATGACGACGGTGTCGACGTTGAGCTTCTCGGCGATGGCCAGCAACTCCGCGCAGAACGTCCGCCACCGCATGTTCGGCTCGACGCCGTGCATCAGCACGATGTCCCGGTCGCTGCCCGGCGGGCGGCAGTGCGAGATGCGCATCGACGGCCACACCAGTTCGCGGGTGACGCCGTCGATCTGCCTGATCACCGGCCGATTCACCTGGTAGTCGTAGTACGCCTCGTCGTCGATCTCGACGATGGTCTCGGCCTCCCAGATCACGTCGAGGTGCTCGAGCGCATCACTGGCCGCGTCACCCGCGTCGTTCCAGCCCTCGAAGGCCGCGACGATGATGGTGTCCTGCAGGTCCGGCAGGTCTGTCACCACGCCAGCGTAAGCCCTGCCCCGCACCGGCGAGGCCCATCCCCTCGACGACACCCGCCCCGGCGCGGGGAACGAAATACGTTCGGCTGCACTCTGGTTAACCTTGGTAACGACGACATTGCCCCAGGCGTCCAGACGTCGATCGGATCACGACGTAGACTTGTCGGGTCGAGAGGCGTTGCAACGGGTGCTGGGGGTCTAGGTTCCCCCGTATCCGCCACGCTCGGCAGAGCTAAGGACGCCTTCCGCTACGGAAGGAATGTACGTGACGTCCCTTGAGCCGGACATCGCCGACGCGACGACCTTCGAGCCCAACATCCGTCCGGACTGCACCGAGGAACTGACGGCGGCGCTACGTCAGCGGATCATGGTGATCGACGGCGCGATGGGCACGGCGATCCAGCGGGACCGGCCGGACGAGGACGGCTATCGCGGCGATCGGTTCCGGGAGTGGCCGACCGCCCTGCAGGGCAACAACGACCTGCTCACGCTGACACAGCCGCAGATCATCGCGGACATCCACCGGGAGTACCTCGAAGCCGGCGCGGACATTCTCGAGACCAACACGTTCAACGCCAACGCGGTCTCGCTGTCGGACTACGACATGCACCAATTGGCCTACGAGCTGAACTACGCCGGCGCCGCCTTGGCCCGCAAGGCCGCCGACGAGTTCAGCACCCCGGACAAGCCCCGCTACGTCGCCGGAGCCATCGGGCCGACGACGCGGACCGCGTCCATCTCGCCGGACGTCAACGACCCCGGTGCCCGCAACGTCTCCTACGACCAGCTGGTGGCCGCCTACCTCGAAGCCGCCAACGGCCTGGTCGACGGTGGCGCCGACCTGCTCATCATCGAGACCATCTTCGACTCGCTGAACGCCAAGGCGGCGGTGTTCGCCGTCGAGACGCTGTTCGAGCAGCGCGGCCGCCGCTGGCCGCTGATCATCTCCGGCACCATCACCGATGCGTCGGGCCGGACGCTGTCCGGCCAGGTGACCGAGGCCTTCTGGAACGCGATCAGGCACGCCAGGCCGCTCGCGGTCGGCCTCAACTGCGCACTGGGCGCGCCGGAGATGAGGCCCTACATCGCCGAGGTGGCGCGCATCGCTGACACCTTCGTCTCCTGCTATCCAAACGCGGGGCTACCCAACGCCTTCGGCGAGTACGACGAGTCCCCGGAGCGGCAGGCCTCCTACATCGCCGAGTTCGCCGAGGCCGGACTGGTGAACCTGGTCGGCGGCTGCTGCGGAACGGCGCCCCCGCACATCGCCGAGATCGCCAAGGTCGTCGAGAACAAGGCACCGCGCGAGTTGCCGACCATCCCGGTGGCGACCCGGCTGTCGGGGCTGGAGCCGCTCAACATCGGCGACGACTCGCTGTTCGTGAACATCGGCGAGCGCACCAACATCACCGGCTCCGCCCGGTTCCGCAACCTGATCAAGGCCGAGGACTACGACACGGCTCTGTCGGTTGCCCTTCAGCAGGTCGAGGTCGGTGCGCAGGTCATCGACATCAACATGGACGAGGGCATGATCGACGGCGTCGCCGCGATGGACCGGTTCACCAAGCTGATCGCGGCCGAGCCCGACATCAGCCGCGTCCCGGTGATGATCGACTCCTCCAAGTGGGAGGTCATCGAGGCGGGCCTGAAGAACGTGCAGGGCAAGCCGATCGTCAACTCGATCTCCATGAAGGAGGGCGAGGAGAAGTTCATCCGCGAGGCCCGGCTGTGCCGCAAGTACGGCGCTGCCGTCGTCGTGATGGCATTCGACGAGCAGGGCCAGGCCGACAATCTGGAGCGCCGCAAGGAAATTTGCGGGCGCGCCTACCGGATTCTGACCGAGGAGGTCGGCTTCCCGGCCGAGGACATCATCTTCGACCCGAACTGCTTCGCGCTGGCCACGGGCATCGAGGAGCATGCGACCTACGGGATCGACTTCATCGAGGCCTGCGCCTGGATCAAGGAGAACCTGCCAGGGGTGCACATCTCCGGCGGCATCTCGAATGTGTCGTTCTCGTTCCGCGGCAACAACCCCGTCCGCGAGGCGATCCACGCGGTGTTCCTGTTCCACGCCATCAAGGCGGGCCTGGACATGGGCATCGTCAACGCGGGTGCTCTGGTGCCGTACGACTCGATCGACGCCGAACTGCGGGACCGCATCGAGGACGTCGTGCTCAACCGTCGCGAGGACGCGGCCGAACGGCTGCTGGAGATCGCCGAGCGCTTCAACAGCTCCGAGAAGGCCGACGACCCCGTGGCCGCCGAGTGGCGATCTCTCCCGGTGCGAGAGCGGATCACCCACGCCCTGGTGAAGGGCATCGACGCCAACGTCGACGCCGACACCGAGGAGCTGCGGGCCGAGATCGAGGCCGCGGGTGGTCGCCCGATCGAGGTCATCGAGGGCCCGCTGATGGACGGCATGAACGTCGTCGGCGACCTCTTCGGCGCGGGCAAGATGTTCCTGCCCCAGGTCGTGAAGTCGGCCCGGGTGATGAAGAAGGCCGTGGCGTACCTGCTGCCGTTCATCGAGGCGGAGAAGGTGACGTCCGGCGCAGCGCAGGCGAAGGACACCAACGGCACGATCATCATGGCGACGGTCAAGGGCGACGTCCACGACATCGGCAAGAACATCGTCGGAGTCGTCCTGCAGTGCAACAACTACGAGGTGATCGACCTCGGCGTGATGGTGCCCGCGCAGAAGATCCTGGATGCGGCCAAGGAGCACGACGCCGACATCATCGGGTTGTCCGGCCTGATCACGCCGTCGCTGGACGAGATGGTCAACTTCGCCGTCGAGATGGAGCGCCAGGGGCTGGAGATTCCGCTGCTGATCGGCGGCGCGACCACCTCGCGCGCCCACACCGCGGTGAAGGTGGCACCGCGGCGCAGCGGTCCGGTCGTCTGGGTCAAGGACGCGTCGCGATCGGTGCCCGTCGCTGCCGCGCTGCTCGACGACAAGCAGCGGCCGGCCCTGCTGGAGGCCACCGAGGCCGACTACGCGTCACTGCGCGAGCGCCACGCCCAGAAGAGCGAGCGGCCGATGCTGACGCTGGAGAAGGCGCGGGCGAACCGCACGCCGATCGACTGGGACGGCTACACGCCGCCGGTGCCCGCCCAGGGCCTGGGCGTCCGCGAATTCCTCGACTATGACTTCGCCGAGTTGCGCGAGTACATCGACTGGCAGCCGTTCTTCAACGCCTGGGAGATGAAGGGCCGGTTCCCGGACATCCTGAACAGCCCGGTCGCCGGCGAGACGGCCCGCAAGCTGTACGACGACGCCCAAGAGATGCTCGACACCCTGGTCAAGGAGAAGTGGCTGACCGCCAACGGCGTGATCGGCTTCTTCCCGGCGAATGCGGTCGGCGACGACGTCGAGGTCTACACCGACGAGAGCCGGACCGAGGTGCTCACCACCCTGCGCAACCTGCGCCAGCAGGGCGAGCACCGCGACGGCATCCCGAACCGGAGCCTCGGCGACTTCGTCGCGCCCAAGGACACTGGGCTGGGCGACTACGTCGGCGCGTTCGCGGTCACCACCGGGCTCGGCATTCAGGACAAGATCGCCGAGTTCAAGGCGGCCAACGACGACTACAACGCAATCCTGCTGGAGTCGCTCGCCGACCGGCTGGCGGAGGCGTTCGCCGAACGGATGCACCAGCGAGTCCGCAAGGAGTTCTGGGGCTTTCAGCCCGACGAGCAGTTGGACAACGAAGCGCTCATCGGTGAGAAGTACGTCGGCATCCGCCCGGCCCCCGGCTATCCGGCCTGCCCCGAGCACACCGAGAAGGCGACGCTCTGGAACCTGATGGACGTCAAGGAGCGCACCGGTATCGAGCTGACCGAGTCGATGGCGATGTGGCCCGGTGCCGCCGTCAGCGGCTGGTACTTCTCGCATCCGCAGTCGCAGTACTTCGTGGTCGGCCGGATCTCGCAGGACCAGGTTGCCGACTACGCCAAGCGCAAGGGCTGGACGTTGAAGGAGGCCGAGCGTTGGCTGGCGCCCAACCTCGGCTACAACCCGGAGGACTGATGCAGGCGGTGCTGCGGGCCGTCCTATTCGACATGGACGGCACCCTCGTCGATTCGGAGAAGCTCTGGGACGTCTCGCTGCAGGCGTTGTATGCCCGCCTTGGCGGGGTCTTGACGCCCGAGGTACGGACCACGACGGTCGGCAGTTCCTCGGAGGGCCTGATGCGCATCGTGTACACCGACCTGGGCCTGGAGCAGGACCCGGTCGCGATGGAGCGGTCGGCGGACTGGCTGCACGAGTACACCGGCGAACTGTTCGAGCAGGGCCTGACCTGGCTGCCCGGTGCTCGTGAACTGCTGGACGTGCTGCAGGCCGCAGGCGTTCCGATGGCGCTGGTGACCAACACGCGTCGCGGTCTCACCGAGCGCGCGCTCAAAAGCATTGGCAGTCAGTACTTCTCAGCGTCGGTGTGCGGTGACGAGGTCGAGCACGCCAAGCCGGCCCCGGACCCGTATCTACGCGCGGCTCGGCTGCTGGGGGTGGAAGCGGCGCAGTGCCTGGCCATCGAGGATTCGGTGACCGGTGCGCAGGCCGCCGAGGCGGCGGGCTGTCCAGTCCTGGTGGTGCCGAACGACGTCGAGGTGCCGGACGGCCCGCGCCGCCGGCACGTCTCGTCGTTGGCTGGGATGGACGTCGAGACCCTTGCGGCCATCCATGCTGAGCTGACCGAGGTCGACGATTTGCTGGCGTAGGACCCGGGTATCACAGCCTCCGACGCCAACTGACATTCGGCCATTTCGGTCGCCGCGGTGGCCTATCGTTGTGTGACAGACATCACGCAGCGCTGCGAAAGGAAACCCATGGCTGGCCAGGGACCCCCCGTGTCGGACGGAGCGTCGGAGATCACCGACGAGGACTTCTCGTCCGGACGCACCGCCATTCGAATCGCATCCGTGGCCGCCCTCGGCGGTCTGCTGTTCGGCTACGACAGCGCGGTGATCAACGGTGCGGTCGCCTCCATTCAGGAAGACTTCGGCATCGGCGACTACGCCTTGGGCGTTGCCGTGGCGTCGGCCCTCCTGGGTGCCGCCGCCGGTGCCATGACTGCCGGCCGCATCGCCGACCGGATCGGCCGCATCTCCGTCATGAAGATCGCGGCGGTGTTCTTCTTCATCAGCGCGATCGGAACCGCGCTGGCGCCAAACGTGTGGATCGTCGTCCTGTTCCGCGTCGTCGGCGGGATCGGGGTGGGCATCGCCTCGGTGATCGCGCCGGCCTACATCGCGGAAACCTCACCGCCGCGGATCCGAGGTCGGCTCGGCTCGCTGCAGCAGCTGGCCATCGTGTCGGGCATCTTCCTGTCGCTCGCCATCGACTACGGCTTGGCACAGCTCGCCGGCGGCGCGAACAAGGACCTGTGGCTGGGCATGGAAGCCTGGCGCTGGATGTTCCTGGTGATGATGGTGCCCGCCCTCGTCTACGGGCTGCTGGCCTTCACCATTCCGGAGTCGCCGCGCTATCTCGTTGCAAGCCACAAGATCCCGGAAGCGCGCCACGTCCTCAACATGCTGCTCGGGGAGAAGAACCTCGAGATCACCATCGATCGGATCAGGGAGACGCTGGAGCGCGAGGACAAGCCGTCGTGGAAGGATCTGCGCAAGCCGACCGGCGGTATCTACGGCATCGTCTGGGTCGGGCTTGGCCTGTCGATCTTCCAGCAGTTCGTAGGTATCAACGTGATCTTCTACTACTCCAACGTGCTGTGGGAGGCGGTCGGATTCTCCGAGGGCGACTCCTTCGTGATCACGGTCATCACGTCGGTCGTCAACATCCTCACCACGCTCATCGCCATCGCCCTGATCGACAAGGTCGGGCGTAAGCCGTTGCTGTTGATCGGGTCGACGGGCATGGCCGTGTCGCTGGTGACGATGTCGGTCATCTTCGGAACCGCCGGATTGGGGGCGGACGGGAAGCCCTTCCTCGCCGGCGCGGCCGGTCCCATCGCGTTGGTCGCGGCCAACGTGTTCGTCATCGCGTTCGGCATGTCGTGGGGGCCGGTGGTGTGGGTACTGCTCGGCGAGATGTTCCCCAACCGCATCCGGGCTGCGGCCCTTGGCCTGGCGGCCGCGGGCCAATGGGCGGCGAACTGGTTGATCACCGTGACGTTCCCCAGTTTGCGGGACCACCTCGGCGTGGCATACGGGTTCTACGGCCTGTGTGCGGTGCTGTCGGGCCTCTTCGTCTGGCGGTGGGTTCAGGAGACCAAGGGCGTGTCCCTGGAGGACATGCACGGCAACATCCTGGCCGTCGACCGAAACGCACCCAAGCCAGCGGCGACCGCCTGACGCCTGCGGCGGGGAAACCGCCGTGACTTCGGTGCGGCGGGCGTGGAACAATCGCCTGCCGTGAAGACCTTCGACGCGCTGTTCGACGAACTCAGCGAGCGTGCGCGCACCCGACCCGCAGGCAGTGGCACCGTCAAGGCGCTGGACGGTGGCGTGCACGGCTTGGGCAAGAAGATCCTCGAAGAGGCCGGCGAGGTGTGGCTCGCCGCCGAGCACGAGGGCGACGACGCGCTCGCCGGTGAGATCAGCCAGCTGCTGTACTGGACGCAGGTGCTGATGATCTCGCGCGGTCTGACCCTCGACGACGTCTACGCCAAGCTATGACTGATTCTCTTCGCGCAAGCGGCTCATCGGCGACTGATTCTCTTCGCGCAAGCGGCTCATCGGCGACTGATTCTCTTCGCGCAAGCGGCTCATCGGCGACCAGCGCACCCATGCTGCGCGTCGCCGTGCCCAACAAGGGCGCGCTCAGCGAGTCCGCCGCGGAGATCCTTTCCGAGGCCGGGTACCGCCGACGGCGCGACCCCAAGGATCTGACCGTCGTCGACCCCGCGAACAACGTGGAGTTCTTCTTCTTGAGGCCCAAGGACATCGCGATCTACGTCGGGTCGGGGGAGCTGGACTTCGGCATCACCGGCCGCGACCTGGCTCAGGAATCCGATGCACCCGTCACCGAACGCCTGGCACTCGGGTTCGGCTCGTCGACATTCCGCTATGCCGCCCCGGCCGGACGAGACTGGACGGTCGACGAGTTGGCGGGCAAGCGAATCGCCACCGCCTATCCGAATCTGGTGCGAAAGGATCTGGCGGGCAGGGCAATCGACGCGACGGTGATCCGGCTCGACGGTGCTGTGGAGATCTCGGTGCAACTCGGACTCGCCGACGTCATCGCTGACATCGTCGGGACGGGCCGCACCCTCGGGTTGCACGGGCTGGTGGCGTTCGGTGAGCCGCTCTGTGATTCGGAGGCCGTGCTGATCGAACGCGTCGACCCAGACCCCGCCACCGCAGCCGGCCGCGACCAGCTTGCAGGCCGCGTCCAGGGAGTGGTGTTCGGCCAGCAGTACCTGATGCTCGACTACGACTGCCCGCGTACGGTTCTGGACCGGGCGACCGCCGTGACGCCGGGGCTGGAGTCGCCCACCATCGCGCCGTTGGCCGATCCGGCCTGGGTCGCGGTGCGGGCGCTGGTGCCGCGCCGAACGGTCAACGCGATCATGGACGAGTTGGCGGCCATTGGCGCCAAGGCAATCCTGGCGTCCGACATAAGGTTCTGCCGCTTCTGATGATTCAGTGTTAGCTTTCTCGCCATGACGCAAGTGCTGATCATCGTGTTCGCGCTTCTCATCGGCGTCGTCGCCGGACTGCGGGCTCTGACCCCGCCCGCGGCCGTAGCGTGGGGCGCCTTCCTGGGCTGGTTGCCCGTCGAGGGCACCTGGGCGCAGTGGGTCGGGCACCCGGTGACGGTGGGCGTGCTGACCGTGCTCCTGGTCGTGGAACTGGTCACCGATCAACTGCCGGCCACGCCCAGCCGCAAGGTCCCGCCCCAGTTCATCGCCCGCCTGGTCACCGGCGCCTTCGCCGGCGCCGTGATCGGGGCGGGTTGGCACCACACGTTCCTGGGGATCGGCGCTGGCATGATCGGCGGGGTGCTCGGCACACTCGGCGGTTACGAGGCACGCAGTCGACTGGTCGCGCGCAACGGTGGCCGCGACCTACCCATCGCGATCACCGAGGACGTCGTCGCGGTCCTCGCCGGCTTCGCCGTGGTCGCTTTGGCCACCGTCATCTGAGAGATCGCACGTGACAACGAGATTCGACGCCATCATCGTCGGCGCCGGGCAGGCCGGGCCGCCCCTGGCGGGCAGGTTGACCGCCGCCGGTCAGTCGGTGGCGGTGATCGAACGCAAGCTCGTCGGCGGAACCTGCGTCAACACCGGCTGCATCCCCACCAAGACCCTGGTGGCCAGCGCGCACGTCGCCCACGCCGCCCGCCGCGGTGCCGACTACGGCATCGTGACGGGCGACGTCACCGTCGACATGGCGGCCGTGAAGGCACGCAAGGACGCGATCATGCTGGACGACCGCCGCGGCCTGGAGTCCTGGCTGGAGGGCATGGACGGCTGCACCTTCATCCGCGGCCACGCGCGCTTCGAGGGCCCGCACACCGTCCGCGTCGACGAGCAGGTACTCGAGTCCGACCGGATCTTCCTGAACGTCGGCGGCCGAGCCACCGCGCCGGACATCCCGGGCCTCGCGGACGTCGACTACCTCACCAACGTCGGCATCCTGGAACTCGACGCCGTGCCCGAGCATTTGGTGATCATCGGCGCCAGCTACATCGGGCTCGAATTCGCACAGATGTACCGCCGCTTCGGGGCCCGCGTCAGCGTCGTCGAGCGGGGTCCGCGGGTCACCGCCCGTGAGGACGAGGACGTCTCCGCGGCGATCCAGGAGATCCTCGAGGCCGAGGGCATCGAAGTCCACCTCGGCGCCACCGAGATGCGAATCGCCAAGCACGAGAAGGGAACCGGCTTCGACCTCTACCCGCGCGACGGCGCGGAGCCGGTGTCCGGAACGCACCTTCTGGTGGCGACGGGCCGGCGGCCCAACACCGACGACCTCGGCCTCGACGTGGCCGGGATCGACACCGACGCGCGTGGCTACGTCGTCGTCGACGATCAACTGCGCGCCAGCGTCGACGGTGTGTGGGCGATGGGTGACTGCAACGGCAGGGGAGCGTTCACCCACACCTCGTACAACGACTTCGAGATCGTCGCCGCGAACCTGCTCGACGACGACCCTCGCCGAGTGAGCGACCGGGTGCCGACCTACGCGCTCTACATCGATCCGCCGCTCGGGCGGGCGGGCCTGACGGCTGACGAGGTGCGCAAGTCTGGGCGCCCCGCGCTGGTGGGCAAACGGCCCATGACGAAGGTCGGCCGCGCGGTCGAGAAGGGCGAGACCCAGGGCTTCATGAAGGTCGTCGTCGACGCCGCGACCCACGAGATCCTCGGCGCGGCCATCCTCGGCGTCGGCGGCGACGAGGTGGTTCAAGACATCCTCGACGTCATGGCGGCGAAGCTGCCGTACACGGCGATCTCGCGGAGCATGCACATCCACCCGACCGTGGGGGAACTGGTGCCGACGATGCTGCAGGAGCTCACCCCGCTGACATAGTCAGCGGCGCTGGACCAGCAGGGTCTGCGCCGACGTGCCGATGAAGCCCTGCCGATCGAAGATCTCCGCGGTGGTGACGCCGATTCCGTCGGGGCCGATGGAACCCCTTGCGCGCAAGGCGAAGTCACTGCCACGCGGAGTCCGATGCAGATGCACGGTGGTGTCGGTGTTCATGAACACGAACCGCTGCGGGTCGAGTGCGGCGCCGACGCCGTTGGCCGAATCGACCACCATCATCAACCGCTGGACGTCGGTGGCGTCCTCCCCGGCGACCAACGGCACCACGGGACTGAGCCACCCGATCGCGGCGTCGCCCGCCGCGGTGGTCTGCGAGCGCCAGCTCACCGTCTCCAAATATCCAGGTGCGCCCGCCCAGCCATGTTCCTGAGTTGCCGCCTCGCCCTCGACGAGTGGCGGATATCGGTCGGTGGCGACGTCACGGGTGTCGGACGGGGCCAGCAGCCAGGCCGTCACCCGGGCGACCACCCGATCGTCACCGTCGGCCGCCGCAGTCATCTCCGCGGTCATCAACGAGATCCGCGTCCCGGGGCGCAGGACCCACGCCCGCACCGTCACCGGGGCGACCGGCACGGCGCCGAGCAGGTCGAGGGTGACGCGGCCGATGCGCATCCCGTCGGAGTCGGCAGCGAGCTCCTCGATGACCTTGGTCAACAACGCCAGCGGCGGTGACCCGTGCTGGATGCGAGCGTCCCAGTTGCTGGCGGTACCCATCGTCGACTCGAAGACCTGACGGTCGCCGTCGGTGCCGAGCCGACGGTAGTGGCAGTCGATCATGCGGCGGGTTCGGCCTGACCGGTGTGTTGGGCCTGCTCGGCGGGGACGGGCCAGCCCGGGTAGGGCGGTGGCGTGCCGCCGAACGTCGGGCAGTGTTCGTGGTGCGCGCACCAGTCGCACATTCGCGAGGGTTTCGGCGGGAAGTCGCCGCTCACACCGGCGGACTGGATGGCCCGCCACATCGCCATCAGCGTCCTCTCGAACCGGATCAGCTCGTCGAGGTCGGGGGTGTAGTCCAGCACCTGGCCGTCGGCGAGGTAGATCAGCCGAAGCCGGGCGGGCAGCACTCCGCGGGACCGCAACAGCGCGACCGCGTAGAACTTCATCTGGAACATCGCCTTCACCTCGGCGAGTTCGCGCGCCGCGGCGGGGGCCCGGCCCGTCTTGTAGTCCAC
The DNA here is from genome assembly GCA_963846985.1 of uncultured Actinomycetota bacterium. GTDB lineage: Bacteria > Actinomycetota > Actinomycetes > Mycobacteriales > Mycobacteriaceae > Mycobacterium. Next base: position 489,210 of record CAWJYC010000004.1, read on the forward strand.
CACCCGCATCTCCCCGGTGGCGGCGACGTCGATGCGGTCGACGAAGCCACGCAGCAGCGTGCCGTCGGACAGTTCGACCTCGACCCGCTGCTCGCAACTCTCGGGGTCGAAGCGGGTGGGGTCCTCCAGCCGGTAGTAGCCCGACAGCAGTGCCCTCGCCTCGTCGAGCAGCTGGGTGCGAAGGGCCGGGTCCAGATCGTCGGCGAGTTCGGGCCGCGACGCGGCAAGCTCCTGCCAGGCCGGCTCGATCAGCGTCAGGGCGGTGTCGGGTCCGCGGCTTGCGGCCGGGAGCGCGTAGAGCCGCTCCAGCGCCCCGTGCACCACTGTTCCGCGGACCTGGGCGGGCGAGGACGGCTCCGGCAACCGGTCGATCGCCCGGAAGCGGTAGAGCAGCGGGCACTGCTTGAAGTCGCTGGCCCGCGACGGTGACAGCGCGGGACGGCGGGCGGGCACTTCGGGCGTACCCGAGGCCTCCGGTGCCACCGCTGCGTCGTCGATCACGATGGCAGCGTAAAACCTGCCGCCGACAACCCCGGGCACCAGGTGCGGCGGGTCTGCTGGCAGGCTGATCGGCTGTGAAGCGCACCGGTCCGTTCGACGTCGGCGATCGTGTCCAGTTGACCGACGCCAAGGGGCGGCACTACACGATGGTCCTCACCCCGGGCGGCGAATACCACACCCACCGCGGGGGCATCTCGCACGACTCCGTCCTCGGCCAGCCCGAGGGCAGCGTGGTCAAGTCCGCCAATGGAGACCCATTCCTGGTGCTACGGCCCCTGCTGATGGACTACGTGCTGTCAATGCCCCGCGGGGCGCAGGTCATCTACCCGAAGGACGCCGCTCAGATCGTGCACGAGGGCGACATCTTCCCCGGTGCGCGGGTGCTCGAGGCCGGCGCCGGGTCCGGTGCACTGACCTGCTCGCTGCTGCGGGCCGTCGGGTCGGAGGGCACGGTCGTGTCCTACGAGCTGCGGGATGACCATGCCGCCCACGCCGAGCGCAACGTCGTCACGTTCTTCGGCGAGCGGCCTGCCAACTGGGACCTGCGGATCGCCGACCTGAATACCTACGACGGACCCGAGGTCGACCGCGCCGTGCTCGACATGCTGGCACCGTGGGAGGTCCTCGAGGCCGTGGCGGAAGCGCTGGTGTCCGGTGGCGTCCTGATGGTGTACGTCGCGACCGTGACGCAGCTGTCGCGGGTGGTCGAAGCCATGCGGGAGCAGCTGTGCTGGACCGAGCCCCGGGCGTGGGAGTCGCTCCAGCGCGGGTGGGACGTCGTCGGGCTGGCCGTTCGTCCGCAGCATTCGATGCGCGGCCACACGGCGTTCCTGGTCAGCGCGCGCAAGCTCGCTCCAGGAACCGTGACGCCGGCGCCGTACCGACGCAAGCGCCCGGCGGTCTAACGGCGCTCCAGCTAGCCCGTCGGTCGCGTCGCGCCGAAGGGCAACAACTGGTCGGCGGTCCGCTTGCTCAGCTGCCAGGTGTCGCGGATCGGTACGAACTCCATCGGAAACGTGAACGGCTGCACCTGGGGGTTGGCCGAGCCGATCGTGACGGAGGCGACGACGTGTCCGGGTTCGCCCGACCACTGCAGGCCGGTCGCGTCCACGGTCACGGGCGTGAACCCGCTGGCCGCCAACGCCTGGCCGAAGTTGGCCAACGCCGGCTGGTCGTCCGCGGTGGCGTACTGGACCAGACCGACCTTCTGCTCAGCGGGAACCGACGTGTCGGCGAGCCGGTAGACCACACCGGTCAGTTGCTCGACCGGCGGAAGGGGAGCCACCGTCGGCATCGCCGGGATCGACGTGGTGACCATCGGGCGCTCGGTTTGTGCCACCGGCCGCTGGCCCGGGGTCGAGCACCCGGCAAGCCCGAGCGCCGCCACCACGGTGACGGCGCTCAGGGTCACCGCGAGGTGGCGACGCACCGGTTCTGAATTCAGCCGGCGAGCTGGATCAGCTCGACGACGACAGCAGTGCCAGGGCGGACTGCTTGGAGATCTGCCAGCCCGTCGGGCTGGGACCCGCGACGAACAGGACCGGTTCGGTCTTGGTGCCGCCGGTGTTCGCGGTGGCGGTGACGTTCGCCGTGGCCGAAGTGCCGTCGGAGTCGATGTCCGCGACGATGAAGCTCAGCGGGAAGTAGCCCTTCGCCGCTGCCTTGCTGTACTCCCGGTCGGCGGCGATGCCCTCGAAGCGGCCGAGGCCGCCCTGGATGTACGAGCCCTTGGCGCCGGAGAACGAGCCTCCGCCGGCGAGGCCCTGCAGGGTCTGCAGCAGCGGAGCCTGGAGGTCCGGAGCCGGTGCGTCGGGGAGCGGGATGCCCTTGACCACCGGTGCAATCTGCGCCGTGGTCGATGGCGCGCCCGAGCCCATGCTCGATGCAATGGACGTCACACCACCCGCTGCTGCGGCTACGACGGCTGCTGCTGCCACGCCGGTAACGAGGGTTTTCAGGATCACGGCTGTCCTTTCGAAGGGCTCTACTCGGGTATGAGGTTAACAAGTGTTGCTGGTGTGTCGAATTCCTACACCGCACACAAAATTTGAATCGCCGGTAGCGTTGATGTTGTTACTGCACCAGCTTTCGGTGCGGGGAGGAACGCAACATGAGTGAGTCACAGCCCATGTCCAGCGATGACGCTGCCGAATTGGAAGAATTGCGCCGCGAAGCCACCGCGCTTCGAGAGCAGCTCGAGCAGGCGGTCGGGCCCAATAGCGGCCTCCGCAGTGCGCGGGACGTGCATCAACTCGAAGCGCGCATCGACTCCCTCGCGGCGCGTAACGCCAAGCTGATGGACACCCTCAAGGAGGCCCGTCAGCAGTTGCTGGCGCTGCGCGAGGAGGTCGACCGCCTGGGTCAGCCGCCCAGCGGCTACGGCGTCTTGCTGGCCACCCACGAGGACGACACCGTCGACGTGTTCACGTCCGGCCGCAAGATGCGGCTGACGTGCTCGCCGAACATCGAGGTGAAGGACCTCAAGCAGGGTCAGACGGTCCGGCTCAACGAGGCCCTGACTCTGGTCGAGGCCGGTGCGTACGAGGCAGTGGGCGAGATCAGCACGCTGCGCGAGATCCTCGCCGACGGGCACCGGGCGCTGGTCGTCGGTCACGCCGACGAGGAGCGCATCGTCTGGCTGGCCGAGCCGCTGGTCGCCGCGGAGTTCCTGCCCGAGGAGCTCGAGTCCGACGATGACGACGACTGGAAGCCCAGGAAGCTGCGGCCTGGTGACTCCCTGCTGGTCGACACCAAGGCCGGGTACGCCTTCGAGCGCATCCCCAAGGCCGAGGTCGAGGATCTGGTCCTGGAGGAGGTGCCCGACGTGAGCTATCACGACATCGGCGGCCTCACCCGGCAGATCGAGCAGATTCGCGATGCCGTCGAACTGCCGTTCCTGCACAAGGACCTCTATCGCGAGTACTCGCTGCGGCCACCGAAGGGCGTGCTGCTGTACGGCCCGCCCGGCTGCGGCAAGACGCTCATCGCCAAGGCCGTCGCCAACTCACTGGCCAAGAAGATGGCCGAGGTCCGTGGTGAGGATGCCAGGGAGGCGAAGTCCTACTTCCTCAACATCAAGGGCCCGGAGCTGCTGAACAAATTCGTCGGCGAGACCGAGCGCCACATCCGGCTGATCTTCCAGCGCGCCAGGGAGAAGGCGTCCGAGGGCACCCCCGTCATCGTGTTCTTCGACGAGATGGACTCGATCTTCCGCACCCGCGGCACCGGCGTGTCGTCGGACGTGGAGACGACCGTGGTTCCTCAGCTGCTGAGCGAGATCGACGGCGTCGAAGGCCTCGAGAACGTGATCGTCATCGGCGCCTCCAACCGCGAGGACATGATCGACCCGGCGATCCTGCGGCCGGGTCGGCTCGACGTCAAGATCAAGATCGAGCGCCCGGATGCCGAGTCGGCGATGGACATCTTCTCCAAGTACCTCGTCGAGGACCTGCCGTTGCACGCCGACGACCTGGCCGAGTTCTCCGGTGATCGCGCGCTGTGCGTGAAGACCATGATCGAGAAGGTCGTCGACCGGATGTACGCCGAGATCGACGACAACCGATTCCTGGAGGTCACCTACGCCAACGGTGACAAGGAAGTCATGTACTTCAAGGACTTCAACTCCGGCGCGATGATCCAGAACGTCGTCGACCGCGCCAAGAAGTACGCGATCAAGTCGGTGCTGGAGAGCGGTCAGCGCGGCCTGCGGATCCAGCATCTGCTGGACTCGATCGTCGACGAGTTCGCCGAGAACGAGGATCTGCCCAACACCACCAACCCGGACGACTGGGCTCGCATCTCCGGCAAGAAGGGCGAGCGAATCGTCTACATCCGCACGCTGGTCACCGGCAAGAGCAGCAGTGCCAGCCGCGCCATCGACACCGAGTCGAACCTGGGGCAGTACCTGTAGCGGTTCGGATCCGCAACGTCAGGCGGTCGCGCGCGTCCGGGAGTTGACCCGAAACACGTTGCCGCACAGGGCGGTCCGCCAGTAGTTGGCGTCCCACACGTCGTGCAGGATCTCCGACCTGGTGACACGGTGTCGCGGTTGCGGACGAGGTATTCCAGCAGCCCGCACTCCGGGGCGTCAGCGGGATGGACGTGCCGTCGCGCCGAGCCTCCCGCCGGGAGGGATCCAGCGACGGTGATCCGGCCGTCGACGCGCAACCCGATCGAAGCGACGAGGCCAACAGTGGCTCGTCCTCGACGAGCAGGACCCTCAGGGGCCCGACCCGCAACCGTGGGCCGTGACCGCGGCCGATGGGCTTCCCCTAGGGTGAGGGCATGCAACGGATCATCGGTACCGAGGTCGAATACGGCATCTCCTCGCCGTCCGATCCGACCGCGAATCCGATTCTCACGTCGACGCAGGCCGTGCTCGCCTACGCCGCCGCCGCGGGTATCCAGCGGGCGAAGCGGACGCGGTGGGACTACGAGGTGGAGTCGCCGCTGCGCGACGCCCGCGGCTTCGATCTGAGCCGCGCCAGCGGACCGCCGCCGATCGTGGACGCCGATGAGGTCGGTGCGGCGAACATGATCCTGACCAACGGCGCCCGGCTGTACGTCGACCATGCCCACCCGGAGTACTCCGCGCCCGAGGTGACCGACCCGATCGACGCCGTCATCTGGGACAAGGCGGGCGAGCGGGTGATGGAGGCGGCGGCGCGGCACGTGGCCAGCGTGCCGGGTGCGGCGAAGTTGCAGCTGTACAAGAACAACGTCGATGGCAAGGGCGCGTCGTACGGCACCCACGAGAACTACCTGATGAGCCGCCAGACCCCCTTCTCGGCGGTGATCGCCGGGCTGACGCCTTTCCTGGTGTCCCGTCAGGTGGTCACCGGCTCCGGTCGGGTCGGCATCGGCCCATCCGGCGACGAGCCGGGGTTCCAATTGACCCAGCGGGCCGACTACATCGAGGTGGAGGTCGGCCTCGAGACCACCCTCAAGCGCGGCATCATCAACACCCGCGACGAACCGCACGCCGACGCCGACAAGTACCGGCGACTGCACGTCATCATCGGCGACGCCAACCTCGCCGAGACGTCGACCTACCTCAAGGTCGGCACCACGTCGCTGGTGCTCGATCTCATCGAGGAGGGCGCCGCCTACGGGCTGGACCTCTCCGACCTGGCGCTGGCGCGGCCGGTGCACGCCGTCCACGTGGTGAGCCGGGACCCGTCGCTGCGGGCGACCATCGCCCTGTCCGACGGTCGCGAGTTGACTGCCCTTGCGCTGCAACGCATTTACCTCGACCGGGTGGCCAAGCTGGTCGACGCGCGCGATCCCGACCCGTCGGCGACGCGCGTGCTCGAGACGTGGGCGCACGTGCTCGATCTGCTCGAGCGCGATCCGATGGAGTGCGCGGAACTGCTCGACTGGCCGGCCAAGCTGCGTCTGCTGGAAGGCTTCCGGCAGCGGGAGAACCTCGGCTGGTCCGCGCCGCGGCTGCACCTGGTCGACCTCCAGTACTCCGACGTCCGACTCGACAAGGGTCTGTACAACCGGTTGGTGGCCAGGGGTTCGATGAAGCGCTTGGTGACCGAGCAGCAGGTGATCGACGCCGTCGACAACCCGCCCACCGACACGCGCGCGTACTTCCGCGGCGAGTGCCTGCGCCGGTTCGGCGCGGACATCGCCGCGGCCAGTTGGGACTCGGTCATCTTCGACCTCGGCGGCGACTCGCTGGTGCGGATCCCGACGCTGGAGCCGCTGCGCGGAAGCAAGGCCCACGTCGGGGCGTTGCTCGACTCGGTGGACAGCGCAGCCGAACTCGTCGAGCAGCTCACGACCTGACAACCGGCAATCCGACCACCGACCGGTAGGGTGGAAACAGCCGGCGCCCCTAGAGGGTGCCGATGAGCGCTCACGCCAAGAGCAAAGGCGCCGACGAATGACGAGCAGGAGGCAGCGATGGCTCAGGAGCAGACCAAGCGCGGTGGCGGCGGCGATGACGACGACCCCACCGGCAGCACTGCGGCCGGCCAGGAGCGTCGCGAGAAGCTCGCCGAGGAGACCGACGATCTGCTCGACGAGATCGACGACGTGCTCGAGGAGAACGCGGAGGACTTCGTGCGCGCGTACGTCCAAAAGGGCGGACAGTGACCTGGCCGCATAGCGATCGGCTGTCATCCCCCCAGATCTTCGGAGCCCCCACACCGCACGCGGTGCCCATGGACATGTCGTCCTTCTCGGAGATGCTGCGTCGGCAAGCGCCCCACCTGCTGCCCGCGGGGGTTGGTGACGTCCCGCTAGGAAACGTCCCGGTCGGTGCCGTGCCGGTCTCGAATGCGGCGCCCCACGGCACCACGATCGTCGCGATCAAGTTCCCGGGCGGCGTCCTGATCGCGGGTGACCGCCGGTCGACCCAGGGCAACATGATCGCCGGACGCGACGTGCAGAAGATTCACGTCACCGACGACTACACCGCGACGGGCATCGCCGGCACCGCCGCCATCGCCGTGGAGTTCGCCCGGCTCTACGCCGTCGAACTCGAGCACTACGAGAAGCTCGAGGGTGTCGCCCTGACGTTCGCCGGCAAGGTGAACCGGTTGGCGATCATGGTGCGCGGCAACCTCGGTGCCGCCCTGCAGGGTTTCGTGGCACTGCCATTGCTGGTGGGTTACGACCTCGATGATCCGAACCCGCTGGGTGCTGGACGCATCGTGTCGTTCGACGCCGCCGGTGGCTGGAACGTCGAACTCGAGGGCTACCAGTCGGTGGGGTCGGGGTCCATCTTCGCGAAGTCGTCGATCAAGAAGCTCTACTCCCGCGTGACCGATGCGGACTCGGCGCTCGGGGTGGCCATCGAGGCCCTGTACGACGCCGCGGACGACGACTCGGCCACCGGCGGTCCCGACCTGGTCCGCGGCATCTACCCGACGGCCGTGCTGATCGGGGCCGAGGGCGCGGAGGAGGTCACCGAGGAGCGCATCGCGGGCCTGGCCCGCCAGGTGATCGAGGCCCGGTCGCGTGATGACTCCTACGGCATCGACGACGGGACGGTCGAGCTGTGAGCTTCCCGTACTTCATCTCGCCCGAACAGGCGATGCGTGAGCGTTCCGAACTGGCGCGCAAGGGTATCTCCCGCGGCCGCAGCGTAATCGCCCTGGCGTACTCCGGCGGTGTGCTGTTCGTCGCCGAGAACCCGTCGCGGTCGCTGCAGAAGGTCTCCGAGCTGTACGACCGGGTCGGTTTCGCAGCGGTCGGCAGGTTCAACGAGTTCGACAACCTCCGGCGCGGTGGCATTCAGTTCGCCGACACCCGGGGGTATGCCTACGACCGGCGTGACGTCACGGGCCGCCAGCTCGCGAACGTGTACGCCCAGACCCTGGGCACCATCTTCACGGAGCAGGCCAAGCCCTACGAGGTCGAGCTCTGCGTGGCCGAGGTAGCGCACTATGGGGAGACGAAACCGCCAGAGCTGTACCGCATCACCTATGACGGTTCCATTGCGGACGAGCCACACTTCGTCGTCATGGGCGGTACCACCGAGCCGATCATCACCGCGCTCAACGACTCGTTCACCGAGAACTCCACTCTGAGCGGCGCCGTCAAGATCGCGGTCGATGCACTCAAGTCGGGCATCGCGGCCAGCGTGAGCGGCGGTGCCGAGCCGCGAACGCTCGGACCGGCCACCCTGGAGATCGCGATCCTGGACGTCAACCGGCCGCGGCGAGCGTTCCGCCGCATCACCGGTTCGGCTCTCGAATCGCTGCTGCCGGTCGAGGGCTCCGAAGCCGGCGAGGCCTAACCTCTACTCGATTTCGTCGAGGGCGTCGCGGCCGGTGACGATCTCCTTGATCTTGTCGACCGAATGGGTGGCGATGTCCATCGAGCTCGAGACGATGCCCTCCACCCCGGCCGACACGTCGCCCTTGATGACCAGGCCGGCGCTGTCGACGATGTCGGCCGACCGCTCGACGGCGTTGGTCGCGATGTCCTTGACCGATTCGATTGCGTCTCTGGGGTTGAAGCCCATCAGGTTCTCCTCTTCGCGCCGACTGACCGCCTGCTCGAACCGACTCTAGCCCGTTGAGCCGGCCACCGGCGGTCAGCCGGCCAGCACGATGTGGGGGCGATCGCCCGTGATGACGGCCAGGACGTTGCGCCATGCGTCGGATGCCGGGTCGGCGAGGACGTCGGTGTGCGCGGCCGGGCCCGCCATCAACCGGCCGTCGTCGTAATGACCTGTGGCCAAATGGATTACGCCGGGCATCCGGTCGGGATCTGCGCCGTGTGGTCCGCCGGGCAGGCCCTGGACCAGCTGGATGGGGTCCGCCGGGGCTGTCATCGAGAAGCGCAGGACGTGCGGATTCAGGTTGTGCCACTCGTCGGGACGGTCGACGCCGACACCTGCCCCGGCTGCCGCGGCGTACAGCGTCCGGTCGGCGGTCAGTCCCATCGCCTCGGCCGTTCCGAGGATCGAGCCGCCGTAGGAGTGCCCGACGTAGGTAACCGGTATCGGCCGTCCCCTCTCGGCGGCGGCGGCGTCGACCGTGGCGTCGACGTCGCGGCTGAAGGCCACCAGTCGCGGCGCCATGGCGATCGCGAAACGCGGGCTGGCCGCCTCGGCGAGGGCGCCGAGCACGTCGTCGTCGGCGGGGAATGGTCCGCCGAGGTAGCTGATCGCCGCGACCTGGCCGCCGGTCGCCGACACGAAGCGCCGGGCGGACGCGGTGGTGTCAGCGGAGCCCTCGACGGTGGTGTTCATGCCGGGAACGAAGACGGCAACGCTCGTGGCGACGGCCAGGTCGCCGTTGAGTTCGATCAACGAATCGCGGGCCGGGTCGAAGGCCAGGATCTTCCGGTCGATGCGCCGGCCGCCGCCGGCCGGGTCGTCGATCTCGCCGAGCAGTCCGCGGTAGAAGTCGGTGCGGTTCGCCGCCAGAGGGTCGTCGAGTCGGTCGACGATCGCCTGCGCGATGGTGGTGCGGTTCGCGGCGATGCGCTGGTTCCACGGCACGCCGTCGGTGTTGCCCCGGGCAGCGTCTATCGGGCGGTCCACGGCCGCCATGGCGTCGTCGGACGTCGCGGGCGGTGTCCTCGTCGGCCGCTCTCAGCGCATCCAACGCCGCGGTGATCTGCCGCGTCAGCTCGGTGGCCCGCACGGCGAGCATCCCGGTGGCCACGCCGGCGTCGCCGCCGCTCAGCAGCACCTGCTGCGCCGATGGCGACGTCGCCACGGCTGACCCGTCATCGTCGATCGGGAAGCCCTCCGCGTTGGCCGCCTCGACACGGGCTGCGACGTCGGCTTGGGCGGCGGCGATGTCGCCTGCGCCGTCACGGGCGGCGACGGCCGCTAGTACCAGCGCCCTGGCGACGCCGTCGGCTGCCGCGGCGACCCTGCTGGCGTCCTCGCGAGCGGCCTGCGCACCCGCGCCGGACCACGTCGGCCCGGTGTCCCGGCCGGCCTGCGCGGCGGTGCCGGCTACCGCGTGGATGACGGCCGCGGTGTCGTCCCAGGCGTCGGCGACCCGGTGCAACGCCTCCGGGCTCCACGCCGCAGCCTGGCTCAGCGACGGTCTGCTCATCGCGGCTCGGCGAGCCGGCGGGAATTCTGCAGGTCGGCCCGTTCGACGTCCGCCGCAGCCGCGCGGACCGTCGCGGCCCAGGTGCGCAGCCGCCCGACGACGTCGGCGAGGCGGTCCGCGGCCAACGGGAGCGCGACGACTGATTCGACCGCAGACCCGGCCAGCGCATCGGAAGAGATTGTCGGCCAATGCAATTCGTCGAGTCGCGCGGCACCGTCGAGTACGTGGCTGGCCATCGCCCGCACCGCCACCAGGTCCATCGTCACCGATTCCATGCCCGATGGTGACGGTCGAAACGGCCGGACTGCTCGATTCATCCACAGGCGCGACGCGGCTCGTTTGGACAGGGTGGTTACGAAACGCGCGGCGGGTGTCAATACGTCCGGCACCGGCAACCCGTAAGCTCGACTAGGTGCAGCGGCGAATCATGGGCATCGAGACGGAATTCGGTGTGACGTGCACTTTTCACGGCCACCGACGTCTGTCTCCCGACGAAGTTGCCCGCTACCTCTTCCGGCGGGTGGTCTCGTGGGGCCGCAGCTCCAACGTGTTCCTCCGCAATGGCGCGCGGCTGTACCTCGACGTGGGCTCGCACCCGGAGTACGCGACGGCCGAGTGTGACAGCCTCATCCAGCTGGTCACCCACGACCGCGCGGGTGAGCGCGTGCTCGAGGACCTCCTCATCGACGCCGAGCAGCGGCTGGCCGACGAGGGCATCGGCGGCGACATCTACCTTTTCAAGAACAACACGGACTCCGCGGGCAACTCCTACGGCTGCCACGAGAACTACCTCATCGTGCGGGCGGGCGAGTTCTCCAAGATCTCCGACGTCCTGCTGCCGTTCCTGGTCACGCGTCAATTGATCTGCGGCGCGGGCAAAGTGCTGCAGACCCCCAAGGCCGCGGCGTTCTGTCTGAGCCAGCGGGCCGAGCACATCTGGGAGGGCGTGTCCAGCGCGACCACCCGCAGCAGGCCCATCATCAACACCCGCGACGAGCCGCACGCCGACGCCGAGAAGTACCGCCGGCTGCACGTGATCGTCGGTGACTCGAACATGTGCGAGTCCACCACGATGCTGAAGGTCGGCACGGCAGCGTTGGTGCTCGAGATGATCGAGGCGGGCGTGCCGTTCCGGGACTTCTCGCTGGACAACCCGATCCGCGCGATCCGCGAGGTCAGCCACGACCTGACCGGTCGGCGACCGGTTCGGCTGGCCGGCGGCCGGCAGGCCAGCGCGCTGGACATCCAGCGCGAGTATTACAGCCGCGCCGTGGAACACCTGCAGACCCGCGAGCCCAATGCCCAAATCGAGCAGGTCGTCGACCTGTGGGGTCGTCAGCTCGACGCCGTCGAGAGCCAGGACTTCGCCAAGGTCGACACCGAGGTCGACTGGGTCATCAAGAAGAAGCTGTTCGAGCGCTATCAGGATCGGTACGACATGGAGTTGTCGGATCCCAAGATCGCCCAGCTCGACCTGGCCTATCACGACATCAAGCGCGGCCGCGGCGTGTTCGACGTGCTGCAGCGCAAGGGCCTGGCCGCCCGCATCACCACCGACGAGGACATCGACGCGGCGGTCAACGAACCGCCACAGACCACGCGCGCCAAGCTGCGAGGCGAGTTCATCAGCGCCGCTCAGGCGGCGGGCCGTGACTTCACCGTCGACTGGGTGCATCTCAAGCTGAACGACCAGGCGCAGCGCACGGTGCTGTGCAAGGACCCGTTCCGCTCGGTCGACGAACGCGTGAAGCGGCTCATCGCGTCGATGTAGGTGGCGTCCGTCGCCACGGCTTAAGCTCTCCGGGTGGGGATCTCAAAAGTCGAGCGCTTGATGAACCTCGTCATCGCACTGCTGTCGACCCGCACGTTCATCACGGCCGAGCGCATCCGCGAGACCGTATCCGGATATTCAGATAGTCCCAGCGACGAGGCGTTCTCGCGAATGTTCGAGCGGGACAAGAACGAGTTGCGGGATCTCGGCATCCCGTTGGAGACCGGGCGGGTGTCGTCGCTGGATCCCACCGAGGGTTACCGCATCAACCGGGAGGCCTACGCGCTGGCGCCGGTGGAGTTGACCGCCGACGAAGCCGCCGCGGTGGCCGTGGCGACCCAGCTGTGGGAGTCGCCGGAGCTGGTCACCGTCACCCAGGGCGCGCTGCTGAAGTTGCGCGCGGCGGGCGTGGACGTCGACGCGCCGGAGTCGGCCGTGGCGATCACGTCGACCGCGGCGCTGCCCGGGCTGCGCGGATCGGAGAACGTGCTTGGCGTACTGCTGGCCGCGATCGACGCAGGGCAGGCCGTGCGCTTCAAGCACCGCGCCTCGCGCAGCGAGCCCTACACCGACCGTGAGGTCGAGCCGTGGGGTGTGGTCACCTACAGCGGGCGCTGGTACCTCGTCGGGCACGACCGCACCCGCGACGCCACGCGCACGTTCCGGTTGTCGCGAATCGACGTCGACATCGCGCCCATCGGGGCCCGGGACTCGGTGCGTCGGCCCGACGGCGTCGACCTCCGCGAGATCGTGCACCGGGCCGTGGCCGAGGCGCCGCCCAGCTCCCAGGCGAGGGTATGGGTGGCCGACGGCCGGGGGACCGCGTTGCGACGGCAGGCGGTCAGCACGGCTTCGACCACCCTGGGCGGGCGCACCGGCGACGTGCTGGAGCTCGACATCGGCAGGCAGGACCGGTTGGCGCGTGACGTCGCCAGCTGCGGAGCCGACGCCATCGTGCTGGAGCCGGAGTCGTTGCGCCAGGACGTCCTCGGGCGGCTGCGAGCGCATGCGGGAGCGGACCTGTGAGTAGCGTGTCGACCCGCCTGGTGCGGCTGCTCAACATGGTCCCGTACTTCCAGGCCAATCCCCGGATCACCCGGGCCGAGGCCGCCGCCGAACTGGGCGTCACGGAGAAGCAACTCACCCTCGACCTCGATCAGCTGTGGATGTGTGGCCTGCCCGGCTACGGGCCCGGCGATCTCATCGACTTCGAGTTCTCCGGAGACACCATCGACGTGACGTTCTCCGCGGGGATGGACCACCCGCTGCGCCTGACGTCGCCGGAGGCCACCGGCATCCTGGTCGCCCTGCGCGCCTTGCTCGAGGTGCCGGGGATCGTCGACCCCGAGGCTGCCCGGAGCGCGATCGCCAAGATCGAGTCGGCGGCGGGCACGGCCGGCGGAGCCCGCGAGGGAGCCGGCGCGGCCACCGAGGAGCCCGCCCCGATCGAGAGCGGTACCGCCGCGGCGGTGCGTGCGGCGGTGCGTGACGGCCGCGCCCTGGCCCTGGACTACTACTCCGCCTCGCACGACACGCTGTCGAGTCGCGTCGTCGACCCGATCCGCGTGGTGCTGGTCGCCGATCACGCCTACCTCGAGGCGTGGTGCCGGACCGCCGAGGGCGTTCGGCTGTTCCGGTTCGACCGCATCGTCGACGCGAAGGTGCTCGACGAGCCGTCGTCGCCGCCGGAGCCCGCGGTGGCCGCTGGCCCGGACACGTCACTGTTCGACGCCGACCCCTCGCTGCCCTCGGCGAGGCTGCTCATCGACCGGTCGGCCGCGTGGATGTTCGACTACTACCCGCTGCGGGTGCTGACCGAGCTGCCGGACGGCGCCTGCGAGGCGGCGATGACGTACGCCTCCGACGGCTGGATGGCACGCTTCGTGCTCGGTTTCGGTTCGGCGGTGCGCGTGCTGGAGCCGCAGTCGCTGGCCGACCGGGTCCGGGAGTCCGCGGCCGCCGCTCTCGAGGCGTACGACGCCATGAGTACCAATCAGGACGGGTAGACTCGTCCGCAACATCTGGAGGTGTCCAAATTGGGTGGTCTACAACCGTGGCACTGGTTGATCGTCATCGCGTTGTTCGTGGTGTTGTTCGGTGCCAAGAAGCTTCCCGACGCCGCGCGCTCGCTCGGCAAGTCGATGAGGATCTTCAAGTCCGAGATCAAGGAGATGCAGGCCGACGGGAAGGACTCCGAGGGCCGGGATGGCGATGCCACCAGGCCCGCGGCCTCGCCGACTCCCATCGCCTCGGAGCGGGTGGAGCCGGCACCGGCACCGCAGCAGTCCACCGAGCAGCGACCGGCCTGACCAACTTCTCCCCACCGCGCGCCGCGAGGCTGCGCGGCTGATTGGCGTCCAGACACCCCGTGCGCACTCCCGGAATCTTCAAGAGACTCGATCCGCGTCGTCGGCGGTCTCAGGTCAACCCCGACGGCACCATGTCGTTGGTCGACCATCTGCAGGAGCTCCGCAACCGGCTGCTGATCGCGGTCGCGGCCATCCTGCTCACCACGATCATCGGTTTCTTCTGGTATAGCCACGGCATCTTTGGACTGCGCAGCCTCGGTGACTGGTTGCGCGCGCCCTACTGCTCGCTGCCCGCATCGTCGCGCGCCGACATCGCGCCCGACGGGCAGTGCCGACTTCTGGCGACGGCACCCTTCGACCAGTTCATGTTGCGGCTCAAGGTGGCCTTGACCGCGGGTGTCGTGCTGGCCTGCCCGGTCTGGCTGCAGCAGTTGTGGGCCTTCATCACGCCCGGCCTCTACCAAAAGGAGCGCCGGTTCGCGTCGGTGTTCGTCGTCTTCGGCGCCGCGCTCTTCGTCACCGGCGCGGTGCTGGCGTACGTGGTGCTGGCGAAGGCCTTGAGCTTCCTGCTCACCGTCGGCAGCGACGTGCAGATCACCGCCCTCAACGGTGACCAGTACTTCGGCTTCCTGCTCAATCTGCTGCTGGTGTTCGGCATCAGCTTCGAGTTCCCGCTGCTGATCATCATGCTGAACCTCGTCGGGATGCTGCCCTACGAGCGGCTCAAGGCGTGGCGCCGCGGCCTGATCTTCGGTCTGTTCGTCTTCGCGGCGTTCGCGACGCCGGGCTCGGATCCGTTCTCGATGTTGGCCCTCGCCTCGGCGTTGACGCTGCTGCTCGAACTGGCCATTCAGATCTCCCGGATCAACGATCGGCGCAAGGCCCGCCGCGCCGCCCTGGAAGATTTGCCCGACGACGTGGCGGCCCCGCTCGGCGACGTGGAGCCCATCGAGTCGCCGACCGCCGTACCCACTCCCTCCCGGCTGAGCATCGATGACCAAGCCACCTGAGCCCACTCAACTCGACGACTTCTCCAGCCAGCTGCCGTTCTCGCTCGACGACTTTCAGCTGCGCGCCTGCCGGGCCCTGGAGAGCGGGCATGGTGTCCTGGTCTGCGCACCGACCGGTGCTGGCAAGACCGTGGTGGGCGAATTCGCCGTGCACCTCGCGCTGGCGGCAGGTCGAAAGTGCTTCTACACCACGCCGATCAAGGCGCTGAGCAATCAGAAGCACAACGATCTGGTGCAGCGCTACGGCGCGGACCGCATCGGTCTGCTCACCGGCGATCAGAACGTCAATGGCGACGCACCGGTGGTCGTGATGACCACCGAGGTGCTGCGCAACATGCTCTACGCCAACTCCGACGCCCTGTACGGCCTGTCCCACGTGGTGATGGACGAGGTCCACTTCCTCGCCGACCGGATGCGCGGCGCCGTGTGGGAGGAGGTGATCCTGCACCTTCCCGAAGAGGTGCGGCTGGTCAGCCTGTCGGCGACGGTGAGCAATGCCGAGGAGTTCGGTGGCTGGATTCAGACCGTGCGCGGCGACACCACCGTCGTCGTCGACGAGCACCGGCCCGTGCCCCTGTGGCAGCACATGATGGTGGGCAAGCGGCTCTTCGACCTCTTCGAGGGCACCGACGCCACGGCCGACCGCAGCCTGGTCGACCCCGAGTTGGTCCGGCACATCTCGCACCGCCGGGAGGCCGACCGGATGGCGGACTGGCAGCCGCGCGGCAGGCAGGGCGGCCGCGGTCGTCCGGGTCAACGAGGCGCCCCGACGATGTACCGGCCGCCGGCGCGGCCCGACGTGATCGGCGTCCTCGATCACGCGGGTCTGCTACCCGCGATCACGTTCGTGTTCTCCCGCGCCGGGTGCGATGCGGCGGTCAAGCAGTGCTTGCGATCGTCGCTGCGGCTCGTCGACGATGGCGAGCGGTCACGCATCGCCGAGGTCATCGACCGGCGGTGCGCCGATCTCGACGATGCCGACCTGGCCGTGCTGGGCTACTACGAATGGCGCGAGGGTCTACTCCGCGGTATCGCCGCCCACCACGCGGGGCTGCTGCCGGTCTTCCGGCACACGGTCGAGGAGCTGTTCACCGCAGGGCTGGTGAAGGCCGTATTCGCTACGGAGACACTGGCATTGGGCATCAACATGCCCGCGCGCACCGTCGTGCTCGAGAGGCTGGTGAAGTTCAACGGCGAGCAGCACGCACCGCTGACGCCGGGGGAGTACACCCAGCTGACCGGGCGGGCGGGCCGGCGCGGTATCGACGTCGAGGGCCACGCCGTGGTCCTCTGGCATCCCGACGTCGAGCCCACCGACGTCGCTGGGCTGGCCTCGACCCGAACCTTCCCGCTGCGCAGTTCCTTTGCGCCGTCGTACAACATGACCATCAACCTCGCCCACCAGATGGGTCCCGATCAGGCGCACCAGCTGTTGGAGCGCTCGTTCGCGCAGTTCCAGGCCGACCGCTCCGTCGTCGGCCTGGTCCGCGGCGTCGCGCGCGGTGAACGAATGATGGACGAGCTCGCCGCCCAGTTCGGTGGCCGGAACGCGCCGATCCTGGACTATGCGCGATTGCGCGCGACCATCTCCGAACGCGAACGGGCGCAGTCGCGTTCGTCCCGGCTGCAACGTCGGCAGGCGGCCAACGACGCCCTGGCCGCGCTGCGCCGTGGCGACATCATCACCATCGGGCAGGGCCGCCGCGGCGGGCTCGCGGTGGTGTTGGAGCCGGCGGGCGACGGTGACGATCCCCGGCCGCTGGTGCTCACCGAAGATCGCTGGGCGGGGCGCATTTCGTCGACGGACTTCTCCGGGTCGTCCGCCAGGGTGGGCTCGATGACGCTGCCGAAGCGCGTCGAGCACCGGCAACCTCGGGTGCGTCGCGACGTCGCCTCGGCGCTGCGGTCGGCGGCGGCCGGTCTGCCGATTTCCGGCGGTCGGCCCAAACGTGGCCAGCCGGGCCAGGATCGGGAGCACGACGTGGATCCCGAACTAGCGGCGCTGCGCGAACGGCTCCGCAACCACCCCGCGCATCAGCTTCCAGACCGCGACGAGCGGGTCCGCACCGTCGAGCGTTTCCTGCGCATCGAACGGGACAACGCCGACATCCAGAAGAAGGTCAACGCCGCGACCAACTCGCTCGCCCGCACCTTCGATCGAATCGTGGTGCTGCTCACCGAGCGCGGCTTCATCGAGCGCGTCGAGGGCGGCGACCCGAAGGTGACTGCCGACGGCCGACTGCTGGCGCGCATCTACAGCGAGAGTGACCTCTTGGTCGCGGAGTGTCTGCGCAACGGCACGTGGAACGGCCTCGACGCCGCGGAACTGGCGGGGGTGCTCTCGGCGGTGGTGTTCGAGTCCAGGGGCGACACGCCGGGCGCTGCATCGAATGTCGAGGGTGCGACGCCCGGGATGCGGCGGGCGCTGTCGCAGACGAGGCGGTCGTGGTCGGACATCCGGTCCGACGAGCAGCGGCACCGACTGCCGGCCAGCCGGGAACCCGACGCCGGCTTCGTCGCCGCGATCCATCGCTGGGTGACGACGGGGGATCTGTCCGCATCGCTGGCCGCCTCCGACGCGTCGGGGAGCGGATCTCCGCTGTCGGCGGGCGATTTCGTGCGGTGGTGTCGGCAGGTGCTCGACTTGCTCGACCAGGTGCGAAATGCCGCGCCCACAGGGGGGTTGCGCACTGCCGCGAAACGCGCAATCGAAGGGATTCGGCGCGGCGTCGTGGCTGTTGATGCGGGGTAGGGTGTGGCCAACGTGTCGATTCTGACGTGAGAAGCAACCAAGGAGAGACGATGAGCGGACCGCAAGGATCCGATCCCACACAGCCGTGGGCGGGTCAGCCGCCGGCCGATCCTGCGTGGCAGCCTCAGGCTTCTGAACAGCCTCAGCCCGAACAGCCCGTGTGGGGCCAGCCTCAGCCGCCGGCCTACGGGCAGCAGCCGCCGGTCTACGGCCAGCAGCCCTACCAGCCGCCCACGTACGGTCAGCCGCCGCAGCAGTACGCGCCGCAGCCCGAGCAGTACGGGCAGCAACCGACCGCCTACAGCCCGTCGTCCTACCCGCAGCAGCCGCAGTACGGCCAGCCGCCGCAGTACGGTCAGCAGCCGCAATACGGCCAGTACGACCCGAATCAGCAGTACGGCCAGCAACCTGGCCAGTACGACCCGAACCAGCAGTTCAATCCGTACTCCACCACCGACACGGGCTCCAAGAAGTCGATGGGGCTGATTCTCGGTGTGGTCGGCGCACTGGTGGCGGTGATCCTGATCGTCGTGGGCATCCTCGGCTTCTGGAAGCCGGGCTGGTTCGTGACCACCAACCTCGACGTTGGCGCCGCGCAGACCGGTGTGCAGCAGATCCTCAGCGATCAGACCAACGGGTACGGCGCCAAGAACGTCCAGGACGTCAAGTGCAACAACGGCGCCAACCCCAAGGTCGTCAAGGGTGGGACCTTCGACTGCGAGGTCAGCATCGACGGAACGAAGCGTCAGGTGACCGTCACCTTCCAGGACGACAGCGGCACCTACGAGGTCGGCAGACCGCGCTAGCGCCAACCCGAAGGAAGGTCGTCGAGCGCCTTCTGCAGGCGCCCGATCGACGAGGTGACGCCGAACTGGCCGGCCAACTCGGCCACCTTGCGTGGATGTCGCGCGGTCAGCGGCAGGACGTCCGATTCGGTCGACATGTGTACCCGCGCATCGGTGGCCACCCGGACCACCTTCTCCGCGACGGTGATGTAGTCGGTTGCGGCCAACAGCTTCTTGCGTTGCGCCCCAGGCATCTTCGACGTGCGATCGTGGGCGACCGCCATGATCCGCTCCAGCGACCCGTGCGCCGCGAGAAGGCTGGCAGCGGTCTTGTCGCCGATGCCGGGGACGCCCGGTAGCCCGTCGGACGGATCACCGCGCAGCAGAGCGAGTTCCGCGTAGGCGGCGCCTGCCCGGTCCAGCGGCACGCCGTACTGGTCGGCGACCTCGGCGGGTCCGAACAGCGTCGCCTTCGCGAGCCCACGGCCGATGTAGAAGACCCTGATCGGCACGGGTTCCTCGGCGACGAGTTGCAGTAGGTCGCGGTCCCCGCTGACTACGACGACGGGGTCGCGGCGTTCCCTGGCGGCCAGGGTACCGAGCACGTCGTCGGCCTCGTAACCGGGCGCACCCGCAGTTGCGATGCCGTACGCGTCGAGGATCGACATGATCATCTCGACCTGGGGGGTGAGGTCGTCGGGCACCTCCTCGACGTCCAGTTCGCCTGGCGCACCCTCGACCTCGACCCGGTGGGACTTGTAGGACGGGATCAAGTCGACCCGCCAGTCGGGTCGCCAATCCAGGTCCAGGCACACGACCAGGCGGGTCGGGCGCTGCTTGGCGATGAGGGTGGCGACCGTGTCGAGGAATCCGCGCAGCGCGTTGACGGGACGGCCGTCGGGTGCGGTGATCGACGACGGCACGCCGAAGAACGACCGGAACCACATGCTGGCGCCGTCGAGCAACAGGACCGGTGCGGCGCTCATCGTGCTGCCTCCGCCCGGAACAGGTAGGAGCCCGAGGTGATCGCCCGGTCTGCGCTGCCCTCATCGTGCAGCACCACCCTGACGGCGACCGTGTGGTCCGGTCCGGCGAACGCCTCCGCCTCGACCCGAAACGGTCCAGCCTTGCCGCGGGCCAGGAACATGACGTGCGATGAAATGCCTTGCAGCAGAACCGAATCGACGACCGATGCGGCTGCATCCGCGGCGGCCGTCTCGAGGACGACGAACTGGGGTCCGATGTGCAGCGCTGCATCCGGGGAGGCGACTTCGGCGGACAATTCCGGCAGCGCCCAGTGGCCGTCGGGCCTGCGGCGAGCGCCGAACACCTGCCACAGCGGCGGCAGGTCGGGGGAGTCGATCACCTCGATGTCGTCCACCTCCATCTTCGGCAGGCCGTCCGGTGGCGTCCCGATGCTGGCGCCCTGGCCCTCGATGAGCGCGAGCACCCGGCTCGGCCTGTCGGCGTCGACGATCTTGGCCCGGCTGTATCCCATCTGCCTGCCGCGGCGCAGTTCCTCGGACACCACCTGGATGCGTCGCACGTCGCAACCAGGATCCAGGATCTGACAGGAGTGGACGACGGGGTTGGGCACCGCCTCCAGATCCGACATGTGCCCGCTCTCGGGCGCTGAGATGCCCAGCACCGCCAGTAGCAATCCACCGGTGGGATTGCGCATGTCGTGGCGCAGGGTGACGGTGTCGTCGACGTCGCGGGGGTCCATCGACCGGTGCTGGCGGCCGATGTAGCGGTAGCTAAGCAGCCCGCTCCAGCGTCGCTCGAGCTCCTCGGCGTAGGCGTCGCGATCGTCGGTGAGGTCGCGGATGTCGCGCAGCATTCGACTCACAGTAGTGCGGTAGAGATGGTGCGGTGACCTTCTCCGTGGACCGCATCGATCACGTCGTGCTCAACTGCCGCGACGTGGACCTGACCGCCGACTGGTACGTCCGGGTGCTCGGCCTGGCGCGCGAGACGTTCGGCGAGGGGCGGATCGCCCTGCGGTTCGGTGCTCAGAAGCTCAACCTCCGACCGACCGGTGCGACCAACTGGGTCACGGCCGCCGTGGACGCGCCCGGCAGCCAGGACCTCTGCTTCATCGCCGACGTGCCGGCCGATGCCGTCGCGGCGCACTTGCGGGTCAGCGGCGTCGAGGTCACCGAGGGGCCGGTGACCAAGACGGGTGCGCTTGGCCCCATGACGTCGCACTACTGCCGCGATCCCGACGGCAACCTCATCGAGGTCGCCACCTATTCGCGCGCCGATTAACCTCGACGCCATGGACATCGGCAGATTCAGCACGGACGTATACGCGGGGCGACTACGGGCGGCGAGCGCGGCGGCTGCCGATGCGGGCCTGGCCGGTCTGGTCATTACGCCGGGGTACGACCTGCGCTACCTCGTCGGCTCGCGCGCGCAGACCTTCGAGCGGCTGACGGCGCTCGTGTTGCCTGCGGGTGACCGGGGCGCCGAGCCGACGATCGTGGTGCCGCGGATGGAGTTGGCGTCGCTCAAGGAGTCCGCCGTGCTGGAACTGGGCCTGGCGGTGCGGGACTGGGTAGATGGCGAGGATCCCTACGCGCTGGTTGCCGAGGTACTCGGTGGTGGGTCGGTCGCGACGGCGGTCACCGACTCGATGCCCGCCCTGCATCTGTTACCGCTCGCCGACGTGTTCGGCAAGGTGCCCATCCTGGCCACCGACGTGCTGCGCCGACTGCGGATGATCAAGGACGCGGCCGAGATCGACGCGTTGCGCAAGGCCGGCGCCGCAATCGACCGCGTGCACACCCGGGTGCCCGAGTTCCTGGTGCCGGGCCGGACGGAAGCCGACGTCGCCGCCGACATCGCGGAAGCGATTGTGAGCGAAGGGCATTCGGAGGTGGCCTTCATCATCGTCGGGTCGGGACCCAACGGGGCCGATCCGCATCACGAGTGCTCCGATCGACAGCTGCAGGTCGGTGACGTCGTGGTCGTCGACATCGGCGGACCGTACGAACCGGGGTACAACTCGGACTCGACGCGGACCTACAGCATCGGCCAGCCGGATGACGACGTGGCGAGGCGGTACTCGGTTCTGCAGCGGGCGCAGCAGGCCGCGGTGGCAGCGGTGCGGCCCGGCGTCACGGCGGAGGAGGTCGACGCCGCCGCGCGCGAGGTGCTCGCCGCCGAGGGGCTGGCTGAGGTATTCGTGCACCGCACCGGACATGGGATTGGGTTGTCCGTGCACGAAGAGCCCTACATCGTGGCCGGCAATGATCTGCCGCTCGAGGAAGGCATGGCCTTCAGCGTCGAGCCAGGCATCTACTTCGCCGGCGAGTGGGGCGCGCGGATCGAGGACATCGTCATCGTCACCAGCGACGGCGCAGTGTCGGTCAACGACCGGCCGCACGACCTCCTAATCGTGCCCGTTTAACGGCGCTCGCCGGCTGGCCTGGTGGCGCTCGTCAGAACCGGGACGTCCGGAGGTGCGAGATCTTCGGCAACGCGATCGGCCCGTCCCACGGGGACCTCTTCGGCGGTCGACCGGTCGGCCAGTGCCTCCACGGCGGCTCGGTTGAGTTCGCGTGCCGCGTGAATGCGGTGGGCGCGGGCTTGGGCGCGGGTGGTTGTGCGGCGGGGCATCTTGAGTCCGGCGGTGTGGCCCTCCGGGACCGGGGCGCTGTGGGCGGTGGCGGTGGGGTGGCTGAGTTCGGGGAACAGCAGCCGGCTGCCCGGGGTGGTGGTTTGCCGCCGGCCATCGGGGGCAGTCCAGATGACGGTCCCGTCGACGAGTTGCTCGACGCGCCAACCACTCTCACCACGCCAGAACGTTTTCAGCAAGTGGTGTCGACGGCACAGCGCGACGAGGTTGGCTGCGGCGGTTGGCCCGTAGGGCCAGGGCACGACGTGGTCGAGGTCGCAGCGGGTGGCCGGGATTCGGCAGCCCGGGAAACGGCACGTTTGGTCGCGGCAGCGGACGAAGTCGGCCAGCTTCGGCGACGGTCGGTATCGCGGTTCGGGTGGCGCCTGCCCGGGATGAACGATCGGGGTGAGGGTGGCGCCGTGGGCGGCGCGGCGGGCGATCGCCCCGGGCAGCAGTTGGCCACCCATCATGGCGGCGGGCCGGATGGTGGCGAGATGCCCCGGTGGCGGGGTGAGCGCCTCGACCAGGGTCAGCTCGTGCAGCGGCTTGAGGAACCATCGTGGTGGGTCGCCGTCGAGGTTGGCGCACTCGCCGGTGGGCGTACGCGCAGCCTCCGCGCGTGCCGAGGCGCTGCCGGCGGTGTCACCCGAAGCGGTGTCGTCGATCGTGCTGTCCGCAGTGTCGGAGTCAGTGTCGTCGGTCGCGTCGTCGACGGGGGTGTCGTCGACGGGTTCGGGGTTGGTCTCGGAGTGCGGGGGTGTGTCGGGGCTGGGGTCCTCGACCGGTCCGTCGGGCTGCGGCGACTCTGACCCGCCCGGTCCGCGGGTCTCGTCGAGGGTGTCCTGGTGGGTGATGACGTAGACCACGACCCCGGTCGAGGGTGGGATCTCGTCGGCGGGGCAGTGGTCGGTGTCGCAGAGGCACGCCAACCGGTCGGCGCCGTGGGCCAGGGCGCCGATCGCGTCGGCGCGGCGCTGATCCTTGGTCCGGGGGTCGGCGGGGCAGACGGTGTCGGCCAGCGCGGAGACTCGGGCGTCGAACGCGGTGGCGTCGTGGGCGTAGAGGGTGGCGAACACCGTGGCCATCCCGCTGCCATCCTCGACGGTGACGTCGACCGAGCGGCCGCGGGCCTTGGTTTCGGTCCGGTACACCGCGTGCGGGTCGATCTGGGCGACGAGCGCGTCGATGCGGCGTTCGGTCGACGCGACCGACATCGGTCCCCACCCGCAGCAGTGCCTCGGCCAGGGCCGAATCCAGGGCGCGCAGCGCGTTGGGGTCGATGACCAGGGCGCCGCGGGTCACGATGGTCCGCACCACCGCATAACCGATCAGTCCGTCGGCGAACACGGCAGCGACGCGCGGGAACCGTTCGTGCAGGGCGACCGCGACGAGGAGTTGGTTGGCGGCGGTGCCGGGGGTGAGGCGTTGGGCGGCGCCGACGTGGGCGGCGACGGCGTCGACGTTGTCGAGGCACCACTGGTCGCGGCTGGCCGACCCCTCAGCGGCATACAGGCTGTCGAGCATGGCGGCCATCGCCGCCAGGCGGCGGGCGCACGCCGCGGACTCCACCCGCGCCCACGCGTCCACCGCACCGGCACCGGAGACGCCGGCCGTGGCAGCCACCAACGAATCGAACATGCATTCGAATCTACGCCGGACACCCGACGCGAGACAGACGTGCAACCCGAAGTTGTGGATGAATCACCGACTGTGCACAACCCCGACGCACACATCGACGAAAGTGTCAGTGCCACATGTTAAGCCGCGGTCAGTCTCATGGTGGCGACCGCGTCTGGCATGCTGGAGCCGCGATGCATCCCGACGACGCGAAGAGGCAGGGTCCCCGCAACGCCGCCATCGGTACGGCGGGACTTCTCACCGGCGCGCTCAGCCTACATCGGCTTGAGGGACCCGCACCGAGCGGACTTCGGCTTCCCCGCGTGCCCTTTCCGTGTGCTGACCGGATGGAACTGCCCCGGCTGCGGCGGCCTGCGGATGACTCACGATCTGCTGCATGGTGACGTCGCCGCCGCAGTCGTCGACAACGCCTTCGCGCTCGTCGGCCTTCCGCTGCTCGCGGTGTGGCTGATCGTGCGCTGGCGGGCCGGCCGCCCGCTGCTACCCAGAGCCGCGGTGGTCGTCATGATAATTGCGGCCGTGGGCTGGACGGTGGTCCGGAACTTGCCCGGGTTCCCGCTGGTCCCGACGCTTATCGAGAGGTAGCTTCGCGGCTCCGCTGATACACTTGGCCTTCGGGCCGCTGCAGTCCCGGACAGACATTTTCCGGACTGCGGAGGTACTGCGAGTGCTCTTTTCGGCGTTGCCCGAAGCTCAGGGTCTGTACGACCCGGAGAACGAGGCCGATTCCTGCGGTGTAGCCATGGTCACCGATATCAAGGGGCGTCGATCCCACTCGATCGTGGCCGACGGCCTCACCGCCTTGGAGCACCTCGAGCATCGCGGCGCCGCAGGCGCTGAGGCCAATAGCGGCGATGGGGCCGGAATCCTCTTGCAATTGCCGGTCGAGCTTCTCCGCGAGGTCGTCGACTTCGAGCTGCCGCCGCCAACTGTCAACGGCTGCAATGCTTTTGCCGTCGGAATCTGCTTCATGCCGCAGGACCCGGTGGTGCGCGCCACGGCTCGGGACCGCATCGAGTCGATCGCCGCCGATGAAGGGCTCGACGTCCTCGGCTGGCGTGAGGTGCCGGTCGATCCCGACGGTGCAGGCATCGGAGCGACCGCGCGGGGGTGTATGCCTCACATGGCGCAACTGTTCCTCGCGGCCCCCGAGCGCAATGGCGCCAGGCCCGGCGGCATCGACCTCGATCGTCGGGTCTACCCGGTGCGCAAGCTCGCCGAACAGGATAACGGCGAGACCCAGGTGTACTTCGCGTCGCTGTCGAGTCGGACGATCGCCTACAAGGGCATGCTCACGACGATGCAACTGCCGCAGTTCTTTCCGGACCTGCGCGACGAGCGTTGCGCTAGCGCCATCGCCATCGTGCACAGCCGTTTCTCGACCAATACATTCCCGTCGTGGCCGCTGGCGCATCCGTTCCGCTTCGTGGCCCACAACGGTGAGATCAACACCGTTCGCGGCAACCGCAACCGCATGCACGCCCGTGAGGCAATGCTGGCGAGCGCGCACATCCCCGGCGACCTGGCCCGGTTGTCGCCAATCTGTACCGCAGAGGCGTCCGACTCCGCGTCGTTCGATCAGGTGCTCGAATTGCTGCACCTCGGGGGGCGCAGTCTGCCTCAGGCGGTGCTGATGATGATCCCCGAGGCGTGGGAGAACAACGTCGAAATGGCCCCCGCCCGACGGGCGTTCTGGCAGTTCCATGCGTCGCTGATGGAGCCCTGGGACGGTCCGGCATGCGTGACCTTCACCGACGGCACCGTCGTGGGAGCGGTGTTGGACCGCAACGGTTTACGCCCTGGGCGCTGGTGGCGAACCCTCGACGACCGAGTCATCCTCGCCAGCGAGAGCGGCGTGCTGGACGTGCCGTCGTCGGAGATCGTCGCCCGCGGCCGGCTCGAGCCGGGCAAGATGTTCCTCATCGACACGGCCGCGGGTCGCATCGTGTCCGACGACGAGATCAAGGGAGAGCTGTCGGCCGCCGAGTCCTACGGTGAGTGGCTGCATTCGGGTCTGCTGGACCTGGCCACGTTGCCCGAACGGGCGCGGGTGCAACCCAATCACGATTCGGTGGTGCGACGGCAGATCTCCTTCGGCTACACCGAGGAAGAGCTGCGGATCATGCTGTCGCCGATGGCAGCGTCGGGCGCAGAACCCTTGGGTTCCATGGGAACCGATACGCCCGCCGCGGTGCTCTCCGAGCGCTCCCGGCTGCTGTACGACTACTTCGTCGAGTTGTTCGCCCAGGTGACCAACCCGCCGCTGGACGCCATTCGCGAGGAAGTCGTCACGTCGATGTCGCGCGTGATGGGTCCCGAGCACAACCTGCTCGAGCCGACCGCTGCGTCGTGTCGTCAGATCGTGCTGAAGTGGCCGGTGCTCGACAACGATGAGCTGAACAAGATCGTCCACATCAATGCCGATGGCGAGCAGCCCGGCCTGAAGACCAAGGTGCTGCGGGCGCTCTACGACGTCGAGCGCGGCGGTGAGGGTCTCGCCGATGCGCTGGAGGAGCTGCGCATCCGCGCCTGCGAGGCGATCTCCAAGGGCTATCGCACCCTGGTCATCTCCGATCGGGACTCCGACCACACCAAGGCGCCGATCCCGTCGCTGCTGGCCGTCTCCGCCGTGCACCATCACCTCGTCCGCACCAAGCAGCGGACGATGGTGGCGCTGGTAGTCGAGAGCGGCGATGCGCGCGAGGTGCACCACATCGCCATGCTGATCGGGTTCGGTGCGGCGGCGGTCAATCCCTATCTGGCCTTCGAGTCGATCGAGGACCTGATCCGTGAGGGCGAACTCACCGGCATCGAACCGTCCACCGCGGTGCGCAACTACCTCAAGGCGCTCGGGAAGGGCGTCATGAAGGTGATGAGCAAGATGGGCATCTCGACGGTCGCGTCCTACACGGGCGCGCAGGCGTTCGAGGCGATCGGGCTCAACCGCGACGTCATCGACGAATACCTGACGGGCACTCCCAGCCAGCTCGGCGGCGTCGGTCTAGACGTCCTTGCCGAGGAGGTCAAGCTCCGGCACCGGCGCGCGTACCCCGAGAACCCCACCGAACGGGTACACCGACGCTTGGAGGTCGGCGGCGAGTACGCCTTCCGGCGGGAGGGGGAGCTGCACCTGTTCACTCCGGAAGTGGTCTTCTTGCTGCAACATTCGACGCGAACGGGCAAGCACCAGGTCTTCCAGCAGTATTCCGAGGAGGTCAACCGGCTGGCTCGCGAGGGTGGCGCGCTGCGGGGTCTGTTCGAGTTCAAATCGGGAGTCCGAGAGCCCGTTCCGCTGGACGAAGTGGAGTCGGTCGAGTCGATCGTGACGCGGTTCAACACCGGCGCGATGAGCTACGGGTCCATCTCGGCCGAGGCCCACGAGACGATGGCCATCGCGATGAACGCGCTCGGTGGCCGGTCGAACAGCGGCGAGGGCGGTGAAGACGTGGACCGGCTCTACGACCTTCGCCGGCGCAGCGCCGTGAAGCAGGTCGCCTCCGGACGCTTTGGCGTCACCAGCGACTACCTGGTCAATGCGACGGATATCCAGATCAAGATGGCGCAGGGAGCCAAACCCGGTGAGGGCGGCCAACTTCCGGGCTACAAGGTGTACCCGAGCATCGCCAAGACCCGGCACTCGACGCCGGGCGTGGGACTCATCTCTCCGCCGCCGCATCACGACATCTACTCGATCGAGGATCTGGCGCAGCTGATCCACGACCTCAAGAATGCCAACTCCGAGGCCCGGATCCACGTCAAGCTGGTCAGCTCGGTGGGCGTGGGCACCGTGGCGGCGGGGGTGTCCAAGGCGCATGCCGACGTCGTGCTGATCTCCGGGTACGACGGTGGTACCGGCGCGGCGCCGCTGACCTCGCTGAAACATGCTGGGGCACCATGGGAGATCGGCCTCGCCGACACCCAGCAGACGCTGGTGCTCAACGGTCTTCGCGACCGCATCACCGTGCAGTGTGACGGTGGAATGCGCACGGCGCGCGACGTCATGGTGGCCATGCTGCTGGGCGCCGAGGAGTACGGCTTCGCGACCGCGCCGCTCGTGGTCGCCGGCTGCATCATGATGCGCGTCTGCCATCTCGACACGTGTCCCGTCGGTGTGGCGACCCAGAACCCCGAACTGCGGGCCCGCTTCAACGGCAAGCCGGAGTTCGTCGAGAACTTCTTCCGATTCGTCGCCGAGGACATTCGGAAGTATCTGGCGCAGATGGGCTTTCGTAGTATCGACGATGCAATCGGCCGGGTCGAGATGCTCGACACGGCGCCGGGTGTCGCGCACTGGAAGAGCCGCGGGCTGGACCTCAGCCCGATCTTTGCGACGCCGACGGACGCCAACGGCAACGAATTGCCCCAGCGCCGCCGGCTCCGTGATCAGGACCATGCGCTGGAGCAGGCCCTCGATCAGACGATCATCGCGCTCGCCGAGGGGGCGCTCGAGGACGCCCACCCGGTGCGGCTGGAGCTGCCGGTCCGCAACGTCAACCGGACGGTCGGCACCCTACTGGGCGCCGAGGTCACCCGCCGCTACGGCGCGCAGGGCTTGCCCGATGACACCATCCACATCACGCTGACCGGCTCAGCGGGGCAGTCGATCGGAGCCTTCCTCCCGCCGGGCGTGACTCTCGAACTCATCGGCGACGCCAACGATTACGTCGGCAAGGGACTGTCCGGTGGTCGCGTCATCGTCACACCCGATGACGACGTGCTCTTCCTCCCCGAGGACAACGTCATCGCGGGCAACACCCTGCTCTTCGGGGCGACGTCGGGCGAGGTGTTCCTCCGCGGCCGGGTCGGAGAACGTTTCTGCGCGCGCAACTCCGGCGCTCTGGCGGTCGTCGAGGGCGTCGGTGACCACGCCTGCGAGTACATGACCGGCGGGCGCGTCGTGGTGCTGGGGCCGACGGGGCGCAACATGGCAGCGGGAATGTCGGGCGGCATCGCCTACGTGCTGGGCCTGGACCCGGCCAAGGTCAATCCCGACATGGTGCAGCTGCAGCGCCTCGAAGGAGAGGACCTGGCATGGCTGCACGACGTCGTGACCCAGCACGGCAAGCACACCGGCAGTACGGTAGCCCGCTCGCTGCTGTCCGACTGGCCCCGTCGCAGCGCGCAGTTCACCAAGATCATGCCAACCGACTACGAGAAGGTGCTCTACGCCACCCGGATGGCGAAGGCCGAGGGCCGAGACGTCGACACTGCGATCATGGAGGCGACCCGTGGCTGACCCCACCGGATTCTTGAAGGTGCCCAAAGTCGACGCCGCCAAGCGGCCGGTCGACGAGCGCGTCGGTGACTGGCACGAGGTGTACGAACGTCTGGACCCGCACCAACGCGCCGCCGAGGTGTCGCAGCAGGCGCGGCGCTGCATGGACTGCGGAATCCCGTTCTGCCACTCCGGAACTGCGGGCTGCCCGCTGGGCAATCTCATTCCCGAGTGGAACGACCTCGTGCGCCGGGGGCGGTGGGACGCGGCCAGCGACCGGCTGCACGCGACCAACAACTTCCCGGAGTTCACCGGGAGGCTGTGTCCAGCGCCGTGCGAGGCGGCGTGCGTGCTGTCGATCGCCGAGGGGGAGACCGGCGGCGCCGTCACGATCAAGCGCATCGAGCAGTCCATCGCCGACGAGGCCTGGATGGACGGCACCATCTTGCCGCAGCCGGCGGCGATCTCGACGGGCAAGGGCGTCGCGGTCGTCGGCTCCGGGCCTGCCGGACTGGCTGCAGCACAACAACTCACCCGGGCCGGCCATCACGTGACGGTCTACGAGCGCGACGACCGGATCGGTGGGCTGCTGCGGTATGGCATTCCCGAGTACAAGCTGGAGAAGTCCGGACTCGATCAGCGGCTGGCGCAGATGCGGGCGGAGGGGACCCGCTTCGTCACCGACTGCGAGGTCGGGGTGGACCTGTCGGTAGAACAGCTGCGCCGCCAGCATGACGCGGTAGTGCTGGCCGTCGGCGCGCTGCGGTCTCGGGACAACCACGTCGAGGGTCGCGGGCTCGACGGCGTGCACCTCGCGATGGAACACCTGGTGCCCGCCAACCGCGAGTGTGAGGGTGACGGCCCGTCGCCCATCTCGGCTGCCGGCAAGCACGTCGTGATCATCGGCGGTGGCGATACCGGCGCCGACTGCCTCGGTACCGCCCACCGCCAGGGTGCGGCGTCGGTCACCCAGCTGGACTACAACCCCGAGCCGCCCGAGCAGCGCGACGAGTCCCGCTCGCCGTGGCCGACGTGGCCGATGGTGTTACGAACCTCGCCGGCGCACGCCGAGGGTGGCGCCCGCCGCTACGAGGTCGCGGTTCAGCGTTTCGTGGGTGACGACGAGGGCCGGCTCAGGGCGATGGTGGTCGCCGAGGTGAAGGTCGAACGCGACGCCGAGGGTCGCCGGGTCATCACACCCGTCGGTGACGAGATCGAGCTGCCGTGCGACCTCGCGCTGCTGGCAATCGGCTTCGAGGGCGTCGAGCACATGCCGCTGCTCGACGGTCTCGGCTTGACGCTCAACCGGCGCGGGGCACTGCCGTGCGGGTCGGATTGGCAGACCGACGCACCCGGCGTGTTCGTGTGCGGAGACGCCCACCGTGGCGCGTCCTTGGTGGTGTGGGCCATCGCGGAGGGCCGAAGCGCCGCCCATGCGGTCGACTCGTTCCTGATGGGCGAGTCTGACCTTCCCGCGCCGGTCAGGCCGGGTGCGCTCCCGTTGGCCGTCGTATGAACAGAGGGATGAAACGGGGATGAACCCGGACCTGAACTTTGTGAACTGAATCGTCATCTGAATCGATTAACGACTAGGGTTGGGCAACGTGACTAGACGCGGAAAGATCGTCTGTACGTTGGGCCCCGCCTCGTCCTCGGACGAGCAGATCAAGGCCCTCGTCGAAGTTGGCATGGACGTGGCGCGGCTGAACTTCAGCCACGGTGACCATGCCGACCACGAAATCGCCTACAAACGGGTTCGCGCGGCCTCCGACTCCACGGGGCGCGCAGTGGGGATCCTCGCCGACCTGCAGGGGCCGAAGATCCGGCTCGGCCGGTTCGCCGACGGTCCGACCTTCTGGGCCGCGGGTGAGACGGTCCGGATCACCGTCGACGAGGTCGAGGGAACCCACGACCGGGTGTCGACGACGTACAAGGAGCTGGCCAAGGACGCGGCCGTGGGCGACCGCCTGCTGGTCGACGACGGCAACATCGGCCTGACGGTCAGCGAGATCGAAGGCAACGACGTCGTCTGCATCGTCACCGAGGGCGGCAAGGTCAGCAACAACAAGGGTTTGTCGCTGCCGGGCATGAACGTCTCCGTCCCCGCCATGTCCGAAAAGGACATCGACGACCTCAAATTCGCCCTGTCCCTCGGCGTCGACCTGATCGCGCTGTCGTTCGTGCGCTCGCCCGCCGACATCGAACTGGTGCACGAGGTGATGGACCAGCTCGGCCGCCGGGTGCCGGTCATCGCCAAGCTGGAGAAGCCA
This sequence comes from uncultured Actinomycetota bacterium, assembly GCA_963846985.1. Taxonomy (GTDB): domain Bacteria; phylum Actinomycetota; class Actinomycetes; order Mycobacteriales; family Mycobacteriaceae; genus Mycobacterium. The sequence goes on from CAWJYC010000004.1 coordinate 520,613, forward strand.
GAGGCGATCGAGAATCTCGAGGCCATCGTGCTCGCATTCGACGCCATCATGGTCGCCCGCGGCGACCTCGGCGTCGAGCTGCCGCTGGAGGAAGTGCCCCTGGTGCAGAAGCGCGCCATCCAGATGGCCAGGGAGAACGCCAAGCCCGTCATCGTCGCGACGCAGATGCTCGAGTCGATGATCGAGAACTCCCGACCGACCCGTGCCGAGGCGTCCGATGTGGCCAACGCAGTGCTCGACGGCACCGACGCGGTCATGCTCTCGGGCGAGACCTCGGTCGGCAAGTACCCGCTCGAGGCGGTCAAGACGATGGCCCGCATCATCACCGCGGTCGAGGAGAACTCGACCGCGGCACCGCCGCTGACCCACGTGCCGCGCACCAAGCGGGGAGTGATCTCCTACGCCGCCCGCGACATCGGTGAGCGGCTGGACGCCAAGGCGCTCGTCGCCTTCACCCAGTCCGGTGACACGCTCAAGCGGCTCGCCCGGCTGCACACCCCGCTGCCACTGCTGGCCTTCACGCCGCTGCCGGAGGTCCGTAGCCAGCTGGCACTGACCTGGGGCACCGAGACGTTCATCGTGCCGCACATTCAAACCACCGACGGCATGATCCGTCAGGTCGACGAGTCGCTGCTGGCGCTCGGCCGGTACAAGCGGGGCGACCTCGTCGTCATCGTCGCTGGCGCTCCGCCCGGCACAGTAGGCTCGACCAACATGATTCACGTCCACCGGATCGGCGAGGACGACCACTAGGAGGCGCTCCCGTTGGGCAGTTCGGCTGATCTGGAGGAACTGCTCGCGGTACTTGAGCTTCGGCGCTCCGACGACGACACGTTCATCGGCTCGCATCCGAGCCGCAATCCGATCCGCACCTTCGGCGGCCAGATGATGGCGCAGGCGTTCGTCGCGGCCAGTCGCACGCTCAAGCACGACCTGCCGCCCGCCACGCTCTCGGTGCACTTCATCGCCGGCGGCGATCCGGGGCGAGACCTCGAGTTCCACGTGGTGCGCCTGCGCGACGAACGGCGCTTCGCGAATCGGCGCGTCGACGTGATGCAGGGCGATTCACTGCTGGCCTCGGCGCTGGTGTCGCACATGGCCGGCGGCCGCGGTCTGGAGCACGGTGTCGAGGCGCCCGTGGTGGCGGACCCGCTCTCGGTGCCGCGGATCGAGGACCTCCTGGTGGGCTACGAGGAGACGGTGCCGCTGTTCGTCGCCGCGCTCAAACCGATCGAGTGGCGGTACACCAACGATCCGGCGTGGGTGATGCGCGACAAGGGGGAGCGCCTGCCCCACAACCGCGTGTGGCTCACCACCAGGGGCGAGATGCCCGACGACCCGGTGATCCACGCCGCCGCGCTGGTGTACGCCTCCGACACCACCGTGCTGGACTCGATCATCACGACTCACGGTCTGTCGTGGGGCTTCGACCGGATCTTCGCTGCCTCGATGAATCACACGGTGTGGTTCCACCGGCCGGTGCGGTTCGACGACTGGGTGCTTTACTCCACGACGTCCCCGGTCGCCGCGGAGTCCCGCGGGCTGGGCCACGGACACTTCTTCGACCGCGACGGGCGCGTGCTGGCCACCGTCGTTCAGGAGGGGATCGTCAAGTACTTCCCCGGGTCGGCCGCGGCGAACTAACGCCGAATCGGTCGTGGAGGTCGTTGAGCCACCTGTCGGTGCACCCCTCGACGGCCGACCGGTCGGAGCCGGCCTGCGTCGCGCAGTCGAGGTAGTGGTCGCCCCCGGTCTCGCGCCACGTGAACGCCCAGATCACGGTGAAGGCGATCGAAGCGGCAACCGCCACCAAGCCCAAAGCTATTCCGGCGGTGGCAATTTCACCGTTGTTGGCCTCCCTGCGGGCGGCGCGTCCGCGCCCGAGCCAGCCGAGTATCACCGCGACGACGCCGCAGACGACGCCCCCGACGACCGACCAGCAGAACACCAGACCGACGAGGGCGACGGCGAGCGCAGCGGTGCCTGTTCCGTTCCGTGGGCCGGTCATGCCTGCCGAGGGTAGAGCACCGGGGACGTCGCGCTTCCTAGGGCGCCTTGGGGGTCGTCTCCCCGGGCTGCGCCGGCTCGGTGGCCTCGGCGCTGGACGTCGGGGTGGCCTCAGTCGTCGGCTCGATCGACTCGTGGGCGATGGCCTCGCGGATGGTTTGCGTCGTGCGCCGGATGGCGATCGCCGACACGACCTCCATGACGCCGATGACGATCAGCCAGATTCCCACGACGAACGCCAAGGTGCCGATCGAGTCGAACGGCGACGCCAGGATGACGACACCGGCGATCAGGCTGACGGCGCCGACGAAGACGTTGAACCACCGACCGGGCAGGGTCGGATCGCTGATCGCGGACACCGTCGTGGCTACGCCGCGGAAGATGAAGCCGACTCCAATCCAGATGGCCAGCAGCAGAACCGCGTCGTACAGGTGCCGGAAGGCCATGATGGCGAGGATCAGCGACGCCGCACCGCTGATGAACAGTAGAACCCGGCCGCCGGCCGACACGTCGAGACTGAAGGCGAAGAAGACTTGTTGAAGCCCGGTCAGCAGCAGGCCGGCGCCGAAGAAGATGGCCGCGACGGCAATCGAGATCCCGGGCCACGCGACGATCGCGACGCCGAGGGCGATGGCCAGGACGCCAGAGACGGCGGCCGACTTCCACAGATGCGGCAACAGGCTTGGGGGAGTAGCGGTGGTCACGGGTGGAAGTGTCGCACAGCGTCGTTTCGCCAGGCCCTGATTCACCGCGTTGTCGCTTCACGCAGCGTAAATCGACCACCAGCGTTAAGTTTCACTCACTACGACCGGTCCGCCCCGCTAGTGTTCCTGAGGTCGTCGCCCCTGATGAATCCAGGCGACCCGATGCAGAAAGAAGTGACAACGTGGTAGCTGGAATTCAAGACCGTCGATCGAGCTCACGCTGGTGGCGCGGCGCTGCGGCGATCGCGGTATCGGGTGCGCTGGTTCTCTCCGGCTGTACCAAGAACACCGATAGCGCCGGGCCCACGACGCAGACCACTGCGGCCAAGGCGGCCAAGGTCGATGACATCGCCAACACAGTGCCCGAGGACATCAAGTCCTCCGGCAAGTTGATCGTCGGCGTCAACGTTCCCTACACCCCCAATGAGTTCAAGGATTCGAGCGGCAAGATCATCGGCTTCGACGTGGACCTGATGAACGCGATCGCGTCGACGCTCGGTCTGACCGCCGAATACCGCGAAGCGGACTTCTCGAAGATCATCCCGTCGATTCAGGGCGGCACCTTCAACGTCGGCATGTCGTCGTTCACCGATACCAAGGAGCGTGAGCAGACGGTCGACTTCGTCACCTACTTCTCGGCCGGCTCGCTGTGGGCCAAGCCGAAGGGCTCGAACATCGATCCGGCGAACGCGTGCGGGAAGAAGGTCGCGGTGCAGGCGACCACCACCCAGGAGGTCGACGAGTTGCCCGCCAAGAGCAAGGCGTGCACCGATGCGGGCAAGCCGGCGATCGACATCGTGAAGTTCGACGGCCAGGACCAGGCCACCAACGCCGTCGTACTCGGGCAGGCCGACGCGATGTCGGCGGACTCACCGGTGACGCTGTATGCGATCAAGCAGAGCAACGGCAAGCTCGAGCAGGCCGGTCAGACGTTCGACTCGGCGCCCTACGGTTGGCCCGTCGCCAAGGGCTCGCCCCTGGCCGCGTCACTGCAGAAGGCGCTCGAGCACCTGATCCAATCCGGGGACTACAAGACGATCGCCGCCAACTGGGGCGTCGAGGCGGGCATGATCGACAAGCCCGTCATCAACGGCGCGACGAGCTGATAGCCGAATAGCCTTATGAGCGTTGACGTTCGCAGTCAGTTGGAGCCGACCGGTTCCCCCGCCGTCATCGATGCCGTTCCAATGCGGCATCCATGGCGGTGGGTGACGGCGATCGTCATCGTCACGCTCCTCGGACTGTTCCTCTACGGTGCGGCGACCAACGACGCCTACGGCTGGAGCACGTTCGGCAAGTACATCCTCGACGAGCGGATCGTCTCGGGGGTCGTGGTCACCCTCGAGTTGACCGTCTTGTCGATGATCCTGGCCATCCTGCTCGCGGTGCTCCTGGCGGTGATGCGACTGTCACCCAACCCGGTGTTCCGGTCGGTGTCCTGGGTGTATCTGTGGATCTTCCGAGGCACTCCGGTGTACGTGCAACTGGTGTTCTGGGGCCTGTTCCCGACGATCTACAAGAACATCCAGCTGGGCATCCCCTTCGGGCCGACGTTCTTCACCTTCAACATCCAGAACCTGTCGCTGTACTTCCTGCTGGCCGTCATCGGGCTGGGGCTCAACGAGGCGGCCTACCTCGCGGAGATCATCCGCGCTGGGATCAGCTCGGTGCCCGAGGGCCAGTCCGAGGCGTCCACCGCGCTGGGCATGTCATGGCTGATGACGATGCGGCGCACCGTCCTGCCGCAAGCCATGCGGGTGATCATTCCGCCGACCGGCAACGAATTCATCGGCCAGCTCAAGACCACGTCGCTGGTGGCCGCGGTGCCGTTCACGTTCGACCTGTTCGGGCGGCAACGGGACATCTCGGCGGTGCTGTTCCAGCCGATCCCGCTGCTGCTGGTCGCGGCGGCGTGGTATCTGCTGATCACCAGCATCCTGATGGTCGGTCAGTTCTACCTGGAGCGCTACTTCTCCCGAGGAGTGACGCGCAAGCTCACCGCCAAGCAACTCGGCGCACTGGCCGAGGCGCAGACGCTCGGAGAGGTGGGGCACACATGACCGACGCGCTGAGCACGCCGATGGTGAAGGCCGAGCAGGTCTGCAAGAACTTCGGCGCCCTGAAGGTGCTCAAGGGCGTCACGCTGGAGATCGGCCGCGGTCAGGTGCTCGTCCTGGTCGGGCCGTCCGGTTCCGGCAAGTCGACGTTCCTCCGCTGCATCAACCATCTGGAGCAGGTCAACGGGGGCAGGCTGTACGTCGACGGCGAACTGATCGGCTACCGGGAGCGGGGCGACAAGCTCTACGAGATGCCGCCGAGGGAAGCGGCCAAGCAGCGCCGCGACATCGGGATGGTGTTTCAGCACTTCAACCTCTTCCCGCACCGCACGGCGCTGGCCAACATCATCGAAGCGCCGATCCAGGTCAAGGGCGTGAAGAAGCCGGCCGCCATCGAACGGGCCAAGGATCTGCTCGACCAGGTGGGGCTGGCGGACAAGGCGACCGCCTATCCGGCGCAGCTGTCCGGCGGCCAGCAGCAGCGGGTGGCGATCGCGCGGGCGTTGGCGATGGATCCGAAGCTGATGTTGTTCGACGAGCCCACCTCCGCGCTTGACCCTGAGTTGGTCGGCGAGGTGCTCGGCGTCATGAAGAAGCTCGCCGGCGAGGGCATGACGATGGTGGTCGTCACCCACGAGATGGGCTTCGCGCGTGAGGTCGCCGATCAACTGGTGTTCATGGATGCCGGCGTGATCGTCGAGAGCGGCAAGCCGCGTGAGGTGTTGAGCGACCCACAGCATGATCGTACGAAGCTGTTCCTGTCCAAGGTGATGTAGCCGCCGGGCATGCCCGCAGTACTCGATCCGGCCACGCCGCTGTGGCGGGCGGCGCAGATCTTCCGGTTGCTGAGTTGCCTGTACGCGCTGGGATTTCAGATCGCGATCACCGACGAGCTCGAGCGTCCCGCCGTCGGCTGGGCGCTGTTCGCGGTGTTGATCTCGTGGAGCGTGGCCTGCGCGGCTGCCTATCTGCACGGCTACGGCAGGCGCATCGTGTGGGTGGCCGCGGAGGTCGTAGTGGTGGTCGCCCTGATGCTCTCCACGACGTTCGTGGCGTCGGAGCAGTGGGCGCTGGACAACCAGTCCTGGCCGACGACGCTATGGGCGACGAACGCGACCATCTCGGCGGCCATCCTCGTCGGACCGGTCGGTGGGATGGTGACCGGACTGCTGGTGACGGCGGCCAATGCGGTGCTCAAGGGGTACGTCAGCGTCGACGTCGGGCGCAACGCCACCGTCGTGGTCGAACTCGCGGTGGGGCTGGCCGTCGGGCTGGCGGCGCAGACCGCCCGGCGCGCCCACGTCGAGCTGCAGCGGGCGGCGCGGCTGACGGCGTCGTTGGAGGAGCGGGAACGGTTGTCCCGGGAAGTGCACGACGGTGCCATCCAGGTGCTGGCCCTGGTGGCTCGGCGGGGACGCGAAATCGGCGGTGCCACAATCGAATTGGCAGATCTGGCCGGTCAGCAGGAACGTGCGTTGAGGCGATGGGTCACCGATGCCGGTTCGCCGGTCCGGCCCGGGGTCGAGACGGACCTGGGCGCGATGCTGCGCTCCCGCGCGTCGGACCGGGTGTCGGTCAGCCTGCCTCCCGAGCCCGTCACGGTGGCGGCCGACGTCGCCGTCGACGTCGACGCGGCGGTGGCGAACGTTCTCGACAACGTCGTCGCCCACGCGGGTACGGACGCCCATGCCTTCGTCCTGCTCGAGGATCTGCAGGACTCCATCGTGGTCAGCGTCCGTGACGACGGCCCCGGCATCGCCGCGGGACGCCTCGAGGAGGCGGCTCGCGAGGGCCGCGCCGGAATCTCGAAATCCATTGTGGGACGGATGGAGTGGCTCGGAGGAAGGGCACGCCTCAACACGGGGCCGGGAAGGGGGACCGAATGGGAGTTGACCATTCCACGTTCACCGTAATGGTCGTCGACGACCATCCGATCTGGCGAGACGCGGTGGCGCGTGACCTCGCCGAGGAGGGCTTCACCGTCGTCGCCACCGCGGAGGGGGTCGGCTCGGCCCGGCGTCGTGCAGCGGTGGTCACCCCGGACGTCGTCGTGATGGACATGCGACTTTCGGACGGCACCGGCGCGCAAGCCACTGCCGAGGTGCTGGCGGTGTCGCCTTCGTCTCGCATCCTGGTTTTGTCGGCGTCGGACGAGCGTGACGACGTGTTGGAGGCCGTGAAGGCCGGTGCCACGGGCTATCTCGTCAAGAGTGCATCGAAAGCCGAACTGACGCAAGCTGTTCGGGCCACCGGGAGCCGGCCGGGCGGTGTTCACGCCGGGACTCGCGGGACTGGTCCTCGGGGAGTACCGGCGCATCGCGCGCACACCGGCCGGTGACACCACGCCGAGTCTGACCGAACGGGAGACGGAGATCCTGCGGTACGTCGCCAAGGGCCTGACCGCCAGGCAGATCGGGGAGCAACTGTCCCTGAGCCATCGCACGGTGGAGAACCACGTCCAGGCGACGTTCCGGAAGTTGCACGTGGCCAACCGCGTCGAGCTGGCCCGCTACGCCATCGAGCACGGACTCGACGGGTAGTACTACTCATCCCATCGGCGACGGATGCTGCCACGATGGCGACATGACCGAACCCGATCAGGCCGTCATCGGCAGGTTGTCGTCCGACTTCGCCGCGATCACCGCCTACCTTGCTCGGGCGTCGGCGGATCTGCAGCGGCTCGAACGCATCGTCGCCGAGCGACCGGCACAGCCGGTACCGCGACCTCAGCCGGCGCCGCCAACTCAGTTCAGCTCGGCCGCTCCGTACTGGCCGCCACGGCCGCCGCAGGCCGAACCGGTCCGCTCGGAGGGCTGGATCGGCAAGGCGCTCGCCGTGGCGGGGGTGGCCGTCACACTGGTCGGGGTCGCTCTTCTGCTCGTCCTGGCCGCCCAGGCTGGCATCCTGCGGCCAGAGTTCCGGGTGGCTGCCGGCGCCGCGCTGGCAGCGGGCCTGGTCGGCGCTGCCGGGCGGTTCGTCTCCCGACCCGGTGGGCGGGTTGGCGCAATTGCGTTGGCTGCCACGGGAGTTGCCGCCGCATACATCGACGTGATCGCGATGACCACGATCTACCGCTGGGTGTCGGCGCCGGTCGGGCTGATGTTCGCCGCGGCCGTCGCCGTCGCCGGTCTCCTGCTGTCGCGCCGCTGGGATTCCGAGCAGCTGAGTCTGCTGGTGCTCGTCCCGCTGATCGGGCTGGCGCCGGTGGTCGCCGACGGCATCACGCCGCTGCTGATCGGCTTCATGCTGGCACTGAGCGCCGCCTCGGTACCCATCGCGCTGGGCCGGAACTGGCTTGGCCTACACGCAGCCCGCCTCGCGGTAAGCACGCTGCCACTTCTCGTGGCGTTGGTGCTCACCAGCGTTGACTCCACGCGGTCGCCCCTCCTCGCGGTCCAGTGTGTGCTGGCGGGCGTTCTCGCCGTCGGCAGCGCGCTAGCGCTGTTGGCTCACACGGCAAACCCGGTGGCGATGGCGGTGCTCAGCGCAATGGGGACGGCGCCGGTGCTCGCCGCGTCGCTGGCCGTCGACCGCGTCGCCGCCGCGCCGATGGCGGCAGTGCTGTCAGCGATCATGCTGGCGATGGTGCTCGCCGAGGGCCGGCTGGCCATGGTGACCGCCGGTGTCCGTTCGGTATGGGCCGCCTTGGCGGCCGTCGCTGCGCTGATCGCGGTGACGGTCGGGTTCGACGGTCCGGTGGCGGGTCCGGTGCTGCTGGCCATGGCGGTGGTCGTGGCGGTCGCCGGCAGGCACAGTCGAGTCGCTGGCTGGAGCGCCGTCGTGTTCGGCGTCGTGGGCGGGGCGTGCTACCTCTCCTACGCGCGGCCGGCGACGTTGGTCGTGCCGTCGGCGCCGAGTCCGGCGTTGGCGGTGTCGACTCTGGTGGCCAGCCTCCTGGTGATGGCGTGCGCCGCCGCGATCGCGTGGTCGCGCCCCGCGGATTGGTCCTGGGCGGCTGCTGCGGCGGTCGCGCTGTACGGCGTTACGACGTTTGCGGTGACCGCCGGGGTGTTGCTCGGTGGCGTCGTGGAGGGTTTCTTCGCCGGACACGTGGCGGCGACCATCTGCTGGATTGCGTTCGCCGCAGCGGTGTTCCGCTACGCCACCACGGTTGGCCGGGCGCAGCGGTCCCTGCCGATCGGTGGTGGGCTGGCGTTGGTGGCCGCCGCCGTGGCGAAGCTCTTCCTCTTCGACCTTGGAACGCTCGACGGCATCTTCCGCGTGGTGGTCTTCATCGTGGTGGGTTTGGCGCTGCTGGGCATGGGAGCGGGTTACGCGCGGCTACTCGCACAGCGAGGGCGAGCGGGGACGACCCGCCTAGCGAGTCCGCCTCAGTCGCGGCCGACGAGGTACCACGTCCGCATCGGGCCCTTGCCCTTGACGTCGATCTCGCCGCGCTCCTCGAACCGGAATCGCTCCCTGAGCCGCTCGTACACGTCGTTCGGTACCTGGATCCGGCCCTCGACGTCGGTGGACTCCATCCTGGACGCGACGTTGACCGCATCGCCCCAGACGTCGTAGAAGAACTTGCGGGACCCCACGACGCCGGCAACGACGGGACCGGTGGCCAGGCCCATGCGCATCGGCACCTCCCGCCCCTGTGCATCGAGCAGACCGGCGACGGCGTGGGCCATGTCGAGGGCGAGGCAGGCGAGGGCGTCGAGGTGGTCCGCACGGGGCTCCGGGACGCCGCTGACGACCATGTAGGAGTCTCCGCTCGTCTTGATCTTCTCGAGGCCGTGCCGGTCGACCAGGACGTCTAGATCGGTGTACAGCGCGTCGAGGAAGCGCACCAGATCGGCCGGCGGGGTGTCACTCGCCCGCTGCGTATAGCCGGCGATGTCGGCGAACAGGATCGATGCGTCGTCGTACTTGTCGGCGATGATTCGGTGCTTGGGATCCTTCAGTCGCTCGGCGATCGACGGCGGCAGGATGTTGACCAACAGAGACTCGGACCGTTGGTACTCGACCTCCATCGCGGACTCGGCGCGGGCCGTCTCGCGGAGGGCGTACCAGACCGTGGCGACCACCATGAACCACGCGGCGATCGTGTTGATGACGAACCCCAACGTGAACGCCCAACCGGGTTGACTACCGGTGTCGTGCGGGACGAGCAGTTCGAGTGCGATGACGGCGCCCGCGCCCGCCACGGCCATCGCGGAGGCCAGCCAGATGTGATCGATGCCAAGCACCAGGACGACGATCGCGGCTGCGACGACGAAGTAGAAGTGCAATCCGACCCCGCTTCCGATGGACACCGTAGAGATGGTGATGACCGCATAGGCGACGACGTAGAACACGACCGGCGGGACGAGGTCGCCGAATCGGTGGAGGCGGGGAATGAGGATGAACGCTGCCGTGCTGACGAGATTCATGTAACCGAGCCACCACGCGTCAGTCGTGATGAGGAATTGCTGGATGCCGAAGACCAAACTCACGGCGGCTGCGATCCGCGTCGCCATCGAGAGCACCCGCATCTGCCGTGTGGAGCTCTCGGCTTGATGCCTGCCGCGTCCGCGTAGATGGGTCTGCATCGCGATCGACGGAGTACAACTGGATCGCCGGACGAGCGCCGTCAACTGCGTCGGCGCCTCGTAGCCCTCCATGGCAGGCACGGGCGAAGCGTAGCGTGCAGAACGAGCGCCCGTAGCCGACATCCGCGTGAACGTAGCCATAGCAGGGTTTTACGACACTCCGTCGGTGCCCTCGGTGAGACTCGAAGTTGGGGGACGTCCTTCGGGCAGAACGCAGGCCCGATCTTCCTGTACACGGGCCGCGACACCGCGACGGGCGACGGCGTCGCCGACGACAACTACGGACTGTGGACCACGCTGGGGCAACCCAAGGAGGTCATTACCCAGTTCCTCGCGCAGTGGTACAAGGATCACCCGCAGAACGCGACCGGACCCACCAACCCCGGTGGCGGCGGCGGCACGCCGACCGATCCGGCCGCTGCGTTGGCCGCCGCCTTCCAGGTGCTCGCCCAACAGATCGCCCAGGCAGTCTCGCAGGCAATCTCGCAGGCGTTCGCTCAGCAGATCGGGCAGCAGATCGCGACGGCGCTCGTCAATGCCATCGCGAATGCGCTGGCCGGCCTCGGACAACCGCAACCGGTCGCGGCCGCGACGCCGCTGACGCTTCGGGTGGCCTCGGTGGTGGCACCTCAGACCGCCAGCGCCACTGAGGCGCCGGCCGTCATCAGTGATGCCTCCGCGGCCTCCGGTGACGTCAAGGTCGCCAGTGCGAAGGCGCAGGCAGCGCCCCAGGCGACGACTTCGGTGGCGCCGCTGGCGGCAACACCGGCGGCTCAAGCCGAGGTCGCGCCGGCTGTTGCTGCGGCCCCCGCCGAACCAGCGGCGACGACTCCCGTCGCCTCGACGCCGGTCGTGACGACTCCCGTCGCCTCGACGCCGGTCGTGACGACTCCCGTCGCCTCGACACCGGAACCCACGACCAGCCCAGTGACCGGTACGAGCACGGCCGTCCCGAGCAAGGCGGACACCGCCGGGCCGTCGCAGACCAGCGGTGCCCCTGCCAGTCAGGGCAGCGTCCCGAAACCGGGTGACTCGGACAAGTCCGTGTCGAAGTCCGGCGGAGACAAGTCCAGCGAGGGCAAGCCGAGCAGCGACAAGGCGGGTACGTCCAAGCCCGATCCGAGCACGCGGCATTCGAAGGTTAAGGGAGACAACGACGTAACGTCTGCGGATCCGAAGCCCAAGACTGAAGCCGCCGCCTCCGCCGTCGGCCCGGTGAGTTCCAGCGCATCGACCGCTTCGGCGTCGGGGGGCTAGTCGACCGACGTTCGACCCCCACGTACCGCCGCGGCCTGTTGGTCGCGGCGGTACGTCTGTGTTCGGGGTTCTCAGGAGTTTGTCCGCAGGTGGCTGGCGATCAGCGGTACGTCGCCGCAGCGACGCGCTCCTGGAAACGCTGCGGGATCGCTGAAAGGCGGCCCATTACCTCTAAGAACCAGCTCATAGTGCGCTTGCTGCGCGAATTATTGTTTGCGTTAATTGAGCGGCCATGTGCGCTTTGACCAGTTGCTTCGTGATCACCATCGGCTGAATCGAGCTTTCGACTAATTCGCTGCGCAATTTGTCGCAAAGCGGGTAGGTTTTGTCTGTTGACGGTGGCGACAATTTCTGGACGGGAGCGAATGGTCATGAAGAACGTCGGTCGGGGAGTGTTTCGGACGATCGCAACGCGAAGCGTCATCGCCGCCATACCCGTCGCCATGGTGAGCGCGTACATCGGCAATTCCTTCGTTCCGGTGCCTCCGCGGATGGCCGCCTACGAGTTTCAACAGGTGGCCGAGATCACCAACTCTCCGAACACCGTGGGCATCGCGGCCTCCACGCTGTACGGACTTTCCAAGACGCAGATCGACGAGCAACTCGATCAGATGCAGGCGCTCGGTGTGAAGAACATCAGGGTCTTCGTCCCGTGGGGGCTCATCGAATTCAGTCCGGTGTCACCGCAAAGTCAGAACCAGTACTACTGGGACAGTCTCGATCTGGTGATGGCGGCTGCCAAGGCTCGCGACATGGGCGTGCTGGCCGAGGTCAACAGCACGCCGTATTGGGCGGCGGCCGACAAGAACATCTCGTTCCTGGGCACCTCCACGCCCGACACCGCCGCTTTCGCCGCCTTCCTCAGTGACTTCGTCGCCAAGTACGGCGATGAAGTGTCGGCCTACGAGATCTGGAACGAACCCAACGGAATCCTGTTCTCGAATCCGATTGATCCCGCCGCCTACGCGGCGTTGGTGAAGGCGGCTTACCAGGTGATCAAGCCCGCCGACCCGAACGCCGCAGTCAGTGACCGGACCGCCACCGTCATTGCGGGAGCCCTCGGACACGTGCTCAGCGCCGGAAATTTCACCATGGACCCCGTCGACTTCGTGAAGGCGATGCTCGCCGCGGACCCGACGATCGGGCAGTACTTCGACGCGCTGTCGTACCACCCCTACGACGAGACCATCCCCTTCTCGCAGGGCAACGTGAACCCGAACTCCGGCTTGTTCGCCTCCGACACCGCGTACAACCAGCTCAAGGATTTGATGGCGCTGTTCCCGACCAAGAAGGTGTGGCTGACCGAGTACGGCGTGCCGACCTACACGTACACCGACGGCAATGGGGTCACCCACACCATCACTCAAAACCAGCAGAACCAGTACATCCAGGACCTGCTGAATACGTGGGGAACCACGAGTCAGGGCGGGCCGATCTTCCTGTACAACGGTCGCGACACCGCGACCGGAAGCAGCAATCCCGACGAGAATTACGGACTGTGGAAGGATGACGGAACCGGCAAGGCGGTCATCGCCTTCCTCACACAGTGGTTCATCGACCATCCCCAAAATGTCACTGGCCCAACGGGTCCCACCACGCCGCCCGGAGTCCCGCAGAACCCCCTGGCGGCACTCTTCCAGGCCATCGCCCAGCAGATCTCGGCGTTCATCGCCCAGGCGCAGGCGTTCGTGACGGGCTTCGTGCACGCGCTCGCCAACCTGTTCGGCGGGTTCGCCGCTCCTGCGGTCAACACGGTGACGCCGTCGACGTTGCGGGTCGCCTCCGTGGCGTCCTCGCAAACGCCAGAGACCCGGGCGGAGGACGTGTCGGTGGCGAGCCCGACCGCGAACACCGCGAGCCCGTCGGCTCAGAGCGCGGCCGCACCTGCGCTGGCGGATGCGCCGGCAGCGGAGTCCGCCGCCGCCGCCGCGACCTCGACGTCCGGTCCGGTAGCACCCGCCGTCAAGGTCGCCAAACCGGTCGCTGCGGATCCGGTGGTGGTCGCCGACACCCCCGAGGTGACAGCGCCGGCCTCGGCGGGCGCAACGCAGTCGGCCGCGGCCGATTCCGACACGGCGGACCCGTCGAACAAGACCGACACGACGGCCACGACCGACAAGACCCACGAGAGCGACACAACGGACAAGAGCAGCACGACGGACAAGAGCAGCACGACGGACAAGGGCGACAAGACCGACGGGACGGACAAGACCGAGCACGGAGCCAGTGGGCACCACTCAAACGTCAACGGTCACAACGAGTCTTCTCAGACCACGGTGAAGTCAACGGTGAGCACCGATGGCGCCGGCACCACCAAGAGCTCGAAGGGTGCCAGTGCATCGAGCTCGTCCGGGGGTGGTTCAGACGACGGTGGCGCCGAGGGGTAACCGCCGATCCGTCTGAGCTACGACCAACCGCCGCGATCCTGCACCTCCGCAGGGTCGCGGCGGTTCGTCTATGGCGGTGTGATGAGCCGTAGCCAGGTGAACTTCCGGTGCCCTCGGTGAGACTCGAACTCACACTGCACGGGTTTTGAATCCGTTTCCTCTGCCAATTGGGATACGAGGGCCTTCGCGGTGCGGTTTCCCACCATAGAGGATCGACCGGAAGGGCCGTCATGGCCCCGCGGTCGCTGTTCTGCGCTCCTCACGCGACAATGAGCGCATGACCGGGTCAACTCCGGACGCCGCCAAGCCGCACCGCGTCCTCATCGCCGAAGACGAAGCACTCATCCGGATGGATCTCGCCGAGATGCTGCGTGAAGAAGGCTATGAGGTGGTGGGCGAGGCAGGCGACGGCCAGGAGGCGGTGGAACTCGCCGAGAGCCTCCGACCAGACCTCGTGATCATGGATGTCAAGATGCCGCGACGCGACGGCATCGACGCGGCCGCCGAGATCGCCACCAAGCGCATCGCGCCGATTCTGATTCTGACTGCCTTCTCACAGCGCGAACTCGTCGAGCAGGCTCGCGACGCGGGCGCCATGGCCTATCTGGTGAAGCCGTTCTCCATCACCGACCTCATTCCGGCGATCGAGTTGGCGGTCAGTCGATTCGGCGAGATGACGGCGCTGGAATCGGAAGTCGCGACGTTGTCGGACCGGTTGGAGACCCGCAAACTCGTCGAGCGCGCAAAGGGTTTGCTCCAAGCCAAGCAGAAGATGTCGGAGCCCGAGGCGTTCAAGTGGATTCAGCGCGCTGCGATGGACCGCCGCACCACGATGAGACGCGTCGCGGAGGTCGTTCTAGAGACTCTCGATACACCCGAGACGTAACAACTGCGTTTCGTCACCGGCGGTTTCGCCCGATCGCACAGGCGACACCCAGCCCACGTTGGCCAACATCACGCACCGGCGCGCTGTGTTGGCTATGTTCTACCCGAAGCATCGTTCTACCCGAAGCATCGGCGCCCCGGACGACGTGACCTGCGTGTCCGGTGCCAATGACAAACGTTGACACGGAGGTGACACGTGCGCGGTCGCATGGCACGTAATGCATTTGCTCTCGGGAGCGCGGGCTTGCTCGTGCTCGGGATCGCCGGCTGCAGCCAGTCGGCCCCCGGCGGGGGTTCGTCGCAGGCTGACCTGAAGATCGTCGAACAGGTCCAGATCGACCAGAACGGCGCCGAGGTCAAGGCGGCCCAAGGCGTGGCCCCCGCCGATCCCACCGGTGACGGCAAGGCGACCTGCCCGCCAGTGTCCATCGCGATGGCCGGCGCGCTCAACGGACCGGATGCCGCACTCGGCATCAACATCAAGAACGGTGTACAGCTGGCCATCGACAAGCACAACGCCGCCAACCCCGGCTGCCAGGTGCAGTTGAAGCCCTTCGACACCGAGGGCGACCCGCAGAAGGCCACGGCCGTCGCACCACAGATCGTCGACGATCAGTACACGATCGGCTTGGTCGGCCCGGCGTTCTCCGGCGAGACCAAGGCCACCGGTACGGTGTTCGATCAGGCCGGGCTCGTCTCGGCCACGGCGTCGGCGACCAACCCCACGCTGAGCCAGAACGGCTGGAAGACGTTCTTCCGCGGGCTGGCCAACGACGCCGTGCAGGGTCCGTCGGTGGCCAACTACCTGAAGAACACTCTCGGCTACAAGAAGGTCTGCGTCGTCGACGACAGCACCGACTATGGGCTCGGCTTGGCCGTCCCGGTCCGCGAGACCCTCGGACCCGTGGCCGACTCGGCCTGCAACATCCAGGTCAAGAAGGGCGACAAGGACTTCTCCGCTGCCGTCACGCAGATCAAGGGAGTCAGCCCTGACGCGGTCTTCTACAGCGGCTACTACTCGGAGGCGGCGCCGTTCGTCCAGCAGCTCAAGGACGGCGGAGTGCAGGCGACGTTCGTGAGTGCCGACGGCACCAAGGATCCCGAGTTCGTCAAGCAGGCGGGGGAGGCCTCCAAGGGCGCAATCCTGTCCTGCCCGTGCGGGCCGGCCACCGGCACCTTCGCCGACGAGTACACCAAGAAGTTCGGTCAGGCGCCCGGCACCTACAGCACCGAGGGCTACGACCTCGGAACCATCCTGCTGAAGGGCATCGACTCGGGCGCGATCACGCGGCCGGCTCTGCTGGACTACGTCAAGAGCTACAACGGTCAGGGCGTGGCGCGCAACTACCAGTGGTCACCCACCGGCGAGTTGACCACCAACCTGATCTGGATCTTCAAGGTTCAGTAGTCGTTGACGCGAGGCGCGTCCGGAGCCACACGGCCCGGACGCGCCTCGTATCCGTTATCCACCAAGGAGCCGCCGCCGGATGCTGCACGACTGCATCGACCAATTCACCTGCCAGGCCGCGAACATCAACTTCAACGTCGATGGGCTACTGAACGGCTTCTGGCAGTTGACCATCGACGGCCTGTCGTGGGGTGCGATCTACGCGTTGGTGGCCGTCGGCTACACGCTGGTGTTCGGCGTACTGCGGCTGATCAACTTCGCGCACTCCGAGATCTTCATGCTCGGCATGTTCGGCACCTACTTCTGCCTGGACCTCGTCCTCGGGTTTGCGCCGAGCGGAAACGCCTACAACAGGGGCGTCGCGCTGACGATTGTCTACCTCGCGATCGCGATGATCTTCGCCATGCTCGTATCGGGTTCGGCTGCAGTCGGATTGGAGTTCGTCGCCTACCGGCCGCTGCGGCGTCGCAACGCGCGGCCCCTGACGTTCCTCATCACGGCCATCGGTATGTCGTTCGTGCTGCAGGAGTTCGTGCACTTCATCCTGCCTCGCATCATCAAGGGCTACGGCGGCTCCAATGCGCAGCAGCCGATCATCCTGGTGCAGCCCAAGACTCAGTTCACCATCTTCGGCGCGACGGTTACCAACGTGACGTTGGTGATCGTCGCGTCTGCGTTGGTGCTGGCCGTGTTGACCGACATCGCGATCAACCGCACCAAGTTCGGTCGCGGCATCCGTGCCGTCGCGCAGGACTCCACGACGGCGACCCTCATGGGCGTGTCCCGCGAGCGAATCATCATGACCACCTTCCTGATCGGCGGCCTGCTGGCGGGAGCGGCCGCCCTGCTCTACACGCTGAAGGTGCCGCAGGGAATCATCTACTCGGGCGGTTTCCTGCTCGGCATCAAGGCGTTCTCGGCGGCGGTCCTCGGCGGTATCGGCAACCTGCGCGGCGCCCTGCTCGGTGGCCTGATCCTCGGCGTCATGGAGAACTACGGTCAGGCGGTGTTCGGCACTCAGTGGCGTGACGTGGTGGCGTTCGTGCTGCTGGTCCTCGTACTGCTCGTGCGGCCGACCGGCATACTCGGTGAGAGCCTCGGGAAGGCGCGCGCATGAGTCACCAAGCGGAACCAGGAGCCTCAACGGGCACGACGTCGCGGCGGGTACTCGCCCCCGGTGACGGTCTGAGGCAGTGGTGGGCGAAACTGGGGAGATCCCAGAAATGGGTGTTCGGGGTCCTCGGCTTCACCCTGCTCGCGATGCTGCCGGTGTGGACGCCCCCGTTCATCGACACCCCCGGCATCAGCTTCGGCGGCACCATGGCGGCCTTCGTGATGGTCGCCATCATCGCGATTGGGCTCAACGTCGTGGTCGGGCAGGCGGGTCTGCTCGATCTCGGCTACGTCGGCTTCTACGCCGTCGGCGCGTACACCGTTGCGTTGCTCACCAGTCCGGACAGTCCGTGGAACAAGATGGGCGCCAACGGATTCTTCAGCAAGGACTGGGCGTGGCTGTCCTGCGTGCCGATCGCGATGGCGGTCACGGCACTCGCGGGACTGATCCTCGGCACCCCGACCCTGCGGCTGCGCGGCGACTACCTCGCCATCGTGACCCTCGGCTTTGGCGAGATCATCCGACTGCTCGCCGACAACCTGTCCGACATCACCAACGGGTCCCGCGGTCTGAACCAGATCGCCTACCCGCGGCTGAGGGAGAGCGCGCATCCGCCCAATGGAGTGTTCTCGAGCGGCAACTCGGGAGGCCACACCAACTACGGCACGTGGTGGTTCTGGCTCGGCCTGGTGCTGATGGTCGGCATCCTGCTGCTCGTCGGCAACCTGGAACGCAGCCGGGTGGGCCGCGCCTGGGTCGCGATCAGGGAGGACGAGGACGCCGCCGAGGTGATGGGCGTCAACACGTTCCGATTCAAGCTGTGGGCCTTCGTCATCGGCGCGGGTATCGGCGGTCTGTCCGGAGCGCTCTATGCCGGTCAGGTGCAGTACGTCGCGCCGACGAACTTCAACATCATCAACTCGATGCTGTTCCTGGTCGCGGTCGTGCTCGGCGGGCAGGGCAACAAGCTGGGCGTCATCTTCGGCGCCTTCATCATCGTCTACCTGCCGAATCGTCTACTAGGGGTCGAGTTCCTCGGCGTCAACCTCGGCGACCTGAAGTACCTCTTCTTCGGGCTCGCCTTGGTGGTGCTGATGATCTTCCGGCCGCAGGGGCTCTTCCCGGTGCGACAGCAACTTCTGGCGTACTCATCGTCGGCCCGGAAGCTGTTGAGCAAGGCCGACGACTCGAAGGCGGCGGCATGAGCGACCAGCCCGTGATCGACGAGGAGCTGGCGGGCTTGCACCGCGAGGTCAACGCGGCCGAGGGCGAAACCCTACTGCAGACAACCGATCTCACCGTCAAGTTCGGCGGATTGACGGCGCTGGACGCGGTGACGTTCGACATCAAGCGCGGTGAGATCCTTGGCTTGATCGGCCCCAACGGTGCAGGCAAGACCACCTGCTTCAATGCCATCACCGGGGTGTACCGGCCCACGTCGGGATCGGTGACCTTCGACGGAGCGCCGCTCGGAAAGATCAAGCGCCATCAGATCACTCGACGGGGCATCGCCAGGACCTTCCAGAACATTCGGCTGTGGGGTGAGATGACGGCTTTGGAGAACGTCGTCGTCGGTACCGATGCCCGGCACAAGACGTCGGTGCCCGGTGCCTTGATCCGTACGCCCCGCCACCGACGCGAGGAGAAGTCGGCCATCGAAAAGGCCGCTGCGCTTTTGCAATTCGTCGGCATCTCGCAGCGGGCGGATGAGAAGGCCAAGAACCTGCCGTACGGCGATCAGCGTCGGCTCGAGATTGCCCGGGCCCTTGCCACCGAACCCAAGCTGCTGTGTCTCGACGAGCCGGCCGCCGGCTTCAACCCGAGTGAGAAGTCGGCTCTCATCGAGCTGATCCAGGCGATCCGGGACGACGGCTACACGGTGCTGCTCATCGAACACGACATGCGATTGGTCATGGGGGTGACCGACCGGATCGTGGTACTCGAGTTTGGGCGCAAGATCGCCGACGGTCTGCCCGCTGACATCCGCGACGACCCCAAGGTCGTCGCCGCGTACCTGGGAGTGCCCGATGACGAACTCGCCTGAGACGCCTCAGACTCCGGACCTCGATCCACGACCGGTCCTGCTCGAGGTTCGTGACGTCGTCGTGCACTACGGCAGAATCGAAGCGCTGCACGGTGTTTCGCTCACGGTCCGCGAGGGCGAACTCGTCACGCTGCTGGGTTCCAACGGGGCGGGCAAGACCACGATGATGCGGGCGATCTCCGGGTTGCGGCCACTGACGTCGGGTTCGGTGTGGTTCGACGGCGAGGACATCACGAAGGTCAAGGCGCATCGCAGGGTCACCGACGGACTGATTCAGGCCCCGGAGGGACGTGGCGTATTCCCCGGGATGACCGTGGTGGAGAACCTCGAAATGGGTTGCTACGGGCGCAAGTTCCCGGGAAAGTCGGAGCATCGGGAGCGTTTCGACTGGGTCCTGGACACGTTCCCGCGCCTTGCCGAACGTCGCGACCAGGTCGGTGGCACGCTGTCGGGCGGCGAGCAGCAGATGCTCGCCATCGGCCGGGCCCTGATGGCCCGACCGAAGGTCCTGCTGCTCGACGAACCCTCGATGGGGCTGGCGCCGATGGTCATCTCGCAGATCTTCAAGATCATCTCCGAGATCAACACGCAGGGCACCACGGTGCTGTTGGTCGAGCAGAACGCCCAGCAGGCACTCAGCCGGTCGGACCGCGCCTACATCTTGGAGACCGGCTCGGTGACCCGGGCCGGCAACGCCCGAGACCTCTTGAAGGACGACAGCATTCGCGCCGCCTACCTCGGCGTCGCATAGCTCCTCTGACCCGCTGGACTCAGCGGGCGACGATGACCGACGAGCCGTGCCCGAACAGGCCCTGGTTGGCGGTGACGCCGACGGTCGCGCCCTCGACCTGCCGGCCGGTTGCGTGGCCCCTGAGCTGCCAGGTGAGCTCGCAGACCTGGGCGATGGCCTGCGCGGGGATGGCCTCACCGAAGCACGCGAGGCCACCCGATGGGTTGACTGGGACCCGGCCGCCCAAGGTGGTGGCGCCGCTGCGCAGCAACTCCTCGGCCTCGCCCTTCGCGCACAGCCCGAGGTGCTCGTACCAGTCCAACTCCAGGGCGGTCGACAGGTCGTAGACCTCCGCCAGCGACAGGTCCTCGGGCCCGATGCCGGCTTCGGCGTAGGCCGCGTCGAGGATCTGGTCCTTGAACACCCGGTCCGGGGCGGCGACCACCGCGGTCGAGTCGGTGGCGATGTCGGGCAGTTCGGGCAGGTGCTGCGGGTAGCGCGGGGTCACCGTGCTGACGGCGCGCACCGACGGCACGCCCTCGAGGGAGCCGAAGTGCTTCTGCGCGAACGACTTCGACGCCACGATCAGCGCGGCGGCACCATCGGAGGTGGCGCAGATGTCGAGTTGGCGCAACGGGTCGGACACCACCGGACTGGCCAGGACGTCCGCGACAGCGGACTCCTTGCGGTAGCGCGCGTTTGGGTTCTGCAGGCCGTGCCGAGAGTTCTTCACCTTGACCTGCGCGAAGTCCTCGGAGGTGGCGCCGTAGAGGTCCATCCGGCGGCGTGCCAGCAGAGCGAAGTAGACGGGGTTCATCGCGCCGATGAGGTGGAAGCGCTGCCAGTCGGGATCGTTCTTGCGTTCTCCGCCGACGGGGGCGAAGGCGCCCTTGGGGGTTGTGTCGGCGCCGATGACGAGCGCGACGTCGCAGAACCCGGCCAGGATGTGGGCGCGCGCGGACTGCAGGGCCTGAGAACCCGAGGCGCACGCGGCGTAGCTGGAGCTGACGGGAACGCCGTTCCAGCCGAGCTTCTGGGCGAACGTCGATCCGGCGATGAAGCCGGGATAGCCGTTGCGGATCGTGTCGGCGCCGGCGACGAGCTGGATCTGGCGCCAGTCGAGTCCGGCCTCGGCCAGCGCGGCGCGGGCGGCCACGACGCCGTACTCGGTGAAGTCGCGACCCCACTTGCCCCAGGGATGCATGCCCGCGCCGAGGATGTAGAGCGGTTCCGGCGCGCTCACGAGGCGATCCTCCAGGCGTGAACCGTGCGGACGAACCCGTCCTCGTCGGTGTAGAGCGGCATCGTGGTCAGTTCCATCTCCATGCCGACCTTCAGGTCCGCGGCCAGGGTGCCATCGACGACCTTGCCGAGGATGATCAAGCCCTCGTCGGCCAGTTCCACCGCGGCGATTGCGAACGGCTCGAAGGGTTCCGCCGCCGGATAGGGGGCGGGCGGCGGATAGCGATTCTCGGTGTAGCTCCACACCCGTCCGCGGCGCGAGAGCGGCACCTGCTCCAGGTCGTCACCGTCGCACGCCGGGTTGGGGCAGTTGTTGGCCCGCGGCGGGAACACGTACGTCGCGCACCGGGTGCACTTGCCGGCGATGAGATGGCTGACACCGGCGTCGTCGGTGGTGAACCACCCGTCGATGGCCGGTAGTTGCGCTTGGGCGTCCGTAGATCCTGGCACGTGGCCAGCGTAATGGATCGGCGCCCGAGAATTGAAACGTGTTCCAGTTTTGGACTATGGCGAAGTTTGGGATCGGTAGCGATCCGGCTCCTGTGCACTAGCGGCGGAGTAGCGTCCCCGACATCATCGTCCGGGACCCGAAGGATCGGAGACATCGATGGGACTCTTCAGCAAGGCGAAGGACGCCGCGGCGCAGGCGTTGGGTCAGCAGCACCAGGGTGATGGGAGGGTGCACGTCAAGGGTGCCGGACTGATCGATCCGGCCGTCCTGGGTGGGCCGTCGACTCGATCGGTTGCCGCGGACGATCCCATCTGGCAGCCCATCAACGGCATCTCACTCGAGGACTACGGACAGCTGGCGCGCGATGCCCAGGCGCGCGGGGTGACCGACGAGGCCGGCATGATCGGGCTGGCGCAGGAACGCGGCTGGGACCCGGCGGACACCAAGGCGGCACTCGACGGGTGGGTTCAGCGGATGGGCCAGTCGATGGCCGTCGGCCAGAGGTTCCGCAAGCTCCTCGGCTACTGAGCGGCGCCGCCCGCGGACCCGCGGCCGAAGGCATCGGATCGTCTCGGTGTCGGCACGGGTGAATAGAGTGAGGGCGTGAGCCCTGCCAAGACCGACACCAAGCCCACATTGATGCTTCTGGACGGAAACTCGCTGGCGTTTCGCGCCTTCTATGCGTTGCCTGCGGAGAACTTCAAGACCCAGGGCGGGTTGACCACCAACGCGGTGTACGGCTTCACGGCCATGCTCATCAACCTGCTCCGCGACGAGCAGCCCACCCACATCGCGGCCGCCTTCGACGTGTCGCGCCAGACGTTCCGGTCCGAGAAGTACCCGGAGTACAAGGCCGGCCGGTCGGCCACGCCGGACGAGTTTCGCGGCCAGATCGACATCACCAAGGAAGTCCTTGTCGCCCTTGGCATCACGGCGCTCGCGGAGCCGGGCTTCGAGGCCGACGACATCATCGCGACGCTGGCCACCCAGGCCGAGGCGGAGGGCTACCGCGTGCTGGTCGTCACCGGTGACCGTGACGCCCTGCAGCTGGTCAGCAACGACGTCACCGTGCTCTATCCGCGCAAGGGGGTCTCCGAGCTGACCCGGTTCACCCCGGAGGCCGTCGTCGAGAAGTACGGGCTCACGCCCACGCAGTATCCCGACTTCGCGGCCCTCCGCGGCGACCCGAGCGACAACCTGCCCGGCATCCCGGGGGTGGGGGAGAAGACGGCGTCGAAGTGGATCGTCGAGTACGGGTCCCTCCAGGCGCTCGTCGATCAGGTCGACACCGTCAAGGGCAAGGTCGGGGAGTCGTTGCGCGCCAACCTCTCCCACGTCATCCTCAACCGCGACCTCACCGAGTTGGTCAAGGACGTACCGCTCGCCCAGACCCCCGACACGCTGCGGATGATGCCGTGGGACCGCGACCAGATTCATCGCCTGTTCGACGACCTCGAATTCCGCGTCCTGCGTGATCGGCTCTTCGAGACCCTTGCCTCGGCCGACCCCGAGGTGGATCAGGGCTTCGACGTACGCGGTGGCGCGCTCGAGCCGGGTCGGCTGACCGAGTGGCTCACCGAGCACGGCACGGGGCAGCGGTTCGGCCTCGCCGTGGTGGGAACCCACCTGGCCTTCGACTCCGACGCGACGGCACTGGCCATCGTCTCGGCCGACGGGGAGGGCTGCTACCTCGACACGGCGACCCTGACTCCGGAGGACGAGGCGGCGCTGGCGTCCTGGCTGTCCGATCCGCGGTCGCCCAAGGCGCTGCACGAGGCGAAGCTGGCCATGCACGACCTCGCCGGCCGCGGGTGGAATCTCACCGGCGTCACCTCCGACACGGCACTCGCGGCGTACCTCGTCCGACCCGGGCAACGTAGCTTCGCGCTCGACGACCTCGCGGTTCGGTACCTGAAGCGCGAGCTGCGCGCGGAAAACCCGCAGCAGCAACAACTCTCGCTACTCGACGACGAGGATGGGATCGACGATCAGGCGGTGCAGACGCTGCTGCTGCGGGCGTCCGCGGTCGCCGACCTCGCCGATGCCCTCGATGACGAACTGGCGCGGATCGACTCCTCTGCGCTGCTCGGGCAGATGGAGCTCCCGGTGCAGCGGGTGCTCGCCCAGATCGAGGCGACGGGGATCGCCGTCGACCTCGAACTGCTGGGACGGTTGCAGAGCCAATTCGCCGACCTGATTCGCGACGCCGCCGAAGCCGCGTACGCGGTGATCGGCAAGCAGATCAACCTCGGCTCACCCAAACAGCTCCAGGTCGTGCTGTTCGACGAGCTGGAGATGCCGAAGACCAAGCGCACCAAGACCGGCTACACCACCGACGCCGACGCACTGCAAAGTCTCTTCGACAAGACCGGACACCCTTTCCTCCAGCACCTTCTCGCCCACCGGGACGCCACCAGGTTGAAGGTCACCGTCGACGGCCTGCTCAACGCGGTCGGTTCCGACGGACGCATCCACACCACGTTCAACCAGACCATCGCGGCAACCGGGCGCCTCTCCTCTACCGAGCCGAACCTGCAGAACATCCCGATCCGCACCGAGGCCGGCCGGGAGATTCGCAACGGCTTCGTCGTCGGCGCCGGCTACCACGAGCTGATGACCGCGGACTACAGCCAGATCGAGATGCGCATCATGGCTCACCTGTCCAAGGACGAGGGCCTCATCGAGGCATTCAACACGGGGGAGGATCTGCACTCGTTCGTGGCATCGCGGGCATTCGGCGTACCCATCGACGAAGTCACCGCCGAGCTGCGACGGCGGGTCAAGGCGATGTCCTACGGGCTGGCCTACGGGTTGAGCGCCTACGGCCTGGCGGCGCAGCTGAAGATCTCCACCGAGGAAGCCAAGGTGCAGATGGACGCCTACTTCTCCCGGTTCGGCGGAGTACGGGATTACCTGCAGTCGGTCGTCGAGCAGGCCCGCAAGGACGGCTACACCTCGACGGTGCTGGGTCGACGCCGGTATCTGCCCGAGCTCGACAGCAGCAACCGCAACGTCCGGGAGGCGGCCGAGCGGGCGGCCCTGAACGCGCCCATTCAGGGCAGCGCGGCCGACATCATCAAGGTTGCGATGATCAACACCGACGCCGCGATCCGCGCGGCCGGCCTCAGGTCGCGAATGCTTCTGCAGGTGCACGACGAACTGCTGTTCGAGGTGGCCGACGGGGAGCGTGACACGCTCGACGAGTTGGTTCGCGTCGAGATGGGTGCGGCCTATCCGCTGGACGTGCCGCTGGAGGTGTCGGTCGGCTACGGGCGTAGCTGGGACACCGCAGCCCACTGAGAGGGGCGCACTAGGACGGCGCCCGGTAACCGGCGACGGTCCGCAGCACCGGAGCTGCGGCCCGCGCGGCGTACACCCCGTAGGTCTCGTCGGTCAGCATCGCGTAGGCCTCCTGGTCGCCGTGGCCCCGCTCGATGCGGTCCCGGACGAACGCCAACTCCACGACCTGAGCGGCGAAGTCCTTGACGCTCCTGCCCGCCGGCCGGCCCGCCACTCTCGTCGCCTCGGCGATCGCCGACTTGCGGGTTCGTATCGAGCCCAGCCAGGTGGCCTCGTTCGGCGTCACCACCCCCGCGGCCACCATGCCGGGCAGCTTGGCGGCGACGATCCGCTGCTCCCTACGACGGCTGGTGACGGCCAGCACGATCGCCAGCCCGAACACCGGCACCATCCAGACCAGATACACGACGAAGTAGGCCTCGATGCCGAAGAACGACGAACCGTTCCAGACCGCGTGCATGGCGACCGCGCCGGCGTAGCCAAGCAGGATGCAGCCCGCCTTGGCGAGCGCGCTGCGGCGCTGGAGGGCGACGTATACCCCAATCGCCGTCATCGTGGTGAAGAGCGGGTGGGCGAAGGGCCCCATGATCAGACGCAGCCCCGCGGTGGCCAACGAACCGCCGAGCGACTCGCCGCCACCGATGTAACCGATGTTCTCCAGCCACGCGAACCCGGCCGCGGTAAAGCCGGCGTAGACCAAGCAGTCGGTCAGCGAGTTCAGTTCGCTGCGTCGCCGTCCCGTCAGCATGATCAGCAGGAAGATGCCCTTGGCTGCCTCTTCGACGATCGGCGCGACGATCGCGAGCGTGACGAAGTCGTCCGTCGCCGCCTCACCGGTGGCGAGCAGGGAGCCGAAGACCATCTCCAGAATCACCGACACCACGACCGCGACCGACGCGCCCCAGAGGAACGACAGCACGAGCAGTCGCGGTGGTTCCGGTTCCCACCTGTCCAGCCACAGATAGGCCAACAGGACGATCACCACCGCCACCGTGGCCAGCACGAATCCGATCGAGGTGCCCACCGGGTTGACCGCGGTCAAGAGGATTACCGACAGCCCGGCGACGATGCCCATCGCGATGATGGCACCCAGCGGCGCGCCGACCTTGCGGACCTTGCGGGGCAGCGGCGGGCCGACCGGACGCGGGGGCGGCGGCACGGAGGCGTTCGACACGAAGGCAGCGTATCGGTTCGGCCCATCCCGTCCGCGACCTAGGTTTGTCCAGCGTGCACCCAGTCGAGTAGGCTCTTCGGGTACCCGTGTGCGCGCTCGACGGCGTGTAACACCAGTACACACCAACACCAACTGTCCCTACGATAAAACCTGTCCGGAGCCACCCACCACATGCCAAGTCCGTCCATCACCTCGCCGCAAGTAGCCATCAACGACATTGGCTCGGCCGAGGACTTTCTCGCCGCGATCGACAAGACCATCAAGTACTTCAACGATGGCGACATCGTCGAAGGCACCATCGTCAAGGTCGACCGCGACGAAGTCTTGCTCGACATCGGTTACAAGACCGAAGGTGTCATTCCTTCCCGCGAACTCTCGATCAAGCACGACGTCGACCCCTCAGAGGTTGTGTCCGTCGGCGATGAGATCGAAGCGCTGGTCCTCACCAAGGAGGACAAGGAAGGCCGCTTGATCCTGTCCAAGAAGCGCGCGCAGTACGAGCGCGCCTGGGGCACCATCGAGGAGCTGAAGGAGAAGGACGAGGCCGTCAAGGGCACCGTCATCGAGGTCGTCAAGGGCGGCCTGATCCTCGACATCGGTCTGCGTGGCTTCCTGCCCGCATCGCTGGTGGAGATGCGTCGCGTCCGCGATCTGCAGCCGTACATCGGCAAGGAGATCGAGGCCAAGATCATCGAGCTCGACAAGAACCGCAACAACGTGGTGCTGAGCCGCCGCGCCTGGCTGGAGCAGACCCAGTCCGAGGTGCGCAGCGAGTTCCTCAACCAGCTGCAGAAGGGCGCCGTCCGCAAGGGCGTCGTCAGCTCGATCGTCAACTTCGGTGCGTTCGTGGACCTGGGTGGCGTCGACGGCCTGGTGCACGTCTCCGAGCTGTCCTGGAAGCACATCGACCATCCCTCCGAGGTCGTCACCGTGGGCGATGAGGTCACCGTCGAGGTGCTCGACGTCGACATGGATCGCGAGCGGGTGTCGTTGTCGCTCAAGGCAACTCAGGAAGATCCGTGGCGCCACTTCGCACGTACCCACGCGATCGGCCAGATCGTGCCCGGCAAGGTCACCAAGCTGGTGCCGTTCGGCGCGTTCGTCCGCGTCGAAGAGGGCATCGAGGGCCTGGTGCACATCTCGGAGCTGTCCGAACGCCACGTCGAGGTGCCCGACCAGGTGGTCCAGGTCGGCGACGACGCGATGGTCAAGGTCATCGACATCGACCTCGATCGTCGCCGGATCTCGCTGAGCCTCAAGCAGGCCAACGAGGACTACGCCGAGGAGTTCGACCCGTCGAAGTACGGCATGGCCGACAGCTACGACGAGGCCGGGAACTACATCTTCCCCGAGGGCTTCGACTCCGAGACCAACGAATGGCTCGAGGGCTTCGAGAAGCAGCGTGACGAGTGGGAGGCCCGGTACGCCGAGGCCGAGCGTCGTCACAAGATGCACACCGCGCAGATGGAGAAGTTCGCGGCAGCCGACGCCGAGGCGGCCAGCAGGCCCGCTACCGCGAACGGCGCGTCGTCTTCGTCGTCGAGCTCGGGTGAGCCCTCCGGCGGAACGTTGGCCAGCGATGCTCAGCTGGCGGCGCTTCGCGAGAAGCTCGCAGGCAACGCCTAATCCAGCACCCCCAACCGGGCACGGTACGAACGCCCCGGCTCACTGCGAGCCGGGGCGTTCGTCGTCTCGGCGTGCTGACACACTGGGGCGGTGCTTCGTATCGGATTGACCGGCGGCATCGGAGCCGGCAAGTCGACGGTCTCCTCGACGTTCGGTGAGCTCGGCGGCATCGTCGTCGATGGTGACGTGATCTCGCGCGAGGTGGTGGAGCCCGGCACCGAGGGGCTGGCCGCGCTCGTCGAGGCGTTCGGGAAGGACATCCTCCTGCCCGACGGAGCGCTGAACCGCCCGGCGCTGGCCGCCGTGGCCTTCAGTGACGACGAGAAGCGGGCGACGCTGAACGGCATCGTGCATCCCCTGGTCGGGAAGCGCCGAGCCGCGCTGATCGAGGCGGCCCCGGCGGACGCGGTGATCGTGGAGGACATCCCGCTGCTGGTCGAATCGCAGATGGCACCGATGTTCCCGTTGGTGATCATCGTGCACGCCGACCCTGACGTGCGCGTACGTCGACTGATCGAACACCGCGGCTTCACCGAGGCCGATGCCCGGGCCCGCATCGCCGCCCAGGCCACCGAGGAGCAACGCCGCTCCGTCGCCGACGTCTGGCTCGACAACTCGGGTACGGCCGACGAACTGTCCGCGGCGGCGCGCCGGCTCTGGCACGACCGAATCGTCCCCTTTGCGCACAACGTCCAAGCCGGCGAGCCGGCCACGGTGCCGCCGCGGCTGGTGCCAGCGGACACGTCGTGGCCCGAACAGGCGAGCCGGATCCTCGCCCGTCTCCGAACGGCCTGCGGCCACCGCGCGATCCGCGTCGACCACATCGGTTCGACCGCGGTGCCGGGCCTGGACGCCAAGGACGTCATCGACGTTCAAGTGACCGTCGACTCGCTCGCCGCGGCCGACGAACTGGCCGACACGCTTCTCTTGGCCGGCTATCCACGGGTTGCCGGGGCCGTCGAGGACATCGCGCATGATGACCAAAGACCGTTGTGGCGCAAGCGATTGCACGCGTCCGGCGACCCTGGCCGGCCGACGAACGTCCACGTGCGCGTCGACGGCTGGCCGAACCAGCGCTTCGCGCTGCTGTTCGTCGACTGGCTGAGAGCCGACCCGCAGGCCCGGGCGGAGTACCTGAATCTCAAGCGCACCGTGGCAGCCGACGAGCACGCCACGACGGGCGACTACGCGGAGGCGAAGGAGCCCTGGTTCGTCGACGCCTACCGCCGCGCGTGGCAGTGGGCCGACGCGACGGCTTGGCAGCCCTGAGGCAGTGGGTCAGGCAGCCGGTGTCGGCGCGGCGTCGACCGGTGCCGGAGTGGGCGCATCGACCGGCGCGGTGTTCCCCGTGGGGAAGTTCGTCACGGTGCCGCAGCTGAGCACTCCATAGCCCGGGTCATTGTGTTGCGGCGTCAACCGCGGTGCCACGAATTGATCGGCCTCGGCAATGATCTGGTCGTTGGCCAGGATCTCGCAGTGCAGGCTGGCCGAGTAGGGCCATTGGATGGTGACCTGCATTCCGGCCTTCTGAGTCTGGGTCACCACGCCCGTCGCCTCGAACGTGCGGCCCGGCACCATCGTCGGCTCGGCGGTGTTCACCTGGTCGTCGGCGATCGCGTAGCTGATCGTGGCCCCCCGTGACACGCCGTCGACGCGGGCGCGGTACACCACGTTGTACGGGCCCGGACCCAGGTCGGCCTGCGCGTCCGGCGGTGGCGGTGGGGTGTCCGCCGCCTGCTCCGTGGCACCGGGCCCCGGCGCCGGGCCAGGATCGGCCAGTGCGGCCGTGGGAATCACCTGCGCGCCGAGCATCACGACGGTCGCCGCAGCACCCGCCAGCAATCCACGGTTAGTCCAGCTCATGACCGCAGACATTACGCTGCCCGCCAGGTGAGGACCATTTCGCGGCTCGCCAGCCACCGTCCCAGGTCGTAGTCGTGACGCGCCAACCCGTCGATCGCGGCCACCGCGGTCTGCGTGGCGCGGTCGCCGGTCGCCGGCGTCAGCAGGCCCTCCCGGACGGCGTCGAACAACTCCTCGACGTCGATGAGCTCCGCACCGGCACCGGTCCGGACGACCAGGTCGAGGTAGTGGTCCTCGGTGTGCCAGACCTGGCCGTCGACGGTGATCGGACCGACGTCGAGGTAGAAGTCCTGATCGCGTTCGTAGCCGGGATTGAAGTGGAAGACCGACGCCCGCAGGCTGAGTGACGGCAGTAGCCAGGACTCGAGGTAGTGGAACTGCGCCCGACCCGGCGTCGGCCTGGCCATGTACAAACCCCAGGGCGCCACGGAGTACACGTCGACGTCGCGAACCATGCCCTTGGGATCGGTGTTGGTGCGGGCGGGCACGTCGAAGGTCTCGCGCTTGGGTGGGTGGATGATGAGAGCCTAGGGGCCGGGCACCGCCTCGGGGAACAGCATCTGTCGGTGGTTGGTTCTAACCTGGTGACATGGCTTTTGCTACCGAATATCCCGTTGTCGCGCACTCGGAGTACCGGCCTGCGGGAGATGCCGTAGATGGCCTAGTGCGTGCTGGCGGTGAATTCCAGGTCGTCAGCGAGTACTCCCCGGCCGGCGACCAACCCGCGGCCATCGACGAGCTGGAGCGTCGCATCAACGCCGGCGAACGCGACGTGGTGTTGCTGGGCGCTACCGGCACCGGCAAGTCGGCGACGACGGCGTGGCTCATCGAGCGGCTGCAGCGGCCCACGCTGGTGATGGCTCCGAACAAGACCCTCGCCGCGCAGCTGGCCAATGAACTCCGAGAGATGTTGCCCAACAACGCCGTTGAGTACTTCGTGTCGTACTACGACTACTACCAGCCCGAGGCATACATCGCTCAGACCGACACGTACATCGAGAAGGACAGCTCGATCAACGACGACGTCGAGCGGCTCAGGCACTCGGCGACCCACAACCTGCTGTCCCGCCGCGACGTGGTCGTGGTCGCATCGGTGTCCTGCATCTACGGGCTCGGCACGCCGCAGTCCTACCTGGACCGCTCGGTCGAGTTGTCGGTGGGGGACGAGGTGCCCCGCGACGGACTGCTGCGCCTGCTGGTCGACGTGCAGTACGCCCGCAACGACATGGCGTTCACCCGCGGAACGTTCCGGGTGCGCGGTGACACGGTGGAGATCATCCCGAGCTACGAGGAGCTCGCGGTCCGCATCGAGTTCTTCGGTGACGAGATCGAGGCGCTGTACTACATGCATCCCCTGACGGGTGACGTGGTGCGCAAGGTCGACTCGCTGCGGGTCTTCCCGGCCACGCACTACGTCGCCGGGCCCGAGCGGATGGCCCACGCCATCGCGAGCATCGAGAAGGAGCTGGAGGAACGCCTGGCCGAACTCGAGGGTCAGGGCAAGCTCCTCGAGGCCCAGCGGCTCCGGATGCGCACGAACTACGACGTCGAGATGATGCGCCAGGTGGGGTTCTGCTCGGGCATCGAGAACTACTCGCGGCACATCGACGGCCGCGGTCCCGGTACCGCGCCGGCCACCCTTCTGGACTACTTCCCAGAGGACTTCCTCATGGTGATCGACGAGTCCCACGTCACGGTGCCGCAGATCGGTGGCATGTACGAAGGCGACATGTCGCGGAAGCGCAACCTGGTGGACTTCGGCTTCCGGTTGCCGTCGGCGGTCGACAACCGGCCGCTGACGTGGGAGGAGTTTGCCGACCGCATCGGGCAGACCGTGTATCTGTCGGCGACCCCGGGACCGTACGAGCTCAGCCAGTCGGCGGGCGAGTTCGTCGAGCAGGTCATCCGCCCGACCGGCCTGGTGGACCCACAGGTGGTGGTGAAGCCGACGAAGGGGCAGATCGACGACCTGATCGGCGAGATCCGCAAGCGGACCGAGCTGGACGAACGCGTGCTCGTCACCACACTGACCAAGAAGATGGCCGAGGACCTCACCGACTACCTCCTCGAGCTTGGGATCCGGGTGCGGTATCTGCACTCGGAGGTGGACACGCTGCGCCGGGTGGAGTTGCTGCGCCAGCTTCGGCTCGGCGAGTACGACGTCCTCGTCGGAATCAACCTGTTGCGTGAGGGTCTGGACCTTCCGGAGGTGTCGTTGGTGTCCATCCTCGACGCCGACAAGGAGGGCTTCCTCCGGTCGGCGCGCAGCCTCATTCAGACGATCGGGCGCGCGGCGCGCAACGTCTCCGGCGAGGTGCACATGTACGCCGACAAGATCACCGATTCGATGAAGCAGGCCATCGACGAGACCGACCGGCGTCGGGCCAAGCAGATCGCCTACAACGAGGCGAACGGCGTCGACCCGCAACCGCTGCGCAAGAAGATCGCCGACATCCTCGACCAGGTCTATCGGGAGGCGGACGACACCGACGCGACGATCGACGTGGGCGGTTCCGGCCGAAACTCCTCGCGGGGTCGGCGCGCGCAGGGCGAGCCGGGGCGGGCGGTCAGCGCGGGCATCGTCGAAGGACGCGACACGGCCAACATGCCGCGGGCCGAGCTCGCCGATCTCATCAAGGACTTGACCGCGCAGATGATGGCAGCCGCCCGGGATCTGCAGTTCGAGCTGGCGGGACGCATCCGCGACGAGATTGCCGACCTGAAGAAGGAACTGCGTGGGATGGACGCCGCCGGTCTCAAGTAGGGGGCCCCGGCGACGGCTTGATCTCAACCATGGTTGAGCTCGTACGGTGGTCCGCGTGACGCAGACCGGAAGCACCGAGACCGGACGGTGGGCCGAGCTGCTCGGGCCGCGGAACCTCGGCGCCTGCACGGTCCTCGCCGGTGGCGTCGCGCTGTACGCGACGAATGAGTTCCTGACCATCAGCCTGCTCCCGAGCGCGGTCGCCGAGATCGGTGGGCAGCGGCTCTACGCGTGGGTGACGACGGTCTACCTGGTGGCGTCCGTGGTGGCGGCGACCACCGTCAGCTCGGTGCTGACGAAGCTGGGGCCGCGGGGCGCCTACGTCGGTTGCCTCGGCGTCTTCGGTGTCGGCAGCGTGTCGTGCGCAGTTGCGCCGACGATGGAGCTCCTCCTGCTGGGCCGGGTGGTGCAGGGCGCGGCGGGCGGCTTGCTCGCCGGGCTGGGCTACGCCGTCATCAGCACCGCGCTGCCGCAGTCGTTGTGGACCAAGGCGTCGGCACTGGTCTCGGCGATGTGGGGCGTCGGCACCCTCGTCGGCCCGGCCGCCGGCGGGCTGTTTGCTCAATATGGTTCCTGGCGTTGGGCTTTCGGTGTCCTAGCGCTGTTGACTGCGGCGATGGCCGCCTTGGTGCCGTTCGCGCTACCCGGGCTCAGTGCCGACGCCGAACGACCGGCGGCCGACCGGATTCCCGTGTGGTCGCTGCAGCTCCTTGGTGCCGCGGCATTGAGCATCAGCGCGGCAGGCATCCCCAGCAACATCGCCGCGACCGTCGGTCTCCTCGTCGCCGGGACGCTCCTGGTAGCGGTGTTCGTCGTCGTCGACCGCCGGACGAGCGCATCGGTGCTGCCGCCCCTGGCCTTCGCGCCCGGTCCGCTCAAGTGGATCTATCTCACGCTCGGGGTGTTGATGGCCGCGACGATGGCGGACATGTACGTACCGCTGTTCGGCCAACGGCTGGCCCATCTGGTTCCGGTGGCCGCCGGGTTCCTCGGCGTCTCGCTTTCGGTCGGCTGGACCATCGGCGAGATCGCCAGTGCCTCCCTGACCAGAACGCGCGTCATCGTACGAGTGGTCGCCGCGGCGCCGTTGGTGATGGCCAGTTGGTCTGGGCATCGGTGCGGTCAGCCAGTACGACGACGCGCCGGGCGTCGTCGTCGCGGTGTGGGTGGTCGCGCTGCTGGCGACCGGTACGGGCATCGGCATGGCGTGGCCGCATCTGTCGGCGTGGGCCATGGGCAGCAGCGACGACCCCGCCGACGGACGGACCGCCGCGGCTGCCATCAACACCGTGCAACTGATCTGCGGTGCCTTCGGCGCCGGGCTGGCGGGCGTCGTCGTCAACCTCACCGACCATGGTGACGCGACGGCGGCGAGGTGGTTGTTCACCGTGATGGCAGCGCTGGCCGCCGCCGGGTGCGTGGCGTCCTACCGCGCCAGCCGCGGCCGGGTGCCCTCGTCTAGCTGACGGATCGAGGTCACCCCGTCGATGCCCCCCAGGAGCGACGGGGCGACGAGGATGCCGTTGCCCGACAACGTCAGCAGCACTCCGCCGGTTGGATCCGAATCCAGTTCTGCCAGTTGTTAATTCCGTCGTTCGCAGGCTTTCGGCAGCGCCGTCATGACGCCGCGGCCCTCCTCGCGGGTGACGTGCACCCGAATCGAGCCGCCGAGTCTGGCCGACAGCCGGGTGGCCACCGCGATGGCAGCGGACTCCCGCCCCGCGGCCGCGGTCGTCAGGCCGTGCACCGACCCGCGCCGGAAGATGATGATGCCGGCGCCCCAAGAAGCCGACGCCCGAGACGATCTGGGCGGCCACGCGCGACGGATCGACGACGACGAGTCCGTCGACCAAGACGTCCTGGAAGCCATACTTGCTGACCAACTGGATCAGCGCGGCGGCCGTGCCGACGATGGTCCGTCTGCGTCCGCGCGTCGGCGCACTCGCCCCGGATCTCACGCTCGAGGCCGATGAGCGGGTCAGCCCGAACGCCACGAACATTTCGACGATCTGGCGAGCGCCTGACCCGGGCCACCGAAGAACGGCGGATCCGCCAGCCAGACAACCATGCCCGACGACGTATCGCGGTAGCCGCGTTGCGCGGTGAGCCTCGCGCGGGATGCGATGCGTTAGCGATCACGCCGAGTCAAAGCCTTTCCAGCCGTCGGCCGCATTGGCACAGTGGTTCTCGACGCGGGTGTGGCTGAGTGGCTAGGCACCGGCCTGCAAAGCCGTTCACGCGGGTTCGAATCCCGTCATCCGCTCGCGTCGGTGGCTCTCCCTTGTCGAAGCCCACGGGTCATCGTGGGTGCACGGGGCGGTCGCGGCGGTCTGCGACCCACCGCGCTTCCAGTTGCAGCACTGCGACTACGAGCGACTGCCGAACTCGACCTACGCCGCCGCCTGCCGGTCCAGGGTCGAGGTGGGCGGTGCGGTCGACAACATCGTGATCGCTCGGATCCCGTCACCAACCTTGGTGAGTCACCATTCCTGCAGTTGCTCAGGCGCTTTGGTCTCGCCATCTACGGCGGCCCTGGACCGCCATAGCACCGCGCGAGACAGCTGGGGTACCGCGGTGGACCCACTCAGCCGATGGTCCTCGGGCGTGCTGCGGCATGATGCCGGGGTGACCTCAAGCCGGCCGTCGCTGAGCGACGTGATCGCCACTCTCCGCGTCGACCCGATCGGCGAAGACGAGTTCGTGGCCACCCAGCTGGACAACGCCGCACATCACATCGTCGGCGGTCACATCGCCGGCCAGGCGCTGATGGCCGCGAGTCGCACGGCGCCGGGCCGCATCCCGCACAGCGTGCACGTCTACTACCTGCGGGCGGGGGACGCTCGCCGCCCCGTGCACTTCCACGTCATGCGGTCTCGAGACGGCGGCACCCTGTCGACCAGACAGGTCACCGCGCAGCAGGACGGCGTGGTGCTGCTCGAGGCGCTGGCGTCGTTCAGCACGCCGGTCGACGGTGTCGAGTACCACGCGACGATGCCGGACGTCCCCGCTCCGGAGTCGCTCGTGCCGGTGCAGCAGCAACTCGCCGCGTACGCCGACGAGCACCACGGCCACTGGGTCGCTCCCCATCCCTTCGAGTTGCGCTACGCCGACCCACCGCCACGCCTGGCACTCGAGCTGCCCGAGCCGTCGCCGCGAATTCGCCTGTGGTGGCGGCCAACCGAACCGGTGCCCGACGACGGAGTACTGCACAGCTGCCTGCTGACCTACCTGTCGGGGATCACGATGCTCGAGACGGCGATCACGATGAGGCGGGCGACGGCGGCGACCACCTTCTCCGCGCTGATCGACCACGCGCTCTGGTTCCACCGGCCGGTCGACCTGTCCGACTGGGTGCTCTCCGATCAGGCCTCGCCCAGCGCGACGGCTGGCCGGGGCTTGGCCACCGCCACCACGTACAACCGATCTGGCGAGGTGGTGTGCATCGCCACGCAGGAGGTGTTCTTCGGCCGCTCGCGGAGCGTTGGGTAGACGCGGCTAGAGGGACGTACGGTGGCGTCCACGAGGGTTCAGCAATCTTCGGCACCAGCTCGGGCGGTGTGACGACGAACCGTGGTACCGCGACACGTTCTCCGACACCAACTTCAAGGTGCGCGCCACGGAGGCGCGCCCGCCGAAGACCGACCTGCGACATCGCAACTGAAGGGACGAACGTGAAATTCATTGCGAGCGAACGTGTCCCTTAATCTGACGGAGACGTCGATGACCCACGTCACGTTGACGTCTCGGCTGCGAGCCGCAACCTAGGGCGCCGGAGTCCGTGCCGTTGCTCACCACCATGGCGTTGACCAGCCGTCCTGTGGTTCGATGAGAGTTGGCAGTACGCGTGTCATCCGAGCGAACCGGCCCCTGGTCATTGGACTTCGGGTTAATGTCTCGGGTGGCTTGGCAATCGACACTGGAGGGCATGAATGAGCGCCTATCAGACCGTTTTGGTCGGCACTGACGGTTCGGATTCATCGCTACGCGCGGTAGATCGGGCCGCTCAGATCGCGGCGGGAGCGGGCGCGAAGCTGGTCGTGGCAACGGCGTACTTCCCTCAGAGCGAGGACGCCAGGGCGGCCGACGTACTCAAGGACGAGGGCTACAAGATGGCGGGCAACGCTCCCATCTACGCGATCCTCCGCGAGGCGCGGGACCGAGCCCACACGGCCGGCGCCAAGGACGTCGACGAGAAGGCCGTCATCGGAGCCCCGGTCGACGCCCTCGTCGACCTGGCGGAGGAGATCAAGGCCGACCTGTTGGTCGTCGGCAACGTCGGATTGAGCACGATCGCCGGCCGGCTGCTCGGGTCGGTACCCGCGAACGTCGCGCGCCGGTCGAAGTCCGACGTCCTGATCGTCCACACCTCCTAAGGCCTAGGGGTTACCAGCCCCGGGATCCCGGAATGCCCTTGAAGGGGCCCTTCACCCAGCTGGTGATCCAGCCGCCGTAGAAACCGCCCGGTTGCGATTCGACCTGCTCTCCGTTGACCGTGCAGCGGTCGACTTCTGCCGCCATCACGGCGACGGCACCGGCGATCGGTTCGAAGCCGGGCGTCGGATCGAGGTAGGTCCAGCTGGCCCGCTCCGCGACGCGCGTAGCGGTGACCAGGTCGAAGTAGGACGCCACGCCCTTCCACTCGCACCACGACGAGCCGGCCGCCGGGCGCAGTACCCCGTCGTCGAAGGCGGCGGGCGGGAGGTAGTAGGTGGGTGGGTGGCTGGTCTCGAGCACCCGCCACGCACGGTCGGTCCTGGCGATCGTCCGGCCACCCAATTCGATCGTGATGGAGCCGGCGAAGGTCTCGAGCCGCGGCGGCCGCGGGTAGTCCCAGACCGACTCCTGTCCGGGGCCAACCGCGTCGGGCGTGGGCCAGCCGCTCACCAGCCCCGCCCTCTCCACTCGTCGAGATGCGGCCGCTCCGCACCGAGAGTGGTGTCGTCGCCGTGCCCGGGATACACCACCGTCGTGTCCGCGTAGACGTCGAACAGCCGGCGCGTCACGTCGCCCAGCAGGCGTTCGAAATCGCCGTCGCGCCACGTCTTTCCCACGCCTCCCGGAAAGAGGCAATCCCCGGTGAACAGGTGCACCGCGTCGCCCGCGGCTGGACCACTCAGCGCGAGCGCCACCGAGCCCTCAGTGTGCCCTTGCAGATGGATCACGTCGAACGTCAGGGTGCCGACGTCGATGGTGTCCCCGTGGGCCAGGATTCGGTCCGGTGTCACCGGTAGCGGCTCGGCGTCCAGGCGATGCGCGGCAGTCGGGGCGCCGGTGGCTTCGACGACGTCGGCCAACGCCTGCCAGTGATCACCGTGCTGATGGCTGGTGACGATCAGCGTCAGCGTCGGGGCGTACCGCTCGATCAGGCCGAGCAGCGTCGGGGCGTCGTTCGCGGCGTCGATCAGTAGCGTTTCGCCCGTTTGGGAACAGGAGATCAGGTACGCGTTGTTGTCCATGGGGCCGACCGACGCCTTCACGATCGTGGCGCCTGGCAGGGTCCTCCGGGCCGCGGTGCCCGACTCCACGTGGCCGGTGTAGTCGTCGTCGACGGTGGTCATGCCTCGACGTCCGCTCGCCCGCGCTTCGCTAGTGATCGTCTTCGGATGGTCATGTCCGTCACGGTAGCGGGCTTGGCTCGGGAGTTGTCGGGGGCGGGACATAACATGGGCGCGGACTGCCTTCTGCGGGCGGCCGAGCGGGACGATTCGGAAGAGGAAACAGTTGGCTGACCGCCTTATCGTCAAGGGTGCGCGCGAGCACAACCTGCGCGGCGTGGATCTGGACCTGCCGCGGGATTCGCTGATCGTCTTCACCGGTCTGTCGGGATCCGGCAAGTCCTCGCTCGCGTTCGACACCATCTTCGCCGAAGGTCAGCGCCGGTACGTCGAGTCTCTCTCGGCGTACGCCCGTCAGTTCCTCGGCCAGATGGACAAGCCCGACGTCGACTTCATCGAAGGTCTGTCGCCGGCCGTGTCGATCGACCAGAAGTCGACCAACCGCAACCCGCGTTCGACCGTCGGCACCATCACGGAGGTCTACGACTACCTGCGCCTGCTCTATGCCAGGGCCGGCACCGCGCACTGCCCGGTCTGCGGTGAGCGCATCGCCCGGCAGACGCCGCAGCAGATCGTCGACCAGGTGTTGGCGATGGACGAGGGCATCCGATTCCAGGTGCTGGCTCCCGTCGTCCGGACCCGCAAGGGCGAGTTCGTCGACTTGTTCGACAAACTGAACAGCCAGGGCTACAGCCGCGTCCGGGTCGACGGGGTCGTGCACACCCTCAGTGATCCGCCGAAGCTGAAGAAGCAGGAGAAGCATGACATCGAGGTCGTCGTCGACCGCCTCGCTGTCAAGGCCAGTTCCAAGCAGCGGCTCACCGACTCGGTGGAGACGGCGCTGGGCCTCGCCGACGGCATCGTGGTGCTGGACTTCGTCGACGCGGCCGAGGGCGCACCGCACCGCGAGCAGCGGTTCTCCGAGAAGCTGGCCTGCCCCAACGGCCATGCGCTCGCGGTGGACGACCTGGAACCGCGGTCGTTCTCGTTCAACTCGCCGTACGGCGCCTGCCCCGAGTGCACCGGCCTCGGCATCCGCAAGGAGGTCGATCCCGATCTCGTGGTGCCCGATCCGGACCTGACCCTGGCCGAGGGTGCGATCGCGCCTTGGTCGATGGGACACAACGCCGACTACTTCACCCGGATGCTGGCTGGCCTCGGCGAAGCCCTCGGCTTCGACGTCGACACCCCGTGGCGCAAGCTGCCGGCGAAGGCGCGCAAGGCGATCCTCGAAGGCTGCGACGAGCAGGTGCACGTTCGCTACAAGAACCGGTACGGCCGCACCCGCTCGTACTACGCGGACTTCGAAGGTGTGATGGCCTTCCTGCACCGGCGGATGGAACAGACCGAGTCCGAGCAGATGAAGGAACGCTACGACGGCTTCATGCGCGACGTTCCGTGTCCGGTCTGCGAGGGCACCCGGCTCAAGCCGGAGATCCTGGCCGTCTCCCTCGCCGCCGGCGACCAGGCCAAGTCCATCGCCCAGGTCTGCGACCTGTCCATCGCGGACTGCTCGAAGTTCCTCAACGCGCTCACCCTCGGCACCCGCGAACATGCGATCGCCGGCCAGGTGCTCAAGGAAGTGCAGTCCCGATTGGGCTTCCTGCTCGACGTCGGACTGGACTATCTGACGCTGTCCCGCGCGGCGGGCACGCTATCGGGCGGTGAGGCGCAACGCATTCGACTCGCCACCCAGATCGGCTCCGGACTCGCGGGCGTGCTGTACGTCCTCGACGAGCCATCCATCGGATTGCATCAGCGGGACAACCGCAGACTGATCGACACGCTGGTCCGACTGCGCGACCTCGGCAACACGCTGATCGTCGTCGAGCACGATCTCGACACCATCGCCCACGCCGACTGGGTGGTCGACATCGGCCCCGCGGCCGGTGAGCACGGTGGGTTGATCGTCCACAGCGGTAGCTATCAGGACCTTCTGAACAATCCCCAATCCATCACGGGCGCTTACCTTTCCGGCCGCGAGAGCATCGAGGTGCCGGCCATCCGCCGACCGATCGACCGCAAGCGGCAACTGACGGTCGTCGGGGCGCGTGAGAACAATCTGCGCGAGATCGACGTGTCCTTCCCGCTGGGCGTCCTGACGTCGGTCACCGGCGTATCCGGTTCGGGCAAGTCCACGCTCGTCAACGACATCCTGGCGTCGGTACTGGCCAACAAGCTCAACGGTGCCCGCCAGGTGCCCGGTCGGCACACCCGGATCAACGGCATCGACCAACTCGACAAGTTGGTCCGCGTCGACCAGTCACCGATCGGACGCACCCCGCGCTCCAACCCGGCCACCTACACGGGCGTGTTCGACAAGATCCGCACGCTGTTCGCGGCCACCACCGAGGCCAAGGTCCGCGGGTACCAACCGGGCCGGTTCTCGTTCAACGTCAAGGGCGGCCGCTGCGAGGCGTGTTCGGGTGACGGCACGATCAAGATCGAGATGAACTTCCTGCCCGACGTCTACGTGCCCTGCGAGGTCTGCCAGGGCGCGCGATACAACCGCGAGACCCTCGAGGTGCACTACAAGGGCAAGACCATCTCCGAGGTCCTCGACATGTCGATCGAGGAGGCGACCGAGTTCTTCGAGCCGATCACGTCGATCTACCGCTATCTGAAGACCCTCGTCGACGTCGGGCTCGGCTACGTCCGTCTCGGCCAGCCGGCGCCGACGCTGTCCGGTGGTGAGGCCCAGCGCGTCAAACTGGCTGCCGAACTGCAGAAGCGGTCGACGGGGCGGACCGTGTACGTGCTCGACGAGCCGACCACCGGCTTGCACTTCGAAGACATCCGCAAGCTGCTCAAGGTGATCAACGGGCTCGTCGACAAGGGCAACACCGTCATCGTCATCGAGCACAACCTCGACGTCATCAAGACCTCGGACTGGGTCGTCGACATGGGACCCGAGGGCGGTGGCGGCGGCGGAACGGTCGTCGCCGCAGGCACCCCGGAGGACGTGGCCGCGGTGTCGGAAAGCTACACCGGTCAGTTCCTGGCCGAGTTGTTGCCGACGCCCGCGCCCGCACGCAAGCGCCGCAAGGTGTCCTAGCCGCCCTGCGCCTTCGACAGCGGAGACGGGAAGCGCGCCGCGACCCGGACCCCGCCGAGCCAGTCGGTGAGCTCGATTGCCTTGCGGGCCAACGCCTTCGAGGTAGCGGCGTCGACGTCCTCGACCAGCTGTACGACGACGCGACCGGTGGCGTCCTGAGTCCAGCCGCCGACGATCCGGCCGTCGCACCATGCCGTCGGCCCGCCGTTGCCGTTGCGGTCGAACACCTGGGCCTTGAGTGAGCCGAGGTACCAGTCCCTGTCCTGCCAGCCCATCGTCGTGACGTCGAGCCCCGGTAGCAGGGCACACCACGGCTCGACCGCCGGTTCGGGGTCAAGGTCGTCAGGCAGCGCGTAGCCCGGCGTGCCGGCCAGATCGACCTCGACCGCACCGACGTCCCGTAGCGCGGCCCGGGCCCACGTGAGGGTGTGGCCGAAGTACCACTTCACGTCCTTGACGGTTGCGGGACCGAACGTCCGCAGCCACGTCGCGACCAGCGCTGCGCGCGCGGCGTCGGGTGTCATCGGCTCACGCGGCCCAATCCACTGTGCCGCCGACGTCCACTTCGGGCGCGACGTCGTCCAGCCACCGTCGTTCGGACCGCGAACGACGTGCCCCTCGACACCGAGCACCGTGAGTACCCGCGGTGAAATGGGGCCGGGTCCGCCCCAACTCTTGCCGGGAGCCGGGTCGTGATCGCCCGCCAACTCGGGGAGCGCCGCTCGCAATTCCCGGGCGGTCGCCTGCCCGTGCTCGTCGAGATGGGCCATGACTGCTACCGCTGCGGCCTCGAGCCAGGCGTCCCCGTCCGGTGCGATGCCCGACTTGACCACGTCGGTGATCAACCTTCGGCGTTCGTTGCCGGCCACCCGGTCGCTGGCCGCGGCCTGTACGGCGGGAAGGTCGGCGGTGTCGAAGACCCACAGCGTGCGCCGCATCGCCAAATGCTTGACTACCGTGCGGTCCCGGTAGAGCGCAGCATCGAGGTCGCCGACGCGGAACCCGGCGATCCGCGCCCACAGCGACAGGTAGGGCGTGGCCGGATCGGTGGCATGCAGCCCGACGAACGAGCTCGCCACTTCGGCTACTCCACAGTCCGTCGCCTCAGCGAGGAGGTGACGCCGGCCGAGCCGAGCCCGCCGCTCCTCGATGGTGAAGGAGCGCACGACTCAGCTTTGGCCGGGCTCGTCGCGCATTGCCGCGCGAATTCGCTCCAGGCGGTCATGCGCCGCGCGTTGCCTAGCGTCGTACTGCTCCTCGACGCTGCGGCCCTCCGCGGTCTCCGACGCCAGTTCCGCCGCCCCGGTGGCCGTGCCGTACCGGGTCTCGATCTTCTCGCGGACCGCGTCGAAGGTCGGCACGCCGTCCGCGGTATAACCGGTATCCGGCGGAGTCGTCGGCATCGGGTCCGGCACGATCTCCGCCTCGATGATCTCGTCGGGGTCTCCCACGGTGCCACCGTACCGCTGACGTGCGCGACCTACGGGAGTGCACGCTCGACGTGACTCCCGCGTCGGATCCACCGGCGGCACTACCCCTCGACCGCACGCCGACCGTTAGTCGGTGGTCGGTGGTGGTGGTTCCGCGTGCGCACCGTGCGACCCCCGCCCATTGTTGGGATCGGTAGCGACTCCGGCCGCCTGTACTTGCCTCACGACGACGCCATCGGGGCGTAGCGAACGAAGGGAACTACGGGAATGAAGAACATGGTGACGGCGGGCATCGGCCTCGCGGCGGCGGCACTGGTCATGGTCGGCTGCTCGGACCACAAGACGTCCACACCCGGAGCGACCACCCCGGCCGCGAGCGGCACCAGCACCGCGCAGGTGAGCACCACCGGTAACACCGAGGTCAAGGTCGAGGGACAGAGTCTGGCCGGTCTGGACCTGAGTTCGGTGACGTGCGTCAAGGCCGGCGGCAAGATCAACGTCGCAAGCGGCGCGGTCGGCGGCCAGCAGGGTGTCGCCGTCGTGATGGCCGACGCGACGCCACCCACCGTTGAGTCGCTGGGCCTGGTGGTCGACGGCAATGCGCTCGCGGTGAGCCAGATGGGCGGCATGAAGAACGGATCCGCGGACGTCGCGGTCGATGGCAGCACGTACACCATCTCCGGCGAGGCTCAGGGCGCCGACATGAAGAACCCGATGGCCGGAATGATCACGAAGAAGTTCGAAATCAAGGTGACCTGCAACTGAGGGGTCATTCCGCGGGCGGGGCAGGTGGCGGGCGTGCGTGTCACGTCCGCCGCTTCCGCGGTTTCCGACTCGCCCATGCGGGATCACCGGCGACCTATGATGCAGCCGTGTCGATCCCCGGGGAACTCGAGCGGGCCCGCCACCTGGCGCTGGCCTCCGACGAGGTGGCGGCCAAGGAACTCCTGCTGTCCCTGATGCCGGTGATCGAGACGGCCGACCGCGACGACTGGATGCTCGAAACGCTCGCCCAACTCGGCGAGTTGTACCTGGTGCGGACGGCATATGACGGGGTGCGAGAAGGCGCTCGGCGTATCCGCGACTGTCTGGCCGTCTACTCGTCGATCCTGGCCGGGACCGCTCCGCCGGACGTCGTCGCCGCGTGCACCATGGCCACCGCCGAGATACGCCAC
This sequence comes from uncultured Actinomycetota bacterium, assembly GCA_963846985.1. Lineage (GTDB taxonomy): Bacteria > Actinomycetota > Actinomycetes > Mycobacteriales > Mycobacteriaceae > Mycobacterium. Next base: position 564,375 of record CAWJYC010000004.1, read on the forward strand.
CTGGTTTGCAGATACGGGCGCCGGGCCGGCTTCCTCGAGACCGGTCTGGCGGCGGCGATCGGTGACCACGAGGGCGCCGCGGTGGCACTCGCCGCGCTCGACGACCGGGACGATGAGTTCGACGACCTCGCCGCCGAACACGCCTACCTGCTGACCTACGCGCGCATCGTCTGCGCGGAGGCGCTGTGCGATGACGACATGCACGTACGCTCGGTAGGACTGTGGGACAGGGTCATTCACGACATTGAGGCTTCGTCGGGCGGAGATGAGTCCGCTGACAACCTGCGGGTATCGGGTGGCCTCGGCTACGCCAGATTCTGCATCGAGACGGGCCGCCTCGACGAGGCCGAGCCCTGGTTGCGGCGGGTCGAGGCCAGAGCTCAGGCGCGACGCTGGGAATTGGCAATGGCCCGAGCGCAATTGGAACGCGGCGCCGCCAGCTGGTCCGCCGGCGACGGGGTGAGTACGGAGGCGCGGATGTACGAGGCGTACCCCGTGATCGCCCGCTACGCCCGGGCCAACGACGTGTCCCGCTGCTGGTTGTTCTTCGGTCTGACGCGGATGTCGGCGGGTGGACTGAAGGCGGCCGATGAGTGTTGGGAGAACGCCGAGCGGCACTGGCGCGAGCTGGGCAAGCCTCTGCACATCCACCGAATCCTTCTGCAACGCAGTTGGATCGCCATCTTTCGCGGGCGATACGCCGAGGCCGTCGAGATGGTGACGCAGGCGCGGGCGTGTCTGGACTCCTCACCGCGCAGCAGCTGGCTGGCCTATGCCAGGCTGGACGATCACCTGGGCAACGTGTGGCGTGCCGAGGCGCTGGCCGACCTCGGCTTCGATGGAGCGGGCCACTCCGAAGACAGTTGGGAGGCCGCCGAGGAGAGGTATCGGTCGGGGGCGGGAACCACCGCGGGGGCGCTGGATGCGGAGCATCATCGCGCGGCGATGGAGAAGCTGCAGCGCGCCGCCGAGCTGAAGTTGCCCGCCTCGCTGGCCGTTGATTCGGTGCGCTACTCGGTCGGCGATGCCGTGGCCCGGGCGCAGTGGGCGACGTGCGTCTCGGCGCCGCTTCTGGCGAGTGCCTTCGCGGTCGCGCTGGAGTGGGAGAACTCCGACCTCGTCAGCCAGTTGGTCGAGTATCACAGCGCCAGAGGAACTTTCACTGCCGAGGTGGACGGCGGCGCGGCCACGGAGTGGTCGCGGGTGTCCACCGCCGCCGCTCCAATGGCCGACGTCGACGAGCTCGCGCTGGTCGCTGCAGGCCCTCCGATCACCGACGGCACGGGGTTCACGCGGCTGGGCCCGTTGCCGCCGTTGCGGATGGATCCGACCACCGGACCGGTGCTGGACCACTACCGCGAGCTGGCACTCGAGCGGTACGGCCAGTGCGTCACCGCGGCGGAATCGGCATGGGAGACGTGGCCCTGAGTCAGCCGGCGGCCCTGGTGCTGCGGTTCGCGGACGTCGGGCCGGCCACCTACGCGAGCCTGCGGGTGGTCGGCGATCCGTCCCGGACGGTGACGTGGGTGGTTCGGGCCCCCACCGTCCGCGAGGCGCTCGACGAACTGGGCGAGGCTCTCCCCGAGCCGCTGGCGGGGGAGTCGGTCGCCGACGCGGTGGGCAGGGCGCTGGTTCGCGGTCCCTTCGCGTCGCTGGACGCCGAGCTTGGCCTGGCGCGGCGGCTCGGGGCGGTGCTGCTGTCAGAACCGGCGTGGCGGCTGTTGGAGCGGCCCGGGGACGTTACCCCAGGCGAGCGAAGGGCGGTCGTTCACGTCTCGCCGAGCGCCAGACTGGGCCGCGTGCCATGGGGTCTGCTTGCCAAGCCCGCCGCGGAGGGTGCGCCCGCCCGCCGGCTGGTCGAGCTCGTCGACGTGCTGATGGCCATCCCGCCGAACATCGCCAATGCACCCCGCCCACGCACCACCTGGGCCGACCGCCGTCGACGATGGCCTCTGCTGATCCTCGACCCCCGGGTTCCGGGGCAACGTCCCGACTCGGCGCTGGGGTCGGTGCTGGGTCGACCGTCGCCGGACACACCGCTGGCGCGACACTTTCGCCATGGCGTCAGCCGGGGCCGCCTCCTGCCTGCGGTGTCGGAGACCACGGAGCTGTTCCGCCGGACCGACATCGATCGGGACTGGTTGGCCGCAATGCTCGCCGAGGAACCGCGTCGCCTCCTCTACGTCGGCCACGCCAGCGCCGCGGAGGACCGGTCGGGCCGCGCGGACCAGGCGTGTCTACATCTGGCAGAGGACCTTCCGCTGACCGCGGCGACGATCATGTCTCAGCGGATGCCGATGCCGCCGCGGGTGGCTCTGCTCGCCTGCGCCTCCGGCGGTGACTACCGGTTCGACGAGGCGACGGGCCTGGTCGCCGCGATGGTGCTGTGTGGTGCCCAGTTGGTGACTGCCACTCTGTGGTCGCTTCCGACGACGGCGGGCTACCGGCGGTTCACCGGCGGCACGGCCGACCCGATGGCTGATCTCGTCGTCGCTGTGGACGGTGCCCACGATGACGACGAGGGTGGCGGCGCGGTCAACCGTTGGCAGCGGGATCGCCTGCAGCACTGGCAATCCGGTGATCTGACCGCCAGTCCGCTGTACTGGGCGGCGCTCGTTACGTTCGTGGTCGACGGGGCCCGCTGATCGATCACCGCGGCGGGACGGCGACCGCCACCGTCGACTCGTCGCCCCTGCGGTAGTAAGCATCGACCACCGAGCCAGGGGACACCTTCGCCAGAGCCGATTCGGGCACCAGCGCCGTCTCGTGCGCGGGAAACTGTCCGCCTTCGGTGCGCCGGACCATGAGGTCCAGCTCGACCTCCCGGTACTCTTCGCGCGTCGCTCCAGTGGCGCTCATCGCCGTCACGATGCCGCGAGATCTGGTGCCGCTCCTGATCAGGTCCAAGTGCGAAGGCGTCACCAGTCCCTTGCTGACCAACATCGCGTCGAACGCCGTCCGCACCGCCGCCATGTCATCGGCGAGCGAAAGTCGTTCGCGTTCGGACGGATCGAACGTGACCAACAGCAGCACGCCCGGATGCAGTCCGTCGAGGGGAACCTCGTCGACAGCCTGCCGCAGCTTGCCGACGAAGTGCTGGCCGGAGACGCTCTCCACGTCGAGGGTGACGAGGCCGTCGACCGCACGGACGGTGCCGATGCCGATACCGGTGGGTCGTCGCGCGGCTCCGGGCACCGATGGCGGGGCCGGCATGGCGCAGGCCAGGAACGTGCACAGGATGGCGCCGAAGGCGGCTGCGATCAGGAAAGCGATGGCGGTGAGCAAGACGTCGGGCATGCCGCCAGCATCCAGGTGGCCGGCCGCTACCGAACCCAACTTCTTGGTGCGGCTTTCGAAGCCTCAACGCCTATTGTGTGCCCATGACCACGGCCCGTCGCCTGGTGGCCGACGCTGCCCCCGAAGATGGTGTCGTGCTGCCGCGACGCGCCGTGATCGACGGGGCCTGGCGCGCACTCGGACCCGGCGTGGAGGTGCTCAGCGGCACCGACGGCGCACCGTTGCGGCGCACCGTGAAGCGGATTCTCGACCCGCTGGTATTTCGGCTTCGAAGTCACCCGCAGTATTCGGCGCCCGTCGTCACGCCGGTGATCGCGGCGGCGATGCGCGACCTCGTACTGTTGAGAGGCCCTCAATTGCGTTGTGCAGCAGCGTGGTTCACGGTGCTGAAGACCGAGCGGCGCAGGTTGCGGATCACCGCGGGCAACGCTCAGGAGCTCTACTTCCCGGTGTGCTACGAGCTGGCGGTCACCCGAGGTGTCCCCCGGGAGGGCGATCACGAGGCCGCCGAGGCCGTCCTGAAGAGCCTGCACGACGACCGCGACCGCACCGGCGTCGAGGTCCTCAACCGGTACGTCGACGACCCGCAGGTGGTGGCCCAGTTGACCCGTCAGCTCGAGGACAGCTGGCGCGACGTGCGGCCGGGCAGCGCCATCGCCGGGCCGTTCCTCGCCGGCCTGACCACGGTGCTCGGCGCGGCGGCCGGGCACAACGCCGCGATGGCGCGCCAGCGGGTGTGGTCGGCGCTCATCGCCGACGCCACGCCGTACAACTTCGGTGCCACCGCGCGCAGCCGTCGTGGCGAGCTACCCTGGTCGATCGTCGACATCGGCTTGAGTTCGGTTGCGCCGCAACCGCCGCCGGTGGTCCAGTCCGACGGAGAGGGCGAGCCGCCGCTCAACCGCAGCGTCGTCGAGCGGGTCAGGGCCACGCTGCGCCGGGCGCTCGACCGCGACGAGTTGCCCGACGTCCCGCTGCTGTGCGCCGAAGAAGTCGACAGGGCGTGTGCGCCATGGGGACTGCTCGCCGAGGACAAGCAGGCCACGCTCGTCGCGGGCATCGAGGTGGCGGTCGACCTCGCTCCGCTCAGCGGTGACGCCGTCACCCGGTACGCGCTCTCGGGGGACATTCAGGCGCGCCTCCGAAAGGAGGCGTACGTCCTGCACGCCCGCCGCTACCTGGTGGACGGCGAACCGATCCATCCCCGCCAACGGCAGGTCGTCGACGACCTGGCGGAGTTCGCCCGGCCCTACCTCAGGAGACTCTGGGCCAGGCTGCACGGACGCGACGTGTGGCAGGAGCCCTGCGACGACGTCGACGACCTCCGATCGCTGCTCGAGGGCGTCGCACGTTCGGTCAGTCTCGACCACCGTCAGCGGATCAAGTCCATGCTCGAACTCCAGGAGTACGAGGTGATCCGGTGAAGTTGGTGGCGGAACCCGGGGGATGGACGGGCGGCCCGACGGTGTCCGAGGCGCCCGCGGTGGCCGTCCTCGAAGTCAGTGGCGCGGTGCTCGAATGGACCGTGGACGACCCGGCCGGCGCCGCGACGCCGCGAATCACCATCACCGACCTCGCTGCCGCGGACTGGCTGTGGCGCCTGGTCGGGTCCAGCGGTCACGCCGAACTCGCCTCGCGCGCCGACGCGGCTGACGTCGTCCTCGAGACCGAAGCGCTGATGCCGCTGTGGCGCATGGCCATCGGGCACTGGCTGCGCCGGTGGTGGCCGGAGAGCAGGCGGGACGGAATCGTGCGCCTCGACCGCGCGCTGCTCGACGCCGAGCTGGCCATCCTGGTGAGCGCCGCCCAGGAGTTCTTCACCGAGGACACGCTCGACTCCGACCTCGAGGTGCTGCTGGCGCCGCATCGGGCTGCGCTGTCCGCACTCGAGGGGGACGCCGACGTCCGGATCGCCGAAATGGCGCTAGCCAGTACGAATTTGGCGGATGAGGCCGGCGCCTGGTCGGCCGATTCCTCGTCACCACCGGCCGCCTCCGCGGTCACAGGGCGTCGCGACGACTACGCGTTGGCTGCGGGCCGGGACGGCGACCGCCGGCGCGGCGCGATCGCCCGAGGGGTTGGGTCGGTGGACTGGCTGGCCGTGCCGCCGGGGACGTTCGACGCAGCCGACGACACCATCGACTGGTCGGTCGAGGCCGCCGACTCCTCGGTCCTGGCGACGGTCCGGGTGGCGCTGACGGGCGAGGCGCTCACCGGCGGCATCGGTGTTGCGCTGCGAGCGGGCCCGGTGAGTGCCGCCGGACGACTCGACGTCAATGGCACCGCCGCGCTGACGCTCGTCGACGGCGACGGCCGCGAGCTGACGGAGACCAGGGCCTGGGACCACGACTGGTCGACGACCACCGTTTCCGTCGGACGCGAGCGCGCCGGTACCGACACCGTCGCGGCGGCAGCACTTCGTCGGCGCATGCGGGAGTTCGCCAGGGCGCGGCTTGCCCACCCTGGGCCCGATGCCTTCCTCGCCGAGGTCGTCGCGGCCGAGTCGGACTACTGAAGGTGGGACTGTAGCGGCGCGGTACTGGGCAGCGCCCGCACCGGAACGCCCGGCGTGTGTACCTGGCCGGCCAGCCATGGCAGCGCGGCGGCGAACGCGCGCGCGGCGAACGGCCAATCGTGGCGGCCGGGTTGGGCGACCACGGCGCACTTGATGCCGTTGGCCGCACCCAGCGCGTACAGCGACTTGGCTGCGGCCGCCTGATCGCCGACGCGCGGCGCGGCGTCCGTGCCGCCGAGCCCGGTGCCGTTGGCGTTGACGGCATCGACCGCCGTCGGCCCTGCCGATGGCCCCGACCCGTTGATGGCGAACCATCCGGACATGCCGCGGTACGGACCGTGCCTGGTGATCACCGTCATCGGATCGAAGTTGGCGTACGCCGCGGCATTGCCGCCGAAGAGCCGACTGATGCTCTGCTGCTTGGTGCCCGAGTTGGGCGCCAGGTCACCGGCGATGTCCTCGAACGTGCTGAAGAGGTCGGGGTGCATCGTGGCCAGATCCACCGCGCAGGTGCCGCCCATCGACCAGCCGACGAGGCCCCAGTTGACGCGGTTGCTGCTCACGCGATACGTGGACTCCATGAAGGGCACCACGTCCTTGGTGAGGTGGTCGGCGGAGTTTCCGCGGGGACCGTTGACGCATTCGGTGTCGTTGTTGAACGCGCCGCCGGTGTCCACGAACACCAGCACGGGGGCGTTTCCACCGTTGGCCGTAGCGAAGTCGTCGACGGACTTGATCGCCTCACCCGCCCGCAACCAATCGCCGGGCGTGTTGAACTCACCGCCGATCATCATCAGGACGGGAAGGCGCGGAGCCGGGTTGGTCGCGAACCAGATCGGCGGCAGGTACACCAGCTCACCGCGGTGCTTGAACCCGGAGGCGGTGGACGGAATGTCGACCGGGACGACGACGCCCTTGGCCGGCATCTGGTGTCTGGTCTGCATCGCCACGACCGTCGCCTGATCGGTCTGGTCGGGCAGGGGCCCCTCGGTCACCTGGTTCCACGCGGTCTGGACGGTGGGGAAGTAGCCGACCCAGAGGTTGAGCGCCAGCGCTGCGCACAGCAGGCACAGCGGCAACCCGGCGGCGGCCGCCGCCCGGCGCCACCACGTCGCGTTGCGCCACCCGGCCACCAGCACCACCGCAGCAACCCCGGTGACCGCGATCCACACCCACAGCGAGTTCGGAGCCGGATCATCCGCCAAGCCTTGCGAGGTGACGTACCAGTAGGACGTCGCTGCCGTCGCGACGCCGACGATGGCGGCCATGGGCAGCCAGAGCAGCCGCCACCGACGCGTGCGCCAGCCGATGGCGGCGAGGAGGACGACCACGGTGACGGCTTGAATCGTCAACGGCAACCAGCCGTGCATCAACGAGAGGTGCTGTTGCCGAAAGTCTCCGGCGGCTGACCACGATGTCACGACGACATCGTGAACGGCGCAGCTGACGCTTGGCTGTGAGCGGCTAGCGGGGCTTCGCCAACGGGAACGGCAGAGTCTCGCGGATGCTGCGACCGGTGATCAGCATGACCACCCGGTCGACGCCCATTCCCAGGCCGCCGGTCGGTGGCATCGCGTACTCCATGGCCTGCAGGAAGTCCTCGTCGAGTTCCATCGCCTCGGCGTCGCCGCCGGCAGCGAGCAATGACTGTTCCTGCAGTCGGCGGCGTTGCTCGACGGGGTCGGTCAACTCGCTGTAGGCGGTGCCCAACTCGACGCCCCACGCCACCAGATCCCACCTCTCCGCGACACCGGGCAGGCTGCGATGCGGGCGGGTCAGAGGCGACACCGACGTCGGGAAGTCCTTGTAGAACGTCGGGTTCTCGGTGCGGTCCTCGACCAGGTGCTCGTACATCTCCAGGACCACCGCGCCGGCGTCCCAGTGGGTTTGGTACGGGATCTTTGCGGCATCGGCGTAGCGCCGCAGGGTCGTCAGGTCGGTTTCGGTGTCGACGTGTTCGCCGAGTGCCTCGGAGACGGCGTCGTGCACCGTCTTGACGGCCCATGGTCCCGAGACGTCGATGGGCTCGAGGGTGCCGTCCTCGCGCGGTCGCATGACGACGTGGGCACCGTTGGCTGCCAAGGCGGCGTTCTGGATGAGCTCGCGGCAGCCGTCGATCCACACGTTGTAGTCGGCGTGCGCCTGGTAGGCCTCCAAGAGGGTGAACTCGGGATTGTGGCTGAAGTCGACCCCTTCGTTGCGGAAGGCGCGACCCAGCTCGAAGACCCGCTCGACGCCGCCGACGCACAGTCGTTTCAAATAGAGCTCGGGGGCGATGCGCAGGTAGAGCGCCAAGTCGTAGGCATTGATGTGGGTGGCGAACGGGCGGGCATTGGCGCCCCCGTGGATCTGTTGCAGGATCGGCGTCTCGACCTCGAGGAAGTCCTTGGCGAACAACGTCTCTCGGATCGCGTGCAGGACGTGACTGCGGGCCCTGATCAGGTCGCGGGACTCGCTGTTGATCGCCAGGTCGACGTAGCGCGTGCGCACCCGCGCCTCCTGATCGGTCAGACCCTTCCACTTGTCGGGTAGCGGGCGTAGACACTTACCGATCAATCGCCAGCTGGTCACCAGCAGTGACGGGGTGCCGGACTTGCTGGCGCCCATCGTGCCGGTCACCTCGACCAGGTCTCCGAGATCGATGGCCTTGGTGAAGTCGGCGGTGCTGCCCTGGCTCAGTTGCGAATTGTCGAACAGCAGTTGGACTTCGGCGGACCAGTCGCGCAGGTCGGCGAAGAGCACCGCACCGTAGTCCCGCAGGCGGAGCACGCGGCCGGACACCGTCACGGTCTCACCGGCCGTCTCGAGCCCCTGGGCGACGGTGTGGCTCGGTGCCTTGCCGACCGGGTAGGCGTCGATGCCCCTGTCCTGCAGCGCCTTCAGCTTGGCCATCCGAACTCTGACCTGTTCGGGTAGTCGCTGGGCGGGCTCGTCCGGTGGTCCTTCGAGACCCAGCCCGGTGAGGTCGGGGGCGCTGCCGTCGTGTTGCAGCCGGCCCGAGTTCACCAGCCGGTCGGGTGCTGAAATGTGTTGCCCCGTATGTTGTTCGGCGCGTCGGCTGAACGGCAGCACCAAGAATCCCTCGGCTATCACCGAGGCGATGCCGACGCGCGGGATCAGCCGGGCGTCCTCGTAGCAGGCGAATCGCGGGACCCATTCGGGCATGTACTTCATGTTCGACCGGTAGAGCGTCTCCAGCTGCCACCACCGCGAGAAGAACACCAGCAGGGCCCGCCACAGCCGGGCGACGGGTCCTGCACCGAGCTGAGCGCCCTCCTCGAACGCCGATCGGAACATGGCGAAGTTCAGCGAGATGCGGCTGATGCCGATCTCCTCGCCCTGCAGGCACAGTTCGCTGACCAGCAACTCGTTGGTGCCGTTGGGGGACTGCGGCGACCGCCGCATCAGGTCCAGGGAGGCGCCGTTGGTTCCCCACGGCACCAGCGACAGCATGGCCACGACGGTGTCCTGCTGGTTGACCGCTTCGACCAGCATGCAGTCACCGTCGGCGGGGTCCCCGAGCCGGCCGAGCGCCATCGAGAAGCCCCGTTCGGTCTCGGTGTCGCGCCACTCGTCGGCCCGCTTGATGACGTTGGCCATCTCGTCGGGGGACAGGTCGCGATGGCGACGGATCCGCACCACCAGGCCGGCCCGACGAGCCCGCGTAACCGCCTGGCGCACCGGCTTCATGTCGGGTCCGGACAGCTTGAACCCGTCCGGGTAGAGGATCGCCTCGTCCCCGAGTTCCAGCGCGTTGAGGCCGGCTTCCCGAAATGCTTGTGCGGCATTAGCACTGGCGCCCATGACGCCGGGGGCCCAGCCGTAGGACTGGCACAGTGTCAACCATGCCGCGATCGCCGCCGGCCAGGACCGCGGATCGCCGAGGGGGTCGCCGCTGGCGAGGCAGACGCCGACCTCGACGCGGTAGGTGATGGCCGCCCGCCCGTTGGGGGCGAATACCACCGACTTGTCCCGCCTGGTGGCGAAGTAACCGAGCGAGTCGTTCTTGCCCCAGACCTCCAGCATTCCCCGGATGGCCGATTCGTCCTCGCCGGTCAGGGCGTTCTCGGCGCGCTGCGACTGGAAGAGCACGACGGCGGCCACCATGAGCGCCAGCGCGCCGAACAGTCCGAGCATCGCGTTGACGAAGACGTGGGGGTGGTGGCCGGAGAAGGCGTCGGCATCGACCCCGGCGAACACGACCACGCGGTTGGCGGCGTACGGCAGTCGCTCGTCGCGATCGAGCGAGCCGGGAAACATCTCCAGGAGACCCCACCCGATCAGGATGCCGATCGCCATCCCGGCCGCCAGTGCGGCGGCCGCCTTGATCAGGGCGCCGCGCCGCACCTTCGCCCAGAATTCCTTGCGAGCCAAGACCAGAAGGACGATCGCTGCGACGTGGAAACACAGGCCGATGATCTCGCCGGCGTCCTCCATGACCGTTTCCGGGCCGGTGGACAGGTCGCCGACGTTCCAGCCGATCGCCGCGACCATGTAGAGGACGAGGATCCACCACGCCAGGCTCTTGCGCGCGGCCAGCGCCGCCGCCAGCAGGGCCAGGACGAACGCCCACGCGAAGCTGGTGTCGGGGAAGTTGAAGATGTAGGCGTTGACCCACTCGCGCGGAACCTTGATCACCCAGCGGACCAGCGGCGAGATGCTGGCGATCAGCGACAGCGTGGCGATGATCCCGACGAGCCACCCCGCGGCGGCGGGCACCCACCGGAAGGTCGACGTTCGAGGCTGCTTCGATGTCGTCAGCGTCATAGGCCGCGAGGATATTCGCTCTTGCCGCCAAATGGTTGGGAGTGCAAGCCCAGGAGGTACGCCAGGTTGGCTACCAGACGGGGCCGGTGTACTTCTCGCCTGGACCCTGCCCGGGTTCGTCGGGATGGGCAGAGGACTCGCGGAACGCCAACTGCAGCTGTTTCAGGCCGTCGCGCACCGGTCCGGCGTGCGGTCCCAGGTACTCGGCGGACGCCTTCACCAGCCCCGCCAGCGCCGTGATCAACCGGCGCGCCTCGTCCAGATCGCGGTGGGGAGACTCGTCGGGGTCGTCAGCCGAGAGCCCCAGCTTCTCGGCGGCCGCGCTCATCAGCATCACCGCCGCCCTGGTGATCACCTCGACGGCGGGAATTTCAGCCAACTCGCGGGTGGGCGGCGGTGACGCCGATTCGGGCGATGCAGGAACCTCGGTCATGCCTGCTAGACTGGCACGCGCGACCGTCCCGGCAGACGCCAGGACAGCAAGTGGAGTCCCGCTCCCACCGTTGACCTACCAGGTTCAGCGGTCCGGTCACACACACCGAGAGGTGCGTGTTCTGCGTATGACGCAGGCGACGCAAGTCGTGATCGGTCGGCATCGGGCCCTGCAATGTGCAGGGCCGTTCTGCTCTATTGGGCAGCGAGCTGATGGCGTGACTCCTCGAAGACTACATAGGAGGCCCCATCAGCACTGAGACCCGCATCAACGAGCGCATACGTGTACCCGAAGTCCGTTTGATCGGACCCAACGGTGAGCAGGTAGGCATCGTGCGCATCGAAGATGCACTCCGCGTCGCTGCGGATGCCGATCTCGATCTCGTCGAAGTTGCCCCGGCTGCCAAGCCGCCGGTCTGCAAGATCATGGACTACGGCAAGTTCAAGTACGAGACGGCACTCAAGGAGCGCGAGTCTCGCAAGAACCAGCAGCAGACCGTCGTCAAGGAACAGAAGCTGCGACCCAAGATCGACGACCACGACTACGAGACCAAGAAGGGTCACGTCGTCCGCTTCCTCGAGGCGGGGTCCAAGGTCAAGGTGACCATCATGTTCCGCGGACGCGAGCAGTCGCGGCCCGAACTCGGTTACCGCCTCCTGCAGCGGCTGGGCGCCGACGTCGCCGATTACGGCTTCGTCGAGACGTCCGCCAAGCAGGACGGTCGCAACATGACGATGGTGCTGGCACCCCACCGCGGAGCCAAGACCAAGGCACGGGCGGCACACGACGCGGCGGCGCCCCAGGCGCAGCGCGCGGTACCCGCTCCGGCCGAACCAGCGGCGACGCCCGCCAGCGAACCTGCAGCAGACCCATCGCAGACCTGATCCACCACTAGAACTGAGGACTCATGCCCAAGGCCAAGACACACAGCGGCGCATCGAAGCGCTTCCGGAAGACCGGAACCGGCAAGATCGTGCGCCAGAAGGCCGGCCGCCGACACCTGCTCGAGCACAAGGCGACCAAGCGCACCCGCCGGCTCGACGGCCGGACCGTGGTGGCGGAGAACGACGCCAAGCGCATCAACAAGATGCTCAACGGCTGACCCGACACGCCTTTTTCTAGGCCCAACCTGACCCGCTCGAGATAGGAACACCCATGGCACGCGTCAAGCGCGCACTAAACGCCCAAAAGAAGCGGCGTACCGTACTGAAGGCCTCGAAGGGCTACCGCGGCCAGCGGTCGCGGCTCTACCGCAAGGCCAAGGAGCAGCAGCTCCATTCGTTGACCTACGCCTACCGTGACCGCAAGGCGCGCAAGGGTGACTTCCGCAAGCTGTGGATCACGCGGATCAACGCCGCGGCCCGCGCCAACGGCATCACCTACAACCGGTTGATCCAAGGCTTGAAGCTGGCCGGCGTCGAGGTCGACCGCAAGAACCTGTCCGAGATCGCGATCAGCGACGAGGCTGCGTTCACGGCAATGGTCGAAGTCGCCAAGGCGGCGCTGCCCGCCGATGTGAACGCCCCGTCGGACGAGGCCGCCTGAGCGTCCAGCTCCCGCTCACCGAACGTTCGGCCCGCGTGGGCGCGGCAGCCAAGCTGCTGCGCCACGCGGGCCGTAAACGTACCGGCCTCTTCCTGGCCGAAGGGCCCAACCTCGTCGAAGCCGCGTTGGCGCGGGGCGTGGTCACCGACGTCTTCGTGACCGAATCCGCGTTCGACCGGTTCGAGCCGATGCTCGGCTCCGCCGCGGTGCAATTCGTCACCGAGAAGGCGGCGAAGGCACTGTCCGACACCGTGACCCCCGTCGGGCTGGTCGCGGTGTGCTCGATCCCGACGCCGAGCCTCCCTGCCGTGCTGGCCGACTCGCCACGGCTGGTCGCGGTTGCCGTCGAAACGTCCGAACCCGGCAACGCCGGCACATTGATCAGGCTGGCCGACGCCATGGGTGCCGACGCCGTCGTCTTCGCCGGCCACGGGGTCGACCCCTACAACGGCAAGGTGCTGCGCGCGTCGGCGGGCAGCATCTTCGCGCTGCCGGTGCTCGAGGTGATCGACACCGCGGCGGTGGTCGCGGCCCTGAGCGGCGCCGGACTCCGGGTGCTCGCCACCACGCTCGACGGGGACACCTCGCTCGAGGACGCAGACCTCTCCGGACCCACCGCATGGCTGTTCGGCGCCGAAGCCCATGGGCTGTCGGCCGACGTGGCCGCGCTCGCCGATGCCCGCGTGCGCATTCCGATGGCGGGTCGCGCGGAGAGCCTCAACGTGGCTGCCGCAGCGGCGATCTGCCTGTATGCGAGTTCACGCGCCTCGCACCGCGGCTAGCCCCTCGGGTGTACTGTTCGACGCTACAACTCGTGCTCGATGTGTAACGTCGCTCCAGTCGCTGCGGAGGCTCCTGATGACCCGATACGACTACGTCATCGCCGGTGCCGGATCGGCCGGATGCGTACTGGCCAACCGGCTGTCGGCCGACCCACGAACCTCGGTCCTGCTGATCGAGGCGGGCGGACCCGACCGCCATCCGATGTTCCACGTGCCCAAGGGCTCTGGCACGTTGATGGAGAACGAGAAGTACGTGTGGCGCTACCGCACGACGCCGTTCGGGCCCAACCAGCACTCCGAGTTCTGGACCCGCGGCAAGGTCCTCGGTGGCTCCAGCTCCATCAACGGCATGGTCTACAACCGCGGCAACCGCGCCGACTACGACGAGCTCGAACGGCTGGGCAACAAGGGCTGGGGCTGGAGTGACATCCTGCCCATCTTCACGGGCTTCGAGGACAACGAGTTCGGTCCGTCTGCGACCCGTGGAGTCGGTGGACCGCTGCACGTGTCGGTGGGCCGCGGAACCGATCCGCTGTGCGACGAGATCATCGACGCCGGCGTCGGAGCGGGACTCCGCGCCGTGCAGGATCTCAACGAGTCCGACGACGCGCGCATCGGGTACGCGGCCGCGACGATCAAGAACGGTCGCCGCGTCAGCGCCGTCGACGCGTTCCTCAAGCCGGCCAGACGCCGTGCCAACCTTCGGGTCGTCACTGGCACCACGGTCCGGCGCCTGATCCTCGACCACGATCGCGTCGTGGGAGTGGAGGTCACGACGGCCGATGGCGCCAGCGCCACCTTCACGGCCGACCGCGAGGTGATCTGCGCTCTCGGCAGCATGGGCAGTCCACAACTGCTGCAACTCTCCGGCATCGGCCCTCGCGACGTCCTGACCGAGGCTGGCGTTCCGGTGCTGGTCGAGCGCGAGAACGTCGGCCGAAGGGTGCGCGAACACCGCTGTTTCGTCCTGCGGTACCGCTTGAACGAGGACCTCGGGTACAACCGCACGCTGTCCTCGAAACTGGGTCAGGCGTCGGCCGCCGCCCGCTACCTGGCCACCAGGACGGGGATGCTGGCGACGCCGACCTTCGAGGTGTTGGCGTTCCTCAAGACGCACGCCGCCGCCGAACGCGTCGACGGACAGCTTCTCCTCGGCCCGTTCACGATTCCCGCCTACCAGGCGGGTGCACCCATCTCCATCGAGCGCGAGCCCGGACTGTCGTGCCTGGGCTTCGCGTTGCGGCCCACGTCGGAGGGCAGCGTCACGATCACCTCGGCAGCGGCGGATGCGCCGCTGCGCATCGAACCGAACTATCTCACGACCGATCACGACCGCACGACCACCGCAGACCTGATCCGCCGGACGCGAGAACTATTCGCGCAGTCGCCCATTGCCGACCGCATCGACCACGAGACCTTTCCTGGCATGGAGGTGCAGAGCGACGACGACCTGATCGACTCCGCCCTCGACGGCGGTTACACCGGCTACCACGCGGTCGGCAGTTGCGCGATGGGACCGAGCGAGGGCGACGTGGTCGACGATCGTCTGCGGGTCAGGGGAGTCGACGGGCTGCGCGTCGTCGACTGCTCCGCGATGCCAATCATGTTGGCGGGCAACCTGAACGGGCCGGTGATGGCCATGGCGGGTCGCGCCGCCCAACTCATCCTCGAGGATCGCTGAGCAGCCCCCGCGCCACGTGGGTGATCTGAACTTCGTTGCTCCCCGCGTAGATCATCAGGGACTTGGCATCACGGGCCAGTTGCTCGACCCGGTATTCGGTCATGTATCCGTTGCCGCCGAACAACTGAATGGCCTCCATCGCGACGTCGGTCGCGGCCTGCGAGCAGTACCACTTGATCGCCGATGCCTCGGCCAGGGAGATGGTCGCGCCCGACTGGGCGGCCTCGATGACGCGAAAGAGCATGTTGCGCACGTTCATTCGGGCTACTTCCATGCTCGCCAGCTTGAGCTGGATCAGCTGAAAACGACCGATCTCCCGACCCCACAGGGTGCGCTCGTTGGCGTAGTCGACCGACAGCCGCAGGCACTCCTCGATCACCCCGAGTGCCATCGCGGCAACGCCGATGCGCTCGGCGGAGAAGTTCGAGCGGGCGCTGTCGCGGCCGTCACCGTTGTCGTTGTCCTCGGTCTCGCCCAGCAGCCGGTCGCGGCTGAGACGAACCTCGTTGAAGAACAGCTCGCCGGTGCGTGAACTGTGAATGCCCATCTTGCGGAACGGCTTGGACTGAACGAAGCCGTCCATTCCCTTGTCCAGCACGAAGGTCAGGACCTTCCGGTCGCGCTTGCTCGCGGCGTCGCCGTCGTCCAACTTGGCGTAGACCACCGTGACGTCCGCGTCGGGTCCGTTGGTGATGAACGTCTTGCGCCCGTTGAGTACGTAGTCGTCGCCGTCGCGCACGACGTAGGACGTCATGCCGCCGAACGCATCCGAACCCGAGTCGGGCTCGGTGATCGCCCACGCGCCGACCTTCTCGTAGGTGACCAGTTCGGGCAGCCACCGCTCCTGCTGCGCCAGTGTCCCGCGGGATGCGATCGTCGGGACGGTCAGTCCCAGACTAACTCCCATGCCCGTGACCAGACCCATGCTGACCCGACAGAGTTCGCTGATCACCACGAAGCCCATGCCGGTCTGGTCGCCGCCGAACAAGCCGCCTGAGGACCCCGACGTGGCCGCGCCCGCCCGCATCTTCGCCAGCCTCTTCTCCAGCGATTCCTTGGCCATGGCGTCGATTCCGAAGGTGGAGAACAGCTTGCGGATGACGGGGTACGGCGCCATGTCGCCGCTCTCCAGGTCGTCGAGGTGGGGGCGGATCTCCTTGTCGACGAACTCACGAACCGCATCGCGCACGGCGATGTCGACGTCGGACCATTCGAGCATGTCTAAGCTGCCTTTCCTGGCTTGCGCCGACCGCGCGCCGGGCGCAGACCTGCGAGGGAGAACGTGGTGTGCACCAGGGACCCGGCGCGTTCGATCAGCGACGTGCCGCGTGGACCACCGGGCACACGACCACCGGGCACGTAGTGCACTGGGAGGTCGCGCCGATCGCGCGGAGGACCCATGAAACCCGGCGCCTCGACCAGCGGCGCGTCGGCGGGCAACCGGCCGGATGCGCGCTTGTAGGCGGCCAAGGCCCGCGGGTGGAGCCGGATCTCGTCGGGCACGGCGACGAAGGCCAACTGGACGACCTTGCCGAAGAGGCGAAGCGCCACCTCGTCGCCCGGGGTCCAGCGCAGACCGGCCCGCTCACGCACCACGGGGTCGAAGAGGCCGGCGGCGATCCACCGCTGGCTCGCCACCATCGGTTTGAAGAGTTGGTCCCACACCGGGGTGGGCAGCGCGACGAACCACGGCTTCGGGACGCGGAGCGAGAAGATGTCCATCGTGGCGCGGTTGATCTCGAGCTGGTCGCGGCAGGTGGCGTCCCAGTACTCCTGGAAGTCCTCCCAGCTGGCGGGAACCGGCCGCATGCTCATGCCGTACATCCGATACCACTGCACGTGTTCCTCGAACAGCTGACGCTTCTCGGCGTCGGTCAGCCCGCCGCAGAAGTACTCGGCCGTCTTGATGATGAGCATGAAGAACGTCGCGTGGGCCCAGTAGAAGGTCTCCGGGTTCAGGGCGTGGTACCGGCGGCCGGCGGCGTCGGTGCCCTTGATGGTCTCGTGGTAGCCCTTGATCTGGGCGCCGGTGCGGGGTGCGCGCTCACCGTCGTAGACGACGCCCATGATGGGGTAGACCGACCTGGCGACGCGCTGGAGCGGCTCCCGAAGCAGAACCGAGTGCTCCTCGACGCCTGCGCCGAGCTCGGGGTACATGTTCTGGATCGCCCCGATCCACACGCCGAGCATGCCCGTGCGGAGGTCGCCGAAGTACTTCCAGGTCAGGGAGTCCGGGCCGAGCGGATCGGCAGGCGTCGTCGGTGTCGCGGTCATCGTGTCTCGCCCCACTCCAAGCCAATGTCCGAGCCTCGGTCCGTCTGCTCAACGTATTCGTGACAACGTACGTTGTCCACCACTGCCGACGGGCGCGTCGCGGCGCGTCTCCACGGTGTGACCCAGCCCTTACGGCCGCGATCGCCGGCGGCACCTAGGCTGGTCGGTGTGGATGATGCCGAGTCGTTCGACGAACGGTCCGGCGCCCGAGGCCCGCTGTCCTGGCTGCGGAACACCAACCACGACGACGGAGTCATCGCCTTCGTCAGGCGAGCCCGCCGCGCGTTGCCCGGCGACCCCGACTTCGGCGATCCGTTGTCGGCGGCGGGCGTCGGAGGCCCGCAGGCGGCGGCCCGCGCCGCTGACCGAATCCTGGACCGCCACGCCGCGTCGCGCGAGGTCAGCTTGGCCGGCCTCCAGGTGTGGCAGGCACTGACCGAGCGGGTCTCCGGTCAGCCGGCCAACCGCGAGGTGACACTCGTGTTCACCGATCTCGTCGGCTTCTCGGAGTGGTCGTTGCGAGCCGGTGACGACGCTGCACTGAAACTGCTTCGACGGGTCACCCAGGTGGCCGAGCCGCCAATGCTCGAGGCGGGTGGGCGCGTCGTCAAGCGGATGGGCGACGGGGCGATGGCCGTCTTCACCGATCCGGCCACGGCCGTCGGCGCCGTCCTTAAGGCTCTGGAGGCGGTCAAATCCGTTGAGGTTGGCGGATATACGCCGCTGATGCGGGCCGGAATCCACACCGGTCGGCCGCAACGCATCGGCTCCGACTGGCTCGGCGTCGACGTCAACGTGGCGGCGCGCGTCATGGACCGCGCCACCAGGGGAGGGCTGGTCGTCTCCAACGTCACCCTGGCGGGCATCTCCGACGAGGACTTCGAGGCGCTCGGCGTCACGGTGAAACGCGTTCGCAAGCAATTGTTCTCGGCCAGAGTGCCCGGTGTTCCCGACGACCTGGTGATGTACTGGGTAAAGACTCGCAGTGACCTACCAGGTGCCGATGACGCCGAGGTCGAGGCCTCGGGGGCATAGTCGGTCCCAATGGTGCCCCGGATGTTCTCTTGCCTGGCCCGCGTCCGGGTGACGGTGGGTTACGCCATCGTGCTCATCGCGGTCGCGACCATTCTCGGCAGGCTCGACCCCGCCGCGCAGGACCGGGTCATCCGACACGCGAGCACCAATCTCCACAACCTGGGTCGCGGACACGTCGGTACCCTGCTCGGAAGTGCCGTCGTGGTCGACGCCGGACCCGTCCTGTACTGGCTGCCAGGGCTGGTGTGCCTCCTTGCCCTGGGCGAATTGCTCTGGCGCAGTGGTCGATTGGTCGTTGCCTTCGGGGTCGGGCACGTGGGAGCGACGCTACTGGTGGCCGCCGGGCTGACCGCAGCGGTCACGCACGGCTGGTTGTCGCCCAGCGTCACCAGGGCCACCGACGTGGGAATGAGCTACGGCGCCACGGCGGTGCTGGGTGCCATCACTGCGGCGATCCCGCGCCGTTGGCGGCCGATCTGGATCGGATGGTGGCTTGCCGCCGCGGTCGCCGTGGTCGCCGTCGAAGCGGACTTCACCGACGTCGGGCATCTGCTGTCGCTGGTCCTCGGCATGATGGCGGCCACCCGGTTCGGCGTGCCTCGACCGTGGACACCAGCGATGTTGGTGCTGCTGGGCGTCGCGGCCCCCTACGGCTTCCTCGTGCTGGCCAACGGCGAGGGCACGCCCGTCCCGGCAGCCGCGTGGGGCGTAGCTGGAGCGGTGCTGGGCGCGGTGCTCACGGGACTCGTCGGCTGGGCCCGGGCGGGGCTTCAGCGGAACCGAACGGCGGACGACTCGATCCAGTCCGAATGCCAGGACTCCGGCGGATCCTCGAGCAGTTCGCCGGCCGCTTGATCACGGCGCGAGGGTAGCGCGAGTCACACCCCACCCGTCGCTATGATCGCCGGGTGGTCAATCAGCCGGACGGGTCGGGGCTCTCGCAGGAGGCGCTGGCCGCCGCCATCGGCGCCGCCCGCCAGGCCTTCGAGCAGGCGGGCGATCTGGAGGCCTTGGCGCGCGCCAAGACCGAGCACCTCGGTGACAGGTCTCCCATCGCCGTCGCGCGTCAGGCGCTGGGCTCGCTGGCGAAGACCGATCGCGCCGAGGCGGGGCGGCGGGTCAACGAGGCTCGCACTGCCGCCCAGGCCGCCTTCGATGCCCGGATCGAAGTGCTGCGCGCCGAACGCGACGCCGCCGTCCTCGTCGCCGAGCGGATCGACGTCACCCTGCCGTCGACGCGCGGCCCGGTCGGCGCCCGGCACCCGATCACCATCCTGGCCGACCACGTCGCCGACGTGTTCGTCGCAATGGGATGGGAATTGGCCGAGGGGCCCGAGGTCGAGACCGAGCAGTTCAACTTCGACGCGCTGAACTTCCCGCCCGACCACCCGGCCCGCAGCGAGCAGGACACGTTTCACGTCGCGCCGGACGGGTCGCGCCAGGTGCTGCGCACGCACACCTCGCCGGTGCAGATCCGGGCGCTGCTCGAACGCGAGTTGCCGGTCTACATCGTGTCGATCGGCCGCACCTTCCGCACTGACGAACTGGACGCCACCCACACACCGGTGTTCCACCAGGTCGAGGGAATGGCCGTCGACCGCGGGCTGACGATGGCGAACCTGCGCGGCACCCTGGATGCGTTCGCCCGCGCCGAGTTCGGTCCAGAGGGGCGCACCAGGCTGCGGCCGCACTTCTTCCCGTTCACCGAGCCGTCGGCCGAGGTCGACATCTGGTTCGAGAACAAGAAGGGCGGCCCGGGCTGGGTGGAGTGGGGCGGTTGCGGGATGATGAACCCGAATGTGTTGCGCGCCTGCGGCATCGATCCTGAAGTCTACTCCGGCTTCGCCTTCGGGATGGGACTCGAAAGAACCCTGCAGTTCCGCAACGGGATTCCCGACATGCGCGACATGGTCGAGGGCGACGTGCGGTTCTCCCTGCCCTTCGGGGTCGGAGCCTGATGCGCCTTCCCTACAGCTGGCTGCGCGAAGTCGTGCAAGCCGGCGCCCCCGGTTGGGACGTCGCGCCCGACGAACTCGAGCGCGCCCTCATCGGCATCGGCCACGAGGTGGAGGAGATCGTTCCGGTCGGTCCGGTGTCGGGGCCGCTGACGATCGGTCGGGTCTCCGAGATCGAGGAACTCACCGAGTTCAAGAAGCCGATCCGCGCGTGCAAGGTCGACGTCGGCCCACACAACATCGACGGCGTGCCGCGTGACATCGTCTGCGGTGCAACCAATTTCGCAGTGGGCGACCTGGTGGTGGTGGCACTGCCCGGCACCACCCTGCCGGGCGACTTCACCATCGCCAGGCGCAAGACGTACGGGCGGACGTCCGACGGGATGATCTGCTCGGCGTCGGAGCTCAACCTCGGCAGTGACCACTCGGGGATCCTGGTGCTGCCGCCGGGCACCGCCGAGCCCGGTGACTCCGCGGTCGACGTGCTCGGTCTCGACGACGTGGTGTTCCACCTCGCAATCACACCGGACCGGGGCTACTGCCTGTCGATCCGCGGCATGGCGCGGGAACTCGCCTGCGCCTACGACCTCGACTTCGTCGACCCCGCCGACGTGCCGCCCCTACCGGTCACGGGCGAAGCGTGGCCGCTGGTCATCGAACCCGGCACCGGCGTCCAAAGATTCGCGCTGCGCCCCGTCACCGGCATCGATCCGACCGCGGTCTCGCCGTGGTGGCTTCAGCGCCGTCTGCTGCTGAGTGGGATCCGCGCCATCTCACCAGCGGTCGACGTGACCAACTACGTCATGCTCGAGATCGGTCATCCGATGCACGCGCACGACCGCAGCCTGATCGAGGGCGGGTTCGACGTCAGGTTCGCGGCCGTCGGCGAGACCGTCGTGACCCTCGACGACGTCACGCGCACACTGGATCCGGGCGACGTGCTGATCGTCGACGACGTGGATACGGCCGCCATCGGCGGCGTGATGGGGGCAGGCACCACCGAGGTCCGCGACAGCACCACCGACGTCCTGCTCGAAGCGGCGGTGTGGGATCCGGCGACGGTGTCGCGCACCCAGCGGCGACTCCGGCTGGTGAGCGAGGCGGGCCGGCGCTACGAGCGCACCGTCGATCCCGCGATTTCCGTTGCAGCAGTGGACCGGTGCGCAGCGCTGCTGGCCGAGATCGCCGATGGGACCGTCGAGCCGACGCTCACGGACTGGCGCGGCGATCCGCCCCGCGAGGACTGGTCCCCGCCGCCGGTCGCCATGCCGGTGGATCTGCCGGACCGGCTGGCCGGCGTCACCTACCCGGCCGGCGCCACGGTGCGCCGGCTGACCCAGATCGGCGGTCGGGTGACCGAATCCGGGGGTGTCGTCACCGTCACCCCGCCAAGCTGGCGCACCGACCTCACCCAGCCCGCCGACCTCGTCGAGGAGGTGCTGCGCCTCGAGGGCCTCGAGCAGATCCCGTCGATCTTGCCGACCGCACCGGCGGGCCGCGGTCTGAGCCCCACTCAACGACGGCGGCGCGCAGTTGGAAAGTCGTTGGCGCTCAACGGTTACGTCGAGGTGCTGCCGACGCCGTTCCTACCCGCAGGCGTATTCGATATCTGGGGTCTGCCCGACGACGATCCCCGTCGCGCGACCATGCGGGTGCTCAACCCGCTGGAGGCCGACCGGCCGCAACTCGCGTCGACGCTGCTGCCCGGGTTGTTGGAAGCCCTGGTGCGCAACGTCTCGCGCGGTGCGACCGACGACGCGCTGTTCGGCATCGAACAGGTGGTCCTGGCGACACCGCAGACCAGGTCCATCGACCGGCTTCCCGTCGACCGCCGGCCCACCGAGTCGGAGCTTGCGGCCATCGACGACGCGCTCCCCAGGCAACCACTGCATGTCGGTGCCGTGCTGTCGGGCCTACGCGAACCCGCGGGCCCGTGGGGTCCCGGTCGGCCGGTCGACGCGATGGACGCCTTCGAGGCGGTGCGCATCATCGGACGCGCCTGCCACGTCGACTTCGAGTTCCGCGCAGACCAGTTGCTGCCATGGCACCCCGGTCGCTGTGCGGCGATCGTTCTCGACGGCGCGGTCATCGGTCACGCGGGCCAGCTTCACCCCGCGGTCATCGAACGCTCGGGGCTGCCCAAGGGAGTCTGCGCGGTGGAACTCGACCTCAGCGCCATTCCCGTCGTCGAACCCCTACCCGCGCCAGCGGTGTCACCGTTTCCGGCGGTCTTCCAGGACGTCAGCCTCGTCGTCGCCGACGACGTGGGTGCTCAGTCGGTGGTCGACGCGGTCCGCGACGGGGCGGGTGACCTGCTGGAGGACGTCCGAATCTTCGACGTCTACACCGGCCCGCAAATCGGCGAGGGCAACAAGTCGTTGGCACTGGCGCTGCGGTTCCGCGCCCCGGACCGGACGCTGACCGAGGACGAGGCGAGTGCCGCGCGAGACGCCGCCGTCGAGGTGGCCGCCGCGCGGGTCGGCGCCGTTCAGCGCAGATAGTGGCCCCTTTCGCCCGGCCCGTCGCCTCTCGACCCACACGGTTCTACGCAGGTGGGGCGGCACACGGCGACCTGAGGCCGAGCGCGGGCGCCTTCCTCCGGTGACCACTCATTTTCAGTCCGAAGTCCCGTTTCTGCACGAGGGCTGCAATGTTGCCGCGCGAGTAGGCGATCGCCGCCATGGCGTGGACATCGCCGCGCGGCGCCGCATCGCCAGGCACCACTTCTGCACCGTGGTCGCGGTTTGGCGAACCGCGGGGCAGATTGCAGCCGTGGTGCGAACAACGCCCATAGCGCTGACGAAGTGGTCAGACCCAGGAGAGGTCGCACCGGTGCTGCGGTCCCAACAACAGCACACGGGAAGCGAACCTTCGCAGTGCCGAATAATCAGTTTGCATGCTTATGCATAAACATGCAGAATCGGTGATCATGACGTCCATCGCGGTCGCCGGCGCCAGCGGATATGCGGGCGGCGAGATCCTCCGACTCCTTCTCGGCCATCCTGCTCTCGCCGACGGGCGCCTGTCCCTCGGAGCGGTGACCGCCGCCGCGAGCGCCGGCACCGCGGTGACCGACCATCATCCGCACCTGCTGCCGCTGGCCGACAAGATCCTCGAACCCACCGACGTCGACGTGCTCGCCGGCCACGACGTCGTGTTCCTCGCCCTGCCGCACGGGCACTCTGCGGCCCTGGCCGAGCAGCTCGGACCGGACACCCTGATCATCGACTGCGGCGCGGACTTCCGGCTGACCGATCCGGCGGCGTGGGAGAGGTTCTATGGCTCGGCCCACGCGGGTAGCTGGCCCTACGGCCTACCCGAGTTGCCCGGCGGCCGCGACGCGCTGCGCAACACCCGGCGCGTCGCCGTCCCCGGCTGCTACCCGACGGCCGCGCTGCTGGCGCTGTTGCCCGCGGTCGCCGAGGGCCTCGTCGAACCGGCCGTGACGGTCGTGGCGGTGAGTGGAACCTCCGGCGCTGGCCGGGCCGCCAAGGTCGACCTCCTGGGGTCCGAGGTCATCGGCTCGGCCAGGGCGTACAACGTCGGCGGCGCGCACCGGCACACTCCCGAGATCGCGCAGGGTCTGCGGGCCGTCACCGACCGCGAGGTCACGGTGTCCTTCACGCCCGTGCTCATCCCGACGTCCCGGGGCATCCTCGCGACGTGCACCGCCAGGACCGACACCTCGCTGTCGGAGATCCGCGCCGCCTACGACAAGGCCTACGGAAGTGAGCCGTTCGTGCACCTGCTTCCCGAGGGCCGGCTGCCGACCACCGGGTCGGTGATCGGAAGCAATGCCGCCCAGGTCGCCGTCGCCGTCGACGTGGACGCGGGCGTTCTGGTGGCGCTGTGC
>CAWJYC010000005.1:0-189336 GCA_963846985.1 uncultured Actinomycetota bacterium
CGATGCACCATCTGTAACACCTTTCACACCTGCGTCGATATGTCGAGTAGCGCCCGCGCTGCCGTCACAACCCCGACTCTTGACGGCAGTGCGGGCCTTTTCGATTTCGTCGGGAACACAGCCGTCACAATGCGGAAACAACCCCGTTTTAGCTTTGCTAACCATGACTCAAGAGCTCAGCAAGGAGCCGGACGCGCCCGATAGCGCTGGCGTCGCGGAGGCCGGCCTCGATCAGATGACCGCCACCAAGGAGACCCTGGAGGACTACACGCTGCGGTTCGCGCCGCGCAGCTACCGCAAGTGGTCGACCCGGCGTGGTCGGCATCTCGGCGCTCGGCGGCATCGCCTACCTCGCCGACTTCGCCATCGGCGCCAACATCGGCATCTCCTACGGCACCGACCAACGCGCTGTGGGGCATCGTCATCTTCGCCGTCGTCATCATGCGCGACCGGCTTCCCGCTGGCCTACTACGCCGCGCGCTACAACATCGACCTCGACCTGATCACCCGCGGCAGCGGCTTCGGCTACTACGGGTCGGTGGTCACCAACGTCATCTTCGCGACGTTCACGTTCATCTTCTTCGCCCTCGAGGGCTCGATCATGGCGCAGGGCCTGCAACTGGGCCTCGGCATCCCGCTGTGGCTGGGCTACGCGGCCTCCACGCTCATCATCTTCCCGCTGGTGATCTACGGCATGAAGGTGCTGTCCAAGCTGCAGGTGTGGACCACGCCGCTGTGGCTGGTCCTGATGGTCGCGCCGTTCGTCTACCTGCGTCATCAGCCACCCCGAGTCGGTCAGCTCGTTCTTCGCCTACCAGGGCGAGAACGGCGCGGACGGCTTCGACCTCGGCTCGACGCTGCTGGCCGCCGGCGTGTGCCTGTCGCTGATCGCGCAGATCGCCGAGCAGATCGACTACCTGCGCTTCATGCCGCCCCAGACGCCGGAGAACAGGCGCAGCTGGTGGACCTGGCTGTTCCTGGCCGGCCCCGGCTGGGTGATCTTCGGCGCGATCAAGCAGATCGTCGGCCTGTTCCTCGCGGTCTACCTGATCGCCAACGTCGCCGACGGCGCAGGCATCGCCAACCAGCCGGTGCACCAGTTCCTGGAGATCTACAAGAACTTCCTGCCGAACTGGCTGGCCCTGACGCTGGCCGTCGTGCTGGTGGTCATCAGCCAGATCAAGATCAACGTGACGAACGCCTACTCCGGCTCGCTGGCGTGGACCAACTCGTTCACCCGCGTCACCAAGACCTACCCGGGCCGGCTGGTGTTCCTCGGCGTTCAACCTGCTGATCGCGCTGATCCTGATGGAAGCCAACATGTTCGACTTCCTCAACACCATCCTCGGCTTCTACGCCAACTGCGGCATGGCCTGGGTCGTCGTGGTGGCCTCCGACATCGTCGTTCAACAAGTACCTGCTGAAGATCTCGCCGAAGGTGCCGGAGTTCCGCCGCGGCATGCTCTACGACGTTCAACCCGGTCGGCTTCGGGTCGATGCTGGTCGCCGCGGGCGTGTCGATCATCGCGTTCTTCGGCGGTCTCGGCTCGGCGCTCACGCCGTACTCGCCGCTGGTCGCCATCGGCCTGGCGCTGGTGCTGCCGCCGATCATCGCGGTCGCGACCAAGGGCAAGTACTACCTGCGCCGCACCGACGACGGCATCGACCTGCCGATGTTCGACGAACTACGGCAACCCGTCCGGCGATCACCTGCTCTGCCACGTCTGCCACCACGAGTACGAGCGGCCGGACATGCTGAAGTCGGCGCAGCGACGACGGGCCACATCTGCTCGCTGTGCCTGTCCACCGACAAGTCCGGCGAGAACGTCCTGCCCGCGCAGGCGTGAACGTCGACCGAGGGACGGCCATAGTCGATATTCTTCGGCGATGGCCGTCCTTCTGCGCAAGATGCTCGGCATCGGCGGGCTGCCCGACGAGATGCGCGCCCAGGTCGAGTCCGAGGGCGTGCATCCACCTCGCCGAGTTCGTGCCCGTGACGTTCCGCTTCTCCGGCCAGGATCCCCGGCAAGGTCGCCAAGGGCAATCTCAGCAGTTACGTCGGCGCGCTGGCGCTCACCCGCCAGCGGGTGCTCGGCACGTTGTCGTCGGTGCCCAAGAAGGCCGGCCGCACGGTCGACCACCGGTGGGATGCACCCGCCGGCTCGATGGTGCGGGCCACCCTCGACGAGTCCGGCCTGACTCTCGACGTGCCCGACATCTCCGTCGTCAACCCAATTTCGTCGGCTCGGTATCACTGCACTACAAGGCGCCGCTGTCCGCCGAGGTGCTGTCGCAACTTCCCGAGCGGTCCTTCGTCTTCGACGTTCCCTCGAAGTTCGTCCTACTCGGTGTGCGGAGTGCCGGGGCACTAGTCCGCGTCCGACGCCGACGGTCGCCGTCGACGTAGACCCAGCGGCCGCGGCCGACGTTCGAAGCGACTGCGTTCGCGCATGGCTCCGTCGTCGTATGCGGCGATGAACTCCACCTCGCCGCGATCGTCGTCGCGCCGCCGTCTGCGGACGTCGTGATCTGCAGACCCCGCCAGACGACGGCCGGGTCGACGGTCACCGTCCGCCGGGCGCGTTCGCGGATGCCACGTGCGGAAGAGGTAGTCGGCGTCTCCGGTGGCATAGGCGGAGTATCTCGACCGCATCAATTCCACGGCCGTGGCGGCGTCTCGCTCGCCGTGATGCAGCGGCTGCAGCACGCCTCGTAGCCGGCGTCGCTGCCGCACGGACAGTGCCTGCTGCCGAAGGCGCGTTCACCCGCCAGTGTCCCGCCGACCCTGCCCGCACTCGCTCGCGACCGTCGAATCATCCGCGGCACGCCGGCGCGGCGGATGAATCCGCACTTCGCAGACACGGGTCTGACCAGGACACCCGAACCTAGATGAGCACAACGGTTGCCGATTCGACCGAAGAACCTGTTCGGTGGATCAACGATGACGGACAACGTGCTCTTCGTGCACTGGCACGACCTCGGACGATATCTCGGCGCGTACGGCCACGCCGACGTGTCCAGCCCACGACTCGACCGACTCGCCGCCGAGGGAATCCTCTTCACCCGCGCGCACGCCACCGCGCCGCTGTGCTCCCCGTCGCGGGGTTCGCTGTTCACCGGCCGCTATCCGCAGAGCAACGGCCTGGTCGGGCTGGCCCACCACGGCTGGGAGTACCGCGCCGGTGTCCGCACCCTGCCGCATCTGCTCGCCGAATCAGGTTGGCGCACCGCGTTATTCGGCATGCAGCACGAGACGTCGTTCCCCGCCCGGCTCGGCTTCGACGAGTACGACGTGTCGAATTCGTACTGCGAATACGTCGTCGACCGCGCCACCGGGTGGCTGCGGGACGCGCCGTCGACCCCGTTCTTCCTGACCGCGGGCTTCTTCGAGACCCACCGGCCGTATCCGCGGGACCGCTACGAACCGGCCGACGCCGCGGCGGTGGAACTGCCCGACTACCTTCCCGACCTCCCCGAGGTGCGGGATGACCTGGCCGACTTCTACGGCTCCATCGCCGTGGCCGACGCCGCCGTGGGCCAACTGCTCGACACGCTGGCCGATACGGGACTCGACGCCTCGACCTGGGTGGTGTTCCTCACCGATCACGGTCCGGCGCTGCCGCGGGCGAAGTCCACGCTGTACGACGCCGGCACCGGTATCGCCATGATCGTGCGGCCGCCCACGCGGTTCGGGCCGGTCGGCCGGGTGTACGACGAACTGTTCAGCGGCGTCGATCTGGTGCCCACCCTGCTGGGCGTTCTCGGGCTTCCGATTCCCGACGACGTCGAGGGCCTGTCCCACGCCGCGAACCTGCTCGACACGCTCGGCGAGCCGATCCCGGTGCGGAGCGAGGTCTACACGATGAAGACCTACCACGACTCCTTCGATCCGATCCGCGCGATCCGGACGAAGGAGTTCAGCTACATCGAGAACTACGCGACGCGCCCGCTGCTGGACCTTCCCCTGGACATCGAGCAGAGCGCTCCCGGCCTGGCGGTGGCGCCGTTGAGCTCCGCCCCTCGGCCGAGCCGGGAACTCTACGATCTGCGCACCGATCCGACCGAACGGAACAACCTGCTGACGGGTCTGGTCAGCCCCGAATCCGAGGCCATCGCGAACGAGTTGTCGATGCTCCTCAACGACTGGCGGCAGAAGACCAACGACGTCATTCCGTCGGAATTCGCCGGCACGCGCATCTCGGCCCGATACACCGAAACGTATATGCGAATCAAGGGAATACAGCTGCCCAGCCGGTCCGCGTTGGCGACCGAACGCGGGATCGAAGACCACGTCCGCACTCCGCAATAGTTGTGCTCGTGGCGAGTCGAATTCCGCTGTCGTAGGCGAATATGCACCGCATTTTCGATCCGGTTAGGCTCTCGCGCATGCCCTCGTCGCCCGCATATCTGGTGCTCGCCTCGCAGCGCAGCGGCAGCACGTTGCTCGTCGAGTCGCTCCGCGCGACGGGCGTCGCGGGCGAGCCGCAGGAGTTCTTCCAGTACCTGCCGACCACCAGCCAGTCGCCGCAACCGCGCGAGTGGTTCGCCGACGCCGACGACGAATCGATCCTGCGGCTGCTCGATCCGCTCGACGAAGGCAAGCCGGACCTGGCGCCTCCGGAGATCTGGCGCGACTACATCCGCACCGTCGGCCGCACCCCGAACGGCGTGTGGGGCGGCAAGCTGATGTGGAACCAGACGTCGCTGCTGCTGCAGCGCGCCGAGGGTCTACCCGATCGCTCCGGAACGGGGCTGCTGTCGGCCATCCGCGACGTCGTCGGCACCGATCCGGTGCTCGTCCACGTCTACCGACCAGACGTCGTGTCGCAGGCGGTGTCGTTCTGGCGCGCCGTGCAGACCCGGGTGTGGCGGGGCCGCCCCGATCCGGTCCGCGACGCCCGCGCCGAATACCACGCCGGTGCCATCGCCCACGTCGTGACGATGCTCCGCGACCAGGAGGAGGCGTGGCGGGCCTGGTTCGCCGAGGAGCAGATCGACCCCATCGACGTCTCCTACCCGGTGCTGTGGCGCAACTTGACCCAGGTGGTCGGTACCGTCCTCGAGGCCTTGGGCCTGGACCCGCGACTGGCGCCGGAGCCGGTCTTGGAGCGGCAGGCCGATCAACGGTCCGACGACTGGGTAGACCGCTATCGCAAGGATGCGGAACGAGAGGGGTTGCCGCTATGACGGCTCAGACGCGGGACGACACCCACGTCGATGAACTGCGGCTGCTCGAAGCCGAGTCGGTGCACATCATCCGCGAGGTCGTCGCCGAGTTGCAGCGACCGGTGCTGCTGTTCTCGGCGGGCAAGGACTCGATCGTGCTGCTTCGGCTGGCGGAGAAGGCTTTTCGGCCGTCGCCGCTGCCGTTTCCGGTGCTGCACGTCGACACCGGCCACAACTTCCCCGAGGTCATCGAGTTCCGCGATCGCCGACTCGGCGAGCACGGCCACAAGCTGATCGTCGGCTCGGTGCAGGAGTCGATCGACACCGGGCGCGTGCAGGAGGTGGGCGGTCCCGCCGGCTCGCGCAACCGGCTGCAGACCCGCACGTTGCTCGACGCCCTGGAGGCGGGCGGTTTCGACGCCGCCTTCGGCGGTGCCCGCCGCGACGAGGAACGCGCGCGAGCCAAGGAACGCATCCTGAGCTTCCGCGACGAGTTCGGGCAGTGGGATCCGCGGGCGCAGCGGCCGGAGCCGTGGTCGCTGTACAACGGCCGGATCAAGAAGGGCGAACAGGTTCGGGTGTTCCCGCTGAGCAACTGGACCGAGCTCGACATCTGGCGCTACATCGAACTCGAGGGCCTCGAGCTGCCGTCGATCTACTTCGCCCACGAGCGCGAGGTGGTGGCCCGCGACGGCATCCTGCTCGCGGTGTCGGAGTACGTGCAGCCCCATGGCGACGAAACCTCCGCCGTCGAGTGGGTGCGCTACCGCACCGTCGGGGACCTGACGATCACCGGCGCCGTCCGCTCCCACGCCACCGACATCGCCGGCGTCATCACCGAGATCTCCGCGGCGACGGTGTCCGAACGCGGCGAGACCCGGGCCGATGACCGTACGTCGGTGGCGGCGATGGAAGACCGCAAGCGCGAGGGGTATTTCTGATGGGGGCGAGCGAAGCGACGGGGGATGTGACAGGCACGACCCGGCAGCTGCTGCGCATCGCCACCGCCGGATCGGTGGACGACGGCAAGAGCACGCTCATCGGCAGGCTGATGCACGACACCGACAGCCTGCCGCTGGACCACCTCGAAGCCGTCACCGACGAGGAGGGCTACGCCGACCTGGCGGCGCTGTCGGACGGTCTGCGCGCCGAGCGCGAGCAGGGCATCACGATCGACGTGGCCTACCGCTTCTTCTCCACCGAGTCGCGCAGCTACATCCTGGCCGACACCCCCGGCCACGAGCGCTACACCCGCAACATGTTCACCGGCGCGTCGAACGCCCACGTCGCGATTCTTCTGGTCGACGCCCGGGCGGGCGTGCTGCGCCAGACGCGCCGGCACGCCAGGATCGCGAAGTTGTTGGGCATCAAGCACTTCGTCGCGACGGTCAACAAGATCGACCTGGTCGACTTCGACCAAGACCGGTTCGACGAGGTGGCGGTCGAACTGCAGCAGATGGCCGCGCGGCTCGGCGGTGCCGAACTGACCGTGATCCCGATCGCCGCCAAGCACGGCGACAACGTGGTGCACCGGTCCGACAACACGCCCTGGTACAGCGGGCCGACGCTGCTGGAGTACCTCGAGGGCATCGAACTGTCGGCGCCGCAGCCGGAGGCCGCCAAGCTGCGACTTCCCATTCAGTGGGTGTCGCGGCCGACGGCCGACGAACGACGCCGCTACACCGGGCGGCTGTCAGCCGGGACGGTCAGCGTCGGTGACGCCATCGTGTCGCTGCCCGCGGGTACCCGGTCCACCGTCACCGCGGTCGACACGCTGGACGACGATCGCACGACTGCCGTTGCGCCGCTGTCGGTGTCGATCGAGCTCGCCGACGACATCGACGTCGGCCGCGGCGACGTCTTCGTCAGCGGCGCCGACGACGTCGACGCCGCCGGTGCTCGCCCGCGAGCTCGACGCGACGGTGTGCTGGTTCGCCGAGACACCGTTGCGGGCCGGTGACCGGGTGGCCCTCAAGCAGACCACCAAGACCGTGCGGGCGACGGTGCAGGCGCTGCACACCCGGCTGGATCCCGAGACCCTCGACGAACTCGACAACCCGGTCGAGTTGTCGCTCAACGACATTGGTGCGGTGACGCTGCGGACCAGTTCGGTCGTGGTCGCCGACTCGTACTCCGAGAACCGGGACAGCGGCGCCTTCATCCTGATCGACGAGACGTCGAACGAGACCATCGGCGCGGGCACCATCATCGAGCCACGCGAGGTGAAGCCGGGAGCTCAGACCCGCAACGACATTCGCTGGCACCCGTCGGCACTGGACCGTGAGCACCGTTGGCCGGCGACCGGTCAGCGCGGCGCCACCATCTGGTTCACCGGGCTGCCCGCATCGGGCAAGTCGACGCTGGCCGTCGCGGTCGAGCGGGCGCTGGTCGAGTCCGGTGACGTCGCCTACCTGCTCGACGGTGACAACATCAGGCACGGGCTGTCCGACGATCTCGGCTTCTCCGCGGGTGACCGCGCCGAGAACATCAGGCGCGTCGGACATCTCACCCGATTGTTCGCCGACGCCGGCGTCGTCGCGCTGGCTTCGCTGGTGTCTCCGCTGAAGTCCGACCGGGAGATCGCCCGCGCACTCAGCGATGCGGCCAAGCTGCCGTTCATCGAGGTGTACATCTGCACCTCGGTCGAGGAGTGCGAGAAGCGCGATCCGAAGGGGCTCTACGCCAAGGCACGAAGCGGCGAACTCAAGGGACTCACCGGCGTCGACGCCCCCTACGAGCCACCGGAGAACGCCGGACCTGGTGGTCGACACCACCGGCGCCGACATCGACGAACTGGTGGCCAAGGTGCTCGAGGTGCTCAACAGCCGACGCTGACGCCGAGTGGGTGTCAGGTCACCTGCGCCACGACGAAGATCCGGCGGAACGGGAAAGAACGTCCGCCCGTCCGGTCGGGCGGGATACCGCTCGTCGAGCATCGGGATCAGCTCGCTGCGGAACCGCTGCCAATCCGCGTCGTCGAGGGCATCACGCACCGGGGTCAGCGCCGTCCCGGTGATCCAGTCCAGCACCGGATGCTCGCCGGTCAATTCGTGCACGTAGGTGGTCTCCCAGGTGTCGACGGCGCAGCCAGCGTCGGCGAGCATGGCGGCGTACTCGACTGCCGGGTCGACCACCTTACCGACGCGAAAGGGGATGTCCCGCAACGCATCTAGCCACCGTGGGCGTGCTCGCCAGCTCGCGCACCGCGGCATGCGACGGCGCGTCGAAGTTGCCCGGCACCTGCACCGCGATCCAGGCACCGGCGGGCAGCTCACCCGCCCAGCGGACGAGCAGCTCGCGATGCTCGGGCACCCACTGCAGCGCAGCGTTGCTCACCACGACGTCGGTGTCCGGCTTCGGCGTCCACGTCTGCAGTCTCGCCGACGCTGGCGTCGAGCCCACGCGCCCGCGCCGCCTCGACCATCTCCTGCGAGCTGTCGACGGCTTCGATGACGGCGTCGGGCCACCGCTCGGACAGCGTGGCCGTCAGATTGCCCGGCCCGCACCCGAGGTCGACGACGCGGCGCGGCGACTCGGCGCGCACCCGCGACAGCAGGTCGTAGAACGGGCGGCCGCGGTGATCGGCGAAGGCCAGGTACACGTCGGGATTCCACATGCATGCCATCCTGTCCACGATGAGACGATGACGAGGCAACGGCCGTACGTGCGATCTGGGAGTCGCTCGGGCTGCCCGGCATCGTCGACGTCCACACGCACTTCATGCCCAAGCGCGTGATGGACAAGGTGTGGCAGTACTTCGACGCTGCGGGCCCGCTGGTCGGCCGGACGTGGCCGATCACCTACCGCACCGACGAGGCCGACCGCCTCGCGACGCTGCGGAGCTTCGGCGTCCGGGCGTTCACGTCGCTGGTCTACCCGCACAAGCCGGAGATGGCCGCGTGGTTGAACCAGTGGGCTGCGCAGTTCGCCTCGACCACGCCGGATTGCCTTGCCACCGCGACGTTCTACCCAGAGCCGGGCGCCGACGAGTACGTCACCGCGGCGATCGACGGTGGCACCCGGGTGTTCAAGGCCCACGTCCAGGTCGGCGACTACGACCCGACCGACCCACTGCTCGACGACGTCTGGGGCGTGCTCGCCGACGCCCGCGATCCCCGTCGTCATCCACTGCGGGTCGGGCCCGCAGCCCGGTTCGCACACCGGACCCGAGCCGATTCGGGCGGTGCTGGCCCGCCATCCCGCGCCTGCGCCTGATCGTCGCGCACATGGGCATGCCCGAGTACGCCGAATTCCTCGATCTCTGCCGAGCACTACCCCGAGGTCCGGCTGGACACCACGATGGCGTTCACCCCGTTCGTGGAGGAACTAGATGCCGTTTCCCGCCGCGGAGCGGCCGCGGCTGCGTCGCCCTGGGCGATCGCATCCTGTTCGGGAGCGACTTCCCCAACATCCCCTACGGCTACCTCGAGGCCATCCGGCGATGCTGACCGAGCTGGACGGCGTCGACGACGCCTGGTTGCGCGGCGTCCTCCACGACAACGCCGCGCAACTCTTCGGGCTCGACACCGGTCACAGCTGATGCGGCAGCCGCCCGCGGGACGTCGCTGGGGTACCGGTTGCACTGACACGCCTGCGGCGCGCCGGGTTACGATCGCGCGTGTCCGAGATCGCAGCCCGACGCCGCTGCTCCCGTCGATCCACCCCTCCCCGTTCCCGACGTGGCGGGTGCCGACGCCATCGGCTCGAGGGCTACCGCGCCGCGTCGACCTGACGTGGCAGCAGAAGCTCATCGTCGACTCCTCCGCCGCCGCCGACCTCGGTCTGCGCACGGCCATCGCCTCACTCGTCGGGGCCGCCATGCTTCCCCGTCGTGGCGGCATCGGCGCTGCGGCCCACCGACTCCCGGGCCGAGCGCGAGGGCTTGGAGTTCTACGCCGAGCTCGCCGCCGCCAAGGACCCCGAGCTGTCCTTTCCCGCGCCGACCGAGCCACCGCGGGTGTCGTCGACGGCCCGCCAACCCGATCGCCGAGTGGACCGCGCACGGCCCGGTGCAGAACATCAGATTCACGAGCAGCTTTCAGGCGGTGAACCCCGCGCTGCGCACGAAGCGCGGCGGCTATGCGCGCAACAACGTCGTGCACGCCCAGCACTGGCGCCACGGCGACGGGCCGCATCCGACGCTGTGCCTCATCCACGGCTTCATGGGGTCGGCCTACCTGTTCAACGGGCTGTTCTTCTCACTGCCGTGGTTCTACCGGTCGGGCTACGACGTACTGCTCTACACCCTGCCGTTCCACGGACGCCGGGCCGAAAGGAATTCGCCCTACAGCGGTTACGGATACTTCGCCGACGGCATGTCGGGCTTCGCGGAGGCGATGGCGCAGGCGGTCCACGACTTCCGTTCGGTCATCGACTATCTGGAGTACACCGGCGTCGACCGGATCGCGCTGACGGGCATGTCGCTCGGCGGGTACACGTCGGCGCTGATCGCCAGCTGTCGACGACCGCGTGCAGGCCGTCATCCCGAATGTGCCGGTGGTGACGCCGGATTCGGCGTTCGACGACTGGTTCCCGGCCAACCTGCTTGATGAAGCTCGGCAACCGGGTGACCGGCCTCGACCGGGAGCTGACGAGCCGCCGCGTCGGCGTACCATTCGCCGCTGAACTACGCGCCGCTGGTGCCGAAGGACAGACGCCTGATCATCACCGGCCTCGGTGACCGGCTGGCCCCGCCTGAACAGGCCGAAATGCTGTGGCGGCATTGGGATCGGTGCGCGTTCCACTGGTTCCCCGGCAATCACGTCCTGCACGTCAGCCAGCCGGACTACCTGCGCAGGATGACGCGCTTCCTGCGGCCGTTCATGTTCAGCTGAGCTACGGCTACAGCAGCCCACCGAGTTTGGGTAGCAGGCCACGATCGTCGGAGCCGTTGCCGGGCGGCTGATTCGGGAATGCCGGTCGCGGCGCAGGACTCACGCTGATGGGTGCTCGGACGATGGGGGTTGGCGCGCCTGTCGGGGGCGGTGCTGGTGCCGGTGCCGGCTGCTGAGTCGGTGCCGGTGGCGGCTGCTGAGTCGATGCCGGAGCTGGTGGCGGTGACGCGGCCGGCAGCTCGGTGGGCGGCGGACCGGTCGACGGCTCGGGCGCCGGCGACTCGACCGCGGCGCTGTTGCTGACCGGCGTTGCGGGCCGGGTGGACGGAGCCGTCGTCGTGGTGACCCGGTGCGGTGTGTCGACGGCGTCGGCCGGGCCCGACCACACCAGTCCCGCTCCCAGCCCCGCCCCGAGCACGACCGCGGCGGAGAGCACGACGGGACGACGGGCCGGCCGCGTGGGGGTTACCGACCCAGCGTTCTGCCCCACACTCTCGAAGTCCCCGTCGATCGGTTCGAAGAGGTAGTCGAACCGAGACGGGTCGCGCCCCGCCACCCGGCGATCCTACAAGCGGGTTTGCTGGCCGGGTCCGCAACGTCGATGACTTACGTCGCTATTGCTTGACGGCCGTCACCAGGCTGTTGGCGTCCGTCATGGGACCTGCCTCCGGGTCGTCTGCCGGAATGGGCCTGCCGACGCCGTCGAGGTACTCCGACAGCCGTGTCGGCGTCGCGTCCCAGCCGCGCGCGCCGAACCACTCGTCGGCGGGGGCGATCTGCTCGTTGTAGATCAGGGTGAAGAACGTGCCCTCTTGCCGGCGTCGCGTTCCTCCTGCCGCTTGGCCTCGAACACCTGCTGCGGCATCGGCCTGCCCTCCTCGACGGCGACCCAGCTGCCCGGACTGGACAGCGCGTCGATGCCCGAGAACAGCTGGTCCTGCGCGGCCGCGGGCAGGTAGATCAGCAGGCCCTCGGCGATCCAGGCCGTGGGCGCGGTCGGGTCGAATCCGCGCCCGGCAGCGCCGCAGCCCAGTCGTCGCGCAGATCGACGGCGACCTCGCGGCGCTCGGCGCGCGGCGCGTCGCCCGGCTCCGCCAGGACGTTGCGCTTGAAGTCGAGCACCTTGGGCTGGTCGATCTCGTAGAGCACCGTGCCGTCCGACCACGGCAGCCGGTAGGCCCGCGAGTCCAGACCGGCGGCGATCATGCACGATCTGACGGACGCCCGCCTCGTCGCCTTGGCGAAGTACTCGTCGAAGTACTTGGTCCGGGCACCCTGGAAGGACACGAAGTAGCCCCCGAAGTCACCGTCGAGCAGCTGCGTGCCGTGACTGCCGGAGATCATGCCGTCGACGACGTCGGCCCACTCGCCGCCGGCCGCCCGGCAGAAGACCTCGGCATAGGGTCGAGCGGCGAGCGGCTCGGCCCTGGCCGACTCCAATGCCCTTGCCGCCGCGACGAACAAGGCCGTCGATCCGACGCTGGTGGTGATGTCCCAGGTGTCTCGTCGTCGTACTGCGCATCCCGCCGACGATACGCCCGCGGGCCGGCGCGGCTACACCAGTGGACGCCCGGTCCTGATCCGCCAGTCGAGGTCCTTGAGCAACAGGTTGAACGGGAACTGCCGGAGCGGACCCGGCGACAGGTGGACGGCGGTGCGCAACACGGCCATCAGCCGGTCGAAGCGGCGCTGCCGGCGGCGTCCCACGGCAGCCGCATCTCGTCGCGGAAGCGCTGCGGCAGGAACCCGGTGGTGATGTGCAGGGCGAGGCCCTCGAGCCGCCGCTGCAGCGGGCCCGGCAGGCCGACGCCGCGGAGACGGCTCGCCGCAATCGGGATACAGGTATTCGCGGACGGCGTCGTCGATGTGGATCGCGTCGAGCTGCTGCTGCCAGTACGCGTCGAAGGCGGCCCGGTCGGGCGGCCACATCTCCGGGGTCACCTGCAGCGTGGTGCCGAGCGTGATGCTCTCGGCGTAGTGGCGGTCGGCGGTCTCGTCGTCCATCTCGCCGACGAAGGTCCGGTAGGAGTCGACGGCACCCTTGTACAGGCACGCGGCGACCCACAGCTGGAGGTCCTTGTCGAAGGCGTGGTACTTCACGGGGCTCTCGTCGGTCGAGTAGACCTGCGCGTGGGCCCGGTTGACCGCCCGCCGGAACGCGGCCTTCTGCGCGTCGCTGCCCGGCCCGCCACGGCGAGGTAGGTGAACGTGGTGCGGGCCCGCTTGATGGGGTGCAGGTCGACCCGGCCGCTCTCGACCCGGCTCTCCAGCACGCCGTAGCCGACTCCCGGCCTGGCCAGTTGCATGATCACGTTGGCGGGGCCCAGCAGCAGCGCGACGCCCAGCAGGCCTCGTCCAGTCGTGGGACGGCGCCGCTCGAGCCGGGCTGCGCCGCGCGACCCGCGCCAAGGGTGGCGCGCTGACGGGCCGCTCGACGTGACTATCGCTGACCGTCATCGGCCCTCCCCGTAATCTGAGAACGCGTGTTTCCTGATATTGCACCCGACGCTCGCATGGGTGTCAAGATCGTGGGCATGGCGAAGGTCCGGCCCTACGGCGGCGTGCAAGCCCGCGACCGGGTCGTCCGAGCGACGGCGGCGGCTGCTCGAGGCGGGACTGGAGCTGCTCGGCGGCTCCGACGAGCCCGACGAGCTCACCGTGCGCGCCATCTGCGGCGAGGCCGGCGTCTCGGCGCGGTACTTCTACGAAAGCTTCACCGACAAGGACCAATTGGTGGCGGCCGTCTTCGACGGGGTGATCGCCGACATCGCCGCCACCACCCAGGCGGCCATCGCCGCGGCGCCGCGTGACGAGCAGACCCGGGCCGGCATCGCCAACCTCGTTCGGACGATCGCCGACGACGCCCGCATCGGTCGACTGCTGTTCAATCGCCCGCCTCCAATCCGGTGGTGGCCCGCAAGCGCGTCGAGGCCGGCGGCGTGTTCGCCCTGCTGTCCGGGACAGCACGTGACCACCGCGTACGGGCTCCCCGACGACGACTGGATGACGGCGGCCGCCCACTTCATCGTCGGCGGCGTCGCACAGACGATCAGCGCGTGGGTGTCCGGTGACGTCGGGCTCAGCGAGGCGCAATTGGTCGCGCAACTGGCCGGCATCCTCGACGGACTGACGGCGCGCAACCTCGACCGGAGTTAGCGAGCCGCGGCCACCGGAGGGTGACGGTCCGCGTCCGTCCGTGGCACCGTGACGGTGTCGCTTTCAGTGAATTCCTTTGTCCAGCAGGCAAATTCAAGCGTGA
This sequence comes from uncultured Actinomycetota bacterium, assembly GCA_963846985.1. GTDB lineage: Bacteria > Actinomycetota > Actinomycetes > Mycobacteriales > Mycobacteriaceae > Mycobacterium. Next base: position 14,260 of record CAWJYC010000005.1, read on the forward strand.
TACCGTCGGGGTCCTGGAAGTAGAACGACCGGACGTACACTCCGGGATGCACCGTGGCCGACACTTGCGCCGGGCTCTCGTCGTGGTTCAGTACCGGTCCCACCCGGACGCCCTTCTCCTTTAGCCGCCGCCGGTACTCGTCGAACTTCTCGGCCGGGACGTGGAAGGCCAAATGGTTGAGCGAGCCCACGGCGCTGACGATCTCACCGATGCCGGGGATCGCCGCCGGGGCCGAGACACCGGGTACGCCGTCCGGCGCGGACGCGAACCAGAAGAATGCGACGCAGTCCCCGTTGCCGGCGTCGAAGAAGAAGTGCTGACCCATGCCACCCGGAAGGTCCAGCGACTTGACCAGCGGCATGCCAAGGGTGCCGGAATAGAACTCGACGGTCCTGGCCATGTCCGCGCACACCAGCGCGACGTGATTGATGCCGCCGAGTTCGAACTCGGCGTTGCGGTTGTCGGGCTTGATCACGAGCCACTCCCTCGAATCATCGTGTCGAGTCACGAGTACGGAGTCTGGTCAACGGACGCATCTGAATCTAACATCAGTTTCAGCTTCGAGCCAGGACCGGCAGAGAGGTCGCCAGTGACGGTCGCCCCGCGCGAACAGCTGCCCACCCTGCGGGGCAGACAGACGCAGGCCGCCATCGACGCGGCCGCCCGAAACGTCATCGCGCGCAAGGGAATCCTCGCCACCACGATCGCCGACATCGCCACCGAGGCAGGTCGCTCCACGGCATCCTTCTACAACTACTACGACTCCAAGGAGGCGATGGTCCGCGACTGGGCCGTGCGGTTCCGCGATGAGGCCCGCGAACGCGGCCAGGCCGCCGCCGAGCCCAATCTCGACAACCACGAGCGCGCCCACCGGGCGGTCGCCGCGCACTGGCATACCTATCGTCACCGCCTGGCCGAGATGATCGCCGTCTCACAGCTCGCCATGATCAACGACGATTTCGCGCGATACTGGTCCGAGATCTGCGAACTGCCGATCTCGATGATCACGGCGATGGTGAGACAGGCTCAGGGCGAGGGCTTCTCGCGAGACGACGACCCGCATCTGGTGGCGGTGGCGATGGTCTCGATGCTCAACCAGTTCTGCTATGCGCAATTGAGCGGCGGGAACGCCGCCACCATCGACGACGACGCGTGCATCGCCACCCTCGCCAACGTCTTCTACCGAACCATCTATTACGGGGGGACGCCGAGGTGGCCACACCAGGGGTGACAAGGGAATTCATCGGCACGGACTCGCCGACCGCGCGCCGAGCCGGTTCCGGCGGGCACCCGTGCCAGGGGATCTACTACCGAGGGGTCGGCCGAAAACCCAAGATCGCGATGATCGCCACGCACTATCAGATCGACTTCTCCGAGCACTACCTCGCCGACTACATGGCGACGCGCGGCATCGGCTTCCTAGGGTGGAACACCCGTTACCGTGGCTATCGAGAGCAGCTTCCTGCTCGATCACGCCCTGGTGGACATCGGTGTCGGCATCCAATGGCTTCGCGAGGTTCAGCACATTGAAACAATTGTGCTGCTTGGCAATTCGGGTGGTGGTTCACTGATGGCCGCCTATCAGGCGCAGGCTGTCGACCCACACGTGACGCCGCTGCCGGGCATGCGGCCCGCCACGGGTCTTGGTGAACTCCCGGCCGCCGACGGGTACGTCGCCAGCGCTGCGCACCCCGGCAGGCCGGAGGTGCTCACGGCCTGGATGGACGGTTCGGTGGTCGACGAGAGTGATCCCATCGCCACCGACCCCGAACTCGACATCTTCGACCAGCACAACGGGCCGCCGTACTCGGCCGACTTCATCGAGCGGTACCGCGCGGCGCAGGTGGCGCGCAACCACGCGATCACCGACTGGGTCGAGGCGGAGATCACCCGTGTGCGGGCGGCCGGTTTCTCGGATCGTCCCTTCACCGTCCTGCGCACGTGGGCCGATCCACGGATGGTCGACCCGACCCTCGAGCCCAGCAAGCGGCCCGCCAACTCCTGCTACGTCGGGGTGCCCGTCAGGGCCAACCGATCGGCGCACGGCATCGCCGCGGCATGCACGCTGCGCAGTTGGCTGGGCATGTGGAGTCTGCGCACCGCGCAGACCGGTGCCGCACCGCATCTGGCCCGCATCGAGTGCCCGGCACTGGTGATCAGTGCCGAGCAGGACACCGGCGTCTACCCCTCGGATGCCGAACGGATTCACGACGGACTGGCCAGTGCCGACAAGATACTGCGCTTCCTCGACACCGACCACTACTTCACCACCCCGGGAGCGCGCAGCGAGCAGGCCGATACGATCGCCAAGTGGATCGCGAAGCGATGGCGGTGAATGCCGGCTCCTCGCGCGAGCGCTCGTCGGTGAAAGTGCTGGCCCACTTCACCCCGGGCGACAAGGTTCATGAACTCCTTGCGCCGCAAGCGGATTGGCTCGACGTCCGGTACTGCGCGGAAGACGACGACACGACGTTCTACCGCGGGCTGCCCGACGCCGAGGTGGTCTGGCACGTCCTTCGCCCGCTGTCGGCATCGGATCTCGAGCGGGCGACGCGGTGCCGCCTGGTGCACAAGCTCGGCGCGGGGGTCAACACCATCGACGTCGCCGCCGCGACGCGGCTGAGCATCGGCGTGGCCAACATGCCCGGCGCGAACGCGCCGTCGGTGGCGGAGGGCACCGTGTTGCTGATGCTGGCCGCGCTGCGTCGACTGCCCGCCCTCGATGCCGCCACCCGGCGGGGACGCGGCTGGCCGTCGGATCCGTCGCTCGGGGAGACGGTTCGCGACGTCGGCAGTTGCACGGTCGGGCTGGTCGGTTACGGCAACGTCGCGAAGAAGGTCGAGACGATCGTCGCCGCCATGGGCGCCACCGTGGTTCACACCAGCACCCGCGACGACGGCACGGCGAGCTGGCGGCCGCTGGCCGAACTGCTCGCCGACAGCGACGTGGTGTCGCTGCACCTGCCGCTCACCGAACAGACGGCGGCGATGCTCGATGCGGACAAGCTGGCGCTGATGAAGCGGGACGCCGTGTTGGTCAACACGTCTCGCGGCGCAATCATCGACGAGCGGGCGCTGACCGACGCGCTCCGCGACCGCCGTCTCGCCGCAGCGGGACTCGACGTCTTCACGAAGGAACCCGTGCCGGCCGACAACCCGCTGCTGACGCTCGACAACGTCGTCCTCAGCCCGCACGTCACCTGGTACACCGCCGACACCATGCGCCGCTACCTCGCCGAGGGCGTCGAGAACTGCCGTCGCCTGCGCGACGGCGAGGACCTGGTGAACCTGGTGAACGACGTGGCTGTCGCCCGCTCCTGACGCCGGGGTACGCTCGGTCCCAACCCACCGGTTGATCCACGGCGCACCGAGGAGTTCGACGCATGCCCATCGCGATCCTTTCCGAGCACAACGACCTGGCCGACTCCGTCCGCGATCTGGTGAAGCGGGTCGCCCCGTCGGAAGTTCTGCACGACGCGCTCGAGACGCCGATCTCCAATCCGCCGCCGTACTGGAAGGCGGCAGCCGACCAGGGTCTGCAGGGCCTGCACCTGTCGGAGAACGTGGGCGGTCAGGGCTTCGGCATCCTCGAACTCGCGATCGTCCTCGCGGAGTTCGGCTACGGCGCGGTCCCCGGACCGTTCGTGCCGTCCGCCATTGCGAGCGCGTTGATCGCGGCCAACGACCCCCAGGACAAGCTGCTCGACGGACTGGCCTCCGGCGAGACCATCGCCGCGTACGCCATCGATTCCGGCCTGACCGCAACGCGTCAGGGCGGCGGACTGGTCATCCGCGGCGAGGTCCGCGCCGTCCCCGCCGCCGCACAGGCGTCGCTCCTGGTGCTGCCCGTCTCGATCGACGGCGGCGAGGAGTGGCTCGTCCTCGACGCCGACCAGGCGGAGATCGAGCCCGTCAAGAGCGTCGACCCGCTGCGCCCGCTGGCGCACGTGCGCGCCAACGCCGTCGAGGTCGCCGACGAGCGCGTGCTGTCCAACCTGAGTCGCACCAGGGCGCGCGCACTGATGTCGACGCTGCTGTCCGCCGAGTGCATCGGCGTCGCGCGGTGGGCGACCGACACCGCCAGCGAGTACGCCAAGATCCGCGAACAGTTCGGCCGCCCGATCGGGCAGTTCCAGGCCATCAAGCACAAGTGCGCCGGCATGATCGCCGAGACCGAGCGCGCCACCGCGGCCGTGTGGGACGCCGCGCGGGCGATCGATGAGTTGACGAACGGAAAAGCCGACAGCGCATACGAATTCGCTGCGGCCGTCGCCGCCACCCTGGCCCCCGTCGCGGCCCAGCACTGTGCCCAGGATTGCATTCAGGTGCATGGCGGCATCGGCTTCACCTGGGAGCACGACACCAACGTGTACTACCGCCGCGCGATCGTGCTCGCCTCGAGCTTCGGGCGCGCCGCGGACTACCCGCAGCAGGTGATCGACGTCGCCACCACCACCGGCATGCGGCCCATCGACATCGACCTCGACCCGGACACCGAGAAGCTGCGCGAGGAGATCCGCGCGGAAGTCGATGCGCTGAAGGCGATTCCGCGCGAGGAGCGCAACGCCGCGATCGCCGAGGGCGGCTGGGTGCAGCCGCACCTGCCCAAGCCGTGGGGCCGGGCCGCCGCACCCATCGAGCAGATCATCATCGCGCAGGAGTTCGCCGGTGGATTGGTGAAGCGGCCGCAGATGGGCATCGCCGCGTGGATCATCCCGTCGATCGTCGCCTACGGCACCGACGATCAGCAGCAGCGCTTCCTGCCGCCGACCTTCCGCGGCGAGATGATCTGGTGCCAGCTGTTCTCCGAGCCGGGCGCCGGGTCCGACCTGGCGAGCCTGACCACGAAGGCCACCAAGGTCGACGGCGGCTGGCGCATCACGGGACAGAAGATCTGGACCACCGGCGCCCAGTACTCGCAGTGGGGCGCTCTGCTGGCCCGCACCAACCCGTCGGCGCCCAAGCACGGGGGCATCACGTATTTCCTGCTCGACATGAAGAGCGAAGGCGTCGAGGTCAAGCCGCTGCGCGAGCTCACCGGCAACGCGATGTTCAACACCGTGTTCATCGACGACGTGTTCGTTCCCGACGAGATGGTGCTCGGTGAGGTCGACCGCGGCTGGGAGGTCAGCCGCAACACGCTGACCAACGAGCGGGTGTCGATCGGCAGCAGCGAGCCGCCGTTCCTGGCCAGCCTGGATCAGTTCGTCGAGTTCCTGCGCGACGGACAGTTCGACCAGATCGAGCAGAACCACGCCGGCAAGCTGATCGCCGAGGGCCATGCCGCCAAGCTGCTCAACATGCGCTCGACGCTGCTGACGCTGGCCGGCGGGGATCCGATGCCCGCCGCCGCGATCAGCAAGCTGCTGTCGATGAAGACCGGTCAGGGCTATGCCGAGTTCGGGGTGTCGTCGTTCGGTACCGACGCTGCGATCGGCGACCAGGGCGAGCCGTCCGGCAAGTGGGCCGAATACCTGCTCGCCGGCCGCGCCACGACCATCTACGGCGGCACCTCGGAGGTGCAGCTCAACATCATCGCCGAGCGGCTGCTCGGACTGCCCCGCGATCCGTAGGCGGCGCGGTGACCACGAACCCATCGTCCGCTCCCGTCCTGCTGTACGACGGCGTGTGCGGGGTGTGCAATCGCGGGGTGCGGACCATCCTGCGGTTCGACCGGCGCGGCACGCTGCGGTTCGCGGCCCTCGACAGTGACTTCGCCCGCGGCGTGATCGCCCGTCATCCGGCGCTCCTGGACGTGGATTCCGTTGTCTACGTTCGTAATCCGGGCCAGCCCGACGAGACGGTGGACATCGCGTCGGCGGCGCTGCTGCGGGTCGCCGACTACCTCGGCGGTCCCTGGCGGTTGACGTTGGCGGCGCGGGCGATCCCGGCCGGCCTCCGCGACTGGCTCTACGCGCGCTTCGCCAGCATCCGCTACCGCGTCGGAGGCCGCTACGACACCTGCCCGATCCCGGCGCCGGAGGTGCGCAGCCGGTTCCTCGACGCCGCGTAGCGTTCCCATCGCTCGCCGACACTCCGGTTGTTGATGCGCTCCTCGGCGTGTCGCGTCATCAACCGTAGTTTCGGCGCATGAGCGCGAAGGACCACGGCGTCACCCTGCGCCAACTGCGCTACTTCGCCGTTCTCGGGGAGGAGCTGAACTACCGGCGCGCCGCCGAGCGGCTGTTCATCACCCAGCCCGCGCTGTCGACCGCGATCAAGCAACTCGAGCATCAGTTCGGCGTCGTGCTGCTCAACCGCAACACCCGCGAGGTGGCGCTGACCGACCTCGGCGCGGCGTGGCTGCCGCAGGTGCAGCAGGCGCATCTCGGGTGTCGACGCGGTCGTGGAGAACCTCGTCACCCTCTCGGGCACGCGAAAGGGCGTGCTCCGCCTCGGCTATCTCATCGGCACGGGCGCGGACCTGCTGTTCCGAGTGGTCCGGCACTTCGAGGCCGCCTACCCCGAAGTCACCGTCGAGCCCATGGAGTTCGACTTCGCCGATCCGACGGCGGGGCTGGCCGAGGGCAGCACCGAGGTGGCCATCATCCGGCCGCCGGTCGATCTGCCCGAGCACCGCATGCTGATGCTGGACGCCGAGTCATGGGTGGTGTGCATGCCTCGCGACCACCGGCTCGCCGACCGAGCCGAGGTGTCGATCACCGAACTGCTCGACGACCCGATCGTCTGCGCGCCGCTCACCGCGGGCACCTGGCGCGACTACTGGTTGGCCATGGACGTCAGGGGCAACCGGCCGCCGACCATCGCCGCCGTCGCCGCCACCTATGAGGCGGAGACCACCAGCATCGCCCGCGGCCTCGGCATCAGCTTCACCTCGTCGTCGGTCGCCCGCTTCTACGACCGCCCCGGCATCGTCTACGTCCCGATCACCGACCGGCCGCCGAGCTACACGGCGCTGGCCTGGCGACCCGCCACGCTGTCGCCGCAGGCGGACGCGCTGGTCAGGCACGTGCAATCGACTGGAACTTCGGCGAGCCCCGTAACGACGACCTGCAGCCACGTGATAACCAGGGCTTATGAGCAGATCAAAACTGCGAACTTCCGCCGTGCGGGCCGACCCGCTTTCCTGTCTCTAGGTGCACATCCACATCCTTGACCTGGAGCGATCATGACCGATGCCCTGGCTTCACCGACTCATTCACATCCGCCCACCGAGGACGAGGACGCCAAGCTCGCAGAGTTCGGCTACACGCAGAAGCTCGACCGCTCGGTCGGCCGGCTCGCCTCGTTCGCGATCGGGTTCGCCACCATCAGCGCGACCACGGCGGTGTTCACCGGCTTCGGCGCGGGGTACTTCACCGCCGGCGGACCGTTCGTGTGGACCCTGCTGCTGGCCGCCGCGGTGTTCGTCATCTGGATGCTGATCGCCGCCGACCTGACCGCCAAGATCCCGCTGGCCGGCTACGCCTACCAGTGGACCAGTCGCATCGACGGCTCGATGCTGGCGCTGTTCACCGGCGTGCTGGCCCTCGCCGGGTGGATCTGCGGCATGACCGGCGTCGGCTTCATCCTGTCCGGCTATCTCGGCAGCCTGTTCGGCTGGAACATGGGCCAGACCGCGCAGATCCTCGTCGCCATCGGCGTGATGGCCGTCTGCATGCTGATCAACCTCTACGGCGTGCGGTTCGCGACGATGGTCAACAACATCGGCGTGAGCCTGGAGTTCGTCATCACCGTCGGCGCCACGATCCTCGTCGCGATCGTCGCCTTCTCCTCGCCGGACAACCATCAGTCGCGTCTCGGTGCTGTTCACCGGCGGAACGTCCGACGGCAGCACCCCCTACGTGCTGGCCTGGCTGGCGGCGTCGCTCGGGCCCTTCTTCGGACTCATCGGAGTGGAGGCCAGCGCGGACATCGCCGAGGAGACCGTCAACGCCCGCCACGTCATCCCGCGCACCATGTTCTACGCCCTGACCGCCTCGATCATCATCGAGTTCGGCATGTACGTCGTCTACGTGCTGGCGATCAAGGATGCCGGAGCCGTCGAAGCGGCGTCCGCGGCTCCCATCGAGGAGATCATCACCCAGCAGGTCGGCCCGGTGATCAGCAAGATCGTCGTCGCCGTGGCCCTGACCAACGTGCTGGCGTGCATCCTGGCCAACATCCTGGTCGCCACCCGACTGACCTACTCGATGGCGCGCGACAACATGCTGCCGTTCTCCCACGTCTGGCGGCACGTGTCGCCGTCCAACCGGACGCCGACGTACGCCGTGCTCGGCATCTTCGGGCTGTCGACGCTCCTGCTGCTGTCCGCACTGGTCAGCGAGAAGGCGTTCTTCCTCATCCTCGGGCTCTCCTCACTGGCGGTCTGCGCGATGTACCTGCTGCAGACGGTCGCCGTGCTGATCGCCAACCGCCGCGGCACCATCCCGACCGCCGAGCCCGGAACCTTCGACCTCGGTAAGGCGCGCGTGCCGGTCGCCGTGCTGGCCCTGGTGTGCTTCACGCTCGTCTGCGCGGCGCTGATCTTCCTGCCGCAGTTCGCCGGCAACGGCTACGTCTTCCTCGGGCTGCTGGTGCTCGCCACGCTCTGGGCGTTCACCGGGTTGCGCAAGCGACTGGCCACCGGTGAGGCCGGCCCCGACTACGCCAAGACCCACACCTCCTGAAACCGTCTCGCAAGCAAAGGAATACGACACACCATGACCGTCACCACCAGCCTCTCCAGCAATCTCGTCGCCGTCGAACCGGGCGCCGCCATCCGCGAGGACACCCCGCCCGGCTCGGTGATCCAGTACAGCGACTACGAACTGGACAACTCGAGCCCCTTCGCCGGCGGAGTCGCCTGGATCGAGGGCGAGTACGTGCCCGCCGAGGACGCCAGGATCTCCATCTTCGACACCGGCTTCGGCCACTCGGACGTGACCTACACCGTCGCGCACGTGTGGCACGGCAACATCTTTCGGCTCGACGACCACATCGACCGGCTTCTCGACGGCGCCCACAAGCTCCGCCTCGACGCCGGCATGAGCAAGGCCGAACTGGCCGACATCACCAAGCGGTGCGTCTCGATGTCGCAGCTGCGGGAGTCGTTCGTCAACCTGACGATCACCCGCGGGTACGGAAAGCGCAAGGGCGAGAAGGACTTGTCCAAGCTCACCCACCAGGTCTACATCTACGCCATCCCGTACCTGTGGGCGTTCCCGCCGGCCGAGCAGATCTTCGGCACCACCGCGATCGTGCCGCGCCACGTCCGCCGCGCCGGCCGCAACACCGTCGACCCCACGATCAAGAACTACCAGTGGGGTGACCTGACCGCCGCCAGCTTCGAGGCCAAGGACCGGGGCGCCAGGACCGCGATCCTGCTGGACGCCGACAACTGCGTCGCCGAGGGCCCCGGCTTCAACGTGGTGCATCGTCAAGGACGGCGTGCTGGCGTCCCCGTCGCGCAACGCGCTGCCGGGGATCACCCGCAAGACGGTCTACGAACTGGCCGACCAAATGGGCATCGACGCCACGCTGCGCGACGTGACCAGCCGAGAACTGTACGACGCCGACGAGATCATGGCCGTCACCACCGCGGGCGGCGTCACCCCGATCAACACCCTCGACGGCGAACCGATCGGAACCGGCGAGCCGGGCCCGCTGACCGTCGCGATCCGAGATCGCTTCTGGGCGTTGATGGATGAGCCGGGCCCGCTGATCGAGGCCATCGAGTACTAACCCAGCGAGACGAGTTCCTCGACGGAGTCCAGCGGGAGCATGCCCTCGACCCAGGCGGTGACGTTCATGTTGGTGAGGTTGATCCCGCCACCATGGTTGTCGAGGAACGCGGTGTCGGCGGCGTCGCGGCCGGTGGCGATGCGCACCATCGTCTGCCGCGGCGCCAAACACGTCGCATCGACGACCCGCCACAGTCCGTCGACGTACGCCTCGGCAACGGCGTGGAAGTCCATCGGATAGCAGCCCGGCGCGTAAACCGCGACCAGCCGGGCGGGAACGTTGACCGCACGCAGCAGGGCGATCACCAGGTGGGCGTAGTCGCGGCAGACGCCCTGGCCCGCCAGCACGGTGTCGGCGGCGCCGTCGATCGGGTCGCTGGATCCCGGCACGTACTGCAGCCGCGTGCCCACCCAGGACGACACCTTCTCGAGCAGCACCGTGGACTTGGCCAGGTTCCCGAATTCGGTTGCCGCGAAGCCATAGAACTTGTCGGCCTCCGCGTAGCGACTGGGCCGCAGATAGGTCGACAGGTCGATCTCGGTCACCGGCGCGGGCTCTGACTGTCCGATGATGGTGGCCGAGTAGTTCGCCTGCACGGTGCCCTTGCCCGCCTCGAACTTGTGGATGCGGGTGCCGTGCTGACCAATGAGCTCCATCGGCTCGATTGCGTTGCCGTTCAAGGTGAATGACAGCTCTTCGGTCACCTCGGCACCGGGTTGCGGGGCGACCGCGATCTGAAACTCGAGGGTGGTCGGATCGAAGACCTCGACCTCCAGTTGCGCTCCGACTTCGCGTCTCATGAGCTCACCACTGCTTTCCGTTCGTACATCAGGAGGAGGCGCGGCAAGCGCATCGGGTCGGCGTCCAGACCGGCACCGCGTTACCCCAGGCCGCACACCGCCTAACTACGGCGGCACGCGGCAGCGGCCAAGATCACACCGACGTGACGTCTGCAGAGTCTAGGGGACCCACCGCGCCCCGACCATCCGACATCGGCGCACCACTGGGCATACCTTGGGGCGCCAGCCAGGATCGGAGGACACCGTGAACGACCACACCGACGACGTCACCCCGAACAGGGGCCAGTGCGCGGTCGCCGTCCTTGGCGGTCCGACGACGGTGATCGACATCGCCGGGCACCGCATCGTCGTCGACCCCACGTTCGACCCGCCGGGTCCGCATGCCTACCTGACCAAGACCGACGGACCCGCTGTGGACGTCTCGGCGCTGGGGGCGGTCGACCTGGTGCTGATCAGCCACGACGAGCACCTGGACAACCTCGACCACGCGGGCCGGGCACTCGCCCTGTCCGCACCGCGGATACTCACCAATCCCGGTGCGGCGCAACGGCTCGGCCCGCCAGCGGACGGCTTGGCACCCTGGCAGACGGTCGATCTCGACGGCCTTCGGGTGCAAGCCGTGCCCGCGGTGCACGGTCCGGCCGACGGGGACCGCGACGCCTCCGGCAACGTCAACTGCAAGGTGACGGGCTTCGTGTTGTCGGGACGGGGACTGCCGACCATCTACGTCAGCGGCGACAACGCTTCTCTCGCAACGGTTTCGTCGATCGCCCGCACTGTCGGCGCGATCGACGTCGCAGTGCTGTTCGTGGGCGCTGCGCGGGTGCGGCAGAAGCAGGGTGGCCGGCCCTTGACGCTGACCAGCGCGCGGGCCGCTGCCGCCGCGGAGGTGCTGGCGCCACGCCTCGTCGTCGCGGCCCACCTCGATTCTTGGGCGCACTTCACCGAGGGCATGGCCGACGTCGTCGCCGCGTTCGAGGACGCCGGCATCGGCCCGGGCCTCGACCGGACGCCACACGGCCGGTGGACCGGCCTCGAGCACCTACTCGACGTCTAGGTCCTTCAGCTCGCGCTTGAGGATCTTGCCCGTCGGGTTGCGCGGCAACTCGTCGAGGAAGATCACCTCGCGCGGCACCTTGTAGCGGGCGAGGTTGTCCTTGACGTAGGTCTTGATCGCGTCCTCGTCGATCGAGGCGCCCTCGGTCTTGACGACGAAGGCGCGCAGCCGGTGACCCCACTCCTCGTCCTCGACGCCGAGCGCGGTGGCCTCGACCACCTCGGGGTGCCCGCTGATCAGATCCTCCACCTCGGCCGGGAAGACGTTCTCACCACCGCAGACGATCATCTCGTCGTCGCGACCGCTGACGTAGAGCAGCCCGTGCTCGTCGAAGTAGCCGACGTCGCCGGAGGACATCAGCCCGTCGATGATCGCCTTGTGGCCGCCGCCGGTGTAGCCCTCGAACGGGAAGGTGTTGCCGACGAAGATCCGGCCGACCTCACCCTTGGCTACCTCCTTGCCGTTGTCGTCGAACAGCTTGACCTTGACGCCCTTGACGACCGGCCCGACGGTCGACGGGTTGATGGAGAGGTCCTTGGGCCGGGCGATGGTCGCGAACGCGATCTCCGTCGAGCCGTAGAGGTTGTAGACGACGGGACCGAGATCCTTCAAGGCCCGGGTGGCGAGCTCACCGCCGAGCTGCGACCCCGATACGAAGACGATGCGCAGGCTCGACAGGTTCGGCCGCGGGCTGGTCTTCTCGAGCTCGTCGAGAATGCGCGCCAACATCACCGGCACGACCACCAAGGCGGTCGCCCCGTGCTTCTCGATGTCGGCGAGGACCGTGGCCGGCTTGAACCGGCGGCGCAGCACCAGCGTGCTGCCGAGCATCATCGCGATGGTGGCGTGCAGGAAGCCCAGCGCGTGGAACATCGGCGCGGGCAGCGACGTCACCTCGCCGGACTTGAACGGCACGTGCGACAGCACGCCGCCGATCGGTGCCAGCGACGGTGGGCTGCTTCGGTTGGCGCCCTTGGGAGTGCCCGTCGTGCCGCTCGTCAGGATGATGATCTTGGAGTGGGCGGCCGCCTTGGGCGGCGGACCGGACTTGCTGCGGGCGATCAGGTCGGCCAGCGTCTCGTCGGTGCTCTCCGACGGCTCGTCGGGCTTGTCCGGGTTGGTCGCCAGCGCGCGGAGCTTGCCCAGCTCGGGATCGGCGGCGGAGCACGCCTTGGTGTACTCGTCGTCGTGGATGATCAGCTTCGCGCCCTCGCGCTCGGAGACCTCCTTGATCTGAGGGCCGGAGAACTCGCTGTTGAGCAGGATCAGCCGGACGCCGACCTTCGCGGCGCCGTAGAGCGCGATGAGGAACCAGCGGTGGTTGCGGATCAGCAGCGCGACTCCGTCGCCGCCGCGGACGCCCAGCCCCAGTAACCCGTTGGCGACCGCGTTGGCCGCGTCGTCGAGTTCGTTGAACGTCAGCTCGCCGTCGTCGTCGATGATCGCCGTTCCGGTGGGGTTGCGGCGGGCGTTGAGCGCCGGGATCATCCCGAACTCTCCCCAGCGCCTGATGTCGGCCAGCATCGCGGCGACGTTCTGCGGCGGTTCCAGCTTGAAGGCGCCCGCCTCGAACATCTTGCGGGCGTAGTGCAGTTCGGCCGAGCCACGCTCGAGGTACTGCTGGACCTTGGCCGCTGCCTGCAGGGGAAGCTCAGTGAGGTTGGGCATCACCCCACAATATGTGACCGCCGTCGCACGCGGGTCCGAGTAGGTGCACAACTAACATCGACGGCATGGCGACCGCGCTGTCGATGGAGATCGGCGGTCGAACGCTGCGGGTCACCAACCCCGACAAGGTCGTCTTCCCCAGCTTCGAGGGCCGGCCGGCGGTCACGAAGCTCGCCCTGATCGAGTACTACCTGGCCGTCGCCGACGGCGCTCTGCGCGGCGTGGCCGGGCGGCCGATGATCCTCAAGAGGTTCGTCAAGGGCATCACCGAGGAGGCGGTCTTCCAGAAGCGGGCGCCCGAGAAGCGCCCCGAGTGGATCGACGTCGCCGAGTTGAAGTACGCCTCTGGCACGTCGGCCAAGGAAGCCGTCCTCGACGATGCCGCCGGTCTGGCGTGGGCGGTCAACCTCGGCTGCGTCGACCTCAACCCGCATCCGGTCCGTGCCCACGACCTCGAGCACCCCGACGAATTGCGCGTCGACCTCGATCCGATGCCCGGCGTCGAGTGGGCGCAGATCGTCGACGTGGCGCTGGTGGCCCGCGACGTGCTGACCGACTACGGCCTGACGGCGTGGCCGAAGACCTCGGGCTCGAAGGGCTTCCACGTCTACGCCCGCATCGAACCGAATTGGCCCTACCGGCAGGTGCGGCTGGCCGCGGAGACCATCGCGCGCGAAGTCGAAAGGCGCGCACCGGACTTTGGCGACCAGCCGGTGGTGGAAGGAAGAACGCCAAGGCGTCTTCGTCGACTTCAACCAGAACGCCAAGGACCGGACGGTCGCGTCGGCCTACTCGGTGCGCTCCCGGCCCGACGCCCGGGTGTCGACGCCCGCTGCGCTGGGACGAGGTGCCGCACTGCCGGCCCGAGGCGTTCACCGTGGCGACCGTGCCGGAGCGGTACGCCGACATCGGCGATCCATGGGAGGGCATGGACGACGCCGCGGGCGGCCTCGAGGGACTGCTGGCCCTGGCCAAGGAACTGGGCCCCGCCGAGAAGGCGCCCAAGGGCGCGCGCCGTGGGCGACGGAGCCGGGCACCGAGTCTCCACGATGCCGCTGATCGAGATCGCCCGGACCAAGACCAAGGACGAGGCGATGGCCGCCCTCGAGACGTGGAAGGCGACGCACTCGTCGGCGGCCGAGCGACTGGAGCCGATCGACGTGCTGGTCGACGGCATGCGGGGCCCGAGTTCGATCTGGTACCGCGTCCGCATCAACCTGCAGCACGTGCCCGAGGACGAGCGACCACCGCAGGAGGACCTGCTCGCCGACTACTCGCCCTGGGAGGGCTACACCGGCAACCAGTGGCGGCGCGGCTGATCGCCGGCCAGAACCGATTTGCTGATCGACCGGGCGGACTCTTAACGATGTTTTAGGAGTTACTCCCCGGTACCTTAACTTCGCCGCATAGCGTCACTGGCAGGTCGAAGTGACGGCATCGCCGCCTTCTCATTCGGCAACTACCGAAGGGAGGCAGTGCCATGACCGCAACGAGCACGAGCTCGACGACGAATTCCCGCTTCCGCTACGGAAATCCGTCGGTCGAGTGCAATGGCGCCGAGCTCCACAAGCAGTGCCGCCAACTCGCGACCGTATTGACCATCACCGGCTGCCATCGACGAGTTGAACGTCGGCGTCGTGGTGGCTCAGGCCAAGGGCTGCATCATCGCCGAGAAGCCCTTCGTCCTCGACCTGAGCGGCGTCACCTCATTCGCTGCGCAGGGCATCGAACTCCTCGACGCCATCGACGAGGCCTGCTACGCCGCGGGTGACGAGTGGTCACTCGTCGTCAGCCAGCCGGTGTCGCGGACGCTGCGGCTCTGCGGCGTCGACGACGTCTTCCCCGCCACGGCATCGGTTCCCGATGCGCTGCACCACTTCTCGGACGTCGCCGGCGAACGCCGGCGCATCCTCCCCATCCTGACCAAGTCCGCTTGACCGAAGGGATCACGACATGCTGATCGACGTCCGCTGGCTCCGATTTCTCCTGCAGCACCATCCCCGGACCGCGGTGGTGGCGCCGACTTCCTGACTGTCGGCACTAGACGATGCCCACCCCGAGCACCCGCTCGACGGTGGGCATCGTCGCGTCGATGGTCCCGAGCATCGGCGTCAGGAGCCGGTGACCGTCCGGAGTTCGTCGAGCGTCTCTGTCAGCAGGTCGGGAAGATCGCGGTCGTTGGACTCGTCGACCCACCTCCCGAACGCCACCTTGAAGACCGCGACTCCCGCCTCGGCGGTGAGGATTGCGGCGGGATCGCCGACCCCGCGTCCGCGCAGCGCCTCGGCCACGGCAGCCGCCAGCGACGCCAGCTTGATCAGTTCACGCTCCTGAAGGCTCGGGTTGGCGTCGATGACGGCCTGGCGTCGCCGTGAGTGCTCGAGGCGACCGTCGAAGAAGCCGCCCGCCGCAGTGAGCGCATGGCCGACCGCGTCGATCGGTGCCATGGCCGCCGGCGCAGTCGCCACCGCGTCCGGTCATCGGCACGCAGTTGGGGATCCCGGCGGTCTCGATCGCACAGGACGACGCGGCTGGGCACTTCGGCTGGCTGGCACCGTTCCTCGCCATCGACGGCCCGGCCTCCAGCGTGCTGACCCGCACCCTCCTCGGCTGGCAGCCAGCTGGGCCCGGCCTGTTGGCGGACCTGCGAGAGGGCCACTACTTCGACGTCGCCTGAGGTGCCGGCGTCCGGTGTTTGACGTGGGCTGACGGCGGGGTAAATAGCCCGCGTGATCGAACGGAACGAGTCGGCCCCCCGGGAACTCCGCGATGCCGGGATGGCGAACGGCTCCATGCCGCCGAGCGGCGACCCCTCTCTCGAACTGTTCGGCCACGGCTGGTCGCCGGACGGTGATCAGTCCGACGGCGGCGAGTCCTATCGGGGCCGCCACCGCGCCGAAGACGCCTAGGACCTTTACCGCAGCCGCGCCGACAGGTAGCGCGCAGTCCGGCTCTCGAGCACTCGGGCGACCTCCTCCGGCGGGCCCGCCGCCACCACTCGCCCACCGGCGTCGCCGGCGCCGGGACCCAGGTCGATGACCCAGTCGGCTCCCGCGACCACGCCCATGTCGTGTTCGGCGACGACCACGGTGTTGCCCGCGTCCACCAGCCGGTGCAGTTGCCGCTCGAGCAGCTCGACGTCGGCTGGATGCAGACCGGTCGTCGGTTCGTCGAGCACGTAGAACGTGTGGCCGCGACGTGCGCGCTGCAATTCCGACGCCAGCTTGATGCGTTGTGCTTCGCCGCCGGACAGTTCGGTGGCGGGTTGACCGAGCCGCAGATAGCCGAGCCCGACGTCGAGCAGGGTGGCGAGACTACGCGCGGCGGCGGGGACGCCTTCGAGGAACTCTGCGGCCTCGGCGACGGTCATCGACAGCACGTCGGCGATCGTGCGGTCCCGATACCGCACCTCCAGGGTCTCGTCGGAGTAGCGGGCGCCATGGCACGTCGGGCACGGCGCGTAAGTGCCTGGCAGGAACAGCAATTCGACGGCCACGAACCCCTCACCCTGGCAGGTCGGACACCGGCCGTCGGCCACGTTGAAGGAGAAGCGGCCCGCGGTCCAGCCGCGCCGGCGAGCTTCGTCGGTCGCCGCGAACTCCTTCCGGACCGCATCGAACATGCCGGTGTAGGTTGCGAGATTCGACCGCGGGGTGCGGCCGATCGGCTTCTGATCCACGGTCACCAACCGATCGATGGCGTCGACACCGTCGGCGCTCACCCCGACGCTGGCATCCTGATCCGCGTCACCGATCGCCTCGTCGGCTTCGGCCGGTTCGGATTCCTCGAGTTCGACTGTGGGAGAACCCAACTGGCGGGCGATGACGTCACCGACGACCTTGCAGACAAGGGTGGACTTCCCCGATCCGGAGACGCCGGTGACCGCGGTGAACACCCCCAGCGGAATCTCGACGTCGAGATTCCTCAGGTTGTGGAAGCACACGCCGCCCAGCCGCAGCATTCCCGACGCCGCGCGCCGGGGCCGGGTATCGGGTAGCTCGTCGTCGAACAGGTAGCGGCGCGTGACGGAGGCGGAGACGTCCGCCAGACCCGCGACCGGTCCGCTGTAGAGCACGTCGCCGCCGAGTTCGCCCGCGCCAGGACCGACGTCGACGATCCAGTCGGCGCGCCGGACTACGTCCATGTCGTGCTCGACCACGAACAACGAATTGCCTGCTCGCCGAAGGCGATCCAAGACCTCCAGCAGCGGCTCGGCGTCCGCGGGGTGCAGCCCGGCCGACGGTTCGTCGAGCACGTACAGCACCCCGAACAGGCCGGCCCGCAGCTGGGTCGCCAGCCGCAGCCGCTGCAGCTCGCCGGGGGATACGGTCGGCGTCCGGCGGTTGAGGCTGAGGTAGCCAAGACCGAGGTCGATCAGGACCTGGATGCGCGCGACCAGGTCGGCGGCGATGACGGTCGCCACCTCGGTGAGTTCGCCGGACTCGGTGGACTCGTAGGCCGCCTCGGCATCGACGCGGTTGGCCGCCGGACCCAGCGCCGCCGCCAGTTCCGTCAGCGGCATGGCCACGAAGTCGGCGATCGTCCGCCCGGCGAACGTGACCCTCAGCGCCTCCGGCCGCAACCCGGAGCCGCCGCACGTCGGACATTCGACACTGTCGACGTACTTCAGCACGCGCCGCCGCATCATCGCGCTCTGCGAGTTGGCCAACGTGTGCCGCACGTGGCGTTCGGCGCTGGAGAAGGTGCCGTTGTAGTAGTAGTCCGCCGTCACCGGGTGCCGGCTCGGGTCGATCTCCACGGTCGGCTGGTCGTCGGTGAAGAGGATCCAGTCGCGGGCCCGCTTCGGAAGCTTCCGCCACGGCTTGTCGATGTCGTAGCCCAGCGTGATGAGGATGTCGCGCAGGTTCTGCCCCTGCCAGGCCCCGGGCCACGCCGCGACTGCACCCTCGCGGATGGTCAGCGACGGGTCCGGGACCAGCGTCTGCTCGGTCACCCGGTGGATCCGGCCGAGCCCGTGACATTCCGGGCACGCCCCGATGGCGGTGTTCGGCGAGAACGAATCGGAGTCCAGGCGGTCGGACGCGCCCGGTGGATACGTGCCCGCCCGCGAGAAGAGCATTCGAAGCAGGTTGGACAGCGTGGTCACGGTGCCCACCGTCGACCGCGACGTGCCTGCCCCTCGGCGCTGCTGCAGAGCCACCGCCGGCGGGAGTCCGGTGATGTCGTCGACCTTCGGCGACCCGGCCGGCAGCAGCAGCCGCCGGGCATACGGAGCGACGGACTCGAAGTAGCGGCGCTGCGCTTCGGCGTAGACCGTGCCGAAGGCCAGCGACGACTTGCCCGAACCGGAGACCCCGGTGAACGCGACGAACGCATCGCGCGGTGCCGCGACGTCGACGTTCTTCAGGTTGTGCACCTGCGACCCCGTGACGCGTACGAAGGGATCGACGTCGACATGCGGTGTGGACACCTGGCCAGTCTGAAGCACCCGCGCTGCGGCGACGAGGGGTATGGCGGCCGGATTCAGGTTTCGGAGACGGTGCGGCGGGAATCTGGCGGACAGCGGGTGATACCCGGAGCGCACGAAGGGAGCTGTCATGAGCGCTGGATCGACGTCGACCGACAACGCCTCCACCGGCGAACTGATCAGCCAGCTGACGGCTCAAACGTCGCGGCTGGTGCGTGATGAGATTCGGTTGGCACAGAAGGAATTTCAGGAGTCGGCCAAGCACGCCGGCATCGGCGCGGGGCTGTTCAGCGTCGCCGGTGTGTTCGCCGTCTTCGGGGCGGCAACGCTGATCGCCGCCATCGTCGCCGCCATCTCACTGGTTCTGCCGGTGTGGGCGGCGGCTCTGATCGTGGCCGTGGTTCTGTTCGTCGTCGGCGGCGTTGCAGCGCTGGTCGGCAAGAAACAAGTTCAGGAGGCGGCACCGGTGGCCCAGCAGACGGTGTCCAACGTGAAGGAAGACATCAAGGAAGTGAAGGACGCGAGCCATGACCGCAGCTAATCAGCCTCAGCCCGAACCCAGCCCGGACGCCGGCGTGGACGACCTCCAGGCCGACATCGAGCGGACCAGAGCCGAATTGGGCAAGACCACCCAGGCGCTCACGGACAAGCTCGACGTCAAGGCGCGCGCCGCGGACGCGGCCTCCGATGCCAAGGAGCGAGTGGTCGAGAAGGCTCAGGAGGTGAAGAGCACCGTCCTCGAGCAGGCCACCACCGCTGACGGTTCGGTCAAACCCGCCGTTCCCGTCGGCGCGATCGTGGCGGCCGCCCTCTTGCTCGGCATCGTGGTGTGGCGCAGGAGGAACCGATGAGCGGCACCGCCCCGAGCACGACGGCGAAGATCCTCTACCGGCCGGTGGGGCTCGTCAGCTCCATCCTGGGCGGACTGGTCGCCGGCACCATCTTCAAGCAAGTCTGGAAGAGGGCGAGCCCCGGCGACAAGCCCGACCCGCCGACGGCGCTGCAGACCGAGTATCCGTTCAAGGAGATCCTGGTGGCCGCCGCCGTGCAGGGCGTCATCTACTCGGTGGTCAAGACCATCATCGATCGTCAGGGCGCTCGGGTGTTCGAGCGCTGGACTGGCGAATGGCCGGGTAGCTAGCTCTGCCACACCAGACCCGAAGGAGCCCACCGCCGAACGAAATTCGTTCGGAGGTGGGCAATTCGTGTCGTTGGCCCGGCCGATGGGTTGCCGAGCCGGGACCTCGAGGTCAGTAGTTGTTGCAGGCGTTGGCCACCTGCGAGATCGACCCACTGAACTGAGCGGCGGCCGGGTAGGCCCGGACCTGGTCGATCTTCGCCTGCCGACCCGAGGGTGGGGTGTTGACGAGGTCCTGCAGGAATGCGTTCGCCATGGGGTTTGTGGCGAGCGCGTTCGCCGCCACCGGATCCTCGGCATTCAGTGCGGCCATCACCTGCGGGTAGGTGCACGTCGAGTTGACGATCACCGAGTCGCCGGGGGCCGCGGAGGCGATTCCACCGCCGGCCAGCACGGCTACGGCCAATCCACCCAACCCAGCGGCCAATTTCGTCATCACAGCCATTTCGTCCACCTTCCGACACACAAATCCGACGGCATCATCGAAGTGTCGTCACTGAGCTTAACCGCCGACGAAGCCCCTAGCTTACAAGATCGCTGCCAGCGAAATGGCCGATCAGCACCGCAAATCATCGTTTAGTTAGCCAGCTTAGCTATCAATGTGCGCGAATTGTTCGCAAATGGACTGCAGACGGCCATTTCATCGGTCCTCCGGTCGTCGACGCCGGAATTCGCTCTTTCTCCCTCGGGTGGACCGCAATTCGATTCACCGCCGAATCCCCCGACGACGTCGGAGACAGGCTCCGCCGCATCGGCCTTCGATGGCCCCGCCCCACGTCGTCGGCCATCGGACGACGGGCCCGTCGCACGGTTTAAGCACCCTCGGCCCGGGAACCCTCGAACGGGCGGACGCTGGACATCCGTTCCGCCGAGAAGGGGGCCGCGTGGGCGCCGAGCACCCATCCCGCCGGACCCGACACACACGAACGAGAGGTAGACACATGGCTGACAACACCGGACCGCAAGAGGGCATCAAAGGCGTCGTCGAAGACGTCAAGGGCAAGGCCAAGGAGGCCGTCGGAACCGTCTCCGGACGTGACGACCTGACGCGCGAAGGCAAGGCGCAGCAGGACAAGGCCGAGGCCGAGCGCGACGTCGCGCAGAAGGAAGCCGAGGCCGAATCCGCTCGCGGGGCGGCGAAGACCGCCGAAGAGCGCCAGAAGTCCAACCAGTAAGTGCGTGACGACGCAGAGGCCCGGCTTACCAGCCGGGCCTCTCGTCGTGTTCGGGTGCCATCCCCGTCATCGGTGCCGCAGCGCCAGCAGATCGGTTGTCACCTGACCCTTCTCGATCAACCTGCCGATCAGCGCGGACTGGTGTTCGGCCTGATGCCAGGCGCGGTCTCCGCCGTAACGCTGCGCCAGTTCGGCGGTGACCTCGTCGACGCGGCCAGACCACTCCGGCGAGATGGGGTCGAGATCGCTTGCGCCGCACCATGCCTCGACGCGCAGGTCGGCGTCGTCGACCAGGCTGCGCAGCGCCTCGGCGGTGGGGAAGTGATTCCCCTCTGGCTGCTCGTCGAGCCGAGTGGACTCGGCGACCAGCACCAGTAGGCCGATCTTGCCGGGCCGCCGAACCACCCGGCTCAGCTCACGAAGCAACCCCAGCTGCTCCTCGGTCGTACACAGCACTCCGAGCGCCCACGCTGCATCTACCGTGTCGTCACCCAGCGGCAGCGCCGATGCCGCCGCGCGGATCGCCGGATAACCGAAGAGGCTCTGCGACGCGCGAATCGCACCGGCCTCCGGCTCCACCAGAAGCGGCTGCACCGCCCGCTCCCCCACCGCGTACGCGGCCGGTCCCCCGATGCCCGCACCGCAGTCGAGCAGCCGCTCCCCCTCCATCAGGCCGAGGTGGTGCATCAGCCAGTCGAGCGCGGCAGGGCTTCCACTGCCCCGGCAGCCGGCCGGAACGTGGTACTCGGGTCCCAGCTCCCGGGCGACCCGAGCCGTCCACTCCGCCACCGTGTCGAACTCCGCCGACATCGCTTCACTCACGACCGACCTCCGCTCGTATCCGCGCCCCGACCTCGGCCTTGATCTCGGCGCCGAACCGGTTTCCGCTCGCCGTCGCCGACCCCGACAGGTTCACTCCCTCGACGCCGTCGATCGACAACAACTCCTTGGCTTCGTCGACCGCGGCCCGGATGCCGGCCTCGACGGGGTCAGTGGCATTGATGACGTCCTGCACCACTCGCTGGTCGAGTTCCAGACCGGGCAGCCCCTGCAACACCGCCGCGGACACGACGTCGGTGAACACCGCGACTGCCGCCACGACCGGAATGGTCAGCCCGGCTCGACCGCGCGGCCGCCATGAACTGCGCCGCGCTCGAGGGTGACGGCACGTGGTTGAGCACCGCCATCCTGCGCCGGCGCGCTGCTTGTGCACCAGCCGCAGCGGCCGGGCGTGCACCGGCGGTGCCGTCGGCGTCTCCGGGACGGCGGCCACCATCTCCAGCGACGCAGCCAGCGCGACCAGTCGCGGCCCGTCGAGATCGAACGTCTGGGTGACGTCGGGGCGGACGTCGTAGCCCCTACCGTCGCCGGTCACGCAGAAGACCGTTCGCACGCCGATCAGCGCGAGGCCGCGCAGTTCCTGCTCGAGCACGATGCGGTTTCGATCGCGACAGGACAGTGTGATCCACGGCGTCACACCGCTTTCCAGCAGCAGGCCGCCCATCACCGTCGGCGGGAAGTCGGGACGATTCTGATGCTCCCCGACCAGAACCGCGTCACACGACCGCGCCAGCACGGTCGCCGTGGCAGCGACGTCGGCGGCATCGAAGGGTGCGCAGCTGAAGTCCGCCAGTAACAGCGGCGCCCGGACCGCAGCCGCAGTCACGTCGGGGCCCGGCCAGGGCACGGCGTCGTCGAACGCGCACGGCCCCGGCCGCATCTCGCACTGCCCGTCCGGCCGAACGCCCCCGCATGGGCCGAATTGCATTCGCTTGGGGCAACTCTCGGCCACTGGGCGGGTCACCGCGTCACGGCTTGAGCATGACCTTGATGGCGCCGTCTTGCTTCTTCTGGAAGATCTCGTAGGCGTGCGGCGCCTCGTCCAGCGGCAGCTGGTGGGTGGCGAACGTCGTCGACGCCCAGCGGATCGTCGTCGGTGAGCAGCGGCATGATGTCGTCGACCCAGCGCTTGACGTTCGCCTGGCCCATCCGCAGCTGGATCTGCTTGTCGAACAGCTTGAGCATCGGCAGCGGGTCGGCCATGCCGCCGTAGACGCCGATGAGCGAGATCGGTGCCGCCCCGGCGCACGATGTCGATCGCCGAGTACAGCGCGTCGAGCCGGTCGACGCCGGCCGTCTGCATCATCGGCTGGCCACCGCGTCGGGCAGCAGGCCGGTCAGCCTGCTGGGCGAGCTTGGCGACCGGAGAGCCGTGCGCCTCCATCCCGACGGCGTCGATCGACGGAGTCGGTTCCGCGCCCGCGGTGAGGTCGCGGATCGCGTCGCCGATCGGTCGTCGATCTCGCGCAGGTCGACGGCTGCGATGCCGCGAGCCGCCGGCGCGTGCCAAGCCGTTCCGGCACCAGGTCGACGCCGATGACTCGGTAGCCCAGGTGCTGCGCGATGCGGGCGGCCATGTCGCCGATCGGCCCGAGTCCGAGCACGGTCACGCGATGCCGCCGTCGGGGATGTCGGCGTAGGCGACCGCCTGCCATGCCGTGGGCAGCACGTCGGACAGGTAGACGAAGCGGTCGTCGGGCGGCCCGTCGGGCACCTTGATGTGCGTGAACTGGGCCTGCGGTACCCGCAGGAATTCGGCCTGGCCGCCGGGCACCTGCGCCGTACAGCTTCGGAGTAGCCGAACAGCGCCGCCCCATGCCCTGCTCGCGGACCTGGGTGGTCTCGCACTGGGTGTAGAGCTGCTGGTCGCACATGGAGCAGTGCCGCAGGAGATGTGGAACGGGATCACCACCCGGTCCCCGACGGCGAGGTTGGTGACGTCCGTCGCCGACCTCCTGGACGATGCCCATCGGCTCGTGGCCGAGGACGTCGCCCGTCGTCCATGAACGCGCCCGAGCACCTCGTAGAGGTGCAGGTCCGAGCCGCAGATGTTGGTCGACGTGACCTCGATGATGGCGTCGGTCGGCTCCTCGATCTCGGGATCGGGGACCTCCTCGACCCGGACGTCGCGCTTGCCGTGCCAGGTGACTGCCTTCACATCCCGCTCCCGTTCGTCGGCGATCCGACGCGGACGGCGTCGATTGCTCCGACGTACCCCCGGAGAGCCGGCCAAAACGCCGGGTGCGGGTGACCAGCGGCTACTCGGCGACGAGTTGGTGGCTGTCGACGAAGACCAGGTTGTCGTCGTCGAGCATCACCGCCCACCGGCGGGCCGGGCCGGCGATGCGATTGCCGCCGATCTCGACGGGCACGCCAACCATGTCGCCGAAGTCGTCGACCACCACGCCGTGCGCCTCGTCGTCCGTACTGGGGAAGACGCAGACCCGCGCCGTGATGTTGACTCCGTCCGGTGCCGAATTCTGGTCACCGTCTGGATGTTCACTCATGGTTGCGCCCCCGTCTGAAAAGGTCCCCCGGACGTTCACATTCTCGGGGAAGCCGCCGCGGCGTGGCGCAGTTCTGTCGATAACGTCATTATTCGTCACGCGATCGGGGCCGATTCCGGCTGACGGGACCTCAAACATCCTGCTCCTGGATTGTGTGAGGAGCCATCGGGTACGTCGACGACCATGGATCACTCGAAGGCTCCGCTCCTCGATGCGCTGGTCGACTACCACGCGAAGAACCGATACGGATTCACCCCGCCGGCCCATCGCCAGGGCAAGGGAGCCGACCCACGGGTCCTCGACGTCCTCGGGCGCGAGCCGTTCCGCGACGACGTCCTCGCGAGCAGCGGACTCGACGACAGGCGCAGTGGCAACGGCTATCTGTCCACCGCCGAGGAGTTGATGGCCGATGCCGTGGGGGCGTCGGCGGCGTTCTTCTCGACGTGCGGCAGTTCACTGTCGGTCAAGGCGGCGATGCTGGCCGTCGCCGGCGGTGGCAACGGTCTGCTGCTGGGCCGGGACAGTCACAAGTCGGTGGTGGCGGGGCTGATCTTCGCGGGCGTCCAGCCGCGGTGGATCTCACCGCGGTGGGACGCCGAGCGGCACCTGTCCCACCCGCCGTCACCCGAGGAGGTCGCCGCGGCGTGGGAGGAACACCCCGACGCCGAGGGAGCCCTCATCGTGAGCCCCAGCCCGTACGGGACGTGCGCCGATCTGGCCGGCATCGCGGAGGTGTGCCACCGACGGGGCAAGCCGCTCATCGTCGACGAGGCCTGGGGCGCCCACCTGCCCTTCCACGAGGAGCTGCCCACCTGGGCCATGAACGCCGGGGCCGACGTCTGCGTGGTCAGCGTCCACAAGATGGGCGCGGGCTTCGAGCAGGGTTCGGTCTTCCACGTTCAGGGCGACCTGGTGGACCGGGACCGCCTGTCGAAGTGCGCCGACCTGTTGATGACCACCAGCCCCAACGTCCTGGTCTACGCGGCGATGGACGGCTGGCGCCGGCAGATGGTGGAGTCCGGCCACGAATTGTTCGGCGCCGCAATCGAATTGGCGGTCAACACCCGCGCCGAGATCGAACGGATTGCCGACCTCGACGTGCTCGACGACGAATTGCTGGGCAGCGAGGCGAGCCACGATCTGGACCGTCTGCAAGTGCTCGTCGACGTCTCGGCCACCGGGCGCAGCGGTTACCAGGCCGCCGACTGGCTACGCGAGCACTGCCACCTCGACCTCGGCATGTCAGACCACCGCCGGGTGATGGCGACGCTGTCCTTCGCCGACGACTCGACGAGCGCCGCGCGCCTGGTCGATGCGCTGGGGCAGTGGCAGGCGGCGGCCTCCGGTTTGAAACCGCCGTCCGCCATCGTGCTGCCGTCGCCGAAGGAAATCGAACTGGAGACGGTGATGTTGCCGCGCGATGCGTTCTTCGGCGCCACGGAGATGGTTCCATCCGAGAAGGCCGTCGGGCGGATCGCCGCTGAGCAGATCACACCGTATCCGCCGGGGATTCCGGCGGTCATTCCCGGGGAGCGCCTCACCTCCCCGGTCATCGACTATCTGCGTTCGGGTGCCGACGCGGGGATGACCCTGCCCGACCCCGTTGACCAGACCATGAAGGAATTCCGCGTCGTCCGCTGAGAGTGGGACTGAGCGCCGGGGTGACGCCGTGCGGCCACCCGGGGTCCGGGGGTGCCTGACGGTTGAAGCGCCCTTGGAAGCTTGAGGTTAAACCGCCAAGGGCTTGAGGGTTCACAGTCCGGACTGCGTCCCGCTCCATGGTCGAATCTACACCGTCGCCGACTGAACCGGCCGTTAACGGCGCCGTCGGCCGAAGTCGTTGGTGGTGAACTCGTTTGGGGTCAATACCTCATCGGCGGCGCGGCCTCGACGGGGCGATGCCGAGTTCGGCGAGCCGGTCGTGGTAGGTGTCGACGCTGGCGAGTTTGACGGTCCTCGTAACCGCGCACGACGTCTGCGAGCGATGCGATTTCGACGGCCCGGTCGTACGTGGCCTCGCTCAGTCCAGCGGCCTGCTCGATCACGACGTCGGAGTACTCGGCGAGCAGACCCCGCTCGACCTGGCGCACGTGCGCATATCCGAACGGGTCGAACACGCTGCCCCGCAATCGTTTTCCCTTCGCCACCAGGCGGAGTAGGGCGTGGCTGCGTGGAGTGAGACCGATCTTCTTGGTCCTGCCCAGAGCGCGCAGCACCGGCGGGTGCAAGCGGTAGGTCAGGTTCTCACCCGCTGGGATCTCGGCCCGAACCTGCTCGACGAAGAGCGGGTCGGTCAGCAGTCGCGCCACCTCGTACTCGTCCTTGTAGGCGGTGAACTTGTAGAGTCCGCTGCGCGACGGCCTCACTGAAGTCGGTGCGGTCGCAGACGGCGCGTTCTGCGGTCCAGACCGACTGCAGCAGCGTCACATAGCGCCGCGCGACCTTCTCGCTTTGGAACTGAACGAGATTCGCAGCTCTGCGCGAGACGAGGTCGCCGACCCGCCCGGTGAACGTGGTGCCCGCGAGCAGGTGTGCGGGTGGCGGCGGCTGGCGACCGGACGCGCGTCGGCGACACCGCGTCGGCGAAGCGCGCCGGGTCGGCGATGGCGACGCGTCCCCAGCGGAAGGCGGCGAGGTTGGCCGCGACGGCGACACCGTTGATGCCGATGGCCTCCTCGATCGCAGGACGCCGGCAGCCGCAGCGCCCCGGCCTGGTAGGCGGCGCCGACCAGCAGCAGGTTGGCGGCAGCGGTGTTGCCGAACAGCGCGTCGGCGGCGGCGAGCGCATCGAAGGAGTGCACGCTCGGCGCGACACCTGGCCGAGCCGGTCGAGCAGGTAGGGCGTCTCGGGATAGCTGACCGACCGTGTCGTACACCATGTCGCCGGTCGGGGTCTTGCTGGTCGACGCGACGCGAGGTCGTCGGCCGGGTCGCCGTAGCCGAGGTTCTTGCGCGTCGGCGGCGGCGAGCAGATCGAAGGCCAGGATGCAGTCCGCGCGTGCCCGGGCGTGAGCCGGTTGGACGGCTCGAGCGCCGCCGCGCGGCGAATCGCAGGTGCGAGACGACGGGCCCGGCCTTCTGGCTCAGCCCGATCTGGTCGAGGCTCTCGCACGTCGTAGCCGGCCCGCAGCGCGGCGGTGGCGAGCACCTGGTTCACCGTGACGATGCCGGTGCCGCCGATGCCGGCGAAGAAGACGTTGTGGGTGCCCGTGATCGGCGCGGCGTCGACGTCGGGCACCGCCGGCGGCTCGCGGCGCGCGGCTGCGCTCGCGCGGCTGCGCCCGGGCCGGACCTCGACGGTGACGAACGACGGGCAGTCGCCGTCCAGGCAGCTGTAGTCGGTGTTGCAGGAGGTCTGGTCGATCCGCGTCTTGCGGCCGAACTCGGTGTCGACCGGCTGCACCGACAGGCAGTTGCGTCTTGACGCCGCAGTCGCCGCAGCCCTCGCAGACCGCCTCGTTGATGACGACCCGCGTGGTGCGGGTCGGGCAGCGTGCCGCGCTTGCGCTGGCGGCGGGCATCGGCGGCGCAGTGCTGGTCGTAGATCAGGACGGTGACGCCCGGGACGTCGCGCAGCCGCCGCTGCGCCTCGTCGAGGCGGTCGCGGTGCCAGAGCGACGCGTGCCCTTGGCCGAGGGCGCGCTTGTCGGTGCCGCTGCGGTTCGTCGGCGCAGACGATGATCTGCGGCGACGCCCTCGGCCGTCAGCTTGTGGGTCAGCTGCGGCGACGGTCGAGCGCGCCCTCGGCGTCCTGCGCGCCGGTCATCGCGACGACCTCGTTGTAGAGCAGCTTGTAGGTGATGTTCACGCCCGGCCGCGACGCACGCCTGCACGGCGAGCTGGCCGGAGTGGAAGAAGGTGCCGTCGCCGACGTTCTGGAAGATGTGCCGCACGTCGGTGAACGGCGCCTGGCCGATCCACTGGCTGCCCTCGCCGCCCATCTGGGTGAGCCCGGTGACGGCGCTGTCGGTGCGGCTCGGACATCGTCACCATGGTGTGGCAGCCGATCCCGCCGCCGGCGAGCGAGCCCTCGGGCACCGCGGTCGAGCGGTTGTGCGGGCAGCCGCTGCAGAAGTACGGCCGTCCGTTTCGGCCGGAAGCACGTCCAGCGTCAGCGGCCGGCGGCGGCGGCGTCTTCAGCTCGAGCCGGTCCCGCAGCACGCGGCGCAGCGGTGCCAGCAGCCGGCCCGGCGGTGAGTTCGCCGCCCGCCGGGATCAGCGGCCGGCCGGCGGCGTCCGTCTTGCCGATGATCCGCGGCGCATCCGTTGATGCCGTAGAGGATTTCGCGCACCTGGGTCTCGACGAACGCCGTCTTGTCCTCGACGACGAGGATCTCGTCGAGGCCCTCGGCGAACGCCGTGACCGGCGTCGGGCCCGAGCGGAGTGGGCATGCCGATGCGCAGCAGCCGGATGCCCGCCCGGTGCAGCGCGAAGTCGTCGGCGCCGAGATCGGCCAGCGCCTGGCGCATCGAGTCGAACGTCGTTCCCGGTGGCGGCGATGCCGATCGTCGCGTCGGGCGGATCGAGCTCGACGACGTCGAGTCCGTTGGCGGCGCCGTAGGCGCGCACGACGCTCGGCGCGGGGTCCGTAGAGGTCGGCCTCGGCGTCCAGGCTGTCGGCGGGCGCGGCCATCGGGCGCTGCCGGTAGACGAACGGCCGCCCTCCCAGGCGACTTCGGGGCGTCACGATGTCGACGTCGGCGAGGCTGCCGTCGACCGACCAGGCGCCGTCGGCGACGTCGGCGACGATCTTGAGCGCGACCACGCATCCCGAGGCTCGCGACAGCGCGACCCCGTGCATCGCCATCGTGACGATCTCGCGGGCGTTGCGCGGGAACAGCACCGGGATCCCGAGCGCGGCCAGCGACCGCTCGCTGACGGCGGGCACGGTGGAGGACTTGGACGCCGGGTCGTCGCCGACGAGCAGCAGCACTCCGCCGCGCGGGATTGGCGCCGTACATGTTGGCGTGCCGCAGCGCGTCGGTGGCCCGGTCGAGGCCGGGCCCCTTGCCGTACCAGACGCCGACGACGCCGTCGTGGGTCGCGCGTGCCCATGGGCAGCGGTCGGCCTGACTGCCCCACACCGAGGTCGCGGCGAGCTCCTCGTTCAGGCCCGGGCACGAAGGTGATGTCGTTGGCCTCGCAGCACATCGGGCATGCCGGCGAGCATCCGGTCGACGCCGCCGAGCGGGCTGCCCTGGTAGCCGGAGACGAACGTCGCGACCCGCAGCCCGGCGCGCGCGTCGCGCTCGTGCTGCTCGACCAGCGCGCGGGCGATGGCCTGCACGCCGGTCAGCAGCACCGGCCCCGGATCCCGACCGGTAGCGGTCGCCGAGGTCGTAGGGCTGACGGTCCGGACTGCGGACGTCGAGATCTGTCATGCTGGACTCACCACCTCGGGCTCACTGGGCGAATTGCTCCATTCAGCGTAGGCATCGGATAGCAGGATGAGCAAGCAGATGGTCACCTCATTGAGCATGTTGCCCATTTCAACTGCGAGTGTGACGTGCAATACTGGGCGACATGACGAGGCTGGATCGCACCGACGCCCGGCATGCTTCTGGCGCATGTGTGACGCCCCGCGCGCCACCGGCGTGCAACTGGCGGCCACGCTGGGGCTGGCCCGCAACACCGTGCAGGCCCGACTGTCGCGCTGGGACCAGGAAAGGGTGCTGGCCCCCATCGACCGTTGCGTGTCGCCGCGCGATCTCGGCTATCCCCTCAAGGCGTTCATCACCGCGGTGGTCGATCAGCACCGCCTCGACGACGTCATCGCCGCGCTGGAGACGATCGCCCAGGTCACCCAGGTCACGGGGCTGTCGGGCGCGGCCGACCTGTTGATCGGGGTGGTGGCGACCGACGCCGACGACCTGTATCGCGTCGCCGGCCTGGTGCTCGCCGTACCGGGGGTCCAGCGCACGACGATGTCGGTGGCGATGCACGAGGTGGTGTCGTACCGCACCCGGCCGCTGCTCGAGGAGCTCGCCGGGTCGTGAGTCCTACGTCCGAGCCAGCTCGTCGATCCGCTTGAGCGCCAACGCACAGACGGCCAGGTAGGCCGGGGCCCAGATCGGCACGCCGAACGGCGACCCGGCAGCCGACGGCCGTCGGGGTCACCTCGTGCCGGGTGGCGCGCACTCCGGCCACCTTCCACGCCCACGCGCGGCCCTCGTCGAACTCGACGATCTCGAACGGCAGCGGCACGCCCACCGGAGTCCACACCTTGCCCCGCGCTCCGAGTCGCAGGCCGCCGGCGTCGGCCAGTTCGGCCCGCATCACCGTCGGGCCCCACAGCGGCCAGGCGTCGAGGTCGGTCAGCAGCCGCCACGCCGCCTCGGGGGGCGCGGCGATGGTGCGGGCAGTGGTCAGCATGGGGTCGGGCCGTTCGGGGTCATGACACTCGACTATCCCCGACCGGCGTCAGCCAACCGCGACGGCACGTTGCTGGCCGTGGCGGTTGCGCACCCCGGTGAGGAACCCGACGACCTCGGCCGCACAGCGCCTGGCGTGTCCCGCGTCGACCAGGTCGAAGGCGTGGCCCGCCCGCGGGATCTCGGAGTACTCCACCGGATTGCGCGACACCGCTGCGAGCGCAGCACGGAAGCTTCTCGCCTCGCCAACCGGGATGATGCTGTCCTGATCGCCGTGGATGAGGAAGAACGGCGGCGCATCCTGGTGAATGCGGGCCATCGGCGAAGCGGCGCGGAAGATCTCGGGATGGCGGGACTGACTGCGCCGCACCACGACCCGCTCGAGGAACGCCTGGAAGTTGCGACGCGTTCGGGTGGAGCGGTCCTCCCAGTCGTAGCGGCCGTAGATCCCGACGACGGCATCGACCGACGTGTCGGCGTCGACGTCGAGTTCACCGCGGAACGCGGGATCACCCGGCGTCAGTGCAGCCAGCGACGCGAGGTGGCCACCGGCCGAACAACCCGCGATGGCGACGAAGTCGGGGTCGCCGCCGTACTGGCCGGCATTTGCGCGCGCCCAGGCGATGGCTGCGTTGACGTCCTCGACGTGGCGCGGCCACCGGTGCACCGGCGACACCCGGTAGTCCATCGTCAGGCACACCCAGCCCTGCTCGACCAGTTCCGACAGGAGCGTATGCCCCTGCAGCACACGGGTTCCCTGCACCCACGCTCCGCCCGGGACGAACAGCAGCACCGGCGCATTGGGCGGAAGATCGCGCCGCCGCCACACGTCGAGCACCTGGGCCGGGTGATTGCCGTAGCGAATCGAACTGTGGAACAGGCACTTCCGCTTCTGAGCGCGGGCACGCAGGTAGGGCGGGATCCGGCCGGGACCGCGACCACCGGCGTCGCCGCCCGCGATGGCGACCGGCACCTCGACGGGGGCGCCTCCGGCGCGGCGATTGACCGCGCAGCGGATGGCGGCCGGTGCGTAGTGGCCGCCCCACATCGCGATCGCCGTCAGGCCGGCGAACGGCTCGAGGTGCTTGCCGACCACGGGCAGCGACGAGTACATCCTGGTCGAGGCCAGCACCAGTTCGACGGGGTTCAACCTGGCGAGAACGTTGGTGGTCATGGGCTACCGCTGCGCCGGGTCACTCGAGCGCGAGCCCGTGTCGACGCATGCGGTGCAGGTGGCGGTGTCGATGTCGACGTGTCCGCACGTGGGGCAGATGAAGGGAATCATGGCTGGCGCCTTCCGCTGACGGGAGTCGGACGCCGACCTTGCTGCAGCGCTGGGTCGCATTTACCCAGGGGTGCCAAGTACGAAACTCGCAACCTCCGGTCGCGGCGTCGGAGGTGCTGGACGTCGACGTGCTGACGCCGACGCTCCGATCGGGCGGCGTCGCCGTCCCTTCTGAGTAGTGTCCAGACGGTGAGCGACGGTCGGACGAAGGTAGTGGTCATCGGCGGGGGCTTCGGCGGGCTGTTCTGCGCGCGCAGCCTCGGCGGTGACGACGTCGACGTCACGCTGCTCGACCGGGCGGCCTGCCACGTCTTCCAGCCGCTGCTCTATCAGTGCGCCACCGGGACGCTGAGCATCGGGCAGATCAGCAGGTCGCTGCGCGAGGAGCTGGCCGCGCACCGCAACGTCACCACGCTGCTCGGCGAGGCGATCGAACTCGACCCGCACGCCCGCCGCGTGACCGCACGCCGTCCCGACGAGTCCACGTTCGACCTCGACTACGACGTGCTGGTGGTCGCCGCGGGAATGCGCCAGTCGTACTTCGGCCGGGAGGAGTTCGCCACGTGGGCACCGGGCATGAAGACCCTCGACGACGCGCTGAGCATCCGGCGACGCCTGTTCGCCGCCTTCGAGATCGCCGAGACGCTGGCGCCGGGTCCCGAGCGCGACGGCTGGCTCACCTTCGCCATCGCCGGAGGCGGACCGACCGGCGTGGAATTGGCCGGCCAGATCCGGGAGATGGCGACCCGGGCGCTGGCCAACGAGTTCCACAGCATCGAACCCGAGGAGGCGCGGGTACTGCTGTTCGACGGCGGGCAGTGCGTGCTGGCCGGGTTCGCCCCCGGACTGTCCGCCAAGGCGGCCACCATTCTGGAGCGCCTCGGCGTCGAGTTGCACATGGGCGTGCACGTCACCGACGTACGGCGCGAGGGCATCACCGTCACCCCCAAGGCGGGCGGGCCCAGCGAGGAGTACGCCGCCCGGACGGTGCTGTGGACCGCCGGGGTGGAGGCGGTGCCCTTCGCCCGGCACGTCGCCGAGGTGCTCGGCGCGACGGCCGACCGCGGGGGCCGGATCGCGGTCGAGGCCGACCTGACGGTGCCGGGCCATCCCGAGGTCTTCGTCATCGGCGACCTCGTCGGCCGCGACGGGCTGCCGGGGGTGGCCGAGAACGCCATGCAGGGCGGACTGCACGCTGCCGCCTGCATCCGCCGCGACCTGACCGGCCGGCCCCGACGGAACTACCGCTACCGCGACCTCGGCTCGGCCGCCTACATCAGCCGCGGCCACGCCCTGCTGCAGGCGGGGCCCGTGAAGCTGTCCGGGGTCTTGGGCTGGCTCGGTTGGGGATTCATCCACATCGCGTTCCTCACCGGCGTGCAGAACCGGGTCAGTACCGTCGCAACCTGGCTGTCGACGATCGCGCGGGCGCGACGCACCGACCGCACGTTCATGCTCGGCAGCTCCACCACCGGTGAGCAGCCGTACACCTGGTCGGCCTGCGGTCCGCCGCCGTGCCGCGACCGGCCCGCGGGCCACTCGGATTGACGATCGCCACCTGCGGGTACTCCGCTGGCACGAGGCGGTCACGGGACCGCTCACGATGGAGGGCTCTGCGATGAGCGTGGTCGAACGGGGCACCGCACGGTGCCCACGGTGCATGGTTCTGGCCGACTACTCCTTCCAGGAGGGCGACGGCGGGTTCCTGCGCTACGAGGTGTCGTGCCAACCCTGCGGCTACGTCTACGTCGAGGACTGCGCGTCTCCATCGGCGGACACTCCCGCCGCGTAGACCGCGACGGTTGAGCGTTCCGCGCCAGGGGTAACGCGATCCCATGGTGGCGCGCCTCGACCAGTACCAACGCCAACACCGCCGACTCGGATTCGTCGTCGCGGTGTTCTACAAGTACGTCGACGATCAGGGTGGCTATCTTGCGGCCCTGATCACCTACTACGCGTTCGTGTCGCTGTTCCCACTGCTGCTGCTGATGACGACCGCCCTGGGTGTCGTACTGGCCGGGCATCCGGAGTTGCAGCAGCAAGTGGTGCAGTCGACGCTGAGTCAGCTGCCCGTGATCGGCAGTCAGCTTCAGCAACCCGAGCAACTCAGCGGTGGCGTCGTGGCGGTAGTCGTCGGGATCGCGGGCGCCCTCTACGGCGGCCTCGGCGTGGGACAGGCCGTCCAGAACGCGATGGATTCGGTGTGGGCCGTCCCCCGCAACAACCGGCCGGACCCCATCCGGGCCCGGCTGAGAAGCCTTCTGCTGCTGATCATCCTGGGGTCGGCGGCGATCACGTCGACCGCGTTGTCGGCGGCGGTCCGGGCCACCGAGACGTTGGGCTGGTTCAGCAAGGCAGTGCTGTTCGTCGCCGCCGTCGCGATCAACGCCGGGATCTGCCTCGTCGCGTTCCGCGTCACGACCGCGCGTCACCTCACCTACCGCCAGGTCCTGCCCGGAGCCGTTGCGGCAGCACTGGTCTGGCAGCTCCTGCAGTCATTCGGTGCGAGCTACGTCGCGCACATCATGACCAGCACCAGCGCCACCAACGGCGTCTTCGCTCTGGTGCTGGGGCTGATGGCGTTCCTCTACCTGATCTTCATCAGCCTGGTGCTGTGCGCGGAGATCAACGTGGTGCGGGTCGACCGGCTGTACCCGCGCGCCCTGCTCACCCCGTTCACCGATGACGTGACGCTCACCTCGGCGGACCGCAAGACCTACACCCAATTGGCCAAAGCCGAACAGGTCAAGGGCTTTCAACGCGTGCACGTGCGGTTCGACGATCAGTCCCAACCGTGATGCGACCTCGCTGATCAGGCCGGCGGCGGTGGTGGTGGCGGTCCGATTAGCGGCACCGTTATGGGCGGCAGCCCCGGTATCTCGACGACTTGCGACCCATCGCCGGGTGGAGCCGGCTGGTCCGGCGGACGTGCGTCCAAGCGGAGGCGGCGGCGGTGCCGGCGGGACGCCGTTGCTGATGTTCACCGTGATGATGGATCCTGGGAACGTCTGACCACTCGGCGAGGTCCCGACCACCGTGCCGTACGAGGCGCCGCTGCTAACCGACGTCGGCTGGTCGGTCACCTGAAAACCGGCGCCCTGCAGCACCTTTCGTGCCTCATCGAAGGACATGCCGTTGACGCTGGGCACCCGTCCGCCCGGCGCGCCTTCGACGTACAGCGGATCCGTCGGCGGCAGCCTCACCTCGCCGTACTCATTCGCGATCGGCGTCATCGCCTCGAACCAGGTGCGTGCCGGCTCGCTGCCGCCGTACAGGTCACCGCTGCCGCACGCCCGCAAGGGGTAGGAGCAGATGCCCGACGGATTGTCCGAGTCGGCGAACACGTAG
This sequence comes from uncultured Actinomycetota bacterium, assembly GCA_963846985.1. Lineage (GTDB taxonomy): Bacteria > Actinomycetota > Actinomycetes > Mycobacteriales > Mycobacteriaceae > Mycobacterium. The sequence continues at coordinate 49,562 of CAWJYC010000005.1, forward strand.
CTCGCCGCCGCGTACTGGTTGGTGAAACCGACGAACCCCGACGACCGATGCGACTCAGTGGTGCCCGTCTTGCCGGACATGGGCAGACTCCACCCGACCGACGCGGCCGACGCAGACGCCGTGCCAGGGCTGACGACGTCCTTGCTCATCGCGTTGGCCATGGTGTTCGCCAACCCCTCGGGGACGACCTGGTCGCACTTCTCGGCGGTGAACGACACCTGCTTACCGTGGCGGTCGACCACCTCGTCGACCGGCGTCGGCGGACACCACACCCCGCCGGAGGCCAGCGTGGCCGCCACATTGGACAGCTCCAGAGCGTTCACTTGGAACGGGCCCAACGTGAACGAGCCCATGTTCTGCCGCTTGATGAGCTCCGCCAGGCTCTCGTTGCTACCCGGGTCGTACACCCGCGCCGATCCAGGAGTGGCATAGGACCGCAGTCCCAGTCGGACGGCCATGTCGACCGCCCGCGGAACGCCGACCTGTTGAATCAGCCTGGCGAAGGCCGTGTTCGGTGAGGTGGCAAGTGCATCGGTGACGTTCATCGCCCCGCGATAGCCGCCCGCGTTCTTCACACACCAGGTTTCCTTGGGACAGCCCGGCGTATCGCTGCTGCCAAGCCCCTTGCCTTGAAAGAAGCCCGGCACCTGCAGCTGAGCGTTGATGCCCATTCCCATGTCGAGCGCGGCGGCCGTGGTGAAGATCTTGAAGATGGACCCGGCGCCGTCACCGACCATCGAGAACGGCAAGGGCTGCGCGGTCTCGCGAGAGTCGCCGTCGAAGCCGTAGGTGCGGTTGGCGGCCATCGCCAACACCCGATGCGCGTCCTTGCCAGGCTTGATGACGCTCATCACGCTGGCCACCCCTCTCAGCGTGGGGCTGGCGACCTCGTCGATCGCCCGCTTGACCGACCCCTGCATCTTCGGGTCCAGGGTCGTCCGGATGAGGTAGCCGCCGCGGGCGACCTGCTCCCGGTCCATGCCGGCGGCAGCAAGGTAGTCGAGCACGTAGTCACAGAAGAATGCGCGATCGCCGGCACCGATACAGCCACTGGGCAGTTGCTTGGGGACCGGCAGGACGCCCAGCGGCTGCTTCTTGGCCGTGTCGAGTTCGGCGGCGAACTGCGGAAGGTTCGCGATCATGGTGTTCAGCACCAGGTTCCGGCGGGCGATCGCGGCCTCGGGGTGGAGGTAGGGATCGAGAGCGCTCGTCGATTGAACGATCCCGGCGAGCAGGGCAGCCTGCTGCCAGTTGAGCGCGGCGGCGTCGACCCCGAAGTAGGTCTGCGCCGCATCCTGGATGCCATAGGCGTTGTTGCCGAACGACAACAGATTCAGGTAGCGCGTGAGGATCTCTGCCTTCGGGAACGTCTTGTCGAGAGTGAGCGCCATGCGGATCTCGCGCAGCTTCCTGGCGGGCGTGGTCGCCACGGCTGCGCGGCGCTCGGCGTCGCTCTGAGCAGTCACCAGAAGTTGATAATTCTTCACGTATTGCTGCTCGATGGTCGAGCCGCCACGGGTGTCGGGCTTTCCGGACAGGTACCCGGACAAGCCGGTTAGCGTGCCCTGCCAGTCGACGCCGTTGTGCTCGGTGAACCGCTTGTCCTCGATCGACACGATCGCCAACTTGATCGTGTTCGCGATCTTCTCGCTGGGCACCTCGAATCGACGCTGAGAGTACAACCATGCGATCGGCGCGCCCGCCGCGTCCACCATCGTCGTGACCTGAGGGACGTCCCCCGACAGCAATCGTGCAGAACCGTTCGCCACCACGTCGGACGCCCGGTTGGACAACAAGCCGAATCCCCCGAAGACGGGGAACATCATGGCGGCGACGACGACCCCTGCCAGGAGGCAGCAGGCCATCAGCCTGCCGATGATTGCCCCCGTCGGCCGCCCCTCCGACATGTCTCTCTCCTGCCCGCCGCACGATCCCGCTGCCGACGTGGTTCAGCGCCACCTGCTCGCAGGCTACGGACTTTCGGCGAGCGCGATGTACCCCAATTGCGGGGAGCCAAACAACGACTCGCCACGCAGCAGGTGGAAGGCGGTCGCGGCGTCCCGCTCACGTCCGTGGATGGTCACCCGCTGCCGACTTGATCGCCTCGGTGATGCTGAAGATGAGCGCGCTGTCGATCTTCCAGCACTGCCAGAACAGCGGAACGTCCAGGTGGACGTCGGTTACGGTGAGCAGCTTCCGGCGATCGAGGTCGGATGCGACCTGCCGTTCGGGGAACATGCCCCATCCCAGCCCGGCGCGCACCGCAGCTGCGAATCCCTCGGCGGTGGGGACGTAGTGCACCGGTCGCGCGATCGTGCGTCGGAACACCCTGTGCAACAACGCATCTTGCAACGTGTCATCGCGGTTCCACGCCACTGAGGGCGCGTCGGCGGCGCTGACCCTGGTGAGTCCGTCGGGAAGGTATCGCGCGACGTAGGCGGGGCTGGCCACCGCCAAATAGCGCATGACGCCCAACCCGTGGACGCGGCATCCCGGTACCGGTGTCCGCTCGGTGCTCACCGCGCCCATCACCACTCCTTCGCGCAGCAATCCCGCCGAGTGATCCTGATCTTCGATCCGGATGTCGAACAGCACCTCGGGAAGTTCGTCGAACACCCTGGTGAACCAGGTCGACATCGAGTCGGCGTTGACGGCTATCGCCGCTCTGGTGAGCTGTGCGCGCTCTCCCGCTGCCTCGGCCAGCGCCTCGGACTCCAACAGTGCGGTTTGGGCCGCCAGTCGCAGCAGCGGCACGCCCGCCGGTGTTGCGCTGCAGGGCTTCTCGCGTTTCACCAAAACCTGGCCCACGTTCTGCTCGAGGGCCTTGAGCCGCTGGCTCACGGCCGACGGCGTCACGTGCAGCCGGGCAGCGGCGGCGTCGAACGAACCCAACTCCACGACGGCCGCCAGCGCCGCAAGCTGTTGAGGGTCGAGTCTCACCTAAGCCATTCTAATGGCGATGAAGAATCATTAGCTGTACTGCACCGCCACCGCGTCCTACCGTCGAGTGGTGAGTTCACCCGTCGTGCTTGGATTCCTGGCGTCCTTCGCGCTGATCGCCGCGATCGGCGCTCAGAACGCGTTCGTACTGCGCCAAGGGATCCGACGCGAGCACGTCCTACCCGTGGTGGTCATGTGCACGCTGTCGGACGTGTGGCTGATGTCCGCGGGCATCGCCGGCGTCGGCACCGTGGTCGCGGCCCACCCGACGGCGCTCGTCGTCGCCAAGTTCGGCGGCGCGGCGTTCCTCGTCTGCTACGGCCTGGTCGCCGCACGGCGGGCCTGGCGCCCGGGCGCGCTGACGGCGTCGGACGCGGCGCCCGCCCGACTGGCCCAGGTGCTCGCCACCTGCGCGGCACTGACGTTCCTCAATCCGCACGTCTACCTCGACACCGTCGTGCTGCTCGGCGCACTGGCCACCGAACACGGCGACCAGCGCTGGCTGTTCGGCCTCGGCGCGATGACGGCCAGCGCCGTGTGGTTCGCCGGCCTGGGCTTCGGCGCGCGCCGACTGTCCGGACTCTTCGCGAAGCCCTCCACCTGGCGGGTGCTGGACTGCGCGATCGCCGCCATCATGGTCGGACTCGGAGGGGTGCTCGCGCTGTCCTGACGGTCGGCGCGCTAGGGCCCGTTCATCACTCCGAGCAAGTTGCCCGGGAAGCACACGTTGCCGTTGCACCACGCCCCGTAGGAGCCGAGCTCGGGTTTCACGGGGGGCGGCGCGTTCGTGCCGCGGATGTCGCCCTGAGCGCAGACCACCGTCCCGCTGGAGTCGTTGCAACCGGCCGAGGCCGCCGGCGCGCCAATCACACCGCCGGCCGCGAGGACCACGACGCAGACGGGCAGAACCACACGCGGATCGATTCTCATCATCACTCCCTAGGGTGCACATCAAGCATGCACCTCCACGAGACATCATGGGCGTCATGAGCATCACGAAGTCCGTCTTCATCACCGGCGCCGCGGCGGGCATCGGTCGGGCGACGGCCTTGTCCTTCGCCCGCAACGGCTACGTCGTCGGCGCCTACGACATCGACGAGGTCGGCTTGAAGACCCTCCGGGACGAGATCGAGGATCTCGGCGCGACGGCGGTGACGGGCCACCTGGACGTCACCGACGCCGACGAGATGGCGCAGCGCGTCGCCGAATTCGTGGCTGCCGCCAATGGCCGACTGGACGTCATGATCAACAACGCCGGCATCCTGATCGCGGGGCGCTTCGACGACATCGCCGTCACGGCGCACCACCGGGAGATCGACGTCAAGACCGGCACGACGGACTCGTTGGGCATCCGCCTGACCGCCCAGGACATCGCCGACGACATCGTGAAGGCCGTCGACCCGTCATGGCCGCGCCGGTTGATCCACCAGGTGCACTTCCCGGTCGGATCGCAGGCCAAGACCATGGCCGTGGGCGCGCGATTCTCACCGGCGTGGCTGACCCGCCTGGTGAACAAGCGACTGGCGCACAGCTGACCCATGGATTCGACCGACACTCCACTGGTCGGCGTCACGACGCGGCCCCACCCCGCCCGGCTGCTCGCAGCGACCTACCCCGAGCACGGCTCCGTCGAGGCGCGGTACGGCGACATGGACGCCAACGGACACCTGAACAACCTTGCACTGGAAGCGCTTCACGAGAATGCCCGCGCGACCGTCAACGCCCGGATCATGCCGGGCATCTATGACAGAGTCGACTCGGCGGACCCGGCTGGTATCGGCGACCAACGTCGGTGCACTTCCTTCGAGAGACACACTGGCCCAACACGATTCGCACGGCCATCGGCGTCGGCAGACTGGGCCGGACGTCGTTCGTCGCCTCGACGGCGCTGTTCGTCGACGACTCGTGCGTCAGCCTGTGCGACACCGTCCTGGTGATGCTCGACGAGCACGGCCCGACCCCGATCCCCGACGCCGCGCGCGAGCAACTGGCGACGCTGCTGCTCGCGACATAGGTCGGCGCTCGGTCAACTCTTCTTGCTCGGGATCACGATCACGACGATGAGCGTGAGGATGCTGAAGAAGAGCCCAAGGATGCCCCAGCCGATCGCGCTGCGCCCCTTGGTGCCGGCAATCACCGCGCAGATGATCGCGGCGATCACGCTGCCGATCGCGACGAAGATGCCCTTGATGCCGCGGAGGATGAACCCGGCGGCCTCGACGTTGTCCGATGCCAGTAGTACGACGCTGTGCAGCATGGCCGCCACCTCCGCGATGAGGAATGAACCGGCGAGGATCGCCGATGCTCCATGTCTACCCCAGCGGCATCGGCGCGAACCTTGCTCGCCCATATTCACACCAACTCCCCAGCGGGCGCACAGCGAGGGTTTCGGCGGCCCCGCCGCCGGTGACCGATTACGCTCGGCCGCGTGCCATCCACCTGGTCCCGAAGAAGTTTCCTGGCCATGACCGCGGGCCTCGCATTGACGACCGTGGCCTGCGGTTCCGACAAACCCGGCACGGTAGCCGGCGACGGCTCGGTCACCGTCAAGCACGTCTTCGGCGAGACCAAGATTCCCGCGGCGCCCAAGCGCGTGGTCAGCGCGGGCTTCACCGAGCAGGACGACCTGCTCGCCCTCGGCGTCGTGCCGATCGCGATCACCGACTGGTTCGGCGGTGAACCGTTCGGCACGTGGCCATGGGCCCTTCCGAAGCTCGGCGGGGCGCAACCCGTCGTGCTGAACCTCAACGACGGCGTCCAGGTCGACCAGATCGCCGCCCTCAAACCCGATCTCATCGTGGCCACCAACGCGGGACTCGACCAGGACACCTACACGAAGCTGTCCGCCATCGCGCCGACCATCGCCCAGTCGGGCCAGAGCGCGTTCTTCGAACCGTGGAAGGACCAGGCCAACACCATCGGTCAGGCCGTGTTCAAGTTCGACGACGTGACCAAGCTGATCGCCGCCGTCGACGCCAAGTTCACCGACGTCGCGAAGAACCATCCGACGTTCGCCGGCAAGAAGGTCGTCGCTGGTCAGCGGTACGTCCTACCAGGACCGGTACGACGTCACCCCGCCCGGCTGGCGCACGGAGTTCCTGACGCAGATGGGCTTCGCCATACCCGACGCGATCACCGCCTACGTCAAGGACGACCGGGCCCAGGTGCCGCGCGACAAGCTGGCGTCGGTGCTCGACGCCGCAGACGTCGTCGTCTGGAAGACCGAGAGCGACGACGAACGCGGCGCCCTGCTGGCCGATCCGACGATCGCCGCGCTGAGGTCGACCATGGTCAACCGCAACGTCTTCACGGGCAAGGACCTCGCCGGCGCGCTGGCCTTCTCGTCGGTGCTGTCCTACCCCGTGGTCGCCGAGCAGTTACCGCAGATGATCTCGGGCGTGCTCACCTGACAAGATGACCGGGTGACCAGCCAGACGCCCGCCGAGAAGACCAAGACCACCGGATTCGCCCAGGTCGGTTCGACCTACTATCCGATCCTCGTCGCGGTGTTCACGGCCCTGGTGATCGTCTCCAACGTCACCGCCACCAAGGGCGTCGCGTTCGGCCCGATCATCACCGACGGCGGCTTCATCGTCTTCCCGCTGACCTACGTCATCGGCGACGTGCTGTCCGAGGTGTACGGGTTCAAGGCGGCCCGCCGCGCGATCTTCCTCGGCTTCGCGATGAACGTGTTGGCCGCCGCGGCGTTCTGGGTGACGATCTACCTGCCCGCCGCCGACTTCTACGAGAACGAGGCCGCCTTCGAGAACGTGGTGCACGCCTACACGCAGCTGATCGTCGCGGGACTCGCCGGCTTCATCGTCGGGCAGACGATCAACGCGTGGGTGGTGGTGGCGATCAAGGAGCGCACCAAGGAGAAGCACCTCTGGGCGCGGCTGGTCGGGTCGACGTTCGCCGGCCAGCTCGGCGACACCCTGGTGTTCTGCAGCATCGCGGCGGGCGCCATCGGCATCACCACCTTCCACGACTTCGCGGTGTACACCGCCCAGGGGTGGCTGTACAAGACCGCGGTCGAGGTGGTGATGCTGCCCGTCACCTACCGGGTGATCGCCTACATCAAGCGCCGGGAGCCGACCTACGAGCCCGCGGTGTGACGGCGATGTCCCTCGCGCCACGTCCACGACTACGGCGACCGGGCGCTGCTGCTCGACCTCGACGGCACGGCCGAGGTGCTCGCCTGGTGTGACGCCCTGCGCGAGGCCGACCTCGACGGCGTCACTGGACGTGGTGCCTGCGGCGCGCACGGTCCTGATCGAGCTGGCCGAGCCGCGCCACCAGGCCGCGGCGCGACTCCGCGTCGACGCGTTGCGCCACGACGTGGCCGCGATCGATGCCGACCGGCCTGCGGTGCCCGACCCGAGCGCCGACGTCACGATCATCGACGTCGTCTACGACGGCGAGGACCTCGACGAGGTGGCCCGGCTCACCGGACTCTCCCCGGCCGAGGTCGTCGACGCCCACACCGCGGCGCCGCTGCGCGTCGGGTTCGGCGGCTTCGCCCCCGGCTTCGCCTATCTGGTCGGCGGTGACCCCCGCCTGCACGTCCCCCGCCGGGCCGAACCCCGAACCAGGGTGCCCGCCGGATCCGTCGGGCTGGCAGGCGAATTCAGCGGTGTCTACCCGCGGGAGAGCCCCGGGGGCTGGCAGCTGATCGGCCGCACCGAGGCGGTGCTGTGGGACGTTCATCGCGACCCGCCGGCACTGCTGACCCCGGGCTCGTGGGTGCGGTTCCGGGCGATCCCGGTGGCGATGGCGCTGCACGATCCTCGACACCGGGCCGCTGGCGCTCGTCGAGGACCTCGGCAGGCCCGGCCTCGCGCACCTGGGCGTCACCCGGTCCGGCGCCGCCGACCGTCGGTCTCACGCGCTGGCCAACCGGCTGGTCGCCAACCCACGCGACCGCGCCACCATCGAGGTCACGTTCGGCGGCATTCTCGGCACGGATCGTCGGCGGCGACGTCGCCATCGCCGTCACCGGCGCCGACGCCGAACCGCGGTTGGACGGAAAACCATTCGGCCTCAACAGCATTCACCACGCCCACGATGGCCAGGTGATCTCGCTCGGACTCACCGCGCACGGGCGTCCGCAGCTACCTGGCCGTCCGCGGCGGCATCGACGCCGAGCCGACGCTGGGCTCCCGCAGCTACGACGTGCTGTCGGCGATCGGTCCGCCGCCGCTGCGGCCCGGCGACGTGCTGCCCATCGGCGAGCACACCGCCGACTTCCCCGAACTCGACCAGGCGCCCGTCGCAGCCGTCGCGGGCGGACTCGTCGACCTCCTGGTCGTGCCGGGCCCCCGCGACGACTGGGTCACCGATCCGGACGCCCTGGTGCACACCGACTGGGTGGTCTCGGACCGCAGTGACCGCATCGGGATGCGGCTGGCCGGACCGCCTCTGCGACCACCGCGCCGCCGACCGGCAACTGCCCAGCGAGGGCGCCATCCGCGGCGCGATTCAGGTGCCGCCCAACGGTTTACCCGTCATCCTCGGCCCCGACCACCCGGTCACCGGCGGCTATCCCGTCGATCGGCGTCGTGGTGGATCACGACGTCGACCGGGTCGCTCAGCTGCGACCCGGTCAGCGCGTCCGGATGCACTGGTCGCGGCCACGACGCCGGTAGCCAGCCGGTAGACATCGAATGGTTCTCTTCGGCGTCGCGCCCTGGTAGGAACGAGGGGTGCTGCACACCGCGCGCCTGGTCCACACCTCCGATCTCGACGGCGAGACCCGCGAGGACGCCCGCCGGATGCTCGTCGACGCCTTCGCCGGCGGCGAAACCGACTTCACCGACACCGACTGGGAGCACGCCCTCGGCGGCATGCACGCGCTGATCTGCGTGCGCGGCGCGCTGGTCGCGCACGGCGCCGTGGTGCAGCGCCGGCTGATCCATCGGGGCAGCGCACTGCGCTGCGGCTACCTCGAGGCCGTCGCGGTCCGGGAGGACTGGCGCGGCCAGGGGCTCGCGATGGCGGTGATGGACGGCGCTCGAGCAGGTGCTGCGCGGCGCGTACCAGCTGGGTGCGCTGCAGCGCGACGGACGCGGGCCGGCCCATCTACGGGTCGCGCGGCTGGCTGCCGTGGCAGGGGCCGACCTCGGTGCTCGCGCCCGCCGGCGCTGACCCCCACCCCGGACGACGACGGGTCGATCTTCGTGTTCCCGCTGGCCGCCGACCTCGACACTGCCGGCGAGATCACCTGCGACTACCGCGACGGCGACGTGTGGTGAGCAGGGGATAGGTACCTCACCGAGGCGTGCGACGGTAGGTGAGGCGCGAGTTCACCCTCGGGTCATCGCCGATCGGTCACGACATCGGCCGGCAATGGCGAGGTAACCATCTCGCAACACGCAGTGCCTTCACTGGGAACCATGCCTGACCCCGATTGGGCACCTCTGACCGGTTTCCGGGTGGCGGTGACCTCGGCCCGCCGCGCCGACGAGCTGAGTACGCTGCTGACCCGGCGCGGTGCGACCGTCACCAGCGCCGCCGCGATCACGATGGTGCCGCTGCCCGACGACGACGAACTGCACGACCACACCGAGGCGCTGATCGCCACCCCGCCCGACGTGGTCGTCGCGACGACGGGAATCGGGCTGCGCGGGTGGATCGCGGCCGCGGACGGCTGGGGGCTGGCCGCCGACCTGATCGCCGCACTGGGCAAGGCCCGCATCGTCTCCCGCGGACCGAAGGCCACCGGCGCACTGCGGGCCGCCGGGCTGCCCGAGGAGTGGTCACCGGACTCGGAGTCCTCCCGTGAGGTGCTGCACTATCTGCGGGAGGGCGGCATCGCCGGGCTGCGGATCGCCGTGCAGCTGCACGGGGCCACCGCCGAGTGGGATCCGTTCCCGGAGTTCCTCGACGAGCTGCGCGCCGCGGGCGCCGAAGTCGTGCCGATCCGGGTCTACCGCTGGCACCCCGCGCCGCGCGACGGCGCCTTCGACGCGCTGGTCGCCGGCATCGCCGAGCACCGGTTCGACGCGGTCAGCTTCACCTCGGCGCCTGCCGTGGCGGCCATGCTGATGCGCGCCGTCGAGATGGGTATCGAGAACGAGGTGCTCGCCGCGCTGCGGTCCGACGTGCACGCGATGTGCGTCGGACCGGTGACCGCCCGTCCGCTGGTCCGGCTCGGCGTTCCGACGTCGGCGCCCGAGCGGATGCGGCTCGGCGCGCTGGCCCGGCACATCACCGACGAGCTGCCGCTGCTGCAGTCGCGGACCGTCACCGTGGCGGGGCACGTGCTGGAGATCCGCGGCACCTGCGTCCTGGTCGACGGCGTCGTCAAGGACCTGCCGCCGGCCGGCATGGCCACCATCCGCGCGCTGGCCCACCGACCGGGAAACGTGGTGTCGCGCAGCGACCTGCTCAACGCCCTGCCCGGCGGAGGCACCGACACCCACGCCGTCGAGACCGCGGTGCTGCGACTGCGAACGGCGTTGGGCGACAAGCACATCGTCGCGACGGTGGTCAAGCGCGGCTACCGGCTGGCCGTCGACGACCAACCGTTCGGCGCGGCGTGAACCCGGTACTCGTCGCGCACGGCACCCGCAAGCCCGACGGGGTCGCGATGATCACCGACCTCGCGGACCGGGTGGGCCGACTGCTGGGCCGACGCGTCCACACGGCGTTCGTCGACGTGCTGGGGCCCACCCCGGCCGACGTGCTCTCCGCACTGCCCGCCGGGCCTGCCGTCGTGGTGCCCGCCTTCCTGGCCAGCGGGTACCACGTCCGCGTCGACCTCCCCACCTTCGTCGCGGCCAGCGGCCACCCCGACGTCACCGTCACCGCCGCGCTCGGACCGTCGGCCGACGTGGTCCGGGTGGTCACCGACCGGCTCGTCGAATCCGGTTGGCGGCCAGGTGATTCGGTGATCCTGGCGGCCGCGGGGACCTCCGACGACCACGCCAAGCGGGACCTGCGCATCACGGCGACGCTGCTGTCGGCCGCCATCGGCGACCGGGTCGAGCTGGCCTACGCCGCCACCGGCGAGCCACGCGTCGCCGAGGCCGTCGCCGCCATTCGGTCCCGCGGGGCCGCGCCGCGTGGTGGTCGCGTCGTACCTCCTGGCCGACGGGTTGTTCCAGGACCGCCTCCACGCGTCGGGGGCCGACGTGGTGACCGCACCGCTGGGCACCCACCCGGGCGTCGCGCGGGTCATCGCGAACCGCTTCCGCCGGGCGCGGCTGCCCATCGCCGCCTGACCCGTCCCGTCGCCCCCACCCCGCCCGCCGACACGACGGTTGTTGCCTGAATTCGGGCCAAAACCGCGCAACAACCGTAGTGTCGGCGAGGTGGTGCTGGACACCTACCGCTATCTGCGCGGCGGCATGGTCGTCATGATCGTGCTCCTCGGCGCGGCCGTGCTCATCGAGCGCTGGCATGCGTCCTGCTGGCAGACCACCATCAGCGCCTACTACTTCACCTCCGCGCACGCCGTCTTCATCGCGGCGCTCTGCGTCATCGGCGCACTGCTCATCGTCTACAAGGGCAACAGCGACACCGAGGACGCCCTGCTGAACTTCGCCGGCATCCTGGCCTTCGTCGTCGCGATGGTTCCGACGTCACGGCCCGTATTGCTCTGCGGCAGTGCGGCACTCGACGTCGACGGACGATCGGCCATCGTCAACACGTGGGCGGTCGTCGTCGCGCTGGCGGTGTCGCGGGCGGCGTCGTGGTGGCTGCACCAGCGGAACGCGACCACGCCGACGCGCAGCACCCTCGGGACGGCGGCGGTCTGGGTGCAGCGCGTGGCACTCACGGCGGGGGTGGTGGTACTCGCGGTGGCGCCAGACTGGTTCCGGGCCAACGCCCACGGGGTGGCTGCGGTCGCGATGTTCGGCGCGATCATCCTGACCGTCGCGATCGCGGCGTTCACGGCGGGCAATACCCGCTATCGCCGCATCTATCAGGTGATCGCCGCGTCCATGGCGGTCACGTTGCTGGGGGCGGTGGTGCTGCACTACCTGCTCGACGGGTTCAACCACGCGATCATCGTCGTGGAGGCCGCGCTGATCGGCGAATTCGCGATCTACTGGCTGGTGCAGACCGTCGAACTGTGGGGCACCGTCACCCGCCTTGGCCGGCTGGCTCCCGACGCTCTGTCGAACAGTCGCATCCTGCGCGCGCTCTAGGACCCGACCTCGACGCGCCCGTCGCCGGCGACCCTGGTCCGGTAGACGGGCAGCGCCACCTCCGGGTCGTCGAGGCAGGTGCCGTCGTCGAAGGCGAAGGCCTGCTTCTTGATTGGCGACTGCACACACGCCCGGCCGGCCCGGTCGCCGACGATGCCGCGCGACATCACCGCCGCACCGGAGAACGGGTCGACGTTACCGATCGCGTACAACGACCCGTCGTCGAGCCGGAACAGCGCGACCTGCACCCCGTCGGGCAGCAGCACGCCGCCCCGCGGCCGGGTAGCAGACGGTCGTAGTCGCAGGCGGTGGTCCAGACCTCGACGTCCCTGGCATCGTCGAGCAGTGTCATGACGGTTCTTCCTTCCCAAGGTGGGCATGCCCAACGCTGTCTTGCTCCTCGCGTCCGGGCGGGCACCTTGCGGCCCGCGCGCTCGGTGAACTCCACCGTCGGGTCGGCGACGTCGGGCGCGTTGACGAACGACACGAACCGCGAGAGCTTCTCGGGATCGTCGAGCACGCCCTTCCATTCGCACGCATAGCCGTCGACGTGCCTGGCAACGGCCTCCTCGAACTCCGCCGCCAGCCCGAGCGAGTCATTGCAGACCACGTCGCGAAGGTGGTCCAGTCCACCCTCCAGGCTCTCCACCCACGGAGCGGTGCGCTGCAGGCGGTCGGCGGTGCGGACGTAGAACATCAGGAAGCGGTCGACGTAGCGGACCAGCGTCTCGTCGTCGAGGTCACTGGCCAGCAGCTGGCGTGTTTCGGTGTGGCGCCGCCGTTTCCGCCGACGTAGAGGTTCCAGCCGGTCTCCGTCGCGATGACGCCGACGTCCTTGCGCGCGGGCCTCGGCGCACTCCCGCGCGCACCCGGATACGCCCATCTTGATCTTGTGCGGGGCCCGCAGGCCGCGGTACCGCAGCTCCAGATCGATGGCCATCTGCACCGAATCCTGCTGCCCGTAGCGGCACCAGTCGCTGCCCACGCAGCTCTTCACCGTGCGCAGCGCCTTGCCGTAGGCGTGCCCGGACTCCATGCCGCCGTCGACCAGCCGCCGCCAGATCTCGGGCAGCTGGTCGACCGTCGCACCGAACATGTCGATCCGCTGCCCGCCGGTGATCTTCGTGTAGAGGTCGAAGTCGCGGGCGATCTCGCCGATCAGGATCAGCTGCTCGGCGGTGATGTCGCCACCGGGCACCCGCGGCACCACCGAGTAGCTGCCGTTCTTCTGGATGTTGGCCAGGAAGTGGTCGTTGGAGTCCTGCAGCGAGGCCTGCTCGCCGTCGAGGATGTGGTCCGACTCGTCGACGCCAGGATCGAGGCGACCACGGGTTTGCAGATGTCGCAACCACGTCCGGTACCGAAGCGTCGCGATCAGCCCGGAGAAGGTGCGGATGCCCGAGGCCGCGACGATCTCGAAGAGCTCGGCGCGCGACTGCGCGAAGTGCTCGCACAGCGCCTTCGACTGCGTCGACGCCCTGGGCCTCGAGCAGCTGCTTGAGCAATGGGACGCAGGAACCGCACGACGTGCCCGCCCTGGTGCACTTCTTCAGGGCGGGTACGTCCGCGCAGCCGTCGGCGATCGCGTCGATGAGATCGCCCTTGGTGACGTTGTTGCAGGAACAGATCTGCGCGGCGGCGGGCAGCGCGCCGACGCCCAGTTGTGTTGCACCGGTGCCAGATCCGCTCGGCGCGATGATCGCGAGCGGGTCGCCGGGAAGCCGCTCGCCGACCATCGGCCGCAGTACCCCGTAGGCGGTGGCATCGCCCACCAGGATGCCGCCCAGCAGCGTGGCCGCGTCGTCGGAGAGGACCAGCTTGGCGTAGGTCTGCTTGACCGGGTCGTTGACGACCACCTCGAGGCAGTCCGGCGTCGTGCCCATCGCGTCGCCGAAGCTGGCCACGTCGACGCCCAGCAGCTTGAGCTTGGTGGACACGTCCGCCTCACCGAATTCGGCTGCGCCGCCGAGCAATCGGTCGGCCACGACTTCGGCACTGGTGTAGCCCGGCCCCACCAGCCCGTAGCAGCGACCGCCGATCGCGGCCACCTCACCGATCGCATAGACGTCGGGAACGCCGGTGGCACAGCTCGAGTCGGTGAGGATGCCGCCGCGGTCGGCGACCGGAAGTCCCGACGCGCGCGCCAGTTCGTCGCGCGGACGCACGCCGGCCGCGAAGACGACCAGGCCGGCGTCGATCGTCGAGCCGTCGGTCGAGGGTCGACGCGGAGTCCGTCGATCGCGGCCGTTCGATGGACTCGGTGCCGACGTCGACGTGCACGCTGATGCCGAGCGCACCGACCATCCGCGCCAGCAGCGCGCCGCCGGCTGCGTCGAACTGCTGGCTCATCAGGCGCGGCGCGCGCTCGACGACGTGCGGCATCAACCCGAACTGGCGCAACGCATTTGCGGCCTCCAGGCCCAGCAGGCCGCCACCGATCACCACGCCGCGCCGCACCGGCGCCGGCCGCGCTCGGCATCCGCGCGGATCCCGTCGAGATCGTCGAAGGTGCGGTAGACGTGGCAGCGCGGCAGGTCGTGGCCGGGAACCGGCGGCACGAAGGCGACCGAGCCGGTGGCGAGGACCAGGGCGTCGTACGGCGATGCGGCGACCGAGCACCGTCGTCACGTACTTCGCCGCGCGGTCGATCCGGGTCACGCGGTCGCGCAGGATCAGCTCGACGCGGTCGTCGCCGGCGTAGTCGTTGCCGGGCAGCGCCAGTCGGCTCCGGTCCCAGTGCTCGGTGTAGCAGGTCAGCCCGACGCGGTCGTACGCGGCGTCGCGCTCCTCGGCGAGCACCGTCACCCACCAGACGTCTCTGGCCGTCGCGGGCGCGCAACGCCTCCACGAAGCGGTGCCCCACCATGCCGTGCCCGACGACGACGACACGCTTCTGCGAACGCATGGGCTCACGCTAGGGAGCGGACGTTTCCGTCATGTCGCGTCGCGTGAAGGCACCGTCACGGTGTGCTCACCCGTCGTGACGTCGGGCTGTGAGCACTCAGACGTGACCCGCGTTGGTCGGCGTCGTCGTGCCATACGGGTTGGAGGCGGTGGTCGACGTCGTGGCGGTGGGCTCCTCGACGGAGGGTTCCTCGGTGGACGGGCGGCTGGTCGTCGCCGGCGCGCCGGAGTCCTGGCTGGTCTGGATGCTTGGCAGCGTGTAACTCGGCAGGCGGTAGTTCGGCACTGACGTCGACGATGTGGTGTACGCCGTCGCCGCGGACGTGCCGACGCCCGGCGGCGGCGGCGCGAAGCCCGGCGCGTGCGAGGAGTCCGACGTCTGGATCACCGCCGCCACCAGCAGGGCCAGCAGCGCCGCGGCCGACACCCCGGCCGCCCAGATCGACCCCCGCGGTGCTCGCGCCAGTCCCAGCTGCCCGTCGCTCACGGTCGTCGGCGACCTGCCGGATCTGCGTAGAGCGACGTGAGTCGCGCAACGGCGCGCGCCGGATACTGCCGGGCCGGCGAGCCGCGGAGAGTGCTTTCCGCCGCGCCCTACCGCCAGCGGGCCAGCAGCGTCTCCGCATGTCCGGACAGGGCGCGCTGCAGGAACGGCCCGAAGCTGATCCGGCCGACGCCGAGCGGGCCGAACGACGCGGGATCGTCACTGCTCGGGAATCGCGATCGCGTTCACCGGCAGCGGCAATTCGGACGTCAGCCGGCGCATCGTGGCGTCGTCGTGGCGGCCGACCGGGTACAGGCTGTCGGCGCCGGCGTCCGCGGCGAGGGTCAGCCGCGCGATGGCGCGGTCGACGCGGTCGGCCGGCGTCGCCGTCCTCGCGGATGAACAGGTCGGTGCGAGCATTGAGCACCACGTGCACGCCCGCCGCGTCCGACGCCGCGCGCAACTCGCCGATGAGCGCGGCGTGCTCCTCGGGCGAGCGCAGCCGCTTGCCTTCCTTGTGCACGGTGTCCTCGATGTTGAGGCCCGACCGCACCGACGGCCAGCAGACCCTCGATCAGCCGCTGCGCCGGCTCGCCGTAGCCCGACTCGACGTCGACCGAGATCGGCACCTCCACCGCACCGGTGATCTGCGCGACCCGCTCGGTCAGATCGTCGAACGACATCCCCTCGCCGTCGGCCTTGCCGACCGAATCGGCCACCGGATGACTCCCGACCGTCAATGCGGCAAACCCAGCGTCGACGGCGAGCTTCGCCGACCACGCGTCCCACACCGTCGGCAGGATCACCGGGTCACCCGCTACGTGCAGCGCCTTCAGCGCGCTCGCCCGCTCTTGCAGAACATCTCTGGACACTCTTCGACCTCCATCGTTGGACGTGACCCGTCTCACTCTTATCTCTGTCTGTGACTAGCATCGATTGTCGTACTGTGATCCGTGACACCCTTCAGCCCAAGGAGGTCAACTCCGTTGTCCACAACCACCGAACTCGACCAGCTACACGAGTTGATCGGCGGCCTCCGCCGCTGCGTCATCGTCGCTCGCTTCACGCTATGGCGACACCGCGGCGATGCGCCGCATCGTCAACGACGCCGAACGCATTCAGAACGACATCGACCGGCTCGACATCGACGCCGAGGAGTTGAATCTGGTGCGTGGGGTAAGTCACCACCACCACATCGGCGAGAAGATCGGCATCCCCGACACCCAGTACGCCAGCGACTTCTGGCAGGACGTCGACGACGACGGAACGATCAGCCCGTCACCGTTCGATTGAAGCCGTTCGATTGACCCGCACACACACGACCCCCGACGAACATCACAGCGAAGTGAGGAACAACCCTTGAGCGCACCCACCGCCGACCGTGACGGCACCGGTGTCTTCTCGCCGACGCGCGCGCAGATCACACAGCGCACGCTCCGCACGGACAACTGGTGGAAGTCGCCGTTGGTCACCGACCTCGGCTTCGCCGCGTTCCTGATCTACGCGACGGTGCGGGCGTTCCAGCGGGACTACTTCTTCGTGCCGGACTATCACTACCTGACGCCGTTCTATTCGCCGTGCCTGAGCGTGGCGTGCGGCGAGGCCAGCGACTTCTGGCCGCAGATCCTGCCCGCCACCGGACCGTTCTCGCTGATCCCCTTCGCGTTCCTGTCCCTACCGTTCCTGCTGCTCTTCCGGTTGACCTGCTACTACTACCGCGGGGCCTACTACCGCTCGGTATGGCAGTCGCCGACCGCCTGCGCGGTGGCCGAACCGCGGGCGAAGTACACCGGCGAGACGCGGTTCCCGCTGATCGTCCAGAACACGCACCGCTACTTCTTCTACATCGCCGGCATCATCTCGGTGATCAACACCTACGACGCGATCGTGGCGTTCCAGTCGCCGTCCGGGTTCGGCTTCGGCCTTGGGCAACATCGTGCTCCTCGTCAACGTCGTGATGCTGTGGGTCTACACGCTGTCGTGCCACTCCTGCCGCCACGTCGTCGGCGGCCGGCTCAAGCACTTCTCCAAGCACCCGGTCCGGTACTGGCTGTGGGGTCAGGTGAGCAAGCTCAACACCCGGCACAAGCTGTACGCGTGGATCACGCTGGGCACCCTGATGTTCACCGACTTCTACGTCATGCTGGTCTCCAGCGGCACCATCCCAGACCTCAGATTCATTGGCTGACAACACCTTTCACGAAGCAAGCGAGGATGAAATAGATGGCTGAACTCGAACGGCACGAATACGACGTGGTCGTGATCGGCGCCGGCGGGGCAGGACTGCGCGCGGTGATCGAGGCGCGCGAACGCGGCCAGCGCGTGGCGGTGGTGACCAAGTCGCTGTTCGGCAAGGCGCACACCGTGATGGCCGAGGGCGGCTGCGCGGCGGCGATGCGCAACGTCAACTCCAAGGACTCCTGGCAGGTGCACTTCGGTGACACCATGCGCGGCGGCAAGTTCCTCAACAACTGGCGGATGGCCGAACTGCACGCGCAGGAGGCACCGGACCGGGTGTGGGAGCTGGAGACCTACGGCGCGCTGTTCGACCGCACCAAGGACGGCAAGATCAGCCAGCGCAACTTCGGCGGGCACACCTACCCGCGGCTGGCGCACGTCGGCGACCGCACCGGCCTGGAGATCATCCGCACCCTGCAGCAGAAGATCGTCTCGCTGCAGCAGGAGGACTTCCGCGAACTCGGCGACTACGAGGCCCGGATCAGGGTCTTCCACGAATGCTCGATCACCGACCTCATCCTCGACAAGGGCCCGCGCGAGAACGCCAGCGCCGAACACGAGGCGACCGGCGCCAGCGGTGGCCCGACGGGCAAGATCGCCGGCGCCTTCGGCTACTGGCGCGAGACCGGCAAGTTCATCCTGTTCGAGGCGCCCGCCGTGGTGCTCGCGACGGGCGGCATCGGCAAGTCGTTCAAGGTGTCGTCCAACTCGTGGGAGTACACCGGCGACGGGCACGCCCTGGCACTGCGCGCCGGGTCGAGCCTGATCAACATGGAGTTCATCCAGTTCCACCCGACCGGCATGGTCTGGCCGCTGTCGGTGAAGGGCATCCTCGTCACCGAGGGCGTCCGCGGTGACGGCGGAGTGCTGAAGAACTCCGAGGGCAAGCGCTTCATGTTCGACTACATCCCCCCGGTGTTCAAGGGGCAGTACGCCGAGACCGAGGAGGAGGCCGACCAGTGGCTCAAGGACAACGACTCGGCCCGTCGCACCCCTGACCTGCTGCCACGCGACGAGGTGGCCCGCGCGATCGTCGCGGAGGTCAAGGCCGGCCGCGGCACCCCGCACGGCGGGGTCTACCTCGACATCGCCTCGCGCATGCCGACCGAGGAGATCAAGCGCCGGCTGCCGTCGATGTACCACCAGTTCATCGAGCTGGCCGAGGTCGACATCACCAAGGACGAGATGGAGGTCGGCCCGACCTGTCACTACGTGATGGGCGGCATCGAGGTCGATCCGGACACCGGCGGCGCGGCCACGCCCGGCCTGTTCGCCGCGGGCGAGTGCTCCGGTGGCATGCACGGCTCCAACCGGCTCGGCGGCAACTCGCTGTCCGACCTTCTGGTGTTCGGCCGTCGCGCCGGGCTCGGAGCGTCGGACTACGTCCGGGCGCTGCCCGAGCGGCCGAAGATCTCGCAGGACTCGCTCGACGAGGCCGAGAAGATGGCGCTGGCACCGTACGAGCCGCACGACAATCCGGAGAATCCCTACACGCTGCACGCCGAGCTCCAGCAGTCGATGAACGACCTCGTGGGCATCATCCGCAAGGAGGAGGAGATCCACGAGGCGCTGGCCAAGCTCGACGAGTTGCGGGGCCGGCTGCAGAACGTCTCCGTCGAGGGTGGCCGGGTGTACAACCCCGGCTGGCACCTGGCGATCGACATGCGCAACATGCTGCTGGTCAGCGAGTGCGTGGCGAAGGCGGCGCTGCAGCGCACCGAGAGCCGGGGCGGCCACACCCGCGACGACCATCCAGCGATGGACGCCAACTGGCGCAACAAGCTGCTGGTGTGCCGCACGACGGAGGCGGCGACCGCCGAGGCGATGGTGCCCGGAGTCACCGTCGAGGCCGAGGAGCAGGTTCCGATGCGCCCGGATCTGCTCGAGGTCTTCGAGCTGTCCGAACTCGAGAAGTACTACACCGACACCGAACTCACCGAGCATCCCGAACGGAAGGGCTGAACCATGGCTGCCTATGAAGCGAGTCTTCGGGTCTGGCGCGGCGACGAGGAGGGCGGCGAGCTCAAGGACTACACCGTCGAGGTCAACGATGGCGAGGTCGTGCTCGACATCATCCACCGGCTGCAGGCCACCCAGGCCAATGACCTCGCGGTGCGGTGGAACTGCAAGGCCGGCAAGTGCGGGTCCTGTTCGGCGGAGGTCAACGGCCGGCCGCGGCTGATGTGCATGACGCGCATGTCGACGTTCGGCGAGGACGAGACCGTCACGGTGACCCCGCTGCGGACCTTCCCCGTGATGCGCGACCTGGTGACCGACGTGTCGTTCAACTACGAGAAGGCGCGCGAGATCCCGTCGTTCACCCCACCCAAGGATCTGCAGCCGGGCGAGTACCGGATGCAGCAGGAGGACGTGAATCGGAGCCAGGAGTTCCGTAAGTGCATCGAGTGCTTCCTGTGCCAGAACGTCTGCCACGTGGTGCGCGACCACGAGGAGAACAAGCAGTCGTTCTCCGGGCCGCGCTATCTGATGCGCGTGGCCGAGCTGGACATGCACCCGCTGGACACCGTGGACCGTCAGGAGATGGCGCAGGAGGACTTCGGGCTGGGCTACTGCAACATCACCAAGTGCTGCACGGAGGTCTGCCCCGAACACATCAAGATCACCGACAACGCACTGATTCCGATGAAGGAACGCGTCGCCGACCGCAAGTACGACCCAGTCGTGTGGCTGGGGAACAAACTGTTCAAGCGGTAGTCGTCGGCGTCCACTCGCTAACGTGACGTGGCTGCGAAGTTCCTCCGGGAATCTCGCAGCCACTTCACGTTGGGCGTACGCTCATGGGGGCCGCCAGTCATCGACGAAAGGCAGCGCCCACATGCGAGAAACGACCAGCGTCAACGACATTCGCACGGCGATCCGCGAACTTTCCCTACGGGCCGAGCTGGCTCGCAAAGAGGGTAGACCGCAGGACGCGGCCGAACTAGAGCGACGGGTCGACGGGTACCGCGACGAGTTGGCTCAGCGCCCCTAAACCGGCTACCCGCCCAACCGGCGGAACGTGCTCCGGTGAAACACGATGGGCGCGACGTCGTCATGCACCGTGATGTCGTGCACCCGCAGCACCACGATCGTGTGGTCACCGGCGGCGACCTCCTGCTCGATGGCACTCTCGAGCCACACGCTGGTGCCGTGAATGAACAGCGCGCCGCGGTCCGATGACTCGGTCTCCAACCCGGCGAAGCGATCGCCGGTCTTCGCGGCCAACGTCTTGGCGGCCGCATCGTGAGCCTCGCCGAGCACGCTGATCCCCAGGAACGGCAGGTCCTTTAGCTTCGGCCACGTCGTCGAGGTGTTTTGCACGCAGAACGACACCAGTGGGGGATCGAGGGACACCGGCACGAATGTGCTCGCCGCCAAGCCGACCCGGACGCCGTCGACCTCCGCGGCGATCGCGATCACGCCCGTCGGGAAGTGCCCGAACGCTTCACGCAGGGAGGTGGGGCTCAGGTCGGTGCCGGTCATAACATCTCCATCTTCACATGTAACGGCGCGTAGCGGCTACGTCGCTGGGCCAGCGCCGCGGACACGCCTGACAGGTCAGACGGAAGAAGCCGACGTCGTGCGCGATGGATCGCAGCCGAACGCGACGTAGGCCGGGCTGGTCGCGCAGATCTATGACGGGCAGCGCAGTACGAACGGACCACACGCCGTCCATCATCGTCGCCTCAGCGGCCCGATGGCTACGTTCCGATCGACGTGAACGCAAGTGCCGCCAGTGATCGGGTACGGCCCACTACAGCCGCACGCTTACGCGGCTGCGCACCGGACCGATAATCTCGTCTAGGCCCAGCGGGTGGCCTCCACCGAGTCGGGCAGCGCGGTGTGCAACGGCACGTCCAAGCCGTCGTAGATGCCGGGCTTCTGCGCCGCCAGCCATTCGATGGCGCCGAGCAACCGGTTGGCGGCCGTGGTGTTGCCGCCGTCGGCGCGGGTGCCACCCGGCACGTCGGCGCGGCTGACGATGGTCAGCTGAGGGTCGCCATCGATGATCACGCGATGATCCCCCACCCCCTCGTCGGGTTGCGGCCAGTGCGGAGCGCACGCGGGATCGATGCGGGTGATGTGGTCGACGACGATGCGGTCCCGCCCGCCGGACCAGCCGATGATCTTCAGCCAGAACGCCCCCTGGCTGCCCTTCGTGAAGTGGCCCATCACGTTGTCGACCGACTCCTCGAGCGGCAGCCGCTCGACCACCTCGGTGATCTCGTCGATCTCGATGCCGAGGCCACGGCCGATCAGCCTGATGTTGCCACCCCAGACCATGGTGGGCACCGACGGCAGCAGCATCATCGGGACCTCGTCCATGGGACCCCCGAACCCGCAGCTCACACGCACGGCGTGGGGTTGGTCGTACGTCGAGTAGTCGAAGATCTCCTGGCAATGGATCGTCTTGATGCGGGTGCAGAGCCCGGCGGCCATGACCGCGAGCGCATCGTTGGCCCAGCCCGGATCGACACCGCTGACCAGCAGCGTCGAGCCACCGTCGACGCAGGCGGCGGTGAGTCGCTCGACCCATTCCTGCGGGGCCGAGCGCGGGTCGTACAGCGAGTACAGCGAGGGGGTGACGACGTGGGCGCCCGCCCGCAGACACCGCTCGATGTCGGCGATGGCGTCGTCGGGTCGGACGTCGCCGGACGCCATGTACGCCACCGCGTCACAGTCGGTGAGTGCGGCGTCGACGTCCTTGCTCGCGAGGATGCCGGTGTCTGCCTCACGGCCCGCGAACGTCGCGGCGTCCCGCCCCACCTTGTCGTCGGACGAGGTGATGACGCCGGCCAGGCTCAACCCGGGAAACGCCAACGCCGATCGGATTGCGGTGGACCCCATGTTGCCCGTTCCCCAGACCACCACACGCCTCATTGGTCACACCATAGCGGCATGCTGGGGGGCCTCGTGGCAGACATCACAATACGGCGTCGTCGCAGCTCAGGGCCGGTGGCGACGCAATTTGACCGCCCCAATCAACCGTCGGGTTGGTTAGCCAGCAGAAATTTGCTCGGCACTGCTTTGAGAACAAGTTACCAGCCGGTATAGTCGGTAGCAGTTACTGGTGGGTAACTTAGCCCAAGTACCCAACCTCAGACGGAATCTCATCGAGGAGACATCGTGAGCCATTACAAGAGCAACGTCCGTGACCAGGTATTCAACCTGTTCGAGGTGTTCGGCGTGGACGAGGTTCTGGGCGAGGGCGCATACAGCGATCTCGACGCCGACACCGCCCGCGACATGCTCGCCGAGATCTGCCGACTGGCCGAGGGCCCGATCGCCGACTCGTTCGCCGACAGCGACCGCAACCCGCCGGTCTTCGATCCCGACACGCACACGGTGAAGCTCCCAGAGGCGTTCAAGAAGTCGGTCCGCACGATCATCGACGGCGGCTGGGACAAGATCGGTCTCGCCGAGGAGCTCGGCGGCATGCCGATGCCCCGCGCGCTGCAGTGGGCCCTGATGGAGCACGTGCTCGGCGCCAACCCGGCGGTCTACATGTACTCGATGGGTGCCGGCTTCGCGAGCATCTTCTACAACCAGGCCACCGAAGAACAGAAGAAGTGGGCCATCCTGGCTGCCGAGCGCGGCTGGACGTCGACCATGGTGCTGACCGAGCCCGACGCCGGTTCCGACGTCGGCGCGGGCCGCACCAAGGCCGTCCAGCAGCCCGACGGCACCTGGCACCTCGACGGCGTGAAGCGCTTCATCACCTCCGGCGACGCCGACGACATCGGCGAGAACATCCTGCACCTGGTGCTGGCCCGCCCCGAGGGCGCCGGACCCGGCACCAAGGGTCTGTCGCTGTTCTTCGTGCCGAAGTACCACTTCGACTTCGAGACCGGTGAGCCCGGCGAGCGCAACGGCGTCTTCGTCACCAACGTCGAGCACAAGATGGGCCTGAAGGTCTCGGCGACCTGCGAGCTGTCGCTCGGCCAGCACGGCACCCCCGCCGTCGGCTGGCTCGTCGGCGAGGTGCACAACGGCATCGCGCAGATGTTCGAGGTCATCGAGCAGGCGCGAATGATGGTGGGCACCAAGGCCATTGCGACGCTGTCGACCGGCTACCTGAACGCCCTCGAGTACGCCAAGACGCGCGTGCAGGGTGCCGACCTGACCCAGATGACCGACAAGGCCGCGCCCCGCGTGACCATCACGCACCACCCCGACGTGCGCCGGTCGCTGATGACTCAGAAGGCCTACGCCGAGTCGCTGCGCGCGCTGTACCTCTACACCGCGACGTTCCAGGACGCCGAGGTCGCCAAGGCCGTGCACGGTGTCGATCCCGAGCTCGCCGGCAAGGTCAACGACCTGCTGCTCCCGATCGTCAAGGGCGTCGGATCCGAGCAGGCGTACGCCAAGCTGACCGAGAGCCTGCAGACCTTCGGTGGTTCGGGGTTCCTGCAGGACTACCCGGTCGAGCAGTACATCCGCGACGCCAAGATCGACTCGCTCTACGAGGGCACCACCGCCATCCAGGCGCAGGACTTCTTCTTCCGGAAGATCGTCCGCGACAAGGGTGTTGCGCTGGGTTACGTCGCGAACGAGATCGAGCAGTTCGTCAAGAACGAGTCGGGCAACGGCCGGCTGAAGGCCGAGCGCGAGCTGCTGGCCAACGCGCTGGCGGACGTGCAGGGCATGGCCGCGACGCTGACCGGCTACTTGATGTCGGCGCAGGAGGACTCGGCCAGCATCTACAAGGTGGGCCTCGGTTCGGTGCGCTTCCTGATGAGCGTCGGCGACCTGGTGCTCGGCTGGCTGCTGCAGAAGCAGGCCGCCGTCGCGATCGCCAAGCTCGACGAGGGTGTCACCGGCACCGACGCCGCGTTCTACGAGGGCAAGATCGCCGTCGCGTCGTTCTTCGCCAAGAACTTCCTGCCGCTGCTGTCGAGCACCCGCACGGTGCTCGAGAACATCGACAACGAGGTCATGGAACTCGACGAGGCGTCGTTCTAAGTCGCCACTGAGTCGCACACGCGTTGGGCCCCCGCCATCGGCGGGGGCCCTTTGCGTTTCATGGCCTTTGCGTTCATAGCCTCTGCGTTCATGGCCTTTGCGTTCATAGCACAGGGACAGCTAGCGCCCAGGTTTCATTGCCACGATGTAGTGGTGAACCTCTTGGCCGCCGACGCCCCCGCGACCTACCGCCACGGTTTGTCTCTGCTGCACGGGTGGTTGCCACTCACGGTCCAGATCCTCGCCGCGGTCGTCCTGATCGCCGCGATCGGCTGGCGCACCCGCCGGTGGTGGCTGAGGTGGCTGCCGCTGTCCGTCGCGGTGGGCCTCGGGGTGGCGGCGTGGACCCACTGGTATGTCGACTCCCAAGGCATGGCGGGCGATCCCGCGCCCGACTCGCTGTGGGTCTGGACCGGTGTCACCGGTTTCGCCATCGCCGCCGCCGTGCTCGGCTGGCGCGGGGTGAAGTGGCGCCGCATCGCCGCGGTCGCCGCCGTTCCCCTGTGCCTGCTGAGCACCGGCCTGGCGCTGAACACGTGGGTCGGCTACTTCCCCACCGTGCAGGTTGCCTGGAACCAGCTGACCGCCGGTCCGCTGCCCGACGAAACAGACCTGGGCACCGTCGAAGCCATGCGGAAGGCCGGAACCGGCCAGAACCACGGCAGCGTCGTGCCGGTCGACATCCCCTCGGATGCATCGGGTTTCAAGCATCGCACCGAGTTGGTGTACCTGCCGCCGAAGTGGTTCACCAGCCCGACCGCCACACTGCCGGCGGTGATGATGATCGGCGGCGAGTTCAACACTCCCGCCGACTGGCTCCGCACCGGCAACGCCGCGGCGATCGCCGATGCGTTCGCCGCCTCACACGCCGGCGCCGCGCCGGTGCTGGTGTTCGTCGACTCCGGCGGATCGTTCAACAACGACACCGAGTGCGTCAACGGGGTTCGCGGGAACGTCGCCGACCATCTCACGAAAGACGTGGTGCCGTATGTCAACTCGCACTTCGGCACCAGTTCCGCGAGTGCGAACTGGGGCGTCGTCGGCTGGTCGATGGGCGGTACCTGCGCCGTCGACCTAACCGTCATGCATCCCGAACTGTTCAGCAGCTTCGTCGACATCGCCGGCGATACCGGACCCAACGCGGGCACCAAGGACCAGACGGTCGCGCGACTGTACGCCGGGAACTCCGCGACGTGGGCCGAGTTCGACCCGACGACGGTGATGACCAGACACGGCCACTATCAAGGTGTTTCTGGATGGTTTGCGATCTCGACGGACGCCCCAACCCAGCACCACTTCTCCCAGGGCAGCGATGCCGTCGGGCTCGGCGGCCGGGACGGCGCCGGCATGCCGACCGATCAGACGCAGGCGGCGAACGCGCTGTGCGGACTGGGCCGGGCCAATGGCATCGTCTGCTCGGTAGTGCCGACGACGGGGCGCCACGACTGGCCACTGGCGACCCAGGTCTTCACCACGGCGCTGCCCTGGCTGGCCGGCGCGGTGCACACCCCGGGCGTCGCGGCCGTTGCACTGCCGCCGGGAGCACCGGTCGTGTGACGACGCTGCTCAGTCGTCGAGTCGGCGCAGCACCGCACGCGTGCGCGCCCGGCCCTCGGGTGACTCGTCGAAGGTGGCGGCCACGTACTCGTCGACACCGGCCGCCCGCAACTCGTCGAGGCGGTTCCGGACCGTCGACTCGTCACCGATGATGGCCGCGTCCTCCGGACCGGCGTAACCCTCGCGGTCGAGCATGGCGCGGTAGGACGGCAGCACGCCGTACATGGCGAATTTCTCGGCGGCCTGCTTGCGCGCGCCGTCGACGTCGTCGGTGACGCTGATCGGCAGCGCCGCCACGACGCGAACCGCATCGTCGGGACGGCCCGCGTCCGCGGCCGCCTGCCGCAGCGCCGGACTGACATGTCCGGCAAGCGTCTTGGGCCCGGTCATCCACGTGCACGTGCCGGCCGTGCGGCGACCCGCGATCTTCAGCAGCTGCGGGCCCAGTGCCGCGACGTACACGTCGGGCGTGGGTGCCCCGGCGATCATCAGCGCTCCGCGTGTGGTGAGGAGCTCGCCCGAGGCGGCGGCGGGCTCACCCGCCAGCAGCGGCAACAGCCCGTCGAGGAATTCGTTGAGCCTGCGCACCGGCTTGTCCCACGGGATGCCCCACATGCCCTCGGTGACGGCCTGGTGCGTCATGCCCAGACCGAGGATGAACCGCCCGCCCGAGGCGAGGCTGACCGTCAGCGCCCGCTGCGCCATCTGCATGGGGTGCTGGTTCTGGATGGGGACGACGCCGGAGGCAACCTCGATGTCGGCGACCTCGTGCAGGGCCACCGCCAGAATCGTCAGGAGGTCGGGCTCATAGGGCAGCTGGCTCATCCACAACCGGCGGAAGCCCTCGGACCGCAGCTGCTCGAGGTTCTGGACACAGGCGTCGATCGGATTGGCGCTGCCCGCATCGCTGAGTTGGCCGAACATGGAGATCTGCACGGACCCCATCGAAGCACACGCGCGTCCTGTTCAATGTCCATCGATGACCACCACAGCGGCTCGGCTGCAGAACTTTGGGCCCAACTGGTTTTCGTCGGTGATGGGCACCGGGATCGTGGCGACGGCGGGTGCGACGCTGCCGACTCACGTGCCGGGCCTGCACGTGTTCTCCACGATCGTGTGGGTGGCGGCGGCGCTCCTGCTGCTGGTGCTCGTCGTCGCGGTGACGCTGCAGTGGATCAGCCATCCGACGGTGGCGCGGGCCCATTCGCGCAACCCGCAGATGGCGCACTTCTACGGCGCCGCCCCGATGGCGTTGATGACGGTCGGGTCGGGTGCGCTGCTCGTCGGCAAGGACCTGATCGGCGCGCGGGTGGCCGTCGACCTGGCGTGGGTGCTGTGGACCGCTGGCACGGTCGGCGGCCTCTTCACCGCGGCGACGATCCCGCTCCTGATGTTCACCCAGCTCAACGTCGAACCCGACGCGGCCTTCGGCGGCTGGCTGATGCCGGTGGTTCCGCCGATGGTGTCGGCGGCCGCGGGCGCCCTGCTGATACCGCACCTGCCGCCGGGCACCGGCCGCACCACGCTGCTGTACGGCTGCTACGCGATGTTCGGCCTGTCGCTGTTCGCGGCGCTGATCATCATCAGCATGATCTGGAGCAGGTTGGCCCTGTACGGCACGTCGGGCACGGCCCGGGTGCCGACGCTGTGGATCGTGCTCGGCCCGCTCGGCCAGGGCATCACCGCGGCCGGTCTGCTCGGAACGGCCGCGGCGCTCGCCGTGCCTGCCGATCCGGCCGGCGCGATGAACGTCTTCGCGGTGCTGTTCGGCGTGCCCGTGTGGGGCTTCGCGGTGCTGTGGATCGTGCTGGCCACGTCGCTGACGGTGCGCACCCTGCGGCGGGGCATGCCTTTCGCGCTGACGTGGTGGAGCCTGACGTTCCCGGTCGGCACCTTCGTGACCGGCACCGCGCAGCTGGCCCACCACACCGGGCTACCGGCGTTCGAGGTGGCGGCGGGAATCGCCTACGCCGGGCTGCTGGGCACCTGGGGACTGGTCGCCGTGCGGACGGCGCGCGGCAGCCTGCGGGGCACCCTGTTCGCGCCGGCACCCAGCGGCGGACCGATCAGGGCGATGAAGGATCCGCCGGTCGCCTGAGTCACCCATCGAGTGTGCTGACAGATCGCTGAAACGCCTCGCACCGCGATCTGTGCGCACACTCGAGGCGGGCGGGGATGAGGGGCCGGGAAAGAAGAGTGGCCCCGTGTTGCCGTCGGGTCGGGGGGTCAGACGGCAACACGGAGCTATGGGTCTTATCGACCACCCGTCCCGGGGCGTTACACCCGTTGGGTCAGGCTTCGAGAATCGCCGTGACGCCCTGGCCGCCGGCCGCGCAGATGGAGATCAGACCGCGCACCGGCTGACCCGTCTCGCGCTTCTTCTCCGCCAGCTGCTTGGCGAGTTGCGCGACGATCCGGCCGCCGGTCGCGGCGAACGGGTGGCCAGCGGCCAGCGAGGATCCGTTGACGTTGAGCTTCGACCGGTCGATGCTGCCCAGCGCCGCATCGAGGCCGAGCCGCTCCTTGCAGTACTCCTCGGACTCCCAGGCACTCAGCGTCGCGAGCACCACCGAGGCGAACGCCTCGTGGATCTCGTAGTAGTCGAAGTCCTGCAGCGTCAGGCCGTTGCGCGCCAGCAGCCGCGGCACCGCATACGTGGGCGCCATCAGCAGCCCGTCGTCGCCGTTGACGTAGTCCACTGCGGCGGTCTCGCCGTCGACGAAGTAGGCGAGCACCGGCAGCGAGTGCGCCTGCGCCCACTCGTCGCTGGACAGCAGCGCCACCGAGGCACCGTCGGTCAGCGGCGTGGAGTTGCCCGCCGTCATGGTGGCGTCGCCGTTGCGCACGCCGAACACCGGCTTGAGCTTGGCCAGCTTCTCGGCCGTCGAGTCGGCACGCAGGTTGTTGTCGCGGTAGAGCCCCAGGAACGGGGTGACGAGGTCGTCGAAGAACCCGCGGTCGTACGCGGCCGCCATGTTCTGGTGGCTGGCCGCGGCCAGCGCGTCCTGGTCGACGCGCTTGACGGCCATCCGCTTGGCGGTGACGGCCGCGTGCTCACCCATCGACATCCCGGTGCGGGGTTCGCCGTTGGTAGGGATCTCGACGCCCAACGCCGCGGGGAGCTGGCCGACGAGCTTGAGGCGCGCGACGTTGGACTTGGCCCGGCGCAGGCCGAGAAGCACGCGACGCAGGTCGTCACCCAGGGCGATGGGGGCGTCCGAGGTGGTGTCCACGCCGCCCGCGACGCCGGAGTCGTACTGGCCCAGCGCGATGGCGTTGGCCACCGCGATGGTGGACTGCAGACCGGTGCCGCACGCCTGCTGCAGGTCGTAGGCGGGCGTGTACGGCGACAGTGCGCTCCCGAGGACGCATTCGCGCATCAGGTTGAAGTCCCGGCTGTGCTTGAGCACGGCACCGCCGACGACGGCGCCGAGACGCTCGCCCTTCAGATTGAACCGGTCGACGAGCCCGCCGAGGGCGGCGGTGAACATGTCCTGGTTCGACGCGTTGGCATAGGCGCCGTCGGACCGCGCGAACGGGATCCGGTTGCCGCCGAGAATGGCAACTCGACGGGCGGTCTTGGCGGAGGACTGGGTATCGGCCACGTTCATCTCCATCGCTTGAATGTGGTTGCTAAGTGTCGGGGGTCATACTACCCACCGTTATTACTCTGGAGTAAGTTCGTGACCGATGCGACAGTGACCCTCGGCAAATGGGGTACCCCCCGTTCGCCCGCACGACCCGTTCTCCTCGAAAGGCAGCGCAGTGGCTTCCGATCTGTTCTCGCAAGTGGTCAACTCCGGTCCAGGGGCATTTCTGGCCAAGCAACTCGGCGTCCCGCAGCCCGAGACGCTGCGTCGCTACCGGGCCGGTGAGCCCCCGCTGGCCGGACCCGTCCTGATCGGCGGGGAGGGCCGCGTGGCCGAACCGCTGCGGACGGCACTCGCTCAGGACTACGACCTGGTCGGCGACAACCTCGGCGGCCGTTGGGCGGACTCCTTCGGTGGACTGGTGTTCGACGCCACTGGCATCACCACCCCCGAAGGACTCAAGGCCCTGCGCGACTTCTTCACCCCGCTGCTGCGCAACCTCGGCCACAGCGGCCGCGTCGTCGTCATCGGCACCACGCCCGACCAGACCGGCAGCGTCGACGAGCGCATCGCCCAGCGGGCGCTGGAGGGCTTCACCCGCTCGCTCGGCAAGGAACTGCAGCACGGCGCGACGGTCGGGCTGGTGTACCTGGCCGCCGACGCCAAGCCGGCCGCAACCGGTCTGGAGTCGACCGTCCGGTTCCTGCTCTCGGCGAAGTCCGCCTACGTCGATGCGCAGGTCTTCTACGTCGACGAGAAGGACTCGGCGCCGCCCGCCGACTGGGACAAGCCGTTGGCCGGCAAGGTCGCGCTGGTGACCGGTGCCGCTCGGGGCATCGGCGCCGAGATCGCCAAGGTGTTCGCCCGCGACGGCGCGAAGGTGGTGGCGATCGACGTCGAGCAGGCGGCCGAGGCACTGGCCGAGACCGCGACGAAGGTGAACGGGACGGCGCTGACCCTCGACGTCACCGCGCCCGACGCCGTCGACCGCATCACCGAGCACCTGCGCGAGCACTTCTCGGAACAGTCGGGCGGTAAGGCTCACATTCTGGTGAACAACGCCGGGATCACCCGTGACAAGCTGCTGGCCAACATGGACGACGGCCGCTGGGACTCCGTGGTCGCAGTCAACTTGCTTGCGCCACAACGACTTGCCCAGGCACTGGTGGACAGCGGCGTCATCGGCGAGGGCGGCCGCATCGTCGGCCTGTCGTCGATGGCGGGCATCGCCGGCAACCGTGGCCAGACCAACTACGCCGCCACCAAGGCCGGCATGATCGGCATGACGCAGGCGTTGGCCCCGGTCTTCGGCGAGAAGGGCATCACGATCAACGCCGTGGCCCCGGGGTTCATCGAGACCAAGATGACCGAGGCCATCCCGCTGGCCACCCGCGAGGTCGGCCGCCGACTCAACTCGCTGTTCCAGGGCGGCCAGCCGGTGGACGTCGCCGAGGCCATCGCCTACTTCGCCAGCCCAGCCAGTAACGCCGTCACCGGCAACACCATTCGGGTGTGCGGCCAGGCGATGTTGGGGGCGTGATCCGATGACCCAGCCCAGTGGGCGCAAGAACATGCTGCTGGCGGCGGCGGGCGCCCTGCCGTTCGTCTCGCGCGGCGACACGGTGCCCGACCGGAGGGTCACCGTCGAGGAACTGCCCATCGACCCGGCCAACGTCGCCGAGTACGCCGCGGTGACCGGACTGCGGTTCGGTGACACGGTGCCGCTGACGTATCCGTTCGCGCTGACGTTTCCTTCGGTGATGTCGTTGGTGAGCGGGTTCGACTTTCCTTTCGCCGCAATGGGTTCGGTGCACGTCGAGAACCAGATCACCCGGTACCGGCCGATCGCCGTCACCGACACCGTCGGCATCGAGGTGCACGCGGAGAATCTGCGGGAGCACCGCAAGGGCCTCCTGGTCGACGTCATCACCGACGTCAGCGTCGGCAACGAGACGGCCTGGCATCAGGTGACGACGTTCCTGCACCAGCAGAAGACCAGCCTGTCCGACGAGCCACGGCCGGAGCAAAAGAAGAAGCCGCAGAAGCTCCCGCCGCCGAACGCGGTGCTGCACATCACCCCTGGCCAGATCCGGCACTACGCCGCCGTCGGCGGGGACCACAACCCAATTCACACCAGCTCACTCGGCGCCAAGCTGTTCGGCTTCCCGACCTCGATCGCCCACGGAATGTTCACTGCTGCAGCAGTATTGGCGAACATCGAGGCTCAGCTGCCCGACGCGGTGACGTATTCGGTGCGCTTCGGCAAGCCGGTGTTGCTGCCCGCCCGAGTCGGCCTCTACGTCGACCGGGTGGCCGGCGGCTGGGAGTTGGCGCTGCGCAACCTGTCCAAGGGCTACCCGCACCTGACCGGGACGGTCAGCGCGCTGTAGCGAGCGGCCAGCTGTCACACGCTTTCGACTCGCTGCGTGACGCAACGGGCCACTCACGTGGGCAGGGCTAGCCCGTGGCCGCCGAGGCTTGCGTGTCGGCGGGTCTGCCCTTGAGGCCGCGCCAGAACAGGTTGATCATCAGCTCGGCGGCGTCGTGGACGTCGGCGTCGCCGGTGCTGACCCTGGTCGCGACCGCCTCGCCCGCGCCGACCAGTGCCACCGCCGTCATGTCGAAGTCGCTGTCCGGGGCGGGGTTTCGCGTCCCGGACTGCAGCAGCCCACCGACCAGGTCGATGATGCGCTCGCGGCCCTCGCGCACGGTGTGGGCGAACGCCTGCGAGCTGGTGGCCTGGGTGTAGAGCACCATCCACGACGCGCGGTTGGCGTCGATGTAGCTGAGGAACGCCACCACCGCGTTGCGCAGCAGCTCCCGCGGGGGCTGGCTGAAGTCGATGTCGGCCCGCACCGTGTCCACGAAGCGGCCGAGTTCGCGGTCGAGGCAGGCACCGAACAGCTCCTCCTTGGAGCCGTAGTACAGGTACAGCATCGGCTTGGAGATCTCGGCCTGCGCGGCGATCGCGTCCATCGACGTCTCGTGATAGCCGTTGACGGAGAACATCTGTACCGCGGCGTCGAGCATCTGCTGCTCCCGGACGGCGCGCGGCAACCGCTTGGTCCCACCTGCCATGTCACGCGCCCTTCTCGATTTCCCATCCCAGGGTAAGCAATCGGAAGCAGCTCAGCCTCCGCAGCGTGAACTCTTGCCCTTGACCGCCGCGATGCGTAGCACCGAATCATCGACCTTCTTCATGGCCAATCCGCCCGACTTGAGCGCGGCCTCCAGCGCGTCCAGGACTCCGGGCACCTCGTCGGTGGTGATCCACAGCGCGATGTCGGCACCCGCCTGCAACGCCTTGAGCGCTGCCTGCGCCACCGTGTAGTTCTGGTTGATGGCGCCCATGCTGGAGAGGTCGTCGGTGAACACCACGCCATCGAACGGCGGTCCGCCGTACCCGCCGCTGCGCAGCAAGTCGTAGGCGGCCGGGCTCAGGCTCGCCGGATCGCTTCCCGTCAGTCCGGGCACCTGCATGTGCCCGACCATGACCGCGGTGCCCGGCAGCGTCGTCAGTTCGCGGTACGGCACCACGTCGGCGGTCATCAACTTGGACAGCGGCGGCGTCACCACGCCACCAAGATGGGAATCGCCGGAGGCGTGCCCGTGACCGGGGAAGTGCTTGAGCACCGGCGTGATTCCCGCGTCGAGCAGACCGCGCGCGTAGGCACCGGCGTACTCGGTGACCTTCTGCGGGTCATTGCTGAAGGAGCGGTCGCCGATCACGGTGTCGTCGTCCTGGTCGGACGCGTCCACGACGGGCGCGAAGTCGATGGTGACGCCCAGGTCCTTCATCGCGCGGCCGCGGGCCAGGGCGATGTCGTGCACCTGTTGCGCGGTGACGGTCGCACCAAGGACGCGCGCCGACTGCTGCACGCCGATCAGGCTCTTCAACCGCGAAACGCGGCCGCCCTCCTCGTCGGTGCTGACCGCCAGCGGCAGCGGTCCGGAGGAGGCGGCGATCTGCTTGAGCGGATCGCCCATCATCGTCAGATCGGTCCAGCTGCCGATCATGATGCCGCCGACGTGATCCTTGGCGACGACGGCGCGGGCGTCGTCGGCGCCGGTGACGCCGACCATCAAGAGCTGAGCCAGCTTGTCGCGGTCACTCATCGCCGCGAGCAGCGCCGGTCCCTCACCACACACGGGTGCTTCCGGCGGCGGCAGAGGCGCCGCACTGGCGGTGGTGGCCGACGACGGTTGCGCCGCGGTGGCCGACGAATTGCGGTTCTTGATGAAGTACACACCCGCCACCACCACGGCGGCGATGACGACGAGCGCCCCTACGATCGACACGATGGTGCGCCGCTGACTGGCCTCGGGCATGGGCCGAATCGTAACCGCTGAGTAATCTCATCCAACATGCCGCTGCGCCCCGGAGACGTCTTCGCGGATTACGCGGTGGTGCGCCAAGTCGGCGCCGGCACCCACGGCGAGGTGTATCTCACGGCCCACCGCCGGCTGCTGCGCCAGGACGCCCTGCGGGTGCTGCCGGCCCGGGTCGTCGCCGACGACGGAATGCGAATCGCCTTCCAGCGGCACGCCGCTGCGGCCACGACCCTGTGGCACCCACACATCGTCGGCGTGCACGACCATGGCGAATACCAGGGGCTGGCGTGGCTCGCAATGGACTTCGTCGACGGCACGGACGCCGCCGCCCTGATCCGCGATCGGTACGACACCGGACTGCCGGCCGATCAGGTGCTCGACATCGTCACCTCGATCGCCGACGCGTTGGACTACGCGCACTCCAGGCACTCGGTGCACGGCGGGGTGACGGCGGCCAGCATCCTGCTGAGCGGCGACCAGCGTCGCCGGGTGCTGCTCACCGACTTCGGCACTCCCCGCGATGACGCCGACGAGAGGGCCGACCAGTACGGCCTGGCGGCCGCGGCCTACCACCTACTCAGCGGGTCTCCGCCGGAGAAGAACACCCATCCCACGCCCGTGCCCCCGCTCGGGGACACCCGTCAGGATCTGGCCGCATTCGACCCGGCTCTCCTGCGCGCCCTCGCCCCCGACCCACGGCACAGATTCAACGCGTGCCTGGACTTCGCGGCCGCCCTGCGCGACGCCGCGACCGCCGCGACGCAGGCGCAGCCCGTCGTCGACCCGGCCGCGCACGCACCGACCGAGCACCTCGCCCACCCGACGACCGGGTCGGGAATGCCTGCGGTCTTCGTGCCCGCCTGGTCGGCCGAGGAACCGGGTCCCGAGCCGGACTCGTCGGGTTTCGCCGAGGTCGACCCAGAGTTCGCGCCCACGATGGCGGCCGGTCGACTGTCCGAGCCGTCCTACGCCGCGCCGCCGGACTTCGAGACCGGCGCCCACGAGCCGCGCCGCTACGGCGGTTCGACGTCTGCAGCCCGCCTGTGGGCGTTCACCGGCGTGGCCGCGCTGATCGCGCTGGTGATCGTGCTGGTGGTCGTCGTCGCCCGCGGTGGCGGCAACGATCGGCCCTCCACCGGTGCGGCGGCATCCTCCTCGAGCGGCGCCCAACCGCCCGCCCCGCCGGGGCAGCCGGCCAGCACCGGCGTCGGAGGGCGGCCCCGGCCCGCGGAGATTCGCGGCGCCGACCCCACCGGCGAGAACTGCGAGGGTGGCTACCAGGTGACCGGTCAGGCGGGCTGGGCCAGTCAGGGCGTTCGCGGCAGCCCGGCCGCGACCTGCTTCTTCGTCGGCAGCGTGCTGAAGGCCTACTGGAATGCCGCCGACCCCAGCCGCGAACCGCGCTCGATCGTGGCCGCGGGAGCGATCCCGTGCTCCGAGGGCGCGGCGTGCGTCGGCAACGACTTCTTCGTCACCTGCTCGGCCGAGGGCACCGACCCGTGGATCACCTGCCGCGGGGGCCGCGGCGCCGTGGTGGTCCTGTACTGAGCGCGGCTCGGCGCTCGCTAGTTCGGCCGAGTGCTACCTTGGCCAGGTGGAACGGTTCGTCTTGCCCGCTGCGGCCAGCATCGTCGTGGGACTGTTGCTCGGTGCCGCAGCAATCTTCGGGGTGACGCTCATGGTGCAGCAGGACACCAAGCCGGCGCTGCAGGCAGGCGATCCCGGGTCGTCCGTGCTCAACAGGGTCGAGTACGGCGACCGGACCTAAGGTCCCGGCCGCCCAGCCCCTGTCCGCCGACGTCGACAGTCGGGTCGAGCCTCCTGCCCACGTGCCAACACTGCCCGCCGATCTTGACTCCCAGGAGTCTGCGCTCCTGCCGGCGGAACCCCTGCGTCGGCGCTGGCTGTGGCTCGTCGCCGCGATCGCGCTGGGGCTGACCTTCGCGCAGTCGCCCGGCCGCATCTCGCCCGACACCAAGCTGGACCTGACTGCCAACCCGCTGCGGTTCCTGGCCAGGGCGGCGAACCTGTGGAACAGCGACCTGCCGTTCGGGCAGGCGCAGAATCAGGCGTACGGCTACCTCTTCCCGCATGGCGCGTTCTTCCTGGCCGGCGAGCAGCTCGGGGTGCCCGGCTGGGTGACCCAGCGGCTGTGGTGGGCGCTGCTGCTGGTGGTCGGCTTCTGGGGCGTGCTGCGGCTGGCCGAGGCGCTGGGCATCGGCAGTCCGGGGTCGCGGGTGCTGGCGGCGCTGGCGTTCACGCTGTCGCCGCGGGTGCTGACGACGCTGGGGGCGATCTCCTCGGAGACGTTGCCGATGATGCTGGCGCCGTGGGTGCTGCTGCCGGTGGTCCTGGCACTCAACGGAGCCGGGCCGACGGCGACTTCCAGCTTGCGCGGTGGCTCGGTACGGGTGCTCGCGGCCAGGTCGGCATTGGCGTTGGCGCTGATGGGCGCCGTCAACGCGGTGGCGACCCTGACCGCCTGCCTGGCGGCGCTCATCTGGTGGGCGGCGCACCGACCGAACCGGCTGTGGTGGCGCTTCACCGGGTGGTGGGCACTGTGCGGCGTGCTCGCGGTGGCGTGGTGGGTGGTCGCGCTGGTCATGCTGGGCCGGGTCAGCCCGCCGTTCCTGGACTTCATCGAGTCGTCCGGCGTGACGACTCAGTGGCTGTCGCTGGTCGAGGTGTTGCGCGGAACGTACAGCTGGACGCCGTTCGTCGCGCCGACCGCGACCGCCGGGGCGTCGCTGGTGACGGGATCGGTCGCGGTGCTGGCCACGACGCTGGTCGCCGCCGCCGGACTGGCTGGGCTGGCGCTGCGCTCGATGCCGGCCCGGGGCCGGCTGATCGTCATGCTGCTCACCGGGCTGGTGCTGCTCGCGGTCGGCTACTCGGGCGGGCTGGGCAGCCCGTTCGCGCACTCGGTCCAAGCCTTCCTCGACGCCGACGGCACGCCCCTGCGCAACGTGCACAAGCTGGAGCCGTTGATCCGGTTGCCGCTGGTGTTGGGCCTCGCGCATCTGCTGCGACGGGTGCCGCTCCCCGGCAGTGCCCCGCGGCAGGAGTGGCTTCAGGCGCTGGCCCACCCCGAGCGCGACCGGCGGATCGCCGTCGGCGCCGTCGTGCTGGTGGCGATGACCGTGGCCACGTCGCTGGCCTGGACGGGGCGACTGACCCCACCCGGCACGTTCACCGCGATCCCGCAGTACTGGCACGACGCCGCCGACTGGCTCGACGAGCACGACGGTCCCACCCCCGGCCGGGTGCTGGTGGTGCCCGGGGCCCCGTTCGCCACGCAGGTGTGGGGCACCAGCCACGACGAGCCACTGCAGGTGCTGGGCACCAGCCCGTGGGGAGTGCGTGACTCGATCCCGCTGACGCCGCCGCAGACCATCCGCGCACTGGACTCGGTGCAACGGCTGTTCGCCGCCGGTCGGCCATCGGCCGGTCTCGCCGATACTCTTGTCCGACAGGGAATTTCGTACCTCGTCGTGCGCAATGACCTCGACCCGGACGCGTCTCGGTCGGCTCGGCCGCTGCTGGTGCACCGGGTGGTCGACGGGTCGCCCGGGCTGGCGAAGGTCGCGCAGTTCGGCGAGCCCGTGGGTCCCGGCACGCTGGCCGGTTTCGTAACCGACAGCGGGCTGCGGCCCCGCTACCCGGCGGTGGAGATCTACCGGGTCGACGGCGGCCGCCCCCTGCGGCCCTACCTGACCGACGCCGACGCGATGGGGCGGCTGGACGGCGGCCCCGAGGCGCTGCTGCGGATCGACGAACGGCGTCGGTTGCTGGGTCAGCCGCCGCTGGGTCCGATGCTGCTGAGCGACGACGCACGGGCGGCAGGGCTATCGGCGCCCGTCGTCACGGTCACCGACAGTCCGGTGGCCCGCGAGACCGACTACGGCCGCGTCGACGATCACTCGTCGGCCGTCCGCAGCCCGGGCGACTCGCGAAACACGTTCAACCGCGTGATGGACTATCCCGCCGGCGACGTGGCCGCCGTCTACGGCAGGTGGCCGGGCGGCCGAGTGTCGGTGTCGAGTTCGGCGGCCGACTCCACCGCGCTGCCGAACGTGGCGCCCGCAGCCGGAGCGACGGCTGCGATCGACGGGGATCCGGCCACCAGCTGGGTGTCCAACTCGTTGCAAGCGGCTGTGGGACAGTGGCTTCAGGTCGACTTCGACCATCCGATCACCAACGCCGCGGTCAGCATCACCCCGAGTGCGACCGCCGTCGGCGCGCAGGTGCGGCGCATCGAGATCTCGACCGCCACCGGCACCAGCACGCTGCGGTTCGACCAGGCCGGCAAGCCGTTGTCCGCAGCGCTGCCGATCGGCGAGACACCGTGGGTCAGGTTCACGGCGGTGGCGACCGACGACGGCTCGCCCGGTGTGCAGTTCGGCATCACCGACTTCACCATCACGCAGTACGACGCCTCCGGCTTCGCTCAGCCGGTCAGCCTCCGACACACCGTCGACGTGCCGGCGCCACCGCCGGGTTCGGCTGTTGCACAGTGGGATCTGGGATCTGAGTTGCTCGGACGCCCCGGCTGCGCGGACGGTCCGGACGGGGTGCGGTGCGCCTCGACCATGGCCCTGTCGCCGGAGGAACCGGTCAACCTCAGTCGCACACTGTCGGTTCCGGCCGCCACGGTGGTTGCGCCGACGGTCTGGGTGCGGGCGCGCCAGGGGCCCAACCTCGCGGACCTGGTCGCCGAACCAGGCACCGCCCGAACGCTCGGCGACGCAGACGTCATCGACGTGCTCGGCTCGTCCTACGCCGCGGGCGACGGCGATCCGCGGACCTCCTGGACCGCACCGCAGAGCATCGTGCAGCACCGCACCGCGGCGACGTTGACGGTGAAGCTGCCGCGTGCCACCGAAGTCGCGGCGCTACGCCTGACGCCCAGTCCGTCCGAGTTGCCGGCGCACCCGACGATCGTCGCCGTCGACCTCGGGATCGGACCCCAGGTGCGGACCCTGGCGGCCAACGACCTACAGACCGTGTCACTCACACCGCACGTCACCGACACCGTTACCATCTCCCTGCTGGATTGGCATGACGTAATCGACCGCACCGCACTAGGTTTCGACCAGGTCAAGCCACCCGGCCTAGCGGAGGTGACCGCGCTGGACGGACGCGGCGCCCCGATCGCCGCCCCCGACGCAGCGCGCAACCGCACGCGGGCGATCGTGCTGCCCTGCGGCAAGGGCCCCATCATCGGCATCGCCGGCCAGTTCGTCCAGACGTCGGTGCACACCACGGTCGCCGCGCTGCTGGACGACGAACCCATCCCCGCCCAACCGTGCCAGACCACCACGATCGCGCTGCCCGCCGGGCAGCAGGAACTGGTGATCAGCCCGGGCCCGGCGTTCGTCGCTGACGGCGTTCAACTGGCTGGCCCGCTGGCAGCCGGATTGCCAAGCGCGCCAACGACTTCGGTGCAGACCACGCAGTGGCAGGCCGATCGACGCCAGGTCGAGGTCACCGCGTCGGACGCCCGGCGGGTACTGGTGGTGCCCGAGAGCATCAATCCCGGTTGGACGGCACACACCGCGGACGGCGCCCATCTGACACCGATCACCGTGAACGGCTGGCAGCAGGGGTGGGTACTGCCCGCGGGAACCTCTGGGCCCGTCACCCTCGACTTCGCCTCCAACACCCCTTACCGGGTCGGCCTGCTCGGCGGACTGGCCCTGCTGCCGGTGCTCCTGCTCCTGGCCTTCCTTTCCGTCCGCCGCGAACGCCCACCGGAGCAGCCGGCTCAGCCCTGGCGGCTCGGGCCGGTCGGCGCGGGAGCAGCCGTGCTGGCCGTCGGGTTCGTCGTCTCGGGAGTCGTTGGCGGCGTGGTCGTCGCCGTCGCGATCGGTGCCCGCTACCTGCTGCGCTCACGGACGGACCGGTCCGACGTGCTGACCCTCGCCGCGGCGGCGACCGGGATGATCCTGGCGGGCGCGGTGCTGAGCCAGTACCCCTGGCGTTCGGTCGACGGCTACCTCGGCCACGCCTGGGGCGTCCAGCTACTCGCGCTGATCTCCGTGGCCGTCCTGGCGGCATCGGTGGTCCCGATTCCGCGATCGGAGCGCGAAATCGTCCCTAACATCGAGTGAGTGCCAACTCTCGATACCGCCCGCGGAACCATCGACCTCGACGACCTCGGCGTCACGCTGATGCACGAGCACGTGTTCATCATGACCACCGAGATCATGGAGAACTATCCCGAGAGCTGGGGTGACGGAGCCAAGCGGGAAGCCGACGCCATCGTGCGGCTCAATGAACTCAAGTCCCGCGGCGTGGACACCATCGTCGACCTGACGGTGGTCGGGCTCGGGCGCTACATCCCCCGCATCGCGCGGATCGCGGCGGCCACCGAGCTGAACATCGTGGTGGCCACCGGCCTCTACACCTACAACGACCTCCCGATGCACTTCCACTACCTCGGTCCCGGCGCCGCGCTCGGTGGCCCGGAGATCATGACCGAGATGTTCGTCCGCGACATCGAGCGGGGCATCGCCGACACCGGAGTCAAGGCGGCGATTCTCAAGTGCGCCACCGACGAACCGGGCGTCACCCCGGGTGTCGAGCGGGTGCTGCGCGCCGTCGCGCAGGCCCACCGGCAGACCGGTGTCCCCATCTCGACGCACACCCACGCGGCGACCCGACGCGGCCTCGAGCAACAGCGGATCTTCGCCGAGGAGGGCGTCGACCTGAGCCGCGTCGTCATCGGCCACAGCGGAGACACCACCGACATCGGCTACCTCGAGGAGCTCATCGCCGAAGGCTCGTACCTCGGCATGGACCGGTTCGGCGTCGACGCATTCCTCGGCTTCGAGGACCGCGTCAACACCGTGGTGACGATGTGCGAGCGCGGCCATGCCGATCGAATGGTGTTGTCGCACGACGCATCCTGCTACTTCGATGCGCTGCCCGAGGAGACGCTGCCCGTCGCGCTGCCCAACTGGCACTACCTACACATTCACGATGACGTCATCCCGGCACTGCGGGAACGCGGCGTCACCGACGAACAGCTCACCACCATGCTGGTCGAGAATCCGCGCCGGATCTTCGCCACCAAGGGTGGGTACTGAGGTGGTCGCGGGCGTCGCGCCGATCAGCACTCAGGTGTCGGCGCTTGCCGCCGCCAAGCCCGACGCGCCCGCCGTCACGTGCGACGGCCGAACCCTGACCCGCGCCGAGCTCGACGCATCGACCAACCGCCTCGCGCGGGCTTACGCCGAACTGGGCGTGGGCACCGGCGACTACGTGTCCATCGCGATGCCCAACTCGATCGCATGGGTGCAGTCGGTGCTCGCCTGCTGGAAGCTCGGCGCCGTGCCGCAGCCGCTGTCCGCCCGCCTACCCGACGCGGAGTTCACCGGCATCCTCGACCTGAAGGCGCGGGCGCTGATCGTCGGTCGGGCCGACCCGCGCGGGCAGGTGCCGAGCGTACCCGCCGACTTCGTTCCCGATCTCGCGCTGTCCGACGCGCCACTGCCCGAGGCCGTGTCCCCGGTGTGGAAGTCGATGACCTCGGGCGGAAGCACCGGTCGGCCGAAGCTGATCGAGGCCGGTGGCGACAGCCGCGTTCCGCCGGAGATCGGCACGCCGTTGGGCATGCTCGAGGGCGACGTCAATCTGTTGTCGGTGCCGCTGAACCACAACACCGGATTCACCACGGCAGCAGCTGGTTTGATCCTGGGTCATCATCTCGTCGTGATGCCCCGCTTCGACCCGCACGACTTCCTGGCCCTCATCGACGAGCACCGCGTCACGTTCCTGGCCACGGTGCCGACGGTGATGCAGCGACTGCTCCCGGTCTACCGCGCCGACCCCGACGCCTACGACCTCTCCTCGATCCGCCGGTTCTGGCACCTGGCCTCACCCTGTCCGCCGGTGATCAAGCAGGCGTGGATCGACATCCTGGGACCGGAGGTGGTCTGGGAACTATACGGCGGCACCGAACTTCAGGCTCTGACGTTCGTCTCCGGCACGCAGTGGTTGCAGCATCCCGGCACCGTCGGCGTCGTCGTGGCAGGTGAGATGAAGGTGCTCGACGACGACGGCAACGAGTGCCCACCCGGGGTCGTCGGCGAGGTCTACATGCGGCCGGCGCCCGGCAGCGCACCGACCTACCGCTACATCGGTACCACCGCCAAGAGCCGCGACGGCTGGGACTCCCTCGGCGACCTGGGGTGGTACGAGGACGACGGATGCCAACGTTTCTTCTACCTCTCGGATCGTCGCGTCGACATGTTCACCGTCGGCGGCCGCAACGTGTATCCCGCCGAGATCGAGTCGGCGCTCGCCGAGCATCCGGACGTATTGTCCTGCCTGGCCGTTGGCGTCCCCGACGACGATCTGGGGCAGGTGCCGTACGCGTTGGTGCAGGCGGCCACCGAACTGAGCGAGTCGGCG
Organism: uncultured Actinomycetota bacterium; assembly: GCA_963846985.1. Classification (GTDB taxonomy): domain Bacteria; phylum Actinomycetota; class Actinomycetes; order Mycobacteriales; family Mycobacteriaceae; genus Mycobacterium. Next base: position 92,137 of record CAWJYC010000005.1, read on the forward strand.
CTGCGGACGTTCCTCTCGGAGCGGCTGGCCGGCTACAAGGTGCCGCGCACCGTGGAGTTCGTGGACCGCCCGCTGCGCGACGACGCGGGCAAGGCCAGACGCTCGGCCGTCCGCGACGACGTCATCTCGCGACGGCAGGCTCAGGCGAGTCGGTGACCGAACTGTCGAGCGGACTCGGGCTGGCTCGTCTCTCCCAGCGCCGCAACGCATTCCGACACGGCGACTCGATCAGCGCGTAGCTCACTGCCGCGATCGCGAAGCCGAACACCAACGTCAGGGTCAGCACCACCGGCATGTGCCCGTTGAAGGGGAACTCGCCGATCACCGGGAACACCATGGCCAACGCGGCGAGGTGCCAGACGAACAGGCCGTAGGACCACCGCCCGAGCGTCACCATCGCCGTACTGCCCAGGATCCGGTTCGACGAATCCGGCGCGCTCAACACCAGCGGTGCCAGCAGCGCACCGGCGACCACTGCGCCCATCGACACCTTGATCAGGAACTGTCCCAGCGTGCCCGGCGCCAGGCCCGCCGGCCCCGCCAACGGCGACGCGGCCAACCCGAATGCGCTCAGTGCAATCGCCGCCATCAGTATCCGGCGCCGGGCCAGGCGGTGGGCCCAGCCCGGGGGGCTCACGGTCAGCTCGGCGATCAGCATGCCCGCGGCGAACCACGAGAAGAAGGCCGGCGGCCACGTCAGCGGGTTGACGCCGAACGGGACGGTGAACGGAATCAGCCCCCAGGCGAAGCTGGCGAGCGCGACCCCGACGATTGCCGGGATGCGGGCCCGCACCGGCAGCCGCCGCGCCAGCAGGGCGAGCACCGGCAGCGCCAGGTAGAAGCTCACCTCGACCGACAGGCTCCACATCTGCGTCAGCCCGGACGTCAGCGTCAGCGGCACGTAGATCTGGGTGAGCGTCAGGTTGGCGAGCCAGACCGTCAGGTCCGCGTTCGCGTCTGGGAAGAGGGTGAGGATGACGACGACGGCCACCAGGTAGCCCGGCATGATGCGGACGATCCGCGACCGCAGGTAGTGGCCCGTCGGCGGAGCGTGGCGCAAACCGCGCGCCGCTGCGGCGTGACCGCGCCACAGCAGGAAGCCCGACAGGGCGAAGAACACGGCGACCGCCAGGTCGAAGCGGCCGAGCAGCCGTCCCGTGCTCCACGTGGTGTGACCGGTCTGGAATCCGACATGGGTGATGACGACGCCGATCGCGGCACACGCGCGCAGACCCTCCACGGCGGGCAGGAAGCTCCGCGTGCCGGTGACGTCTTCGTGCTCGCTCACGGCGACCAGTGTGCCCGATGCAGTGTGCCCGGTGACCTCGTGCCCGGCACCGTGCCTCGGCGTGTGCTGTTAGGGTCGAGCAGGTTTGCCTCAGTTGGCTTCGGGGCAGGTGACGGCGTTAGTGGAGTCGTCTCAGGACGAGAAGGAGGCACGGTTTGAACCGCGCTGTGGCGCTGCGTATCGCGGCGTGCGGGCTCATGGGTCTCGGTGCCGCCCTATTGATCGCAGCACTGCTGCTGACCACGTACACCAAGGGCAAGATTGCCAAGATCCCGCTCGACATCGACACCACCCTCATCAGCGACGGCACCGGAACGGTCTTCGACCCCGCCTCGCTGAACAGTCAGAAGTTCGTCGTGGACAAGAACGCGCCCGTGTCCTTCCAGCAGCAGATCAGCGTCGAGTCTCCGTCGAACGCCGACGTCGTCACGCTGCAGGTCGGCAACACGGTGCGTCGGACCGACAAGCAGCAGGACACCGGGCTGTTGTTGGCGCTGGTCGACACCGTCTCGCTGGACCGCAAGACGGCGCTCGCCGTCTCCAGCGACACCAACCCCGGCGGCTCCGTGCAGAAGCCCCGCAGCATCGACGACACCCAGCCGCCGACCAACGTCGCGTTGCCGCACGAGGGGCTGGCCTACCGCTTCCCGTTCGCCACCGAGAAGAAGACCTATCCCTTCTTCGACCCCATCGCGCAGAAGGCGTACGACGCCAACTACGACGGTGAAGAGGACGTCAACGGCCTGAACACGTTCCGGTTCACGCAGAACGTCGGCTACGACGCCAACAACAAGCTAGTCGAACCGGTCAAGTACTCCTCGCTGTACGGCGACGACGCCGACGCCGTGGTCTCCGCCCGCGCCGTGCTGTGGGGCCTGCCCGGCGACCCCGAAGAGCAGATCACGATGACCCGCTACTACGCCGCGCAGCGCACCTTCTGGGTCGATCCGGTGTCCGGCACCATCGTCAAGGCCGAGGAGCACGGGTTCCACTACTACGCCCGCGACGCCCTCAAGCCCGAGGTGACCTTCGCCGACTACCGGGTCACGTCGACCGAAAAGACCGTCGAGGCTCAGGTGGCCACCGCCCGCGACGAGGGTGACGTGGTGGCCCTGTGGGGCCGGATCCTGCCGATCAGCTTCACCGCGGTCGGGTTGCTGGCCCTCATCGGCGGGGTGCTGCTTGGCTCGTTCACGCTGCGCGCCGAGTCCGCGCTGATCGATCCCGGTCTCGACGACACCGGCCACGGGTTCTTCGGCAGGCGTCCCACCGACACCGGACCCATGCCGGCTGCCGAGGCGGCCACCGAGAAGATCCCCACGCAGAGACCGGCGGACCTGCCGCCGGACCGACCGGTCTGATCGCCCGGCCCACACCTGCCCGGTGGGCGGTGCCGGCGTACTCGATGGCGCTGACCCTGGCGATCACCGCACGGCTGCTGGCTCCGGGCTACCTGCTGCTGCGCGACGCGGTGTCGACGCCGCGGGCGTACCTCACCGATGCCGCCCTCGGGCTCACCGAGGCTGCGCCCCGCGCCCTGCCGCAGGACTTCGCGGTGGCTCTGGCGTCTCACGTCCTCGACGGTGGCGTGGTGGTCAAGTCGCTGCTGATCGGCGGTCTGTGGCTGGCGGGCTGGGGCGCGGCCCGGCTGACCGCCGTGGTCGTGCCCGACGCCGGCGTGGCGGGCCAATTCGTCGCGGCCACCATCGCGGTGTGGAACCCCTATGTCGCCGAACGACTCCTGCAGGGCCACTGGAGTCTGCTGGTCGGCTACGGCTGTTTGCCGTGGGTGGCCGCCGCGGTGGTGCGGATGCGCACCCGAGGGCAGGAGCGCAGCGACCGGGGAAGGATTGCGGGCGACGGCACCTGGTACCCGCTGATGTTCTGGATCGCGCTCGCCGGGCTGACGCCCACCGGGCTGATGCTCGCCGCCACCGTCGCGCTGGCCTGCTGCGCCGCGCCGGGCGCGGGCCGATCCCGGCCGCTGTGCGCGGCAATGTCCCTCGGCGCGGCAGTGCTGAGCGCGCTGCCGTGGCTGGTCGCACCGATGCTGGCGGGATCGCTGTCGTCGACCCAGGCGGCGGGCATCCCGCAATTCGCTGCCAGGGCCGAACCGGGCCTTGGCACGCTCGCCAGCCTCGCCGGTCTGGGCGGGATCTGGAACGGTCAGGCGGTACCTGGTTCCCGGACGACGCTCTTCGCGGTGGTCGCCACAGTCGTTCTGCTCGCGGTTGTGATCATCGGCCTGCCGACGGCGGTCCGACGCCCGGGCGCGCGGCCGCTGCTGGTACTCGCCGCGGTCGCGGTGGTGGCACCCGCGCTGATGGCGACCGGGCCGGGGCTGGCCGCGGTCGAGGCCATCGCCCGCTCGGTACCCGGACTCGGCGTACTGCGCGATGCCCAGAAGTGGGTTGCCCTGGCGCTGCCCGGATACGCGGTGGCCGGCGCGGCGGCCACGGTCACGCTACGGGGCCGGGTGCCACTCGGCGTCACGGCCGCGGTGTGCTGCCTGGCTGTGATCGCCGTGCTGCCGGACCTGGCGTGGGGAGTCGGCGGCAAGGTGACCTCCGTGCGCTACCCGGCCGGCTGGACGGCGGCGGCCGTGCTGATCAACGCCGATCCACGCCCGGTGGCGGTGCTGCCGCAAATGAGCATGCGCCACTTCTCGTGGGCCGGGGACGCACCCGTGCTGGACCCGCTGCCGCGCTGGGTTTCCGCCGACGTGCTCACCACCGGCGACCTGACGATCGGCGGGACGACGGTCCATGGCGAGGGTGGGCGCGCGCGGGAGGTGGAGCGCCTGGTGCTGGCCGGGGCGGGCGTCGACGAGCTGGCGAGGGAGGGTGTCGGCTGGGTGGTCGTCGAGGGTCCCGGACCGCGGCTAAGCCTGCCCCCAGCACTCGCCGACCCCGACGTCACCGTCTACCGGGTCGGCGGCGACCATCCCGCCGCACCGCACCGCGGGCTGCTGATCGCCGCGCACCTGGTGTGGCTGGCGACGCTACTGGCCGGCGCGCTCGGCATGGCCGCCACGGCAGTGACACGCCGCCGCGCCCGCGGTGCTGTCTACTAGGCGCCATGGATTGGCTCGACGAGTGGTGGCAGGCCGAGGTCGTCAACGGCTACAAGGGTCCGCTGCTGCTGAGCTTCACCGCCTTCGTCGTCACCTTCTTGACGACCCGCACCATCACCCGGCTGATCCGGGCGGGCCGGGGTCCCTTCCACGACGTCAGCAGCGGCGGCGTGCACATGCACCACTCCACGCCGGGCGTGGTGCTGCTCATCATCGGCGGGTTCACCGGCGTGGGGTCGCCGCCGCTGTCGGTGTGGACCTACCTGGCGGCACTGTTCGTCGGCGTGGGCGCCTCACTGGTGCTCGACGAGTTCGCGATGATCTTCCGGCTGCAGGACGTGTACTGGTCGCAGGAGGGCCAGCTGTCGGTGAACGTCGTGACGCTGGCGGCGGCGTGCGTGGGGCTCGCGACGGTCGGCGTCTCGCCGGTCGACGACCTGCCCGCCGACGTCACCGCGCTGCGCTACGGTGCCGTCGCGGTGCTGCTGATCAACTTCGTGTTGGTCGCAGTGACGGCGCTCAAGGGCAAGTACCCGACCGCACTGCTGGGACTGTTCATCGGTCCCGTCGCCTGGGTGGCCGCCATTCGGGTGGCCCGGCCGACGTCGCCGTGGGCCCGCCGCCGCTACGGTCCCCGCACGCTGGAGAGGGCCCGGCGCCGCGCCACGGTGTTCGATCACCGCTGGGCGCCGATCCGACGGCACTGGGACGACTTGATCGGTGGGACACCAACTTCCGTCGATCCGGCGGCCGCCCAGGCGCCCTTAGACCACGCCCGCGACCAGCCTGCCGTCGACCACTGACTTCAGCACCGTGCGCATCGCGTCGGCGCTCTGCGGCCAGGAGAAGTCGCCGCTGCGGAGCTGCGCCTTGGCGCCGAGTTGCTCCCGAAGCACGGCGTCGGACAGCAGTCGGTCCAGCCGCGCCACCAATTCCCGGTGGTCGTCGACCAGCAGGCCGGTGACCCCGTCGACGATCGAATCGGTCAGTCCGCCCGAGGAGCGGTAGCCGATGGTCGGCACGGCGTGCTGCGCGGCCTCGATCACCGCGAGCGCCCACCCCTCCTTGCGCGACGGCAGCACGTGCACCCAACAGCGTTGCAGCAGTTCGTGTTTCGCATGGTCGTCGACGTGGCCGTGGAAGGTCACCGCGTCGGGGATGCCGAGCCGGGACGCGTGCGCGACCAGCCGGTCGTGCCACCAGCCACCGCCCACGACGTCGAGTCGCAACTCCGGCATTCGCGGCAGAAGTTCGGCGACGGCGTCGAGCACGTCCTCGATCTGCTTGTGCGGCACCAACCGCGAGAGCACGGCGACCCGCGGCACCGCCGACCGCGGCGACGTCAGCGTGTCCGCGGGCGCTTCGTCGAGCCCGTTGCGTACCACGGCCACGCGGTCGGCCGCCACGCCCAGCTCGGCGAGATCGCGAGCCGATGGCAGCGACACCGTGACGTACTGGTTCGCACGGTGCAGCCGCGGCGACAGCTGCGATTCGATGAACCAGCCGAGCCTGCTCATCAGCCGACCGGCGACCGGCCACTGTTCGCGGTGGCAGTGGTGCACCAGCACCACCGACCGCCGCCCGTACGCCAGCCGCGCGAGGAAGGGGATGCCGTTCTGGCTGTCGATCACCACGTCCGGCCGCACCCGCCGCAGCGGGCCGAGCCCCATGCGCGCCGCCATCATCGCCAGGCCCGCCCGGACGTACACGCTGTAGTGACCACCTCCGCGGCTGACCGTCACCCCATCGAGCACCTCGCGCCGTGGTGCACCTGGATAGCGGGCAGTCCGCAGCGTGACGTCGACGCCATCGGCGGCGAGCTGGCTGCCGATCCGCTGCAGATAGGTTTCGCTGCCGCCGCCCTGCGGGTGCCCGGTGTCGCGCCAGCACAGCAGCAGCACGGAGTTGAGGGACATCGCGACCAGCTTAAACCTCGCCCGAGCGGCGAGTTGTGTCACGCCATCCGCTCCGGCTCGCATCGCAACTGGCCACTCAGCGCTGCATAGAGTGGCCCGGTGCCCGCCGCCGACCGCTTCGCCCGCCACGCCACCCTGGCGCGGTCGGTGCGGTTGCTCGGCGAGTTCCGTTTCGAGCAATCCGATCCGGCGCGCTTCTACGGCGCCGTCGCCAACGACACAGTCGCCCTGGTCACCGCGCTGCTCGACGGCGACCCCACGGAATTGACCGTGCTCGACGTCGGAGGTGGCCCCGGCTACTTCGCGACCGCATTCGAGGAGGCCGGGTTCGCCTACGTCGGTGTGGAGCCCGACGCCGCCGAGGCGCATGCCGGAGCCGCGCTGGCGGCGACATTCAGGTTGGGTCCGGCGGGCGAGTCCGGCGCGGGCATCTTCGTCCGCGCCTCGGGGATGGCGCTGCCGGTCGCCGACGACGCCGTCGACGTCTGCCTGTCCTCCAACGTCGCCGAACACGTCCCCGACCCGTGGCGGATGGGCGCGGAGATGCTGCGCGTGACCAGGCCGGGCGGGCTGGTCGTGTTGTCGTACACGGTGTGGCTGGGCCCGTTCGGCGGCCACGAGATGGGGTTGACGCACTATCTCGGCGGTGGCCGCGCCGCCGAGCGGTACGCCCGCAGACATGGTCACCGACCCAAGAATGACTACGGCTCGTCGTTGTTTGCCGTATCGGCCGCCGACGGCCTGGAGTGGGCGGCGAGCACGGGCGCGCTCGTCGCCGCATTTCCCCGCTACCACCCGCGATGGGCGTGGTGGGTGACGCGCGTGCCCGTGCTCCGGGAGTTTCTGGTCAGCAACCTGGTGCTCGTATTGCAACCGTCCTAGTGGCGCGACTGCAACAGGTTCTCGTTTGGCCATCCGGTGGGTAGTGTGACCTCCATGACACAGAGCACTGCCTTCAAAACCCAGTGGGACAAGTTGTTCATCGGCGGCAAGTGGGTCGAGCCGTCGACCACCGAGGTCATCGAAGTGCACTCGCCCGCCACCGGCGAGCTGGTCGGCAAGGTGCCGCTGGCGTCCGCGGCCGACGTCGACGCCGCCTGCGCGGCCGCCCGCAAGGCCTTCGACGAGGGCCCGTGGCCGCACACCTCGCCCGAGGAGCGGGCCGCCGTGCTCGGCGCCGCGGTCAAGATCATGGAGGAGCGGGCCGACGAGCTGAAGTTCCTGCTTGCCGCCGAGACGGGTCAGCCGCCGACGATCGTCGAGATGATGCAGTACGGCGCCGCGATGTCGTCGTTCAACTACTACGTCGGCGCCGCGGACAAGTTCACGTGGCAGGACATCCGCGACGGCATCTACGGTCAGACGCTGGTGCTCAAGGAGCCGATCGGTGTCGTGGGCGCGGTGACCGCCTGGAATGTGCCGTTCTTCCTGGCCGCCAACAAGCTGGGACCCGCGCTGCTGGCGGGTTGCACCGTCGTCCTCAAGCCCGCCGCCGAGACGCCGCTGTCGGTGTTCGCGATGGCGGAGATGTTCGCCGAGGCCGGCCTGCCCGAAGGTGTGCTGTCGATCGTGCCCGGTGGCGCCGACACCGGCCGCGCGCTGACCGCGAACCCGGAGCTCGACAAGTTCACCTTCACCGGCAGCTCCGGCGTCGGCAAGGAGGTCGCGAAGATCGCGGCCGAGAAGCTGAAGGCGTGCACTCTGGAGCTGGGCGGCAAGTCGGCGGCGATCATCCTCGAGGACGCCGATCTGGACTCGACGCTGCCGATGCTGGTGTTCTCCGGCCTGATGAACTGTGGCCAGGCCTGCGTGGGCCAGACCCGAATCCTGGCGCCGCGGTCGCGCTACGACGAGGTCGTCGAGAAGTTGTCGGCCGCGGTCGCCGCCATGCCGATCGGCCTACCGGACAACCCGGGCGCGATGATCGGGCCGCTGATCTCGGAGCGCCAGCGCGAACGGGTCGAGGGCTACATCCGCAAGGGCGTCGAGGAAGGCGCCCGCATCGTCACCGGCGGCGGTCGGCCCGATGGTCTTGACGGCGGCTGGTTCGTCGAGCCGACGGTGTTCGCCGACGTGGACAACTCGATGGTCATCGCACAGGAGGAGATCTTCGGCCCGGTGCTCGCGGTCATCCCGTTCGACGACGAGGACGACGCCATCCGCATCGCCAACGACTCGGCGTACGGGCTGGCCGGCAGCGTCTACACCACCGACTTCCCGAAGGCGCTGGAGATCGCCAAGAAGATCCGCACCGGCACCTACGCGGTGAACATGTACGCCTTCGACCCGGGTGCGCCGTTCGGCGGCTACAAGAACTCGGGCATCGGCCGCGAGAACGGTCCCGAGGGCATCGAGGCGTACTGCGAATCCAAGAGCGTGCTGCTGCCGTTCGGCTACACGCCGTAACAGTTCACGTCGTCGTCAGCCAATTGCCAGCTTGGCTCACTAGCGTTGGCTCTCAGTTCGTTCAGAGCAGACGCGAAGGAGTTTCCCATGGCCGTATCGGTTGACTTGGACAAGGCGCTCGACAAGGCCTTCGAGGGCAAGTCGCTCAAGGAGATCCTCGATGCGTCGCCGGCGGCGCTGGCCGGGGTGAGCGAGGCCGACGCGGTTCACCTGGCGGAGGCCTTCAACATCAAGACCGTGCGCCAGTTGGGCAGCAGCAAGTACTTCACGGTGGCCGCAGCACTGGTGGCGCTGGAGGCCGCGGGCTAGAAGCCCTCGTCCTCGAGGTCCATCGCCGCCAAGGTCGGTGGCCTCGACGGCGCGCCGTTCCGCGCCGAGTCGAGGTAGCACGTTCCTCGCAAAGAACGTTGCCGCCGTGACCTTTCCGCGGTAGAACGCGTGGGTCTGCGGGTCGAACGTCGGCGGATTGCGGTCGCTTTCCTCGAACGACGCGGCCAACGGACCCTCGGCCTGTCGTGCGGCCTCGACGAGCATGCTCCGCACGTCGTCGGCTTCCAGGCCGGCGAAGTGCCCGCTGGCGAGGGCCTTCTCCAGGCCGAGCACCTCGAAGACGTTGAAGGCGAGGTCGCGGACGTTGGCTTTGTAGTGGCTCACGATCCTCGCAACCCTCCTTGGTCGAGATCCGTCGTCTCGCGCCCTGAAGCGTAGTCGCGCTGCACGTCAGCAACCACGGAAGCGGGCGGGCCTGCGCTCGACGAAGGACTGCACGCCCTCGGCCGCGTCCGCCGTGCCGAACAGGCGGGTCACCTCCGGCCGGAGGTCGGCGATCGCGGCGGCGTCGCCCTCGGTGCGGGCCAGCTGTGCCGACCGCAGCGTCGCGCGCACCCCGAGTGGCGCCGCCCGCTCGGCGATCGTGTGGGCGATCCTTCTGGCCGTCGCGGCTGCGGCGGCGGCGTCGGGCGCGACCTCCTGCACCAGGCCGATGCGGTGTGCTTCGACGGCGTCGAACTCGTCGCCGGTGAGCAACCACCGCATGCCGTTGCCCCACCCGGTCTGGCGCGGGAATCGAATCGTGGCGCCACCGAACGGGTAGATGCCACGCAGCACCTCGATCTGCGCGAAGCGTGCGTCGGCGGTCGCGATCCGGATGTCGGCGGCGAGCAGGAGCTCGATGCCGAGGGTGAGGCAGCGGCCCTGGGCGACGGCGATCACCGGTTTGGTCCACGCGCCGTCGAGGCGCCACGGGTCGCGGCCGTCGACGGGCATCGGATCGCGGCCCTCGGCGAGGTAGGGGGCGACGTCGACGAGGTCCAGTCCGGCGGTGAAGTGCCCGCCGTGCGCGAACAGCACGCCCGCCCGCAGGTCGCCATCGGCCTCGAGCAGACCGTAGGCGCGCGCCAGGTCCGAGAGCATGGCGACGTTGAAGGCGTTGCGCTTGTCGGGCCGGTTCAGCCCCATCATCAGCACGTGGCCGTCACGTTCGAGGGTGACGGTGTCGAGGACGGGGTCGCGGCCGGCGGACTCTGCGGTGGTCATTTTGGCAGTGAACCCCGCCGGAGAAAATTATGCAATAGGCCATAGTTGGCGGCTTGAGCGTCGGCACCGAATCCTGTTTTCGCAGGCGTCCGTGTGATGCGGAATACATTCGTTGCTCGGAAGTGTTGCCAGATCTATGCTCGAAGACATAGCCAGGGAGGCCACCATGTGGACAGTCGAACTCAACGTCTTGGGACGACGGTTCACCCATACCGCCGGCCACCGTCCGGAGCAGGCCGCCCGCCGCACCGCACGCCTGGTGAACTGGCTTCAGTGGCGCCAGCGCCACCCGGGGGCCGCCGCCTGATGCCGGAGCCCGCAAAAGTCGTCAACAAGCGCGGCTCGACCCGGAGCCGGATGCTGGCCACGGCGGCCGAGGTGCTCCGCGAGCGCGGCGCCGCCGGCGTCACGATCGACGAGGTACTCGCGCGCAGCCACGCTCCCCGCGGCTCGGTGTACCACCACTTCCCCAACGGCCGCAGTCAACTGCTGACCGAGGCGCTGCAGTACGCCGGTAATTCGATCACCGCCCTCATCGATGAGGCCGCGCCCGCGGGGTGCATCACCCTGATACGCCAGTTCGTCGCGTTCTGGGAGCGCACGCTGGCCGAGAGCGACTTCGCCGCGGGCTGCCCCGTGGTCGCCGCCGCGATCGGCTCGGCGGACGACGATCCCGCGCTGACGGCGATCGCCGGCGACATCTTCGACCGCTGGCGCGACGCGCTCACCCGGGCGTTCGTCGCCGATGGCTTCGACGACGCAGACGCCGGTTCGCTGGCCATCACCTGCATCGCGTCCCTGGAGGGCGCCGTGGTGCTCTGCCGCTCCACCCGGACCGCCGACCCGCTGCGCGAGGTCGCCATGCAGGTCGAATTCCTCATCAAGTCACGGGAATTCGTGCACCGCTTCGGCCTGCCCTCGGTCGACCGCTAGTCCGCCCTGCCCCACCGCGCGCAGACGAAGTCGCCGTTGCGCGCGACCTCGAGCAGAGACCACTCCGAGCGCAGCGGCAGGACGCGAGCACCCGCACCGAGCGAGCATGGCGCGTAAGACACGACCACCTCGTCGATCAGACCGGCCGCCGCATACTGGGCCGCGACGTCGCCGCCACCGACCACCCAGACGTCGCGGTCCCCCGCCGCCGCCACCAACGTCGGATGCAGGGCGGTCACGTCCCCGGTATGGGTGCGCACGGGGTGGCCCTCGGCGATGATCCTCGGCCGGTGGGTCAGCACCCAGGTCGGCTGGTCGTACATCCAGTCGCCGGGTTGGTTGACCAGCAGCCACGAGTAGGTGGACGACCCCATGACCAGTGCACCAACGCCTTTGGCGAACGCCACGTAGCCGAACACGCCGTCGGGATCGACGGTCCGGGACGTCAACCAGTCCAGGCTGTCCGCCTCGTCGACGACGAATCCGTCGAGGCTCGACGCCGTGTAGTAGATGCACGCCATGTCAACTCCTTCCCACGATGCCGACCGATGCCCGACCGATGCCCGAGTATGGCGCCGACGTCCGACACGACCGTTCCTGCGGTCCGCGTGACCGCACTACACTTCGGGGCCTAGTGAGCGAATTCGATGCGCTGCGGGCCAACGACGCCGATCTCGCCGGGCTACGCTCGGCGGTGCGGGCGTTCCTCGCCGAGGACCGGGCGTCGTTCGGCTGGACGCCGGCCGTCGACTGCTGGCTGTCGAGTTGGGACACCGCATTCAGCATCCGACTTGCCGAGGCCGGCTTCATCGGGCTGACCATCCCCGTCGAGTACGGCGGCCGGGCCCCGGCCGACGGCACCGGCTACCTGCACCGGTACGTGGTCACCGAGGAGTTGCTCGCGCACGGCGCCCCGGTCGGCGCGCACTGGATCGCCGACCGCCAGGTGGCGCCCGGCCTGCTCGCCTACGGCTCCGAGGAGCAGCGGCGACGGCTGTTGCCGCGCATTGCCTCCGGCCATCTCTACTCCGCCATCGGCATGAGCGAGCATGGCGCGGGATCCGATCTCGCCGCCGTAGCGACCAGGGCGACACGCGACGACGACGGATGGGTCCTCAACGGCACCAAGGTGTGGACCAGTGGCGCGCACCTGGCCCATCAGATCGTCGTCCTCGCCCGCACCAGCCCGCTGGACCGAGAGCATCGCCACGCCGGCTTCAGCCAGTTCATCGTGCCGACCGACCTGCCGGGGATCACCATCAGCCCGATCGTGCTGATGAACGGCGAGCACCACTTCAACGAGGTGCAGTTCGACGACGTCCGGCTCGCCGACGGCGACGTACTCGGCGAGATCGGCGCGGGCTGGCATCAGGTCACCTCCGAGTTGGGGTTCGAACGCAGTGGGCCCGAACGCATTCTGTCCACCGCGACCATGCTCTTCGAGATCATCTCCGCGCTGGGCCGCCGTGAGGTCGACGATCGAACGGCCGCCGAGATCGGCGACCTGCTGGGACGGATGATCTCGCTGCGGCAGCTGTCGGTGTCGGTGGCGCGCGCACTGACCGACCACGGCGAGCGAAGCGACGGCGGCCGAGCGGAGCGCGATGCCAACACCCAGGCGGCGCTGGTCAAGGATCTCGGCACCCGGTTCGAGCAGGACTCGGTGGAACGGGCCGCCGACCTGATCGACGGCATCGACGGACCCCACGGTGCAAGGCTGCGCGCCCTGCTGGCGACCGCCCGGGTGCACTCACCGCTGTTCACGCTGCGCGGCGGCACCAACGAGGTGCTCCGCGGCGTGGTGGCCAAGGCGGCGACGTGAACGAAGAACTCACCCAGCTGGTCGACGAGATCGGCCGCCGGTCGTTCGACGCCCACGTCGGGAAACGCGGTCTGCCAGAGGCATTCGACGACGACCTGTGGCGGGACCTGGAGACGTCGGGGCTGACCCGGCTGACGACCGACCAGGGTGCCGGCCCGGCGCAGTCCGCCGTCGTCCTCGCCGGCCTGGCCCGTCATGCGGCGGCGGTACCCATCGCCGAAACCGACCTGCTTGCAACGTGGTTGGCCGGCAAGGCTGGTATCGCGGTGCCCGCCGAGGGTCCCCTGACCGTGGCCATCGCCGACGTCGCGCCCGACGATGACGGCCGCCTCGTCGGTACCGCCCGCGACGTGCCGTGGCTGGGCGTCGGTCCTGTCGTGCTCGCCGCGCGCTCGGCGGACACGACCTTCGTCGGCCTGCTGGACCGCGGCGCCACACCGGGGACGCACAACCTTGCCGGTGAGCCTCGCGGTGACCTGCCGTTCGATCTCGCGCCCGACGACGTCGTCCGACTGTCGCGCGCCGACGGTGACGAGCTGGTGCGTCGCGGCGCGTGGGCCCGCTGCATCCAAATGGTCGGCGCCCTCGACGCGGCGGTGCACCTGACGGTCGCTCACACCCGCGACCGCGTGCAGTTCGGTCGGTCGCTGGACAAGTTCCAAGCCGTTCAGCACTCCGTGGCCGCACTGCTCGGTGAGGTCGAGAGAAGCCGGGCAGCAACGACTTTGGCGATCGCGGCGGCCGACGATCACGGCTTCGGCACGCCGCAGGCCGAGTACGCGGTGACCGTCGCCAAGGTCGCGGTGGGCCGCGCGGTCGGTCCGGTGACCACGATCGCGCACCAACTGCACGGCGCCATCGGCGTCACGCTCGAGCACCAACTGTGGCTAGCCACCATGCGGGCGCGCAGCTGGGCCGACGAGTTCGGCACCACGGGTCAGTACGCCACGCGGCTGGGCCGACTGGCGCTGGCGGCCGAGCACCCGTGGGACGTCGTCGTCGGTCCGTAGCCGCAATCCACGTCCGCGTCGACCAAGATCACAGCGCTTCTGTGACGTGAGCCACAGCGTGGTACGTCGGTAGCAACGGCTCTGGCACCATCGTGGCGGTGATCGACATCGCTACCGCGGTGACCAACACCCGCTACGACGTGCGCCTGATCCAGACGCCGCGGCCCTCGATCGGCTGCGCCCCGGCGGCAGCGGCGTGCTCACCGGCGCGGTTCAGACCGACGCGGTGGGCGCCGGGACGACGACCATCGCCGGTCCGGCCGCCAACGGGTCCACCGGCGCCTGGGTCGTGGTGGAACGCCCGTCGGACAGCTCGCAGACACCCGCCGAGTTCTACACCACGGAGTTCATCGCCAAGTTCTGACGTGCGGACGATTTCGTCGTCCTTGCCCGCCCCGGTAGGCTAAAACTAGAACACGTTCCAATTTCGAGGGGGCACCGTGAAGGCGAGCGACATCGATGCGACTGAGGTCGAACCAAGCGCGGTCACGAAGTGGGATCCCGGCCTCACCGAGCGGGTGATGGCGTGGCTGCGCCCGATCACGAAGGGTTACCACCGCTGCGAAGTGCACGGCCTCGACGACTTTCCCGACGGTGGCGCACTGGTGGTGGGCAACCACTCGGGCGGCCTGTTCGCGATGGACGTGCCGGTGTTCGCGACGGGGTTCTACGAGAAGTTCGGCTTCGACCGGCCCGTCTACACGCTCAGTCACGACATCATCTTCGCCGGTCCGACCGGTGACTTCTTCCGGCGGACCGGCTTCATCCCCGCCAACCACGAGAACGCCGACGAGGCACTGCGCTCCGGCGGAGTCGTCGTCGTGTTTCCCGGCGGTGACTACGACGTCTACCGCCCGACGCTGACCGAGAACACGATCGACTTCGACGGCCGGACCGGCTACGTGCGGGCCGCGCTCAACGCCGGGGTGCCGATCGTCCCGTCCGTCTCGATCGGCGGCCAGGAGGCGCAGCTCTTCCTGTCCCGCGGCGAGTGGATGGCCAAGGCGCTGCGGCTGGACAAGCTGCTCCGGGTCAAGATCCTGCCCATCTCGATCGGCTTTCCATTCGGACTGTCGGCGGTGCTGCCGGTGAACGTGCCGCTGCCGACCAAGATCGTCACCCAGGTATTGCCGCCGATCGACGTCGTCGCCCGGTTCGGCGAGCAGCCCGACGTCGACGAAGTGGACGCGTACGTCCGCCGCATCATGCAGGAGGCACTCGACGAGCTGGCTCGCGCCCGACGCCTGCCCGTCCTGGGCTGACCGGCCATGGCGCTCACCGACCCACTGACCGGCACCCTCGGTCTGCTCAGCACCATGGTGCGCGCCGGCGTCATCGCGCCGCTGCGGCCCGACAAGTACGTGCGGATCGCCGCAGCCATGGCGCGCGAGAACATGGGCATCACCTCGGGATTCGCGAGCGCAGCCCAGCGGTGCCCCGATCGGCCCGGCCTGGTCGACGAGCTGGGCACCCTGACGTGGCGTGCCATCGACCAGCGCGCCGATGCGTTCGCCGCTGCGCTGCAGGCACTTCCTGGCGGCCCGCCACGGGTCATCGGGCTGATGGCACGCAACCATCGCGGCTTCGTCGAGTCGCTGATCGCCGCCAACCGCATCGGTGCCGACGTGCTGCTGCTGAACACCTCGTTCGCGGGACCTGCTCTCGCAGAGGTCATTTCACGCGAGGGCGTCGACGCCGTCGTGTACGACGAGGAGTTCACGCCCACCGTCGACACGGCGCTGGCCGACAGCCCGGAGGCGGTGCGAATCGTGGCGTGGCGGGACACCGCGGCCGCCGGCCCGGCGGTCGAGACGATGATCGACGAGCACTTCGGGCAGCGGCCCCGCCGCGCGGAGGGGAAGTCGCGCGTCATCCTGCTCACCTCCGGTACGACGGGATCGCCCAAGGGCGCCAGCCACTCCGGCGGCAGCCCGCTCACGCTGAAGGCCATCCTGGATCGCACGCCGTGGCGGGCCGAGGAGGTCACCGTCGTGGTCGCTCCGATGTTCCACGCCTGGGGCTTCTCGCAGCTGGCCTTCGCGGCGTCGATGGCGTGCACCATCGTCACCCGTCGCCGCTTCGACCCGGAGGCGACGCTGGCCCTCGTCGACCGGCATCGCGCGACCGGACTCTGCGTCGTGCCGGTGATGTTCGACCGGATCATGGCCCTTCCCGACGACGTGCTGGACCGCTACAGCGGGCGGTCGCTGCGGTTTGCGGCCGCCTCCGGCTCGCGGATGCGCCCCGACGTCGTGACGGCGTTCATGGATCGCTTCGGCGACGTGGTCTACAACAACTACAACGCCACCGAGGCGGGCATGATCGCCACGGCCACCCCCGCCGACCTGCGGGCGGCGCCGGACACCGCGGGCAGGCCCGCCGAGGGCACCGACATCCGCATCCTCGACGCCGACCGTCACGAGGTGCCCACCGGCGAGGTCGGCACCATCTTCGTCCGCAACTCGACGCAGTTCGACGGCTATACATCCGGTGCCAACAAGGACTTTCACGACGGCTACATGTCCAGCGGCGACGTCGGGTACGTCGATCCAGCCGGGCGACTGTTCGTCGTGGGTCGCGACGACGAGATGATCGTCTCGGGCGGCGAGAACGTCTATCCCATCGAGGTCGAGAAGGTCCTCGCGGCTCACGAGGCGGTGGCGGAGGCGTCGGTGCTCGGGGTCGACGACGACGAGTACGGGCAGCGGCTGGCGGCGTTCGTGGTCCTGTCCGACGGCGCCTCGGCCAGCCCCGACGACCTGAAGGCGCACGTCCGGGCGAACCTGGCGAACTACAAGGTGCCGCGCAGCATCACGGTGCTGGAGAGTTTGCCGCGCGGCAGCACTGGAAAGATCCTTCGTCGTGACCTCCACTCGCTTCTCCCGACCGACGGCCATGCGACGTAGACATCCGCTGCCGCGCGCCGTCGCCGAGCTCCTCAACGCCGCCAACGCCGTGCAGCCACTCGGCCGCGAGGGCTACGTCACCATTCCGGTGTTCTTCCTGGGGTGGCCCACCGGCGAGGCGGCACCGGTGGTGGCAGGTGCCTCGCTGGTGGATGCGGCCCGACGCGGCCTGCGGGGCGACTTTGCCGGCAAGCGAGGTCGGGTCGCGCTGTGTTTGACCGTATTGTCTTGGGCCACACTGGGTTTCGTGTACTACCGAAACGCGACGTCACAGGAGAGCTTCGAGGGCCCGCTGCGGGACACCCTGGGCGAGGACTACGCCGCGATCGCCGCCGAGGAACGTCGGCGCCGCCGCGGTGGCGTGCTGCGCACGTCGTGGGCCCGGCGCCAGTACGTGAAGAAGGCCGACGTGGTCCGCTACGGTCCGCACCGCGCCAACGTCGCCGACATCTGGCACCGCGCCGACCTTCCGCGCGACGGCAAGGCCCCCGTGCTGTTGCAGGTGCCCGGTGGCGCCTGGGCGATCGGGATGCGCCGACCCCAGGCCTATCCCTTGATGACGCACATGGCCGAGCGCGGCTGGATCTGCGTGTCGATGGCCTATCGGGTCAGCCCGCGCAACACGTGGCCGGCGCACATCGTCGACGTGAAGCGGGCGCTGGCGTGGGTCAAGGAGAACATCGCCGACTACGGCGGGGACCCGGACTTCGTGGCGATCACCGGCGGCTCGGCGGGAGGTCACCTGACCGCGCTGGCGGCGCTGACGCCCAACGACCCGCAGTGGCAACCGGGTTTCGAGGACGTCGACACGTCGGTGGTGGCGGCGGTGCCCATCTACGGTCGCTACGACTGGTTCACCCGCGAGGGCGCGGGCAGGCCGGAGTTCATCGACATCCTGCAGCGCTACATCGTCAAGAGGCGCTTCGTCGAGCATCGCGACGTGTACCTCGACGCGTCGCCGATCACCAAGGTTCGGCCTGACGCGCCACCGTTCTTCGTGTTGCACGGCACCGACGACTCGATCATCCCGGTCACGGAGGGACGGGCATTCGCCGAGGCGATGCAGGCGGCGTCGGACAGCCCGGTTGTCTACGCGGAGATTCCGCACGCGCAACACGCTTTCGACTTCTTCGGCTCACCGCACGGTCACTTCACCGCGACGGCCGTCGCACACTTCCTGGACTGGGTGAAGGCCAAGCGGGGCTAGGGCAAGACCGTGCTCAGGGTAGGACGGTGCTCATTGAAGGACGGTGCTCATTGAAGGACGGTGCTCATTGAAGGACGGTGTGCATCAGCATCACGTTGTACGCCGACCACAGCGACAGGTTGTAGTACAGCTCCCGGCCCGTCGACCACGGGTGCAGGTAGGGCGCATAGACGCCGCCGGGAAACTCCATGTGGCTCACCAGCATTGCCTCGGGGCTCCACGGTCCCTGCGGGGTGGGTGACGTCCGCATGACGACGTCGTTGGCGCCATTGCAATACAGCGCCAGGTACTGCTTGAGGTAGGTGTTGTACTGCGCCGACATCTCGCCCACCGGGCCGGGGATCACCGGCGTTGCCGCGGCCGGGTTGCCGGGCACCCAGGCGCCGCTGTCGGAATTCCAGTACTCGTACTTGCTCAGGTCGGGGATGAGACCCGGTGCGACGCGGGCCACGTAGGCCGAACCGCCACGACCGTTGGGCGTCCCGAACGTGTACAGATACTGGTCGCCGGGCCCCGGCTTGAGGAACGCCCCCATCTGGAAGTTCTCGTTGCC
This sequence comes from uncultured Actinomycetota bacterium, assembly GCA_963846985.1. Taxonomy (GTDB): domain Bacteria; phylum Actinomycetota; class Actinomycetes; order Mycobacteriales; family Mycobacteriaceae; genus Mycobacterium. The sequence goes on from CAWJYC010000005.1 coordinate 110,787, forward strand.
CGCCCCCGGCGTGCGGATGGTGCCGGGGTAGACGCCCCACGTCTCGCCGTTGTCGGGCGACATCGCGATCGCCGAGTAGTTGGTGGTCCAGGCGCCGTTGGCGTCCCAGCTCCTGATCGACATGAAGTTCAGGTACTGCTTGCCGCCTGCCGAGACGCCCGCGGTGGGAATGATGCCGGTTTCCTGCGGCGCCTGCCCGATGGTGTTGATGATCTGCTTGGAGATGCCCGGACGCCACACCGGCGAGCCGGAGTACTTGTTGGCGACGACGCCGTTCGGGACGGCGACCGTGTTCGCCAGCGTGCGGTCCTGGCTGCGGAACAGGGTGTTGTACCGCCACTGCTTGCCGGGGATGCCACAGTAGCCGTTGGTGTCGCCGAAGGCCATCAGCACCTGATTGTTCGCGGAATCACCGTTGTCCCACATTATTCCGAGATCGGTACCGGTGATGGCGAACTTCTTGATGGTGTCGTTCGGGCTGTCGGGTCCGGTGACCCAGCCGACCAATGACGTGCCCGGCGGCGCCGTGGACACCGGCGCGGGGGCGGCGACGGGCGCGGGTTTGGGCGCCGCCGAGGGCTGGGTCGCCGTTCCGCCGGGGTGGGGCGACGGGACCACGCCGGCCTGCTGCTGCACGGGCGCGGCGGGCGGGGTGAGCGCTTTGAGCAGCGCGGGCAACAGGCCGAGCTTGGGAAGTGGGGCCGCATCGTTGGCGCCGGTGGGCTTGTGGCCGATCGGGCGGTTGAACGGCGAGATGCCCGATGGGCTGGGGATTTCGAACGCCTGCCCGGGCAGCGGTTGGGCTGCCGCGGCAGCGCCCTCGCACGGCTCGGCGTTTGCTGGTGGCGCGACGCCTACGACGGCGCACATTCCGATGACGGCTGCCGTCGCCAGCGATGCGGAGGCGGTTCGACGACGCGGCGACATGTCACACCTTTCACGGAGGACGTCGCAGTGACGTCAGCAACTTCCACGTGTGACGATAGTGACCGGTGGTACCAATGGGATTATCGAGGCATGGCTCGGTACCATTCCGTGACCGTGTCGCAACCTTCGCGGGCGACGGCAACCGATCGGGCGGTTTGCTGAAGATGCGCAAGACGGTGACGTGTTGGTGAACTGCCCGTAACGCACCAGCCGTACGGTCAGGCGCCTGGGCACGTGGTCCCGTGACGAGGAGGACGACCATGGCGATCGCATCTACGGGGGCCGCGGAGACTAGTCCCGGGCTGCAGCGAACGGTCGGCTTCTGGGGTCTGATGTTCGTCTCGCTCGGCTCGATCATCGGCTCCGGCTGGCTGCTGAGCGCGCTGAGCGCCACCCAGACAGCGGGCCCGGCAGCGATTCTGTCGTGGGTGTTGGCAGCGGCGATGCTGATCGTGCTGGCCCTGGTCTTCGCCGAACTGGGCGGGGCGTACCCCGTCGCTGGCGGGTCGGGACGATTCCCCTACTACTCCCACGGCGCGTTCAGCGGTTTCATCGCCGCGTGGGCGTCGTGGCTGCAGGCGGTCGCGATCGCTCCCATCGAGATTCTCGCCGCCATCGCCTACGTCAACAGCGTGGGGTGGGTGAACGAGCACTTCAACATGCTCAACGACGCAGGGCTGCTGAACGCCAAGGGCCTCGTGGTCGCGACCATCCTGCTCATCGCCTTCACCGCAATGAACCTGGCGGGCGCCAAGTTCATGTCGGAAAGCAATGGCCTGGTGGTCGTGTGGAAGACCCTCGTGCCGCTGCTGGCCATCTTCGTGATCGGTTACCTGTCATTCCATCCCGGCAACTTCACCGCAGGTGGCAGTTTCATGCCGTTCGGCATCCACGGCATCTTCGCGGCGTTGCCGCTTGGCGTCGTGTTCGCACTGCAGGGCTTCGAACAGGCCGTGCAACTCGCCGGCGAAGCGAAGAACCCGCAGAAGGACATGTCCCGGGCGATCATCACCGCGATGGTGATCGGCGCTCTGCTCTACATCGCCCTGCAGGCGGCGTTCATCCTCGCGGTCGACCCTGCCGACGTCAAGGACGGCTGGGCGCACCCGTTGGGATTGGGCGGCGAGAACTCGAGCTACGGCGCCTGGTACACCCTGGCCATTGCCGTGGGTGCCGGCTGGCTGGCGGTCGTGTTGATCATCGATGCGGTCGTCTCCCCGTCGGGAACGGGCATCGTCTACATCGGCACGACCGCGCGACTGTCCTATGCGCTCGGCGAACTGCCCGAGTTGCCGACCCGGTTGGCAAGCACGGACAAGCGCGGCGTTCCGGTGTGGTCGATCGTCGTGTCGGCAGTGATCGGCTGGCTCTGCTTCGGCCCCTTCCCCAGCTGGAGCAAACTGGTCGCGGTCGTCACCGGCGCGACCGCCATCATGTATGCCTTCGCCCCAATCGCGTTGGCGGCGCTGCGTTCCCGTGACGGCGACCGTCAGCGCGACTACCGCATGCCCATCCCCAACGTCCTGTTGCCGGTCGCCTTCATCTCGGCGAACCTGCTGCTCTACTGGGGCTCCTACGACGTCGAGTGGAAGCTCGACGTCGCCCTGGTCTTCGGAGGGATCCTCTTCTTCATCGGTGCAGCCGTCAAGAAGACGTACACCAATGACATGCTGCGCCACGGCTACTGGATCATCCCGTGGCTGATCGGTTGCACGATCATCGGCTACTTCGGCAATTACGGCGGTCCCCGCCCCGCGTTCGACGGCTTCATCTTCGGCCAGTGGACCGACCTGGTGGTCGTCGCCGCCTTCAGCCTGGTGGTGTTCTACTGGGCCCTTGCGGTGGCGATGCCGTCGGACAAGGTGAAGGCCGCCGTGGAGAGGGACGCCGACCAGATCGAGGGCGGCAACGTGCTTCCGGTGCCCCTCAGCTCGTAGCGCAGGCAGGCTCGACCCGGCTACGGCGCCATCGCCCCCTCGACGACGGTGAGCTCCGCGGAAAGTCCGGCGGCGCGGCGGATTTCGACGAACGCCTCGACCATTGCGTCGGTCAGCTCGTGGGCATCGGAGAGCGTGGCGCCGTCGGAGAGCACCGAGACGTTGAGCTGATCGACGTAGCTCCACACCGTGATGTTCAGTCCGCTGCCGGTGGTCAACGGCCCGACCGAGTAGATCTCGGTCACCAGCGCGCCACCGACCCGGCCGTGCTCACGCGGGCCGGGCACGTTGGAGATCGGCAGGTTGAGCACCTTGTTCTGGCCGTCCTTGTTGGCCAGCCAGCGGAACATCGCCTCGGCGGGCGCGGGCGGGAAGTAAGCCGACCAGCGACTGACCAGCTCGGGCCCCATCAGGTGGTGGGTCTCCTTCGCCGAAACCGCGGCGTCGTGCACGGCACGCACGCGTTCTATCGGATCGGTCAGCTGGACGGGCAGCGTCATCATCACGCCGGTGAAGTAGTTGCCCGAGACGCGGTCGCGGGAGAAGTCGAAACTCACTGGCACCGAGGCCAATAGCGGGTGGTCGGCGTGGCCGTCGTACTTCTGCAGCAGCCCGCGCAGAGCACCAGCCGAGATCGACAGCACCATGTCGTTGATCGTGACGCCGAGGTGCTTGGCGGTCTCCTTGACGTCGGCGAGCGACAGTGTGGCGGTGGCGAACCTGCGCGTGCCGTCGACCATGTGGTTCATGAAGGTCGGCGGCGGCGTGAACGGTCGGGTGAGTTCGGGCCCCAGCTTGAGCGAGCTCTTGCGCACCCGGCCCAACCCCTGTGCGGTGTAGCGCATCGTGCCCGGCAGCCGGCCGATTTGACGCAGGTGGTCACCGAAGGCCGTGCGCACCAACTCCGCCTTCGTCGGCGCCGGATCGGTGGCGTAGGAGTCCCGGTCGTCGGGGCCGCTCAGCAGATCCATGCCACGCGCCATCAGGTTGGCCGATGCGACACCGTCGGCCAGTGCGTGATGGATCTTGCCCAGCACGGCGATGCGGCCGTTGGCCAGGCCCTCGATGAAGTACATCTCCCACAGCGGCTTGCTGCGATCCAGCGGCGTACTGGCAATCTTGCCGACCGCATCGTCGAGTTCGCGCCGTCCACCCGGGCTCTCCAGCCGGTAGGGCCGAATGTGGTAGTCGAGGTCGACCTCGCAGTTCTCCCGCCACATCGGATGGTGGAACTTCATCGGGATGTCGACCAGCTCGTAGCGGAACGGGTCGAGCTTGTGCAACCGGCCGTGGATGACCTTGCGGAAGTCGTCGACGTCGAACGGGCGGCCCTTGAGTTCGTCGAGTGCGATGACCGCCAGCTTCAGCGTGTGCATGTGCACGGTCGGCGTTTCGCTGTACAGAAGGACCGCGTCCCACCCGCTGAGCCTCTTCACGAAGCTATATAACCGCCCGTGCCCCGACCAACGCCTGGTTTCGGTGAACATCATTGAGGAACAAGCCAATTGCAGTGGCCATCGACCCCGTACGGGCACCATCGGTCATGTCGAAGCCGTGCCCGGCGCCGGGCAGCTCCACGTAGCCCACCACCGAGCGCGACACGCTGCGCAGCTTCTCGACGAAGTCCCTGGCCTGCTGCACCGGGATCACCGTGTCGCCGCCGCCGTGGATCACCAGGAACGGTGGCGCACCGGCGTGGGTGCGCGCGATCGGCGAGGCCTTGCGGAAGATCTCGGGATGCCTGGCGATCTTGCGCTTCACCACGACGCGCTCCAGGAAGTCGACGAACCGGACCCGCTCGACGGTCGAGCGGTCCTCCCAGTCGTAACGGCCGTAGATGCCGACGACGGCGTCGACGGAGGTGTCGGATCCCTCGGGCAGATCGCCTTGCATCTCCGGGTCGCCGGCGGAAAGACCGGCCAGCGCGGCCAGATGACCGCCGGCCGACGTGCCGGCCACGGTCACGAAGTTGCGGTCGCCACCGAACTTGTCGACGTTGGCCCTGGCCCAGGCAATCGCCGTCTTGACGTCGATGATGTGTTGCGGCCATGGATGATTGGGGGCGACCCGGTAGTCGATGGACAGGCACACCCAACCCATCTCGGCCAGATGCGACATGAGTGCGTACCCCTGCAGGATGCGGCCGCCGTGCACCCAGGCGCCGCCGGGCAGGAAGATCATCACCGGTGCGGGCTGCGCCGGCAACTCCTTGGTCCGCCAGACGTCGAGGACCTGAGAGGGGCTGTCGCCGTAGCGAACCGAGGAACGGTAGACGTTGCGGCGATGCTCGAACGCCTTCCACACCGGCGGGGTGCGATCGGGTTCGGGCCACGCGATGTCGAGATCGGCGGCGGGAACTACGCCGCGCAGTGCCGCCTCGGTGACGGCATTGGTGGCGTCCCGCTCCTGCTTCTTCACCTCACCGATCCCGGGGGTGAACCACGACTTGACCGCGGCGCCGACGAAGTCGGGAGTGTGCCGGACGCCCCAGATGCTCATCGCGGTCACGCCGCCGAGCGGTTCGAGGTGCCTGCCGATCAACGGCAGAGAGGTGGCGGCGACGCTGGCGGCCAGCAGGTAGTCGGCCGGTCCCGCCTTCATCAGCCAGCGCATCCGCGTGGTCATCGTGGGTCCGGGGTACCGGGTGTCCGGTCGAGCCGTCATTTCCGGACTGTACCCCGGTTACCGGCGAGTACACGACAACTGTCGATATCTGTCTACCGATAACACGTCGACCCGGCCGGTGTGAGCGGTCTCACAGCGTCGTTCGAACGATCCCGGTGGTTAAGTCGGTCTGGTGGGCAACTCAGCGCTAGCGATCACCGAGGAACACCGCGAGCTGGCTGATGCCGCAGAGCGCCAGCTCAGCAGGTTCAACAGCAGAGTCGCCGCACGCGCCACCCTCGAGGACGGCAAGAGCCATCCCGCCGACCTGTGGTCCGCCTCGGTCGCCGTTGGGTGGCCAGGACTCGCGATCGCCGAGGAGTACGGCGGGTCGGGGTTCGGCCTGTCCGAGCTGGCGATCGTCCTGGAGGCGCAGGGGCGCGAACTGTGCCCGGGCCCGTTCCTTCCCAGCGTGACGGCGGCCGTGGTGATCGATCGCTGCGGCGGCACGACCCTCCGCCAGCGGTGGCTTCCAGGCCTGGCCGACGGCAGCGCGGTGGGCGCCATCGGTCTGTCGGGCGGCGTCACCGTCGGCTCCGATCTGGTGGTGACCGGCGCGAGTCCGGCGGTGCTCGGCGCACCGGATGCCGGTGTGCTCGTCCTGCTGGCGGGTGACGACGTGGTCGTCGTCGACGCGGTCGCCGACGGCGTCACGGTGACCGCCGCGGCCCCCCTCGACACCACCCGCAGCATCGGCGAGGTCGTGCTGCGCGACGTGACGGTGACCGAGGACCACGTGCTGCGCGGGGCAGCGGGCCGGGCCCGCACCGTGTTCCGCATCCTGGCCGCCGCCGAGGCCGTCGGCGTCAGCTGGGCGACGCTCGACATGGCCGTCGAGTACGCCAAGGTGCGCGAGCAGTTCGGCCGCACCATCGGCACGTTCCAGGCCGTCAAGCACCACGCCGCGAACATGTTGGTCAACGCCGAGCAGGCCACCGCTGCGACGTGGGATGCGGCCCGGGCCGACGACCTCGACGACGCCTGGTTCGCGGGCGCGGTCGCGGCTGCGCATGCGATCCGGGCTCAGGTCTTCAACGCACAGAACAACATTCAGCTCCACGGTGGCATCGGCTACACCTGGGAGCACGACGCGCACCTGTATCTGCGCCGGGCCCGCACGCTGGCGGCGATCATGGCCGACGGCGCCGATCCCCTGGTCGACGTCGTCGAGGGCCAACGCAGCGGACTGGCCCACGGCGCGTCGTTCACCCTGCCCGAGGAGGCCGAGCAGTACCGGGCGGCCGCCCGCGAGGCCGCCAAGACCTGGACGTCCCTGCCACCCGAGCAGCGGCGCGACTTCCTCGTCGACTCCGGTTACCTGGTGCCGCACTGGCCGAAGCCGTGGGGCCGGGCCGCGAGTGTGCTGGAGCAGTTGGTCATCGAAGAAGAGTTTGGCCCGGGGGCGAGCGGAGCGACGGGGGGTTTCAAGGGCGTCGAGCGCGCGGACATGGGGATCACGGGCTGGGTCACGCTGACCATCGCGCAGGCCGGCACCGACGAGCAGCGCGACCGCTGGGTCGATCCCGTCCTGCGCGGCAAGGTGCTGTGGTGCCAGCTGTTCTCCGAACCCGGCGCCGGCTCGGACGCCGCGGCGGTGCGCACCGCTGCCAAGAAGGTCGACGGCGGCTGGCGCATCACCGGCCAGAAGGTGTGGACCAGCTTGGCGCACGAGTGCCAGTGGGGCCTGGCCACGGTGCGCACCGACCCCGATGTGCCCAAGCATGCGGGCGTCACGATGGTCGCGATCGACATGACGGCTCCTGGCGTTACGATCAACGGGCTCAAGGGCATCACCGGGCACGCCCACTTCAACGAGGTCTTCTTCGACGACGTCTTCGTGCCCGACTCCGACGTCGTCGGCGACGTGAATCGCGGCTGGCTGGTGGCGCGCGCGACGCTCGGCAACGAGCGGGTGTCGATCGGCGGCGGATCGGGGGCGCCGACGGGCTTCACGGTCGACGACCTGGTCGCCCTGCTCGACGCAGCGCCGGCCGACGTACGGGCCGCGCACGTCCGGGAGGCGGGCGAGGTGATCGCCGAGGGCCACGCGCTGCGGTTGCTCAACCTGCGGCAGGTCACCCGCGCCATCGCCGGTGCCGGCCCCGGCCCGGAGGGCAACGTGACGAAGTTGCTGGTGGCCGAGCAGTGTCAGCGACTCACCGAGCTGGGCATGGAGCTGGCCGGGGTGGCGGGCGTCGTCGGGCAGGATCCGCGGGTGACCAACGCCTACCTGGGCAATCGCGCGATGACGATCGCGGGGGGCACCTCGGAGATCACCCGCAACACGATCGCCGAACGCATCCTCGGGCTACCCAGGGACCCGCTGCTGAAGTAGCTCACTCGTTCTGGCCGGGTGGCGGCCGGTTGGCGACCACCGGGAACTGACCCGTGTATCCCTCACGTTCCTGCGCCACGGCCAGCACCCGCGACCGGACGGCGAACCAGCCGACCACCAGGGCCGGGATGATCAGCACCAGCGAACCGACCGTCCACGTCCCGATCGGCGGGTCCAGCGCCATCAGCACCAGGACCCCGGCGAGGAACACCAGCGTGAGGTACCCGGTCCACGGCGTGCCCCAGAGCCGGAACGACGGCCGCTGCAGTACGCCCCTCTTGGACCACCGGTACAGCTGAATCTGGCAGATCACGATGGTGCCCCAGGAGGCGATGATTCCGAGGGCCGCGACGTTGAGCACGATCTCGAACGCCTGCGCGGGTACGACGCCGTTGAGCAGCACGCCGAACAGTCCGATCACCGCCGTCAGGCAGATGCCGCCGTAGGGCACTCCCCGCTTGTTCATCAGCGACGTGAACTTCGGCGCGCTGCCGTTCATCGCCATCGACCGCAGGATCCGGCCGGTCGAGTACAGGCCGGCGTTGAGGCTGGAGAACGCCGCCGTCAGCACCACGATGTTCATGATCGTGCCCGCGCCCTCGACGCCGATCTTGGAGAAGAAGGTGACGAAGGGGCTCTCCCCGGACTTGTAGGCCGTATAGGGCAGCAACAGCCCGAGCAGGAACACCGACCCGACGTAGAAGAGCGCGATGCGGGCGATGACGGAGTTGATCGCCCGCGGCATGATCTTCTCGGGGTTGGCCGTCTCGCCGGCCGCCGTACCTACGAGTTCCACTGCGGCATAAGCGAATACGACACCGGAGGTGACGATCACGACCGGGAACAGTCCGGTCGGGAACAGGCCGCCGTGGTCGGTGATCACGCTGAAGCCCGTCGCTTGGCCGTCGATCTTGTAGCGCCCCGCCAGGAAGATGGTCCCGGCCACCAGGAAGGTCACCAGCGCGATGACCTTGATCAGGGCGGCCCAGAACTCGAGCTCACCGAACACCTTCACCGAGATCATGTTCATCCCGAGCACCAGGGCGAGCGCGATCAGCGCGATCAGCCACTGCGGAATCGGGGCGAACGCCTTCCAGAAGTGGAAGTAGGTGGCGATCGCGGTCGAGTCGACGATCGCCGTCATGGCCCAGTTCAGGAAGTACATCCAGCCGGCGACGAACGCGGCCTTCTCGCCGAGGAATTCGCGCGCGTAGGAGACGAACGAACCCGACGACGGCCGGTGCAGGACCAGCTCGCCGAGCGCACGCAGGATCAGGAACACGAAGATGCCGCAGAACGCGTAGACCAGGAACAGCGCCGGGCCCGCGCTGGCGAGCCGGCCGCCGGCGCCGAGGAACAGGCCGGTGCCGATCGCGCCGCCGATCGCGATCATCTGCAGCTGACGGGGTTTGAGGCCCTTCTCGTAGCCGGCGTCCTCCGACGTCAGCGCGGAGTTGTCGTACTCCTCCTTCGGCTGCGTCGTCATCGGGTGGCGCCGTTCGACGGCGGCCGCACCACCGGTGGCGGCTTCGAGGTGTCGTTGATGTCGCGGAAGGTGAATGCGAAGCCGAACACCGCGATGACGGCCGCGAGCGCGTAGCCCACGATCGACCACCACCCCGCGTGCAGATAGGCGGTGACGGCGACGATTCCCATCGCCAGGAACACCATGGACATCCCGATCAACGGGATCTTGGCTGTCAGGTCGATCCGTGCCATGACACTCACCTCACGTGGTCGATGGGCCCTCTCATCACGGTGACGTCAGTAGACACCCCGATGGCGCCCTGCATCCGGAGATTGGCGCCGACTCCCGGGAATCCGCAACACGGTCAGGCATCGAAGCTGGTCACGGTACGGCCGCAGCCGTGGCATCACATCTGCTGCTGTGCCAAGCTCTATTGTCGTGGCGAACGAATTCGGCCGGGTCACCGACGCGGAAAGCGGGGACGTGCCGACACTTCGACTGGGCACGACGAGGTGAGGAAGTCCGACGCCTCCACAGGCGCCCCGGACCTCGCGTCCGTGCTCGCCGCCCTCGATGACGCGTGCACCGGCCCGGAAGGCGAGGCGAAGCGTCGGACCGCGCGCTCCCACCGCCGGGGACTGCTCACGCTGGTGATGATCGCCCTGCTCGTCGGCGGTGTCATCCAGCTGTTCACGTCCACCCCGGAGACGCGGTCGGCCGCCGGCGCCGGCAGTCGCGCCAGCATCGTCTTCAGCAACGCGGGCACCGGCACCTGCCTGAGCTGGCCGCCGGACGCACCCGACAAGCCGTCCTTCGTGCAGTGCCGCTCGGACCACATGTTCGAGGTCGCCAAGCCCGTCGGAATGGCCAGCTTCGGCGAGCCATGCCAGCTGGCCGTGCGCGAGTACCTCGGCACCCGCTACGACCCGAACAGCCGCTTCACCATCAGCGTGCTGTGGGCCGGTGACGCCGCTACGGCCGACAGCGGTGGCCGCAACCTGCTGTGCGGCCTGCAGCTTCTGGGTCCCGAGGGCAAGGCCATCCCGTTCAAGGGGCGCATCGTCGACCTCGATCAGTCGAAGGTCTGGCCCGCCGGCACCTGCCTGGGGATCGACTCCTCCAACCGCTCGACCGACCTTCCCGTCGACTGCTCGGCACCCCACGGACTCGAGGTGGCCGGCGCCGCCAGCCTGGCCGAGCGCTTTCCCGGCGGACCGCCGTCGGATTCGGATCAGCGGGCGTTCATCGCCGACGTCTGCACGCGCACTGCCGACGCCTACCTGGCGCCGGGCAAGCTGGCCGGCTCCGGACTGGCCCTGAGCTATGACACGGTCTCGCCGGCGAGTTGGTCGGCGGGCAGCAAGCAGGTGTCGTGCAGCATCGGCAAGCCCGCCGCGCAGGGCTGGACACCCACCACGGCGAGCGCCCGCACCCTGTCACCCGCGGATCTGCCGCCGCCGCCGGCGCCACCACCCGTACCGCCGCCGACGTCGGTGCCCGCTCCCCCGCCCGTTTACCAGGAACCGCTGATCCCGGTGGGCCCGATCCCGTCGGAGGCCCCGCCCGCGGCCCCGCCCTCGCCCGCCGCGCCGCCCGCCGCGCCAACCACCGCGACGTCGGCCGCGCCGACGACCACCGCGACGGCACCCCCGTCGCCGTCGACGGGACCCGAGCCAGGACCGGCGACACCGCCGAGCGACACCAGCACCGGCCCGGCGCCGGGCGTCATCGAGATCCCCGGCCTGCCGGCGTTCACGCTGCCCGGCTACGCCCCGCCCGAACCCGCGGCTGGGTAGTGACGGCGCCTGCCCGCCGCCCGCCGAGTGTGCGGTGTCCTCCGCGACACGCTGTGACCGGCGGATGAAGCCGCTCAATCGGGAGATGGCGTCGCCGCGCTCAGCCAAGCTCCTGGAGTCGACGGCCGGCCGATCGACGTCGTCCACACCCTGCACCGCGGCGACCGCGTCGCGTTCGAATCCCTACTGACCATTCGGGATTGACCCCGGGCGCATCGGTCGCTGGGTAGTGTCTGGCCGATGCCCGACTTTCATCCCGAACTGAGGCGCATCGCCCGGTTGATGCCGCGCAGCATGATCACCCCGAACTCGCTGCCGGTGTTCCGGGTGGCCTCGCGTCTGATGGAGCGCCGGGCCCCGGCCGACGTCGAGGTGCTCGTGCTGTCCTCTGGAGTCCGGGTCCGGCTGCACCGGTCGCCGGGCGCCGCCTCTCCCGGTCCGGCGCTGCTGTGGATTCACGGTGGCGGCTACGTGATCGGCTCCGCGGCCCAGGACGACGTCCTCTGCCGTCGGTTCGCCCGGCAGTTGGGGATCACGGTCGCCGCCGTCGACTACCGCCTCGCGCCCGAGTACCCGTACCCGATCCCGCTCGAGGACTGCTACGGCGCCCTCACCTGGCTGGCGGAGCTGCCGGCGGTGGACCCGTCCCTGATCGCCATCGGCGGTGCCAGCGCGGGCGGTGGGCTGGCTGCGGCACTGGCTCTGCAGGCCCGCGACCGAGCCGAGGTCGGCGTGGCAGCGCAACTGCTGGTCTATCCGATGGTCGATGACCGGTCGGCCACGCAGAAGGGACTCGACGACCACCACCACCGGATGTGGACGCAGAAGTCGAACGTCTACGGCTGGTCCAGCTACCTCGGCGACGCCGATCCCAAGCTCGCCGTGCCAGCGCGCAATTCGAACTTCGGCGGGCTACCTCCGGCGTGGATCGGCGTTGGCACGAATGACCTCTTCCATCAGGAGGACATCGCCTACGGCGAACGCCTCAGGGCGGCAGGCGTGCCCTGCGAGGTCGAGGTCGTTCCCGGTGCATTCCACGGCTTCGACGGCGTGGTGCCCAAAGCAGCGGTGTCGCAAGCGTTCTTCGCAAGTCAGGTCGACTGGCTGAAGAGCATCCTCACGCCCTCAGAAAGTCCAGCAGGTCGGCGTTGATGACGTCGGCGTGCGTGGTCGGCATGCCGTGCGGGTACCCGCGGTAGGTCTTCAGCGTCCCATTCTGCAGTAGCTCAGCCGATTTCGGGCCCGCGGCGACGTAGGGAACGATCTGGTCGTCGACGCTGTGCATCACCAGCGTCGGCACGGTGATCTCCTTCAGATCCTCGGTGAAGTCGGTCTGGGAGAACGCGACGATGCCGTCGTAGTGTGACAGCGCGTCGCCCATCATTCCCTGGCGCCACCAGTTCTCGATGATGGCTTCCGACGACTCGACGCCCGGTTGGTCGAAGTTGTAGAACGGGCCCGCCGCCAGTGCGCGATAGAACACCGACCGATTGGCCGCGAGCTGAGCCTGCAGGTCGTCGAAGACGCTCTTGGGCAGGCCGTCCGGGTTGGCGTCGGTCCGGACCATCAGCGGCGGTACCGCGCTGATCAGCGCCGCCTTCGCGGCCCGGCTCTCGCCGTGGCGGGCGAGGAAGCGGACCACCTCGCCGCCGCCGGTCGAGTGTCCGACGTGGATGGCGTCGTGCAGGTCGAGGTGCTCGACGACGGCCGCCAGGTCGTCGGCGTAGTGGTCCAGGTCGTGCCCATCCGGGGTCTGCGTGGACCGGCCGTGGCCGCGCCGGTCGGCGGCGATCACGCGATAGCCCTGCGCCAGGAAGAACAACATCTGGTTGTCCCAGTCGTCGGCGGACAGCGGCCAGCCGTGGCTGAAGACGATCGGTTGACCGGTGCCCCAGTCGCGGTAGAAGATCTCGGTGCCATCGGAGGTGGTGATGAATGCCATTGCAGTGCCCTTTCTTCGGGGTGAGTCGAGGTGGTTGGACCGGGTCACGATCAGGGGGTCGGCGGGCGTGAACGGGAAGTTCGGCAGGTCGTCTGCGGTGACGCGGCGCATCGAGCCCAGTTCGGACTCCTCGATATCTCGCCGTCGAGCAGCGACAGGGTGGGGGTGCTGCGGGTAGATGAGGTGCTCACGCGTTCGTCTCCTCAGTGGGTTCGGGCGCCCGGACGGGCCTGGTACGTACTGTCGCCTGACTGCCGGTCGGTGTCTCCGCTGCTGGCCACCATCTGCCCTTCCCGCTAGCCCCCATCACGGGCGCTCGTAGACCACCCGGCCGTCGACCACAGTGGCGGCCACCAGGTCCGAGTGGAGCTCGCCGAGCACCTGCTCGGGCGGGCCGGACAGCAGGCACAGGTCTGCGGGCTGGCCCGGCTTAATCGTCCGCGGCCGGGTGGGATGCTCTGCCGCGCCGAGGAACAGCCGCAGTGCCGTCGACGCGCCGATGCGCTCCCGCTCGCCGAGGACGCTGCCCGCGGCCGTCTCGCGGCGCACCGCGGCCCGCATCGCCGCCCACGGGTCGGGGTCGCCGAACGGGAAGTCAGTCGACAGCGCAACTGGAATATTCTCGGCGAGAAGCGATTTCAGCCGCCACAGCTGCGGTAGCTCGTCGGCGGCCACGTCGGTGAGGTACTGCTCGCCACGCTCAGCGACGAAGTTCGGTTGCGTGACGACCGTAACGCCGAGCTCGACGAGGTCGGCCACGCAGTCGTCGGGAACCACCGCGGCGTGCTCGATGCGGTCGCCCGGCCGCGACCCGGCGTCGCGCAACGCGGCGATGGCGACGACCAGTTGAGCCGCGGTCACGCAGTGCAGCGCAACGCCGGCGCCCGCGGCGTGGCGGTCGCCGATCCACGAGGTCAGCCCGTCGGGGTCGAGGTCGTCGTCGTGCAGGATCCGCTTGCCGGGCGCCAGGCAGTGCACCCGCTGCAACAGCTCGCCGCGGCTGTGTGACTCGGCGAACCGCGCAACGTCGACGATCCCGAGATCGGGTGTGGCGTCTGTCATTCCGACGACGCCGTAGGATGCCAGCCGGCGACTGACGTCGGCGAGTCCGGTCTCCCGTCGCACCAGCGCGCCCGACCAGCTGGGGTCGGCGCTGCGCAGCCGCCCGTCCGGGTGGTCGGGCAGGCCGATGCGGACCAGCGCCGCGGAGTTCAGCGTCCACAGCACACCGCTGCGATGCTGGACGCGCACCGGCACCGGTGGCGACACGTCGTCGAGCGAGGCGCGGTCCAGCGGACCGGCGACCGCCTCGTGGTAGCCGACGGCCCGTATCCAGCCGTCCTCGCCGACTGTCGCGGCGGCCAGTGCAGCGCGCAGACCGTTGGAGCCATTGATCTCTCGCGGCCCGACGCGCACCGACGCCGTGGCCGCGGCCGCGGAGTGCACGTGGACGTGGTGGTCGTGCAGCCCCGGGATGACCGTGCCACCCGCCGCCTCGAGCACCGACTCGCCGCGGATGGGCTGCAGCTCCCCCACCTCGACGATTCGGTGGTCGGTCCGGACGTCGATGACGGTGCCGTCGAGCAGTCGGGCCCGCTGGATCAACACGAGGCGGGACTCCGCTCGAGGAGCAGGCGCTCGACGAGGTGGTTGTCCGCACCGAGGAGTCGCAGCCCGCGGGTGCGGACCCGGTCGCCTGGGATATGCTGCGGCACAGTCAAATTCGCCGGACACCTCCGGTAGGGCCGCATACGTTTGCCGCAACCGCGGCCATGGCGACGTCGATGAGCTCGCCTCCGCCCCGGGCCAGTGATTCCGCCACGGCGAGGGCGGCGTGAAATCCGGTGAGCGGATCGGCGATGGCGTCGCCGCAGAAGACCGGGCCGTCGTGGCTGCGGCCCACCAGCCCGCCCGCCACCGCGGCGTCGTCCCCGAACGCGGTCCAGTTGGCGTGGTCACCGGTGGCGCCATGGCCGGTGACGCGCAGCCACACCCGTCCGGCGCGGGCTGCGACGTCGTCCGCGCCGAGGCCGCGATGGCGCAGTGCCGACGGGCGGGAGGCTTCTATCACCACGTCGGCCGACTCGAGAAGCTCGAGCATCCGATCACGGTCTCCGAAATCGACGGCATAGCAGAGCTTTCCGCCGTTCATCCAATCGAAGAAGTCGGTCGAGCCGGCCCGCGTGCCGTCGGGCCTGGCCGGGCTCTCCACCTTGATCACGGTGGCACCGGCGCGCCGCAGCAGCTGCCCGCAGAGCGGACCCGCCCACAACGACGACAGGTCGACCACCAGTAGTTCGCGGACGTTGCGTGGCTGCGCCCGAGCGCCCAGGCGGCGGACGGCCGGCGGGGCAGCGGCGACCTCCCCCAGCAGGGCCGCCGGCAGATCAAGCAGCCGGGCCCGCTCGACCACGTCGGCCGCGGTGCGGGTGGCGGCCCAGCTCTGCAGCAGCGGCCACGGGTCGGCGGCGGCATCGTCGGACTCGACCAGCGCCGGCACCGCGGCGAGATCGTCGGGCCGCGACAGCGTCAGCGCGCTCCAGCCGTCGCGCGTGGCCAGCAGCCGGCTCGCCCCACCCGCCGAGGTCCGGCCGCCGCGCACCAACCCGAGCAGCGCGGCCCGGCCGGTCAGCAGTTCGGTGGCGTCCACGGTGACACCGAGACGGCGACCGAGGTCGGCGGCGGTCGAGTCGACCGCGGCCAGGATGCCGGCGCGGGAGAAGTCCGGAGAACCGCCGGGAAGACCGGTCAGGTGCGCCAGTCCGCTGGCGCCCCACTCGCGGCACAGCGCGTCCACGTCCATCGGCAGCGCGTCCACCGGTTCATTATCCCGACGTTCCCGACCTAGAACTGCAGAGCGCGGAATCTCCAGTCCAGTACCTTGCGGTCGGGCTCGCCAACCGCGTGGACCACCGACCGAAGCGACAGCACGCCGCCGCGACCGTCCGGCAGCGGCTGGGCCGCCTCGACGTGCAACTCGCTGAACAGCGTGTCGTTCTCGCGCACCGGTCCGATGTGATCGCAGGACTCCCAGCCCAGCACGGTGACCAGGTTCGGCAGCAGCCGCGTCGCCTGAGCCAGGGCCAGCCCGATGGTGTGCCCACCGTAGACCAGCCGGTGGCCGTTGATGCGCCAATCATGATGCGTCGCAGCGATGTTGAGGCTCAATCGCGCTAGCTCCGGTGCGCTGCTGACGACGTCGCCGGTACTCGTCAGCACGGTGCCACCGATGTCGGGGTCGAAGTGCGGGCCGGGCACCCGCGACCGGAACGCGTCGGCGTCCCACTCGCCGGTGGGGTCGACGTCGACCGGGTCGGTGCCGATGCGCCGAGAGGTCGTCGGCGTGCCCGGTGTCGGCGGCCCCCGGGCTCAACGGCAGCATGGCGCACCGGTAGAAGTCGAGCACCAGCCGGTCGGCCTGGTCGATGGTCGTCATCCGCAGGGCGGCCAGACCCGTGCGGTCGCGGCCGGGCCTGGTCGAGTTCTGCTTCAGTCCAACGACTTCGGTTCTCGTGTACAGCGTGTCGCCGATGATCGGGAAGCGGAAGTACGTCATCCCCCGGTAGAAGAGGTTGGCCTTCACCCGCTGGGTGGCCAGGGTGCTCTGGCCGATCGCCACGTCACTCACCATCGCCGGATGGGCCAGCGGCGCGGCCGCACCGGTGACCGCCCGGGTGAGGGCGGCGTCGAGCGGCAGCCGCATCGGGTCCCCGAGAATCGACTGGTGTACCGCCGCGGTACCGGGCGTCAGCGTCATCGACGGCGCCCGGTCGAACACCTGACCCACCGCCAGATCGTCGAAGAACGGGGCAGCGGAGATATGGCCGGACAAATTCATAGCCTCTGATGCTGGCAGTATGGCGATCAACATGTCAATATGGCCGTACCTATGAATACCACCGACATCAGCGCTGAAGAGGCCCTCCTGGTCGAGACCGTTCGCGACTTCGTGGAACGCGACGTCAAACCGACCGTGCGCGACGTCGAGCACGCGAACGAGTACCCGGACGCCTGGATCGACCAGATGAAGCGGATCGGGATCTTCGGATTGGCCATCCCCGACGAGTACGACGGCACGCCGGTGTCGAGCCGCTGCTACGTGCTGGTAACCCAGGAATTGGCACGCGGCTGGATGAGTCTGGCCGGCGCGATGGGCGGTCACACCGTCGTCGCCAAATTGCTGGCGCTGTTCGGCACCGAGGAGCAGAAGCGGCGCTACCTGCCCGCGATGGCGACCGGCGAGATTCGCGCCACGATGGCGCTCACCGAACCCGGCGGCGGATCCGACCTGCAGGCGATGTCCACGGTGGCCCGCCGCGACGGTGACGAGCTGGTGATCAACGGGGCCAAGACCTGGATCTCCAACGCCAGGCGCTCCGGCCTGATCGCCCTGCTCTGCAAGACCGACCCCGAGGCAACCCCCGCACACCGCGGCATCTCCATCGTGCTGGTCGAACACGGTGAGGGCCTGACGGTGTCACGGGACCTGCCCAAGCTCGGCTACAAGGGCGTCGAATCATGCGAGCTGTCCTTCGCCGACTGCCGCGTCCCGGCGACGGCGGTTCTCGGCGGCGCCCCCGGCAAGGGGTTCAGCCAGATGATGAAGGGGCTGGAGACCGGCCGCATCCAGGTCGCCGCCCGGGCTCTCGGGGTGGCGACGGCCGCGCTGGACGATGCATTGGCATACGCCCAGGAGCGGGAGAGCTTCGGCCAGCCGATCTGGAAGCACCAGGCCATCGGCCACTACCTCGCCGACATGGCGACGAAGCTGACCGCCGCCCGCCAGCTCACCCTGCACGCGGCCGACTGCTACGACGGTGGCGGGCGGGCCGACATGGAGGCGGGCATGGCCAAGCTGTTCGCCTCCGAGGTGGCCATGGAGATCGCGCTCAACGCGGTGCGCATCCACGGCGGCTATGGCTACTCGACGGAATACGACGTGGAGCGCTACTTCCGGGACGCCCCGCTGATGATCGTCGGTGAGGGCACCAACGAGATCCAGCGCAACGTCATCGCCACCCAGCTGGTGACCCGCGGCGGTATCTGACCGTGCGCGCCGCGCCCGCGTATCAAGCTCTCGGACAAGCACTTCGAGACGAGATCGCCGCGGGAACCTACGCCGACGGCGCCCGACTGCCCACCGAGTCCGAGCTCGTCGCGCGGCACGGCCTGTCCCGGCAGACGGTGCGCCGCGCGTTCCAGGATCTGGTGGCCGACGGCGTCGTCTACCGGGTGCCGGGGCGCGGCACCTACGCCCGCGATGGCGGTCACCGCTACCTGCGGCAGTTGGGCTCCATCGAAGACCTGATGAGTCTGTCCGACGACACCTCCATGGAGGTGCTCGTCGGACTGCGGCGCCGGGTGGACGTCGATGCGGCGAGCAGGATGCGCCTCGACGACGACGTGGTCTACACCGTGGTGTTCCGTCGGCTGCACGGGACGGATCCGGGCGTCCCGTTCGTGCTGACACGCGTACACCTGCCCGAAGCGGTCGCCCGCCCGGTGCTCGAGCACCGCGACCTGAGTCAGGGCGCCGTCAGCACCAGCACCGTGATCTCGTTGACCGAGCCGCATCTCGCGCAGCCGATAACCGAAGCCGCACAGTCGATTACGGTCTCGTCGGCCGACGACGAGGTGGCCACCGCGGTCGGCTGCGAGCGCGACCACCCGATGCTGCGCGTCGACCGGCTGTACTCCGACGCGTCGGGGACGCCCGTCGAGCTGGCCGTCAGCCACTTCCTGCCCGAGCAGTACACCTACCGCGTGACTCTGCGCCGCTCGAGCTGGCCCATCGACGCGGATCGCTAGTGCACGGCGTCGACGAGCCCCCACGCGAGCGCGGTCGCGGCGTCGATCGTCCGACCCGACAGAACCAGGTAGGCCGTGCGCCAGCGACCGATCCGCCGGGCGATGCTGACGGTGCCGCCCGCGCCGGGGATCAGGCCGAGGGACAGCTCGGGCAGGCCCAGTACCGCGTCGGCGCGGCACGAGACGTGTCCGCAGAACGCCGCCATCTCCAGCCCGCTGCCCAGCGCGCGGCCGTGAATCTCGGCGCGGCAGGACGTCCCGAGACGCTCCGTCAGCTCGGCCAGTGCCAGCGCCGGACTGTGCCGCGTCCTGGCCAGATGCGCCGACGCGGGATCGGCGAACGTGCCGAACTCGGCGAGATCGCCTCCGCTGCAGAAGGATCGGCCGCTGCCCGACAAAATCACCTCGGTCACCGACGGGTCGAGGCGGGCAACCTCGAGCGCCTCGAGCAGCGCCGCCCGGGCGTCGGTGGAGAAGGCGTTGTGGCGCTGCGGCCGGTTGAACCGGACGTGAAGCGTGTCGCCGTCCCGCTCGGCGAGCACCGGGTCGGGGAGCTGTGGCGCCGACGCCGGCCCGCGTTCGTCGAGCCAGCGCCGGAACTCCGCTCCGGACTGCAGCGTCGAGTAGGCGAGCGACTCGGTGATGACGCCGGCCGCGACGGGGGCCGCGACGTCGAGTGCGCGCAGCACGTCGTCGCACACCGCCGCGGCCTGCGGCCACCGGCCGACCCGCGCGGCGAGTTCGTCGAGCGCGGCGGCCACCGAGTCGACGCCGACGGTGCGGCGGTCCGCACTCGGCACCTCGACGAGGGTGAACGTCGCTCGCTGCAACCAGTATTCGGCCGCCGGCGCGGCCTCGTCACCGGCGGCCACGACTACGCCCTGCGGTACCGGGCTCGGCGGGTCGGCCAGGTCGACGGTGTGCAACGTACTAGCCGACGGGCGTCGAGTACTTGTCGATCAGGGTCTGCTTGTACAGCTTTCCGGTATCGGTCCGGGGCAGCTGCGCCTCGAACGATATCGATCGCGGACACTTGTAGTGCGCCAACCGATCTCGTAGCCAGCCGAGCAGCTCCTCACCGAAGGCATCGGTTCCGTCGGCGGGGTCGACCGTCTGCACGACGGCCTTCACCCGCTGGCCCATCTCCTCGTCGGGAATGCCGAACACCGCGGCATCCATCACCTTCGGGTGGGTGACCAACAGGTTCTCCGCCTCCTGCGGATAGATGTTCACCCCGCCGGAGATGATCATGTGGTGGCGTCGGTCGGTCAGGTACAGGTAGCCGTCCTCGTCGAGATAGCCGATGTCTCCCACCGTCATCCAGCCGTGGCCCTGCTTGTCGCGCGCCGACGCGGTCTTCTCCGGGTCGTTCAGGTACTCGAAGGCGAGTCCGCCCTCGAAGTAGATCTCGCCGGCCTGACCCGCCGGCAGCTCCTGACCGTCCTCTCCGACGATGTGCAGGCCGCCAGTCATCGCGCGGCCCACCGAACCGGGGTGCGTCAGCCACTCCTCGGCGGTGATGAGCGTCGACCCGTGCGCTTCCGATGACGCGTAGTACTCGTCGACGATCGGGCCCCACCAGTCGATCATCTGCTTCTTGATCTCGACCGGGCACGGCGCCGCGGCGTGCATCACCCGCTCCAGACTCGACACGTCATACGACTCACGCACGGCTGCAGGCAGTTTCAGCATCCGGGTGAACATCACGGGGACGAACTGCCCGTGCGTCACGCGGTGCTTGGCGATGGCGTCCAGGGCGCCCTCGGCGTCGAACTTCTCCAGGATCACCGTGGTGATGCCGGCGGATTGCGTCTGCATGGACCACACCGACGGTGCGGTGTGATAAAGCGGCGCGGGGCTCAGGTACACCGCGTCGGGGCGCATCCAGAAACCCACCAGCGCCGACATCAGGCCGGGAGATTCGGCCGGAGGAACATGCGGCAGAGCGCGTTTGATGCCCTTGGGACGTCCCGTGGTGCCCGACGAATACTGCAGCAGATCGCCTTCGATCTCGTCGTCGATCGGGGTGACGGGAAGGTCGGCCACGCAGTCGGGGTAGCGCAGCCAGCCGTCGAGGTCGCGCGCGGCAGAGGTCCCGGGAGCGTCGGCGATCAGCAGCAGGCCGGGCAGCCCGTTGGGCAGTTCTTCTTCGAGGCCGGCGAGAGTCTGCGCCAGCTTGGCGGAGCCGACGATGGCCTTCGCCCCGCTGTTGTCGATGATGTAGGCCGCCTCGGCCGCGGTCAGGTGGGTGTTGATGGGCACGTAGTAGAGCCCGGACCGGCGAGCCGCCCACATGACCTCGTGGATGTGCTCGTTGTTCTCCATCAGGATCGCCACGGCGTCACCCTCGACGAGCCCCCGCTGCCGGAACAGGTGCGCGAGGCGGTTGGCCCTGGCTTCGAGCTCACCGAACGTCACCACCGTGCCCGACGGATACATGATGATGGCCGGCTTGTCGGGGCTGGCAACGGCGGTGTCGCGGATCTGCATGGGGTGACTCTACGACGGGTGAACTTGACGGGTGTCAACTAGGTGCCGCGAGCGTGCGCAGAGTGCTCTTTCGTCGACGGCGTGTGGCGTACGGACGCGCACGCTCGCGGCAGTGAGAGGGGCAGCTAGTCCGCCTCGGCCAGCCGGGTCTTCAGCGCGTCGAACTCGTCCTTGATGCCGGTCGGCAGCTTCTCCCCGACGAACTCGAACCACTCCTCGATGAGGGGCAATTCGTTGCGCCACTCGTCGGCGTTGACGGCCAGCGCCTCGTCGACGTCGGCGGCGTCCACGTCCAGTCCGTCGAGGTCCAGATCCGCAGCCGTGGGCACGATGCCGATCGGCGTGCTCTTGCCGTCGGCACGGTGCTCGATGCGGTCGATGGCCCACTTCAGGACGCGGCTGTTCTCACCGAAGCCCGGCCACAGGAAGCGGCCGTTGTCGCCGCGACGGAACCAGTTCACGAAGAACACCGCGGGCATCTTGGACTCGTCGGCGTTCTTGCCGAGGTCGATCCAGTGCTGGAAGTAGTCGCCGACGTTGTAGCCCAGGAACGGCAGCATCGCCATCGGGTCGCGCCGGACCGTGCCGACCTTGCCCTCGGCGGCGGCGGTCTGCTCGGAGCCCAGCGTGGCGCCGATGAAGACGCCGTGCTGCCAGTCACGGGCCTGCGTGATCAGCGGCACCGTGGTCTTGCGCCGGCCGCCGAACAGGATCGCCGAGATCGGCACGCCCTGCGGGTCGTCCCACTCCGGAGCCAGCGTCGGGCACTGCGAGATCGGGGTGCAGTAGCGCGAATTCGGGTGCGCCGCCTTGGTTTCCGTCTCCCGCAGGATCCAGTCGTTGCCCTTCCAGTCGATCAGGTGGTCGGGTTCGCCCTCGAGGCCCTCCCACCACACGTCGCCGTCGTCGGTCTTGGCGACGTTGGTGAAGACGGTGTTGCCCGCTGCGATGGTCTTCATCGCGTTCGGGTTGGAGTCCCAGTTGGTGCCCGGCGCGACGCCGAAGAAGCCGAACTCTGGGTTGACGGCGTAGAGCCTGCCGTCCTTGCCGAACCGCATCCACGCGATGTCGTCACCGACGGTCTCCGCGCGCCAGCCCGGGATGGTGGGCTGCAGCATTGCGAGGTTGGTCTTGCCGCACGCGGACGGGAACGCCGCGGCGATGAAGTAGGCCTTGTTCTCCGGGCTGATCAGCTTGAGGATCAGCATGTGCTCGGCGAGCCAGCCCTCGTCGTGGGCCATCGCCGAGGCGATGCGCAGCGAATAGCACTTCTTGCCGAGCAAGGCGTTGCCGCCGTAACCCGAACCGTAGCTCCAGATCTCGCGGGTCTCCGGGAAGTGGCTGATGTACTTGGTGTCGTTGCACGGCCACGGCACGTCGGCCTGGCCCGGCTCCAGGGGAGCGCCGATCGAGTGCAGCGCCTTGACGAAGAAGCCGTCGTCGCCGATCTTGTCGAGCGCCGCCTTGCCCATCCGGGTCATGGTGCGCATCGAGACCACGACGTATTCGGAGTCGGTGATCTCGACGCCGAGCTTGGGGTCCTCCGCATCGAGCGGGCCCATGCAGAACGGCACCACCCACAGCGTGCGGCCGCGCATCGCGCCGCGGTAGAGGCCCGTCATGAGCTCCCGCATCTCGGCGGGGTCCATCCAGTTGTTCGTCGGACCGGCGTCGATCTCGCGCTGCGAGCAGATGAAGGTCCGCGATTCCACGCGTGCGACGTCGGACGGATCCGACAGCGCGAGGTAGGAGTTGGGCTGCTTCTTCTGGTTCAGCTTCTGGAAGGTGCCCGCCTCGACCAGGTGGGCGGTCAGCCGCTCGTACTCCTCGTCGGAGCCGTCGGCGAACACCACGCGATCGGGCTGGGTCAGCTCGGCAACCTCGCGAACCCAGGCGAGCAGCCCCTCGTGTTTCGTCGGCGCGCTGTCCAGACCGGGAATGGTCGCTGAGGTCATCAAAATCTCCTGCTGGCGGTCTCGGTAATACCTGGAGTGAAGGTTAACGTGGGTGACATACCCGCGGTAAATCGGGAGTATGTCCGTTCTCTCACAAGAACGATTCAGAATGGCGGTTCCAGCCAATTTCCCGGCCGAATCCCGGTCTCAGCACCATTCATACTGGTCAGTAACCTCGAGGCGGGTCGACGCCGACCCCCCGAACGTCGGCTCCGCAGTGTGGGTCGACGCGGCCGCGGCGCGTGCCGCGAACCAGTGCGACTCGGCCGCCAGCAACCGTTCGGCGACCATCGCCTCGCCGTGCCACCTCAGGGCGGCGGCCACCTCGCCCACCCACCTGTCGAGCAGCGCGCGGTCGTGCAGCAGCCCGCGGGTGCGCACCACCCACACCACCAAGGCCAGGCCGGCCGCCGCGCCTGCCACCGATGCCGCTGCCGACCACCCTGGGGCCAGGCCGCCCAGCAGCCGGCTCACCGCCAAGGCGATACCCAACCCGAAGCCCACGCCCAGCACTGTCATCAGCCGGCCCTCCAGTCGGCGGGAGGATGACGGCGTCCGGTCGACGACGGGCGGCTGGTCGGTGCCGGTGGGCGCGAGCGGAGAGGCCGCCGGATCGAGCCCCAGTTCGGTCGCGGCGGCCGCCAGCGTCCGGGTGATCTCGGCGCTCATCTCGACGCCCAGGCGCCGGGCGGCCGCCGTGGTCATGGTCTCGAAGTCGCTGGCACCGCCGACGGTCACCGCCGACGCGGCGTCGCGCAGTCCGGTGCGGAGTTCCGCTGTCCGCTCCCGGACCGACCGCAGAAGGTGCAGCCTGCTGCGGGCGAGCACGCGTCTGAGCTCGCCCGCGTCGGCGCGCGCCGACGCCCGGCAGCCGGCAGATCGGGTCGCGGGCGGCGGCGGGGACCGTCGAGGGCGGCGCGCAGCACCTCGACCAGCTCGTCGACGTGGACCGGCCCGAGGTCCGGGGCGGCGGCCACGCCAAGCCATGGCAGCGCGGCCCGGCGCGGGTTCCACCCGGCGACCCGAGCCCGGTCGACGGCCAGGACGTCGCGCCACCCCAGCTGGGCGTCGACCTTGGACACCGCCGCCACCAGCAGACCCGCACCGGCGGCCGCCCGCTCGACCCCGGCCCACTCCGACTGGGTCACCGGTGCCACCGCGGAGACGACGGCGACGACGGCGTCGGGTGCTCGCGCCGGCGCATTGTCGGCGGCATCGAGGATCAGCGCGCCGGGCAACCGGGAGCGCAGCGCCACCACCACCGCGCTCACCCCGGCCAGCGGCGGCCCCACCACCACGACCACCGGGCGATCCGACGTCACGGCGACCGCGTGGCGGCCAGCAGCCGCAACGATCCTCTGACCACGTCGGCACTGCAGTGGCGGTGCAGCGCGTTGACGGGCCCGCGGCCATACCGACTCCACCGGACGGCCCGCTCCAGGTGGGCGGCCGCCGAGTCGCCCCGGTCGACCGTCAGCCCGGCGGTCTCGAGCACGTCGACCGCCAACGTCATCGTGGCCAGTACCGTCACGTCGTCGGCCAGCAGATCCGAGACTTCATCACCCAAAGTCATTGCTAGCGAACGCAATTCGGTGATGGCGCGCCGCAACCGGCGATATAGGACCGGTGCCGCCACCGCGTCGAGCGCGACCGTCACCTCGTCGAGGTTGCCCATCCGGGACAGGTGGGGCGGCAGCGCATCGGGTTCGCAGCCGTCGGCGAGCGCGAGGATCGCGTGCGCGATGCCGAAGCGGTCCAGCCGCGCGAGTAGCCGGGCCCGCACCTCGCGGTCGACGGGATGCGGGTCGGCGACGAAGGCGTCGACGCTGCCGAGGTTCGGCGGCTCGGTGACGAAGCGGCGAAGCGCCGCCACCAGGTCGTCGTCGAGCCGGCCGGTGTCTGCGAGGGCGGCGAGCAACCCGACCATCGGGACGGCCGGGGCGCCGGTCTGCCGGTGGATTGCCAGCGCGCGCCGCCGCGCGACGGCGATCGGTCCGCCCGGCCCCGCACCCGCCAGGTCGGCCTTGGTCACGACGACCACCACCGGCCGACCGGTCCGCTGGGCCACCGCGAGATCCTCGGCCTTCACCGTCTCGGCGACGACCAACACGCAGACGTCGAACCAATCGGGCTCGCCGATCGGAGCCACGGCGACGCCCCGGCCGCGAAGGGCAGCCTCCACACAGCCCCGGCCGACGCCTGCCCGGCCCGCCACCCCATACCGCACCGGCCGCCGCAGACGGTCGCCGAGCTGCGTCAACGCCGGGCTGCCGACCGCGTCGGCCACCCGCTGCACCTCGCTGATGAACGCCTCTGTCACGACTCGATCCCCCGGATGTCGGCCGGATCCCATCGTCACACCGCCGCGGACCCCGACCGCGCGGCAATTCGCTCCGCCCCGCCATAGCGGCTCAAGGCAACTGTTGGGTATCGAATTGCACCACGATGCGGGTACACCGTCCCCGATGAGCGACCATGGACGGATGCACGTGCAGCGCGAGGAAGCCGACCAGTCGGTCTCCCGAGAGAACACTCTCGCCGCGCACACTCCTCGCCGCGTCAGCAGCTTCCGCTCGCGCCGGTCGGCGCTGTCCGGACTGCAGCGCGAGACCTGGGACCGCCGCTGGCCCGAACTTGGCATGCAGGTCAGGGACTCCGACGGTAACCTCGCCGACCCCATCGACGGCGAGGCCTGGTTCGGACGGTCGGCGCCGCTGGTACTGGAGATCGGCTGCGGCACCGGCGTCTCGACGCTGGCCATGGCCGCGGCCGAGCCGGACCTGGACGTGATCGCCGTCGAGGTCTACAAGCGCGGCCTGGCGCAACTGCTCAACGGCATCGACCGCGCAGGCCTGCCCAACGTCCGGCTGATCCGGGGCGACGGCGTCGACGTGCTCGAGCACCTGCTGGCACCGGAGTCGCTCATCGGTGTCCGGGTGTTCTTCCCGGACCCGTGGCCGAAGGCCCGACACCACAAGCGTCGTCTGCTGCAACCCGCGACCGTCGCCCTGATCGCCGATCGGCTGCGCCCGGGCGGCATCCTCCACGCCGCGACCGACCACCCCGGCTACGCCGAACAGATCGGTGAGGTCGGCGACGGCGAACCGACGCTGCGGAGGGTGGCCACCGGCGCCGACCTGCCCATCTTGGTGCGGCGACCGGTCACCAAGTACGAGGACAAGGCCCATCAGGCGGGCAGTGCCGTCGCGGAATTCCTCTGGGAGAAGCAGCCATGAGCGTGACCGAGGACGTCGAGATCTCCGACCAGCTTGGTGCCGGCCCGGAGCTCGCGGTCCGCGGTCCGCAGCGCGTACTGCTCGTCTGGGACGCCCCCAATCTGGACATGGGACTCGGATCGATCCTCGGCGGTCGCCCGACGGCGGCCCACCGGCCGCGGTTCGACGCCCTCGGACGATGGCTGCTGGCCCGCACCGCAGACCTCTCGAACGACCGCGCCACCGACGACCCGCAGGTCACCTACGAACCCGAGGCCACGGTCTTCACCAACATCGCCCCGGGCAGCGCGGACGTCGTCCGGCCGTGGGTGGAGGCGCTGCGCAACGTCGGTTTCGCGGTGTTCGCCAAGCCGAAGATCGACGACGACAGCGACGTGGACAGCGACATGCTGGACCACATCGCACTGCGCCGCAGCGAAGGGCTGGCTAGCGTGTTCGTGGCGTCCGCCGACGGGCAGGCGTTCCGACTGCCCCTGGAGGACATCGCCCGAGACGGCATCCCGGTTAGCGTTCTCGGATTTCGCGAACATGCTAGTTGGGCGCTAGCGTCGGATACCTTGGAGTTCGTCGACCTCGAGGACATCCCTGGTGTCTTCCGGGAGCCGTTACCGCGAATCGGCCTCGACTCGCTGCCCCAGCAGGGCGCGTGGTTGCAGCCCTTCCGGCCGCTGTCCTCGCTACTTACCTCGCGCGCATGAACTCGACCGGCAGAGGTAACGAGAACTTGAAGAAGATCAGTTAGGAGCTCACGTGTTCGCCTGGTGGGGACGGATGGTGTACCGGTTCCGATTCATAGTCATCGGAATCATGGTCGCGCTGTGCCTTGGCGGCGGCATCTACGGCGCAAGCCTGGGTCAGCACGTCACGCAGAGTGGCTTCTACGACGAGACCAGCCAGTCGGTGGCTGCCTCCGAGCTCGCCGACAAGGTCTACGGCCGCGATCGGCTGAGCCACATCGTCGCGGTCCTGGACGCGCCGGACGGCAAGAAGGCCAACGACCCGCAGTGGTCCAAGCAGATCAAGGGCGAGCTGGACAAGGTCGTCGCCGACCACCCCGCCCAGATCCTGTCCTGGCAGGGCTACCTCACCAACCCGACCGGCGACCCCACCACCAACAAGGCGCTCGCCAACGACGGCACCCGGACGTTCGTCGTCATGCCGCTCAAGGGCGACGACGACGACACGATCCTCAAGAACTACAAGGTCATTCAGCCCGATCTTCAGCAGGTCGACGGCGGCAAGATCAAGCTGGCCGGCCTGCAGCCCATCGCCAGCGAGCTGACCGGCACCATCGGCGACGATCAGAAGCGCGCGGAGGTCGCGGCCATCCCGCTGGTCGCGGTGGTGCTGTTCTTCGTCTTCGGCACCGTCATCGCCGCCAGCCTGCCCGCCATCATCGGCGGGTTGACCATCATGGGGGCGCTGGGCATCATGCGCCTGGCCGCCGAGTTCACTCCCGTGCACTTCTTCGCCCAGCCGGTGGTGACGCTGATCGGCCTCGGCATCGCGATCGACTACGGCCTGTTCATCGTGAGCCGGTTCCGAGAGGAGCTGGCCGAGGGCTACGACACCGAGGCGGCGGTGCGGCGCACGATGATGACCTCGGGACGCACGGTCATGTTCTCGGCGGTGATCATCGTCGCCTCCTCGGTGCCACTGCTGCTGTTCCCGCAGGGCTTCCTGAAGTCGATCACCTACGCCATCATCGCGTCGGTCATGCTCGCCGCGATCATGTCGAACACGGTACTGATCGCGGCGCTGGCCGTCCTCGGGCACCGCGTCGACTCCATCGGCGTCGGCTCGCTGACCAAGTTCGCACTGCCCAACACCATCCACTCCGACCCGTCGAACCCGAAGAAGAACACCCTGGCCCTGGCTGCGATTCCGACGGGCATCCTGCTGCCACCGATCGGCATCGCCGTCGGGCACGTCGCCCGCAACCAGATCAAGAAGACCGGTGAACAGGGCGCCAACCTCGCCTACCTCGGCCTGGTGTTCGCCTACCTCGGCCTCTACGGCGGACTGGCCTACGGCTGCTACGCCCTTCGCGACGCCGGCGTCATCGAGGGCGCGCTGTTCTGGATCTTGCTCGGCATCGTCATCTTCTGCGCCACTGTCACCGCCATCCTCGCGCTGGCGCGGTTCATCCCGCTGATTCGCCGGATCACCGTCGCGTGGCTGAACTTCCTCGCCGAGAAGACGCAGAAGACGAAGACCCGCGAAGAGGTCGAGAAGGGCTTCTGGGGGACGCTGGTCAACAAGGTGATGAAGCGGCCCGGCGCGTTCGCCCTTCCGATCGTCATCGTGATGATCCTGCTGGTCATCCCGCTGGGTCAGCTGGCGCTCGGCGGCATCAGCGAGAAGTACCTGCCGCCGGACAACTCCGTGAGGCAGGCGCAGAACGCGTTCGACTCCAGCTTCCCCGGGTACCGCACGGAGAAGCTGACCCTGGTGGTACGGGGCGCGACGCAGGAACAACTCGCGCAGGTGAAGAACGAGGCCGCGCAGATCACCGGCTTCACCGGCAACTGGGACGAGCGGCCCGTCGCACCCGAGGTGAAGGACCCGGCCATCCCGGTCGGGACCGACGGCCAAGCCCACCCATGTCTGTCCAAGGACCTCCCGTGTGTGCTGCAGAACGGTCTCGAGCAGCGCAATGACGCCGCCAAGAAGATCGACGAACTCCGCAACATCGCCGCACCCAAGGGCGTGACGATCTGGGTGGGCGGCACGCCGGCCTTGGAGCAGGACAGCATCCACAGCCTCTTCGCGAAGCTGCCGCTGATGGTCGTGGTCCTCATCCTGACCACGACGGTGCTGATGTTCCTGGCGTTCGGCTCGCTGGTGTTGCCCATCAAGGCGGCGCTGATGAGCGCGCTCACGCTGGGCTCGACGATGGGCATCCTGACGTGGATGTTCGTCGACGGCCACGGCTCGGGCCTGATGAACTACACCCCGCAACCGCTGATGGCACCGATGATCGGGTTGATCATCGCGGTCATCTGGGGCTTGTCGACCGACTACGAGGTGTTCCTGGTCTCCCGCATGGTGGAGGCCAGAGCCCGCGGGCTGTCGACGGCCGAGGCCATTCGCATCGGTACCGCGACCACCGGCCGCCTGATCACGGGCGCCGCGCTGATCCTCGCGGTCGTCGCGGGCGCGTTCGTGTTCTCCGACCTGGTGATGATGAAGTACCTGGCCTTCGGTCTGCTGCTGGCGCTGCTGCTCGACGCCACGATCATCCGGATGTTCCTGGTGCCGGCGATCATGAAGATGCTCGGCGACGACTGCTGGTGGGCGCCGCAGTGGATGAAGCGCATCCAGGAACGCCTGGGTCTCGGCGAGGTCGAACTGCCCGACGAGCACAAGCGGCCGACGGCCCGCGAGCCCGAGGTCGATGCCGAGGCCCTCGTCGGGGCCGGTGCGCCGATGCGGGCGCTGCCGCCGCACGATCCGACGCACCCGCAGGTCCCGCTGCGGTCGCCGACGACCGGCAAGGCCGCTCCGCAACGCGTGAGTCCTCCGTCGGCGGCGGGCACGACGCGAATCCCGACGCCACCCGCCCCCGCCGCCGAACCACCGACCACGCGGATGCCCGCCGCGCCGGCGGACCAGACCACCAAGATCGCGGCGCAGCCCGATGCCGCGACGACCCGCACCCCGCGGGTCGAACCCACCCGGCCGGCCACCCCGCGCCCGCCCGCTCCGGCCCGAGGAGCGGCCCGCGGATCGAATGCGACGAGCAGCCGCGAGATCGAGTCGTGGCTGGGCGACCTGCGCGGCGGAGCCGGCGGTTCGGCAACTCAGGGCGACGCCAACCGTCCGCCGAACGCCGGTCGGCGCCAGCCACCACCGCCACCCGCTGCCGAGCCACCGACGACGGCGATTCCCACGCAGCGGCCGGCGGAGGCCGATCAGACCGAGAAGATCGACACACGCGAGGTGTCCGACGAGTCACCCAAGCGCCGCGGTGGCGGGGTCAGTGCCGCCGATCTCCTGCGCCGCGAGGGCCGACTCTAGTCGGAGGTCGCCGGGATTGCGTCTAAGCCGTCCTCCAGGCCGTCGTCCAGGTCGTCGGACTTCCCCGCGATGGGTGGGCCGACGTCCGCGGCGAGCACCGCCTCCTCGGCCGCCGGATCGTCGGCGAGCAGCACCCGCGCCGCACTGTTGAGCACGGCGACGATCGGCACCGCCAGCAGGGCGCCGACGATGCCCGCCGTGACTCCACCTGCGGCGATCGCCAGCACCACGGCCAGTGGATGTAGCGACACCGCGCGACCCATCACCAGCGGCTGGAGCACGTGGGCCTCGAGTTGCTGGACGGCGATGATCAGGCCGAACGCGATGAGAGCGTAGACCCAGCCCTTCGCGATCAGCGCGACGATCACGGCCAGTCCGCCGGTCAGGACGGCGCCGACCAGCGGGATGAACGCACCGAGGAAGACCAGCGACGCCAGCGGCAGGGCCAGCGGAATGCCCATGATGGCCAAGCCGGTTCCGATGCCGACAGCATCGACGAGCGCCACCAGGAACGTGGCCCGGACGTAACCGATCAACGAGTGGAAACCGGCCCGGCTGGCGTCGCGCACCCGGTCGCGGACGGTCGTCGGGAAGATCTTGGTGACGAAGGCGAAGATGTTGCGCCCGCCCTGCAGCAGGAAGATCAGCGTGAACAGCATCAGCAGCGCGCCGGTGATGATCTCGGTGATGGTGCCCGCCGTAGACAGGGCGCCGCTGGTCAACTTCGCCTGGTTGTTCTTCAGCGCCTCGACCGCGGTGTCGGTCGCACTCTTGATCTGGTCGTTGCTGAAGTGCGACAGCATTCCGCTGTTGAACGAGTTCCTGGCGTTGGTGATGCTGAGGGTCACCTGCTCCACCAATGCCGGTGCGCCCTGGATGAATTGGCTGACGACGAAGGTCAGGATCCCGCCGACCACCACGATGCTGGTCAGGATCACCACTGCCACGGCAGCGCCTCTCGGCAGTCCGCGACGATCGAGGTAGTCGACCAGGGGTAGCAGCATCGCCGTCACCATGGTCGCCAGCAACACCGGCACCACGATCACCTCGACGTGCCCGACCACCCACAAGAACGCGACGACGGCGGCCATGATGACGAGCAGCCGCCACGACCAGGCGGCGGTCTTGCGGACCAGGGGATGCACCGACGCGTCGGCCTGCGGGTCGAGCGACAGCGATGAGACCCCTGACGTCCGGAAAGGCATCCCGGTAGCGTAACGACTCGCCACGCAGGTTCTCGGCAACCCGATGGGGCGGCCGCGCGCCGTTACGCTGGACGACGTGTCGCGCGACGCAGTCCCCATCGGGAGCGAAGCGACCCGGGAGTGCCGTCCGCGCGGCAAGTACTGGTGGTTGCGCTGGCTGATCATCGGCGTCGCGGTGATCGTGCTCGCCGTCGAAGTCGTCCTCGTCTGGGATCAGCTCGCCAAGGCCTGGCGCAGCCTCCTGTCGGCGAACTGGTGGTGGGTGCTCGCAGCGGCCGTCGCGGCGCTGGCGTCGATGCACAGCTTCGCGCAGATTCAGCGAACGCTGCTGAAGTCCGCGGGCGTCGTCGTCAAGCAGTGGCGGTCGGAGGCGGCGTTCTACTCCGGCAACGCCCTGTCCACCACGATGCCGGGTGGCCCGGTGCTGTCGGCGACGTTCGTCTATCGGCAGCAGCGGAGGTGGGGCGCCTCGCCGGTCGTCGCGTCCTGGCAGCTGGTCATGTCGGGAGTGCTGCAGGTGGTCGGTCTGGCCCTGCTCGGACTCGCCGGGGCGTTCCTGCTGGGAGCCAGCAAGAACCCGCTGTCGCTGATCTTCACCCTCGGTGGCTTCGTGGCGCTGCTGGTGCTGGGCCAGTCGGTCGCGGCGAACCCGCAGCAGATCGACGGCATCGGGGTGCGTCTGCTGTCGTGGGTGAACTCGTTGCGCGGCAAGGCTTCCGACTCGGGTCTGGCGAAGTGGCGCGAGATGCTGGAGCAGCTGGAGTCGGTGAGCCTGAGCCGGCGCGCGCTGGGCACCGCATTCAGCTGGTCGCTGTTGAACTGGGTGGCGGACGTCGCCTGTCTGGCATTCGCCGCCTACGCCGCGGGCGGGAGGCCGTCGCTGGCCGGGCTGACCGTCGCCTACGCCGCAGCGCGCGCGGTCGGGTCGATCCCGCTGATGCCGGGCGGACTGCTGGTCGTGGAGGCGGTGCTGGTGCCCGGCCTGGTGTCCAGCGGCATGACGCTGGCGTCGGCGATCTCGGCGATGCTGATCTACCGGCTCGTCAGCTGGATCTTCATCTCGGCGATCGGCTGGGTGGTGTTCTTCTTTCTGTTCCGCACCGAGAAGGACGTCGATCCGGACGCCGTGCTCGACGCCGCCCCCGAAGCACGACGCGAGCCCGAGCCGGAGCCATAGGATCGGCGAATGCACCGCCCCCTGCGGAAGGTCCTCGCGATCGTCGGTGCGACGGCGCTGCTGTGCTCCTGTGCCACGCCGACCAATCCGGCGGCATCGCCAACCTCGGAGCCAACTCCCGCACCAACCTCGACGTCCCCGCCGACGAATGCCACCGCGGCACCCGCTCCCACCGCGGCGGCCGCCGTCCGGGCCACTCCGGTGCTCGCCAGCGTGGTCGCCGCTCCCGTGCCGGTGCCCACGACGGACGGCAAGAAGCACCTGGCCTACGAGCTGCAGCTGACCAATGCGCTCGACGGCGACGTCACTCTGAAGTCGTTGTCCGTCAAGGCCGGAGCCGCGAATCTGCTCACCCTGGACGGCGACCGGTTGGCGTACTGGACGCGCGCACTCGGCGCCTCGCAGGCACCCACCACCACTCTCGGCCCGGGACGGGCCGGCCTCGTCTGGCTCGACGTCGTGCTCGACGCACCGGCATCGGTGCCCACCGAACTGACGCACACCATCGTGGTCGAGCTGGCCAAGCCGATGCCACCGCTGTTGCCCGCCAACGTCTCCGAGGACGACGTCGCGCCCGTGACGGTGTCCTCGAGTCAGCCTGCCGTGATCTCGCCACCGTTGGCCGGACCCCGGTGGCTGGACGCCAACAGTTGCTGCGATATGACGGCGCACCGGATGGCCATGAACCCGCTCAACGGAAGTCTCTGGGCCGCAGAGCGATTCGCCATCGACTACGTTCAGCTCAGCGATGACGGCACCATCTTCACCGGCGACCGTTCGCGACCCGAGAGCTACCCGTACTTCGGCGCCGACATCCACGCGGTCGCCGACGGGCCCGTCGTCGCCGTGCTCGACGGGTTGCCCGAGCAGGTCCCCGGCAAGAGCCCCACCGGCCTTCCGCTGGACCAGTACGCCGGCAATCACGTCGTGCAGGACATCTCCGGTGGAGGCACCGAGAAGAGATACGCGCTCTACGCCCACCTGAAGACCGGCACGGTGATGGTGAAGCCGGGAGACCACCTGACCTCCGGTCAGGTCATCGCCAACCTGGGCAACACCGGCAATACCGACGCGCCGCATCTGCACTTTCACGTGATGAGCACACCGGATCCGTTGCACTCAAACGGTTTACCGTTCGTCATCAAGGACTTCACGCTGGCCGGGCGACTCGCGTCGATGGAGGCGCTCGATCCGCTGCTGACCGGCCGGCCCGCGGCGATGGCACCGGGAGCGCCGCCGCGTGACGAGAATGACCTGAGCCCGCTCGTGCTGGACGTGATGACCTATGCCAAGTGACGACGCCGCCACGCCGCGGGTCGCGGCGGCGGCCCTGCTCGCCGACGTGGCGTGCGTGCTGGTGTTCTGCGCCATCGGCAGGCGCAGTCACGCCGAGGGGATCACCGTCGCCGGTGTGCTGGAGACGGCGTGGCCGTTCCTCGCCGGGACCGCGGCCGGCTGGCTCGCGACCAGGGCGTGGCAACGTCCGACGTCGTTGGCTCCGACGGGGATCGTGATCTGGCTCAGCACCGTGGTCGTCGGAATGCTGTTGCGCAAGTTGGCTTCCCAGGGCACCGCGCTCAGCTTCGTGGTGGTCGCGTCCCTCGTGACCGCCATCCTGCTACTCGGGTGGCGCCTCGGCGCAAGGGTCCTGGCTCGCCGTTGAAGAAACCCTTGGCCGGGTCCTGACCGGTCGGGTCGGGCTCGGGTGACGTCGACACCGTCAGCGTCGCGCGAAGCCCGCCGAGTGGCCCGTCGGACAGCTCGATTCCGCCTCCGTGCAGTTCCGCCTGCTGGGCGACCAGCGCCAAGCCGAGACCGGACCCGCCCGGCGCTGCGGTGCTCCCCCGCGCGAACCTGCCCATCACCATGTGGTGCTCCTCGGCGGGAAGCCCGCGCCCGTTGTCGTCGACCACGATGCTGAGCGTCTCGCCGCGATCGTCGGCCGCGTCGTCGCGGTGCGCGGTCAGCGTGATGTTGGTGGCGCCGCCGTGCGTGATTGCGTTGCGCACCAGGTTGTCCACCGCGAGCCGCAGTCCGCCCGACCACCCCCAGATCGCGCCGATGGCCTCGTCGCTGCGCACCTCGATCTCCACCGCGTCGGCGCGCGCGTTCTCGCGGGCCACCCGGTCGAGCATGTCGGTCACGTCGATCAGTTCGCGGTCCTCGACCTGCGCCAATTGGCCGGAGGCGAGCTGGCCCAGCGCGGTGATGATGGCCTCCACCCGGCGCTGCGCCCGCGCGAGGTCCGCCACCACCTCGTCGCGTTCCTCGGCGGGCAGGTCGTGAATCCGCAGCGTGTCCAGATCGGCCCGCATTGCGGTGAGCGGGGTGCGCAGTTCGTGGGCGGCGTTGGCCGCGAAGTCCTGAGCCGCCTGCAGCGAATTCGTCGTCGCGGTCTGCGCCGCCGCGAGCCGGGACAGCATGCCCGCCATCGCGTCCGACAACTCCTCGGCTTCCCGGGCCCCCTTGACGGCCGTCATCCGGTCGCTGCCCTTGCCGAGCCGCATCGTCTGCTCGGTGAGCCTGCGCAGCGGCCGGATCGCCGGGCCGGCCAGCATCCAGCCCAGGCCACCGGCGATGAGCACGGTGACGACGCCGACCGCGGTGTAGGTCGGGATCCGCGCCCGGTTCAGCAAGATGCTGTCCGCGCGGATGCCCACCGACACGAGTAGCGCCCCGCCCTGCTGGTCGACCGGAAGGGTGCGAACCCGGTACTCGATGCCGTTGACCTGGACGGTCTCACTGCCCGGCGGCAACGGCGGCAACTGGAACCCGCGCTGGAACACCACCTGGCCCGTCGACCGCGACCGACCGGTCTGCAGCACGCCGTTGGCCTGGTCGTACCCGCTGGCGGCAACGATCGCGTCGAGCCGGCGGTCCAGCTGGGCGGCGTCGTTGTTGGCCAGCACCAAGGACGTCAGGACGGTGAACACCGCGACGACGGCCGCGGCCGCGGCGGCGGCGGCCAGGGCGACCCGCGTGCGCAGCGAGGCCGACCTGCCGATTCGGGGGAGTCGCACCTCAGGGCTCGTCGCGCAGCACGTACCCGATCCCGCGGACGGTGTGGATCACCCGGGGGTGGCCTTCGCGCTCCAGTTTTCGGCGCAGATAACTGATGAAGACGTCGGCGACGTTGGTGTCGACGTCGAAGTCGTAACCCCACACCAGCTCGAGCAATCGCTGCCGCGACAGCACCACGCCGGCATTCTCCGCGAGGACGGCCAGCAGGTCGAACTCCCGCTTGGTGAGCTCGGCCCGCTCGCCCTCGACGAACACCAGACGCCTGGCGGTGTCGATGGTCAGGGGGCCGACCGTCATGGTGTCCGGCGAGCGGTCCGACAGGTTGGAGCGCCGCAGCAGGGCGTGCAGGCGCGCCACCAACTCACCCAGGTCGAACGGCTTGGTGAGGTAGTCGTCGGCGCCCGCCTCCAACCCGGCGATCCGGTCGTTGACCGTGTCACGGGCCGACAGCACGCAGATCGGGATGTCGTTGCCCAGTGCCCGGAGCGCCGTCACCACCGCGACGCCGTCCAACTCCGGCATCTGGACGTCGAGCACCAGAGCGTCGTGCGACTCGCTGGACAGCAAGCGCAGCGCTTCCTTGCCGGTCGCCGCGACCCGGACGTCGAAACCGGAGTGCCGCAATCCGCGGGACACCGACGTCCGGACGTCGGGATCGTCGTCGACCATCAACACCGTGCGACCCGCGCCGTCGAGCGCTGGGGGCGCGGCGTTGGTGGTCACCCGCACGAGGCTACGGAATGGCTGGGGCAGGCGCCGCGCCGCAGCGGTTCTTCAGGTCGACCAGCGGCTGGCGGATGCCCGTGAGGTCAGCCTTCACCTCGGGGTTGGCGTTCATGTAGTCGGCCACCTTCGTGCGAACCTGGTCGCGCGGCAGGCCTTCGAGACTGGTGAAGAAGTAGTTCACGTCCGGGTGGGTGAAGAGGTAGGCCGACGTCGACGCCGACACCCCGGAGGCCACGCCGGCGAGATCTGCGGCGGAGCAGTTCGGCGGGTTGAGGGCCGGGTCGTCGGCCAGGGCGGACGGAAGGGAGCCCAGCAGCATCGCACCTGCGATGACACCGGCACCGAGGGCGCCAGCTACCACACGTCGCCCCGCGCCTGGCGAGAACACCGCCGGAAAAGACATTACAAGCTCCTTCATCGCATGTGCAGGGTCCCTCACGCAGCGTCGGCGCCCACGACCCCGGGCGGTTGCCGACAACGCAAAGCTAATCAGACTCGGCCCCGAGTTTCTTGCCTTGGGGTCAATCACGATCGAGAAAGCCCGAACGCGCCGTTCACCGCCTTCTCGTGAACAGGTGGGCGAGTCGCTTGGGACTACCTGGTAGTCGCGGCGGTGGGTCCGGGAAGCGGGCCACCACCCGGCGCGACCGCAGCCGCCGGCGACGTCTCCGCCGGCAGCAGCGTTCCCGGCACCGCCAGGGTCTGCGCCGTGGGCAGGCCGGCAGGCAAACCTCCCGGCGCGGCGCCCGCGAGGGAACCGGCTTGCGACTGAGCGCCCTGCAGCATTCCCATCACCTGGGGCAGCGTGAGCGGCAGCCGGCAGCGGGCCGACAGCACCTGCAGTGGCGCCTGCAACGCCTGCATGTCCTTGGCCGCCTGCGGATTGGCGTCGAAGTAGGTCTTGAGCGCGCCGAGCGACTGCGCGCCGCCCTGCTGCTGGGAAATGGTCGTCAACGCGGTGTTGGTCTCCGGATGCGCGTCGAGATAGTTGCCCGTCGAGGTGGCCACCGAACCGATCGTGCGGGCCACCTCACTGGCGGCGCAGGGGTCGGCCGCGGCGGTCGCCGAAGGGCTCGACGGCGCCACCGGCGTCGCCATCGCGGTCACCATTGCACCACCGACCACGGATGCAGCGAACACGCCACCGAGGCAGCGCCGAACAGCGGACGAGGTGGTCTTCATGGCTAACTCCTTCGCACGTCGACCGGCCAATTGCCTCGGGACGGCGCAGATGGCGGTCGATCGGGTCCCCGACCCGGACACGGTCGCGGCCCATGATGCCATCAGCGCGGCCCGGCCACCAATCCGCACAGCAAATAAGCAGGTGGCCTCGGCGGCACCTGGAGGTGGGTCGACCGGCTCTGACGGGGCCGTCACCCTACCTCGTGCTGCGGTACGCTCACGCTTTGAAACGCAGGGAGTAACGCACCGACTAACGCACCGGGCAACGCGGGGAGTAAGGCAGGGGTCCGCCATCCAGCAGTTCATGTTGCGGTTGAGCAGCAAGCTGCGCAGATACCGCTGGGCAGTATTCATCGCGTGGCTGCTGCTCCTCGTGCCCTCGGTGTATCTCGCACTGAACCAGTCCGGCAACCTCACCGGCGGCGGGTTCGAGGTCGCCGGATCCCAGTCGCTGAGCGTC
The DNA here is from genome assembly GCA_963846985.1 of uncultured Actinomycetota bacterium. Taxonomy (GTDB): domain Bacteria; phylum Actinomycetota; class Actinomycetes; order Mycobacteriales; family Mycobacteriaceae; genus Mycobacterium. The sequence continues at coordinate 149,136 of CAWJYC010000005.1, forward strand.
GAGCACGCCATCCAGGACCACTTCCCCGATCAGGGCGCCTCCCCCCTGGCGCTGGTGGCGGCGCCGCGCGCCGACGCCTCCTTCGGCGACATGACCGCCGCGGTTGCCCAGCTCGAACGCATCGCGGCCGAGGTCCCGAGCGTCAAGGTGCTGCCCAACCCCCAGCAGCCGGCGCCTCAGCCCGACCGGCCCTACGTCCTCACCCTGCAGACGGACTTCAACAGCGGTAGCTCCGACCTGGCGAAGGAGCTTCGCACGAAGGTCGGCATCGACGGCGATCAGCCTGGTCAGACGGCGAACGGCCGGGTCAAGCTCTACGTGATTGGTCAGGGCGCGCTCGGCGCCGCGGCCAGCGAGGCGACCAAGCACGACATCGCCCAGGCCGAGAAGTGGAACCTTCCGATCGTCATGATCGTGCTGCTGGCGGTCTTCGGATCCCTCGCCGCCGCGGCCATGCCGCTGGTGTTGGGCATCTGCACCGTGGTCGTCACCATGGGGCTGGTCTATCTGCTGTCGATGGTCGCCCAGATGTCGGTATTCGTGACCTCGACGGTGTCGATGTTCGGCATCGCCCTGGCCGTGGACTACTCCCTGTTCATCCTGATGCGGTTCCGGGAGGAATTGCGCTCGGGCCGGGAACCGGCGCAGGCCGCCGACGCCGCGATGGCGACCTCCGGGCTGGCCGTGCTGCTGTCGGGCCTCACGGTCATCGCCTCGGTGACCGGCATCTACCTGATCCACACGCCGGTCCTGGCGTCGATGGCGACCGGCGCGATCCTGGCCGTCGCGGTCGCCGTCCTGACCTCGACGACGCTGATCCCCGCCGTGCTCGCGACGGTCGGGAAGGCGGCGTCCAAGCGCTCGTCGTGGTTGCACGTCTCACGGCGGCCGGAGACCACGCAGTCCCGGTTCTGGACCCGCTGGGTGGGCTGGGTGATGCGGCGGCAGTGGATTTCTGCACTCGGCGCAACGCTGGTCCTGGTCGTGCTGGCCACCCCGGCCTTCGCGATGACGCTAGGCAACAGTCTGCAGCGTCAGTTCGAACCCACGCACGAGATCCGCGGCGGCATCAGCGCGGCGGCACAGGCGCTGGGGCCCGGCGCGCTCGGCCCGATCCGCGTGCTCGTCACCTTCCCCGCCGGCAACGCCAACGGCTCGCAGAACACCGCCGCCCTGGATGCGTTGCAGCAGAAGATGACTCAGGGCCCCGACGTGGCGACGGTGGCGCCACCGGTGTTCGGCAACGACAACCGGACCGCGCTGCTGTCGGCCGTGCTCTCGGTCGATCCGGAGGATGCGGCCGCACGAAACACCGTCGACTGGCTGCGTGCCGAGTTGCCGCGCGCCGCGCCCGGATCGCCCGCCGAGATCGCCGTCGGCGGCCCCACCGCCCTGCTCAAGGACTTCGACCGGCGGGTGGCCACCACGCAGCCGATGGTGTTCGTGTTCGTCGCCCTGATCGCGTTCGTGATGCTGCTGATCTCGATCCGCTCGGTGTTCCTGGCGTTCAAGGGCGTCCTGATGACCTGCCTGTCGGTGGCGGCGGCCTACGGCAGCCTGGTGGCGGTGTTCAAATGGGGCTGGCTGGAGGCGTTGGGCTTCGAACCGCTGGGCTCGCTGGACAGCACCATCCCGCCGCTGGTGTTGGCGATGACCTTCGGGTTGTCGATGGACTACGAGATCTTCCTGCTCACCCGGATTCGCGAGCGGTTCCTGCAGACCAACAACACGCGCGACGCCGTCGCCTACGGCGTCAGCACCAGCGCCAGGACCATCACCAGCGCCGCGCTGATCATGATCGCGGTGTTCGTCGGATTCGCCTTCGCGGGCATGCCGCTGGTCGCGCAACTGGGTGTGGCGTGCGCCGTTGCAATCGCGGTCGACGCGACGATCGTCCGGCTGGTGCTGGTTCCGGCGCTGATGGCCATGTTCGCGCAGTGGAACTGGTGGCTGCCCGGCTGGCTCGATCGCATCCTGCCATCGGTCGACTTCGAGAAGCCGCTGCCGAAGGCCGACATCGGCGACCTCGTCGTCATCCCCGAGGACATCTCCACGATGGGCCCGTCGGGGTCCGACATCCGCAACGTGGTGAAGTCGGCGGCCAAGCTGAAGACGCTGGCGCCGCAGACCATCACCGTCGCCGACCCGCTGGCGTTCAGCGGCTGCCTGCCGCCGGGCGGGTCCATCGCCGCCCACGTCAAGGGGGGCGACGAACCGCTACCCAGGTTGAAACCCGCCGGCGGGCAGGAGCGAAGCGACACGGGGAGATTTGGCGACACGTTGCGGCTGAACACTGCCCATCACGGCGGCCGGACGGGGCGGATCGCCACCGCGAGGAATGGCAAGTCCGGCGGCCGGTTCTTCCCCCGTCAGCCCGTGCACCCGGTCACGATGTGGCGCGGACGGCTGGCGGTCGCCCTCGACGCCTTGGCAACGGCGTCGGACGTGGACCGGCCGACGGTGCGGCGGTTGAGCCCGATGGAGACCACCAACGTGCTGCTCCCCACCGGCGACCGCCTGCAGATTCCGACCGGAGCGGAGACCCTACGGCTCAAGTGCTACCTGATCATGTGCCGCAACAGCGCCAGGGACTACGCCGAGTTTGCCGATCTGGTCGAGTCCATGGAGACTCGAATTGCGGCAGAGGTGCTTGCCGGAATGGACCGGTATTACTCTGGTCAACGGTTGAGAAGCCAGTGGGTGGCGACGCAACTCGTGCGGCGGCTCGCCGACCCACACCCGTCGGATGACGACGAGGATTGGATGGGCCCCGAGGCGGAGTCCGACTGGGCACACGTGAGGCAGCGTTGCCTGTCGGTGGCGGTTGCGATGTTGGAGGAGGCGAGGTGACGTTGACATCGGATACGCGGGACACGCGTGGCGATGCCGGCCGTCCCAGGCCCGCGGCCACCGACTCCCGGCGCCGACCGGCCGTCGACCAGCGACCCGTCGAGTTCTGGCCGACGTCGGCCATCCGGGCGGCGCTCGAGACCGATGACCTGACCGTCTGGCAGCGCATCGTCGTCGCCATCAAGCGCGACCCCTACGGCCGGACGGCCCGCCAGGTCGAGGAGGTTCTGGACAACGCGCCGCCCTACGGCGTCTCCAGGGCCATGGACGAAGTCCTCAACCGCACCCGCGAGCACCTCGAGGCCAACGAGTGCGCCGAGGTGGCGCGTCACATCCTGACCCTGCTGCAACGCTCCGGCCTGGGCCAGGACGAATTCGCCTCGCGGATCGGCATTCCCGGCGACGAGTTCGCGGCCTACCTTCAGGGCACGACCAGCCCGGCGGCGTCGTTGATGATCAGGATGCGCCGCCTGTCGGACCGCTTCGCCAAGATGCGCAACGGCCGACTCGACTAGTCAGCGGGAGTTGATCGGCGTCAGGTCGTCGACCAGCCAGCGCCCGTCCTGCTTGACCAGCGACACCCGCAGCGGCAGCGGCACGGTCGCCGGCGGTCGACCCGGCGCGTTCTGCGTCCCGCGCATGATCACCGCGACCACCGCGTCACCCGGCCCGATCGCCTCCACGCCCGCCGAGACGGTGCTGGCCTGAACCGACAGCCCCTTGCTCGTCAAATCCTTTGCCATTGAGTCGAATTCACCACGGAAGCTGTCGGCCCCGTGTTGGGTCATCATTTGCGTCAGGCGGTCGACGTTGGCGTTGGGACTCTGCGGGGTGAACGTCGCCGACGCCTCGGCCGCGCTACTGGCGATGCCGACCACCTCGCTCATGTCGCGGTGCAGCTGCGCCTCGGGAGCCGTCCACTGCGTGTAGCCGACCACCACGGCGGCGGCCAGCGCGAGGGTCGTCAGCCCCACCACGGCCAACCGGAGCGCCGGCCCGTCGTCATCGGTCCCGACCGTGACACCGTCGCGCCGGAACAGCACGGCGTTGACGGCCACGGCCTGGACGATCAGCAGGCACAGCACCGAGCAGACCGACACCCACCACAGCGGCCAGCCGAGCGCGACGCCGAGGTAGACCAGCGCCAGGATCGCGCCCAGCGGGGCGAGTACGTCGAACGCGAGCACCCTGAACCCATTTCTTGAGGGCGGACCCAGCCTCATCGAATGGTCTCCAGGCGCGAGACCAGTAGCTTGCCGTCGACGTCGGAGACTGCGAGCCGCAGCGTCCAGTGCACGGTCAGCGGCTTGGTGCCGGTGTTCTGACTGACCGAGGTGGCGACCACGATGACGTTGTCGGTGCGCGACGACACGGTCGTCAGCTCCGGCTGCGGCACCGGCGGCAGGCCCGCGTCCCCGGGCGCGGCGTGGAACAGCGACTCGATCGCCACGGACTCCACCTGACCGGTGGTCTGGGACTGCAGCTTCTGCACCACCTGGCTGAACGGCTCGACGGCGGTCTCGAAGTTCGCGTTGAGCTGACCGACGGTGCCGTCGTGCAACGTCCGCATGCTCTGCGTGACGGTGCCGGAGTTCATGTTGATCAGCACGCCGGTCCAGTCGGCGGCCGCCTGCAGCACCCGGGTCTGATATCCCCGCTCGTCGAGGTCGTGACGGTGGCCGTTCCACATCAGCACCGCGAGCACGATCGCCGCGATCGAGACGACACCGAGCACGGCGGACGCGATGCCGAACCCGGTCATGCGGCCGGTGCCCGCGTCGGTCCCATCATCGGGCTGCTCTGGCATGGCCGTGAGGGTACCCGGCGGCCGGTGGCAGGATGGTGGGGTGACGTTAGAAGCATCTCGCCACGGAGCGGCCCCGGCCGCGACCTCCCACCACGGAGCGGCCCCGGCCGCGACCTCCCACAGCGGTATCGACCTGTCCTACGTGGACGACGCCGTCCGCCCCCAGGACGATCTGTTCGGCCACGTGAACGGCCGCTGGTTGACCGATTACGACATTCCCGCGGACCGGGCCACCGACGGCGCCTTCCGGCTGCTGGCCGATCGGGCCGAGGAACAGGTCCGCGACCTCATCATCGAGGCAGCGAGCGCAGCGGGTCCGGTGGGCAGGAGCGCAGCGACCGGGGGATCGGGTCCGACGGCAGCGACGAGCAGCGCGTCGGCGATCTCTACGGCAGCTTCATGGACACCGAGACGGTCGCGCGGGTCGGCGTGCAGCCGCTGCTCGACGAGCTGGCGACGATCGATGCCGCGCCGGATCGGGACACTTTGGCGGCCGTCCTCGGCGAACTGCAGCGCACTGGGGTCGGCGGCGGCACGGGCCTCTACGTCGACACCGACTCCAAGGACTCGACCCGCTACCTGCTGCACCTGTCGCAGTCCGGGCTGGGCCTGCCCGACGAGTCCTACTACCGCGACCCGCAGCACGCCGAGATTCTCGCGGCCTACCCGAAGCACATCACGCGGATGCTCGCGCTGGCGCTGGGCGAGGAGCCGCACCCCAACGAGTGGGAGGCCGTCGCCGAGCGAATCGTAGCGCTGGAGACCAAGATTGCGGCCGCCCACTGGGACGTCGTCAAGCGCCGCGACGCCGATCTGACCTACAACCTGCGCGCGTTCACCGAACTGACCGCCGAGGCGCCCGGCTTCGACTGGGCCGGCTGGATCACCGCGATCGGCACCACCGTCGACGCTGCCGCCGAGGTCGTCGTGCGGCAGCCGGATGCCCTCACGGCGTTCGCCGCGCTGTGGGCCGCGGAGGATCTCGAGGACTGGAAGCGCTGGCTCCGCTGGCGGGTGATCAGTGCCCGCTCGTCGATGCTGACCGACGACTTCATCGCCGAGAACTTCGACTTCTACGGTCGCACGCTGAGCGGCACCGAGGAGATCCGCGACCGCTGGAAGCGCGGGGTGTCCCTCGTCGAGAACCTCATGGGCGACGCTGTCGGCAAGCTCTACGTCGAGCGCCACTTCCCGCCCGACGCGAAGGCGCGGATGGACGAGTTGGTGGCCAACCTGCGTGAGGCCTACCGCGTCAGCATCAGCGACCTCGACTGGATGACACCCGAGACGCGTGAGCGGGCGTTGGCGAAGCTGGACAAGTTCACGCCCAAGATCGGTTACCCGGTGCGGTGGCGGGACTACCCCGGGCTGGTGATCGACCGGACCGATCTGTACGGAAACTATAAGCGCGGCAACGCAGTTGGCTACGACCGCGAGCTGGCCAAGCTCGGCCGCCCGGTGGATCGCGACGAGTGGTTCATGACGCCGCAGACCGTGAACGCCTACTACAACCCGGGGATGAACGAGATCGTCTTCCCGGCCGCGATCCTCCAGCCGCCGTTCTTCGATGCCGACGCCGACGACGCGGCGAACTACGGAGGCATCGGCGCCGTGATCGGCCACGAGATCGGGCATGGCTTCGACGATCAGGGCGCCAAGTACGACGGCGACGGCAACCTCGTCGATTGGTGGACCGACAGCGATCGGGACGAATTCGGCACGCGCACGAAGGCATTGATCGAGCAGTACGAGGGTTTCGTCCCGCGCCAACTCAGTGGCGGCCAGCACGTGAACGGCGCCTTCACCGTGGGCGAGAACATCGGCGACCTGGGCGGGTTGTCGATCGCGCTGCTGGCCTACGAGCTGTCGCTGGGCGGCAAGCCCGCACCGGTGATCGACGGCCTGACCGGCGTGCAGCGCGTCTTCTATGGCTGGGCGCAGGTGTGGCGCACCAAGTCTCGCGACGCGGAGGCCATCCGGCGGCTGGCGATTGATCCGCACTCGCCGCCGGAATTCCGCTGCAATGGCATCGTCCGCAACCTCGACGCCTACTACGACGCGTTCGAGGTGGCCGAGTCCGACGAGCTGTACCTGGATCCCGCAAGGCGCGTGCACATCTGGAACTAGGCCCCTAGAAACGAAGAACGGCCGCTCCCAGTGGAGGCGGCCGTTCTCGTCGGTCGGGTTACTACATCTGCCAATCCTGAGCGCCGTCGTTCTGGCTATAGGTGCCCACGGAGTTCTTCACGACGATCGGGTCACCGCTGCCGAAGTTGTCGAAGAACCACTGCGCGTTGGCCGCACTGAGGTTGATGCAGCCGTGGCTGACGTTGCGCTTGCCCTGATCGGCCACCGACCATGGTGCGCTGTGCACGAAGTTGCCGCTGTTGTCGATGCGCACCGCGTTCTGCACGGTCAGCTTGTAGCCCTGCGCCGACGTGCTCGGCACGCCGTAGGTCGCGGAGTCCATCACGATCGACGGGAACTTCTCGAGCACGTAGTAGGTGCCGTTGGGAGTGTCGTGTCCGGTCTTGCCCATCGACACCGGGAACGTCTTCTCCAACTTGCCGTTGCGCACGATGTCCATCTGGTGCGTGGCGTTGTCGACGGTGGCCACCAGCGACTCGCCGGTGCGGAAGCTGGACTTGGTGCCGCCGGCGTCGACGTTGACGACCGTGTTCGCGGGCCAGAAGTTGATCGGGCGCCAGCGCAGCTGGGTGTCGCTGAGCCAGTAGAACTTGCCGGGCACCGGTGGGACGGAGGAGACGTGCACGGCCGCCTGCGCCATCTGCCGGTTGGCGATCGGGCGGGCGAAGTTGATGGCGAGCGGCTTGGCGACCCCGACCATCGAGCCATTGCTGGGGTTGAAGCTCGGCGGCGCGAAGACCGGCGACCCGGTGTAGGGCGTCGGGTCTTGTCCGGCCGGGGTGCCCTCGGGGATCACCGTGGGTGCGGCCGCCGGTGCCGCGAGCGGATCGACGGGCGCGGGCGCCATCGGGCCGACCGGCGGAGCGAAGCCGACGGGCGGCGGCGCGTCCCCTACCGGGGGCGGTGCCGGCTGCTCGATCGGCTGCGAGTCAATCGCGGCCGGATCCGGGTTGACCTCGGGGTCGGCCCAGGCTGATGGGCTGGCGATGGCCATCGAGCCGACCAGTCCGGCGGCGAAGATCGCCGTGGCGCAGCGCGTCATCGAGCGCGTGAACATTTCCTGGCGCATGCGCCACCTCCAATACCTGAGTGGGTCCAGTGTCGCACAGCGCGACCGGCGAATAATCCGGACCGACGCCGCCGATTCGAGGACCTCACTGACCTCGAACTGCACTGACCTGGGTGTTTGATCGGCCGGGAGAGCCGGTTCGTTACCGCCGCCGCGTCGACTCCGAAGCCGACGTGACACCAACGTCACAGCGTCGGGTCAGGACTTCACCAGCCGGGCGATGGCGGCCGAGGCCTCGGCGAGCTTCTGGTTCGCCTCGGCGCCGCCCTCGGCGACGGCATGCGTGACGCAGTGCCCAAGGTGCTCGTCGAGCAGCCCGAGCGCGACCGACTGCAACGCGCTGTTCACGGCGCTGATCTGCGTGAGGATGTCGATGCAGTATTTGTCGTCCTCGATCATCTTGGCGACGCCGCGCACCTGGCCCTCGATGCGCCGGAGTCGCTTGGCGTAGTTCTCCTTGTTGGGCGAGTAGCCGTGGGCGGCGGAGGCGTCGCCGGACCCGGCTGCCCCCGCCTCGTGGGCGTCGGTCACGTCGGACGCCTCGGCCATGGTCATCGGACCACCATCGTCGTCATGCCCCTACCGTACCGGATACCCCTCCGGGGTATCGGAAATGGTTTGGTCGGCGAATGACCCGAAGGCATACTTGACCAATGCCCACAGACGCCTCCACCGACGCCGACCGCGCGAACGGCTCGTCGGCCACACCCGACATCAAGCCGCGCAGTCGCGACGTCACCGACGGCCTCGAGAAAACGGCCGCCCGCGGGATGCTTCGGGCGGTCGGGATGGGCGACGACGACTGGGGCAAGAGCCAGATCGGCGTCGCGTCGTCGTGGAACGAGATCACCCCCTGCAACCTGTCCCTGGACCGGCTCGCCAAGGCCGTGAAGGAAGGGGTGCACGAAGCGGGCGGCTTCCCGATGGAGTTCGGCACCATCTCGGTGTCGGACGGCATCTCGATGGGCCACGAGGGCATGCACTTCTCGCTGGTGTCACGCGAGGTGATCGCCGACAGCGTCGAGACCGTGATGATGGCCGAGCGCCTCGACGGCTCGGTGCTGCTGGCCGGCTGCGACAAGTCACTGCCCGGCATGCTGATGGCCGCGGCGCGACTCGACCTGGCCAGCGTGTTCCTCTATGCCGGCTCGATCATGCCCGGCAAGGCGAAGCTGACCGACGGCACCGAGAAGGACGTCACGATCATCGACGCGTTCGAGGCCGTCGGCGCCTGCTCCCGCGGCCTGATGTCACGCGAGGACGTCGACATCATCGAGCGGGCGATCTGTCCCGGCGAGGGCGCCTGCGGCGGCATGTACACCGCCAACACCATGGCCAGCGCAGCCGAGGCGATCGGCATGTCGCTGCCGGGCAGCGCGGCCCCGCCCGCCAGCGACCGCAGGCGCGACGGCTTCGCGAAGGCCAGCGGAGCGGCCGTCGTCGAACTGCTCAAGCGCGGGATCACCGCCCGCGACATCATGACCAAGGAGGCGTTCGAGAACGCGATCGCCGTGGTGATGGCGTTCGGCGGGTCCACCAACGCGGTCCTGCACCTGCTGGCCATCGCCCACGAGGCCGGCGTGAAGCTCACCCTCGATGACTTCATCCGGGTCGGCGCCAAGGTGCCGCACCTCGCCGACGTCAAGCCGTTCGGCAAGCACGTGATGTTCGACGTCGACCACATCGGCGGCGTCCCGGTGATCATGAAGGCACTGCTGGACGCCGGTCTGATGCACGGTGACTGCCTGACCGTGACCGGCAAGACGATGGCCGAGAACCTCGCCCACATCGCGCCGCCCGACCCAGACGGGAAAGTTCTTCGCGCGCTTGGTAATCCCATCCACCCCACCGGCGGAATCACCATCTTGCACGGATCGCTGGCGCCGGAGGGCGCGGTGGTCAAGTCCGCGGGCTTCGACTCCGACGTGTTCGAGGGCACCGCACGGGTCTTCGACGGTGAGCGCGCCGCCATGGACGCCCTCGAGGACGGGACCATCACTGGCGGCGACGTCGTCGTCATCCGCTACGAGGGTCCCAAGGGCGGGCCGGGCATGCGCGAGATGCTGGCGATCACCGGGGCCATCAAGGGCGCCGGCCTCGGCAAGGACGTGCTGCTGCTGACCGACGGCCGCTTCTCCGGCGGCACCACCGGCCTCTGCGTCGGCCACGTTGCTCCCGAAGCCGTCGACGCCGGACCGATCGCCTTCCTCGTCGACGGGGACCCAATCCGGCTCGACGTTGGCAAGGGCACGCTCGACGTCCTCGTCGATCCGGCCGAATTCGATTCGCGCCGAGCAGGTTTCGACCCGCCAGCGCCGAAGTACACCACGGGTGTGCTGGCCAAGTACCGCAAGCTGGTCGGCTCGGCCGCGACCGGGGCGGTCTGCGGCTAGTTAGTCGGTGGTCGGTGGTGGTGGTTCGTAGGGGTGGTACCACCACCAGTGGGCGCGTTCCCCGGTGGGTCCGGGGCACGGTGTGACCGCGGGTGGGGGTCCGGTCGGCGGGCGGGCCAGCGATCCGTTGCCCAGCGGGGTGCCCTGGGCGTCGGTGACCATGAGGTGGGTGGCAGAGCCGGTGATGGTGATGCCGCCGCGGTGATGCAACCGGTGATGAAACGGACACACCAGTACCAGGTTGTCCAGGTCGGTGGGGCCGCCGTCCTCCCAGTGCTGAACGTGGTGGGCGTGCAGACCGCGGGTGGCTCCGCAGCCGGGGACCACGCAGCAGCGGTCGCGGTGCTCCAACACCCGCCGCAGTCGGCGGCTGATCTGGCGGGTGGCCCGCCCCGAGCCGATCACCTGGCCGTGGCGTTGGAACCAGATCTCGCAGTCCGCGTCGCACAGCAGCAGCCGACGGTCACCATCGGACAGGAACGAGCCCAGGTGCAGGGCCGCGGCGCGGCGCTCGACGTCCAGGTGCACCACCACGGTGGTGTGCTGCCCGTGCGGGCGGCGGGCCACCTCGGTGTCCCACCCGGCGTCGACCAGGCTGATGAACCCGTCCACGGCATCCGGGAATGGCGGGGTGCTCTCCGGGGCACCGGCGCCGTGGTCGCGCGTCCAGTCCGCGACCAGCGCGTCCAGGTGGGATTGGCGGGCGGCGTCGAACGTGGCTGCCTCCACCGTGGTCAGGGTGATCCGGTAGGTGGTGTGGGTCTCGCCGACGGTCTTGCTGATCGACCGCTCGGGTCGAGGCGTGGGATCGGGTTCGTGACGTGGCTCCAGCTTGACCGCGGTGCGCAGCTGGGTGACGGTGGCCGCCGCGGCAGACTGGGCGTAGTGCTCGTCGGAACCGTCGGCGCCGTGTTCGGCGATGACGCCGATCTGATCCAGCGACAGCCGACCCTCTCGCATCATCGCCGCCAGCCGGGGGAACTCGGTGAGCCGGCGGGCCACGCAGACCATCGTCTCGGCGTTGTGCGGGGAGACCCCGGTCTTCCAGGCCACCAACCCCGCCACCGACCGCGCGCCGGTCATGCCCGCCAGCTCACCGTCCTCGATCTCGGCGACGATCTGCACCAGCCGACCGTCGATCGCGTTGCGCTGACCGGTCAACTCCGCCACCTCCTCGAACAACGTCGCAAGCCGCTCCACCGGAGCCAAACACGTTGCGGGCGAGGACATGACACCATCCAAGCAGAGGGGTCCGACAATTTTGGCCGTGTGGTCCGCGGCACCCCCGACGATGTGAGTAGGGTTTTCGGCATGACGCCCGGCGGCCCGCCAGACCTCCATCCCGCGCTGACCGTCCTCGCGCCCCTGCTGGGCACGTGGGCGGGCACCGGCGCGGGTGAGTACCCGACGATCGCGCCGTTCGGCTACCTCGAAGAGGTCACGTTCGGTCACGTCGGCAAGCCGTTCCTGAGCTACGGGCAGCGGACGGGATCCACTGATGACGGCCGTCCCCTGCACGCCGAAACCGGTTACCTGCGAGCGCCATCGCCCGGCCGCGTCGAGCTGATCCTCGCGCATCCCACCGGCATCACCGAGATCCAAGAGGGCTCGCTGACGGTTACCCACGGCGTCTTGGAGTTGGAGCTGACGGCGACGTCCATCGGCGTGACCGCATCGGCCAAAGAGGTGACCGCACTGCGCCGGTCGTTCCGCGTCGACGGAGATGAGTTGACCTACACGCTGCGACTCGGCGCGGTGGGCCAGCCGCTGCAGCACCATCTGGCCGCGACATTGCACAGGAAGGCGGCATGACCTCAGAAGGACGTATTCGCGTACCGGCGGACCTCGACGAGGTCACCGACGTCGCCACCGAGGACCACTCGGACGTCGATCCGCTTGCGCTCGAACGCATTTGGCAGGCCACTCGGCATTGGTATGCCGCTGGCATGCATCCGGCCATCCAGGTCTGCGTCCGGCACCGCGGACGCGTCGTCCTCGACCGGGCGATCGGCCACGGCTGGGGCAACGGCCCCGACGATCCTGCGGACGCCGAGAAGGTACCCGTCACCACCGGGACGCCGTTCTGCGTGTACTCCGCAGCGAAGGCCATGACCACCACGGTGATTCACCTGCTGGCAGAGCGCGGCGTCTTCTCGCTCGACGACCGGGTGTGCGAGTACCTGCCGAGCTACACCAGCCATCGCAAGGACCGCACCACCATTCGGCACGTCCTGACCCACAGCGCAGGGGTGCCCTTCGCGACCGGGCCCAAACCCGACCTGAAGCGGATGAACGACAGTGGATACGCCCGCGAGATGCTGGGCAACCTGCGCACCATCTACCCACCGGGCCTGGTGCACGTCTATCACGCGCTGACCTGGGGACCGCTGACGCGCGAGATCGTCTCGGCCGCCACCGGCAAGGACATTCGCGACGTCCTCACCGACGAGATCCTCGACCCGCTGGGTTTTCGCTGGACGAATTACGGCGTTGCGCCAGAGGACGTTCCACTGGTGGCCCCGAGCCACGCCACCGGCAGGCCGCTGCCGGCGCCGATCGCGGCCGCCTTCAAACTCGCCGTCGGCGGCACGACTCACCAGATCATCCCGTTCACCAACACCCCGCAGTTCCTAACCAGCGTGGTGCCGTCGTCGAGCACCGTCTCGACCGCGAACGAACTGTCGCGCTTCGCCGAGATGCTGCGGCGCGGCGGCGAACTCGACGGCGTGCGCGTCATGGCGCCGGAGACGCTGCGGGCCGCCACCACCCAAGCCCGGCGGCTGCGACCCGACATCGCGATGGGGCTGATGCCGATGCGCTGGGGCACGGGATACATGCTGGGCTCCAAGCGCTTTGGCCCGTTCGGGCTCGACGCGCCCGCCGCCTTCGGCCACACCGGCCTGGTCGACATCGCCGTCTGGGCCGACCCGGAACGCGAGTTGGCCGTCGGCGTCGTCAGCAGCGGCAAGCCGGGTGGGCATCGCGAGGCCAAGCGCTATCCGGCGATGCTCGACGCCATCGCCGCGGGGTTCCCCCGAGTGCCCGCGGGCTAGCCTGATCGGGTGGCAAAAGTCGAGCTGTCCCGCAAACTGTCCATCAGCCCGGAGGAGGCGTGGTCGCACGTCGCCGACCTGCCCTCCCTCGGCGATTGGCTGACGATGCATCACGGGTGGCGCTGCGACCTGCCCGACGAGCTCGCCGTGGGCACCACCCTCGTCGGCGTCGCGGGCGCCAAGGGCATGCGTAACCGCGTCACCTGGACGGTCCGGGAGTACGACCCGCCACAGTTGCTCGGCATCACCGGCGAGGGCCTGGGCGGCACCAAGTATGCGCTGCGCATGACGGTGAAGCCGCAGTCCACGGGCTGCGAGTTCCGGTTGAAGATCGACCTGGGCGGAGCGCCGCTGTTCGGCCCGATCGGCATGGCCGCCGCCCGCGGCGTCAAGGGTGACATCGAGAAGTCGATCAAGAAGTTCGAGGAGCTGTACGGCTGACGGGCCGCGCGCGCAGCGGCCAGTCATCTGGCGCGAACCGCCCCGGGATGCGGCGTAAGTGGCCGCTCGGCGACAGGGCGAGGGCGATACGGCTAGCCGATGTCCTCGCCGTAGACCCGCTCGACGCTCAACGCCATCAACACCCGGCGGTCCGCCACCATCACCGAGCGGTACTCCTCCCAGTCGGGGTGCTCCCCCGCCGCGCGCCGGTAGTAGTCGACGAGGGCCTCGACCTCGGGGCTCTGCGGGTCGGCGCCCGGCCCGGTCAGCGTCACCGCGCCCTCGGCCGTCGCCCATGACCTGCCGTCGGCGTTGGTGACCTCGAACGCCGCACTGGGGTCGCGCCGCAGGTTGGCGGTCTTGGCGCGGCCCTCGGTCATCGAGACGTAGACGACGTCGGCGGCCTGGTCGTAGAACGGTGTGACCGGCGACAGCTGGGGAACGCCGCTCGCCTTGATGGTCGCCAGCACGCCGAGTCGCGCCTCGGCTAGAAGGGTGCGCGGGTTGAATGCAGTAGTGGTCATGTAGCGGGGCAACCCGTGACCACGCACACACTATTCCGCAGAGGGGTTTCCATGCCGGATGACCAGACGGTCCGCGACGATCTCGCCGAACTCGGGCGTCGCAGGGCGCTGACCGAGGACGCCGCCCGGCCCGACGCGGTCGAACGCAGGCACGGCGCGGGCGGGCGAACGGCGCGGGAGAACGTCGCCGACCTCGTCGATGCCGGCTCATTCGTCGAATACGGCCGATATGCCATTGCGGCGCAACGCTTCCGCCGCAGTCTCGACGATCTGATCGAGCGCACCCCGGCCGACGGCATGGTGGCGGGGACCGCGCGCGTCGACGGGCACGCCTGCGCGGTGCTGGCCTACGACTACACCGTGCTGGCGGGCACCCAGGGCGCCATGGGCCACCGCAAGAAGGACCGGCTGTTCGACGTCATCGAACGGCTGCGACTGCCCACCGTGTTCTTCGCCGAGGGCGGTGGTGGGCGGCCCGGGGACACCGACTACCCGGTCGTGTCGTCGCTGGACGTGCGGGCGTTCAAGCTGTGGGCGGCGCTGTCGGGGCTGGTCCCGCGGATCGCGGTGGTCAAGGGCCGCTGCTTCGCGGGGAACGCGGTGATCGCGGGGTGCTCCGATCTGATCGTCGCCACCGAGGATGCGACGATCGGCATGGGTGGGCCGGCGATGATCGCGGGCGGTGGCTTGGGCAACGTCGCTCCCGACGACGTCGGCCCCATCTCGGTGCAGGCGCCCAACGGCGTGGTCGACGTCGTGGTGGCCGACGAGGCGGCGGCGGTCGCGACGGCCAGGAAGCTCATCGGCTACTTCCGCGGCCCCACCACGGCGGGCCCGGCAGCCCGACCAGACCGCACTGCGGACGATGGTGCCCGAGCGCGCGCGGCGGGCCTACCACGTGGGCCCGATCATCGAGACCCTTGCCGACGAGGGTTCGGTGACGTTCCTCCGCGAGCGATTCGCCCCGGAGATGTCTACGGCGCTGGCTCGCATCGACGGGCGCCCGATCGGGGTGCTGGCGAACAACACCCGGGTAATGGCGGGGGCGATCACCGCGGGTGCCGCGGACAAGGCGGCGCGCTTCCTGCAACTGTGCGACGCGTTCGGGCTGCCGGTCGTGTCACTGGTCGATTGTCCCGGCTACATGGTGGGCCAGGCCGCCGAGGCCGAAGCGCTGGTGCGGCGCGGCTCGCGGCTACTCGTCGCGGGCGCCTCACTGCGAGTGCCGCTGGTGGCGGTCGTCCTGCGTCGCGGTTACGGCCTTGGCGCGCAAGCGATGTGCGGCGGTGGCCTGCACGAGCCACTGTTGACGGTGGCGTGGCCAGGTGCCCACCTCGGCCCGATGGGGCTAGAAGGTGCTGTCCGCCTTGGCCTCCGCAAGGAACTCGGGGCGATCGCCGACGACGACGAGCGCGAGGAGCGCGTCCGCCAGGCGACCGCTGCTGCGCAGGAGAACGCCAGGGCGCTCAATGCGGCCGCGCTGTTCGAGATCGACGACGTCATCGACCCGACCGACACGCGACAGCTCATTGCCTCGACGTTGGCCGCGGCCGCCGAGCATCCGATGGAGGCTCGGCGGCCGCGGTTCGTCGACACCTGGTAGGTCAGCCAGCCATGAACTGGCCGTAGGCCGACTCCAGGTCCGGCGGGAGAACACTCACGTTGCACTGGTTCTGGGTGTCGCCGATCGGCGCCAGGATCCCGCGCAGGTCGTAGTACTCCTGCGGGTTGGCCGTGAAGTAGGTCCGAATGTTGGCGGCCGCTTGGTCGCGCGGCTGGTTGCGTGCCGCGGTGACGACCTGGTCGGCACCCGGGTGGGCGCGCAGGTAGTCCCTGGCCGATCCGGTCACGGAGCTGACGGTGTTGGCCACCCCGGCCCCGCTGCAGTCCGGCGCCGCCGACGCTGCAGGTGCCACGATGGTGGCGGCAGCGACTCCGGCGAACAGACCGCCGACGACCATGCCGACGATGCCACGGCGTCGCGACATGGTGGTCGTACCACTGGTTTTCATGATCTATTTCCCCTCGGGAGTTGTCGTTGTTCTCTGTTGACCCCGACCCGAATTCCACGGTACGCGCGGTGAAAACGTCCTTCTCCGATCATGATTGGGGCCTCGCGGGAGCCGCGCCTGGCGTTACGTGCTCACAGGGTGACGTCTCCGACATTTCGAGGCCAATTAGGTAAGCGCTCGGACAATTCCTTCAGAGTCCGAGCCGATTCCTTAATTGATCGTGATGAAGGGCCGGTCAGGCGTGACCGAATCGTTATGGGCAATCGCAGTCGGCCGACCCGAAGTCAGTCGCGCACGCCCCGGTAGATGCCCCGACGGACGATCACCGGCTGCAGGATCCGGTCGATCGACCACGCCGGGAACCGGAACGCGCGACCGCCGGCGGTGAACACCTCCAGCCCGTCGGGCTGCGCGCCCAGCACCGAACCCCACCGCTTGCTCGGCGCGGTGAACGAGCGCAGCGGCTTGCCGTCGAAGTGCGCGCGGACGTTGTGGGCCAGCAGCCCGTCGGCCCGGTTGCGGGCCGAACTCCGCAGCGGGTCGGTGGCGGCGACGTCACCGATCGCGAACACCTCGGCGTACCCGGGAACCCGGAGCTCCGGCGTCACCCTCACGAACCCCTCGTCGTCCAACACCTCCGGCGGCAACCACTCGGTGTTGGGCCGCACCCGGCCGATCGCCCACAGCACGGCATCGGCGGTGGCCGGCGGTTGCCCGGTGCTCCAGCAAACGGGCCCGCTGCCGATCTCGTCGCAGCCGAAGCCGTCGGGCACCACGGCGCGATGCCCGTGGTGCAGGCCGACCTTCAGCGCGACCAGTCGGTCTCGGACGCGGCTCCACGTCCGCGGATGGTGGGCGGGCAGTGGCCGCTCGCCCGGGTAGTACAGATCGATTCGCTTGTCGGGCCAGGTGCCGGCAAGGTTGGCGGCGCTGCTGACGGCGGCCGCGCCGCCTCCGACGACGATCACGGAACCGGCGCGGGCCAGGCGGTCGTGGGCGGCCCGAAGATCGGCGCCGACGTCGGCTTGGGACTGCAGCGTCGGGCGGCGCCAGAAGCCGTTGGCCACCCCGGTGGAGACGACGAGCGCGTCGTACTCCTCGGTCGTCGACGTGCCGTCGGGCCTGACGAGCGAGACCGTGCGGGCGGGCAGGTCGACGCCGGTGAGCCGGCCGTGCACCGTGCGCACGCGGTCGAGTCCGCGGAACCTGTCGAAGGCGATCCAGTAGTCGCGGGCCCAGTCGTCGGGTCGGCTCAGCCGGATTCCCAGTTCTTGGCCGCTGACCAGGGCTGGTTTGGTGGAGATTCCGACGACGTCGGCGGTGCGAGCGAGGCGCAGCGCGGTCAGGATCCCGCTGTCGCCGAGGCCGGCGACGACGACCCGCTCGCCGCTCACGGTGGCCAGGGAACGAAGCGCGACACCCGCCCCACCACCTCTCCATACGCCGGTCGACGTTCGAGGCTGCGCGTCTCCATCATCGGGATGCTGGCGCCAAGGAACATCGCCAGGATCGCCACCGCACCGATCACCAACCACCAGGCGTCGGCGGGCGCCGCCGCGACACCGAACAGGGCGAGCGCGACCCAGAAGCTGAACTCCCCGAAGTAGTTTGGATGCCGCGACCACGCCCACACCCCGAGGTCCATCACCTCGCCGGCACTGCGGTCGCGGACGAATCGGTGCATCTGAACGTCGGCGATCAGTTCCAGGGCGACCGCCGCCAGCCCGATCGCGAACGCCACCCAATTGAGCCACGACACGCCCGCGCCGGGTCGGGTGACCGCCACGTAGACCGGCACCATGCCGAGGAAGACCTGACACGTGGGGACGAGGTGGATGGCGACGAGGTCGGCGACGAACTCCGCCCGGCCCGCCCGCTCCTTGAACATCGGGTAGCGCCAGTCCTCGTGGTGCAAGCCGGGAAACGCGTAGACCCAGTTGGCGGTCAGGCGGATGGCCCACAGCACCACGACTATCGCGACGAGCCAGCAGCGCAGTCGATCGACGCCTGGACCGGCCTGGCTCCACCAGTAGAAGAGCAGCAGCGGCGGGATCACGCTCCAGTAGGCGTCATAGAAGCTCGAATTCCGGTAGACGCGGCTGAAGACGAAGATCACGACGGTCGCCAGCAGGTCGGCGATGAACGTGTCCAGCCACAGTCGACCGGTCCCCGGGCCCCACGCCAGCCAGGCCGCAGCGACGCCGACGGCGATGACGTAGGCGGCGGTGACGATGGCCAGTGACCGGGTCTTCCTCATCAGCTCCTCGGGGTCCGCGCGGCCCGAAATGTAACACGTTCTAGTTGTCGGTCGGAGGCGCGCTCGATGCGCTAGCCGGGTTCGGCGCGGCGCCACACCAGCACGTGCGTCGTCGACACGCCCCGTCGCGACGTCACCTCGGCGCTCAGCACCAGGGTGTCGCCGTCGAGTTGCGCACGGCGAGACTGGATTCCGCCGACCCAGTTCGGCAGCAGCGACACCTCGACGTGATGCTCGAGCACGTCGGCCGACTCGTCGAGGGTGAACGGCCCGCTGTAGCAGAGGTAGCCGCCAGCCGCGGCGGCCATCTGCTCGGCACTCCCGCCGCCGGTGATCGCCCGGTCGTAGGCGGGCCGCTCGCGCCGCATCAGCTGTGCCGACATGAAACCGTCGGGCGTGTACATGATGAGGCCGACCGGTTCGGGGCCGAGCGGTTCGTCGCGGTCGTCCCCCGACTCGGCGGTGTAGGCCTGCAGTCGCCACGCGCCGATGATGTCGGCCCGGCGCATCACTGCCAATCCCGGGAGTACGTCTGGCTCATGGCCGTCGATGGTAGGCCGGAGTCGTTTCGCATCGGCGACGGTCGGGTAGCTAAAGGATCGGGCGCTCAGCCCAGCGCGCTTCCCCCTCACCCACTTCGACAGAGAGGTTTCCCATGCCGAAGACCGACAAGACCATCTCGACCAATCAGGACGTCGTGAACTTCCTCACCGAGCAGCACGAGGCGATCAAGCGACTGTTCATCGAGACCCTCGACGCCGCTGATGCTGCGGCACAAGAGGAGTCGTTCGACAAGCTGCGGACTATGCTCGCCGTACACGAGACCGCAGAGGAGATGATGGTGCACCCGCGGGTGCGCCGCAAGATCGAGGGCGGTGCGGAGATCGTCGACGCGCGACTGGCGGAGGAGCACGACTCGAAGGTCGCGCTCGAGGACATCGAGAAGCTCGAGTTCGGCACCGCCGAGTTCAGCAAGGCCCTCATCCACCTGCAGCGGAGCGTGCTCGAGCACGCCGACAAGGAGGAGACCGAGGAGTTCACCCGGCTCGAGGAGGAACTCGACGCCGACGAGCTCAAGAAGATGACCGCCGCGGTGGTGTTTGCCGAGCGCATCGCGCCGACGCATCCGCACGCCGGGATCGAGTCGGGCGCCGCCAACTTCGTTGCGGGACCGTTCGCGTCGCTGCTCGACCGGGCGCGCGACGCGCTCAAGCGCATCGCCGCCTGAGCCCTGGGGCGGTAACCGGTACCCGGTGTCGCTTGACGGGTGTCGGCTTCCTATCGTGGCTGGATGAGCAACGTTGCCGAGGCCGATCGGGTCGCCGATCTGGCGAAGGCGGTCGTCCGGGACCACGATCCGACGTCCGTCCCCATCCCCGAGTTCCTCGGAGCCTGTTACGACGCCGGACTGTCCTGGGTGCACTTCCCGGAAAGCCTTGGCGGACTTGGTGTCTCGCGTGGCAACCAGGCGGTCGCCGACCGCATCCTGCAGGGTGCGGGCGGCCCGGTGCCGCTGGGCCTGAACCCGATGGGCTACGGCATGGCGGCTCCGACGCTGCGCGAGCACGCCCAGTCCGACGAGCTCAAGCGGTCGTGGTTGCGCCCGCTGGCCACCACCGAGGACATCTGGTGTCAGCTCTTCTCCGAGCCGGGTGCGGGATCCGATCTCGCCGGCCTGGCGACGTCCGCCGTCCGCGACGGCGACGACTGGGTGATCAACGGACAGAAGGTCTGGACCAGCCTGGCGCACCGGGCCAGGTGGGGACTTCTGTTGGCCCGCACCAATCCCGACGTGCCGAAGCACAAGGGGCTGACCTACTTCGTCATCGACATGCACGCCCCCGGTGTCGAGACGCGGCCGCTGCGCCAACTCACCGGCCAGGCCGAGTTCAACGAGGTGTACTTCACCGACGCCCGCATCCCCGACGCACACCGCCTCGGCGACATCGGCAACGGGTGGGCCGTCGCGATGACGACGCTCATGAACGAGCGCAGCGCGCTCGGCGGCAGCGGTAGCCGTCGGGGCGCGGGCACCATCTCCGAGGCCGTGTCGCTGTGGGCGGCCCGGCCGGAGCGGCAGACGCCCGTCCTGCGCGACCGGCTGACCCAGCTGTGGCTGCGCTCCGAGGCGCAGCGGCTGACGTCCGAGCGGTCGCGGGCCAAGGCGACCGTCGGCGGTCCCGGACCCGAGGGTTCGATCGGCAAGCTGGTCGGTGCCGAGCTGAACCAGCACATCTACCAGTTCTGCATGGATCTGCTTGGGCCAGAAGGACTTCTGTACCACGGCTACGCGAAACCCGAGGAGCGCCGCGACGACGCCGATTGGCGAGGACCGATCCAGCAGCGCTATCTGCGCAGCCGAGCCAACACCATCGAAGGCGGCACCTCAGACGTGATGCGCAACATCCTGGGTGAGCGGGTGCTTGGCTTGCCGGGCGACCTGAGAGCTGACGCGGGGATGCCGTGGAAGGAGGTGCCCCGTGGCTGAGATCGAGTTCGTGTTCACCGACGAGCAGGAGCAGCTGCGCGGCGCGGTGCGCCGGTTCTGCACCGAGCACTTCGACGAGCAGACGGTCCGCCGGCTCGCGGAGTCGAACCCGCCGTTCGACCCGAAGGCCTGGCTGCGCCTCGGTACCGAACTCGGCGTCCTGGGGCTCTCGGTGCCCGAGGCCGACGGCGGCGTGGGCGGCAACCTGGTCGACCAGGCCGTCGCGATCGAAGAACTCGGCGCGGCCCTGGCGGTCGGGCCGTTCGTCGGCACGGTGTTCCTCGCCATCCCGGCGTTGGTCGCCGCCTCGGCAGGCCCGGTGCGCGACGAGTTGTTGGCCGAGCTGGTCGAGGGCCGCCGCACCGCGGCGTTCGCCGTCATCGACCGGGCGGGCGCCTTCGACCCGGCCGCGGTGTCGGTCACGGCAGGCGCCGGTTCGACCGTGACCGGAACCGTCGACCGGGTGGTCGACGCGGGTGCCGCCGACGACCTGCTGGTCGCGGCCGCCGGCCCCGACGGAGTGGCCCTGTACGTAGTCGACGCCGCGGCTGCGGGCGTTCAACGGACGCCGCTGCTCGTGATGGACGAGACCCGGCCCCAGGCAACGGTCAGGCTGTCGGACGCACCGGCGCGGCTGCTGGCCGGTCCCGACGAAGCGGTTCGCGTCATCACCCACGCGTTTCAGGTGGCGTCCGCGCTGCTGGCGGTCGAACAGGTCGGCGCGGGTCAGCACATCCTCGACGTCGCCGTGCAGTACGCGAAGGACAGGTTGCAGTTCGGCCGGCCCATCGGGTCGTTCCAGGCGGTCAAGCACCGGTTGGCCGACATGATGGTCGACCTCGAACACGCCCGGTCGACGGCGTACCACGCGGTGTGGGCGCTGGCGGACGGCTCGGACGATCCGGCGCTCGCGACCAGCATCGCGCAGGCGACGTGCTCGGCGGCGTTCAGCCGAATCGCTGCCGACGCCATTCAGACCCTCGGCGGCATCGGCTTCACCTGGGAGCACCAGGCGCACCTGTACTTCAAGCGGGCCACCACCGACGCCGCCCTGCTGGGAAGTGCCGAGGAGCACCGGTCCCGGGTGGCCGAGATGGTGCTCGACCAGGCACTGCTCGACGAGGCACTGGCCGACAAGCCGCCGCGCGTCGCCGACGGCACCCGCGCCTGATCCCCCGGTGTTCTCAGCCCTGTCATTTCATCCCCCACCGTGCTCCAAGTTCTCCCGCGGCGGCCGACTACTACTCGCACTGACCTCTCACCACGGCCCCTTCACCACAGCGCCCGGTAGTTGATCAGCGCGCCGACCACCAGCACCGCGCCGACGACCAGGAACAGGACCCGGACGGTGATCGGGCCGTACCGGGTCGTCGCGCGGACGATGTTGCGCTGCGCGCGTCGCGCCCGGATGGTCCGCCGCGTCGAGAGCGCCAGCACGAGGAGCGACGGCAGGAGCGTCAGCGTGCAGTAGGCCAGCACGATGGCAGGCCACAAGGCCGGCAGCGGATTGCGCGCCGACACCATCGCCAGCGACGTCAGGTAGGGAACCGACGTCGCCGACTGCCCCAGTCCAATGACGATCCCGACGATCGCGAACAGCCACGGGTTGCGCCGGGTGAGGTTCAGCGCCCACCCGGGCGGCGCCGGCCGGGCCGAGCCGGAGAGACTCGCGACGGCGATCAGGATCAGCCCGAGCACCAACTGTGCCCAGTAGCGGACGGTGGGGGTGAAGTCGACGTCGACCCGGCCGGTCAAGAAGTTGATGCCCAGCACCGTGAGAAGCCCGAACGACGTGGTCGCCAGGAACACGCCAGCGACGAAGCTCAGCCCGCCGGGCAGCGCCGACCTGCGGCTGAGCCTGCTGTCGTACACGACTGCCGACGTCACGCCGAGGTTGAGGACGTTCAGCGAGTCGAGGAGCGCGAAGCCCAGCAGCGGTAGCAGAAGTCCCAGCATGACGTGACGAACTTACGGGAGCGGTCGCGGCTGGGCGACGGGAGCGATGCCCGCCGAACGGGGCGAGCGAAGCGACGGGGAAGATTCGGGTAACCCGAGCCCATGCAGACCTTCCTGCCCCTCCCCGACTTCGCCGAGTCCGCGATGGTGCTGGACTCCCGGCGCCTCGGGAAGCAGCGGGCCGAGAACGTTCAGGTACTCCGTGCCCTGACGGTCCCGGGATATGGCTGGCGCCATCACCCCGCGGCCGCGATGTGGGCCGGGTACGAAGAGGCTCTGGTGCGCTACGGGTTGGCGGTGTGCGACGAGTGGAGCCGTCGGGGTCACGCCGACGTCAGCGCGGCCACCCTGCTCGCCGATCTGGACAGCGGCACGGGACTGACCGCGGTCCGGACCCAGCCCGAGCTTGCCGACGCCCGCGAGTTGCCGCCGTGGCTGGGCGACCCGGCGTTTCACCTCAGCCATCAGTCCGCTCTGGCCCGCAAAGACCCCGGACACTACCGCCGCTACTTCCCCGACGTGCCCGACGACCTGCCGTACGTGTGGCCGGCGTCGGACCGCGAGCGCCGGGTCGCGCGTCACGACCGGGCGTAACCTCGGCCCGCGGGGGTATCCACCCCCTCGACCCACCCACCCCACTCAACCCCCACAAAGGATCCATGACCGCCGCACGATCGCAGCTCGACCAGTCCGCATTGGCCGAGGCGCAGCGCATCGTCGGTGCCGTCGCCGGGGCGTTCTCGGCGAAGATCGTCGGCCAGGAGCACCTGCGCGAGTCACTGCTCATCGGTTTGCTCGCCGGGGGTCACCTGCTGGTCGAGAGCGTTCCTGGGCTGGCGAAGACGACTGCGGCCCGTGTCGTCGCCGAGTCCGTCGGTGGGGCGTTCAAGCGCATCCAGTGCACGCCCGACCTGCTGCCCAGCGACATCATCGGCACCCAGATCTACGAAGCGGCGACCAACTCATTCGTCACGCGACTCGGCCCCGTGCATGCCAACATCGTGCTGCTCGACGAGATCAACCGCTCGAGCGCGAAGACTCAGAGCGCGATGCTGGAGGCCATGGAGGAACGCCAGACCACCATCGCCGGCGTCGTCCATCCGATCCCCGACCCGTTCCTGGTGATCGCCACGCAGAACCCGGTCGACCAGGAGGGCACGTATCCGCTGTCGGAGGCGCAGACCGACCGGTTCATGCTCAAGGAGGTCGTGCACTACCCGTCCATCGACGACGAGGTCGAGGTCATCTCGCGGATGGACGCCGGCCTCTACGACAAGGATCACCGCACGCTGCCGGTGGTCAGCGTCGAGGACGTCCGGCGGGTGCAACAGCTGGTGGCGACGGTGCACATGGACCGCGTCCTGATCCAGTACGCCAGCCGCCTGGTCGGGGTGACCCGCGAACCGGAGAGCCATCTGTCGCCGGGGATCGCTCGACTGATCGAGTACGGAGCCAGCCCGCGGGCCACCATCGCGTTGTGTCGCACCGCCCGCGCGCTGGCTGTCCTGCGGGGACGCACCCACGTCCTGCCCGACGACGTCGCAAAGCTCGCCCACCGGGTGCTCCGGCATCGATTGGTCCTCGGCTTCGAGGCGGCCAGCGCCCGCGTCACTCCGGACGTGGTGATCGACGCGGTGCTACAGGCCGTTCGGGTGCCGTGAGCCGGCGGACGGACCGGTAGGTGGGCGTTCATCTGGACCGGGCGAGGCTGCACTTCGGTCGCGACACCGGCGGCTTCCTGGAGGGCGGCCGGTATGCGCTGGTGCACACCCGCAGCCTCGAGTTCGACGACCTGCGGCCGTACGTGCCGGGTGACGACGTCCGCGACATCGACTGGAAGGCGTCGGCGCGGTCGGGCCAGGTCCTGATCAAGCGCTTCGTCACCGAGAAGCACCACAAGATCATGGTGGTGGCCGACGCGGGCCGGAACACGCGGGCCACGACGCCGTCGGGGGAGGTCAAACGTGACGTCGCCGCCAACGTGATCGGGGCGATGGGGTTGATCACCCTGCAGCGGTCCGACGAGATCGGCATGGTGTTCGGCGATTCGCGCGGCTGCGTCGACATTCGGTTGCGCCGCGGTGAGACGCACGTCGAGTACCTGCTGCACCGCTTCCACGACCACGCGAACGACCGGCCTGCCGCCAGTCATGTCGTCGCCCAACTCGATTGGGTGGCGCGGCATCAACGCCGTCCCCTGCTGATCGTCGTCGTGTCCGACGAGCCGGACCCCGACGAAGGCCTGTCCGACGTGCTGACCCGGCTCACCGCCAGGCACGAGGTGATGTGGGCGATGGTCTCCGATCAGGCCGCGGTCGGCTCGACCGAGGACGACGACGACGGGTACGACGTCGCCGACGGTGACTTCGTCTTCGGCGGCGCCACCCTCGGGCCGCGGGTGGTGGAGGCCTATCGAACGGCGGAACGGGAACGGCGCGAACGACTTTCGCAGTTCCTCACCGAGCATCGGATCCCGCACACGACGATCGGCGGCAGCGCCGCCATCCGAACGCAGCTCACGGCGATGACCGAGGTGTACGCGCGTGCCGGATGATCTGGTGGGGCACCTCATCGGCCCGACGCCGTACTCGGCGTGGTGGACGTGGGTGGCCGTCGGGCTGTCGATCGTGCTGGTCGGCTGGTACGTCGGCGTCGTCGTCCTGACCATGCCGCGCCGACGGTTGCGGACGGTGCCACTGATCGGCGCGGCACACGATCGGATGGTCAGGCTGCGCTTCGCCCGCGCGGTCCGCGCCGTCGGCGACCGCTACCGGGCCGGGCAGATGGGGGCGGCGCCCGCCGGCGAGGCGGTCAGCCACGAACTGCGCCGCTTCCTGCACCAGGTGACCGGCGTGCGCGCCGAGTACATGCAGATCGACGACATCGCCGCCAGTGAAATCGCTCCGGCCGCAACCCTTCTCGCCGACCTCACCGATGTCCGGTTCAACGCCGACTCGCACGTCGACGTCGACGTGGCCAGTCGCGACGCCGAGGAGATGATCCGGTCATGGGCCTGATCTGGCTGCCCGTCGTGATCGCCGGGTGCGTCGCCCTCGCACTCTGCATCGTCGCCGCCCTACTGCGGCCCATGACCGCCGAGCGCCGGCGGCTGCGCGTGCTCGCCAACACCAGGCGCCTGACCATGCTGCCGGAGTACCGGCGAGCGGTGCGATCACGGACGCGCGCAGTGGTAGTGACGATAGTGCTGCTCGCCGTCATGTTCGGCGGGGCGATCATCGTCGCGGCCCGGCCGACGGGGTTGTCCACGGCTGCAACGCGATACGCGGCCGCCGATCCCGAGGACGTCATGCTGTGCGTCGGCACGCCCCCCACCGACCGGGCGGCGAACGCGGTGCTGACGTACTTCGCCGGAAAGCTGGACTCCTTCGGCACCCAACGCATCGGCTTGACGTCGTCGAACCGCCGAGTGGTGCCGCTGACCCGCGACTATCAGTACGCCAAGCAGACCCTTCTCGACTACGCCCGGCCCGACACCCGGCGCGACGGGGTGGCGCCGTTCTCTGCAGCGGTGTCCTACGAGGATTACTCCACCAAGGTGGACGACCTGCTGGCCCTGTGCCTCACCGGATTCCCCGGCTTCGATCAGAAGGCAGCCCAACGTCGTTCGCTGATCTACGTCGGGCCCGATCTGCCCAACGACCCCACCGACGTCGGGCCCGCGCTCTTCGCCGCCGACCGGGTTCGGCAGCTTGCGACCGCCGGCGGCGTGCAGGTGAACGCGATCGTCACCGGCCGGGACTCCGACGCGCTCGCGGCGCTGGCCCGCGACACCGGTGGTCGCTCGGCCTCGGCGGATGCGAGCGTCCCCGTCACCCTGAACGACATTCGCGACCATCCGCCCGCCGCGCGGTTCACCGCCGACGGCAGCGACGTCGGTGCGGCTCCCGAATCTCCGGACGTGCCAGCGGTCATCGCGCTCGCCGCAGCGGTCGCTCTGGCCGGGTGGCCGATGGTGCAGCGCCGATGACGTTGCAACCCGCACTGCCCGTGCTGATGCTCGCCGCGATCGCCGCGATCGTTCTGGCGGCCCGCATCGCCGAACTCCGTCGACTCCCACCGGCCGCGCGAACGAGGGTGACGCTGTGGCGGTGGGGCGGCTTGACGGCGGCGATCCTGCTCCTCGTCGTGGCCGCGGCCCGGCCCGTTCTGGACCACGGGGAGGACGCGGCGACGCGCGTCGCCGACCCCGAAGCGCCCAACCTGTTCCTGGTCGTCGACCGGTCACCCGACATGCGGGTTCCCGACGCGGCCGGTGGGGCCGCCAGGATGGCCGCGGTACGCGACGACGTCGCCGCGCTGCTCGACCGCTATCCCGGCGCCCGGGTCGCGCTGCTGTCCTTCGCCTCCCGGGCGGCGCTGGACTGGCCGCTGTCACCGGACACCTGGAGTCTGCGACCGGTGGCCGCGACCCTCGCGCCGTATGCCGCCGACGCTGGCGCGGTCGACACCACCAACGCCGGTGCTGCCGCGAACATGTTGCGCTATCAGCTGATTGGATCGGTCCAGCAGTATCCCCGCGCCAAGAACCTGGTCTTCTACCTCGGCGCGGGCGCGCCCGAGTCCGACGTGCCGCCGAGGGACTTCAACCTGCCCGAGGGTGCGGTCGACGGCGGCGCGGTGCTCGGCTACGGCACCGCGGCGGGCGGCCCGATCGCAGGCACCGACGTGACCCGGTCGGCGATCGACGAGCCTGCGCTGCGCACCGTCGCCAGCCAGATCGGCGTTCCCTACCTGCCCCGCAGCGGCGGTGAGCCGCTGGCCGCGGCACTGCCTGCCGACGCCACCGACGTCACGCGCAACCAGGCCCGCACGTCGGCGGTGACCGGGCCGACCGAGTTGTACTGGGCGCCGGCCGCGCTGGCCGCCGTGCTGGTCCTCGTCGAGCTCTACCTCGTGCTGCGGGAATTCCGCCGCACCCGGCTGACCGCCGCGGACGTCGAGCCATGAGCATCGTTGCGTGGTGGCGCAGCGGGCCGGCTCGCGCGCGCCTGCGTCGGCGGCTGCTGGTGCTGTCGGCGCCCGTCGCGCTGGTGCTGCTGGTCGCGGTCGTCAAACTGTGGTCGGTCGTCATCGCGGGCGGTGCGTCGGCCACCCACTTCGCGAGGGCCGACGGGCGACG
The DNA here is from genome assembly GCA_963846985.1 of uncultured Actinomycetota bacterium. Lineage (GTDB taxonomy): Bacteria > Actinomycetota > Actinomycetes > Mycobacteriales > Mycobacteriaceae > Mycobacterium. Next base: position 177,274 of record CAWJYC010000005.1, read on the forward strand.
CCCTGCGCGGCGACGTGACGACGCTCGGCGTCCTCAACGTCGTCGAACCGGCCAAGTACTACTTCGCCGCAGGCACTCTCGCAGTCCTCGACGACCACCTCGACGACGCGGATCGGCAGTTCACCCAGGCACTCGCGCGCACCGCCGCCGAGCGGTCGTGTCCGGTGCGGGTGAATCTCGAATTGGTCGGGGAGACCCTGGGAGACCGGGCGGCCGCCGTCTTCGACGGGAGGGCGGCCGTGGACCGGTACCGGCGCGCGCTGACCGTCGTCGAGGGAGCCCCCGGCGGCTGCTTCGCCGGCAGCACCGATCCCGACCGAGATCGCCGGGCCCTCCTCGACACCGCGACCGCCCGACTCGCCGGCAAGATCGACGCCGCGTCGGCGGCGCCCCCGCCACCGCCGCCGCCACCGCCGCCGGCTCCCCCGGCCTCGCCCGCCGCGCCGTCGGGCTCCAACCGGACGCCACCCGATCAGCGGCTGCGACTCAACCCCGGCGTCGGCGATCCCCTGGACCGGCTGCAGCAGATCCTGCGCGACGCCGCTGCCGCGCAGAACGGCGGCTGAGCCCGGCCCGCACTATCGTCGGCGTGTGGCCTCGGTACTGACGGTGAACCGTACGCAGATCGATGCGGGCGAATCCGCCCCCAAGACGGGGATCGACAAGCGGCCGGTCGACGGATCGGTCGAGATCCGCTCACCCGGCCCCAAGCGCGGTGGCCACGGCAGCGGCATCGCCGGTGACGTCATCGGCAACCGCAAGCTGCACGGCGGCGACGATCAGGCCGTGTACGCCTATGCCCGCGAAGATCTGGACGCCTGGGCAGCGCGGCTGGACCGCGAGCTGACCAACGGAATGTTCGGCGAGAACGTCACCACCGAGGGCGTCGAGGTCACCAATGCCGTCATCGGCGAGCGGTGGCGCGTCGGCTCCGGTGTCCTGCTCGAGGTCACCAGTCCGCGGACGCCGTGCCAGACCTTCGCCCGGCGGCTGGCAATCCCCAACTGGGTCAAGACCTTTACCCACGGCGGCACCCCGGGTGCCTACCTGCGGGTGATCGAACCCGGTTCGGTGTCGGGCGGTGACCCGGTCGACGTGGTCGAGCGGCCGGATCACGGCATCACGATCGACGTCGTCTATCGCGCGCTCATGCTGCAACCGGACCTGCTGCCCGAGATCCTCGCGGCGGACGCCCTCCCGGACGACGTCAAGAGAATCGCGAAGCGCCGCGCCGCCGGCTAGTGGCTCACCGACCCGGGCAGTGCCGCGTCCCGCAGCGTCGCGTACGCGGCCTCGATGCACGTCGCCAACGTGGCGATGCCCGGTAGCGCGGCGGGGTCGGTGCACAATCCGATCCCGATGTCGTACGCCGACGAGATCGCCGACACCCGCAGCGCATGGTGCAGCGCGGGTTCCGACGACGAGAACAACTGCGTCACCCGACGGCCCGCGACGCAGACGGGAACGGTCGGGCCCGGGACGTTGGAGATGGCGACGGCGAATTCGCGTGAGCTACCGGCCAGCCGCCGGGCCGCCTCCCCCACGAGCTTGACGCGGCCGAGCACATGGAAGAAGTCATAGAGTTCGTCGGCGTCATCGAGGAGTTTGCGTTGGCCGGTCTCGGTCCGGATTCGGTCCAACCGTGCCAGCGGGTCGGGCTCGGCATGGCACAGGTCGACGTTCATGAACGAATCGTGATTCCCCGGGGCTGCCGCGTCCTCGTCGGGGTGGTGCAGGCTGACCGGGATCTGTGCCCGGACTATTCCGTGGGGCCGGCCCATCGGGTCCCGCCGCGTCAGCCACTCGTGCAGCCCGCCGCCCACGATCGCCAGCAGCACGTCGTTGACCGTCGCGCGGATCGGTCGGGCCGCGCCGATCGCCCTGACCACGGCCAGCGGTGCGACGACGAACGCGAGTTCGCGCGATCCGGTGATCGGCCGGTCCAGCGGCGACGTACCGCCGCGATGGCCCAGCTCACGCCGCAGGGTTGATGGCAGCCGCCTGGCCTCGTCGAGCCTGGTCGAAGTGGCGCGAGCGGGTCGGCGGACCTGGGTGACGGGGTTGGCGGCGTGGGCGTCCCACAGGACGGCGTCGAGGAAGCGGATCGCGGCGATTCCGTCGGCCATCGCGTGATGGATCCGGACCGCGATGGCCTCGCGACCGTCGGCCAGCGGGCCGATGACGTCGAACGTCCACAACGGCTTGCTGCGGTCCAGGTGCTCGCCCATCAGCCCGCTGACGGATCGCCACAGGTCGGCTTCCGAGAGGCCGGCGCCGCTGGGCTGCCGACGCACGTGCTCGTCGATGTCGAAGTCGGCTGCGTCGACCCAGCGCGGCCGTGGCCCGGTCGTGTCCACCCGCTGGGTGGCGCGCGGCACGGCAGGCAGGCGCGCCGTTACCGCGGCTCGCAGCGCACCGAGATCGATTGGGGTGTCAGCGGGCTCGAGCACGTTGAGCTTGAGGGTGTGGCCCATGATGACGGCGGATTCCATGCGAAGGATGTGGGCATCGTCGGATCCGAGCCGATCGAGACCGTCCTTGCGTGGCACCGCGCGAGTGTATGCATCCCGAGCCGGTCCCGTTGGGTGCTTCGCCGGCGTCGCGCATGATTGGTCGGTGACCACTTCGATCGGCGTGATCTTCCGCCCGGACTTCCACCCGAGCGGCCTGCGCGGCGTCGCCACGGCGGCCGAGACGGCCGGAGTCGAGGAGCTGTGGTTGTGGGAGGACTGCTTCCAGCAGGGCGGTATCGCCCAGGTCGCCGTCGCGCTCAGCGCGACGGAACGGCTGAGCGTCGGCATCGGACTGGTACCGACCGCGTTGCGCAACGTGACCGCGGCGGCCATGGAGTTCGCGACGCTGGAGGCGATGTTCCCCGGCCGAACGCAAATCGCCGTCGGCCACGGCGTGCAGAGCTGGATGCGTCAGGCGGGTGCCGCCGTCGCCTCGCCGATGACGCTGTTATGCGAGTACGTAACGGCGTTACGGGCACTGCTGTCCGGAGCGGAGGTCACCGTCGACGGTCGCTACGTCCGGCTATCCGAGGTCCGCCTCGAGTTCGCGCCGGCCCGTCCTCTTCCGGTGCTCATCGGGGGCACGGGGCCCAAGACCTTGCGACTGGCCGGAGAGATCGCCGACGGGGTGCTGATCGATAGCAGCTATTCCACTGCGACGGTGGGAGATGCGCTGCGGCACGTCGCCGACGGCCGGACCGCCGCCGAGGACACTCGAGCATTCCGCACCACGATGTTCGTCGTGTGCGCGCCCGGCGCGGGCGGGCACGGGTCCATTGAGCAACGCCTCAGCGACGAGGCGACCCGTCAGAACGTGCCCGCGGACGGTGTCTTCGGCGTGGGCGGCAGCGCCGAGGACATCGCGCGCGGACTGGCGCCCTACCGCGATGCGGGCATCGACGCGGTCGCCCTGCAACCGTTGGGGCCGCTGGCGGAGATGGCCGACTTCATCGCCACGGCGGGCCGGGTCGACTCCCTCGGCGCCTGAGAATCAGAAGCGGTCGCGGTGGATGATGATGATCTGCGGCGGCTGGTGAACGACCGGCGGAGTGGCCGTGAGCTGGCTATTGCCGGGCGACACGCACTGGGTCGCCGAGCCGACGTCGGAGCAGGTGAGCGGTGAGGCAGCGGCCACGGGTGCCGCGACGATCGCCAGCGCGGCGCCTCCTGCCACGGCCAACGACGTCAAGTGACGAGCGGTGAAGTGCATCGTGAATTCCTTTGAGCCGCATGCGCGGCAATCTACGTATCATGTCGAAACCGACTGCTTGAGCAACGTCATTGTGGCGCAGCGTATTCCGCGTGGCTCATTCGCACGTCCGGGCGGTGTGGCGGTGCCCACAGGAGGAATGAAACCCCGCCCCGGCCCGTTCGACTGAGCAGACCGGCGCGAAGCGAGCTTCCACCGGAGAGAGCGTCCGAATCACGGCACTTGGGCCGCGAATCGAACACGCTCGAGACGAGAGGATCACCATCATGAAGAGCATGCAGAAGATCGGATTCGCCGCGATCGTCGCCGGTGGCCTCACCGCCAGCGCACTGGGTCTCTCGGGTGCCGCGCAGGCCGACATCGACCACCACGCGTTCATCAACGAGATCACGCAGACCGTCAACGTGCCGCACGTCGACACGACGGTGCATCAGAGCCGCTGATCTAATTCCCGACTTGGGGCATCCGCTTGCGGGTGCCCCTTCTTCGTGCCCACCGGACGGGGCAGGATGACGGCATGACCGCCACCCACCGCGACGTCGAGGCCAACGGCATCTCCATCCACACCGTCTCCGTCGGCGACGGTCCGCTGGTGCTGTTCTGCCACGGCTTTCCAGAGTCGTGGTACTCCTGGCGCCATCAGCTGCCGGTGATGGCCGACGCGGGCTTCCGCGCGGTGGCGATGGACATGCGCGGCTACGGCAACACCAGCGCACCCGAGGACATCGGCGCCTACACGATGAGCCACCTGGTGGGCGACACCGTCGGGGTGGTGCGGGCGCTGGGTGCGGATCACGCGGTGATCGTCGGGCACGACTGGGGCGCGCCCGTCGCGTGGTACAGCGCGCTGATGCGGCCCGACGTCTTTCGCGCGGTGGCAGCGCTCAGCGTGCCCTACACCCCGCCGATCGGCAGCCTGCCCGTTGGCCTGACCATGAACACGCTGATGCAGAAGGCCGCCGGTGACCGCGACTACTACCGGCTGTACTTCCAGGCGCCGGGGGTGGCGGAGGCCGAGATCGAAGCCGACCTGGAGCGGTTCCTCCGCGGCTTCCTCTACACCGTCAGCGGTGACATCGTCGCAGACGGTACCCGTGAAAGTGGCTGGGCCGGTTACTTTCCCAAGGGTGAGCGGATGGTCGACCAGCTGGTGGTGCCAGAAGCGCTGCCGGGCTGGATCACCGACGACGACGTCGCCACCTACGTCGAGGAGCTGTCCCGCAACGGCATTCGCGGTGGGCTCAACTGGTACCGGAACCTCGACGCGCTGCCCGCCGTGCTGGCCCCGTTCGTCGGCGCGGTGATCGAGCAGCCCGCACTCTACCTCGCCGGTGAGCACGACCTGATCGCGGGCAACACCGCCGAGGCGCTGGCCGGGGTGCGGGCGGCGCTCCCGAATCTGCATGCCCTGCAGGTACTTCCGGGTGCCGGCCACTGGTTGCAGCAGGAGCGTCCCGCCGAGGTCAACGCCGCCCTGCTGACCTTCCTCCGAACGCTATAGCGCGTCGATCGCACGGTAGATGCGCTGCTCGCTGACCGGTCTGGCGGTTCCCAGCGCCTGGGCCCACAGGCTCACCCGGAACTCCTCGATCAGGCGCGCGACGTCACGCACGTCGTCGGCTGCCGCGCGCGATGGTGAGAGTGCCTGTTCCACTTCGTGATACGCGCGCTGCAGTTCGTGGACGCGCGCCATCCGCTCGCGGTCGGCGACCAGCCCCTGCGGCAGTCGTTCCAGGCGCCGGCCAATGGCGGTCAGGTAGCGAGCCAGGTCCAGCAGGTGCGTGCTGCCGGTCGATGCCACGAAGCCCGTCGGCAGCAGTCCGGCCAACTGAGTGCGGATGTCGGCGACGGCATCGGCCTGTGCCGGCGGCGGCACGGCCGGCAGCGCGACCTGAACCTCGTGCAGCGCAGCCAGGACGCGCTGCACCCGGCTGAGCACGTCGCGCGTGGTTCCCACGAGGCCGGCGGCCACCCGGTCTCGCGCGGCGGCGAACTCGGCTCGGCTCCACACCGGTCCGGGCGCCAGCGCGGCCACCGCGGCGTCGGCGCAGTCGTCGAGCAGAGCGGCCAGCGAGCCGTCCGGATTGGTCCCCAGCACCAGCCGGGTTCTGGTGTCGAGCTGCTTCTCGATGACCTTGGTCGGGGCCGGCACCGAGAGCCGCAGCAGCCGGCGCGTGCCGGGCCCCATCGCGGCGTCCCGTTCGGCCGGAGTGGCGAACACCCGTAAATCCACCGTGTCGCCCCGGTCGACCAGGCCCGGGTAGCCGCGTACTGCCCGTCCCGCGCCGGTGGTCTCGACGACCCGGGGCAGCTCGTCGAGGTCGTCCGGCCACGTCCGCAGCCCCGTCCGCTCCAGCTTGTCGCCGAAGGCCTCGGCCACCGCGTCTTGCACCGGGGCGGCGAGCCGCTCCTGCAGCGCAGGGAGATCCTTTCCGCGGGCCAGCTCGGTGCCGTCGCCGGCCTCGACCGCGAAGGTCACCCGCAAGTGGTCGGGCACCTTGGCGAGGTCGAACGCGTCGATGGGGACCAGCACGCCGGTGCGCCGTCGCAGTTCGCGTTGCAGGGCGTCCAGCAGCGGCCCGGTGCCCGGATCGAGCGATGGCACCACGGCCCGCGCGGTGTCCGGCGCAGGAACGAAGTTGCGGCGCAAGTCCTTTGGCAGGGATCTGATCAGTGCGGTCACGAGTTCCTCGCGCAAGGCCGGGACGTGCCAGGCGAAGTCGTCACCGCTGAGGCGGGGCAGCACCTGCACCGGGACGTGCACCGTGACGCCGTCGTCTTCCACACCCGGCTCGAAGCGGTACGTGAGCGGCAGCGACAGGTCGGCGGCCTCCCAGGTGTCGGGCTGGTCGGCGTCGTGCTCGGTGAGCAGAAGATCGTCCCGCGTCATGGTCAGCAGGTCGGGGGTGCGGTGCCGCTGCTTCTTCCACCAACCGTCGAAGTGGCGCGCGGACACCACCTCCGGCGGTACCCGCGCGTCGTAGAACGCGTAGATCTCGTCGTCGCCGGCCAGCAGGTCCCGACGGCGCGCGCGCTCCTCCAGCTCGGAGAGATCCTCGCGCAGCCGGGCATTGTCGCGGAAGAAGTGGTGCCTGGTCTGCCAGTCGCCTTCGACGAGCGCATGCCTGATGAAGAGATCCCGCGCGACGGCCGGATCGACCCGCGCGTAGTTGATGCGGCGGTGCGCCACCAGCGGCAAGCCGTACAGCGTGACGCGCTCGTATCCCATCACGGCGCCCCGCTTGGCGTCCCAGTGCGGCTCGCTGTAGGTCCGCTGGACCAGATCACCAGCGACGCGCTCGACCACCTCGGGTTCGATCCGCGCCGCGATCCGGCCGAACAGCCGACTGGTCTCCACCAGGTCGGCCACCATCACCCAGCGGGGCGGTTTCTTGCTGAGCACCGACCCTGGCGCGAGGACGAACTTCGAGTTGCGGGCACCGGCATAGTCCCGGCCGTCCCCTTCACGTAAGCCGATGTGGGACAACAACCCTGCCAGCAGGGCGGCGTGCACCCGCGCGGGATCGGCGGGCTCCTGGTCGTCGCTCTCGCGGATCCCGAGATCCCTCGCGATGCCCCGCAGCTGACCGGCGAGGTCCTGCCATTCGCGGATGCGGAGGTAGTGCAGGAACTCCCCGCGGCACATCCGCCGAAAGGCGCTGCCGGACAACGTCCGTCGCTGTTCCCCGAGATAGCGCCACAGGTTGAGGTAGGAGGTGAAGTCGGAGAACTCGTCGGCGAACCTGGCGTGCTTCTGGCGCGCCGCCTCCTCCCGGTCGATCGGACGCTCGCGCGGATCCGGGATGGACAGCGCGGCGGCGAGCACCAGCACCTCACGTACGCAGTGCTCGTCGTCCGCTGCGAGGATCATCCGACCGATGCGCGGATCGAGTGGCAGCTTCGCGAGCCGGCGGCCCAGCTCGGTGATGGCGCCGGCGCCGTCGAAGGCGCCGAGCTCGCGCAGCAACTGCACGCCGTCGCGGATGCTGCGCGCGTCGGGCGGGTCCAGAAACGGGAAGTTCTCGACGTCACCGAGACCGAGCGCCGTCATCTGCAGGATCACCGCGGCCAGGTTGGTCCGCAGAATCTCGGGATCGGTGTAGCGAGGCCGTGATTCGAAGTCGGCCTCGGAGTACAGCCGGATGCACACACCGGGTGCGGTGCGACCCGAGCGACCCGCACGTTGGGCGGCCGACGCCTGCGAGATGGGCTCGATCGGCAGCCGCTGCACCTTGGTCCGACGGCTGTACCGCGAGATCCGGGCGGTGCCGGGGTCGACGACGTAGCGGATGCCCGGCACCGTCAGCGACGTCTCGGCGACGTTGGTGGCCAACACGACTCGGCGCGCAGAGCGGGACGGCGCGAACACTTTCTGCTGCTCGGCGGTCGGCAGCCGCGCGTACAGCGGGAGAACCTCGGTGGACGGGCCGACGACCCCGCTCAAGGCTTCGCCGGTGTCGCGGATCTCGCGCTCACCGGACAGGAAGACCAGTACGTCGCCAGGCGGCTCGGCCTCCAGTTCGCGGACGGCGTCGATGATTGCCTCGGTCTGATCACGCACCTCGGTGCGGATCACGTCATGGTCCGGGTCGTCGGGATCGTCGTCGTCGTCGGTTCCGGTGACGACTTCCAATGGGCGGTATCGGATCTCGACCGGATACGTGCGGCCGGAGACCTCGACGATCGGGGCGGGACCGCCGGGGCCCGAGCTGGATCCATGTTCGGCACCGCCGAAGTGCGCTGCGAAGCGGCCCGGCTCGATCGTCGCCGACGTCACGATGACCTTCAGGTCGGGGCGCCGCGGCAGCAGCTCGCGCAGATAGCCGAGCAGGAAGTCGATGTTGAGGCTTCGCTCGTGGGCCTCGTCGAGGATTAGCGTGTCGTACCGCAGCAGCCGCCGGTCGCGCTGAATCTCGGCCAGCAGGATGCCGTCGGTCATCAGCTTGACCAGAGTGCGGTCACTGGCGTGGTCGTTGAACCGGACGGTGTAGCCGACCGCATCACCAAGCGGTACGTGCAGTTCGTCGGCGATGCGCTGACCGACGGTGCGGGCGGCGATCCGGCGCGGCTGCGTGTGCCCGATGGTGCCGCGGATGCCGCGGCCCAGTTCCAGGCAGATCTTCGGTAGCTGGGTGGTCTTGCCCGAACCGGTTTCCCCGGCGACCACCACCACCTGGTGTTCGGTGATGGCGGCGGCGATGTCGTGGCGCATCTCGCTCACCGGCAGATCGGGGTAGGTGATCTCGGGCACGGCGGCCAGCCGGGTCGCAATGAGCGCCTCCGCAGCGGTGACCTGCTCGGCGATCCGCTGCACGGATGACGCATCGCTGCCGCGCAGTCCGCGGAGCCGGCGTCGCAGCCGGTCGGCGTCGCGGATCGTCAACCCGTCGAAGCGCGCACGGAGCTCGCGGAGCTCGTCGCGGGAGGGTTCGGACACTCGGGCCAGGATAGGCGTTCGGTCAGCGGCGCCAGAAGTCGTACTCGTCACGGCCCGGCCGGAAGCCGGCCGCCTCGACGATGTCCACCGCCACCTCGAACTGGTCCCCGACCCGCAGCGGCACGTGCGCGTCGCTGCCGAAGGACACCGCGCCGCCGCCCTCCTCGTACCACCAGCGCATCAGGGTCGCCGAGGCGAGCGGGCTGGCCGTGTTGAGTTCGAGTGGCCGGTCGGACGCCGCGAGCGCGCGGAACACGGTGCGGTACTCCTCCTGGAAGTCCGCCTCGCGATACCGGCCCTCGCGGGCGGTCGGCCAGGATCGGCGCGGGTAGTCGCAGTGCGCCAGCACCCCGAAGACGTCGGATCCCTCGACCAGGCGCAGCAGCTCGGCGAAGTACCTCCGGACGACCACGTGGGCGGGCAGCGACCCGAACACGTGGTTGGCGTACACCAGCTGACCGTCGTGCACGATCGAGTGCAGCGATCCCAACACCCGGTCGAAGCCGCCCGACGCGAGTACGGCCGCGACACTACCCGCGAAGTGGTGCGGCTCGCCCGCTTCGATGCCGGTGAGGATGCGCAGCCCCGGGAAGCGGTGCCGACATCTCTCGATGGACGCGAGATATCCGTCGACGTCGACCGGAAGCACCCGCCTGCGGGTCCCGACCCGGGCACCGCGGGGCGGACGGTCGTCCTTGCCCCAGTCCGTGAAGTCGACGTGCTCGGTGAAGGCGATCGCGGGTAGGCCGACCTGGACCGCGCGGCGGCAGGTCTGCTCCATCGAGGCGCTGGGACCGGTGTCCCAGGAGAACTCCGAGTGCACGTGATTGTCGGCCGGCAGCACGCCGCCAATCGTTCCATGAGTCGGCCGGTCCGCCACGGGCGACGCAGCCCACAGTGGCCAGGTCGCCGATCGTGGGTATGAACACTCGATGCCATCGACGCGGATACGCCGGCGCCTGCTGGCGGTAGTCCCGTCGGCTGTCCTTTCGATGCTGGTTGCGACCGCCTGCGTCGACGGCTCTGAGTCCAGCGCACCCCCGATCCCGTCGACGGCCCTCGCCACGACGCACGCTCCGTGGTCTCCTGGGGCGGGCCCCAGCTACGTCGCCATGGGCGATTCCGCCGCGGCGGCCCCGCTGGTGCCCGAGCAGGCCGAGCCGGCAGGCTGCCTGCGCTCCACCAACGACTATCCATCGGTGCTGGCCCGCCGCCTGCAGGCCGCCGCGTTCACCGACGTCACGTGCAGTGGCGCCAGAACCGCCGACCTCGTCTCGCATTCGCAGTCCACCCGCACCGGTCCGGTGCCCCCGCAGCTGGCCGCCGTCGGGCCGGACACCCAGCTGGTCACCGTCACCATCGGTGGCAACGACGTCGACCTGCCCGCCATTGCCGTGAAGTGCCGACGTGACAGCCTCGACGTCACACCCTGCTCGGCGGACCTGGTCGCCGACGGCCTCGATGGCATCTCGCAGGCGATCGACGACGATGCCGGCGACTGGTCCGCGCTGATCTCGTCGATCCGCGCCAAGGCGCCCTCGGCGCGGGTGATCGTGGTCGGCTACGGCACCTACGTGCGGCCGCAGGGCTGCTTCCCCGACCAGCCCATCAACCCCGTCGACGCGGCGTACTTCCAGGGCAAGATCGACGAACTCGACGGACGTTTGAAGCAAGTCGCCGCCGCCCAAGGCGTGGAATTCTTCGACACCCGGCCGCTTTCGGTCGGACACGACATCTGCGCCGCGCCGGACGACCGCTTCATCGAGGGCTTCGCTCCGTCGCGGCCGGCCGCGCCGCTGCACCCCAACGGGGCGGGAGCCGAGGCGGTCGGATCGGCCTTGGCCGAGTACGTCGGCAGGGTGCCCGGCGGTTAGCGGTCGGGCGACCAGTAGTCGAGCATCTCGGCGAACGTGTCGAACGCCGGCCGGGATACGCCGTAGGTCGCCTCGAAGTGGATGCTGAGCGGGAAGCCGAGCGACCCCACGCCGTCGATCACGCGCTTGTAGAGGTCGATCATCTGCTTGCGCTTCGCGGCCGGGTCCGCGCTCGCCAACTCCCTGACGAAGGCCTGCTCGGCGGCGACGGCGGCGTTGCCGGGGTCCTGGATGAGCCAGTTGATCAGCCCGACGTTCTGCTCCATCTTCGGCACGAACCCGAACGACAGCAGGATCTCGGGCCGGTGCTCGGTCGTCGCGGCGAACTCGGTGAGGAATCCGACGATGGTGTCGGAGTAGAGCAGCTGCGTCATGCCGTAGGTCGCGCCCTGGTCGACCTTGAACGTGAAGCGGCCCTGTTCGCCGTCGCGGGTCGGGATCAGGATGGCGCCGCGGTTGGGGACGGCGTCGGCATAGATCGACAGCGCATCGGTCGGCGCGACGCCGGCGCCCTCGCCGTCGGCCATCGTGCGGGGCACGCCGACGAAGGCGATGCCGTCGAAACCGGCCTGCCCCAGGTCGGCGAGGCGCCGGCCCAGCGCGGGCTCATCGAGGAAGGAGGTCACTTGGGTGCACAACCCGTTGATGCCGGGCAGCTCCGGCTTGATCAGGGACCAGTACTCCAGGACGTCGAGCTTCGGCTTCATCTCGATGGGACGGTCGTCGTCCTCCTCGATCATGCCGGGAATCATGACGTGCCGGATCCGGCCCTCGATGCCTGCGTCGACGGAGAGTTGCAGCACCTTGTGGGCCTCGTCGATAGCGTAGGCCGCGCCACGCTCGACGTTGGGCGGGACGAGCTCCAGCGCGATGGTGTTGAGGGCCAAGATCCTGCTCCTTGCGACGTGCACTGGTTCGACGTGCGCTGCGTTGCGCGCCTGGCCCCATCGTTTGCGGGCCGCCGGGACGCCACCCTACCGATTCGTCCCATGGTCTGGCCTCGTGCGGTCGGTCGGGCGGTAGCATCGG